>CAVOYO010000012.1:0-513733 GCA_963700695.1 uncultured Acidobacteriota bacterium | reverse complement strand
ACCGACGCAGGGAAGCTCGCGTTGAAGCCAACTGCGGAACTCTTCCTCGTCTCAGTCAATGCGAGCATTCATAGTCAGCCCGGAGTACAAGCGGTACTCTCGATGCGAAGAGGCAGTCCGCTGGAACTTTGAGCCAGAGGGAGTACGAACGGCGGAGGTCGAGGTCCGCCACGGCCTGCCAAGGGTACCGCCACGAAGAGTGGATGGCATGTCATGTGGCAATCATCGGTCGAGGGCAGGCGACGTATCCCTGAAGCCAACACAGAGCCGACCTGGGACCCGGGTAGCAGCGAGAACCTGAGTCACCTCTTGCGCCGGTAGATGTCGGGAAGCGGTGGCATCTTCGCCTGCCTCACCAGCTCCTGCACCCTCTGCCACGAGCCTCTCGTCCCCCGTCTCGGGAGGAGGCGGAGGAACTTCCTCAGGGAGCTGACCGACGTACTGCCGCACTCCGAGGATGAAAGCGTGGGCAAAGTCGGGGGACTTGGTCGGCAGTGCCTTCGTCTTCTCGCGGTTGCCCACCCGCTTGTCCAACACTCTGATGCGGTCGAGTGAGTCGTACTCGTAGATCGCCTGGGTGAGCTGGGTCTTGAAGTCCGACCCTCGAGGGCACTTCCACTTCCTGATCTCCTCGTCGGAGGGGAGGGCAAGGAGGCCGCGACGGAGAGCTTCTCTTCCCGCCCACCAGAGCTCGTCCTTGATCGAGTGGAACCGCCGGGACTGCCTTGGCTCTCCTTGCGAACTTCATCGCGATGATCTGGCAATCCCTGGGGAACACACCCTCGTGCTGCAGCTCTCGAAGCCGGTCGGTCACTCCGCCCCCCAGCCCGGTGTCGTCAACGCAGAGCGCCTTGGCCTTGTACTGCACCGCCACCCTCATGCAACGCCCGGCTACCTGCATCAGGTCGGCATGGGAGAGCCAACCAGGGCGACCGTCGTTCTCGAAACGGGCCAGGTTGAAGCCGTCCCTGCTTGAAGACGCCAAACGTGGTCAGGTCCTCGCCTTCCCTGGCGACGTCACAGGTGACAACGGTGGGGCGGCGGTCCTCCTTGTCGATGTCGCGGCGCTGGGCGTCCTCCACCCAGCGGGACTGGATGACGGTCTCTGCCGCACCTTCCGGGATCTCCCCAAGGACGTACGATCTCGTACTCGGGAGAGTCCTCCCCGTATTCGTCGCGGATCTCCTCAACGAAGGACCGAGAGACCCGGGGTGAGTCGAGCCCGGAGACGTGGATCGTGTGCCACTCCGACCTGGAGGTAGACACCCGGGCGAACCAGCCGACCTTGGAGAGAGGCGGGGTGGAGAGGGCGACGACCTTCTGGGTACCCGGGCCGTAGTCGCCTGAGAGGGAAGCAATCAGGGCGGCGAAGATCTCATCCGGCATCCCCTTCGCCTCGTCAACGATGAGAGGAGATTGGGGGAGTGGTAACCCTCGACGTTGACCGCTTGGTCGGAGGCGGTCGCGACCACCCTGCCGGGAGTCGCTCCTCTTCGAGGTGGTAGATCCCCATCGTCTGGTACTGGAAGGCGTCGGCGAAGAGCCACTGCCTGCCCCACGTTCTGATCTCAGGCCACAGCTTGTCCTCGAGGTGGCCCCAGGTGCCGGCGGTGGTGACGACCCTGAGGGACGGGCAGCGAGTCCGAGCCACCAGTGAGCCAGAAAGGCAGCGGTTGCCGTCTTGCCTACACCTCTACCTGTTCGTACTGCGACCCGGTCGTGGTCGCGTACTGCTTCGAGGATCTGCTTCTGCGCCGGGTCGACATGGACAGGAGAAGAAAGCGGGTCGGAGCTGAACGAGTGCTGGACGAAGGAGACCGGGTCCTGCCTCCACCGCTTGAGCAGCCGTGCGATCTGCTGCTCCGGGCGAGGTCCTCCAACTAGAGCAGTGCTCACGAGTCAGCAATCTCGGTGGCGAGGGTGAGCAAGCTGGCGAGGGTCTTGGACTCGACTTCCTTGGTCTCTTTCGGCTTCCCCCCTGCGGCGTAGTAGACCGCGACCTCTTCGAGCCTGCCTGCCTTGCCTGCTTCGAGGCGGAGCTTCGCGTTGTTCTGCCAGACGTCGCCTTCGATGATCTCCTTGAAGAAGTCCTTCACGGGCTTCGTGATCTTGTTGGATGTGCCGGCGCGGCGACCTGCCTTTGGGTGACGGGGCTTGCCCTTCTCGAATGGCTTTCCGCGAGGCTTCTTCTTGTTGAACGGGAGGACGGGAGTGCGAGCGGTCTTCTTTGGCATCGCCAACGGGTCTCCGACGGACAGCGTTACTTTGCTTTGTTTCAGGGTAGCACAAAAGGGCAGACCATGTAACAAACCATATAAGCAGGAACTCGCGGGTAGGTGGCCTAGCGGAAGTCGTAGTCCACAGGTTGCGGCTGCTCCAAGCCGCTGATGTCCACCCGGGACCAAGAACTGTGCCGGCTATTTGGTGGTTCGCACCCGGCCCAGAAGCCTCGACAGCAGTCCGGGGGGCGGTGGGAAGGCCTCTGCAAGTGCGTCCACAAAGGCACTGGCCGAGGAATGCCGATCATCAGGGTCCTTCGCGAGTGCACGGGCCAACACTTCGTCAGCAGGCCACGGGCAACTCCGGGTGCCACTGCCGCGCCGAGGGTGGGGCCTCGTGAAGGAGCTTGATGAGCAATGCCGCCTTGCTAGCCCCTTCAGAAGCTCCCTGCCCAGTGAGCATTTCAAAGGCCACCGCGCCCAGGGAGAAAATGTCGCTGCGATGGTCCACCTGAGGTCCGACAACCTCTTGGGTGGGCATGGTCCCGGCAATACGGAAGTCGATGAGCCAGACTTCATCGGAGTGTCTCGGATGACTCAGGGCACGTCTGGTGAGCAGAATGTGCCGAGGCGTGACGTCGCGATGGACAATGCCCGATTCATGAATGTAGTCAAGTGCGCGAGCAACGGGGCGAAGGATGTTGACCGCCTGACTCCCCTGGAGCGACCCCACGTCAGTGAGGACCTTCGAGAGAGTCTTTCCCGCGAACAGCCCCATCACGATCAGCGGGAGGCTCGGGCGGACCGAAGCCGGCGGCGCCATGCGTCCCACGTCCCAGATGTCGTTGATGGTCACGATGTTGGGGTGCTCAAGACGCGCTAGGATCGACGCCTCTCTCTCGAATCGGAGCCGGCAATCCTCATGGTCGAGGCACTCGCTGGGGAGAGTCTTGACGGCCACGTCGCGGCCCAGCCTCGTGTCCTCGGCCTTGTAGACCGTGGGCTCGCCCCTGGCACCGTGGCTCCTGCCGTCAGGACGGAGAGTGGTTCCGCTCCCGCCCCCGAGAGGCTCGATGATTCGATAGGGGCCAAGGCCGGTGCCGGGCTCCAAAGCCACGAATGGACTCACCAGTCCTGCATCCGAATACGCGGGTCGTGCAGCACCGCCCAGACGTCAGGTCGGTCCTCGAACGGTACGGTTAATCACCCCCGGCCCATCGAAAGGCACGAGAGCAAGGGCTTTCTGGAACTCGCCCTTTGAGATGTTGAATTCCGTGCGGCTGGGATGGAAGACGTTCCCAGAGATCTCGTAGGTGAAAGGGAGTCCCCTCTTGGTTCTGAATTCCTCCCCCTGAAACCTCTTTCAGCCGCTCCACACAACATCGATTGAAGGCTTCGACGTATTCACTGGTCTCTCCACGGGATCAAAAACCCATTCAGCAGCCCGCGTACAACATCACCCCTGTGATAGTCCGACCCCGTCCCGAGACCAGGGAAGTCATAGGGCCGGCACCGGCGACCAGCCGGGAGATGCTGCGGCAGGCCGCGAAGGGCGTCGCGGTAGTTGCCCGACAGCACGTCATGCACCTGCGCCGCGCCAAGCCGCTCAACCGCATTGACGACGACGTCGCGAAGATTGTGCTCACGCCACCAGCGCTTCACGGTGATCCTGCCCGGGAGCTTGTCGGACATCTGGAGGTTGTAGTCGCGAATCGGATCCCGTGCATCCAGGAGTCCATACAAGGCACTGACGATGAGCAGCCTCCTGTGCCCGGTCAACTGCGTTTCACTCAGTTGCGCCTTCCTGTAGAGGTTCCCGTCGTAGCGCTTGAAGGCAGGCAGGAGGTCCACACTCGACTGGCCGCCGGTTCCATCGAGATCGCTTGACGGCTCCAACCCCTGATCTCAGCGAGCTCCACACGGGCCTGACAGAGGCGCTGCCACACCTCCCCATCGAGGGACCCGGTCAGTACGGAGCCGGAGTCATCGCGGATTGCCGCCGGCTTCTTGCGTCCACTGCAAGGGATGAGGATCAACTCCGTCATCAGACTCGGGCTCCGGTGACCTCCCGCGGGCATACGTCTCCGACTGGGCACTCGCTGCATGACGGGGAATCAGCACGGCACCAGGACCGGCCAATCATCCACAGCGGTGTATCGAGGAGAGCGGGGAACGGGGGGTGCATCCGTCGGGTGACCCGAATGGCGAGCGCTTCGGATCCACTAGCGCGACCCTCTTTGCAGTGTGCGTCGAGTTCTGCGTCGGGTGCCGCCAAAGACTCTCGGAGGAGGCCCAGGCGCGAAAGAACCCGCACAACATGAACATCAGCCTTCACGTCCATCGTGGTGTGGTCGTGGTCTCCGAAGCCGATTCCGAACACCTTCTCCAGCAGCAGCACAACCATCGAGGCAATGCCCGGCCCGACTCCTCGGACCTTCATGAAGGCCTGCTTCACGTCTCGTGCCTTTTTGCCGCGCCAGAGACTGGCCGCATCACCACCAGCTTCGTCAACGACGAGTCGTGCAATGCCCTGGACGGTGCCGGGAGCATCGCGTCGGTAGCGTGGCCGCTTTGGCAGAGTTCGAGGACCTTGCTGATCTCCTTGAGGCTCATGCTCGCGATGCGCTGCGGATCGAGGTGACCCAGCTTCTCCCTGATCCAGAATGGAAAGGTCCAGGCAACCTCGGCGCGGATCCCTCGGTCGAGTGAAGCCCCCAGGGCAAACGCAAAGGGATCCTCGTAGACAAAGCGCGAGGCTTCCTCATTCAGGGCGCGGAATAAACTTCGAGCTCTCAACCCGCTCTCCATAGGCGAGCAAAGCGCTGGTTATCCGCTCGATTCGGGCCTGGGACGGGGTCGCCACCCTGCCTCCTGGCCGCCTATTCTGTTCCACCCCCGTAGGTCGGTTCCAGGTTTCTCACAAGGGGGGCTCTCATGGAGACTTCGATGGGGCGGGCCGTGGGGTCCGAAGACGATCTGGGCGGGTCCAGCCGCCCTCTCCACCACCGCCTCTGCCCCAGCGGCATGACAACCGGTAAGGCCCGACGCTCGCTAGCTCCGGAACATCTCCGCACGGGAACACGATCGTCCACGGCGGCTCCTTTGTGACCTCGTGCCGGCCAGTCCTCTCGCCCCCGGGTCGGGTCTGCTTGCGAGCTCACCGTCGTCATCACCGTTGGCGAAAGCGACGGCATCCTTCACGTAGTCGAAGTCCGGCGCTCGAGGTCCTTCAGCCGTTTCTCGACCCCATCAACACAGACCCTGTAGAAGCGAGTCCTGGTGCCGCGGGCGAAGCCCTTCTCGGCCCTGGTGACCCAAACATACAACGGGCCGTCCTCGCTCAACCTGACGTCGCCTTGCTGCTCCAGTTTCTGCGGGTCAGACGCTCGGCGATGTTGTCAAGCGAGAGCCCGAAGGTCGGATCCTGGGGTCCTGAGTGCAAGTGGATAAGTGGCATGGTGTCTCCTCCTTCGAGGAAGACACCTGGAACGCGGGGCCTCCGCGTCGGACAATCTGTGTTTGTCCCACAACGTCGAGACCACATCCCCCGGCTGCAGGCTGGGTGCCGGCAGTCCCGGGGAGCCACCGTAGGGTTGTCCGGCCCTCGGTTGGCGGGTCCGCTCTCGCGAACCGCTCCAGATGTCTAAGGCGTAGTCTAACGCCACATGCGGGAGACGCTCAAGATCTACCTTTTCGCCCCAGCTCTTTGCTTCTCGGCGTCGGCAGCTTCCCGCTTCTCCCGTTCGTTCTCCCTCTTCACCCGCTTCGTGTATCTCTCACGGCACGTCCGCGAGCAGTAGGTTCCTTGCCAAGCGTCGGTCATGAAGAGCTTTCCACAGGGGCACTGGAGGAACAGCGTCCTCGCCCTTAGGTCGGTGAGGATCATCAGAGCAAGAGTTGCGATCAAGGGAGGCGATGCCCACCTCTGTTCCGGCTTGCCGTCATCGCCGAACTCAAGTACAGGCGAGGTGGCACTCAGAAGTGCGTCGAGGCGTCGCTGGGCAAACCGAAGACCACGGCATGGCTCCCCGGGGACTTCATTTCTGCAACCAGGTAGTGGTGGATGAGGCGAAGTCCCCTGACTACTCCAAGGAAGTCCTCGACAGGTTCGGCGTATGCATCCCAGAACTCCGTCGTGGAGGGCTCGGGGTAGGCGAACGTAGCCGCCTCGGCTTCCGCACCTCCGGGAAGAAGCGTCTCCAACGCTCATCGAGACGGCGTCTGTCGGGGCCTGGGTGGAATGCGTAGGAGACGTGCCCGCCCTTCGACCACTTGTCACCCTTGGGAACCTTCACGAGGTGACCTCGCCGGATCGTCTCGGAGGGCCTGCGTTGGTGGTCGTCGGCGTAGATCTCCCCTCGCTTCCAGTTCCCACCGATCCGTCGGTACGACACCTGAACCGGAACGAGCACCCTGGGGCTTCTCGGGGAGAGGCGATCCCACCTCCACGCGAGGTCAACCCGTATGAACTGGTGCAGGAGAACTCCCAGCAGGCCGTACTCGCTACACCACTCGCAGACCAGCTCTTCTCCGCTCGATCGCCGCCCCCGGACTAGCTCATCCGCCGCTCTGAAGAGCAGTTCATAGGGGCGGGGGGCTTTCTCTCCCCCTTTCGCGTCCTCCCCGCCGTCGCGGAGGCGACTCGTCCAAGAATGCAGACCAGGGGTCGTACTCCTCGAACCTAGCTCTCGGAGCAGGGCGAATGACCCGGCACGGATCTCGTAGCGGCTGAACCGACCCCACGCCGATCGGCTTGAAATCAGGTATCGTGCTCGTTTCATGTCCCCAACACTATCCGATCTTACGTTGGGGACGTCATCTATGTCAAGCTGGGCACAGTTGTCACGAAGGAGGACGCGATATGGATCTCAAGGAGCTCGCGTGAGAAGCGGGGCTGGAGCCGAGCCGAGTTGGCCCGACGGGCGGGAATGCACCCGACGACCGTCGGTCTGATCGAGGCCGAGCGACTACGCCCGTATCCCTCCCAGATCGAGCGTCTCGCTGCCGCTCTCGGTGTCAAGCCGGAACTGCTTGCCAGCCTCGAGGGATTCGGCGAGGGCGGGAAGTGACCGACACCAACCCGGCGGACTGGGGGTAGGATGCCACCACGTCACCGGCGACACCGAAGGGGCACCAGCAAGGGTCGATTGAAGAGGCCGCGTTCTGGAGATTCCAGGGATTCTAGGGATTCTAGGCAGCAGGTTAGGGACTGGGACCCTCCGCTCCCCCTGTCGCACCCCGACGTCCCCGTCTTCCCGAGCGACGCACTTCCCGACACTCTGCGGGAGTTCGTAGAGACGGAGGTCGAGGCGACGCAGACTCCTGTAGACCTACCAGCCACGATGGCACTCGCCGCCGTCGCCACCTGCTGCGCGAACAGGGTTGTCGTTCGCGTCAGACAGGACTGGAAAGAGCCGCTCAATGAGTACCTTCTCACCGCACTCGAGTCGGGAAGCCGAAAGACCCAGGTCGTCCGCGACGCTAAGGCACCCCTTGAGAGGTTTGAGCAGGAGGAGAAGGTCCGCATGGGGCCGGAGATTGCCAGGAGGGTGGAGAGACGAAGAATCGCGGAGAGAGAGCTTGAAGACCTACGTCGCAAGACAGCCGCCGCCAAGGCCAAGAGCAAAGAGCAGTTCCTAAGGAAGGCAGATGACCTCGCCGAGCGCGTTGCCGCGATGGACGTCCCTGCACCACCAGAGTTGCTCGCCGACGATGCCACCCCTGAGTACGTGGCGCAGGCGCTTGCCCCAGCAAGGGGGCCGGATAGCCTTGATCTCGGCGGAAGGCGGAGTCTTCGATCTCATGCGCGGGCGATACAGCGCGGACGGAAGGTCGAACTTCGAGGTGTACCTCAAGGGCTACTCGGGAGACACGATCCGCGTCGGTCGGATCGGACGGGGAACGGATTACGTACCAGAGCCGGCGATCCGCCACATGGGAATCTCGCCCCAGCCGGCGGTGGTTGAGGGACTGGCGGACGAGCCAGGCTTCCGCGGACGAGGGCTTCTGTCACGTTTCGCCTACTCGCTTCCTGCGTCCAATCTCGGGCGTCGGAAGACCCGACCCGTCGCCGGTTCCCCCTACAGTGCGGCAGCAATACGAAGAACAGATGCGAGTGCTGCTGAGCCTCTCACCCGATGCCGATGAAGGCAGCAAACCCAGACCCCACACGTACTCAGGCTTCGTTCAAGTGCATACGAACGTCTGATGGAGTTCGCAGAGTGGCTTGAGCCCAAGCTCGCGCCGGGTGCCTCCCTATGGCCCATCTACGACTGGGCAGCGAAGCTCGTCGGACGTGTTGTCCGAACTGCAGGCCTCCTCCACATGTCCGCTAACGCATTACGGAAAACCCCGTGGCGAGTCCGCATTTCGCTCGAGACGATGGAGGACGCCATCAGAATCGGCGAGTACTTCCTCGCCCATGCGAAGGCTGCCTTCGCCCTGATGGGAACGGACCCTGTGGTGGCGGGCGCTCGTCACCTCCTGATCTGGATCAAGGCCCAAGGGGAGCCCAGCTTCTCGAGCCAGGAGGTCTGGCAGGCGACGAGAGGGAGATTCCCACAGGTCGAACCCATGAAGAAGTCGCTGAAGGTACTCATGGATCACAACTACATCAGGGTGATGCCCCGGAAGCAGCGGAGGGCCCTGGGCGGAAGGCCGCCCCGGACTACGAGGTCAACCCGCATGTGTGGTCCTAGGATTCCTACAATCCCTCAGATACCCAGGGATCCCAGCCGCGGGCGATGGCCCAGACCTCTTAGAGGGCCGATCGGGTATTCCCCGTGGGTCACCTTGAGACCCTCAGCTCGACGGTCCAGAAGGCACTGATTGCGATGGACCGCGACACCATCTTCGGCGAGCTGGGCCGGCTGATAGCCGAGGCCAATCCCGTGAGGGTTCCCGCATGACCCGCGACGACCTCCTCGCGGCGGTCCGGGACGCTCATCTCGACACCATGCACGAATGGGTCGGCCTGTGCGCGGAGGGGCAAGCCCTGGGGCAACCCTCCCGTGACCCGCCTGCCCCAAGGCCTGCACGGCCACCGTCGAGCTCTTCATCGAGGACGACGGGAAGGCCCCCGTGATTGACCGCCAGGCCCTCGAGGCCGCGTTGTGCCAAGCCGAGCCGGCGGAGTTGCTGGCCGCGGGCCTCGAAATCACCGGGAGGGGTGCCGCCGCGATGGCGCATCAGAGAGCCCCCGCCGCCCAGCTTGGGCGCAAGGTGAGTGTGACCGAGGCCGCGAAGCGGCTCGGCTGCTCGAAGGAGTGGATCTATCACAACCAGGACGACCTCCCGTGGGTGAGTCGCCTTGGCCGCAAGGTTGTGGTAGATCTCGCCGGGGCTGAAGCCTGGATGCAGGCGGGCCACAGCGAGGGATGATGTACGGGCTCGGGCGAGTGTATCGACGTGGGTCGCGCTGGTGGATCGGCTACTACGTCGATGGGGACGAGCGGCGAGAGCCTGGCGGGAGCACGAAGCGCGAGGCCGAGCGGAAGTTAAAGCGTCGACTTCGGGAGGACGATCCCCTTCCCCACCAAGACTCGGTCAAGATCGAGACGATCCTCTTGGACTACCTGAACGCTCGCCGCGGGCTCCGCTCCATCAACAAGCTCAGGAGTCACTCGAAGGCACTCCTCGCCATCTTGGGGCGGCGTCGGGCGCTGGCGGTCACGGTCGGGATCTTGAGCGGTTCAAGATGAGGCGGGAGAGCGACGGACGGGCACCGGCGACCATCGCCCGCGAGTTGGAGTTGCTCCGGGCCTCGTACCGTCACGCGGTCGTGTCTCACAAGCTCCCCGCATCTCGTATCCCGCATGTGACCGTGGAGACGGTGGTCAACGCGAGGCAAGGCTTCGTCTCCTACGAGCAGTTCATGCGAATCTTGGGGAACGTCCGCGACCGTGACGTGTCCGACTTCTTGGCGTGGTCGTTCTGGACCGCGATGCGTCCAAGCGAAACCCGGCAGTTGACGTGGAGTTGTGTCGATGTGGACGCGGGGACGATCACGGTCCCGCCGCAGACCGCGAAGATCAAGCGCGGAAGGACCATCGCTCTCGCTGGGCCGATCCTCGACATCATCAAGCGCAGGCAGGAGCGGCGGGTCGTCGGCTCCGATCTGATCTTCCATCGCCGGTTCCGTGGTCGCCTTGGCTACCCGGTGAAGGACTACCGGAAGACGTGGGCAACGGCGTGCAGGTTGGCCGGGTTCGAGGCGGGCGGGCCGGCCTGGTGCCCTATGACTTGCGACGTTCCGGGCTACGTTCGTGGGTTCGGGCGGGTGTCGCAGAGTCCACGGTGATGAAGGTAAGCGGGCATCGGACCCGGTCCACATTTGATCGATACAACGTGATCGATGTGGAGGACACGCGCCAGGGTATCGGGATGCTCGGAGGACTTCCTGAAGCCGAAAGCGCACAGAACGCGCACAGTCGCCGTGTCGGGTAGCCGGTAGAGGTGGCTAGAGGCACAAGGGACGTTTGGCGGAAGCGGGTGGGAATCGAACCCACCGCTCCGGGGATCAACCCGGAGCCGGACGGCTTTGAAGGCCGCGCGAGTCACCAGACCCGAATCGCTTCCGTGCCGTGATACAGAGATGACCACAGAGCGGGCAGAAGAGCAACCGCTCACCTGTGACGCCGCCCCGCCACAGGGGCACCGCCGGGGCGCCTCCCGGCGGACGGCCGCTGCCGTCCGAGGCACATGACGGCGGTCATGGTCCCGACCGGTCGCATCTGCCACACTGAGGGTGCGGCGGGAGGCGCACTCTCGACCGCATTCCGAAGGAGACCCGAATGAGCACACCCGCAGTGGCCTCGCACACCGTGGACATTCGCACCCTCGGCGCCTGCACCGACCGCAAGGCCTGCGTGCTGAGCACCTTCGACGCCCTCGAGGCCGGCAACAGCGTCGTCGTCGTCAACGACCACGTGCCGCGGGGTCTCCTCCGCCATTTCGAGGAGCAGCGTCCAGGTCAGTTCGAGTGGACGTCGCTCGAGGAGGGCCCCGAGGTCTTCCGGGTGCAGATCACGAAGCGTGACGGGGGACCCGACCCCCGGCCGTAGCCTCGCCGCTCGCCGGGCTCCCGAAGCCGTCGACTCGGAGAGCTTGGTTCTGGCCGGCCTCCGACAGCCCCCGTCGGAGGCCCTCTGGGGGCTCAAAAACGGCTATCATCGAGCGGATGGTGTGTCTCGAAGAAACGCCGAGCCACGCGGTCCGCGGGGGACTTGCCCTCTTCCGATGACGAAGGCGAGCGAGGACGCCCTCGTCGGCATGGTCCGGGACACGGACTTGCTCGCGCCCCTGTCGGAAGCCGACCTGCGGGGCCTGCTGGGCCTGTGCCGACGCATCGTCCTCCCCGCGGGGGAAGCCCTCTGCCGTGAGGGGGAGGAGGGCCACGCGATGTTCGTCGTCCTCTCCGGCCACCTCGTGGTTTCACGCAGCGGCAAGCAGGTGGCGGTGGGCAGCCCCGGCGACTGCTTCGGGGAGATGGCGTTGATCGAGTCGCGCGAGCGCGCCGCGACCCTCCGGTCTCTCGACGAAACGGAGGTGCTGGAGATCCCCGAGTCGGCCTTCTGGCAGCACATCGCGCACAACCCGGCCGCGTTGATGGTGCTGCTCCGGATCTTCTCCGAGCGCTCCCGCCACGACCTCGAGGCCCTCGCCGGCGACAACATCAAGCTGCAGGCCTACGCCGACCAGGTGGAGCGGGCCAACCGCGAGCTGGTCGAGATCCGCCGCCAGCTCGAGGACAAGAACCGCCTTCTCGAGCGGCTCTCCGCCCTCGACACGCTCACCGGGATCGCCAACCGTCGCCGCTTCGACGACGTGCTGCGCCAGGAGTGGAAGCGGGCAGCCCGAGACGACGCCAGCCTCTCCCTCCTCTTCTGCGACATCGACCACTTCAAGCGCTTCAACGACACCTATGGCCACCAGGCCGGCGACGATTGCCTCGTGCGGGTCGCCCAGGCGGTCGAGGACACGCTGAACCGCCCCGCCGACCTCGCCGCCCGCTACGGCGGCGAGGAGTTCGTGGGTCTGCTGGTCGACACCGACTCGGAAGGTGCCCGGCTCCTGGCCGAGCGGGTGCGCGCCCGCGTCGAGGCGCTCGACATCGAGCACAGCTCCTCAGACGTCTCCCCCGTGCTCACCGTCAGCCTCGGATCGGCCTCCACGGTGCCCAGGGCCGGCATGCGCCCGGAGGACCTCGTCGATCTCGCCGACCGCGCGCTCTACGCGGCCAAGCAGCGTGGCCGCAACCGCGTGGTCCTGGCCGAAACGCTGACCGAGGCGAACGCCGGAAGCGCGGCCACCGGCTAGGCTAGCAGGGCGTCACCGACAACCCGGGGCGCGGTTCCCGACGACGTGCGCGGGAGGGACGCTCAGATGAAGGTCTCGATGCGCGCTCGCGCCCGCAGCTGCTCGACGAGAGCCGCCCCCGCTTCGTTCTCCTTCTGCTCCTCCACCGCCTCCCGGACCTTCTCCCGCACCGTCTCGAAAGGTGGAGGGGCCAGAGCCCCCGGCGGGGTGAAGGCGGCGCGATCGGCCTCGAAGGCGGCCCGGGCCTCCTCGTCGCTCACCGGGCCGAGGTTCGCCTCCTGCCGGATGAGGGCGGCCACGGTGTGTCGGATTCGCAGGGCGGCCTTGAAGGATTGGGGGGCGAACCCGAGCTGGGCCAGGAACTCGCCCCAGGCCTCCTCGTTGGGGTACTCCCGCCGCGCTTGATCGTACTCATACTCGACGGTGCGCGTGTCGGCCTCGATCCCCCGGGCGAGGGCCTCCTGAAGCAGCAGCTCCTGGTCGATGTACCTCCGCAGGGCCAGGCGCATGACCGCGGGCGTCTTCTCGTCGCGCTGCGCGGGCAGGAACCGACGGAGCTCGTCCCGAGCCAGGGGCACGACCTCGGCCAGCCGTATCGCCTGCCCGTTGACGCGGGCCAGCACATCCGGAAGCGGGTCCGGGAGCGGGCGGTTCGGGTTTTCGGGGGGCGGGGACGGAGACGGAGACACCGCCGACACGGGGGGAGTCTCCGATCCGGAGCATGCCCCAAGGGCGACCAGCGAGAGGACGAGGACCGCGTGAACGGGCTTCATGGCAGGCTGGGGGAAGGGTAGGGCCCGGCACGCATCCAGGTCAAGACGCGCACGTCGAAGCCGCGCTGCATTAGGATGCAGCTCACCTCATGTTTTCGACGCGAGCCCAATGGGACCTCCGGCCGAACCGCCTGTCGCAGCTGCGCGACCGGAAGGACGCCGCGGGCGCGCGCGTGCTCGATCTGACGGAGTCGAACCCCACGCGGGCGGGGATCCCCTGCCCCGGGGACCTCCTCGCCCTCCTGGCCCAGCCCGCCGGACGGCGGTACGACCCCACCCCCTTCGGGCTTCTTGCTGCGCGCGAAGCGGTGGCTGCCGACTTCGCCCGTCGCGGTGCGGAGGTGGACCCCAGCCGGATCGTCCTCACCGCGAGCACGAGCGAGGCCTACGGCTTTCTGCTCAAGCTGCTCTGCGACCCCGGCGACGAGATCCTCGTGCCACGGCCGGGATACCCTCTGTTCGAGTACCTTGCCGCGCTCGAGTCGGTGCGCGTCTGCGGATACCCCCTCGAGCACGACGGCTCCTGGCACATCGACCTCGCCGCCCTGCGCCGATCCGTCTCGGCGCGCACCCGGGCCGTCATCGCGGTCAGCCCGGGAAACCCCACCGGGGCCTACCTCGCGCGGGAGGAGCGGGACGCCCTCGAGGCTCTCGCCGCCGAGCGCGACCTCGCCGTCATCTCCGACGAGGTGTTCGCCGATTTCTCTTTCGTGGCCGACGGCGAGCGGCCGCCGAGCGCGGCCCACGACGGGCCCGCGCTCGTCTTCACCCTCGGAGGGCTGTCGAAGAGCTGCGGGCTCCCCCAGCTCAAGCTGGCCTGGATGGCGGTGACCGGCCCCGAGGACCGGCGTCGCGAGGCGCTCCAGCGGTTGGAGATCGTGGCCGACACCTACCTTTCGGTGTCGACTCCGGTCCAGGTGGCGGCGCCGGCGCTCCTGGCCCGTCGTGTGGAGCTGCAGGCGCCTCTGCGCGAGCGAACGCAGACAAACCTCGAGGCGCTGCGCTCTCGCCTGGGATCGCGCTCGCCGGCGAGTCTCCTCGAGCCGCAGGGGGGCTGGTCGGCGGTGCTGCGCGTGCCCGCGACCCTGCCCGAGGAAGAGCGCGTGTTCCGGCTCCTCGGGCAGCGCGACGTCTTCGTCCACCCGGGCTACTTCTTCGACTTCCCGCGGGAGGCCTACCTCGTCCTGAGCCTCCTGCCCGCGCCGGCCACCTTCTCCGAGGGCATCGACCGGGTCCTCGCCGACCTCGTGCTATAACCGCCTCAGGAGGTTCCCCCCAGAACGATGTACATCAAGCGTGTTTCTCCCGAGGAAGCCCTCGGCCTCATGCAGGACGAGGGCTGGTCCTACGTCGACGTCCGCTCGGTGCCCGAGTTCGAGGAGGGCCACCCCGCCGGCGCCTACAACGTCCCCCTGGCGCACATGGATCCCAACGGAACCTCGGCCAACGCCGATTTTCTGCCGGTGATGGAGCGTCACTTCGCCAAGGACGCCAAGCTCGTGGTGGGCTGTCGCACGTCCAACCGGTCGGAGCACGCGGTCGTCATGTTGCTGCGGGCGGGATACACGACCCTCGCCGTCCAGCGCGCCGGGTTCCTCGGCAGCCGCGACTTCTTCGGCCGCGCCGACCCCGGGTGGGGAAAGATGGACCTGCCCGCGAGCACGCAGGCCGAGCCCGGACGCTCCTGGGCGGAGCTGAACGGAGGGGATCGTGAGTGACCCCAAAGGGGTCATCGTCACCGGGGGCACCGGTGCGCTCGGGCGGGCGCTCGTCGCGCTGCTCGTCGAGCGCGGGACCCGGGTGGTCGTTCCCTGGCGCCGGGCCGAGCAGTTTCGTGCTCTCGAGTCCGACGTCGGCCCGGAGGCGCCGCTCCTGGGCCTCGAGGCGGACCTGGCCCATGCCGACGGGGCCCGCGCCTTCGTCGACGAGGCGACGCGTTGGCTGGGGGCGCTGGACGGTGTTGCCCTGGTCGCCGGTGGCTGGGCGGGGGGAGCCCGATTCGAGGCCGCGCCCGAGGACGAGTGGAACCGGATGCTGGGCTCGAACCTGGCGACGGTGCGCCACGTCTGCCGGGCCGCGCTCCCCCATCTCCTCGACGGGGGCGGCAGCGTCGTCACCGTCGGCTCGCGCGCCGCAGAGACGGCGGGGGCGGGCATGGCCGCCTATGCCGTGGCGAAGTCCGCGGTCCACGCCCTCACCCGCGTGCTCGCCATGGAGAACCGCGAGAAGCGAGTCCGGTTCAACGGCGTCCTGGCCGGCACGATCGACACCCCCGCCAACCGCGAGGCCATGCCCGACGCCGACCGCTCGAGCTGGACCTCTCCCGCGGCCATCGCGCGGGTGATGGTCTTCCTTCTGTCCTCCGAATCGGCGCCGGTGACCGGGGCCCTGCTGCCCGTCGACGGCCCGGCCTGAGAGACGTCAGCGGTAGGGATCGCCGACGAACTGGTTCAGGGTATAGAAGAAGACCACCATCACCGCGATCATGATCGCCAGCAGGATGAACGCCCGCATCGGTGTTGGCATGGGCGAGGAGTCCTTCCCGCGGCGGCGGCGCGGCTCCGATCCGAACAGGGCCCGCTCCTGACACCGGACGCAGGCCGAAAGATGTCGGGCCAGCTGCTCCGGCACTACCCCGGGGGCGGCCGCGCGAACCTGCGCCACCTCGTCTTCAGTGAGGCAGTCCGAGCGGGCCGGCGGGGGGGCGAGATCGCTCATGGCGTTCCGTCCGAATCTTACCAGCCCGGCTCCGCTTGGCGCGCGGGCCGGCCTGTGGTGAGATGAGCGCGATGGCGTTCCACCAGACCGCGACCCGCCTCTGGAAGGCCCTTCCCCGCGAGGAGCGTCTCGTCGCCGCGAGCGCCTTCTTCCAGGAGCCAGCGCCGGAGCTCATCGGCTCCGCACTGGGGGTACTCGTCGCGGCCCGCCGCATGCGCCCGCAGGCCGCACGGGCGCTCGCGCCGGACGCGCAGGCCCGCATCATGGCCACCGTCCTCGACCCCGGCGAGAAACTCGCCCAGGGGCTGCTCGTCTCGCTCCACCTCGCCGAGCGGCGCCCGCTGCTCGGCGCCTTCCTGGATGCGCTCGCCCTGCCGCACGAGGACGGCCTCCTCACCGAAGAGGCCGAGTCGGCCGCTCCTCCATCGTTGGAGACGGCCCGGTTGGCGGTCGAGGCGCTCGCGCCCTTCCCTCGCGGTCACGTGGAGACGTACCTGAACGCCCTTTGGCTCCAGGATCCGGAGCGCTGGTCCGTACTCCCCGAGTGTCTCTAGCCCCGCCGCCTGAATCAGGCAGACCGCGGGGCGAGGGGCTAGTCCTCCGCCTCTTCGAGCGGGTGACGCACCTCGGGCAGACCGTCACCGGAGGGCAGGAACAGCCAGAGCCTCTCCGCGTGGTACGGCGCCCCGAGTGCCTTCGCCGCACGGTCCGCCCGTGCCCCGAACCGGCGGGCGGCCCGGGGGCGGCCCTTCCGGTCCCGCGGGAGCACTAGCTCGGCCACCTCGTGCGCGAGCGACCGCGCCTCCTCGTCGGCGGCGTGGACGATCGGCTGCAGGCGAGGGCCCCAGGCCCGCTGAGGGTTCCAGGCACGGGCCGTTCGCCAGCGGCGTCGCGCCGTGGCGATCGTCGTGAGGCGACCCCGGAGGCCCCCCGCATCGCCCCGGAGCCGACCGGGCTCGGTGACGCGCCAGAGCATCCTCGCGAGGCCGGCTCGAGGCGCCGCGCTCTCCCCCGCCGGGGGCAGCCGCGCCCCCAGGAGGGCCAGACGGGTTCGAACCGCCCCGGGGACGAAGGCCTCCGGGCGCTCCTCGTAGAGGAAGAGGTTACGGCCGGCGCCGGTCGCGAAGGCTCGCACGGAGGCTTCGTAGGCGAGGTCGTGGTCGACGGAGGAGCCCAGACCCAGCGGCGCGTGGATGTGGACGGCCTCGACCCTCGGACCGATCTCGGCCAGGAGCATCGCCGCGGTGATCAGGACATCCTCGTCCTCGGGGCCGCGCTCGGTCGGCGGCGACGAAGGCGCGTGCTTCGCCCGCCGGTCGCGCGCGGCGGGCAGACCCGCCCCCAGATAGGATGCACCGAGGCGGCGGACCGCGTCCGCCGCCTTCCCGTCGGCACCCTCCGGCTCGAACAGCGCCACTACGAGGACCCGACGCCCGCGCTCGGCCTCGGTGTGGACCCGGGCCGGGCACGAGAGCGGAACATCGTCGCCGTGGGGGGCAACGAACAGGGAGTCGGCATGCTCGAGGGTGTGCAGCTCCAGAAGGTCCATCGGGCCTCGTTCGTGTCCCAAGCCTACGATGGATCGGCCCGTCCGCGGGAGTGCTGTCTCATCTGAGCCGCACGAGACGGGTCACCGGCGGAAGGCACCGGCGCTCGTCGCAGGCCTGGTAGGCGAGCTCGACCGCGGCGGCTCCGCCGCCCCGGTGCTCGATCTCTCCCTCGATCCGCACCCGCCCGCTGTAGACCGGCGCACCCTGCGGGCCCGGCTCGCCCCGGGGATATCGCACGTTGCGCACCGGGCCGAGGACTCCCGTCACCGACGTGACCACGAGGGCGGGGTCGTCCGCCGGGTTTGCGTTGAGGTGAAAGCCCCGGCCGATCTCGAGGTCGACCGTGAAGGGCTTCCACACCTCGTCCTCTCCGCTCCCCATCCGTCCCTCCACCTCGACCGCGTCGCGCCCCTCCTCCTCGAGGGACTCCACCGCCGAGGGCGCGGGAGCCGGCTCGGCCCCGGGGCTCGGGGCGACCCGCTCGTGCAGCCGGACGATGGCGCGCACGAAGGTCACGTGAGCGTACGGGGCCCGGGCCACCTCCTCGCCGAAGCCGAGGACGGCGGCCTCGGCACGCTCCGCCCAGCGCGGGTCGCCGGTGAGGGCGCCCAGCTCGATCAGGTTCAAGGCGGCGGTGCCGTTGCCCGAGGCGACGGCGCCGTCGAAGGCGGGCTTGGCGCGGAAGAGCAGCCTCGGGTCGTCGCCGGCGGCGAAGTAGCCACCGACCTCGGAATCGCCGAGCCTCTGCTCCTGCTCCTCGGCGAGCCGCACGGCCTCGTCAACCCAGCGGTCCTCCCCCGCGGCGTCGTGCAGTCGCAGGAGCCCCTCGATCAGGAACGCGTAGTCGTCGAGGAAGGCGGGCACGCTGGCGCGCCCTTCGCGGAAGGCGTGGAGCAGCGTGCCAGAGTCGTTTCGGAGGCGCGCGAGAACGAGCTCCGCCGCGCGTCCCGCGCACTCGACGTAGCGGCTCTCCCCGAGCAGCTCCCCCACCCGGGCCATCGCACCGATCATGAGGCCGTTCCAGTCGGTGAGGATCTTGTCGTCGATCAGCGGGCGCTCACGGCGGGCCCGGGCGGCCAGGAGCGCCTCCCGACCCGGCTCCAGCCGGCGCTCGAGCTCCTCCGCGCTGAGCCCGGACCGCTCCGCCTGCTCGTCCAGCGGTGCCGGAAGGTGGAGAACGTAGCGATCGCCCTCGAACGTCGGCGGCCCGTCCAGGCCGTAGGCGACCCTGAACAGAGCCCGATCGGCGGCCGGCAGCTCCGACTCCAGGTCGGCTTCGGTCCAGGTGTAGTAGGCCCCTTCGTGACCGTCGGTCTCGGCGTCGATGGCGGAGAGGAAGGCCCCCTCGGGGGACGTCATCTCGCGGAGCACGAAGTCCAGCGTGAAGCGGGCCACGCGATCGAAACCCGCCCCCGCGGCCAGGGGCGCGGCCTCCGCGTAGAGCCGGGCCAGTGCCGCGTTGTCGTACAGCATCTTCTCGAAGTGCGGCACCAACCAGGCCGCGTCGGTCGAGTAGCGGTGAAAGCCGCCCGCGAGCTGATCCATGACCCCGCCGCGGGCCATGCGGTCGAGCGTGACCACGAGCATCCGCCGGGCGCTCTCGTCTTCGGCCCGGTCGAGGAGGAAGGCGAGGTTCGAGGGAGAAGGGAACTTGGGGGCCGGACCGAAGCCGCCCCACTCCGGGTCGAACCGCGCCGCGAGCTCGGCCTGCACCTGGGCCGCGACGTCCGGCTCCGGCATGACGCGGCGTCCCTCGCGCGAGCCGGCCAGAGACGCTTCCATCGCCTCCGCCACCGCCCGGGCCCGCTGCTTCACCTCCCCGCGCCGGAGCAGCCAGGCCTCGCGCAGCGCCTGCAGGACCTGGGGAAAGCCGGGCCTCCCGAGGCCGTCGCGGGGCGGGAAGTAGGTCCCGGCGAAGAAGGGCTCGAGCTCCGGGGTGAGGAACAGCGAGTTCGGCCAGCCGCCCGGACCGGGTCATGAGCTGCGTCGCCGTCATGTAGATCTCGTCCACGTCGGGCCGCTCCTCGCGGTCCACCTTGACGCAAACGAAGCTGTCGTTCATCACGCGGGCGATCTCCGGGTCGGAGAAGCTCTCGCGCTCCATGACGTGGCACCAGTAGCAGGTCGAGTACCCGACGGAGAGAAAGATCGGCCGGTCCTCGGCGCGGGCCTTCTCGAAGGCCTCTTCGCCCCAGGCAAACCAGTCGACGGGGTTGTGGGCGTGGAGCAGCAGATAGGGGCTCGACTCCGCCGCCAGACGATTTGCCACGCACCCTCTCGCCGGGGCCGGGTCTCGGCCCCAGAAACGGCCGAGGCCGCTCGCGCGGCCTCGTTCCTTCAGCTGTACGGTATGAGTGCTGGTAGCGGGGGCGGGATTTGAACCCGCGACCTTTGGGTTATGAGCCCAACGAGCTACCTGACTGCTCTACCCCGCGTCAGATCAGCGTCCCGAGTAGTCTAGCAATTCGGTCCGCGGGGTGTCAACGATGGCCCCAAGCCCACCAGGCCGCCGAGCCGGGCCGAGGCCGCTGATCGCCACCGTTTCCACCCCTCCGTCCGGGCGCAAGAGGCTCGGGCACAGCGTGTTAGACGCCGAAAAAACATGTGCCGAGCCCATCCGGGGCGAACCTTTTCCCTCCCCCACCCGTCCAACCGAGTGAAGGCCAGCGGACGTGGACCTCGGAAAGGAGGCGTCATGGGAACCAGCATCGCATCCGTCCAGGCACAGTGCCCGCTCTGTGGTTCGCCCGTGCTCTCCATCGGCCGGGGCGGACGGGTGATGTCGAAGGACCTGCACCCCATCCAGCTCGGACCGGACATCGGTCGAGGCTACACGCTTTGCGACGACTGCGGCGTCCTCGCCGACCTCCCCACCAACCTCACGCTGAACTAACATACGCCCGCGTGTCCCCAAGGAAGAGGACACGCGGGCGAGTCCAGGCCCGGTGGCCTTTTCCGCTTGACGAGCGCGGCCGGGCAGAGCACACTCGGCATCGATCAGGCCGTCGTTGCGGCTCGAAACCGGCGCTCGGCTCGAAGGCGAGCCGGCACCGCATCCAGTCTGCTGGAGGATGATGCATGTCTGACGATACGCCTTGGGGTTCGCCGGGGCCGGGAGATGCCCCAGAAGAAGACGCACCGACTGCCTCCGACGCACTGAAGGAGGCCCGGGAGGCGTGGTCCACCACCGCCGCCTTCATCAAGAGCGAGGTGACCGACTCCGCTGAGGCCGCCCAGAAGACCTTCGGCGACGCTGCCACGAAGGTGAAGGCGGCCGCGAAGAAGGGCGCGAGCAAGGTCACCGCGAGGAAGAAGGGCGCCAAGAAGAAGAAGGCGGCCAAGAAGAAGGCCGCCAAGAAGAAGGCCACCAAGAAGAAGGCCGCCAAGAAGAAGGTCACCAAGAAGAAGGTCGCCAAGAAGAAGGTCGCCAAGAAGAAGGTCGCCAAGAAGAAGGTCGCCAAGAAGAAGAAGGCCACCAAGAAGAAGAAGGCGCCAAGAAGAAGAAGGTCGCCAAGAAGAGGGCCAAGAAGAAGGCCAAGAAGCGCTAGTAACGGGTCTTCACCTCACAACCTGGATCACGGCAGGGGGCGTCCCCCGGGACGCCCCCTTAGTCACTCGTGGCCCCAGGTGAGGATCGCGGTCTTCAGCCCGTCCGCGCCGCGGGCCATCCGGTCGAGCACGCCCGGCAGCCGGTCGAGCGGCTCCTGGCCCGTGATGAAGGTGTTCGGGTCGACGTGCCCATCGGCAATGAGGCGAAACGCCTTCCGCACGCTCTCCGGCGTGTGGTGGAACGTCGACTTGATCGTCAGCTCCTGATAGTGGAGGCGCTGCGAGTCGATGCCGACCCGCGTGTCGGCCGGGCAACCCGCGAAGAGGTTCACCACCCCTCCCTTGCGGACGGCCCGGATCGCCGCTTCGCAGGTCTCGGGCAGGCCCACCGCCTCGATGACCACGTCGGGCCCGGGACCGTGGCGGCAGCGTCGCCTCAGCTGCTGTCCGAGATCGGCGTCCGGCGCCGCCTCGATCACGGCTTCGGCCCCCAGCTCGAGGGCCTTCTCGAGCCGCCCGCGGTTGCGTCCCACCACCGTCACGTGAGCGCCCCTCAGCCGGGCCAGCGCAACGAACATCAGACCGATCGGCCCGGCCCCGATCACCGCGACCGACTGCCCGCGGCCAACCCAGCTCTCCTCGACTCCCCTGACGACGCAAGCGAGCGGCTCGACCATGGCCGCCTCGCGGAACCCCACTCCCTCCTCCAGGCGAATGAGATTGTGCCGGACGACGCGGGCGGGGATGCGGGCGAACTCCGCGTAGGCCCCGTTCCAGAACTGGAGGTCGTCGCACAGGCTGGGGCTGTCGTGGCCGCAGTAGTGACACTCGCCGCAGGGGGCGGAGTTGGCCACCACGACCGGGCTCCCGGGCTCGACGCCGTCCAACCCCGAGCCCACGTCCTCGACGACCCCCGCCACCTCGTGACCGAAGACGGAGGGCGGCTGGATCATCCGGGCGTGGTAGCCGCGGCGGAAGACCTTGACGTCGGTCCCGCACGTGAGCGCGACCCGCGTGCGGAGCAGCACGTCACCGGGCCCGAGGCGCGGCACGTCCACGTGCTCGATGCGCACGTCCTCGCGCCCGTGAAGGACGGCCGCCCTCATCTGTGTGGCCACGGGCTCACCTCGCTTCCGCGTCTGTCTCGACCACGACCTTGAGTGTCCCCGGCCCGGGCCGACGGGCGAGGTCGAAGGCCTCGAGCGCCCGCTCGAACGGGAGCCGGTGGCTCACGAGCTCCCGCACCCGGATCTCCCGCTTGAAGACCAGCTGGGCGGCCTGGTCCTGCAGGTCGACGGACGCGCTGTAGGACGTCAGGATGTCCTTCTCGGACACGGTCATGACCCCCAGGTCGACCTCCGCCGTCTCTCCCGGCGAGGTGGCGGCGAAGGAAAGGATACGGCCGGCCGCCCGCGTCGCCGCGATGGCCTGGGCGAGAGGGGCCGACCCCACCGCGGCCACGAAGGCGCAGTCGGCGCCGCGCCCGTGCGTCAGCGCCCGCACCTCCGCCGGCACGTCGGCCCCAGCGTCGAGGGCCACGGTCGCACCCAGCGACCGGCCCAGCGAGCGGCGCTCGGCCAGCGGATCGGAGACGATCACGCTCGCCCCGGACCAGCGAAGGAGCTGCATGATGAGCAGCCCGATCGGTCCCTGCCCCACGACGAGCGCGGTCTCGCCCTTCTCGACCCGGGCCTTGACCACCGCCTTGAGGCACGTGTTCACCGGCTCCACGAAGACCGCCTCTTCGGGGTGCACCCCATCGGGAATCGGGATCGTGCCTTCCTCTACGATCCAGTCGAGAGCCTTCACGTACTCGGCGTACCCGCCCCCCGCCGCCTCGAAGCCCGCCGTGGTGCCGTTCTCCTTGTAACGCGGGCACTGGGCAAAGGCCTCCCGCTGGCAGTAGAAGCAGGCCCGGCAGGGGATGTGGTGGTGGACCACCACCCGCTGGCCCTCGCCAAAGCCCCCGGTGCCGGGACCGAGAGCCGCCACCGTGCCCGCGATCTCGTGTCCGAAGACTCGCGGCCCGGGCAGGAGCCCCTTCTCGATCTTCTTCAGGTCGGTCGGACAGATCCCGCACGCGTCGACGCGGACCAGCATCTCCCCCGCTCCGGGCTCGGGGATGGGGATCTCCTCCAACCGCAGGTCGTCTTTCCCCCGGTAGACAACGGCCCTCATGCGCACAAGGTGGGAGTATAGCGGCAACCGGCGCTCAGCCTCCGAGGAGGCTCTTCAGGACGAAGAGGACGTTCTCCTTGCGCTCGCGCAGGCGGCGGTAGAAGTACGGGACCCAGTGGGTCCCGTAGGGCACGTAGATGCGCACGTTGTAGCCGTCGGCCACGAGCTGGTTCCACCGCTTCGGTCGCAACCCGTAGAGCATCTGGAACTCGAAGCGCGAGGGCTCGATCCCCCGATCGCGCGCGTACTCGATCGTGTCCCGGATGAGCTCCTCGTCGTGGGTGGCGATGGCCGGGTAGCGGCCCCGGTCCAGCAGGAGGTGGGCCGCCTCCTTGAAGGTGCGGCGGATCTCGGACATGTCCTGCAGCGCCACCTCCGGCGGCTCCCGGTAGGCGCCCTTGCACAGCCGCACCCTGTCTCCTCGATCGACGGCCTCCCGGACGTCGTCGAGGGTCCGGTGGAGGTAGGCCTGGAGCACGATCCCCACGTTGTCGTAACGCTTCCTCAGCTCGCTGGAAGACCTCGATCGTGTCCTGGGTGAGCTTCGAGCCCTCCATGTCGAGGCGCACGAAGCCCCCCACCTCCTTCGCCACGTCGAGGATCGAGGCCGTGTTCTCGAGACAGACATCGCGCGAGATCTCCTGCCCCATCGACGACATCTTGATCGAGATGTTGCGCTCGACCCTGCGCGGGATCAGCCGCAGGAGCTCCTTCGCGGCGTCCGCCGCCCGCGTGGCCGCCTCCCGGTCGTGCACGTCCTCGCCCAGCTTGTCGAACGTCGCCTTGATGCTCTTCGCCTGGAGACTCTCGCCGACGCGCACCGCATCCCGCGGCTCCTCGCCCGCAACGAAGCGGCTGGCCAGGAAGGTGAGGGCCCTCATCTCCTCTTCGTGCTCCCTTTTCGAGGGGCCTCGTGGGTCGCGGTGACGACGCTGGCGATGCCGCCGCGGACGGCGAACGAGCCTTCGACGGTCATCCGGCGAGGGCTCACCGCCCGGACCAGGTCGTCCAGGATGACGTTGACGACGTCCTCGTAGAAGATCCCCTCGTTGCGGAAGGACTGGAGATAGAGCTTCAGGCTCTTGAGTTCCACGCACGTCCGGTCCGCGACGTACGTGACCCGGATGGTTGCGAAGTCGGGCTGTCCCGTCTTCGGGCAGACCGAGGTGAACTCGGGGCAGGTGTGCTCGATGGTGTAGTCGCGGCCCGGATGCGGGTTGGGGAAGGTCTCGAGGCGGGGCATCCGTCAGTGATTATAGCCCTCTCCCTCCGGGTGACCCCTCGCCGCAACCTCGCGTATTTCATTGACCCGCCTCATGGAGGTGGAATAGGCTGCTCCGCGACCGGTCCTCCAGAGGTAGTGCGATGAGGTGCACGGCCTGCCAGGCCGAGGTCGCCCATCCGTCGGGGCTGTGCCCCGCCTGTGGTGCAGTGTCGTCCGCGCCCACCCTCGAAGGCGAGCCGGGGAGTCCGCCGCACCCCCCGTCGGCTCCTTCGCCCGGTCCAAGGCGCTCGTTCCGCCCGGGAGACGCGTTCGGCGACCGGTACTCAATCGTCGAGCTCGTGGGCGCCGGGGGCATGGGCGAGGTCTACAAGGCCCTCGACCGCGAGCTGGAGCGCCCGGTCGCCCTCAAGCTCGTACAGCCCCACCTCACGACGAGCCCTGAAGCCCTGCAGCGCTTCCGACGAGAGCTCAGCCTCGCCCTCTCCGTCACGCACCGCAACGTGTGCCGGGTTCACGACCTCGGCGAGGTCGACGGCACGATCTTCATCAGCATGGAGTACGTGACGGGTCAGACGCTTCGCGACCTCATCGGCTCCGTCGGCCGGCTTTCGCCCCGCCAGACGATCGCGCTGGGCCGGCAGATCTGCGCCGGCCTCGACGCCATCCACGCCGAGCACATCGTCCACCGCGACCTCAAGCCGAGCAACGTGATGGTGGACCGCGGCGGGCACGCGGTCCTCATGGACTTCGGGCTCGCCCGGCAGGGGGGCGGCCAGCCGCTCACCGACGCGGGAGCGGTCCTGGGAACGCTGGCCTACCTCTCGCCCGAGCAGGCCCGCGGGCAGCCGGCGGATGCGCGCTCGGACATCTTCGCGGTCGGCCTCATCCTCTACGAGATGCTGACGGGGCGTCGCCCTCCGGGCGACCGGGGCCCGCTGCCCTTCGCGGCTCGGGCGGCGAACGAGCCCTGTCCCCCGCCGAGCGTGCTCGTCGCCGAGGTGGGCCCCACGCTCGATGGGCTGGTGATGCGCTGCCTGGAGCGCGATCCGGAGCGGCGCTTCCCGTCCGCGCAGAGCCTCGAGCGGACTCTGGGGCAGGCCGAGGCCGCGCTGAGCACGGACGTCCCCCTGGCCCCGCCGGAATCCACGCCCCCCCCGCGCCGGCATCCCAGGCGCCGCCTGCTCGTCGGCATCGTCGGGGGACTGGCCCTCGCCGCCGCATACGCGGTCGTGCGGCTGATCTCGCCTCCGGCCCAGACTCCTGCGACCGCCGATCGTTCGGTCGTCGCGGTGATGCCTCTCGACAACCTCGGGGCCGACCCCGGCGACGGGTATCTCGGGGTGGGGCTGGCCGACGCCCTGGTGACCCACCTGGCGTCGAGCTCCGCCCTCACCGTCGTCTCACGCGCCAGCACGCTCGAGGAGTTTCGCCGGCTCGGCGACACCCGGCGCCTCGCGCGCGAGCTCGGGGTCACCTTCCTGGTCGGAGGCGGCGTCCAGCGCCTGGACGACTCCGTGCGCTTCAACCTGACCCTGATCCGTCCCGACGCCTCGGTGGCCTGGGCCGAGTCTTATGAGGACCAGCTCTCGAATCTGTGGGCCTTGCAGGCCCGGGCCGCCGTGGGTCTCCGGAAGGCCCTCGGGCAACCCTGGAGGCCGGGAGAGAGACGTCCGACGACCTCAGCGCCTGTCGCGGACACGGAGACGTTCGCCGAGTACGCACGGGCCCGGGCCCTGCTCGAGCGTCCCGACGTCCCCGGCAACGTGGCCCGTGCCGTGGAGATGTTCCGGGCCGCGGTCCGGCGCGACCCGGGCTTTGCCCTGGCCCACGCCGGCCTGGGCGAGGCCCTCTGGATCCACTACGAGGAGACGAAGGAGGCCGAGGGGGCGCGGCAGGCGCAGGACGCGATCACCGAGGCCCTCCGCATCGACGGGGGGCTACCCGGTGTGCGGCTCGTGCTGGCCCGCATCTACCACGGCACCGGGCGTACGGAGCAGGCGCTCGAGCAGCTCCGCGAGGTCGTCGCCCTGCGCCCCGCGAGCGACGAGGCCCACGCCCTGCTCGGGCGAATCCTCAACGAGGAGGGCCGGACGGAGGAGGCCGTCGCCGAGCTCAAGACCGCGATCGGGCTGCGGCCGAGATACTGGCAGCATCACAGTGCCCTCGGGAGGATCTACTTCTTCGATGCTCGCTACGACGAGGCGATCGTGGCGTTCGAGGAGGCGGCCCGCCTTCAGCCCGACAACAGCCGGCCCCTTCAACAGCTCGGCGCGGCCCACCACGCGGCGGGTCACCCGGAGCTCGCGCTGGAGAGCTATCGCCGGGCCCTGGAGCTCGGGCCCGACGCCCGCGCCTACAACAACCTCGCAAACATCCTGTACGACCAGGGACGCTTCCCGGAGGCGGCCGAGGCGTTCGAGGAGGCCAATCGCCTGGAGCCGGGCCTCCCGCAGCGAGCCATGAACCTCGGAGACACGTACCGGAAGCTCGACCGCGCCGACGACGCGCGGGCGGCCTACGAGGACGGCGTCGAGCGGTGCCGCCGCCTCCTCGGCGTCAACGCCCAGGACGCCCCCACGATGGTGTACCTGGGGCTCCTCGAGGCGAAGCTCGGACGGCACGCGGAGGCGATCCGTCATGCGGACGAGGCGGTGAGCCTGCGGCCTTCCGACGGGAACGTGCTCGCCATCCGGGCGTCGGTCCTGGCGCTCGGGGGGCAGAGGTCAGAAGCCGTGGAGGCGCTTCGGGAGGCCCTCGACCAGGGCTACAGTGTCGCCCTCGCTCGTCGCGACGAGGATCTCGCCGTGCTCGAGGACCTCGCGGCGTTCAAGGAGTTGTTGAGTCGTTCGCAATGACGCGAAAGAAGGGAGGGTCGTGATGAAGACCGTCCTGGCGTTCGTAGGGGCGTTCGCGCTCGGGGCGCTGTTGCTCTATTTTGGGATGTCCAGCGGGCTAGTGCCCACGCCCGGGCCCACGCCCGAGCCCACGCCCGAGCCGACGCCCGAGCCCACGCGCACGTGCCCAGAGGTCCTCGGGGCCGGGCCCCGAAAGGCCATGGTCATGGTCTTGTGGAACAAGAACGACCAGTGCCACCTCAAGACGGTTCCGAACCGGCTGAACGTCTGCGTGGGGGACGAACTGATCTGGGAGACTTCCTTCATCCCGCGGTGCAACCAGTACAAGAGGAGCCTGGTGATCGAGGTCAAGCCAACGAGCCCCGGGAAGAACCTCGTCGTCGAGTCCGGCGATGCGGAGGCAACAGGTAGATTCCCCGATTGGCCAACGGACTGCGTCCAAGGGTCCACCTGCTTTGTCGAATACAAGGTGACCCTCGACGGACCCTCCGGGCAACTCGAGGAGGACCCCCACATCGACATCTGGTAGTCGGACGCGGGGTCAACCCTCACGCGGAGCGGGGAAGGCCGCGCGCGAGGCCTCGAGCTCGCGCGCGATCTCCTCGCGCAGCGCCGGGGGCCGGACAACCGTGACGTCGGGCAGGAAGCCCTTGATCCAGGCCTTGAGCTCGAATCCGAGGGCGACGTCCATGACCAGACGGACCGAGCCGTCGGCGTCCTCCGAGAGCCGCTGGCTCTCGTGCCAGGTGCGCTCGCGGATGTAGCCGGCCATCTCGGGGCGGAACACGAGCTCCACCGTCTCGGCCCTCCCCCCGGAGATGCCGAAGGCCGAGCGGGCGTACTCGGAGGCGTTGAAGTCCGCCGGGACCTCGAAGCCCTCGTCGAGGACCTCCATCTTCTGGACGCGCTCCACCGCGAACGTCCGCACCTCACCGTACTCGTGGGCCCGGGCGTAGAGGTAGAGCCCTCCCCGGTAGTAGACGACGCGGTACGGGTCCAGCGTGTAGGCCTTGGTCCGCCGGCTCTGGAAGGAGTAGTAGGCGATCTTCGCCTGTCGCTGGTGGAGGATGGCGTCGATGAGGCCGGCGATCACGTCCTGCTTGCTGGAGTAGTCCTTCCACGGGTCGGGACGGGCGGAGAAGAGCTCCTGGATGCGGGCGAGATAGGGCAGGCTGCGCTCGGGCAGGGCCTCCTGGATCTTGGCGAACGCCGCCTCGAGATCCGAGGCGAACGGCGCCCCTCCGAGGAAGGACAGCATGTTGCGGCTGAAGTAGAGGGCGGCCAGCTCGGACAGGGTGAAGCTCTGGGACAGGCGCTGCTGGTAGCCCTCGATCAGCCGCCACACCTTCTTGCCATCCTGACGGTCGTCGTAGAGGGGGAAGCCGGCCTCCTGAAGCGCCTCGAGGTCCCGCCGGATCGTCCGCTCGGTGACCCCGTACGCCTTGGCCAGGGCCGCCGCGCTCGTCCAGCGGCCCGCCTCGATGGTCTTCAGGATCTTCCACTGCCGGATGACCTCGGCGTTGCGCATCCGATTCGCTCCTCGCGGCGGAATTGTAGCCCGGATTTTTCGTCAGACTTCGTCGCGAGACGCGTGAGAGGTCCCGCTGCGCTATACTCCGGGCGACCCACCAGTCGGAGGATCCGATGTCGGATCGTGCACCCAGGCTCGGCGACGTGATCGACGACTACTGTCCGCGCTGCCGCCTGCTCTTGAACCACGACGTCACCAGCCTCTTCGAGGGGGAGGTTGCGAAGGTGACCTGCCGCACTTGCCACAACGCCCACGACTATCGCCGCGCCCAGGTCCCCACGAAGAGGAAGTCGAAGGGCGACAAGAAGACGCTGATGGAGCAGGTGCTCGCCTCCATGCCCAAGCCGCCCGAGCCGCCGCCCGCGCCGGCGGCCCCGGCTCGCAAGAAGCGCGACCTCTGGGCCGAGGTCGAGAGGATCAAGGCGCAGAAGAAGGGCTGAGGGGTGCGGGCCGTCGACCTGATCCAACGCAAGCGCGACGGCGGCGAGCTCAACGGAGAGGAGATCGACTTCTTCGTCCGCGGCTACGCCCGGGGCGAGATCCCCGACTACCAGGCCGCGGCGCTGGCCATGGCCGTGTTCTTCCGCGGCATGACGCAGGCCGAGACCTCGGCCCTGACCGAGTCGATGATGCGCTCCGGCGAGGTCCTCGATCTGTCCGATCTTCCCGGCCCGAAGGCGGACAAGCACTCGACGGGCGGGGTCGGCGACAAGACGAGCCTGGTCCTGGCCCCCCTGGCCGCGGCCTGCGGGATCGTCGTCCCCATGATCTCGGGCCGCGGGCTCGGGCACACCGGCGGAACCCTCGACAAGCTCGAGTCCATTTCCGGCTTCCGGGTGAACCTGAGCCTGGCCGAGTTCCGGTCCGTCCTCGCCCGATGCGGGATGGGCCTCATCGGCCAGACCCCGGAGATCGCCCCCGCCGACCGGAGGCTCTACGCCCTGCGCGACGTGACGGCCACGGTGGAGAGCCCCCCGCTCATCGCCGCGTCGATCATGAGCAAGAAGATGGCGGAGGGGATCGACGCCCTCGTCCTGGACGTCAAGTGCGGCGACGGGGCCTTCCTGCGCTCCGAGGACGAAGCCCGCGCCCTGGCCGAGACCATGATCGCCATCGGCCGGGGGATGAAGCGCCGCGTCGTCGCCCTCCTGACCCGCATGGACCAACCCCTCGGCCGCGCCGTGGGCAACGCCCTCGAGGTGGCGGAGTGCGTCGAGACCCTGAAGGGACGAGGTCCGAAGGATCTGGAGTCGCTCTCGGTGGAGCTCGCGGCCTGGATGCTCCATCTGTCCAAGAAGGTCGCCCTGGAAGCCGCGCGGGCCGAGGTCCGGGAGGCCCTCCGCTCCGGGGCCGGGCTCGAGAAGCTGCGAGAGGTGATCGAGCTCCAGGGCGGCGACCCGCGCGTCTGCGACGGACCCTCGCGACTGCCCCAGGCCCCGGAGACGGTCGTGGTCCGATCGGAGCGCGACGGCCGGGTGGCTCGTATCGCGGCCCGGGCCGTGGGCCGGGCGGCCATGCTCCTTGGGGCGGGCCGCGAGACCGTCGACGGCACCATCGACTCCGCCGTCGGGTTCGTGTTCCACAAGAAGGTCGGAGATCCGGTCGCGCTCAACGAGCCGATCGTGACGGTTCACCTGCGCTCGAAGGCGCAGCTGGATCCGGCCCTGGCCCTTCTGCGAGGGGCGATCGAGGTACGGTCCCAGGCCCCGCAGCCCCGCCGGCTCGTGATCGACATTCTCACCTGACCCCGCCCAAGGAGGACGATTGTCCAGCTTGCTACTGACGTTGATCGCCGCGACCGGTCCCCTGGCCCAGATGCGCGAGGGCGGACTGGAGATCAGCCTCCTCCAACGGGCCACGGGCCTGCTGGGCCTCGCCGCCATCCTCGCCATCGCGTGGCTCCTCAGCTACGACCGGCGGCGGGTGCCCTGGCGGCTCGTCGGCATGGGCCTCCTCCTCCAGGCCACCTTCGGGGTCCTCGTGCTCAAGACGACCCCGGGGCGGTGGTTCTTCGCGGGGGTCGGCGACGTGGTGAACGGTCTCCTGTCGTTCAGCGGCGAGGGCGCGCGGTTCATCTTTGGCAACCTGATTGGCAACACGGTGCCGGTGGGCACGCCAGGGCCCGGCGACAGCCTGGACACGACCGCGGGATTCGTGGCGAGCACCGGGTCGCTGTTCGCGTTCGGGGTGCTGCCGACCATCATCTTCTTCTCCGCCTTGATGTCGGTCCTGTACTACCTGGGCGTCATGCAGATGGTCGTCAAGGGCCTGGCCTGGGTGATGCAGCGCACCCTGCGCACCTCGGGCGCGGAGACGCTGTCGGCGAGCGGAAACATCTTCCTCGGGCAGACGGAGGCACCGCTGCTCATCAAGCCCTTCGTCGAGAAGCTCACCTCGTCCGAGCTCTTCACGGTCATGGTCGGGGGCTTTGCGACCGTCGCCGGGGGGGTCTTCGCCGCCTACGTCATGATGCTCCACAGCTTCTTCCCCGACATCGCGGGGCACCTGCTTGCCGCGAGCGTGATGAACGCCCCCGCCGGCCTGCTCCTGTCCAAGATCATTCGGCCGGAGACGGAGACGCCCATGTCCCGCGACGCCCTCCACGTGGTCGTCGAGCGGACCGACGCCAACGTCGTGGAGTCGGCGGCCAGCGGGGCCGCGACGGGGGTGCAGCTCGCCCTCAACGTCGGCGGGATGCTGATGGCCTTCATCGCCCTCATCGCCATGGCGAACTTCGGCATCGGGTGGGCGGGCACGCTCGTCGGCATCGAGGGCCTCAGCCTCCAGTCCATCTTCGGTGTCGTCCTCAGACCGTTGACGTGGGTGATGGGTGTCCCGTGGCACGAGACCGGGTACGTGGGGGGCCTCATCGGCCTGAAGGTGGTCCTGACCGAGTTCGTGGCCTACGCCCGGTTCGCGACGGACGTGACCGCGGGGGCGGTGGCTCTGTCCCCACGGGCCACGATCATCTCCGCCTACGCGCTGCTCGGGTTCGCCAACTTCGCGAGCATCGGCATCCAGATCGGCGGCATCGGCGGCCTCGCCCCGTCCCGCCGGAGCGACCTCGCCCGCTTCGGCCTCCGCGCCATGGTGGCGGGTAACCTGGCCGCTTTCATGTCGGCGACTCTGGCGGGGATGATCCTGTGAAGGATCTCCTGCCCCGGCTCGACGAGGCGGTGGCCACGGTGCGCAACCGCACATCGCTCCGACCCTCGGTCGGCGTCGTCCTCGGCTCCGGCCTCGGCGGCTTCGCGGACACCCTGGAGGACGCGGTCGCCATCCCCTACGACGAGATTCCGCACGTGCCCGCTCCGACCGTCGCCGGCCACACCGGCGCCCTCGTGCTCGGGCGGGCGGGGGGTGTCCCCGTGGCCGCCCTCAAGGGACGGATCCACTTCTACGAGGGCCGACCGCTCGACGATGTCGTCTTTCCGGTGCGGGTCCTCGGGCGTCTGGGGGTTCGGACCCTCGTCCTCACGAACGCCGCCGGCGCCATCAACCCGGCCTTCCGGGCCGGCGAGCTGATGATCCTGAGCGACCACATCAACCTGCTCGGCAACCCGCTGGTCGGCCCGAACGCGACCGAGCTCGGACCCCGCTTCCCCGACATGACCCACGCCTACGATCCGGGGCTACGGGAGGCGGCGGCCCGGGCCTGCGCGGCGGCCGGCGTCACCGTCCACGAGGGCGTCTACATCGCGATGACCGGCCCTTCCTATGAGACACCGGCCGAGATTCGCATGGCCCGGACCCTGGGGGCCGACGCCGTCGGGATGTCCACCGTGCCCGAGGTCATCGCGGCGCGCCACCTCGGCATGCGGGTGCTGGCCCTGTCGTGCCTGACGAACCCGGCCGCCGGTGTCTCCGACGCACCCCTGGATCATCGGGATGTCCTCGTGGTCGCGGAGCGGCTGCGCTCGACGCTCCTCGACGTCCTGAACCGCGTCGTGGCCGAGGCGGTGGAGGAGCCATGACCTTTTCCCGCGGGATGCGCCGCCCCTCGCCCACCAGCCTCGCCGAGATGGCTCGCCTGGCGCGCGAAGCGCGCGAGCGGGCCCACGCGCCCTACTCGGGCTTTCGGGTGGGGGCTGCGCTGAAGACGCGTGGGGGCGAGATCGTCACCGGCTGCAACATCGAAAACGCCTCGTACGGGCTCTCCATGTGCGCCGAGCGCGTGGCGGTGTTCAAGGCAGTCTCGGAGGGGCTCGGGGAGTTCGCCGCGATTGCCATCGTGGCCGACGCACCTCGCCTGACTCCCCCCTGTGGACCCTGTCGGCAGATCCTGTGGGAGTTCTGCGGCAACGTCTGGGTCCGCATGGTCGACCTCAAAGGCCGGTCCCGCACGCTGCGGCTGAGCGAGCTGCTGCCGCTGCCCTTCGACCGGAGGAACCTCTGAGTCCCGCGCCGAAGGGCCGCTGGGGCCGTCTCCTCACCGAGAGACGCAACCCCCGCAGCCGGCGCCTGGACGCGATGCCCACCGAGCGCGTCGTCGCCCTGCTGCTGGACGAGGACCGCCGGGCCCTGCTCGCGGCCGGGTGCGAGAGCCGCGCCATCGCCCGGGCCGCCCACCTCGCCGCCGAGACCCTGGCCGGCGGCGGAGACCTCGTGTTCCTCGGGGCGGGCACCAGCGGGCGTCTGGGCGTGCTGGAGGCGGCCGAGTGTCCCCCCACCTTCGGTACCGACCCGCGCCGAGTCCGCGCGGTCATGGCCGGCGGCCAGCACTCCGTGTTCCGCTCCGAAGAAGGCGCGGAGGATCGGGAGGACCACGGCCGCCGCGAGGGCCGGCGGCTGCGGCGGCGCGACCTGCTCGTCGGCATCTCCGCAAGCTCGGTCACACCCTTCGTCAGGGGCGGCCTCGCCGGGGCCCGGGCGAAAGGGGCTCGGACCGTCCTCGTCACCTGCGCCCCGGGCCGCGGGCTCCGCGGACTCGCCGACGTCGTGATCGCCACTGTGACCGGGCCCGAGGTTCTCACCGGCTCCACGCGTCTCAAGGCCGGGTCCGCCACGAAGGCGGTGCTCAACGCGATCACGACCGCGGCCATGGTGCGCCTCGGGAAGGCCTACGAGAACCTGATGGTCGACCTGAGGCCCAGCTCGGACAAGCTCGTCGACCGCAGCCGGCGCATCGTGGCCGCCGCCGCCGACGTGGGCGCGGCGAAGGCCGCCCGCCTCCTCGCCGCCGCCGACGGCGAGGTCAAGACGGCCATCGTGATGGGACGGCTGGGCAGCGACGTCTCAGAGGCGCGCGCGAGGCTCGATCGCGCGGACGGCCACGTCAGAAAAGCGCTGGCCCCCTATCCACCATAGACCACTATGTCCTTCAGGTTGCGGTAGCGCTCGTTGTAGTCCAGGCCATAGCCGACCACGAACTCGTCCTCGATCGTGAAGCCGACGTAGTCGACGTGGACGCTGACGAGGCGCCGGGAGGGCTTCGAGAGCAGCGCGACGACCTTGAGGGACCGCGGCCCACGCGCCCCCAGCAGGTTGGTGAGGTAGTTCAGCGTGAGGCCGGTGTCGACGATGTCCTCGACCACCAGCAGGTCCCGGCCGTCGAGCCCCTGGTCCAGATCCTTGACGAGCTTCACCTCGCCGGTGGACTTCGTGGCCCGGCCGTAGGAGGAGACGGCGATGAAGTCGAGCGTGAGAGGCAGATCGATGGCCTGCGCCAGATCGGTCATGAAGGGGCATGCCCCCTTGAGCACGCCCACGAGGTGTGGCTCACGCCCGTTGTAGTCGGTCGCTATCTGCTTCCCCATCTCCCGAATGCGCGCCTGGATCTGCTCGAAAGAAAGGAGCACCTTCATCACGGAGCCTCCACCATGAGGGGTGATGATACCGGCTCCCGGGATGGCGATGCCAGCGGGAGGGACCTTACGGTGCCTTTACGTCCTCCCGGCCAAAAAAGCGGATCTTTTGCAGCGGTTCCCTCGTTTTAGGAAGTGATGCCGTTCACGCTCGGCGGCGCGAGGGATGGTCTTGCGCGCTCGTGCGGTAGAATTCATCGCTTTTCAACTGGTGGCGCATCGCCCCTGTAGCAAAGCCTGGAGGTCACGAAGGATCATGAGAGCAAGGATTCCGTCGCTCTGCGCCCTGCTGCTTGCGCTCGGCCTCGCCCCCGGCGCGGCGGGCCAGGGTCAGGAGGAACAGCAGACCCTGAGGCTGTCGCTGGACGAGGCGGTCGAGCGCGCCCTGGAGGCCAACGTCGACATCGCGGTCAGCCGGTACGACCCCGAGATCGCCGCCCAGAGCGTGATCTCCGCCGAGGGCTACTACGATCCCTTCCTGTTCGCCAACGTGGACCACGAGTCGACGGACACCAAGGGGACGAACTTCTTCTCCGGCGGCGACGCCGTCAACACGAAGACGGATGTCTGGAACTTCGGAGCGGCCCTCCCGGTGAAGACGGGGGGCCAGCTCGACGTCCGCTGGAACAACCGGCGCCAGGACACGACCAACATCTTCACCAGCTTCAACCCAACCTACACGGCGTTCCTCTCCGCCAGCATCACCCAGCCCCTGCTCCAGAACTTCAAGATCGACGCGCCCCGCCGGCAGCTCAAGCTCTCGAAGATCAACCGCCAGATCTCGGACATCGAGTTCCGCCAGGGCGTCATCAACGCGGTGGCGACGACGAAGCTCTACTACTACGACCTCATCTACGCCATCGACAACCTCCAGGCCGCGAACGGCAGCCTCAACCTCGCCAAGAAGCTCCTCTCGGAGAACGAGATCCGGGTGAAGGTCGGGACCATGGCCCCCCTCGACATCGTCGAGGCCCGCGCGGAGGTCGCGGCCCGCGAGGAGGCGGTGATCGTGGCCGAGAACCTCCTCGCCAACTCCGAGGACAACCTCAAGCGCGTCATCTTTCCCGAGAACGATCCCAACATGTGGGCCACCCGAATAGTGCCGACGACCGACCCCGTCGCCGAGCCGACCCCCGTCAATCTCGACGCGGCGGTCCGGAACGCCCTCGACAACCGGACCGACGTGGTCTCGGCCCGCAAGGCCCTCGAGCGCTCGGACCTGGACGTCCTGTACCGGGACAACCAGGTGAAGCCCCGCCTCGATTTCGTGGCCGGCTACGGCGGGTCGGGCGCCGGCGGGACCCAGCTCATCCGAGACGAGATCGGCGGACCGGTCATCGAGGAGATCCCCGGCGGCTACGGGGACGCCTTGGGCGAGGCGTTCGGCAACGATTTCCCCACCTGGAACGTCGGCGTGCAGTTCTCCTACGCCATCCCGAACCGCACCAACAAGGCACGGAGGGCCCAGGCCCAGCTCGGCCGGGAGCAGGCGCTCGTCTCGCTACGTCGCCTCGAGCTGCAGGTAGCGCAGGAGGTCCGCACGGCGGGGCGCGGCGTGCTGTCGGGCTTCAAGCGCGTGGCCTCCGCATCGGCCGCACGCGAGCTCATGGCCGAGCGGCTGGACGCCGAGCAGAAGAAGTTCGACGCGGGGATGTCGACGAACTACCTCGTCACCCAGGCCCAGCGCGACCTCGCCTCCCAGCAAGTTCTCGAGCTGCAGGCCGTCGCCGAGTACCGCAAGAGCCTCGTGAACTTCCAGCGGGCCCAGGAGGCGGGTGTGAGCGGCGCCGGAGCCGCGGTCATCCTGGGCGGGACGGCGGGCGACCAGGCTGGCCAGGCCCTCCTCTCGGGTCAGGCGGCCTCGTCGGTGGGCCGGTCGACCGGCATCCCGCAGTTCTAGTGCCAGCACGACGGCGTCGCGCGCAGCGCGGCGACCGATCGGCATGACCGTAGCCGGGGGGGCACGCGCCCCCCCTTTTCACGTCTGCAGGGTGGGTCCAGCCGCCGCGGCCAGGCCATCCGCCCGGCTCGGGCCCGGCGGGCCGGGTAGAATCGGGAGGTGGCCTCTTCCCTCCTCCTCGCGGCCGTGCTCCTGCTTCCTCCCCAGGTCCCGGCCCCCGCGGACACGCTCGTGGTCGGGACGCTCACGAACGCGGTGACCCTCGAGCCCCACCAGGCCACGGACCTCGTCGGGGCGGAGATCGTCGCCAGCGTGTGCGAGACCCTGGTGCGAGTGCGGCCAGGGTCCCTGCGGCCGGAGGGCGCGCTCGCGACGACCTGGGCCACCGCCGATCGGAGGGTGTGGACCTTCACTCTCCGCGAGGGGGTCCGCTTCCACGACGGCACGGCCTTCGACGCGGACGCGGTGGTCGGCAACGTGGAGCACCTCGCGCGCGAGCGGGCCTTCGAGGGTCGGGCCGAGCGCATCGGCCCCCACGTCGTCCAGATCACCCTCGAGCGGCCAAACGCCGCGCTCCTGTCTACTCTTTCGCAGCCGTTCTTCTCCATACAGAGCCCCCGGCGCCTCGAGGGACCGGGAAGCCAGCTTCCCGTCGGCACCGGGCCCTTCCGGCTCGTCCGCGCGCGACGGGGGCACGTCGAGCTCGGGGCCTTCGACGACTACTGGGGAGGCGTCCCACGCCTGCGGCGCCTCGAGTTCCGGCGCCTCCCGGACGCCGACGCCCTCACCCGGGCCCTCGCCGCGGGCGCGGTCGACGTCTCGTCCGCCATCGAGCACGGCCGGGTTGCGGAGCTGCGGGCCACCGCCCACGTCACACTCGACTCCCAGAGCGGCCTCAACCTGGGCTATCTCGCCCTGAACAACGAGCGGCCGCCCTTCGACGACGTCCGTGGCCGACTGGCCGTGGCCCGGGCGATCGACCGGGCGGAGATCGTGGGTGATCTCCTCGAGGGCCACGGTGAGCCCGCGCAGACCCCCCTGCCGCCGCTCCTGTTCGGGTACGACGGTCGCAGCCGCGAGATCCGGCTCGACCGGGAACGCGCCCGCCGGCTGCTCGCCCGCGCGGGGCGGCCCAACGGTCTCGAGGCGACGCTGACCGTGTCCGCGGCACCGCGGGCCTATCTGCCCGAGCCCCGACGACTGGCCGAGCTGATCCAGCAGGACCTGGCGCAGATCGGGCTGCGGGTGCGGATTCGAGAGGTCGACACCTGGTCCGAGCACGTGGGGCTCACCTCCCGCGGCGAGTACGACATGGCGCTCCTGGGCTGGCAGGCCGACACGCCGGACCCCAACGACTTCCTTGCCGCCCTCCTCGGCTCCGAGGCGATCGGCACGACGAACCGCTGCCGTTATCGGAGCGAGAAGATGGATCTCCTGCTGAAGCGGGCGCGCATGGAGAGCGCTCCGCGCTCCCGCCTCTCCCTCTACCACCAGGCGCAGGAGCTGTTCCAGGAGGAGATGCCATTCGTTCCCCTGTACCACGCCTCCGTCTTCACCGCGCACCGAGAGGAGGTCCGGGGCCTCATCGTCGGCCCCACCGGACTGCTGCGGTACGACAAGGCCTGGAAGACGCGGTAGAGATTGTTCAATGACCCCCCACCCTTAACCCTCCCCACGTAGGGGGAGGGAAAGGCTTGAGATAGGCCCCGTACGCCCGCATGTCCCCAAGGAAGGGACACGCGGGCGAGTCCGGCCTGGTGGCCCGCTACACTTCCGTATCGATCAGGTCGTCGAAGGTCTCGCGGCGTCGGATGAGGCGCACCGCGCCGGCCTCGACCAGCACCTCGGCCGCGCCGCGGTCGCATGTTGTAGCGGGAGGACATCGCGAAGCCGTAGGCCCCGGTGTCTCTCACCGCGAGCAGGTCGCCGGGCTCCGGCCGCTCGAGCTCCCGGCCCCGCGCCAGGAAGTCCCCCGTCTCGCACACCGGCCCCACGACGTCCACCTCGGCCCGCGGGCCGCCCCGGGGCCGGACCGGCTCCACCCGGTGGTGGGCCCGGTAGAGCGCGGGGCGAAGGAGGTCGTTCATGCCCGCGTCCACGATCACGAAGCGGCGGGCCTGGTTCTCCTTCACGTACAGGACGCGCGTGAGGAGGGCGCCGGCACCGGCCACCAGGGAGCGCCCGGGCTCGAGGACGAGCGTGAGCGGCAGGCCGTCGATCGCGGGCAGGATGTGCTCGGCCAGCGCGGCCGGATCCGCCCCGCTCCCCCCTTCGTAGTCCACGCCGAGGCCCCCGCCCAGATCGATCGTCTCCAGGGCGAAGCCCTCGTCGAGCAGCTCCCGACTGAGCTCGGCGAGGTCCCGGGCGGCGGTGGCCAGGGGCTCGAGGTCGGTGATCTGGGACCCGAGGTGGCACTGCACGCCGACGACCCGGACCGCGTCGAGCGACCGCGCCCGCCGGAGGATCCCCGCGGCGAGGCCGATGGGCACCCCGAACTTCGCCTCGCGCAGGCCGGTGGAGATGTAGGGGTGCGTCTGCGAGTCGATGTCGGGGTTCACGCGCAGGGAGACCCGGGCCACGACCCCCCGGGCGACGGCCGCCCGGTTGAGCCGCAGGATCTCCTGCTCGCTCTCGGCGTTGAACTCGCCGATGCCGCGCTCCAGGCCGAGGGCCAGCTCTTCATCGGTCTTCCCGACTCCCGCGAACACGATCCGCTCCGGGGGAAACCCGGCCCGAAGCGCGGCGAGCATCTCGCCGCCCGAGACGATGTCCGCCCCCGCCCCGAGCCCGGCCAGGAGCCTCAGGATGGCACCGTTCCCGTTCGCCTTGACCGCATAGCAGATCCGGTGCGGCACGGGAGCGAAGGCGTTTTCGTAGGCCCGCCACGACTCCTCGATCGCCACCCGGCTGTAAACGAACAGGGGCGTGCCGAACCGCTCGGCCGCGTCCCGGAGCGGGACGCCATCGCACGTGAGCTCGGAGCCGACCTGCGCGAATCCGCTCATCGGTCACCGGCCTCCCCGGAGCGTTCCTCGTCCCGCTTCAGGAGGGCTGCCGCCACGCCGGACAGGCCGAGCAGACCGACCAGGTTCGGCAGGATCTGCAGGCCGTTCATCAGGTCGCCCCACGCCCAGACGAGATCGACGTGGCTCGTGGCGCCGATCACGATCAGCCCGCAGTAGACCCACCGGTAGGGCACCACCACGCGGGGCCCGAAGCAGTACGCGAAGAACTGCTCCCCGTAGTACCCCCAGCCGAGCAGCGTGGTGTACCCGAAGAGGAACGCGCACACCGCCACCGCCCAGCCTCCGGCCAACGGCACCGCGTGGTCGAAGGCCTCGGCCACGGCGGCGGTGCTGGTGAGGCCGGAGCACCACACGCCGGTGACGAGGATGGTGAGCCCGCTGATCGTGGAGGTGACGAACGAGACCACGAACACCTCCATCACCGCCGCGTATCCCTGCTGCACCGGTCGCCGGCTCCGGGCGGTGCCGTACGCCACCGCCGCGGTCCCGTACCCGGCCTCGTTGGCGTAGATGCCGCGGGCCAGCCCGTAGCGCATCGCCGTCATGATGCCGACCCCGGCCGCGCTGCCCAGGCCGGCCTTGAGCGAGAAGGCCTCACGCACCACCAGGGCGAGGACATCCATGAGCCGGTCGGCGTGGGTGCCGATGACCAGCAGGCCGCCGAGCAGGTACAGCGCCACCATGGCCGGGGCGAGCATCTCCGCCGCCCGTCCGATCGACTTGATCCCCCCGATGATCACGAGCCAGGCCAGGACCGCCACCCCGACACCGGTCACGATCGTGGGAACGTGGAAGTGGCTCTCGAACCCGATGGCGATGGAGTTCGGCTGGGTGATGGGCGTCGTGGTGAGCGCCGCCACCCCGGCGATCAGGGCGTAGACCCAGCCGAGCCGCCTCAGGCCAAGCCCGTCCCGGAGGTAGTGCATGGGCCCGGCGGACAGGTACCGGCTCTCCACCGAGCGGTACTGAACGCCCAGCACCGCCTCGCTGAACTTGATCGCGGTGGCGAAGAAGCCGTAGCACCAGAGCCAGAAGAGGGCGCCGGGCCCTCCGGACACGATCGCGGTGGCCACCCCGGCGATGTTGCCGGTGCCGACGGACGCGGCGAGGGCGGTCATGAAGGCCTGGAACGGAGTGAGGGCGCCGTCTCCCTCTTCCGGCCGCGGCTTCAGCGACCGCAGCGCGTCCCGCAGGTGCCGGATCTGGACGAAGCGGAACCGCACGCTGAGGAAGAGCCCGATCCCGAACATGAGCATCACGGTCCCGGGCCCGAAGGCGGCGTCGCTCGCCCGGAAGACGAGCGCGGACGCTGTCTCGCCCACCGCGCTCAGCGCGGACAGAAGTGGCTCGAGGGGACTCGCGGAGGAGGTCATGGGCTCGTCGTGCGAGAGGATCGCGACATCATAGACCATCGCCGCCCGCGCCACGGCGCGTGCGACTCTCGGGCAGACTGCGGAACTGGAGGAGCCGGGTCGAGATGAAGCGCAGAGACCGGCTCACCGCGACCGGTGCCCTCGCCGGCACGACCGCGCTGGGCCGGATCGACGCCGCAGCGTCTTCAGCGGCGGGCGGGTAGACGCTTCATGTAGGCCTCGGCCACCCGGCGCGCGTCGAGGTTCACCATCCGAGCGTACTCCTGAAGGAATCCCCGGAGGTAGACCGGTGCGGGCAGGAAGGCGAGCCGGTCCTCCTCGATGTACTCGAGGAAGCGCGTCCCGATCTTGGTCACGTTCGCCATGTGGCGCAGGCTCACCCCGCGGGCCTCACGGATGCGCTTCAGATCGGGGCCGGTCAGGACCTCGGGCAGCTCCACCTCTTCGGCCCCGCTCTCCGACGACGTCGGGAAGGGCACCACCGGGGACTCGGGCGGCGCGAACCCATGGCCTTCGTCGTAGGCCCGGCGCTGCTCGTCGTCGATCAGCACCTGGTAGGCGTCGCGGATGCGCGAGCGCATGCTCTCGAGCTCCGCCGGCTCGAGCAGCGAGTACGTCGCGAGCGCGTCCTCTCCGTACATCTCGAGCGAGAAGCGGTACGCCCGCTCGACCTGCTCGCGCGACGCCCCGGGCTCGAGACCCAGCACGTCGTAGAGGTCCTCCCCCATCTCCATCAGTAGCCGGACCCCAGATTCTCTCCCTTGAGCAGACCTCGCGTGAGCTGCCGGATCTCCTCCGCCGCCCGCGAGGTGGGCGCGTCGGCCATGAACAGACGGCGCCGGCGGACCGCCCGCCACACCGCGTCCTCGAAGTGCACGTACCCGGCGTAGCTGGCGCGCAGGCCGAGGTGGCGCCCGCAGGCCGCCACCAGCTGGTGACCGATGGCCGCGTCCCGGTCGTCACGCACCTCGTTGACCACGAACCGGGGGTGGAAGGAGCTCATCTCACGCCGCAGGGCGGCCGCCGCCGCCGGGTCCTCCTGCTCCACCCGGGCCACGAGATCCACGGGAGTGCGCAGGCCCAGCTCGTTCTTGGGGTCGAGGGCGGTGTCGACGAGGTTTCGGACGCCGGCGTGCGGGGCCGCCGCCCGGAGCCGCCGGTACAGCGCGCTCTTGATGAACCGGTACCCGTTCTCGATCGAGCTCGGCTCCGGCACCACCGCCAGAATCGCGACGTCCGAGAGAAGGAAGAAATCGAGGCTGTTGAAGGAGGTTCCGGCCCCGATGTCGATGAGCACCACGTCCACGTCCAGGCTCCGGATCTTGTTCAGAATCCGGACCTTCTGCATGTGCTTGATGTTCGCGGCGGTGAGCAGGTCCCCGGCGCCGCTCAGGAGCCGGAGCCCCGGGGCGCCGGTCTCGGTGAGGGCCTCCTCGATCGTGTCCAGACGCCGCTGGATGAAGTCGGCGAGCGTGCGCGGTGGGTTGGGCAGGCCGAGGCACGTGTGTAGGTTGGCCCCGCCGAGGTCGGCGTCGACGAGGACGACGCGCTGCCCCATGCGGGCGAGCTGCCAACCGAGCGACGCCGCGATCAGGGACTTGCCGATGCCACCCTTGCCGCCGCCGACGGACCAGATCTGACGCCGCTTGGCGGCGCGCCCGACGGACAGCGTCTCTGATACGGTCAGCGCCATCACTCGAAACGGACGCTCTGCATCACGGCCTCGAGGAGCGCCCGGTCCTCCTTCGACTTCTTCCACACCCGGCGGGGGGCCATCGCGATCACGCACAGCGACTCACCCCCGCCGATCACCGTCAGGTTCCTCTGGCGCCAGTCCTTGTGGCCCTCGATCGGCTCGTCGTAGTGCACCACGAACGCGGAGTCCATCGCCTGCCGGTCGGCGATCCAGCCCTGGTGGAAGTCGTATTCGTACTCGACCTGCGGGCGTGTCTCCATGGGTCCGGCCAGGCGCTCAAGCATGCATTGAACGTGCCAGCTGTCGAGACCCAGCTCGCCCTCACGGCGCACGACGCGCAGGACCAACGCGCCCCCTCGGGCCTCCGTGACCTCCGGCTCGCCCGCGCGCGTCTCGAACACCCAGTCCTGCGGCGTGCGCACGGTGAACGTGCCGGCGGCGTTCGCGTTCTCCTCGGAGAGCCGATCTCGGGCGGCCTTCTCCTTCTCCCCGGCGCCGCCTGACGCGGCCACCAGCGATACGCCGACGAGCACAACTGTCACAAGGTCCTTCATCAAGGCCCTTTGGGGAGTAAGGATACAGGTCCTGAGATGCTACTTCAAGACTTGAGTGTCAAGGTATTGAATCTTCAGGCTTCAGCCGACCCGGCAGCTCCATCTTCATCGACCCGCTCCGAGCCGGGTCCACCCCCCTCCGGACCGCGATCATCTCGGCCAGGATGCTCACGGCGATCTCGTCCGGGGTCTGGGCCCCGATCTCGAGCCCGAGGGGCGCGTGGACCCGGGCCAGCTCCTCGCGCGCCACGCCGCGTTCGGTGAGGGCGGCGAAGATGTGGACGATCTTGGCCTTGCTTCCGAGAAGCCCGATGAACCGCAGATCACGGCCAAGAACGGACTCGAGCGCCTCCGCGTCCCCCTTGTGACCGCGGGTGACGACGATGGCATAGGTGTTCGGACCCAGGGTCATCTGTGCCGCCGCCGCCGCGAAGCCTTCCACGAGGACGAGGTCGGCCTCGGGAAACCGCTGCGAGTTGGCGAACTTCACGCGGTCGTCCGCCACCTCCACACGGAAGCCGCAGGCCTTCGCCATGCCGGCCAGGGGTTGCGCGACGTGACCCGCCCCGAACAGACAGAGAACCGGTGTGCCCTCGATCGGCTCGATGAGAACCTGCATCCTGCCCCCGCACACGAGCCCGTCCTCCCCCGCCTCCTCCGGCGTGAGGTCGTAGCTCGCCACCTGCACCCGCCGATCTTCGATGGCCTGGCGCGCCCGCCGCGTCATCTCCGCCTCGAGGCAGCCGCCCCCGATCGTCCCCACCAGCCGCCCGTCCGCGTGCACGAGCATCTTGGCCCCGGCCTTCTGGGGTGTCGAGCCCTGAGTCGAGACGACGGTGACCAGCGCCACCGGCTCACCCGCGGCTTCGGCCCGAAGGGCCGCCTCCAGAACCTCGCGCATGTCGTCCCTAGGATACCGGCCCGCCCAGACCTTCGAGCGCGGCCTCCAGCATCTTCCGGTCGAGCGGCCGGGCGAGACACGCGCGGAAGAGACCCGCCCGCTCACCCAGGTCGGCGGCCTCGGCCACCGCCACGAGCGGGACACCCCGGGTCGCCTCGAGCGCGCGCAGCCGCTCCGCCACCTCCTCTCCGCCGAGCCGAGGGAGAATCCGGTCGAGCACGACCGCTGCCGGCACGAGCCGCGTCGCCGCCTCGACCGCCTCGACGCCGTCGGATGCCTCGTGCACCGCGAAGCCGAGGTCCTCCGCCACGCGCCGTATCTCCCGGCGGGTGCCGGCGTCGGCCGCGGCCACGACGACGACCGGCGCCCTCGACTGAGCGGCCGCGCCGAAGAGGGGCAGGGTGAAGGAGAAGGTCGACCCCTCTGCGGGTGTGCTCTCCACCTCGAAGGCCCCGCCGTGCGCACGGGTGATCCGCTCGCAGATCGACAGCCCCAGTCCGAAGCCCTCGATTCCGGTGGCCACCCGGTCGTGGGCGCGGGAGAACGGCCGGAAGAGAAGCCCCAGCTTCTCGGGGTCGATGCCGATCCCCTGGTCGGTCACGCTCACCACCGCCGTCTCCCGCTCGCGCCGGACGGCGAGGCGGACCTCCCCCCCGTCGGGCGAGTACTTGACGGCGTTCGAGAGCAGGTTCTCGACGACCTCGGCGATCCGCTCGCCATCCGCCCAGCACGGAAGCGGCTCGTCGGGCACATCGACGACGAGTGGATGGTCCGGATCCGACGGGAACCGCGCCGCCGCCTCCCGCAGACCCGCGGCCAGATCGATCAGCCCGAACTCGAAGGCGAACTGTCCGGTCTCCAGCCGCGTCGTCTCGAGCGTCCGGTCCATCAGGCCGGCCATGCGCCGGGCCCCGGTCACGATGGCCTGCGCCCGCTCGCGCCGCTCGTCCGGGTCGGCGTCCGGGCGACTCTCCAGCATCTCCGCCCACCCCAGGATGGCGGCGAGCGGGGCCCGGAAGTCGTGCGCGACCACGTTCACGAGCTCGCTCTTGGTGCGGTCCAGCTCCACGAGGCGGGCGTTCGTGTTCTCGAGCGTCTCGTACAGCTCGGCCGTGCGCAGCAGGATCCCGACCCCGTCCGCCAGCGTCTCCAGGGTGATGACCTGCCCACGGTCGAAGCCGCGGGCCCGGTCGCTCTCCACGTAGAGCACCGCGGTGACCTCCTCCCCCGACACGATCGGCACCGCGAGGGCGCTCCGGCTCCCGGGGATGAGGGCGAAGAAGTCGGGGGCGGCGCCCTCGGTCGAGACCACCGTCCGCCGCTCGGCGAGGGCGAGGCCGGTCGGCCCCTCCGCCGCCACCGTCTCCGGCCACCCCTCCGGTCGTGGCTCACGCGAGGCGGCGGCGGCAACGCGGAACAGCCCGGAATCCACCGCCGGCTCGAGCATGGCGACCAGCGAGTGCGGGAAGGCCTCCCGGATGCGCCGCACCGCGGGCTCGAGGATGCGATCCCGCGACAGCATGCCCGCGGTCTCACGGAGGACTCCGTTGACGAGCGCGAGCTGCTCGCTTCGTTCGCGCTCACTGGTGAAGGCCACGGAGTTGGCGACCGCTATCGACAGCTGGCCCGCGAACCGCGTGAGGTACTCGAGATCGTCGTCGGTGAAGGGAGCCGAGCCGGGCTTGCGGGTGGCGTTGAGGACCCCGTAGAGCACGGAGGCCTCCCGCCCCCGGTCGAAGTGGGTCAGGGGCACGCAGAGGATCCGGGCCACGGGTTTGTCGCGCAGGACGAAGTCCGCGTGCCGCTCGGTGTCGTTCACGAGAAGGGGCAGCCGGTCGCGGGCGACGCGTCCGGCGATGCCCTCTCCGAGCCGGAAAGAGGGCTGCTCCCCCGCCTCGCTCGGCTCACGGGACCAGGCCGCGAAGAGCCGGAGCATCTCCTCCGCCTCGTCGTAGCGGAAGACCGAGGTGTGATCCGCGCGGATGAGCCGTCCCGACTCCTCGGTGGCCCGCCTGAACAGGGCCCGCAGGTCCTGCAGGGCGGCGGTCTCCAGGCCGAGGTCGTAGAGGGTCGCCATCTGACGGGCGAGGTGCTCGGTGGCGGCCTCGCTGTCGGCACGCCGCAGCGCCAGCGCGAGATGTCCGCCCAGCGTGGCGAGCAGGCTCGTCTCCTCCTCGTCGAACGGCGAAGAAGGACGCCGGCTGACGACCAGCACCCCGAGCGCGTGCCCGCCGGCCCGCACCGGCACCGCCAGCTCGGCCACCGCCTCCGAAGGGGACGCCTCGAGCGGCGCCGAGAGGCGCAGGGCCCAGCGCAGGGCCTCGGGCCTGGGCGGCGCCTCGACCTTGCCGGCCTCCGCCTCGGCCGCCAGGAGTCCCTCCGGTCCCTGGGCGTGGAAGGCCACGTAGTCGTAGCCGAGATCGCGCTGCAGTCGGGCCACCGTCAGCTCGAGCAGGCGCGCGCGCCCCGACACCGCGGCCATGTCCCCCACCAGGGCGGCGAGCCGTTCGAAGCGGCTGGCCTGGCGGCGCTGCCGATCGAAGGCCTGCCGACTGCGCAGGAAGGTCGCCACGGGCCCGGCGAAAGTCGAGAGGATCTGCACGTCGGCGTCGGTGAAGCCGCCGGGCTTGTCGGCGGCACCGAGCAGCCCGATGAGCTCCCCCGCCGCCAGCAGGGGCACCAGGACGACCGACTGGGCCTCGGCCAGGAGTGCGATCTCCTGGGCGAGCCGGAGGTCCGAGCCGGGCTCGTTGCTCACGTAGGGCCGGCCGCTCCGCGGGTTCCACAGGCTGCGGTACTCCGGGCGGGGCACGTAGCGGAAGGCCAGCGACCGCTCGTCGCTGAGACCGTGCACCGGCAGCGCCGCCTCCATGGTGCGCGTCGTCGGATCGTGGAGGGCGATGCCCACGATGGGCGCCCCCAGCAGGCGGGCCAGGCGCTGCGTCAGCATGCGGTTGAAGTCCGCCGGCTCGGCGATCAGGGACCAGTCGCGGCCGATCTCGTGGAGCTGCGCGAGGTCGCGGGCCCGGGCCTGGGCCTCCTCGCGGCTGCGGGCCAGCTCGTCGTGCAGCGACTTCAGGCGCAGGAAGACCCGCACCTTGAGGATGAGGGCCGGGGTGTCGACGGGCTTGTTCAGGAAGTCGTCCGCGCCCGCTTCGTAGCCGCGTCGGACCGCAACCGGATCGCCGAACGCGGTCATCATGATCACGGGCAGGGACGGCCCGTGGACCTCGCGCAGGCGGGCGCAGGTCTCGAAGCCGCTCATCCCGGGCAGACGGACGTCGAGCAGGACGAGGTCAACCCCGCCTTCGGCCACCGTCTCGACGCCCTTCTCTCCCGACTCCACGCGGATGGCCGGGAAGTCGTGCAGACCCAGGAGGTCGACCAGGGTCTTGCCGACCATCGGGTCGTCGTCGACGACGAGTATCCGGGTCATTGGAGAGGGCAGTCTTGCCCTCCCGACAGCGCCAGTCAAGCCGGAGGCGCTATACTTGCAGTCGCCAGGAAGAGAACGCTTGGATATGGGCGATTCGTCCCCCGCGTGCGAGGCGCTTCCCCTCCTGGGAGAGGTCTATCGGCTTCGAAACACGGGGGTACTCTCCGTCGAATCCGAGAGGGGGACCCTGCGGGTGGCCCTCCGGGATGGTCAGCTCGTCGGCATCTGTCCCGAGCCCGCGCCTCCGTCCGAGCGCAAGAAGGCGATGCCCGAGCCCGAGGATTCCGCCCGCTTGAAGCTCGACCAGATCCTCGCCGAGGTCGGCCTCCGTCGCGGCCCAGCCTGGCCGGCACGCGTCGACGAACGCCCCGACATCGGCGACACCCGCGACCGGCTCGTCGAGGCCCTGTCCGACGCCGCCGCGACGGCCACATTCGAGGCCGCCGCCGATCTGCCGAAGGACGCGATCCCGATCGCCGGGGACACCGAGCCGCTGATCCTCGAGGCCCTGCGCGGTCTCGATGCCGACAGGATCCGCGAGATGCTGGGCAATCTCGACCAGCGCCTCGTGACCACCACCGCCCTCGCCGAGGAGCAGCGCACCCTCACGCTGACCGAGGGCTACCTGCTCTCGCGCATCGACGGCCAGTGCTCTGCGCGAGAGATCCTCCAGCTCGTCCCCATGGAGCCGGATGAGGCCGAGCGTACCCTCGTCGGACTCGTGCTGACCGGCCGGGTCCTCCGGCAGCCCGGTCCCGCGCCGAGGACACGGCCCAGCAGCAGGCCTCAGCCCCAGGAGGAGCCTGCAACCCAAGCTGCTGCCAAGTCATCCGCCACGCAGGACCCTCGCCCCGAGGACGCCCCGACGGCGACCCGGGCGGAGACGGGCTCCCAGGGTGATTCGGAAGCCGACGCGCTCGCGCTCGACGAGCCGCTGCCTTTGGAGATCCCGTTCGACGAACCCGAGCCGGAGGAGATGACCGCGGAGCAGAGGGCAGAGCGGCGGGAGATTCTCGAGCTCCTCCAGTCCCTCCCGTCGCGCAATCACTTCCAGGTCCTCGGCCTGACCCGGGAGTGCACCAGCGCCGAGCTGAAACGCGCTCACGTGACCCTCGTCAAGCGCTACCACCCCGACATGAGGCATGACGCGCACCTCAAGGACCTGCACGACGTGCTCGAGGCCATCTTCATCCGGGTCGGCGAAGCCTGGGAGGTGCTGGGCAACGAGAAGAGCCGGGCCGCCTACGAGGCCCGCCTCGGTCCCCTCGTCCGCCCCGCCGCCGAGGCGAAGCCCCCGTCCGAGCCGAGCCCGGAGGATGCGGCATCCCCGGAGACCGAAGGCGAGCCCGGCGAATCCGAGTCGCCGGAGCAGACACTTCGGCAGGCGCAGCAGCTTCTCGGCCGAGCCAGGTACTGGGACGCCATCCAGATGCTCGAGAGCGCGGTGCCGCACATCCGGCAGCAACGTCACCAGCACAGTGGGCGCATCCTCCTCGCCCAGGCCTACGCCCAGAATCCGAAGTGGGTCCACCGGGCGGTGGAGACGCTGCAGGCGGTGGTGAGCGAGGACCCGGCCAATGCCGACGCCCACTACCAGCTCGGGCGTCTCTACAAGGCGGGCGGCCTCACCACCCGCGCCCAGGCGATGTTCAAGAAGGTCCTGGAGCTGCGCCCCGGTCACAAGATGGCGGCGGCTCAGCTCGCAGAGGACGAGTCGGCGGCCGGAGGCATCCTGCGGCGCCTCTTCGGCGGCGGGGACAAGAGCGCCTAGCCTGACATTCCGAGCGCGCGGACCGGTCGACGCGTGAGGGATCTCTAGATGAACAGGTGCTCGTCGTCCTCCGAGTGGCGCCGGGGTGGGGATGCCGGCGCCCGGTCCCGTCGCTCGAGGTCGAGGAACACGTCGACGCCCCGCTGCACGCCCCTCAGGATCGCCAGGAGCTGGGCGATGGGGCGCAGGGGCCGGATGACGAGCCTCTGAACCACGGCCGCGGTGTCCTCGACCTTCTCGATCGTGTCGGCGAGGAGCAGGTCGATGCGCCGCGCCTGGACCGTCGCGAGGTCGCTGATCTCGGCCGCGTTTCGACTGATCCGCTCCACGCCCTTGAGCGCAGGCGCGATCTGCCCGTCGATCTGGGCCTGCAGCGCATCGAGTCGTCGGGCGAGGCGGATGCCCGCGAGCGCCAGGGCCACCATGAACCCGGCCTGCACCAACAGCGCCAGGGCGATGACGCCGAGGAATGCGACTCCCCAGGTCTCCATGGATCCCTAGCTCTTCTCTTTCTCCTCGCGGTAGGCCTGCTTCCCGGCCTCGACCGCGGCGGCGAGGCGGTCCCGCCTCTTCTCCAGGGCTCCGCGCTGGCGCTCGACGTAGCCGGAGGCCTCGTCCACGGCCTCCCGCCCCTTCTGCATCGCCTGCTCGCGCAGGTGGCGGCTCCGGTCCGACGCGTCGCGCCACCTCTCGCCCAGAATCTCGCGGGTTTCTCGCCCCGAGCGCGGGGCGAGGAGGACGGCTGCCGCCGCCCCGGTCAGCGCACCCACCAGGAACGAAAGGATGACGCCCGACGCGCCGCTGTGACCATCATCATGAGCCATGACTGCACCTCTCCGGTCGTGGTTGAGCCCCAAGCTTAGTGCCCGGCGGCACCCGCTGCAAGGTGGGTCAGAGGTCCTCGAGCTCTTCCAGGGCCTTGGTGAACCGCCCGGCGTGGCTCTTCTCGGCCTTGGCCAGCGTCTCGAACCAGTCGGCCACCTCCGGCAGCCCTTCCTCGCGGGCGGTCTTGGCCATACTCGGGTACATCTGCGTGTACTCGTGGGTCTCGCCCTCGACCGCGGCGAGGAGGTTCTTCCTCGTCTCGCCGAACGGCAGCCCGGTGGCAGGGTCGCCGGTGGCCTTGAGGAGGTCGAGGTGGCCGAAGGCGTGGCCCGTCTCGGCCTCCGAGGTGTTTCGGAAGAGACCACCCACATCCGGGTGGCCCTCGATATCCGCGGTCCGCGCATAGTAGATGTAGCGACAGTTCGCCTGGCTCTCGGCGGCAAAGGCCAGCTTCAGGTTTTCGTGCGTTCTCGTTCCGCTCAGGCTCTTCATGTGGGCCGTCCTCTCCTCCATTATGGCTATACTGTCCATTCCATGCCCCACGTTCTGGCCCTCGTGGACGACCTCCTGTTCCTGAGCCGCATCCGGGAAGCGGCCCGGGGCTCCGCGCTGGAGATCCGGCCCGTGCGACGGCCCTCGGAGCTGGTGGACGGCGTCCGCGACGGCGGCCGGCTGGTCCTGGTCGACGCCGACTCCAATCGCCTGCACTGGGCCGAGGCGGTCGCCGCCCTGCGCCAGGAGCGGCCCGCGGGCAAGACGCCGACACCGGTGGTGGCGTTCTTCAGCCACGTCAACGCGGACCGGGCGGAGATGGCCCGGGCCGCCGGATGCGACCGGGTGCTCGCCCGGGGAGCCTTCGTGAAGGAGCTGCCGGCGCTCCTGGCCGCGACCCTCGCCAACTCACCCTCAACGGAGGACCCAACGCCTTGACTGCACGTGCCGTATGCTTCCTCGGCCTCATGACCGCCGTGATCACCATCTCCTGCTCCGGCTCGTCGGCCCCGCCGCCGGCACCCTCCCCGACCCCGGGCAGCGCCAGTGAGGGCTTGCGTCCGCTGAGCTCACGAGAAGGAGCGGCCACCACGGCAGCGCCCGGCTCGGGGGATGCCGCATCGGCCCTCCCGCCCGGCCATCCTCCGATCGAGGGGATGCCGGCGACGCCGAGCGGAACGACGAGCTCCGCGAGCCGCGTCTCGGGCACCATCACCGTGTCGGCGAACCTCACGGTGGGGCCTGGTGACGTCTTGTACGTGATGGCGAAGAAAGACGGCTCAACCCTCGCCGTCCGCAGAGTGGACGCCCCGACCTTCCCGCTCGCCTTCGAGGTCTCCGAGGGGCACGCAATGGTCGCGGGGATGGCCTTCGAGGGCCCGGTGGACATCGTGGCCCGGGTCTCCCGGACCGGGGACGCCATTCCCAGCCCGGGCGATCTCGAAGGCACGACCCGCGGAGTGGCGGTTCCTTCGACGGGGGTGGCGGTCACGATCGACGGCGTCCGCGAGTAGCGGTGGTGATGCGCGGGACGCGCACCGGCGGGCTGACGATCGCTGCGTTGTTGGCGGCGGGACCCACGGCGGTCACCGCCCCGGACGTGGCGGCGGTGACTCCAGCCGAGCTCACCCCGCAGGCCGAGCGGCTCGGGGGCGCCGCCGTCAGCGATCCCTCGTTCGTTGGCGGCCCCGCGGTGCGGATCCCCTCGACTCCCGAGGGCACGGCCCTCCGCCTGCCGGGCTCGCTCCCCTGGTCGCGGGCTCGCTTCCTGACGATGGAGGCGCTCGTCGAGGGGGAGCACTCCGGCGAGGTCCTCGTGCACTTCTTCACCGCCGGCGAGACCGAGGCCCGGCTCCGGGTCTCTCTCGGGCTCTTCCCCGGCCTGAGGACGACCCTCGCGGTCCCGCTCTCCGTCCTCGACGGCCAGAACCTGTTCCTCCCCCGGACGCCGGGACGCCTCCAGGGGAGGGTGCGGGGACACCGGGTCCCCCCGGAAGAGATCGACCACGTCAGGATCCAGCTCAAGCAGACCGCGGCTTCGCAGACGCTCTACCTCGGAACGATCGGGCTCGTGAGCCGGGAGCCGCGCTACCACGTCCCGAGGACGCCTCTGGTCGACGAGCTGGGGCAGTGGGTGGCCCGGGAGTGGGAGGGCAAGATCCAGAGCGACGCCTTCCTCGGAACCTTCCTGACGTTTGCCCTCGAGGAGGACCGGGGCGCCACCTACCCGGAGACCTGGTGCCCGCGGGGAGGAACGACCGAGACGACCTTCAAGGCCACCGGCCATTTCCGCACCCACCACGACGGCACCCGCTGGTGGCTGGTCGACCCCGAGGGTCACGGCTTCTTCAGCCTCGGGTTGGATGGGGTGCGCCCCGGGGAGACCGCCGCGGTCGTTCCGGGAGCCGAGCCCCTCTTCGGCCCTCTCGCGCCGAGGAGCGGACCTCTGTCGGAGGCGTGGAGGGGGCCTTCGGGGCCGGACGGCATCGAGGGCTACTCGTTCGGTCTCGCCAACCTGATCCGGTCCTTTGGCCCCGGATGGCGTGAGGACTGGACCGACATGACCCGATCGCGGCTCGCCAGCTGGCGATTCAACACCGTCGGGAACGGGTCCGACCCGGCGTTCCGGAAGGAGTCGGGTCTGCCGTACGTCATCCCGATGCCGCCCTACCCCACCACGGAGACGCTTCTCTACCGTGACTTTCCCGACGTCTACGCGGAGCAGTTCCGCGTCGCCGCTCGGGAGTGGGCACAGCACCTGGCGACCTACCGCGACGACCCCAACCTGATCGGCTACTTCATGCAGAACGAGCCGAAGTGGGCGCTCGGCGCGGACAACATCGCCTCCGAGATGCTCGAGGCCCACCCGGGGACGGACACCCGCCGAGCGCTCGCCCACTGGCTGAGCCAGCGGTACAAGGGCGACGCCGCCGACTGGTCGGTGGCCTGGGGCCTGGGGCTGAGATCGTTCGAGGACGTGGTGAGCAAGACCGTGGCCCGCGCCGACGACCGCTCCGAGATCGCGAGGCAGGATCTCTGGGAGTTCTCCAAGGAGATGGTCCGAGCCTACGTGGGCATTCCCGGGATCGAGTGCAACGAGGTCGATCCTCATCACCTCAACCTCGGCATGCGCTATGCGTCGGTCTCCTCCGAGCTCCTCTACGAGGCGGTCGGGGTGTTCGACGTCTTCACCATCAACGCGTACGAGATGGCCCCCCCCGCGGAGGCGATCGCAGAGATCGCCGAACGATCCCGGCGGCCGGTGATGATCAGCGAGTTCCACTTCGGGGCCCTCGACCGCGGGCTCCCCTCGGCCGGCCGGCGGGGCGTGGACTCACAGCGCGAGCGCGGCATCGCCTACCGTCACTACGTCGAGATGGCGGCGGCCAACCCGAACCTCGTCGGGACCCACTACTCCATCCTGAGCGACCAGGAGGTCCTCGGCCGCTTCGACGGCGAGAACTCCCAGATCGGGTTCGTCGACGTCTGCCAGCGCCCCTACGCGGAGCTGGTTGGGTCGGCGACCCGCGCCCACGAGTCCGTCTACGCGGTGATGAGCGGCCAGAAGAAGCCCTACGTCGGCAAGGCTCGCGAGATCCCCCGCGTGGGCCGTCTGATCCTCACCACTCCCCACTGGCTCGCCTTCACCCAGGACAACGCTCCCGTCCTGTAGGTGCGGGCGAAGGGCTCGCTCTGGACGGCCGCGCGCTCGAGACGCACGAGAGCCCGGGCGCGGGTGGGGTCCATCCCGAGACGCTCGCGGGCGTAGGCCTCGCGGGTCGTGTAGCCCAGCGCCCGATGCACCCAGCGCTCCCAGACGAGGGCGAGGAGGGGTCCGATGCGGGCCTCGAGACGCCGCTCCATCGCGAGGGCTCGCCGGAAGCGCTCGTCGAGCCCAAAGGCGTCGACCTCCCTGAGCCCCTCGAGGAGAGGCTTCAATGAGGGGGGAGACGGGCAGGGAAACTCAGAGATCGGACTCGCCGGCTCGACTCCCTTCTTTCGCCAGGGAGGGCGCACGGCCGTGTCTGCGGTGGCGCCGAGGCCCTGGTCGGTCGCGGGGAGGGGCTCCTCCCCTCCATCCGCTTGGCACCGATTCCCCGGTCGCCCCCGACCACAGGCTCTCTCGTACCCTTCGGCGCGGCACCGATTTCTCGCTCGTCGATCGGCAGGGCCGAGAGGACCTCGGCCGCGATCAGCTCCGCCGCCTCGGAGACGTGGAGCACGTGGCCTGCCTCGCGCACGGCCGCCCCCCGGGCCGCGTGCCACTTCCAGCGCACCTCGGGGCGGCAGCGCACCTCGAAGAGGCGGCTCTGCGCCGTCCTCCTCGGCCGCTCCCGCTTCAACAGAGCCCCGATCCACCGCCCGCACCTCTCGAGAGAGCTTCTCCGCGGTCACGCTACGGGCGTGGGCGATCCAGGCCTCCTCGTCCTCCTCCCGGGGCAGACGGGCCAAGAGGCGCACCTTCGTCCAGCCCAGCGTGCCCGAGACCTGAGCCTCCTCCAGCCGGGGAAAGGCGTCCAGCTTCAGCCCGACCTGGGCCAGGTCCCGAACCCAGCGGGCCGACAGCCCCAGCCGCTCCGCCGGGTCGTCGGACAGCCGCGCGTAGCCGATGCGCTCCCACGACGCCGCAGTTCTGGGTGGAGAAGGATCGGCTTCTGTGCGGCGGGTCCGCGAGCCGCCGTCCTTCCGGTGTCTTCGACGTGGAGATGGGCGGCTTCGAGCCGCTCGGCGAGGGCTGGACGCACCCAGCTCGCAGTGAAGAGGAACGGCACTCTCGCGCTGCGGGAGGACCGTGCCCTCCAGTTCGAGACCGGCGCACCTTCTGAAGGGTGCACCTCGAGGAGGACTGCGCTACTTCAGGGACGTGACGGGACGGGAGGTCGATTTCGTCGTGACGGAGGCGCGCGTCCCGAGGTTACTGGTCGAGTGCAAATGGGGCGACGCTCCGGTCGACAAGGCTCTCAGGTACCTGAAGCGGCGGTTCCCGGACGCCGAGGCCTACCAGCTGTCGGCGACCGGAAAGCGAGACTTCGAGACGCCCGAGGGCATCCGGGGGTGACGCCCTCGAGCTTCTGCGAGAGCTGGTCTAGCCGGTCCGGCCTGCCGCCCGCTGCGGCCGAGGGGGGAGGCCGATCTGGACGGCGCGTCTGTGCGGTCGGCGACCGCGTCTCGATGGTCGTCGTTTCAGCAGTCAGGCGTCGGCCAGGCGCTCGAGCGTCTCCTTGTCCTCGACGCGGAAGCCGCCCTCCTCGGTGAGGACGATGCCCTCCTTCCCCCACCGGCTCATGACGCGGATCGAGGTCTCGAGCGTGGTGCCGGTGAGGTCGGCGAGGTCCTGACGACCGAGTGAGAGGGGGATGAACACCGCATCGCCCTCCGGGCGGCCCAGGTTCTCGCTCAGCTTCCGGAAGAGGATGGCGAAGCGCGTCTCCACCCGTCCCCCCGCCACCTCGGGGATCCGCTGCGTCAGCTCGACGATGCGCCGCGCCATCCCGGACAGGAACCCCCGCACGACGGACGGGTGCTGCTCCAGCATGGCGAACAGCTCGGAGCGAGGCAGGAGCAGGCCCTCCGTCTGCTCGAGGGCGACCGCGGTGGCAGGATAGGGGCGGCCCTCGTAGGCCACCACCGCTCCGAGGGGGTCGCCCGGGCCCATGATCTCCAGGATGACCTCCTTGCCGGAGGACATCCGCTTGACCATCTTCACGCGCCCGCGGGCGATCGTGTGGAGGTAGGCGGGGGCGTCGCCCTCGGAGAACACGACGTCGCCCTTCTCGTAGGTCCGCGAGACGGCGATCCCCGCCAGCCGTTCGAGGTCGACCTCCGAGAGTCGGCGGAAGAACGGGCTGCTCTGGCGGACGTCTTCGGCGGTGACCATGAGATCCGAATGATACCGCCCGCCCCGATCGGCGGGCGGAACCGCTCACCGGCTCACGACGGGCCCGCCGACTCCTCCGGGAAGTCGTAGAGCGCGGTCGACAGGTACCTCTCGCCGTGGCTGGCCAGCACCGCCACGATCATCTTGCCCGCGTTCTCGGGGCGGGCGGCGAGCTGCAGCGCGGTGAATCCCACCGCCCCGCTCGAGATCCCCACCATCAGCCCGTCCTCGCGGCAGAGGCGCCGCGCGGTCTGCAGGGCCTCGTCATTCGAGACCTTGACGACCTCGTCGACGACGTCGAGGTTCAGCACCTCGGGCACGAACCCGGCGCCGATTCCCTGGATCTTGTGCGGGCCCGGCTTCAGCTCCTCCCCCGCCTTCGTCTGGGAGAGGACGGGAGAATCGACGGGCTCGACCGCCACCACCTTCAGCGACGGCTTGCGCTCCTTGAGCACCTCGCCGCACCCGGTGATCGTTCCCCCCGTTCCCGACCCCGGCCACCAGGATGTCGACGCCCCCGTCCGTGTCGTCCCAGATCTCGACCGCGGTCGTCCGGCGGTGGATGGCCGGGTTCGCCGGGTTCACGAACTGGCCGATGATGATCGAGTCGGGGGTCTCCCGCTGGATCTCCTCGGCCCTGGCCATCGCCCCCTTCATGCCCTTGGCCCCCTCGGTGAGGACGAGGCGGGCGCCGAGGGCGGCGAGGATCTTCCGCCGCTCGACGGACATGGTGTCGGGCATCGTGAGGATCAACGGGATCCGCTTCGCGGCGCAGACGAAGGCCAGCCCGACCCCGGTGTTTCCGGAGGTGGGCTCGATCACCGTCGTCCCTTCCTTGATGACCCCCCGCTCGAGCGCGTCCTGGACCATCGACTGCCCGATGCGGTCCTTCACGCTCGCCATCGGGTTGAACGACTCGAGCTTGAAGACCACGTCGCCTCCCAGCCCCGCCGAGCATCGCGGCGCCCGCACGAGCGGCGTGCGCCCGATCGTGTCCACGATCGAATCGTAGATGCGTGCCATAGATCTCCCCCTGCCCCCGTCAGCGCAAGGCGCGGCGCCCGGCCCGCTTGCGCTCGATCTTCTGCTCCTGTGGTGTGGAAATCACCCGGCTGCGGGGCGGGACCGAGTGGATGACCCACGTGTTCCCGCCCACCACCGAGCCCTTTCCCACTACGGTATCACCTCCGAGAATCGTGGCGCCCGCGTAGATCACGACGTCGTCCTCGATCGTCGGGTGCCGCTTCTTCCCCCGGATCACGTTTCCCCGCTCGTCGCGGGGGATGGAGAGGGCCCCCAGTGTGACCCCCTGGTAGATCTTCACGTTCCGGCCGATGGTCGAGGTCTCGCCGATCACCACCCCGGTGCCGTGGTCGATGAAGAAGCTCTTGCCGATCTTTGCGCCGGGGTGGATGTCGATCCCGGTCTCCCGGTGGGCGTGCTCGGTCATGATGCGGGCGAGGAGCGGCACCCCCAGCCGGTGAAGCTCGTGGGCGAGGCGGTAGGTGGTCACCGCCTGCAGGCCGGGGTAGGCCAGCATGATCTCCTGGAAGCTCCGGGCCGCCGGGTCTCCCTCGTAGGCGGCGCGGATGTCGAGGGCCAGGAGGCGGCGCACGCGGGCGAGGGTCCCGAGAAACCGGCTCACCGCCTTGCGGGCCGCGGCCTGGCACTTGTCGCAGCTCGTCCCCGTGCGCCGGCAGCTCCAGTGCAGGGCCACCGCCGCCTGCTCGACGAGCTCGGCCGCGATGTCGTCCAGGAGAGCGCTGATGTGCAGGTCCACGTTGCCCCGGGTGAGGTGGGGGTTCCCGTGGATCCCGGGGTAGAGCACCTCGATCAGCTTCTCCAGCACCGAGATCGTCCGCTTCGGCGAGGGCAGGCGTCCGGTGACGTCGAGGTTGTGGGCGGCGGGGTCGGTGTCCCCGTACGTGCGGATCAGGGCCGCCGCCGCGCGGGATACGGTCCCCGGCGCGATCGTGGCCGTGGGTCGCCGGCGGGCGCTCATCTCTGCCCCCCCGGCGACGACGTCGCGCCCCTCGCGGCGTCGACGAGCCTCACTATCGCCGGCCGGAACGCCACCTCCAGGGCATGGGGCCGCTCGTCCGGCTCCTTGAGGAGCGGGGCGCTCTGCGTCCACCACGACTCCGGGGCCGCGGCTCCCCCCTCGACGAAGCCCAGGGCCTCGAGACCGACGCCGGCGAGGCGAGAGACCTCGGCCGCCAGCGGGACCAGCTCGCGGAGCATCCCCGCGCCTTCGAGGAGGGGGCGGAGCCGGTCGTCGAGCTCCTGCCAGGCGGCGAGCCGGGTGCGGATTCCGTCCCGGCCGGCCTCTCGCGCGGGATCGGCGAGGAGCGCGTCGACGTCGCCCGAGAAGCGGCGGGCGGCCGGACTCTCCGGCCGGGCGGCGTCGACCAGGCGGTTGAGCGGCGTGAACGACGTGTACTTGCCCGTGCGGCTGCGTCGGTAGTCCTCGAGCGGCTCCACGACGTCGGCGAGCTCGCGGAGCTCCCCGTGCCGCTCGCCGGCCAGCCGTTGGAGCATCCGCGGGTAGCCCGCACGGTGGTCGAGTCCCAGCCACTCCAGCCACCGGCTCGTGGCCTCCAGGCGCGCGTACATGTCCTCGACGTCGGCCACCTCGCGCGGCGACCAGAGGCGCTCGGCGATAGCCGCGGTCCGGGGCCAGATGCGCGAGTCGACCGTCTCGGCGGTGACGAACTCCGACCACATGCAGGCCTCGCCTCCCAGGATGCGGGCCCGGGCCGACGCGCTCAGCTCGTCCGCCCCCCGGCGAACGGCTCCACCGCGTAGTGCCGGGCGGCGGGGTGGATCAGGTCGACGTAGTACCCGTTGCTCAGGACGCCGCGAAATCCCTGCTCTGCCGCCGCCGCGAGCGATTCCGGCCCGCGCCAGGACTGCACCACCGTCTCTCGCGGCAGATCGGAATGCAGGATCTCGTCCCAACCCATCATCTGCTTCCCGAGGCCGGTGACGATCGCGGACACGCGCGCGTTGAAGCGGGCCTGGAGGTCCTGGTTGTCCGCGAGGCCACGCTCCTTCTTGAAGGCGGCGATGGACCCGGACGCGTCCCAGTGCCTGCCGTTCACCTCGTCGCCACCGATGTGGAGGAACTCGTCCGGGAAGAGGTTCACCATCTCACCAAGGAATGCGGCGAGGAAGACGTAGACCTCGTCCTTCGTCGGGTCCATCACGGGATCCTGGATGCCCCACGTCCTCGCGACCTCGTAGGGCCCGGGCAGGGTGGCGAGCTCGGGGTGCCCCACGAACCAGCTGCTCGTGTGTCCGGGGATGTCGAACTCGGGGACCACGCGGATCCCCCGATCGGCGGCGTAGGCGACGACACCGCGGATCTCGTCCTGCGTGTAGTAGCGCCCGTCCGAGCCCAGCTCGTGCAGACGGGGGTAGCGGCGGCTCTCGACCCGGAAGCCCTGGTCCTCGGTCAGGTGCCAGTGCAGCACGTTCATCTTCACCGCGGCCAGGCCGTCGAGCGTCCGCTCCACGACGTCGACCGGCATGAAGTGACGCGCGGAATCCAGCAGGAGCCCTCGCCACGGGAACCGCGGGGCGTCCTCGATCACCACCGCCGGGACGCGCAGGCCCTCGGATCCCGGCGTCACCATCTGCAGGAAGGTCTCCAGGCCACGGAGAACGCCCCACGCCTCCGGGGCCCGCAGCACCGCCCCTTCGGGCGTGACCTCGAGGGTGTAGCTCTCGTCCATACCCAGGCGGGGCAGGCCGGCTTCCCCGCTCTCGTCGCAGCGAATCGCGAGCGTGGGCCGGCCGGTCGCCGGGCCCGGCGGGGGGAGAACGAGGCCGGTCTGGTGAGCCAGGCGACCCTCGAAACGCTCCGCCGCGCGGGCGACGACCCGGCCGCCCCCCTCGGCGGTCATCCGGAAGGCTGGCCCGATGGCCAGCTCGCCGTCCGTCTGTGCGATCGACACGGGCCAGGGCATGAGCGGGGGCCGGTCCCCCGTGCCCGTCATCGCCGCCGCCAGCGTCATCACCGCGATCCCGAAGGCCATCATCCTTCTCCCTTGCATGTCAGTGCGCGCCGGCCGGTCATCAGCGGCGTCGCGGCCGGACCGGTGCGCGACAGCGGCAAGTATGCCCTCGCCGCGGGCGCTTCCCGAAGACGAGCATGACCGGGGGAGGCGCCCCCCGGCCACGTTCGCGCCGGCTGTCCGCCCCCGAAGAGGCTCAGCCCGTGAAGTACAGGTAGGCCGCGAGGATCGCCGCGAGCACGGCGGCCGACGCGATCACGTCCCACTTGTTCCATGAAGCGCGCGAGGCGGAGCGGTCGTCCGCGGTGACGGTCCCGTAGGTGAGGCCGCTGATCCTCGCGTAGTCCGGCTCCTCGCTCATGTAGCTGACGAGGTACATCACGACCACGCAGACGAGGAGTATCAGGATGCTGTAGTACTGGAAGAACATGTTGTTGACGATCCAGAAGAGCGACCCTTCGGCATACGCGAAGTCGGCCATGAGCTTGACCGGCGTGTCCACGGCCAGGCGGAAGAGCCCGAGGGCGAACCCCACGATCAACGCCCAGAGCGCCCCCTTGGCGTTCAGCCGCTTCACGAAGACGCCCAGGAAGAAGACCACGAAGATCGGCGGGGCCAGATAGGCCTGCACTCCCTGCAGGTAGTCGTAGAGGCCCTTGCCGCCCTGGATGACGGGAATCCAGGCCAGGCCGATGAGCACCATGACGCCGGTGGCCACGCGGCCGATCCAGACCAGCTGCTTCTGCGTGGCCTCGGGCTTGAACCTCGAGTAGAAGTCCATGGTGAACAACGCCGAGGACACGTTGAAGGCACCGGCCAGGGAGCTCATGAGGGCCGCGAGCAGGCCCGCGACGACGATCCCACGCACGCCGACCGGCAGCACCTGGGAGACGAGCATCGGGAAGGCCTGCTGGGCGTTGTCGCGGACGAGCTCCCCGCTCGAGTCGAAGAACGTCTGCTGGAGCATGGCGTTCTGGCCGCTCTTGGCGAGGGCGAAGGCGATCATGCCGGGAATGATGAAGATGAAGACCGGCAGCAGCTTGAGCGTCGCCGCCGCGATCGAGCCCCGGCGGGCGTCGCGCTCGTCCGGCGCGGAGAGGACGCGCTGGACGATGTACTGGTCCGTGCACCAGTACCACAGCCCGATGATCGGGGCGCAGAACAGCATCCCGATCCACGGGTAGTTGTCGTTGAAGTACCAGGCCATGCGGCCGGCTTCCTTCACCGGGGCCCAGGTGGCGGTCATCCCCTCGGGAACGATGGGGCGCCACAGGTTGAACATCTCGGCGCCCGCGACCTCCCGGAGGACATCCCACCCGCCGAGCGCCTCGAGGCCGAACCAGGTCACCAGCGCCGACCCGATCACCAGGATCAGCGGCCTGCAGGGCCTCGGTGTAGGCCACCGCGCGCATCCCGCCGAGGACGGTGTAGATCCCGGTCAGGACGATGACGAGGATCGAGCCAATCCAGAAGCTGTCGAGACCCATGAAGGTGACGTCGGGGATCAGGACCGCGAAGACGATGCCCCCGGCGAAGATGCCCACGGCCAGCTTGGTCAGGACGTAGGCGACCAGCGAGATGGCGGAGAGCACCGTGCGGTTGATCGGGGAGAACCGGCGCTCCAGGAACTCCGGCATGGTGAAGACCTTGGAGCGCATGTAGAACGGCACCATCACCCAGCCGAGAACGAGCAGGCACCAGGCGTGCAGCTCGTAGTGCGCCATCGCGACGCCGTCGGTCGCACCGGAGCCGGCGAGGCCGACGAGATGCTCGGAGCCGATGTTGGAGGAGAAGACCGAAGCACCGATGATCCACCATCCGAGGTTCCGGCCGGCCAGGAAGTACTCCGTGGACGTCTCCGACTGCCTCTCCTTGAGATACGCCCAGTAGGCGATGCCGAAGACCAGGGCGAAGTACCCGAGGATGAAGACCCAGTCGACGACGTGGAGTGCCGTCATGCTCTCTCCTCTCCCGAATGTCGAGAAGGCGGGTTTCGCGGTGTGCGCCGGAGGAGCTGGTCCCGGTAAGGTCCACGGAGCCCCGGGCGCGGGCTCGAAGCCGTTGAGCGGCAACACTATTCCCGCCGAGCAGACCGTGTCAAACGAGGCGGCCGGAGGTCGCGCGTCGTCGGAGGTCCGGTGGCCTCGATCGTGGGCTGAGGAACCTCTTGCTCTCCCTTCTCGTATTGCCGGGAAAGCCCGAAGCCTGGGCGAGGTTCGTTCAAATGGTTGGAGGAGAGCGTATGCGGACGGTACAGAGTCGTGTTCTGGTCGCGCTGGCCCTGGTCGCGCTCGCGGCGTCCGCCGGGGCGGGAGAGGCCAAGGGGAAGTTCACCTGGACGACGGAGTCCGGCGAAGCGAAGACGAACCTCGCCGAGCTTCAGCAGCGGATCGAGAGCTTCCAGTTCGGCCCGGACAGCGTCGAGCTGGCGCGCAAGATCACCGAGGCCGATCCCGAGTTTGCGATGGGCCACTACTATCTCTCGGCCACGCAGCCGGGCCCGAACGGCCAGGCCCCGCTGGACCGTTCGCTCGAGCTGGCGCCGGAGGCCTCGGACGGCGAGCGCCGCTTCATCGAGACGATGGCCGGCATGCGCGACATCCAGGCCATCACCGATCCCCGCGTCCAGCAGATCACCGAGGGGATGGAGGCGCTGGCCCGCGACTACCCGGAGGAACGGCTCGTGCAGGTGATCCTCGGGCAGCTGTACCAGGCCACCAACCAGGCCGAGAAGGCCCGCCAGGCCTTCCTGCGCTGCGAGGAGATCGGACCCTCGAGCCCGCGGGCCAGGGCCTTTCTGGCCAACTGGGACCTCCTCCAGGGCGACTACGCGGCCGCCCGCTCCACGTTCGAGGCGATCGAGTCGTCTCTGCCGGCGGGCACGGCCCCCTTCGCCATCCGCTACGGGGTCGCCTTCTCCTATCTGTACGAGGATCGCCCCGACGCCGCTCTCGAGTCTCTGAAGACCTACCTTGCGGAGTACCGGGAGGCGGGCCAGAACCAGGCCTTCCCCGAGGTCTTCATCTGGAACTCCATGGCCCGGATCAATCTCGAGAACGGTCACCTCGAGGAGGCCATGAACGCCTACGAGGAGGGCTTCGAGAGCGTCCCCGGCAGCAGCCTCACGGACGAGCAGAAGGCCACCTGGGAAGGCCGTCTGTTGCACGGCCGCTCGCGCGTCCTGGCCCGGATGGGCCGCGACGACGAGGCGTGGGCCGTCGCCGAGCAGATCAAGGCGATGATCGAGGAGGGCGGCGAGCCGGCCGAGCAGTACTGGCCGGCCTGGCACTACCTCGCGGGCTACCTGAAGCTCGAGGCCGACGACCCCAAGGCCGCGATCGAGCATCTCGAGAAGGGGGATCCCAACGACCCCTTCCAGACGCTACTGCTCGCGCGGGCCTACGAGCGCGCCGGCAAGAAGGACGAGGCGCGTCAGGCCTACGAGAGGGTGGTGGCCTCCGAGAACAACGGGCTCGAGCGGGCCCTGGCCTACTCGGAAGCGAAGAGGAAGCTCGCGTCCTGACGCTTCGACGTCGCCCGCTTTGACCCGAGGCGGCGTCCCGCCGGAAGCCGGAGACATCTCGCCGCAGAGCCTGCCCGAGGTTCGCGTTGACAGCCCCAGGGGCCCGGAGTAACGTCCCGATGCCGCAGAGGGCAGCTTTTCACAGCTCTGCACGGCCCGGGTGAGACCCGCACTCCCGGGGGACGCGGGCTGGCCCGACCAGGACGGCTAGCAGGTGGGGTCGCCGGTTCGGCGCCATGGACCGTGGCTCCACGCATCGGAGCGCCATGAGCAACCAAGACGAGACGACCACCGCAAAGCTTCCGGACTACATCACGAGCGCGACGCCCAACCCCGCCGAGAACCGGGCGCCCTGGTACAAGAACACCGCGCCCACCTACGCCGGTATCTTCCTCTGGTTCGTGTTCTGGCAGGACGCAGCCACCGCCCCGAGCCTCGGAGGCGTCCTGGCCGGGGGCGTCGCCTGGGCGCTGGCCAGCCTCGTGCTGGCGGCACTCATCTGCCACTTTCTCTTCTACCTGGTCCCGGGCCTGCTGGGACAGAAGACGGGCCTGCCGCTCTACATCGTGGGGACCTCGACCTACGGGGCCCAGGGCGGGTTCCTGATGCCGGGTTTCCTCATGGGTGTGCTCCAGTTCGGATGGCTGGGTGTCAACACCTTCTTCGCTTCCCTGGCGCTGGGCACCGTTCTCCCGCTTCCCCCTCAGGTCACCATGGTGATCTGGGGTGTCCTGGCCGCCTTCGTGGGCCTGAAGGGGATCCAGTACGTCGCCAGGGTGGCGACGTACCTCCCCCTGATCCCGCTGGCGATCCTCGTCATCCTCTTCGTGAAGACCGCCGGGTCCATCGCGGGCTTCGAGGCGACGAAGCTGATCGAGGCCCACAAGGCGGTGGCCCCCGACGCGCCCCCGGCTCTCTCGGCGTTCGGGGTCCTGGCCTTCGTCCTGACCTACGTCGTGGGCTTCTTCGCCACCGCCGGGGCCGCCGGAGTGGACTTCGGCACGAACAGCCGCGACGGCAAGGACGTCCAGATGGGCGGCCTCGTCGGCATCGCCGCGGCCATCATCGTGACCGCCGGGCCTGTCCATGCTGATCGTGGCCGGGGTCTACGGCTCGGTCGACCTGGCCGTGAAGGCCGTGGACGACGGGAAAGAGTCCCGGGGCTTCATCCTGAACTCCGTCAACTTGATCCCGGTGATCCTGGGGGCGACGGCGTTCAAGTGGATGGCCTTCCTGCTGGCCGTAGCCGCCTTCCCTCCCGCCTGCTTCTCGTCGTTCATCGCCGCCAACAGCTTCAAGACGACCCTGCCGAAGGTCAACCCCTTCATCTCGGTCGGGCATCGGCGCCGCGGTCAGCATCGTCCTGGCGGTGACGGGGCTCGCGGGCAGGGTCGTTCCCGTGTTCGTGGTCATCGGGGCCTCGTTCGGTCCGATCTGCGGCGCCATGTTCGTGGACTACCTGATGAACAAGGGGACGTGGACCGGCCCCCGGGCCGGCTTCAACCCCGCGGGGTGGATCGCCTGGGCGGTGGGCTTCACCGTTGGGATCCTCCCGAACCTGGGCGTGGCCGTGCCCGCCGCTCCTGTCCTCGCCTTCGTGGCCGGCGCCCTGGTCTACTTCGTGTGCGCGAAGGCCGGGCTCCTGTCCGCGGTGATCCCGCTTCCGGGCGGGGAGGCGAAGACGAGCTAGAGGGAAGGGCGACTACCAAGGACACGGTCATCATCTGAGGAGCCGGTCGCGGACGTGCGACGAAGGATCTCTCCGGTGACCTGACGAAGAGATTCTTCGGGCCACGGCCTCGGCGGTGGCCCTGCTAAGGACCACGAAGCCCCGGGGCGCGCGGCGGGGGCGCTTCAGGGGCCCGCCCCGGGCCGAAGCCGCGACGACCCTCTTCTTGTGGTCCTTTGCTCAAGGCAGCCGGCTGATGCCGGTTCCCTGCTCAGGCCGGCGTCGGCGTCTTCGCCTCGTCCCTGAAGAAGACGGCGAAGAGCAGGATCACGACGAAGGCCATCGCCGCCGGCCACAGCCAGATCGCGGTCCAGTCGTGGACGACGGTCTCCCCCACCGTCTTCGCGTACATGTCCACGATCGGGCCCGAGATCCAGTTCCCGATCAGCATCCCCACGCCGTAGGTGACGAGGGTGATGAAGCCCTGGGCGCTCGCCTGGATCTCCCTGGGAGCGGTGTTGTCGACGTAGATCTGTCCGGTCACGAAGAAGAAGTCGTAGCAGATGCCGTGGAGGATGATGCCGCAGGTAGTACATGAAGACGAGCTCCTGGGCGTTGCCGAAGGCGAAGAGCAGGTAGCGGCCGGCCCAGGCCAGCATCCCCACCAGGAGCATCCGCTTCACCCCGAGGCGGACGAAGACGAACGGCATCACCAGCATGAAGACGACCTCGGACATCTGCCCCATCGTCATCTTGCCGCGGCCGCGTTGAGGACTCCCATCTCGTTCAGGAAGGCATTGGTGAAGCTGTAGTAGAAGGCGAGGGGGATGCAGATGAGAAGCGAGCCGAGAACGAACACCGCAAACGAGCGGTCCTTCATGAGCTGCAGTGCGTCGAGCCCGAGGACGTCGCGCACCGTCACCTTCCGCCCGAGCGACTTGGGCGGCGTGTGGGGCAGGACGAACGCGAACAGCCCGAGCAGCGGCGGAGCAGGCGGCGGCGATGCACAGCGGGGCGGCCTGGTCCTCGATGGCCAGCAGCCCGATCATCCAGCCCGCGACGATCCACCCGACCGTCCCCCAGACCCGGATGGCCGGGAACTGCTTCTCCGGGCTGGCCATCTGGTTGAAGGAGATGGCGTTCACCAGGGCGAGGGTCGGGTTGTAGCACAGGGAGTAGGCCAGCAGCACCCAGAAGAAGGCGATCGGGTCGGTGACGGTCGAGACGTGGTAGAGCAGGGCCGCCCCGGCCAGGTGCAGGACACCCAGAACCCTCTCGGCGGCGAAGAAGCGGTCGGCGACCATTCCAACGAGGAAGGGCGCCACGATGGCCCCCCAGGGCATGGTGCTGTAGGCCTGCGCCGTCTGGACCCCGGTGAACTTGAGGCCCTGGAGCAGGTAGGTCCCCATGGTGACCCACCAGGCCCCCCAGATGAAGAACTGGAGGAACATCATCGTGGACAGGCGGACTCGAACGGATGCGGGCAAGATGTTCTCAGCGTTCATGGCCCTGCTCGTTTGGTGTCGTGTCACCGAAGTCGTGTGAATCTCGACCACGCTCGAGCGACGTGCTCGTCGATCCTCCTCGCCGACCGTGGGGCCGAGGCGGGGAGCCGGGCAGAAACTACCACAGTCGGCCCCACCTCCCGCACCGGGATCGGGGCGAAGTCCGGGCTTGCACGGTCTCGGGTGGCGGCACTAGGATCCCCCCGGAACTCACGAGTATGGTCAGCGTGACAAGGAGGCACCTCATGACGACGCTTGTCCGAGCGTTCGCCGTTCTGGCACTCATCTTCGGGGTCGGCGCGTTCCTGACTGCGGCCGGCTCCGTCGCCGACGGAGGGTCGGATCCCCCGCCCGGCTTCGTTACGCTGTTCAACGGCGAGGATCTCACGGGCTGGAAGGTGCCGGAGGGTGACGGCGGCCACTGGAAGGTCGCGGACGGCGTCATCGACTACGACGCCGAGAGCGAGGCCGAGGACGACAAGAGCCTCTGGTCGGGGAAGGAGTACGCCGACTTCATCCTGCGAGTCGACTGGCGCATCAAGGACACCCCCTGGGTCAACCCTCACGCGAAGATCGTCCTGCCGAGCGGGCTCAACAAGAAGGGCCCCGACCGGGAGGAGATCGACATCGGGGTTCCCGACTCGGACTCGGGCATCCTCCTGCGAGGCTCCTCGAAGGGCCAGGTCAACATCTGGTGCTGGCCCATCGGGTCGGGCGAGGTCTACGGCTATCGCATGGACGAGGACATGCCCCCCCACGTGCGGGCGGGCGTGGTGCCCCGAACGCATGCCGACCACGCCATCGGCGAGTGGAACTCCTACGAGATCACGCTGAAGGGCAACCGCCTGAACGTGGTCCTGAACGGCATCAGCGTGATCGAGAACGCCGAGCTCCCCGGCCTCCCCGAGCGCGGCCCCATCGGCCTCCAGCACCACGGCGACAAGGGGGAGGACGGCGAATGGAGGAGCCCCCCCGCCCTCGTTCAGTTCCGCAACATCGCCATCCAGGAGCTCAACTAGCTCCGCAGCCCGGTCCGCTGACCGGGGACGTGCGCACGCCTGGGGCTCGGCGGGCGGGGCCCCGGCGAGGACCCTGCTCTACTTCGAAGCTGTCGGGCCCACTGACGGGGTGCACGCCGAGCCCCCCGGGGCTGCGTGCGCAGACGATCTGGTCGACTTCTGAGGCGCTCGTGCACTCGCGCGCCCTACGGGCAAACCTCGGCGACGCGGTCGACCTGGGCCTTCAGGACGGCCAGGGTCTCGTGGGTGGCCGGCGCGTCCACCAGCTGGCGCGCCTCTTCGATGCGCTGGTAGGCCTCGGGGAAGAGGGGCTTCGCCGCCGCGCAGTCCGTCGAGTTGCGGATCACCTCGTTGACCGCGGCCGAGGCCTTCTTGATGGCCGCCGCGTCGTGGTCCACCTTGTCTATCTGTTCCTTGCGCCGGTCCTCGCACCCGCCGATCGCCAGACCCAGCAGCACCGCCAGCAGGACTCCTCGCATCGCGCCACCTCCCGTGAGCTGTGATCCACCGCAGAGAGGATAGCGCAGGCCGGGCCGGCGGGAGCGGCTCCCGGGTCTGCCCGCTATAATCGCGTAGCGAAGGGGGTGGATGGCCGGGAAGGTCAGCCTCGTGGTCACCGCCGGGCCGATCCGTGGGCAGCGGTTCGACTTCACCGAGCACGACACGTTCCTCTTCGGTCGGGCCCCCGACTGTCACGCCCGCCTCGCCTCGGACGACGCCGCGGCCTCGCGTCACCACTTCATCCTCGAGGCGAACCCTCCGCAGGCGCGTCTGCGCGACCTCGGCAGCCTCAACGGCACGCACGTCAACGGGGTTCGCCACGGCGGTCGACGCCCGGACGAGAGCCCGGAAGAAGGCGCCCGTCATGGCGGGGTCGACGTCGACCTCAAGGACGGCGACGAGATCCGGGTGGGGGCCACGCACCTGAAGGTCGCCATCGAGGGACCGGCGTCGTGCTCGGAGTGCGGCCGACCCATCGCCGACGACGAGCGGGAGCGTTGCGAGTGGGTCAGCGGCACCTGGCTCTGTGAGGCTTGTCGTCGGGGCACGGTCACGCACGCCCCCGGACCCACCAACCGGCCGGGCGCCACCACTCCGGGGCTCGGGGGCGCCTCGGTCGACGACGTGGCCGCGGGCAGCACCGTCGCAGACTACCGGATCGAGCGGCTCCTGGGGCGGGGCGGAATGGGCGCGGTCTACCTGGCTCGCGCCCGCGCCGACGGCCGGCAGATTGCCTTGAAGCTCATGCTGCCGCACTCGCAGGTGGACCAGGCGGCCCAGGAGATCTTCCTCCGGGAGATCGAGGTCACCCGCGCCCTCCGCCACCCGAACATCGTGGCCCTCCTCGATTTCGGAAAGCACGAGGGCCGCTTCTTCTTCGCCCTCGAGTACTGCTCCGGGGGCAACGCCGACGAGCTCCTGCGCAGGAAGGGAACCGCGCTCGGCCTGCCCTCCGTCCTGCGTGTCGCCTCGGGAGCGCTCGAGGGGCTCGCCGCCGCCCACGAAGCCGGCTTCGTCCACCGCGACATCAAGCCCGACAACGTGCTGCTGGCGGAGGACGGAACGGCCAAGCTCGCCGACTTCGGCCTCGCCAAGAGCTTCTCGCAGGCGGGGCTCTCGGGGATGACCGCGACCGGGGCCGTCGCCGGCACGTTCTTCTTCATGCCGCGCGAGCAGCTCACGAACTTCCGCCAGGTACGGCCGGTGAGCGACGTGTGGAGCATGGCCGCAACGCTGTACTTCCTCCTCACCGCCGAGTACGCACGCGACTTCAAGTCCAAGCCGGATCCCCTGGCCGTGATCCTGCGCGGCGGGGTCGTCCCGATCCGCGACCGTGACCCGTTCCTGCCGGACGACCTCGCGGACGTGATCGACCGCGCGCTCATGGACGACCCGGACGAGCGCTATGCGGACGCCGGGGAGTTCGCGGCCGCGCTGCGGGCGGTGCTCTAGTGTCGGTCCAGCTTCCTTCGCCAACCGCGTGCCACCATTCGGGGCAACAAGTTGGAACGGTACTAGGATGGACGGCGAGCAGTTCCTGAGCGTCACTGCAGTGGCTGCGGGGCCCGGTCCGATCGGGTTCCGTCGAGCCTCGCCGGCAAGGTGATCCGGTGCAGCAAGTGCGGAGCGCGCTTCACTGCCCCTGCCCCGGGGCCGGCGCCACCCGTGTCGGCACCGCCGGCTCCGGCGGCGCCGTCCTCCCCCGCGGCCTCACCTCCCGCTCCGCCTGCGCCTCCCGCGCCGCCAGCGTCCAAGGTGCCGGCATCCCCCCCACCTCCCGCCTCGTCCGCGCCACCCCCCGAGGCCCCCACGGTCCTCGAGGGCGCGCGGTCGCCCAGGTCCATCGAGAGCCGCGCCGCACGAGCGGCGCAGCCCGAAGCCCCCACGATCCTTGAAGGCGTGGACGCCGTACAGGCCACCGCGCTCGAGGATGGGGCCGCCGCCCCCACGGCGGCCGAGTCCGGGGCCGTGGCCCCCACCGCCCGTGAGAGCGCGGCGCCCGCGGTCCCCTCGCCGGCGGGGCCGTCGCCGGCCGGCCGTGCCGCCGGGGTGGACTGGCAGCCGGGCGAGGTGGTCCTGGGGCTCTACGAGGTTCTGGGCGTCCTCGGCCAGGGCGGCATGGGCCGCGTGTACCGCGTGCGTCACCGGGGCTGGGGACTCGACCTCGCGGTGAAGGCCCCCCTGCCCGCCATCCTGGAGGCCGTCGGCGGTGCCGATCTCTTCGAGCACGAGGCGGAGACCTGGGTCAACCTGGGTCTGCACCCGCACGTCGTCACGTGCCACTACGTCCGTCGCGCGTTCGATCTGCCCCTCGTCTTCGCCGAGCTGGCGGATGGAGGAAGCCTGCTCGAGGCCATCCGCGAGGGGCGACTCGACTCCGTGGAGGCGATGCTGGACATCGCGGTGCAGGCCGCCTGGGGCCTACACTACGCCCACGAGCAGGGCCTCGTGCACCGCGACGTGAAGCCGGCCAACATCCTGCTGGGCTCGGACGGTGCGGCCAAGGTGACGGACTTCGGCCTGGCGCGCGCGCGAAGGCGCGAGGCGCGCGGACCGCGGGTGGCGCCGGACGCCCGGGGCGGCCACACGATGACCGTCGAAGGGGGCGGTGGCGGGACGCCCGCCTACCTCTCACCCGAGCAGGCCGCCGGTGATCCCCTCACCCGCCGCTCCGATCTGTGGAGCTTTGCGCTCTCCGTCCTCGAGATGTTCCTGGGAGGCCGCACGTGGGAGCACGGGCTTGCCGCACCCGAGGTCCTGAAGGAGTTCCGCCGCGGAGGCCTCACCTCTTCCGAACGGTCGGCGATGCCCGACCCCGTGGTCGAGCTCCTCGATCAGTGCTTCCGCGAGCGACCGGAGGACCGTCCGCGCAGTCTGGCGGAGGCCGCGGTGGTGCTCAAGACCGCCTGGGAGGGGACCACGGGCCGGACCTATCCCCGCCGCGAGCCGCGCGGCGGACGGGGCTCGGCCGACGGGATGAACAACCGGGCCCTCTCGCTGGTCGACCTCGGCCGGGTGGCGGAGGCCGGGACGCTGTGGCGGCGGGCCCTCGAGGCCGAGCCCCAGCACCCGGAGGCCACCTACAACGCCGGCCTCGTCGCGTGGAGCAGGGGGCAGCTCGCGGACGGGGAGTTCGTCCGCCGAATGGAAGAGGTGGCCGTCTCTCACTCTGCGTCCGCTCGTGCCCACCAGCTTCGGGGGCGCATCCGGCTGCTGGTCGGAGAGGCAGCGGAGGCCCAGGCCGCCTTCGCGCGGTCGGCCCAGCTCGGGAGCACCAGCGATCTCGCCCGCGACGTCGAGGCCGCGGCCGCACCCGTGAAAGACCCGCGCCTGGTGCTCCGCGGGCTGCGCGGGCCGGTGAGCGCGCTCACGCTCACCGCCGACGGCCACACCGTCGTCGGCGCTCACGGGGGCGAGGCACGGGTGTGGGACGCTGCGACCGGAACTGTCCTGAAGACCCTCGCCATCCCCGACGGACCCGTGCACGCGCTGGCGGCGCTGCCCGACGGACGCTTCCTCGTCGTGGCCGCCGAGAAGGCCCCCCTCAGCGTCTGGGACCTGGTCTCCGGGCACCAGGTCAAGGCCTGGACCCGTCAGCCCGGCCACGTCACCTGTCTCTCGCTCCTCCCGGGAGGCCGGCTCGTCGCCTCCGGGGGCTCGGACCGCCTCGTCCGTCTCTGGGATCCCGCGTCGGGCCGCTGCGTGATGGAGATGAGCGGCCATGACGACGCCGTCACCGCGGTCGCGGCCGGGGCCACGCGGCTCGCCTCGGCCAGCCGTGACGGGACCGTTCGCCTCTGGGCGGTCGAGGACGGCCGGCCTCTCGGGGTGCTGCACGGCCACGACGGGCGCGTCAACGCGGTCGTCTTGAGCGAGGCCGACTCGCGTGTCGTCTCCGCCGGCGACGACCGGACCGTGCGGGACTGGGGCCTGAACTCGCGGGAGCTCGTCCGCGCCTACACCTCGCACGCCGGGGCGGTCCACGCGCTCGCGCTCTCGCCGAGCGACGGGCGGCTGCTTTCGGGCTCCGCCGACCGCAGCGTGCGCACCTGGGATCCCGACCGCGAGCGGCTCGCCGAGCGGCAGCAGCTCGACGCCGCCATCCACGCGCTGGCCTTCGCTCCCGAGGGCGGTGTCTGGGCGGCCCACGGCACGGCGGTCAGCGTCCTCGACACCGCGCCGCTGGAGCTCCCCCCACCCGTGCTCTGCCGTCCCTCGTCGGCCATCGAGGTCGAGGCCCGGGCCGAGTCATTCGAGGAGCGGATCGACGAGGCGCGGCGCACCCTCGCCGCCGGGGACCTCCCCCTGGCGGTCGCGCTTGCCCGGACGGCTCGGGGCATCCCGGGGCACGAGCGCTCGGGGCCGGCCCTGGAGGTCTGGGACGAGCTCTGCGCGCGGCTTCCGCGTCGCGGCCTCCAGTCGGCCTGGGAGGAGGGACGCCTCTCCGGGCACGGCGGGCCGGCGGTGGCGGTGGCCGTCGCCCCCGACGGCCGACAAGCCCTCACCGCCAGCCTCGACGCCACCCTTCGGGTTTGGGACCTCGTCACTCGAAAGACGCTGGCCACGCTGTCCGGACACGACGGCGCGGTGACGAGCGTCGCCTACCTGAGCGGCGGCCGGAGGGCGGTGTCCGGCGGCCGTGACCGGACGGTCCGGGTGTGGGACCTCGCCGACGGCCGGCTGCTCCGGACGCTCGAGGGTCACGAAGAGACCGTGGCCGCCGTCGACGTCTCGCCCGCCGGCACCCAGGTGGTCAGCGCGAGCTGGGACGGAACCGTTCGCCTCTGGGACCTGAGGAAGGGCGCCGAGAGGCACGTGATCGAGGGGCACGGGGCCCAGGTCACCGCGGTCCGGTTCGCCACGGACGGGCAGGCGTTGGCAAGCGCGGGCTGGGACGGCACCGTCCGCATCTGGGAGGCCGCGACCGGAGAGGCACTGACCGTCCTGGAGGGTCACGAGGGCAACGTCACCGCGGTGGCCCTGCACCCGACGGGGCGCTCGGTGGCCTCGGGGGGCGAGGACGGGACGGTGCGGCTGTGGGATCCGAGAGCGCGTCGGGTGATGCGCACGCTCGAGGGACACGAGGGAGAGATCTCGCGAGTCGTGTTCACGCCCGACGGACGGTTCCTCGTGAGCTCGGGACGCGATCACACCGTTCGGCTCTGGGATCTCCGCCGGGGCAAGGAGGTGCGGGTGGTCACCCACCCTGCCGCGGTCCACAGCGTCGCCCTGACCCCGCTTGCCAACATGCTCCTGGCCGCCGTCGGCGACGACCATGTCCACGCGTGGCACCTGGACTGGGAGCCGGAAGAGGCCGGGGCGGGGGGCTGGGAGGAGACGGCCCGTCCGTTCCTCGAGACCTTCGTCAGCCGGCAGCGCGGCACGGTCGGGCCAACCCAGCGCGTGACGCTGAGCGACGCCGACGTGGACGGCTTGCTGAGCGACCTGCATCGCCGCGGGTTCGGGGGGTTGACCCGCGAGACCATCCGGCCGCGCCTGGAGAGCCTGGCCGCCACCCAGGAGGACGCTCCCTCGTACTGGGAGACCCTGCGCCGCCACGCCCCGGCCGCGGTCCGGGCCGTACCCCTCGCCGCCGGCGCCGTCCGCCGGTTCCCCTGGGGACGCCTCGCCCTCGTCGCCGTCGCGGCGGCGGCGTTCGTCGTTGGAATCAAGTCCTGGTTCAAGCCGGCGGCCCGGCTCGCCCTCTCGCCGTACATGGAAACGGCGGTCCGAGCCGAGATCGATCTCATCGACGTCGAGCCGTTCTCGAACGGCTGCCGCGCCGACGGGTACGGAGACCATCTCGGGCGCCTGGTCTCGGGTAATCCCGAGGCACGCGACGTGGCCTGCGTCGCCGCCTTCTCGGGCCCGCACACCGTCGCCGAGGTCCTCGATCGCGTGCCCCTCGAGGACCCCGACACCATGCGGGCGCACCGTCTGGTGCGCAACGCCTCCTCGACGCTGGCCGCGCTTCAGACCTCCGGCATCGACGCGCTGTGCGGACGCCTCTCCGACCCCCGCCGGATCGTGCGCCAGGTCGTGGGCGTGGCCCTCGCGGAGGGAGAGGACGAGAGGGTGGTGGCCTGCGTCCGCGACACGCTCTCCGGAGGCAGCGCCGTGGCCCGCCGGGCGGCGATCCTGCCCCTGCGCCAGCACCTGGCCCGGGGCGTTCTCCGCGTCGATGAGGGGTGGGCCCTGGTGCTGGGACTGCTCCAGCACGGAGACCCGGAGGTGCGGATTGCCGGCCTCGAGGCGCTGCCCATGTTCACCGCGAGGGTGTCCGAGCCGGTGGCGCGGCCACTTCTCGAAGACCCCGATCCCGCCGTCGCCGAGGCGGCCGCGAACGCAATAGCCGTGATCCAGAACGTTCACCGGACCGACCTCCTGCGGGGGAACGTTGAGCCCTGATAATGGCTTGAATGCCGGAATAGAGCTCATTCAAGCCATCTCGACCCCTCGATCATTCAATGACCCCCCTCCCTCCGGTACTGGTAGGCCCAGGCCGCCTCGCCGGCGACCCGCCTCAGGTGGGCGTTGCCCGTCTTGGTGATCCCAAAGCGCCGGATCCGGCTCCCCGTAGAGTCCTCGCTCGAGACCATGCCGCTGTAGCCCATCAGCAGCTTCGGCCGCTCGAAGCGGGACACCACGCCCAGCTCCGCCACGATCGTCGCCGCCGTGATCTGCTTGATCCCCCGCAGCGCCTGCAGCCCCGCCACCAGGGCTCTTCTGTCCTCCGAGAGACTCTCCACCGCCTGGGCGATCGCCCTCTCCAGCCGCTCGATCCTCGCCGCCGCGTGCTCCACCTCGTGCAGGTAATCCACAAACGTCGCCTCCTGCGCCGGCTGCTCGAAGCGCAGCGTCCGCACCCAGGCCAGGTGTGTCGTCGTCCAGTTCTTCACCCCCGCCCCAGCCCTCAGCCCGCGGCGCAGCAGAAACTTCCCAGCCGGTGCCGCGCCCGCAGCTGATCCTTCTTCGCCACCTACATCCCTCCCCACGTAGGGGGCTCGGGGGACGCGCAGTCGAGCTTGCGAGACGCGCGTCGACCCCGAGTGTAAGTTGCGACGCGCCAGCGTCGCCTCCGACAGGCCGGGAAACACCTTGAGACAGGCCACGGACACCCGCGTGTCCCCAGGGACGGGACACGCGGGCGAGCCCAGGCCTGTTGGCCAGTCGTACTTCTTGATCGCCCCCCTGCCCTGTCCCTCCCCACGTAAGTGGCTCGGCGGACGCGCAGCTTCAATGCCGTTTGACCCTCGCCGAGGCCTGGGTAGACTGCCCACGCCATGACCACACGCGCCCTCGTCGTTCGCTGCCTCCTCTTCGTCCTCGCCGGAGCCGCGCTCCTCGTCCGCGCCGCCTCCGCCGAGGACTCCCCGGACTGGGAGAACCCCCGGATCGTCGGGATCAACAAGGAGACCCCTCACGCCTTCGTGATCCCCTACCCGGACGCGGCGAAGGCAGCCACGCTCGACCCGAGGGACTCGCGGTGGTACCGGCGGCTGAACGGACGTTGGAAGTACCGGTGGTCGCCGCGCCCCGAGGCCCGGCCCGCCGACTTCTACCGGCCCGACTTCGACGACTCCGGCTGGGGAGAGATCCCGGTGCCTTCGAACATGGAGATCGAGGGTCACGGGGTGCCGATCTACGTCAACATCGGCTACGCGTGGGGCCGCGGTACCCCTCCCCGGGTCCCCCACGAGCAGAACTCGGTCGGCTCCTACCGCCACCGCTTCGAGCTGCCCGCCGCGTGGCGGGGACGCCGCGTGCTCATCACGTTCGACGGGGTCTCGTCGGCCTTCTATCTCTGGGTGAACGGGAGAAAGGTCGGCTACAGCCAGGAGAGCCGGACCCCGGCCGAGTTCGACATCACCGACTTCGTCCGCGGCGGCGAGAACCTGCTGGCGGTGGAGGTGTACCGGTACTCAGACGGCTCGTACCTGGAGTGCCAGGACTTCTGGCGCCTCTCCGGGATCTACCGCGACGTCGCGATCTGGTCGGTCGAACCGCTTCACATCCGCGACGTCGCGGTGGTGACGGATCTCGACGGCCAATATCAGGACGCCCGGCTCGGCGTGAGCGTCGACGTGCGGAACGCGTCTTCCGAGGAGCAGGCCTTCTCCCTGCACGCCGCCCTGCTCGACGCGGAAGGCCGCGCGGGCGGGCTGACGCTCATGACCCGCGGTCGAGCGGCACCGGGGGCGGTGAAGACCGTTGTGCTCGAGGCCCTCGTAGAGGACCCGGGGAAGTGGTCGGACGAGAAGCCGAACCTCTACACGCTGCTCCTCACCCTCGAGGACGGCTCGGGCCGGGTCCTCGGTGTCGTGCCCTCGCGCGTCGGTTTCAGGGAGGTGGAGATCGAGGACGGCAAGCTCCTCGTCAACGGCCAGCCCATCCTGATCCGGGGCGTCAACCGACACGAGCACGACCCGGAGACCGGGCACGTGATGAGCCGCGACCGCATGATCCAGGACATCCGGATCATGAAGCAGAACAACTTCAACCTCGTCCGCACCTCGCACTACCCGAACGTCCGCGAGTGGTACGAGCTGTGCGACGAGTACGGCCTCTACGTCATCAACGAGGCCAACATCGAATCCCACGGCATGGGCTACGAGCCGACCCGGACCCTCGGCAACAACCCGGAGTGGGAGACGGCGCACGTCGATCGTGTGGCACGGATGGTGGAGGCCTACAAGAACCACCCCTCGATCATCGTGTGGTCGCTCGGCAACGAGGCCGGCGACGGGGTGAACTTCGTGGCCGCCTCGAAGTGGGTACACGACAACGAGCCGACCCGTCCGGTCCACTACGAGCTGGCCCGGTCGGGCGCCCACGTGGACGTCGTGAGCCACATGTACCAGAAGGTGTGGGACATGGAGACGGAGGCGAGGGAGCCCGATCCCCGACCCCTCATACAGTGCGAGTACTCGCATGCCATGGGCAACAGCAACGGCAACTTCGACAAGTACTGGGACCTCTTCCGCTCCGGCGGCCGCGCCCGAGGCGCCGCGATCTGGGACTTCGTCGACCAGGGCCTCCGCCAGCCCGTGCCCGCGCGACAGATCGTCAAGGACCGGTCCCCGTCCGGACTCGAAGGGCTCTTCGTCGGCGAGAACGACCCGGAGACGGGCGCAGAGGGGCACGTGGTCCTGCCCGAAGCGGGTTCGCTCAGCCTGGGCGAGGCGCTGACCCTCGAGGCCGAGCTCCGGCCCGTGCCTGTGATCAAGGGCGTGACGAAGCACGCACAGCACAACCCCTTCGTCTCGAAGGGCAGCCGCGGCTACGCGCTGCAGCAGGACGACGAAGAGCTGCAACTCTCGCTGTCGCTCGAGGGCGTGGCCGATCCCTTCGTCCTGCGCGCCCCTGCCCCCGAGGGCTGGTACGGTCAGTGGCACCGCCTCACCGGGACCTACGATGGAACGAGCGCCCGTCTCTTCGTCGACGGCCGTCTGGTCGCGAGCGCGGAGAAGGCGGGAAGGCCGAGCCCGGGTCACTTCCCCCTCAACGTCGGGCGCGACCCCGAGATCCTCGACCATCTCACCCCGACGCGCTTTCGCCGGGTCCGCGTCTACTCGCGGGCCCTGTCGGAGGCGGAGGTCGCCGACCCCGACGCCCGCGCCGGCGACGGCCTCGTCCTCTGGTTGGAGGCAGCGGACATCGAGACGGTTGGCGAGGCCCCCGGGGGCTTCTACTTCGCCTACGGAGGAGCCTTCGGCCCCGCCAGCACGCCGTCCGACGAGAACTTCTGCATGAATGGCGTCGTTTCCGCCGACCGCACGCCCCACCCGGCCCTCGCCGTGATCAGGAAGGCTCAGCAGTACATCCACGTGACCCCGGTCCACCTCCTGCGGGACGAGGTCTCCACCGGCGACCCCGCGGAGCGACCGGAGACCGGCGCCCTCCCCCACCCTCGAACGGGGCTCGAGTCCGTTCTGGCCATCCACAACGAGTACGACTTCACCAACCTCGACGAGATCGCGGTCGGTCGCTGGGAGGTCCGAGCCGACGACCGCCTGCTGGGCGAGGGCTCGCTCGGCATCCTCGACATCGCCCCCCATTCCATGCGGCGAGGTGGCGCTCGCCCTGCCCGCAATCAGCCCCGACCCGGGCGTGGAGTACTGGCTCGACCTGGTCTTCCTCCTCAAGGCCGACACCTCGTGGGCGCACACCGGGCACGTCCTCGCCCGCGAGCAGCTCGCTCTGCCGATCAAGGCCCCTCCGGAGAGGCTCCCCGCCGGGAGCCTGCCCGACCTCGAGGTGGTCGGGGGCCCGAGCGCAGTCGAGGTCCGCGGCCCCGACTTCTCCGCGGGCTTCGACCCCACCAACGGGCTTCTGAGCTCGCTGGAGCGTGGGGGCGTCGAGATCCTGGCCGGACCGCTACACCCCTACTTCTGGCGAGCGCCGATCGACAACGACCGCGGGAACGAGATGACGCAGAGCTCCGGCGTGTGGCGCGACACTCACCGCTTCCTGACGGTGAGGAGCTTCCGCACCGAGACGCCGGCAAGGGGCGTCGTGCGGATCCACGTCGGCGCCGACCTCTCGTCGGTGGGGGCCTCCTGCGACCTCACATACACCGTCTACGGATCCGGCGACATCGTTGTCGAGGCCTCGTTCGAGCCGGGCGAGACGCCGCTGCCCGAGCTGCCCCGCTTCGGGATGCAGGCCCGCATCCGGCCGGGCTTCGAGCATCTCGAGTGGTATGGCCCGGGTCCGGAGGAGACCTATGTCGACCGACGGGACTTGCCCGTCGGCGTCTACCGCACGAGCGTCGACGCCAACTACTTCGACTACTCGCAGCCCCAGGAGACGGGTAACAAGGTGGAGGTGCGCTGGGCGGCGCTCACCAGCGACGAGGGTCTCGGGCTGCTGGCCGTGGGTGACCCTGTCCTCGGCGTGAACGCGCTGCACTACGCCGCCGAAGACCTCGACCAGGCGCTCTACCGGCACCAGCTGACGCGCCGGGACGAGATCTACCTCAACCTCGACTGGCAGCAGCGCGGTCTCGGCGGCGACGACAGCTGGGGCGCGCTGCCCCACGAGGAGTACCGGCTGGCGGCCGCCCCGTACGAGTACCGTTTCCGGCTGCGGGCCTTCGACCCCGCCACCGAGTCGCCGATGGAGCTGAGCCGCGTGGTCTCTCCCTGAGTCACTACTCCAGGTTGCCGCCGAAGAACGGGAGCAACGGGGCCCTCCGGCCGCTGGCGGCAATCCGCTCGAGAGCGCCGAGGTGGACCCGGGCGATCTGGGCCAGGTAGGCCAGGGCGACGTCCGAGTTGTCCTCGAAGAGGTCGAAGAGGATCTCGACGTCGCCGCTCAACGTCACGACCGGTCCCTCGCATACCGCGTCGTACCACCTGGTGCCGCCGGCCACCGCGTCCAGGCCGCCCAGCGGAAAGCCCGGCACCGGCCGCAGGCTGAAATCCGGGATCGGGGCCGAGCAGGACACCCGCCCTCGCACGAGGAGCTGGACCTGGCGCCCCGGTTCCCCGCGCCGCCACAGGACGGTGCCCGGCGAGAACTGCAGCTCAACCAGGTTGCGCGCGAGATCGGCGAGGGCCGAGGCGCTCGAGCGAATGAACGGAAGGCTCTCGCGCAAGAAGAGCATCCGCTCCACGAGGTCGAGGTCACCCTCGAAGCCCGGCGCCCGCATGGGAACCTGCGCGGCGAGGCACTCCCGAGGTGCCTCGTGCCACAGGCTGATCAGCCCATGCGACGTCTCCCTGAGGACGTGTTGCAGTATCGAGAAGCGGTCCTCCAGGATCTCATCGAGCGTGTCGCCGTCGAGCTCCAGGACGATCACGTCGGTCTCGGCCAGGGCATCGATCCCTTTCTCGTCGCGGGCGAGGAAGCCGAGGCCGCCAACGCCCGCTCCCGGAGTGGCGCGACCGAGGGACTGCTCGCCCCGCCGGAGGAGGACTTGCCCTTCGACGACGATATGGACGGCGCCGATGGACTCGCCCTGACGCAGGAGGCGCTCACCTTTCCGAAAGAAACGCGTGTGCGTCTGCTCGGCGACGAGTCCCAGGTCCTCCGGGCGCAGCGTGCCGAGGATGGGCAGCGTCCGCAGGTGGAGCAGCCGCTCCATGCGGCCCACGTAACGGTCCTCAGCTCGCACGGCCGCCCTCTCCCGAGTCCTCCAGAGCCCGCAGGGTGCGGTTGAACATCTGCCCCACGAACAGCGACGTCTCCTGCGACCTGAGCTCCACGATGCGGTCGCGCAGGCCCCGCAGGCCCAGCTCGCCCACGTGGAAGACGGCCAGGCTCCGCAGGGTCTCGCCCGGCTGCTCCACGAACCGGGTGATGAGGTCCTCGTAGTCGAGGGCACCCGGCTCGTAGAACGCCTCGGTCGCCTCGCGTCCGCCCGGCGCCGAGGTGCCGTCGACGATCGCGAGGACCGCCGCCTTGAGGGGAGCCCGGAGGACGTTCTCGAGAAGCTCGCGGCTGCTCGCCTGCACCCTCCGGTCGGGGTTCCTCAATCCCCGGTAGATCCGCCGGAAGTTCTCCCCGCGGTGGATCAGATCCAGGAGGCGGAAGAGACGCTCCTCGGCGTTGTCGGCCTTGTCTCGGAGAAGCGCCACCAGCATCTGGTGACCGGGGGTGACCCGGCCCGGCTCCGCCTTTGCCCCCTCCTCCAGAACGGAACGCCAGTGGGCGAGACGACAGATCGCCTCCACGGTCCGGCCGGCCGCGGTCGTCAGCAGGGCGTCGTCGAGGCCGACCTCAGGATGGCGTGTCGCGACCCGGCCGAGCGCGCGGTGGATCCGGTAGCGCACCATCCCGTCGCTTTCGCTCAAGAGGTGGCGCTGCAGCACCCCGACCGCGTCAGCGGCCGGGAAGCCGGCGATCGCCCGCGGAATGTGGCGTCGCAGCTCCTGGGGCAGGGTCGCGTCCTCCAGCGCTCGCTCCAGGAACTCGAGCCCCGTCGGCCCGAACTCCCGAAAGCTCCGTCGAGCCTCGGAGCGCACCGACTCTCGGCGCAGCTGCTCGAGCAGCGTCGGGAGGAAGGCCTCGTCCTGGAGCACCCTGATCGATCGGGCCACGGCCACCTGAACCTCGTCCTGGAAATCGGTGGTCAGGGCATTGAGGAGGGGGACGAAGGCGGGCACCGGCTTCTGCTGGATGGCTCGCGCGAGAGCGCGTCGGGCCTCAGGCGTGCGCTCGCTCAGGATGACCTCGAGCAGCGGTCGCGCTTCGTCCTCGGAAGAAGTCTGGGCGAGAAGGCCGGCCAGCGCAGTGGCCCGCACGAGCGCGCTCGGATCGCCGACGGCCTGTCGCAGCCGCTCCTCGTCGGGCTCGGCGCTCGCTCGCACCCGCAACGCCGCCGCTCGGACCTCGGCGTCGGCGTGGTCGAGCAGCCGGTCGGCCACCGGCAGGTAGTCGGAACGGCCGGCCTCCTCGAACAGATCCAGGGCCCGGAGAACGACCGGGGGGATCGGATGGTAGAGGATCAGCGCCGGGACCAGGTGGGTCCGACCCTCCGCGTGCAGCAGGTCGAGGGCGGCGATCACCTCGGCGTCGTCGCGGCTGTTGAGCGAGGCGAAGAGGGTCTCGAGCGACACGAGATCGAGCTCGGGAAGCCCCCCCCGCGCCTCGATCAGGCCCTCGCGCAGGGCACGGCGGAACATCTCCACGTAGTGCGGCCGCAGCTCGGCGACCGCGGCGATCCAGGCCACGCAGAGCACCGCGACGAAGACCGCGAGTATGGTGTCGCCGCGCCCCAGGGCCAGCTGCGACAGGATGAAGAGCGAGGCCACCGCCTGCCCGCCCCTCTGCCCGATCACGTCGATCGCGGGCTTCACCCGCGAGCGCAGGCGATCGGGGATGGGCAGGAAGAGGAGCTCCGTGCTCGTGCGGTTGAGCGACGGTCGCAGGGCCCCGTCCGCACCCTTCAGAAGGAGGGCGGCCACGAGCCCACCGCCGATCACGACCCCGCCCGCCCCCCCGAGCATGAGCAGGGGCAGGGCCCAGAGGGCCCGATGCACGTCCAGGGCCCGGAGGATCCAACCCATGAGCCCGACCTGGACGACCAGGGCGAGCACGCTCAAGGCCCCGTAGAACGTGGCGAAGAATCGCGCCAGATCCTCCGGCGCCACGTGACGGGCCACCTCGCTCTTGAAGACGAAGTCGGCGAGCGTGACCGCGACAGAGACCACGAGCACCAGCCCCGCCAGCCGCGTGACGTACGGCTCGCGCTCGAGGAAGGTCCGCAGGTCGCCGAGACGCCATCGTGCCGGCGCCGGCGCGTCACCCTCCGCCCGGACCTGACGTCCAAGGAAGAACGCGAGACCGGCGGTCACTGCCATCACTGCCGCCCCGAGCGCGATGAGCGCCTCCGGCGGAAGCGAGTTGCTCGTCACGCGGGCGAGTCCGGCGCCGAGGGCCGCGCCCGTGAGGCTGCCGGTGCCAATCGGGCGGTACAGGCGCTTCGCCTGGGTGATCGTGTAGACATCGCCGAGAAGGATCCAGAACTGGACACCCACGAGAGTGACGATGGCCCCCGCCCAGACGTAGAAGGCTCGGAGGAGCCAGGGGTTGCCGGCCGGGCGGAGGAAGAAGAACCCCATCGTCACCGCCGCCCCGAAGGCGAGGGTCACGGACAGCCGCAGGGGCCGAGACACCCCCAGCCCTTTGCCCTGCAGCTCGGCCAGCCCGACCGCGACCGCCGCCATCACGAGGTAGACCCAGGGGAGCTCAGTGGGAGACAGACGAGCGAGGAACAGGGCGTCGCGCGCGGTCTCGAGGAGGGCGTAGGACGCGAGCATCCCCAGCAGGGTCGCAAAAGCGAGAACGACACCCTGCCGCTCCTCTGGACGCACGCTGCTCTGGCCGGACACGTCCTTCGAATATACACTTGGAGCCACGGGTCAGACGGCCCGACCCCGGGAAAGAGAGGACCGTATGGCGGAGACACTCAAGGTGGCCCGGCTGTTCCTCGTCCTGCTGGTGGTGGTCGCCACGGGACGCTGGCTGATGGGCACGTTCGACGTCCCCTACGAGCGGGGGCACCACGTCTTCAGCATCGTCATCCTCACGACCTACGCGTGCCTCTTCTACGGTGCCTTCTCTCGTCGCTGGCTCGACTACCGGCTCGTCCAGGCCGCCCTGCTCGGGGTCGTGATGGGGCTGGCGGCCCAGGTGCTGATCCTGCTCTTGACCGTCCTGTCGTACGCGTTGGGTCTGGACACCTACTACAACCACCCGACCGCCCTGAACGCACCAGAGGCCCTGCCCTTCGCGAAGGCCCTTGGCGTCCGCATCGGCGGCCTCATCGGCAACTCGATCGGTGCCGGGATCGTCGCCGCCCTCGGCTGGGCCCTCGGAGGACTCCTTCCGAAGCGCTGATCACCTCGTGGTGACGTCTAGCCAGGCGGACGGAGTCGCGCGTCGTGAGGCGCACGCCGAGGCCCGTGCTCGTGTGGAGACCAGAAGGAATGTCTCGGCCCCGTGCCCGGTGTGCCTACTGCACCTTCTTGCCGTACACGATGGCGGCTTGAATCTGGACCGTCCTTCCGTTCGACCGCTCGTCGGCGTCGTCCCGCACCACGATCCGGACGCGTGTGCTCACCCGGCTCGCAGTCCGGTCACGTGCCAGTAGTCGTTGTCGTACGTCCGCTCGGGGATCCAGGCGTCCAGGACGTGGTCGGACTTCTCTCCATCGAGGAACACGTCGGCCCGGCCGCCCTCCTGCGTCATGCTGCCGATGACGGCGACACCCGTGCCCTCGAAGGTGAGCTCGGCCTCGGCACCCGTCTCCGTGGTCTGCCGTGCCTTCCACTCGGACCACCGGCTCTCGAAGGTCTCCGTCCGTCCAGGAGCCTTTCCACTCCCAGGCCGGGTCGTCGGGCCCCAGGCGGGCGATCGGTGGGTCGGCGTCCCACTGCTCGAGCGGCGGCGCGGCCGGCGGCTGCAGGGGATCACGACCTCGGTGTCCGTCACCTGCCCCCCGGCGCTCTCGATGATCGTCTCCGCCCGGGCCAGGGTCGAGGCCACGATGTCGTTGAACGAGTACCGCGTGTACGAGAACTTCTCGTTCTCGATCGCGGGGATGCCCGACTTGAACTGGTCGGGGATCGCCTCGTACCCCACCATCACTCCCAGCACGCCGGCCGCGCTCGAGGGGTTGCAGTCGGAGTCCTGGCCGGAGCGGGTCGAGATCTCGAGGGTCTTCGCGAAGTCCCCCTCGCCGTACAGCAGCCCGAGAGCGATGTAGGCCCCGTTGAGTCGGGCGTCGATGTTGAACGGCGCCAACGCCCCGTCCGGAGCACATGTCGTCCCCGTCCCACTTCTCCTCGAGGAGGGTCCACGTCGTCTTCCAGTCGTTCGGGTGCTCCGTGTGCCAGGCCAGGACGTCGGTGATGACCTGGCGCGTATCCGCTCTCCGCCGGGATCGACTTCAACCCTTCCTCCACGACCTTGCGCGGGTCGCTCTCGAAGAAGGCGGCAGCGTACATCCCGCTCACGAACATCCCGCCGTAGAGCCCGTCTCCGTAGTTCATCACCCGGCCCACGCGGTCGGCGTACTTGTTCGCCTCCTGGGGCAGGCCAGGCGTCATGAGCCCGATGAAGTCCGCCTCGATCTGGAAGTCGATGTCGTTGGCGTGGATGTTGTACTTCGGATGGCCGGACATCGGCGCCTTGATCCCCCGGTTGAGGTTCCGGCGGGCGCCCGCGTTCGCGTGCCACAGGCGGTACTCGGAGTCACGGAACATATCGCCGTACTGCTCGGTGGTGGCGTCGAGGCCGACGCTGTCCATCACCTCGGCAAAGGTCATCTCCACGTAGAGGTCGTCCTGGTCGATGGTCTCGGTGATCATCTCCGGAGTCCACTCCAGCTCGCCGTCGATGATCTTCCCGTTGGACTTGAACTCGGTGGGTGCCCCGAAGGCGACGCCGATCATCTGACCGGCCCAACCGCCCCGCACCTTGTCCTCGAGCGCGGCACGGCTCAGCCGCCGCTCCGGCGGCTTCCCGCTGCAGGTCACCAGGCCAGCCACCGCCAGCGCCACGAAGAGAGCCGCCACCTGCCTTACGGTCATCCCACACCCCCTGCGAATCGACGCCTCCACTGCTGACGCCCCCTACCCTACTCCGAGCGCGTCTTTGGGCAAACAGGTCGAGATAGCAAGGAGGACTGGCCATCAGGCCCAGAGTCGCCCGCGTGTCCTTTCCCTGAGGACACGCGGGTGTCCGAGGCCTATCTCAAGCCTTCCCGGCCTGTCGGAGGCGACGCTCGCGCGTCGCAACCTACACTCGGGGTCGACGCTCGTCTCGCAGGCTCGACTTCGCGGATCCCTTGGGCATGCCGGATGCGACGCTCGCGCGTCGCAACCTACACTCGAGGTCGACGCTCGTCTCGCAGGCTCGACTTCGCGTCCCCCGAGCCCCTACGCGGGGAGGGATAAGAAGGGGAGTCTGTGTAGATGGGGCTTCCAGAGCGCGTTGGACTCAGTCCCTGTCTCTCCCTTTCCGCGGGAGAGACAGGGACCCTGGGAGCTAGCCTTCCCCTCCCCTACGTGGGGAGGGATAGGGTGGGGGGTCATTGAATGACCAGGGTGGGGGGTCATTGAACGATTGGGGGCGCGCACCGCGACACGGTACGATGGCGGTCAGACCCGTGCGTCCGGGCGAGCGATGAGAGGAGCGAGCATGCAGAGCCGGAGTGGCCGGTGACGGAGGCCGAACACAGGAACGCGGGCTGCGTCCTCGTGGTGTTCGGCGGCGCCGGCGACCTCACCCGGCGTCTGCTGCTGCCGGCGCTTCTGAACCTCGCCGCCGAGGGTCGGCTCCCCGAGCGGTTCGCCCTCGTCGGCTACGGCCGGACCGATCTCGACGACGAGAGCTACCGCCAGAGGCTCGACGCCGCGGTGAAGGAGTACGCCCGCGGGCACCTCGACCCCGGGCTCTGGGCCGCGCTTCGTCCCCGCGTGCGCTGGGTGCGCGGGAGCTTCGACGACCCGGAGGCCTTTGAGCGTCTTGCGAAGACGCTGTCCGAGGTGCACGCCGCGCCGGGCGCGGGTGGCTGCGATCTCTTCTATCTGGCCTGCCCGCCCCGCTTCTTCGGGGACGTCGCGACTCAGCTCGGGGCTGCCGGCCTGGCCCGCGAGGAGGACGGGCGCCGCCGGCGCCTCGTGGTGGAGAAGCCGTTCGGCCGGGATCTGTCCTCGGCCCGGAAGCTGAACCAGCATCTCCTGGAGGTCTTCGGCGAGCACCAGGTCTTCCGCATCGACCACTACCTCGGCAAGGAGACGGTCCAGAACATCCTGGCGTTCCGGTTCGCCAACGGCATCTTCGAGCCCATCTGGAATCGCCGCTATGTCGATAGCGTGCAGATCACGGTGAGCGAGACCCTCGGGGTCGAGGGCCGCGGGGACTACTACGACCGGGCCGGAGCGCTGCGCGACATGGTGCCCAACCACCTGTTCCAGGTGCTCACGCTGATCGCGATGGAGCCGCCCAGCTCGCTCGATGCCGGCGCGGTCCGCGACGAGAAGGGCAAGGTCCTGCGCTCCATTCCCACCTGGAGCCCGGGTCAGATTGCCGCGGCCGCGGTGCGGGCACAATATCGTCCCGGGCGTCTGGGTCCCGGCCAGGATGTGTCGGGCTACGTCCAGGAACCGAGCGTCGACCCGGCCTCGCGCACCGAGACCTATGCTGCGCTGCGCCTCAAGATCGACTCCTGGCGCTGGGCCGGGGTCCCTTTCTACCTCAGGACGGGGAAGCGTCTGCGGGCCCGGCTGAGCGAGGTCATCGTGCGCTTCCGCCGCGCCCCGCTTCAGCTGTTCCGGGACACCCCGGTGAGCGGGCTGACCTCCAACCAGCTCGTCCTGCGCCTGCAGCCGCGGGAGGGGATCGCGCTTCGCTTCGAGGTGAAGCGGCCCGGTCTCGAGATGAAGCTGGGTCGCGTCGACATGGACTTCTGCTACTCCGAGTACTTCGGGGAGACGGCGGCCACCGGCTATGAGACACTGCTCCGCGACGCCATGCGCGGCGACGCCACGCTGTTTCAGCGCGCCGACAACGTGGAGGAAGGCTGGCGGGTCGTGCAGCCCGTGCTCGATGCCTGGGAGGCCGAGCGCGACGACGCGCTCGCCACCTACCCGGCGGGCTCGCAGGGCCCCGAGGAGGCGACCGCCCTGCTCGCCCGCGAAGGACGCCATTGGAACCCGATCGAGTGAAGGGACCCACCACCGCCCCCCGGCTTCGGGTCTTTCCCGACGCCCGGACGCTGGTGCGCGCCGCCGCGGGCGAGGTCCTCCGCCGTGGCCGCCACGCCGTGCGCGAGCGCGGCATCTTCAACCTCGCCCTCGCCGGGGGCAACACCCCGATGGCGCTCTACCAGACCCTGGGGGCGGCGCGCTCGGCGCGCTCCGACCTCTGGCACCACACGCACCTGTTCTGGGGCGACGAGCGCGCGGTGCCGCCGGAGGACCCCGCCAGCAACTACGGAGTGGGCTGGAAGCTCGGGCTCCAGCGGCTGGCGGTGCCCGCAGAAAACGTCCATCGCGTCCGGGGCGAGAGCGAGGACGCGCGACGCGCGGCCATCCTCTACGAAACCGAGCTCCGCTCCAGTTTTTCCGGAGAGGCGTGGCCCCGCTTCGACCTCGCCCTCCTCGGGCTGGGCGCGGACGGTCACACCGCGTCCCTCTTTCCGGGCTCCGACGCACTCGCCGAGCGCGAGCGCTGGACCGAGGTCGCGGAGGGCGGAGACCCCCCGCGTCCACGTGTGACCCTCACCCTGCCCGCGCTCAACGGCGCCGAGGTCGTGCTGTTCCTCGTCTCCGGTCGCAGCAAGGCCGAGGCGCTCGGCCGTCTCCTCGGCCTCCCGGGCGGGGAGGTCCTGCCCGCCCAGCGCGTGCACCCCCGGGGAGAGCGGCTCGTCTTCGCCGACCGCTCGGCCATGGGTGAGAGCCCCGCCGGTTGATCGCGTTGCTCCCCCCGATCCGGCCAACTCCAGCCGGGCGCACCCGTTGAGATAAGATCAGGCAATGGCCGTGCGACTGCCTGGATCCTCTGCGATCCGCCGACTCCATGAACGCGGCCTTCTGGTCCCGAGCCTGGTGGTGCTCGTGGTCGCGGCCGTCCTGGCCCAGGGCTTTCTCCATCGCGAGAGCGCTGACGATCCCGAACAGCCCACGCCCACGCCGGTGCCCGCCACGACCTCCACACCCTTTCGTCCGGATCTCGAGAAGATCCCGCTCACCTACTTCTCCGACTACTGGCTGCAGCTTGGTGAACGCACTCACCAGCTCCTGGTGAGCCTGGGTGAGGCGCAGCTGGCCGGGGTCCGGGTGAGCCGGGGCTACGCCCTCAGCTCGATTGCGGCGGCCGACGCGGCGACGGTCGCCCCAGGCGAGGCGCCGGAGGGGCAGCTCGTGGCCGTCGACGGATGGGAGGGCGCGGCCCTCTTCCGACTCGCCGCCGGGGTCGGGGCTGATCCCCTTCCCACCGCGGACGCGTTGCACGCGGGGGCCTGGCTCGCCGCGGTCACCATGGACGAGGAGCACGGGCTGCAGGTCATCCCCGGTCACCTCGCCTCCACGCCGTCGCCGGGCGCGCGTCTACTGGACGTGGCCATCCCGTTTCCTGGAACTCTGGACGTGGCCGCCGTCGTCGACCTCGACGCTCGCTTCGCCGGCGTGGCCCTCCGATCGTCCGACGGTGTGCGAGTGATCTCGGCCGAGGCCGCGGGGAATCTCGTCGCTCGCCTCGCCTCGAGCCCGGGGTGTCGGGCCATCGAGGTCGCCCCCCTCCCCGATCGCGTCCGCGAGGTCCTGCGGCTGCAGAGAGGGGTCGTCATCGAGAGGCTGTCCGTCGGGGCCTTCCCGACGCCGCCGGACCTCGTCCCGGGGGACGTGATCCTCCAGCTGGGCCCGAAGCAGGTCTCCACCCCGGAGGAGTTCGCGGAGGCGTGGGACAGCCAGGAGCCCGGCAGCCGGGTGCGCTTCCTGCTCGCGCGCGGGAGCCGACGGATCGTCCGACGGACCGAGCTGCCCGGACGGGACTGCCGCCCGGACGGCGCGACGCCGCGGGAGCTGCCGCTGCTCGGAGCGGTCGTGCAGTGGGCGCGGGGAGCGGCCCTCGACGGGACCGCCGATCCCGGCTACCGGCTCCTCCACGTGCCCGCGGAGAGCCGGGCGGGCGGCGCGGGCCTCGAGGTCGGGGATGTGCTCGTGGCCGTCGACGGCACGCCCCTGTCCTGGCCCGAGGCGCGGCGGCTCCTCCAACCCTGGAAGAGCCGCCACGAGCCCGTCCTGACCGTGCACCGCGGCGGCGTCGCCCGGCTGACGGTGTTGCCGAAGGACGCGGAGGAGTAGCGTGCGGCGCCTCCGTCTGCCTGACGACTGGATCCCCGAGATCAAGAAGCGGGCCGCGCGTCTCCTGCGGTTGCGCTCGAGCTTCCTGCCGGAGGAGAACCAGCTCATCGTGCTCGCGATCGCGGTCGGGGTCCTGACCGGCTTCGGCTCGGTCGGCTTCATCAAGGTCCTTCACGCCGTCACCGACTTCGCCCGCAATCGCGTGGCCGCCGGCCTGGGCTTCGTCTTCGGACCCGCGGACATCGTGCTCCTGCCCGCCCTCGGCGGGTTGATCGTGGGCCCGATCATCTACCACTTCGCCCGCGAGGCCCGCGGCCACGGCGTCCCCGAGGTCATGACCGCCCTCGCCACCGCCGGCGGCCGGATCCGCCCGCGGGTGGTGCTCGTCAAGATCGCAGCCTCGGCGACGACCATCGGGTTCGGCGGGACGGCCGGGCGCGAGGGCCCGATGATCCAGATCGGGTCCGCCATCGGGTCCGCCATCGGGCAGCTCTCCCGGCTCCCCACGCGTCACATCCGGACCCTCGTCGCCTGCGGTGCCGCCGGGGGTGTCGCCGCCACCTTCAACGCCCCGATCGCGGGGGCCATCTTCTCCATGGAGGTCCTCATGGGGAGGCTGGCCGGCGACTTCCTCCTGGTGCTGCTGACGTCGCTCACCTCGACCTTCGTCGCCCGCGCCTACCTGGGCAACTACCCGGCCTTCGTGGCCCCCGCCTACGAGCTGGTGAGCCCGGCCGAGCTGCCCCTGTACTTCGGCCTTGGCCTCATCGCGGGCCTCGCCGCGCTCCTCTACGTACGCCTCCTCTACAGATCCGAGGACTGGTTCGAGGCCTGGCAGTTCCCGGAGTGGCTGAAGCCGGCGGTGGGCGGCCTGATGGTGGGTGTCCTGCTGCGGTACTTCCCGGAGGTCTACGGGGCCGGCTTCCCGGCCATGGAGGCCGCGCTCTGGGTGCGGCTCTCCTGGGGTCTCCTCATCGGCCTCTTCTTCGCGGAGCTGCTCGGCAACATCTTCACCCTCGGCTCCGGCGGCTCCGGCGGCGTCTTCGCCCCCAGCCTCTTCATGGGGGCGATGCTCGGAGGGGCCTATCGGAACCGGAGTCCACGCGCTCTTCCCGGAGGCGACCGGCGGTTCCGGTGCCTACGCCATGGTCGGGATGGCCGCGTTCTTCGCGGCCGCGGCCAAGGCGCCCACGACGTCGATCCTGATCCTCTTCGAGATGACGAACGACTACCGGATCATCCTGCCCCTCATGGTCGCCACCGTTGCAAGCGTCACGCTTTCCAACCGCTTCATGGCCCACAGCATCTACACGCTGAAGCTGCAACTGCGGGGCATCACCTTCCCCTACGAAGGGCGGCGCCAGGAGCCGAAGGCGGAGCCAAAGCCGGAGCCACCGCCCGAGCTGCCCCCTCCTGCCCCCGCGGAGAACTGGCCGGGGGGGGTCTAGTCCCGTCGACGTAGCTGTCTCGCTTCGACGGTGCATGGGCCATTCGTCTCATGGCCTCGCCTCTTGACCATCCCGGACGCCGGGCACAGCATGGCCGTCGATTGGAGGTCGACATGAGACAGACGAGGGTCTGGCCCGCAGTGGTGGCCGCGACCGTCCTGCTCGTCATCCCCGCCCTGGCCGCGGCGGCGGACGTCAGCGGAGACTGGACCTACGAGGCCTCGGACAGCTGGAGCAAGGGGCCGTGTCCCGTGGGCAAGGGCGGCTCGGGCAAGATCACCATGACGCAGGACGGGGACAAGGTCACCCTGGTGTTCGCGAGCGGTCGGAAGTGTAGCCCGAAGTCCATGTGCACCTTCGAGGGGACGCTGTCCGGTGACGAGCTGGTGGTCAGGAACTCGGCGAAGGTCGACGACGAGGGCGGCGAGGCGAAGAACGAGCTCACCCTGACGCTCGCCGGAGCCGATTCCGCCTCGGGCACGTCGGAGTCCTCGTACACCCATCCCGGGGGGATGGAGTGCCGCTGGGGCTCCAAGGTGAAGCTGACGCGGTAGAGCAGGTCTCTGAGCAGCCTTCCTTGCCGCGAGTGACCGGGTCATCAGTGGAGATCCTGGGCACTCGCGTTCGGCGAACCCGCTTTTTCAGCAAGCTGCCAGCTCAGCCGGTGTTCCTGAGCCCGGCAGCGACTCCGTTTACGGACAGCAGAACCGCCTCGCGGAGGGCGTCCCCTTCGGTCGCATCCGGCTGCGCGCGCAGTCGATGCAGCAAGCGCCACCTGCACGTAGTTCATGGGGTCGATGTAGGGGTTGCGGACGCGGATCGATCGCCTGCAGCCAGGGCGCGTGATCGAGCAGCTCCTGCTGCCCGGTGAGGCGCAGCAGCACCCGAATCGGTCCGCTCGTGCTCGGCGCGGACGACCGGGAAGACCGCTTCACGAACCGCCCGGTCGGCCAGACTGGCGTAGACCTCGGCGATCAGCATGTCCGCCTTGCGCAGCGAGACCTGGCTGTTGTCGACGAGGGTCCGGAAGAAGGCCCACTCCCGGTACATGGTCGCGAGGGTCTCCCAGCGCCCGGGGTCGTCCCCGGCCCAGCCTTCGATGGCCGCCCCCAGGCCGAACCAGCCGGGCAGCGTGACCCGGCTCTGCGTCCAGGCGAAGACCCAGGGGATGGCGCGCAGCCCCTCGAGCCCCGCGGTCGCGTTGCGCCGTGTGGGGCGGCTGCCAATGTTGAGCCGGGCCAGCTCGTCGAGCGGCGTGGCCTGGTGGAAGTACTCGACGAGCTCGCGCGACTCCACGAGCCCCCGGTAGGACCGCTGCGCCAGGGGCGAGAGCGCGGTCATCGCCTCGCTCCCAGGCGCCACCGCGCGAGGGGCTGGGCCCCGGTGCGCTTGCCGCTCGTGAAGAGCACGGCGTGGGCCAGCTGCTCGAGGTGACGCCGCGCGAGCTGCGGGTTGGCGTAGCGGGTGGTCACCGTCTCGCCCTGCTCGGTGAGGCGCAGCCGACCCCCGACCGACTCCGGCGGCTGGGCGAGCACCGCGCGGTTGGCCGGTCCCCCGCCGCGCCCCACCGTCCCGCCGCGACCGTGGAAGAGCGTCAGCGCCACGCCGTTCTGCCGGCACAGCGCAGAGAGAGCCCGTTGGGCGAGGTGTAGCTCCCAGTTGGCGGTGACGTAGCCGTCGTGCTTGTTCGAGTCGCTGTACCCGACCATCACCGTCTGCTGCCGACCGCGGCCCTCGAGGTGGGCCTGGTAGGCCGGGTGGGCGAGCAGGCGACTCCAGGGTCTCCCGGGCCTGGTGGAGATCCTCGGCGGTCTCGAAGAGGGGCACCACGTCGAGGCCCTCCGAGACCCCGGCGTCGCGGGCGAGCAGCAGCACCGCCAGGAGATCGCTCGGCCCGCGGGTCATGCTGATGATGTAGGTCTGGATCGCGTCCGGCCCCACCCGCTCGTGGGCGCGGCGCACGAGACGGAAGACCTCCACCGTCTCGTTCGTCTCCTCGCCGAAGTCGAGATGCGCCGGGGTGAGCGGCCGTCCGCGCTCGAGCTCCGCGCGTGAGCACGGCCTGCGCGATCGTCCTCGCCGAGGGCGGCGTACCCCTCGGCGATGCCGTAACGGCCGAGGATCTCGTCGAGGGCCGCGGTGTGGCGATCGGCGTGTCTGGCGAAGGTCGAGGGTCGCCAGGTGGAAGCCGAACACCTCCGCCTGGCGTGACGAGCGCCCCGAGCCGGCCCGTCCGCCAGGCGAGGGCCGCGCGTGGACGCGCAGACTCGCCTGGACGAGGCGCAGGTCGTCCAGGAACGCGCCCGCCGAAGGGTAGGCGCCCGGGCCGGGGACGATGGTCGGCCCGCCACGGCCGCGCCGCCGCCTCGAGCGTCGCCTGCAGCCGGCGGTAGACGAAGGTCATCTTCTGCCGGTAGGGCTCGCGGGGATAGTGGAGCGGCCGCGTACTTCGCCTCCTCCGGGAAGACTGCGGCGTCCTCCTCCAGGCTGGCGAGAAGCTCCGCGCTCACCCCGCGTTTCTCGGCCACGCTCAGGTGGCCGTGCATCCGCTCGAATGCCCGGCGGTACAGACGCAGCGCCGTCTTCTGGTGCTCGCGCAGCGTCTCCTCGGTGACCGCGGGCGTCACGAAGGGGTTGCCGTCGCGGTCCCCCCCGATCCAGCTTCCGAACGTGAGGAAGTGGGGCACCGCGAAGGCCTCTCCCGGCCAGACCTTCCGGAGGGCGTGGCGGAGACGGGCCTCCATCTCGGGGACGAGATCGAAGAGGGTGCGCTCGAAGTAGTACAGACCGCCGCGGACCTCGTCGAGCACCGTGGGCCGTGCGTGCCGCGTCTCCTCCGTTTCCCACAGCGAGACGATCAGCTCGCGCAGCCACTCGATCTCGCCGCTCGATCTCCTCGGGAGTCAGCGTCCCGGAGTCGAAACGGTCGAGGGCCGCGGCCACGTCGGCGAGCTTCAGGAGAACGGTGCGCCGCTTGGCCTCCGTGGGGTGCGCGGTGAAGACCGGCACCACGGAGAGGCCGCCGACCAGGGCTGCGCGCCTCCTCGGCCGACATCCCCTGGTCGCGGAGGGCGACGAGCGCCGCCTCCATCGTCTCGTCCACCGGGCGCCCCTCGGCCCGGGCCTCGTGGGCGCGGCGGCGAAGCACGCGCACGCGCTCCTGCTCCTCGGCGAGGTTGACCAGCGCGAAGTAGCTGGAGAAGGCCTTCGACGACGCCCCGCGCCTCGGGGAGCGGCAGCGACTCGATGCGCTCCAGGAGGCGCGCGCCCGACTTGGCATCGCCCGCGCGGTGCGCCTTGGCCAGGCCCCGGACCTCCTCGACGAGGTCGAAGAGCGGACGGCCCTCCTGCTCGATCAGCGTCTCGCCGAGCAGGTCCCCGAGCCGGTGGATCTGCTCGCTGAGACGGTCGCGGTTCTCCATCTCCGTCCCTAGGTGGCCGAAAGGACGTCCAGCTCAGCCTGTCGGCGACGATGTGGTGATCGTCTCCAGGCCGTGGGCGTGGGGGCCGGTCTCCTCGCGGCGCAGCATGATCGCAAAGAACAGGGCCAGGAACCCCAGGATCGAGAAGATCCACATCCCGGGAGCGTGGCCCATGGGGTTCGTGGCGCTCGCCCCGAACGCATCGTTGGTCCGGCCGACGACCCAGTTCATCCCGGCCACCCCGATCTGCTGGATCAGGGTCATGACCGAGTAGGCCGTGCCCAGCCGACGCTCCTCGACGATGTAGGCCACCGACGGCCACATCACCGCAGGGATCAGGGAGAACGCCACCCCCATCATGATCATCGGCACCCACAGCGGCGTGAGGTGGTAGGCCATCATCAGGAACACGGGCATCAGCAGGAACGATCCGAACACCATGAACAGGGCCCGCTTTCCGACCTTGTCGACCCATAGCCCGAACAGTGGGGTGGCGATCATGGCCGCGAAGGGCAGCATGCTGTTGTAGCGGCCCGCCACCTCCCTGGTGAACTCCCAGGACTCTATGAAGAACTTGATGGAGAACGACCGGAAGGGAAACATCGCCGAGTAGAAGGTCACGCACAGCAGAACCACGAACCAGAACGAGCGGCTGAATCGGAACAGGTCCGACAGCACGAGCTTGTCGGTCTCCCCGGCCTTCCCGAGGCCGTATCGGCGGGAGGCGACCTTCTCGAGGGCTCCGTAGGCCAGTGCCGCGCCCAGGACCAGGAGGCCAATCACCGCCGCCACGATCAGGGGGCCCTGCCACCCGTCGTAGGCGAATCCGGCCCAGGTCGGCGACCAGTCGGCCCCCACCGAGCCGAGGCGGGCGATCGTGAGGTTGAGCCCGAAGGCGAAGCTGAGCTCCTTGCCCTTGAACCACTTCGCCAGCGCGGTGGTGATGGCCACGATCAGCGGCTCGGAGCCGAGGCCGAGGAGGAAGCGCGCCGTCAGCATCACGTTCAGGTCGGAGGACACCGCGTTGACGATCCCGGCCACCGTGCAGATCGCGGCGAAGAGGATCGTCGACTTCGCCGTCCCGAAGCGGTCGATGATGACCCCGCCGACGAGCAGAACGATGACCGCGGCGATGCTGTAGAACGAGTACAGCGAGCCGATGTTCGCGTCGGTGAAGCCGAGGTCGGACTTCAGGATGTCGGCGATCGGGGCGATCGAGTCGTAGACGTAGTAGTTCGCGAACATTGCCAGGCTGATGACGACCAGCACCAGCCAGCGGTAGGCGGTCGGCGGCTCGGGTCTGACGGCGTCCTCGAGGTCGGTCATCGGCTCTCCTGGAAACGCGGCTCCGTGCTTCGTGTGCCGGGAGCTCAGGGATGGTATCAGACCGCCGGGGGCTGCCGCGCGGAGGGGTTCCACCGTCACCGTCCCCCCGAGTCATTCCGAGCCCGGTCGTCTGGGGCGTCGGGCGAGGAAACGCTCACCGTCGGTAGTGGTGGATTCCTCGTCGCGCGTCCACGAAAGGGCTCCTCGGAACGAGTCTGGCTACTCGATCCCGTAGCGCTTCATCTTGCGCCAGAGGGTGTTGCGCGAGACACCCAGGTCCTCGGCCGCGCGGGTGCGGTTGCCGCGGTGGCGATCGAGGGCCTCGCGGATGGCGATCACCTCGGCCCCCTGGAGCGGCTTGAGCGAGTCGCTCTCGGACGTCGGGCGCCGCCGCCGGAGCGAGCAGCTGCCCGAGGACGTGCGGGGGCAGGTCCTCGCGCTCGATCACGCTGCCTCCGCAGACCACAAAGGCGTGCTCGATCGCGTTCTCCAACTCGCGCACGTTGCCGGGGTAGTCGTAGCGCATCAGGGCCGCCAGCGCCCGCTCGCTGACGCCGCTCATGCGCCGGCCCTGGGTGGCGTTGAACTTCTTGATGAAGTGCTCCACCAGCAGCGGAACGTCCTCGATCCGGGCCCGCAGCGGGGGCAGGCTGACCCGGATGACGTTGAGTCGGAAGAAGAGGTCCTGGCGGAATCGCCCGTGCCCCACCTCGGCGGCCAGGTCCTTGTTGGTGGCGGCGAGTATCCGGACGTCCGCCTTCTCGGAACGCACGGCCCCGAGCGGCGTGTACTCCCGCTCCTGCAGGACACGCAGGAGCTTGACCTGCATGGCCGGTGAGATCTCGCCGATCTCGTCGAGGAAGAGCGTCCCTCCCTCGGCGAGGGCGAAACGGCCCGGCTTGTCGCGGCTCGCGTCGGTGAAGGCGCCCTTCCGGTACCCGAACAGCTCCGACTCCGCCAGGCTGTCGGGCAGGGCCCCGCAGTTCACCGCCACGAAGGGCTTGTCCCGGCGCGCGCCCAGGTTGTGGATGGCCCGGGCCACCAGCTCCTTCCCGGTGCCCTGCTCGCCCTCGACGAGGGCGGTGCTGCTGGAGCGCGCCACGAGGCGCACCAGCTCGCGGACCCCCTGCATCCCCGGGCTCTTGGTGACGATGTCGTCGCTGGTGTAGCTGCCGTGGATCTGGCGGCGCAGCTCCGCCAGCATGGAGAGGTCGCGGAACATCTCCACCCCGCCGACCACACGCCCCTCCCGGTCCTCCAGGTTGGCGGTGCTGACCGACACCAGGACCTCGCGGCCGTCCCGGGTTCGGATCGTCACCTCCTCGTCGCGGTGCTCCTCGCCCCGGTCGATGCTCTTTCGCAGGAAGCACGAGTGCTCGCAGTGGGTGGCTCGGAACACCCGGGCACAACGGGTGCCGATCACCTCGGCCCGGGTCCAGCCGGTGATCCGCTCGGCGGCCCGGTTGAACGAGGTGATCGTGCCCTGCTGGTCGACGGTGAAGATCCCGTCCGGGATGTTGTCGAAGATGATCGAGCCGATTCGGGGATCGAGGTGGCTGGGCATCGCGTGAGCTCTTGCCCCATTGTACGCCCAGATTGTCTCGATCGTGGAACATGTCACGTGACATCTGTCTCGCGGATGAGGCGGCCTGTGATGCCATTGGAGGGGAGAGAAAAGCCAGGAAGACGGAGTTAAGTTATTCATCAAGTGACGCTTAACACTGCGAGCAGAAGAACGGCACGATGCTCGCCACTGTTTCCTCAACAACGGGTCCGCCGCATAACGATGCGGCGGACGTCGGGGGTCCGGCGCACAACGGTGTGACGGACATGCAAGGAGACACCGCGACCATGGCGATCGAATGCTCCTACTACGTGGAGGACCTGGACACGCGGGAGCTGCCCCGCCGCTTCCTCGAGGCGTTCGCGGCCATCCTCTCCCACTCCAACTACGCGCCCCTCCTCGACGCGGCCTCCCGCATGAGCCTTCGGTGCAGCCGCTGCGCGGTCACCTGCCCGGTCTACCAGGCGAGCGGCGACCGTCGCGACATCCCGTGCGACCGCTCGGCGCTCCTCCTCGACGTCTACCGGCGGTACTTCACGCTCCGGGGCAACCTGAGCGCGCGCCTCGGCCACCCCTTCGTCCTCACCGAGGAGCACATCAACCGGATGGCGGAGGAGTTCTACCGGTGCACGGCGTGCCGGCGCTGCAAGAAGGAGTGCCCGGTGGGGATCGACCACGGCCTTGATCACCCGCCTCGGGCGCTGGATCCTGGCCGAGGTCGGCATCACGCCCAAGGCCCTGGTCGTGGCCACCCGCGAGCAGCTCGAAGGCCAGACCCACAACACCTCCGCCATCCCCGCCGCGGCCATGAAGGACACCTGCGAGTTCCTCGAGGAGGACTGCGCCGACGAGCACGGGTTGAAGATCGAGTTCCCGGTGGACGTCGAGGGAGCCGAGTACGTCTTCTTCCCCGCGGTGAGCGACTACCTGCTCGAGCCCGACACCCTGATGGGAAACGCGGCGGTGATGAAGGCCACCGGGGGCTCCTGGACCATCGGCACCCACAACTTCGACGGGATCAACTACGGCCTCTTCTACAGCGACCGCCTTCTGGGCCGCATCGTCTCCGCCGAGGTGGACGAGCTCCGGCGCCTGAAGGGACAGAAGATCCTCATCGGAGAGTGCGGCCACGCCTCGCGATCGGCCAAGGTATTCGTGCCCACCTTCGGCGGAAAGACCCCCCCCCGGTCGTGAACATCATGGAGTACACATACGACCAGTGGAAGGCCGGGAAGCTGAAGCTCAAGGCCGGGGTCATCCAGGAGCGGGTCACCTACCACGATCCCTGCAACATCGCCCGCAGCGGCTGGATCACCGAGCAACCGCGGGAGATCCTCAAGCACATCTGCGCCGACTTCGTGGAGATGACCCCCAACCGCCGGGACAACTACTGCTGCGGCGGGGGCGGCGGGACGGTCTCCATCGACGAGATCCGCAAGTTCCGGACGACGGTCGGCGGCAAGACCAAGGCCGACCAGATCCGCGCCACCGGGGCCGCGATCTGCGTGGCCCCCTGCGCGAACTGCAAGAAGCAGGTCGCCGAGGTCTGCGAGGACAACGGCCTCGACGTGCGCGTCTGCGGCCTGCACGACCTGATCCTCAGGGCGATCGACGCGCCCGACTTCATGAAGGTGAACGGCGACCGGTCTGGAGCGAGCGCCGAGGCGGCCGCGGGCGCTTTGAAGGGGGACGCCTGATGGACACCTGGATTGCCCTGGCCCGGGGGCCGCTGTTTCGCGTCGCCCTCGCCGCCTGCCTCCTGGGGCTGGCCTACCGCCTGGTCAACACCCTGTGGATGATCCGCCAGTCCCACCAGCGCTCCACGGACAAGGACCTGGACCTGAAAGCCGTTCTCGCGGCGACCCTGGGCGGACTCCTCCCGGCGAAGCACGGGCGGCCCTTCCAGACGGCGGCCTCCCTCGCCTTCCACGCCGGCATCCTGCTGGTGCCGCTCTTCTACGTGGGCCACGTCACGCTCTGGCAGCCCTACCTGCCCATTCCCTGGCCCACGCTGGGGCCGGCAGTCAGCGACGCGCTGTCCCTCGCCGCCCTGGCCGGCCTCGCCGGGCTGCTCCTCGGCCGACTCCTTCTCCGGACGAGCCGCGAGCTCACCGCCCGCGCGGACGTCGCCGTCCTCTTCCTCCTCCTCCTGGTCACCGCCAGCGGCTACTGGTCGGCCCACCCCACGTCGTCCCCCCTCGCACCCCGGGCGATGCTCCTGGTCCACCTGCTGGTCGCCAACCTGGCGCTGATCCTGACCCCGCTCACCAAGATCGTCCACTGCGTCCTCGCCCCCTTCAACCCAGCTGGTGAGCGAGGTGGCCTGGCACTTCCCGGCCGAGAGCGGCGCCCATGTGGCGATGGCCCTGGGCAAGGAGAACGAGCCGGTATGACCACGAGCTCCGCAGGTACCCCCTCGTTCGCGATCCTGACCGACGTGACCCACTGCATCGGCTGCGAGGAGTGCGTGGCCGCGTGCAAGAAGGCCAACGAAACCGGCCACGACGACGCGCCCTGGCCGTGGCAGGGCGGGGCCAACGACCTCAGCTCGACCCGCTGGACGACGATCGCCCGCACCGAGGGGCGCTACGTTCGGGTCCACTGCCGGCACTGCCTGGACCCCGCCTGCGCCGCCGCCTGTCCGGTGGGGGCTCTGTACACCACCGAATCCGGGGCCGTCGCCTACGACGCCGACATCTGCATGGGGTGTCGCTACTGCATGATGGCCTGCCCTTCCGCATGACGCGCTACGAGTGGGACTCGCCGACGCCGCGGGTCCGCAAGTGCATCCTCTGCTACGAGGAGATCAGCGCCGGCCGCATGAGCCAGCCCGCCTGCACCTCCGGCTGTCCCGACCGAGGCCACGATCTTCGGCGAGCGTGACGCGCTGCTGGCCGAGGCCCGCCGGCGCATCGAGGCCGAGCCGGACAAGTACATCCAGCACATCTGGGGCGAGCACGAGGTCGGAGGCACGTCGGTGCTCTACATCTCGGACGTCGACCTCCAAGCCGCGGGGTGGCCGGCCGAGCTGCCCGAGGGCGCCGTGCCCGAGCTCGCCACTCGGGTCCTCAGCACGGTGCCCGCGACCTTCCTCACCGTGGGCGCGGCCATGGCCGGCATCCACTGGGTGGTGCGGCGGAGGCACAGGCTCGCCGCGGAGAAGGCGGCCGCGGGGCCCGAGGACGACGGCCCGAACGACGACGAGGTGCCGTCGTGACGCCCGCCCAGAACAGCCGCCTGATCGTGACCAAGGCCGTCCTCTGGTTCCTGGTCGGGGTCGCCGCCGTGGTGGCCGTCGTGCGCTTCATCCGCGGCCTCGGGCTGACGACCGCCCTCAGCGACGCGACGCCCTGGGGCATGTGGATCGGCTTCGACGTCATCGGCGGCGTCGCCCTGGCCGCCGGCGGCTTCGTCATCGCCGGCACCGTCTACATCTTCGGCCGCGAGCGCTACCACGGCATCGTGCGGCCGGCGATCCTGACCGCGTTCCTGGGCTACCTGGCCGTCATCATCGGCCTGATGGTCGACCTCGGCCGGCCCTGGAACATCTGGCAGGCCCGCCCTCCACTGGAACCTGCACTCGCCGCTCTTCGAGGTGGCGATGTGCGTGATCCTCTACACGACCGTCCTGGCCCTCGAGTTCGCGCCGGTGGTCCTGGAGCGGTTCTCCTGGGCCGTCCCGATCATCCGGCTGCTCCGGCGGGCGACCCTGCCCCTGGTCATCCTCGGGATCGCCCTCTCGACGCTGCACCAGTCCTCCCTCGGCACGCTCTTCCTGCTGTCGGGGGCCCGGATGCACCCGCTGTGGTTCTCGCCGATGCTCCCGCTCCTGTTCCTCATCTCGGCGGTGGGCCTGGGGCTGGGAATGGTGACCGTCGAGAGCCTCGTGAGCTCGTGGCTCTACCGGCGCGAGGCCGAGTGGGACGTGCTCCGCGGCCTGACGCGCGTCGCCTCGGTCGTCCTCGTCGCCTACTTCGTCGTGCGCATGGGCGACCTGGTCTGGCGCGGGGAGATCGGGCGCGCGCTCGACGGCTCCTGGTTCGCGGTCCTGTTCTGGGTCGAGATGCTGCTGAGCACGATCGCCCCCGTGGCGCTCTTCCTGCGGTCGCGCACGGACGATGGGCGCTGGGCCATCGCCTGGGGCGCGTTTCTGATGCTGGCCGGCTTCGTCCTCCACCGCGCCAACGTCGCGGGCATCTCCCACATCGCGATCACCGGACAAGTCTACATCCCCGCCCCGACCGAGGTGGCGGTCAGCCTGGGCGTCGTCTCCGGGCTCGGCCTGATCTTCCTGTTCTTCGTCGAGAACCTGAAGGTGTGGGAGGAGCCGCCGGATGTCTCCGATCACTTCACCCCCGCCGCGGTCGACCCCGTGAGCTCCCAGTACATCGGGTCCCCGTGGCTCGGGGAAGGCCAGCGCGCCGCCCTCGCCCTCGATCTGTGGGGTCGTGGTGGGCGTGGCCCTGGTCGAGGCCCAGATCGAGTCGCGGTGCCGGAGCGCCGCTCGCCCCATCCACCCTCCCCGCAGCGCGGCGGTGGAGGTCACCCCGCACCCCGAGGGTCCCGGACACCTCTTCGAGGTCGTCTCCCCGACGGTGACCGCGGCGACGACCGAGGCGGTCGAGGGAGCCGGCCTCCTGCAGGACGCCATCCTGATCGACAGCGGGGGCGAGGGACGCTTCGTCCTCTTTCCCCACGCCGCCCACCAGCGCCGCCTGGGAGGCGAGGCCTCCTGTGCGGCCTGCCACCACCGGAACGTCCCCCTGGACCGCGCCACGTCCTGCTCCCACTGCCACCGGGACATGTACCGCTGGACCGACACCTTCGACCACGCGCGGCACGTCGTCGCCCACGACGGGAGCCTCTCGTGCACCGTGTGTCACGGTGACCGAAGGGCGCCCCGAAGCCGCGTCGGCTCCCGCGCCTGCGCGAGCTGCCACCCCGAGTCCCCGGCCCACGCCACCCGGGTGCGCGTGACGCGAGAGGGCGAGCGCGGGGATGGCCCCGGGCTACGAGAAGGCGATGCACGGGCTCTGCCTCGGCTGCCACCGCGAGCAGGAGGCGGAGATCGCCCTGCGCCGACCGCTACCTGAGCCGCTGTGCAACCTGCCATCGGAACGAGTTCGCTTCGCGACGCGCGAGCTGCGCCAGCGCTCGCCCTTTGCGGTCGTGGCCACCACCACCCGCCCCGACGGGCCGGACGTCACGCTGCCGGAAGGGGCACCGGAGGGATCGCCGTGAACGGCCCCGCCTGGCCGGTCTCGCAGGCCCAGGAGCTCCTCGAGGAGATGCCCTCCGGGGTCATGGTCATGGACCGCGACTTCCAGATCGTCGACCACAACCGGGCCTTCGTGGACGTCTACGGGCCGAAGCGTCGGGCAGGCCGTGCTACCAGGTCTACAAGGACCGGGGAACCCCCTGCCCCGACTGCCCCGCGCGGGACACCTTCGAGGACGGGCGGCCCCGGGTGCTCGAGGAGAGCGGGCTCGACCGCAACGGCCAGACCATCCACTACCTCGCCCGGGTGATGCCGCTGCGCGACCGAGACCGGGGACATCACCCACGTCGCGGCCATCACCACCGACCTGACCGCGACGAAGCGGCTGCAGCGCGAGTACCAGACGCTCTTCGAGAAGGTGCCGTGCTACGTGGCGGTGCTGAACCGGGACCGCCGGGTGATCAAGGCCAACGAGATGTTCCGCCGCACGTTCGGCGAGCCCCGCGGCGACTTCTGCTACAAGCTGTTCAAGGGCCGCCGCACCGAGTGCGAGGACTGCCCGGCGGCGAAGACCTTCGTCGACGGCCGCTCCCACACCTCGCGCCACGTCGGGCAGACCCGCGACGGCAGCGAGACCCACTACGTGGTGTCGACGGCGCCCCTCCTGCAGGGGGACGGGGAGACCACCCACGTCATCGAGATGTGCCTCGACGTGACCGAGATGACGCAGCTGGAGGCCCAGCTCCAGAACGCCCACATCTTCCGCCAGGCCCTCGTCGAGAACGCCCTCGAAGCCATCGTGGTCATGGACGAGACCCAGCGGGTGGTGCTGATGAACAAGGCGGCCGAGAGTCTCTGGGGCGCCGACCGCGCGACGCTCATCGGCCACAAGGCCCCCCGGGCCATGGTCCCCGCGGCCGCTGCGGCGTCACCGGGCCAGCACCGGGGCGACCGTCACGCTCCCCGACACCACGATCACCAACCTGGCCGGGGAGACGGTCCCGGTGCAGCTCGCGGGCATGACCATCTTCAGCGAGGGGCGCTACCTCGGCGGCGCGATCATCGCCCTCGACCTGCGGGCCTTGAAGGACCTCGAGCGCGAGAAGCTGACCGCCGAGCGCCTGGCGGCGGTCGGCCAGACCGTGGCCGGCCTCGCCCACGGCATCAAGAACGTGCTCATGGGCCTCGAGGGCGGCATGTACGCCTTCCAGAGCGGGATGACCAAGGGCGACGACGAGCGGATGCTCCAGGGCTGGCAGATGCTCGAGGAGAACATCAACCGGATCACCACCTTCGTGAAGGAGTTCCTCGAGTTCGCCCGCGGCCGCACGCCGACCGTTCACCTCATCGACCCCAACGAGGTGGCGGCGAAGGTCGTGGACCTCTTCAAGGACAAGGCGGAGATGGCCGGCATCCGCCTGAGCTTCGAGCCCCAGGCCGAGGTGCCCCCGGCGTTCATGGACGAGGAGGGAATCCACAGCCTGCCTCGTCAACCTGGTCTCGAACGCCCTCGACGCCTGCGAGACCAGCGACAAGCCGGACCCGGAGGTCACGCTCAGCACCCACGACCACGGGGGGGCCCTGGTCCTCGAGGTTGCGGACAACGGGACCGGGATCGACTACGAGATCCGCAAGAAGGTCTTCACGACGTTCTTCAGCACCAAGGGCTCGGGCAAGGGAACCGGGCTCGGCCTGCTCACGACCCGGAAGATCGTCCAGCAGCACGGCGGCAAGGTGTCGTTCGAGTCGACGCCGGGCGCCGGCTCGGTCTTCCGGCTGGAGTTCCCCCACGACCGGCTGCCCCGCCCCCGCGAGGCGGAAGACGCCCTCTCACAGACAGGAGACGAGGATGGCACGGCCTGAGGACAAGACCGTTCTGGTCGTCGACGACGAGCCCAACGTCCGCGACTACTTGAAGATGATCCTGGTGGACGCCGGGTTCCGGGTGGTGACGGCGGCGCGACGGCGACGAGGCCCTCGAGCGTATCCGGGAAAGCCGGCCCGACTTCATCTCCCTCGACCTGATCATGCCCCGCAAGTCCGGCCACAAGCTGCTCTTCGAGCTCAAGCGCGACCGGGAGCTGAGCCGCATCCCGGTCCTCATCGTGACCGCGCACGCGAACGACGAGCTGGGCAAGAAGGACCTCGAGGACATCCTGGACAGCGCGGTCATGTCCGGCCCGGGCACGTACCTCGAGAAGCCGGTCAACCCCGAGTCCTACGTCCGGGCCATCTCGCGGGCGGTGGGCGTCGAGCTCTCCGCTCGGAAGACGCCGCGAGCCGACCTGAAGGAAGAGCTCGAGCACAGCATCCAGGGAGCGAGTCCCGAGGCCCTGCGCGAGGCCCTCGCGGCCCTGCGCAAGGCGAAAGCGAAAGGAACGGAGTGAAGGTGATGGACAAAGGTGATCGGCGAACGGTCCTGGTCGTGGACGACGAGCCCCACGTCGTGACCTATCTGGAGATGCTCCTGCAGGACCACGGCTACGCGACCCTGTCGGCCGCCAACGGCCGCGAGGGGCTGGAGATGGCGAGGGCACACGACGCCCGACCTCATCTGCCTGGACATCACCATGCCAGAGGAGTCGGGCGTCCGCATGTACCGCAACCTCAAGGACGACCCGGAGCTGGCCCCCATCCCGGTGGTGGTGGTCACCGCGGTGACCGGCCTCGGCGGCGACCCGGAACCCTTCCGGAACTTCCTCAGCACGCGCAAGCACATCCCGCCGCCCGAGGGTTTCTTTTCGAAGCCCATCGAGCGTGACGAGTTCACCAAGAAGATCGACGAGATCCTCGCGAAGACCGCAGTCGTTCAATGACCCCCCACCCTATCCCTCCCCACGTAGGGGGAGGGGAAGCCTGAGCAGTTCCACCCACCCACGTGGCCCACAAGAGGCCCCGTGGGTGCGTGTTGCCTCAGCCGCGCTGGGGGTTCCGGTCCCCGTTGTCCGTCGACCCCCGGCGCTGATCATTCATCGACCCCCCACCTCGCCGCGCTCGTACAGGCGGTCCACCCACGCGCGGAACCACGGGGGCCGGGCGAGGAGCACCCAGGCCGCGAGCAGGCCCGTCACGGGGATCACGAACACCGCCACGTCCAGAACGACGATCAGGACGGCCAGCGCGACGCGCTCGCTTCTGGTCATGAGATCGGCTCCCCCGGGGTCGTCGACACCAGGACGCGCCCCGTCGTGTGCGGGAAGGGACCAGCAACGCTCGTCATCATGGCCGCCAGCGTATCGCGGAAACGGGCCTGATGGCCCCGAGCCTCCGCTTGGGGCTTTCGACGACGCCGGGCGCCAGCGGCGGCAGCGGCGGACCGCGCCGCCGCCCGGTACCGCAGCGAACTTCGGGGCCGTGCCCTCCGTATACTGCAAGGGCGGTGTGCGTGCGCCCCCGATGGGCAATGCCCTGAGGAGAACGATGACCCGATATCTTTCCTACCGATCGCTCGTCGTGGTGCCCTTGGTCGCGATGCTCGCCCCGCTGGTGCCCACCGACGTCACCCGTGCCGCCGACGCCCCGAAGGCCGCACCGGGCTTCAACGTGGCCCTGCTGGACCACACCGTGGAGCCCTGCGAAGACTTCTACCAGTTCGCTTGCGGAAACTGGCTCGCGGACAACCCGGTGCCGCCGGATCGCTCTCGCTGGAGCCGCTTCGCCGAGCTCCAGGAGCGAAACCTCGCCACGCTCCGGTCCCTGCTGGAGAGGGCGGCCGAGCCCGTGCCGGACCGCAGCCCGTCCGCTCGCCTGGCCGGCGACCTCTACGCGGCCTGCATGGACGAGACCTCGGCGCAGGAGAACCAGGCCGAGCCCATTCGGGGCGCCCTCGACCGCATCGCTGCCGTCGAAGACAAGGCCGGCATCCCTGGGGCCGTCGCCTCCCTCCACCGCGACCGGGTCGCGAGCTTCTTCCGCTTCGGCTCGGACCGGGATTTCGAAGACACGACCCGAATGATCGCCGACGTCGATCAAGGCGGCCTGGGAATGCCCGACCGAGACTACTACCTCAAGGACGACGAGGAATCGCAGGAGCTCCGGGAAGCCTACGTGACACACGTCGCCAAGACCTTCGAGCTCCTCGGCGACCCCCCGGAAGCCGCGAAGGCGGCCGCCGGGACCGTGATGGCAATCGAAACCCGGCTCGCCAAGGCCTCGCTCGAGCGGGCGAAGCGCCGGGAGCCAAAGAACGTCTTCCACAAGAAGTCGAAGGCCGATCTGCGGGAGCTCTCCCCCGCCTTCGACTGGGACCAGTACCTGAAGGCTGCGGGCGCGCCGTCCTTCGAGGCGCTCAACGTGGCCGTCCCCGACTTCGTCACGGGGCTGAATGCAGTGATCGAGCTGTCCCCTCTGGAGGACCTCAAGACCTACCTGCGCTGGCACGTGGTCCGCGACGCCTCGCCGCTGCTCTCCTCGGCGTTCGTCGATCAGGACTTCGATTTCTACGGCAGGGCGCTCGAGGGCACGAAGGAGCTGCGGCCCCGCTGGAAGCGCTGCGTCTCCTACGTCGACGGTGCGGTCGGTGACGCGCTCGGCCAGCTGTTCGTCGAGGAGACGTTCGGGGCCGAGGGCAAGGAGCGCACGTTGGAGATGGTGCACGCCATCGAGAAGGCGCTGGCCCGCGACATCGACGAGCTCGACTGGATGAGCGACGAGACGAAGAAGCAGGCCCGCCGCAAGCTCGGCGCCATCGCCAACAAGATCGGCTACCCGGACGAATGGAAGGACTACGCGGGGATCGAGATCTCACGGGACGACTTCGTCGGCAGCATGGCCAGCGCCGCGGCCTGGGACTTCGCCGAGGACGTCGGCAAGATCGGCAGACCCACGGACCTGAAGGAGTGGCCGTTCACCGCCCCCACCGTGAACGCGGGCTACGACCCGATGGTGAATCAGGTCATCTTCCCGGCGGGGATCCTGCAGCCCCCCTTCTTCGACCGGAAGATGGACGACGCCGTCAACTACGGCGCGATCGGCAGCGCCATCGGCCACGAGCTGACCCACGGCTTCGACGACTCGGGCCGGCAGTTCGGGGCGACCGGCAACGTCGAGGACTGGTGGACCGAGAAGGACGGCGAGGCCTTCGAGGAGCGCGCGGCCTGCTTCGAAAGGCAGTACTCGGGCTACACGGCGGTGGACGACGTCAAGCTCAACGGCAAGCTGACCCTCGGCGAGAACGTGGCCGACAACGGGGGTCTCCGCATCGTGCTGATGGCCCTCGAGGACACGCTCTCGGGACGAGAGGTCGGGAAGGTCGATGGCTTCACCCCCCAGCAGCGTCTGTTCCTCGCCAACGCCCAGGTGTGGTGCCGCAACCAGACCGACGAGGTCGCGCGGATGCTCGCCACGGTCGACCCGCATTCGCCGGGGCGCTGGCGGGTGAACGGTGTCGTCGTCAACATGCCGGAGTTCGCCGAGGCCTTCTCCTGCAAGGCCGACTCGGCGATGGTGAGCGCGGCCCCGTGTCGCGTCTGGTAGGGGAGGGGACCGGGATCCGACTCCGTCAGGGACTGGCGACGATCGTGTAGCCCTCGCACTGGTAGGGGTGCAGGCGCTCGCCGTCCGGACCGAGGTCGGTGACACAGACCTCCGCGAACCACGTGCCCACCGCGTACGTCCAGGTTTCCCGGCAGGACGCGCCCGTCGAGCCCCGAACGTCCAGCTTGCCGTCTCCGTTCAGGTCCATCGTGAAGTAGAGCGTGTCACCCTCCGGGTCCGCGGTCGGGCAGACGTTGTACCTCACGTCGAGGGGAGCGGTGCCCGTGATCCCTCCCCCGACCGCGGCAGGGGTCGTCTTGAAGGGGACGATGGGCGGCAGGTTGCCGTCGGATGGGAGTGGGCCCGCCCGCCCTCCCCGCGCTGACGTCCACCGATGTCGCACACCGGGCCGACTGAGACGCGGTCGTCACGGTGAACGAGGCGGTGTAGAGCCCGCCTTCCCCGTATCTGTGCGTGGCGTCCGGATCGCTCCCGGTCGTGCCGTCCCCGTAGCTCACCAGGACCGTGACCGGCCCCTCCGCCCCCGAGACGTTGAGGGCGAACGACACCTCGAGCGGAGCGGCTCCCTCGGAGGGGCTCGCGCTGCACGTCGCGCCGAGGGTGGGGGCGGTGATGGTGTCCCCCTCGTTGCAGCCCGGGGTCCCGGCCATCGCCAGCCCGACCGCCACAAGAACCAGTCCGCTTCGCCGTCCCATCTCTCTGCTCCTCGCCACGATGATAACCCTCTTGACGCCCTCCGGGGGTGCGGCTATCGTCCGGCCCATTCCAGAGGAGAGCACGCATGAGCGAGGTCAACGTCGCCCTGATCGGATACGCCTTCATGGGACGGGCCCACAGCAACGCCTGGCGCCAGGTCTCCAGCTTCTTCTCGCCGAAGCTCACCCCGCGCCTCAAGGTGATCTGCGGGCGCGATCGGACCAGCGTCCGCAAGGCCTCGCAGAGGCTCGGCTGGGAGGAGTGGGCCACCGACTGGCGCGAGGTGATCTCGCGCGAGGACATCGACATCGTCGACGTCTCGACCCCCGGCGACAGCCATGCGGAGATCGCCATCGCCGCGGCCCGAGCAGGGAAGGCGATCCTGTGCGAGAAGCCGCTCGCCAACGACGTACGCGAGGCCCGCCACATGCTCGCCGCGGTCAAGAGGGCGGGCGTCGTGAACATGCTTTGCCACAACTACCGCCGCGCCCCGGCGGCGATGCTGGCCCGCGAGCTGGTCGCCTCCGGCAAGCTCGGGAAGATCCATCACTACCGGGGGACGTACCTGCAGGACTGGCCGATCGACCCGAGCGTGCCCCTCGTCTGGCGCTTCCGCAAGGACAGGTCCGGCTCCGGGGCCCTCGGCGACATCCTCTCGCACTCGCTCGACCTCGGGCGCTTCGTCCTCGGCAGCGAGATCGTGGAGGTGGCGGGAGCCCTGGAGACCTTCGTCAAGCAGCGGCCCCTCCCGGAGAACCCGAAGAAGAAGGGGCGGGTCACGGTGGACGACGCCGCCATCGCCCTCGCCCGCTTCGCCAACGGGGCCCTCGCCTCGATCGAGGGCACGCGGTTCGCGGCGGGACGGAAGAACTACAACCGCTTCGAGGTCAACGGAAGCCGGGGCAGCGTCGCCTTCAACATGGAGCGAATGAACGAGCTGGAGTACTACTCGCTCGACGACGACCCGAAAGTGCAGGGTTTCCGCCAGATCATGGCCACCGAGCCCGACCACGCCTACTTCAAGGCGTGGTGGCCGGCCGGACACCTCATCGGCTACGAGCACACGTTCACCCACACCGTGCTCGACTTGCTCGAGGCGGTCGCGACCGGAAAGCGCGTGAGACCCGATTTCGAGGACGGCGTGCGCAACCAGCTGGCGCTGGAGGCCATCGAGACGGCAGCGCGCACCAAGCGGTGGGTGACCGTCAAGCCGCTATAGTCCCCCGGGGGAGCGCCTCCCGGCTCGCTCGGCTAGAATGCCCACGACGCCCGGCCCCCCGGGTCGGGCCCCGCCGACGGACGCAGCAGGGAAAGGAGGCTTTGGATGCCCGATGTCCCGCGTGCCGAGCCGCTCGAGGCGGTCATCTTCGACATGGACGGCGTCGTCACCCGCACCGCCCGCCTGCACGCCCGGGCCTGGAAGCAGCTCTTTGACGAGTACCTGGAGACGAGGCGGGCGCGGGGCGAGACACACGAGCCGTTCGACGAGGTCAAGGAGTACCTCGCCTGGGTCGACGGCAAGCCCCGCTACGAGGGGGTTCGGAGCTTCCTCGAGGCCCGGAGCATCGACATCCCCTTCGGCGCTCGCGACGACGGACCCGACGCCGAGACCGCCTGCGGCCTCGGCAACCGCAAGGACCGCTACTTCGAGAAGATGCTCCACGAGCAGGGGGCCGAGGTCTTCGACACCACCGTCGAGCGCATCCGTGAGCTCCGCGCGCGCGGGGTCAAGGTCGGGCTCGTGACCTCGAGCAAGCACGGGAGCGAGATTGTCAGGCTGGCGAAGCTCACGGAGCTGTTCGACGTCGTCGTGGACGGCAACACGGCCATCCAGCGGGCCCTCAAGGGCAAACCCAACCCGGACATCTTCATCGAGGCCGCGCGCGTGGTGGGCGTCGGACCCGACGCCGCCGCGGTTGTGGAAGACGCGGTCTCGGGGGTCGAGGCGGGAGCCCGAGGGGGGTTCGCGAGCGTCATCGGCGTCAACCGCGGATCCAACCGCGAGGCCCTCGAGGGAGGCGGAGCCGACATCGTAGTCGACGACCTCGGCGAGCTCAGCGTGGACGAGCTGCTCGAGCCCCGGAACCCGGCGGCGCGCGCCCAGGGAGGAGGCCGATGAGCGACGACAGCGGATGGGTGCTGGTCTACGAGGGTTTCGATCCGAAGAGACAGGCGCTGCGCGAGGCGCTGTGCGCACTCGGGAACGGGGTCTTCGTGACCCGGGGCGCGGCGGAGGAGTCGCGTGCCGACGGCGTGCACTACCCGGGGACGTATCTCGCCGCGGGCTACAACCGCCTGGCCACCGAGGTCGCGGGCAAGACCCTCGTCAACGAGGACCTGGTCAACTTCCCCAACTGGCTCCCCCTCACCTTCCGCCCCGCCCGCGGCGACTGGCTCGACCTGGGCCAGGTCGACATCCTGGACTACCGGCAGGAGCTGGACATCCGACGGGGCGTTCTCACCCGCCGCATGCGGGTCCGCGACCGCTCCGGCCGCGAGACGACGATCGTCAGCCGGCGCCTCGTCCACATGGGAGACCCGCACCTGGCCGCCATCGACTACCAGATCACTCCCGAGAACTGGTCGGGCCGGGTCGAGGTCCTCTCGGAGATCGACGGCTCCGTGACCAACGCCGGGGTCGCGCGCTACCGCCAGCTCGCCTCGAAGCACCTCGAGGCGGTCGATGCCGGCGCGCGTGCGGGAATCCGGGATCTGGCTCCTCGCGCGGACCACCCAGTCCCGCATCGAGATGGGCCTCTGCGCCGGCACCCGCGCCTGGCGCGACGGCGAGCGGGTGGACGACGATCGCCGTGTCGTGCGGGAGCCCGAGCGCATCGGTCTCGAGATCGCCTTCGAGGCGCGCGAGGGCGAGCCGGTGAGCGTCGAGAAGATCGTGGCCATGTACACCTCGCGCGACGTGGCGATCGCGGAGGCCGCGGTGGAGTCGTGGGAGGCCCTCGACCGCTGCGGGCGCTTCGCGGACCTGCTGCGCTCCCACGAGACGGCCTGGGTGCCCCTCTGGCGGCGGTGCGACTTGCAGATCGAGCCCGCCAACCAGGAGCAGCTCATCCTTCGCCTTCACGTGTTCCACATGCTGCAGACGCTGAGCATGAACCAGATCGGCCGCGACATCGGGATCCCGGCGCGCGGCTGGCACGGCGAGGCCTACCGGGGACACGTCTTCTGGGACGAGATCTTCGTCTTTCCGTTCTACAACCTGCGCTTCCCCACGCTGACGCGCTCGCTGCTCCTCTACCGCCACCGCCGCCTGGCTCGCGCCCGCTGGCTGGCGAAGCAGGAGGGCTACCGGGGCGCGATGTTCCCCTGGCAGAGCGGCTCGAACGGCCAGGAGGAGACGCAGGTCATCCACCTGAACCCGAAGGACAACTCCTGGGGCCCCGACCTCAGCCGCCGCCAGCGCCACGTCAACATCGCGATCGCCTACAACGTCTGGCAGTACTTCGTGGTGACGGGAGACCGCGAGTTCCTCTCCCACTACGGCAGCGAGATGATCCTCGAGATCGCGCGCTTCTTCAGCAGCCTCGCCACCCTCGACGGCACCACCGGCCGCTACCAGATCCTCGGGGTAATGGGGCCCGACGAGTACCACGAGAAGTACCCCGACTCCGACGAGCCGGGGCTCCGCAACAACGCCTACACCAACGTCATGTCGGTCTGGGTGATGGAGCGCGCCCTCGAGATCCTCGAGCTCCTGGGCCCGGCCCGGGTCTCCGAGATCGCCGAGGCTATCGGGCTCCATTCGGAGGAGGTGGAGCGCTGGCGCGACGTCATCCACAAGATGACGATCCCCTTCCACGGCGACGGCATCATCAGCCAGTTCGAGGGCTACGACCGCCTGGAGGAGTTCGACTGGGAGGCGGCCCGGGCCAAGCACGGCGACATCACGCGTCTCGACCGCATCCTCAAGGCCGAGGGCGACAGCCCCGACCGGTACAAGCTCTCGAAGCAGGCGGACGTCCTGATGATGCTCTACCTGCTGCCGCCCAAGGACGTGGCCCGGATCTTCCACCGGCTCGGCTACAAGTTCGACCAGGAGACGATCCGCAAGACGGTGGAGTACTACCTGCCCCGCACGAGCCACGGCTCCACGCTGAGCAAGGTGGTCCACGCCTCGGTGATCGACCGCATCGACCGAGCGCACGCCTGGGAGCTCTTCCAGCAGGCGCTCCAGTCCGACTTCGCCGACGTCCAGGGCGGCACCACGCCGGAGGGGATTCACCTCGGCGCCATGGGCGGCACGCTCGACATCGTCCTTCGCCACTGGGTCGGGATCGACACCACCGGGGACACGATCGCCTTCTACCCGCGGCTCCCCGAAGAGCTCCAGAGCCTGCGCCTGCGCGTGCACCACCGGGGACGGTGGTACGGTCTCGAGGTGACTCGGGACCGCTTCGTCCTGGAGGTCGAGCCGGGCCCACCCGGACCGGTGCACGTCCGCGTCTTCGGCGACGAGCCCGAGCTCAAGCCCGGCGACCGCTACGAGTGCGAGCTGCCCGGCACCCGGCCGGACCGCATCCCCGGCACCGAGTAGTCAGTCGCTCAGGGCACCAGCTCGGCCGGCACCGCGGTGATGTTCCAGGTGAAGCCCGACATGCCCTCCGGGTGCTTGTAGATCACCTCGCGGACCGGGGCTCCGGCCTTCCACGCGTACCGGCGGACCTCGTGGTGATCGTCGCTCGCCGCGTAGAGCTCGTCGGCGCCGTCGCCGTCGAGGTCGGCCAGAAGCGAGGCGTGCTCGAACCCTGAGGAGTCACGATCGATGGAGACCACCGTCCACGGGTCTCCGGGCCCCGGGCCGGGGCTCAGGAGCCAGAGGCCGCTCTTGAACCCGGCCGCGACGATCTCCCTGCGGCCGTCCCCCTCGACGTCGCCCGAGACCAGGACCCGGCAGAGCTTGTCGTCGAGGGTTGCGATCGGATCCCCCGCATCGGCCGGTGTGTCCGCCTGGTAGCGGCGCACCTCCACCCGCCCTCCGGAGACGGCCTCGATCGCAACGTACAGCTCGTCGCGGCCGTCGCCGTCCAGGTCGTCGACGAGGATCTCCTTGGCGTGTCGGTCCCCCAGCGCAGCCACCACCGTCCGCCCTTCGCCCCGGGCCGGGACGTAGCGGACCACCTCCCCGGGCTGTGGCGTGCCGTCGAGCTTGTTGGGCAGGCTCGGGGTCGCGTAGACCTCGAGGGTCCCGTCGCCGTCCAGGTCGCCCACCTCCACCTCGTGGACGAAGGTGTTCGGCTCCCGGTCGAGCTCCTCGGCCGAGAAGCCGCCCTCGCCGTCGGGACGCACCACCGCCACGACCCCCTGGTCGTGGGTGGCGACGACGACGTCGGAGGTGCCGGTGCCGTACACGTCGGCGATCTCGCCGTCCCGCATCCTCGAGAACTTCCCACCGAAGTCGGCCTCCCAGAGGGTGCGCGGCTCGGCGCCCCGGGGCCAGAGGCGGACGATCGCCGCGGTGCCTCCGAGGGTCAGGAGCCCCGTCTCGCCCGGGGCCGGGGCGTACTCCATGACCTTGTGGAAGACGTTGCTGTCCTCGTCGACGAGGGTGCGGTACTCCCAGCTTCCGCCCTCCCGGACCAGGAAGCCCGCAGTGGCCGGCTGCGGCACCTGCTTGCCCTCCGGGGACTTCTCGAAGAGCGCCAGCCCCAGCGCGAGGGCCCGGGGAAACGAGTCGGGCGTGGCGTCGGCGGGCTTCTCCTCACTGCGTCCCCGACACGCTCCCAGGGTTACGGCCATGACGAGGCCCAAAAAACCGAGTCCCAGAAGCGACTGCAGCCGTGTCCGTGCGTTTCGTGAGCGTGTTCGCGACATCCGACCTCCTCCTCGCCCCAGCCTGGGTATCACCGTGCCGTCGCCCCCCATCTTGTCATAGCCGGGCACTTTGGAGTTCTTTTGGGGTTCTTTGGGGTCCAGCCCGTGGAGAGAGGCCGTCCGCCGCCCGATCTTGGAGACAGAGTGGGCCACCGTCTCCCCGAGGCGGTGGAGAAGGGAGTCACATGCCGAGCGCGGGCAGCATCACGTGGCGTGTCCTGAGGGGCGTGGTGGCCGTCGTCGGACTGGCCGGGTGCAGCGGTCCGTCCCACGGCGTCGAGACGCCGGGGGGACCGAGCCCAGCGACGGCGGAGCAGGGCGTCGACGCCCTGCAGCGAGCCTGGGACCTCGTGTCGCTGCAGGACGCGGGAGGCGCCGTGACATCCGTGGACGAGGGACGATTCGCCGCAGAGTTCGGCGGCGACGGGGACCTGTTCATCGAGGCGGACTGCAACGTGTGCAGCGCCGGCTACGCTGCGTCTCCGGACGGGTCCGTGGAGGTCATCGGCCCGATCCCGTGCACGCTCGCCTACTGCTCCACGGCGCCGCTCGACACGCGCTATGTCGCGCTCCTGCAGTCGGTCCAGAGCTGGTCCGTCGGCGACGCCGGTCTCGAGCTGTCGTCGGCCGAAGGCTCGCTGCTCTTCCACCGAGCGGACTGACCGCCAGCGGCGAGGAGCCCGGCTTTCGGGACGACGGGTACCCCGCCTCGAGTCGAGCCATTCAAGAGCACAGCCGACCGCGCGGTGAGGGGGGCCGCCCGCAGTCGGGGCGCACGCCGAGCCCGGGTCAGCCCCGTGCGGTCGCGATCCGCTCTACTCGCCCGACTCCGGCCGCGGAGGCTGCGGCCGCTCCTTCAGCTCCCGAATCCAGATGTTGCGGAACCGAACCGGGTTCTTGTGGTCCTGAAGGCTCACGGGCAGCTTGTCGGGATGGGCCTCGTACGGTGGACGCACCTTGTTCAAGGTGGGGCCCAGCAGCTCCTCGGAGTGTTGCACGAGGACGCCGTTGTGGAAGACGGTGACCCGGGCCGGCTTCAGGAGCGTCCCATCTCCGGCGAAGCGCGGGCCCTCGAAGGCGATGTCGTACACCTGCCACTCCCCCGGGGGCCGGGATGCGTTCACGAGCGGTGGGTACTGCCCATAGAGGGCCGCCGCCTGCCCGTCGGCGTAGGTCTTGTTCTGGTAGGAGTCGAGGACCTGGACCTCGTACCGCTCCTTCATGAAGAACACACCGCTGTTTCCCCGATCCTGGCTGTCCCCCGTCGCCGGGGTGGGCGCCCGGAACTCGATGTGGAGCTGGCTGTCTCCGAAGTCCTGCTTCGTTTCGATGGCCCCCGTCCCCTTGACGACCTCCATGTAGCCGTTCTCGACCTTCCATTTCGCGGGGCCACCGCTCTTCGCGCTTCTCCAGGCCGAGAGGTCCTTTCCGTCGAAGAGGACAATGGCGTCGGAGGGAGGCCGGCCCGGTGCGTCCTGGGAGCTGAAGGTCCCCGGCGTGACGATGGGCGGTTGAGGTCGCGTCAGGTCGTGCTGAGGCCAGTCCCTCGCCGACTGGCCCCAGGCGGCCCAGGCCCCCAGGACGAGTGTCGCCACGGCGAGAGAGATACGAAAGGGCTTGATGGTCATGGGTGGCTCCTCGATTCGGCCCGGCCTGGCGGGCCCTCGCGCTTATACCACTTCGATCGGGCCGAGACGAGTGTCCGTAGCGCGTTGGCTTCCGGCTCCGCCTTCGGCCACGCCATCCTGCACGAACAGGACGACCGACCTCCGGGACGACCTGAGTCCGATCAGCGAGGACGCCGCCAGCGACGGCGTCCCGGGCCAGGCTCGTCGTCTTCGTCGGTCGGCCTCGCCGTCACCACGAGGTAGGCGAGGAGCGCCTCCACCTCGAGCCCCTCCAGGGAGCGCCCCCAGGGCGGGCACAGCGCCGAGCGACCGAGGGCGGCGGTGCCCTCCTCGATCACGCGGCGCCGGTCTTCGGGAGACAGCTCGGCCAGCGACTCCTGGAAGTCCGGAGGCGGGGGGTCGAGGTTGTAGGCGTTCTGCCCGTCGCCCCGTCCCTCCGCCCCGTGGCACGTCGCGCAGCGTTGCGCAAAGACGCGGCGGCCGTGGCGCTCTCGTGCGGTCAGCTCGCCCTCCCCGAAGGCCTCCTGCACCGCATCGACGGGAGGGACCTCAGGTGCGCGCTGACATCCCACCGCGAGAGGGAACGCGACCAGCATTGCCAGGACAAGGACGGCCGTCTGGCCCGCTGCCAACGGGCTCGCCGAGCTTCCCCGCGGAGCGGGCCCCTGAAGCGCCCCTGCCGCGTGGCCCTGGGGCTCGCGGTCCTTGGCCGCAGCCCCCGCTGGCGCCTGCGATACGGAATCCTCGTGACGGTGCAGCCTCACGGTACCACCTTCGCCTTCCGAGCCGGGAGGCTGAGCGTGTAGGCGGTGAGCGCCTCCGCCTTCTCGCGCGTCAGGCCGTGGTCGGGCTGGAGGGTGCCGGGCTTCCACCGCTCGGGGTCCAGGAGCCAGGCGACGGTCCAGCCCGGCCGGAGGCGATCGCCGCTGCCGTTGAGGTCCGGCCCCACGAAGCCTCCGCGATCCCCCACGATGTGGCAGCCCTGGCACCCGTGCCCATCGAACAGCTCCTTCCCTCGCGCGACCGCCGCCGCGCCCCGCGGCACCTCGGCCTCCAGCGCGTCGTCCACCATGACCGTCGAGAGAAAGTCCGCGAGAACGCGAGCCTCCTCCCGGGCGATGTTCAGGTGCGGCATCCGCTCCGCCAGGCCCACCCGCACCGCGATGGGCTTCTGAACGTACTGCTCGATGTAGTCCCAGCGGAGCTGGGTGCCGATGCGATCCAGGACCACCGTGGAAAGGTTGCCCCCCGTTCCCTGGATCTGATGGCACGAGAGGCATCGGTACCGGCGGACCAGCGCCCCGAACTCTCCCTGCGGCACGTAGGGCGGGCGGTCCGGGTCGCGCGTGGCACGGTCCGGCGGCACCGCGCGGGCCCTCAGGCTCAAGAGGGCGACGGTGACGGCGGCCGCGTCGTGCTCGGAGAAGCCGAAGGTCGGCATCCGAGCCGTCTCCAGGACGCGCTCGGGCCCGCTCACCTTGGTGTGGAGCCAGTTCGGCAAGGTGGGCTCGACGCCCCGGGCCACGAGCGGGACCGGGTCGAGGATGCGGTCGCCCACCCCCGCGAGCTTCGGCCCGATCCGGGGCCGCTCCGGGAACCCCTCGAGCTCGTGACAGGAGTAGCAGCCCCGCCGCTCGAAGATCCGTCGCCCCTCCGCGGCGGATGCGGGATCGGGGGCCGCGCGGTTGGGGTCGAGCCCCTTCGGCTCGGCGAGGTCCTCGGCGATGTAGGCGGCGAGGTCGCGGACCTGCTCGTCGGTGAAGCGGAACCGGGGCATGAGGGTGTCCGGCTGCAGCCGGTGGGGATCGCGAATCCAGGAGTAGAGCCAGTCCCGCGTCACCTTCGCCCCCACGTGGCCGAGCTCCGGGGCCAGCGTGCCTCCGCGCCCATCGACGGAGTGGCAGGTCACGCAGCGGGAGGCCCTGAACAGCTCGCCTCCGCGCTCCGCGTCCGCACCCTCCCAGTCCACCTCGTCCAGCTCGACCGCGCCGTGAGGCTCGAGCAGGAACGCCGCCAGCGCCTCCACCTCCTCCGGCCGAAGCCGGAAGTCGCCCATGCGGGACCGCTCCAGGTAGCCCCGGGGGTCGTCGAGCCAGCCCCGCAGCCAGGCCGGCGACACCTTGCGCGCCAGGCCGTCGAGACGCGGGGCACGGACTTCGTCGGCGTCGCGGCCGGGGATCTCGTGGCACGCCACGCAGTTCCGATCGGTCATCACGGAGCGGCCGCGGGCGAGCCAGTACGTCGAAGGAGGATCCCGCTCCTGGTGGCACGCCCCGCAGCGGGCCTCCATCAGCTCCCGCGAGGCCATGGGCTCAGGCCAGAAGGGCAGCGGATCGTGGGCGGCGCCCCGGTACGTCGTCGCCTCCCCCTGGCCGCCGTGGCACGAGGTGCAGCCGAAGCGGTCGGGGCGGTGGGTGTCGAGCCAGGGGCCGCTGTGGGCCCGGAACGGCTGGGGCGCGTCCTTCGTCTCCGGGCTCGCGATCCCGAGGTGGCAGCTCGTGCAGCGGTCGACGCGGTCGAGGTCGGGCAGCCAGATCTGCTGCACTCCCCGAGCTCCGTCCGCGTCTCCCCCGTGGAGCGCTGTCGCCCCCTCGAGGGCCGCGAAGCGCGACTGCCACTGCCGCCACTCGGCACGCCCCTCCTGCACGACGGCCGCAACCGCCACGACGGCCAGGGCGACCGACAGCACCGCGAAGGTGCGCAAGAGCCCCGTGGGGACGCGTCGGGCCAGCCCAGGCCGCCGACGCCCCTCTCCGGACGGCGTCACCGCAGCCACGGCCACACCCAGTCCCAGTTCGGGCCGCGGAAGAAGGTCCCGACGACGGTCAGCACGATCACGGCCAGCGCCAGCAGGGCAAAGACCGTGTTCGCGGTACGGCGCTCCCGAGCAAACCACACACCGACCCCGCCGCCCTTCCGGTCGACGTAGGGCAGCGCCAGCAGGGCGAGGATCATCGCCGTCGGGACGACCACGCCGCCGAGGAGCGCGCCGTAGTGCACGAGCTCCTGCAGGCCGAGGAAGTACCAGGGGGCCTTGGCCGGGTTCGGCGTCCGGGCGGCGTCGGCGATCTCCTCCAGGGGAGCGTCGAAGGCGAGCGCGGCCGCGTGCACCACCACGAGGACGAGGACGAGGATCAGCAGCTCACGGAAGAGGAGGTGCGGCCACGCCGGTGCGCGACGCATCGGACCCGGAGGGACGGCGAGACCGCCGTCCTTGCGCACGCGCCAGAAGTGCAGCCCGATGAGCGAACCCATCACGAGCGGCAGGACCACGCAGTGCAGGACGTAGAAACGGAGCAGCGCCGCCTGCCCGATCTCGTGGCCGCCGAGGAGCAGGTAGCGCGCCGGCTCCCCCACGAGAGGGAAGTAGGCGACGATGCTGGTGCCGACGGTGATCGCCCAGAACGCGAGCTGGTCCCACGGGAGCAGGTAGCCGGTGAAGGAGAGCGCGAGGGTGAGGACGAGGAGCGTCACCCCCACCACCCAGTTGAACTCGCGCGGGCGCTTGTAGGAGCCGGTGAAGAACACCCGGCACATGTGCAGGAACACCACCGCCACCATGCCGTGGGCGGCCCAACGGTGGGCGTTCCGCAGGAACATCCCGAAGGTCACCGCGAACTGGATGTCCTTCATGCTGCGGTAGGCGGCGTCGGGGTGCGGAACGTAGTACAGCATCAACGCCAGCCCGGTCACGGTGAGGATCACGAAGAGGTAGAAGCCGATCAGCCCCAGCCCCAGGGTGGAGGAGAACCGCAACGCGTGCACGCGCACCCGGGTGGGGTGCACGTGCAGGACGAGGCTGGAGAGCATCGCGGCGAGGCGCTGCTGCCGGGTGTGGGGCCAGCCGATGCGGAAGACGGAGCGGTAGATCCGGCGCCAGGCTCGGTGTATCCGGCGTCTGACGTCCGTCACTTCGCTCATGCCCGAAGACGGACGTCCGGGTCGACGGTCCGGCGTGTGTCCACGACGAGCTCACCGCGGCGGGAGAGGCTCATCGCGTAGCGCGGCAGGGGCCAGGCGGCAGGGCCGCTCGTCACCGCGCCGTCCTCGTCGTAGGTGCTGCCGTGGCAGGGGCAGACGAAGCCCCGTCCCTCCTCGTGATTGACGTTGCAGCCCAGGTGGGTGCAGACCGCGGAGATCGCGTGGAAGCCCTCGGCCGTGCGGAAGACGAAGACCCGACGGTCGGTCAGGAGGGTGACGCTGTTCGGCGGGTACTCCTCGGGTCGACCGATGGGAAAGCGACGCGGGGCCTCGTACAGTACGTCGGGCACGACCGAGCGGGCGAGCGCCGCGAGGAGGCCCAGGCTCCCGGCGGCGAGACCGGTCGTTCCCAGGGTGAGGACGACGCGGCGCCGCGAGGGCCCCTCGCTCATCGCTCGATGACGAGGTCCAGGTCGAGGACCTTTCCCGCCTCGACCGTGATCTCCCGCTCGAGCCCGTCCTTCTTCTCGTGCCAGGCCCAGAGCAGGTACTTCCCCGGCGGGATCCCCTCGACCTCAAAGGCCCCTTTGGCGTCGGTCACCGCGAAGTGGGGCGTCTCGAGCACCACCACGTAAGCCAGCATGTCGGGGTGGATGTTGCACAGCTGGGTGTAGATGCCGGGCTTCTCGAACGTGTGGTCGCGGGTCGCGCCCGTCGGCCAGGTCCCGAGGTTGTAGCGACCCTCGGGCGAGTACACGTTGTGGGGCTCGGGGTCGTTGTTGAGGAAGCGAACCGTCGACCCGGGGACGATCACGGTGACGTGCGGGATGAACCGGAAGCCCTTCTGATCGATCTTGACCGGCTCCGGCGCGGGGGTGAGCCTCAGCCCCGGCGCCTCGATGCTGATCACCGCGTTGGCGTTCGACTTCTGGCCCTTCACGACCACCGTGCCGCGGACCGTCCCGGTCTCGGCGGCACCGAGGCCGACGGCGGCGAGGGCAAAGACGCTCGCGAGCGCGAGGCATCGCAGGACCGGAGAAGCCGGGTTGGGACCGGGCCGGGCACTCACAGGTGTCGCTCCTCGGGTTGGCCGCTCCGCACCGGGTGAGGCAGCCCCGGGCCGCGGCGAGCCCGGATCATTGTACGTCCTCTGATTCGGTCGGCGTGCGGTGGGGCCTCAGCGTTCGCAGGAGGCGTCCGCCCCCTGCGTGCGCGCCGCCGATCCGTCGGCGGCGGGCCGGCTTCGTGCGTTCCCGTCGTGCCTGCGCCCCGCTGGTCTACAATCGGCCGGCGCAATCCCGGGAGGCACACATGCGGGTGGGGACGTTGCTGTGGGCGGTTGCGGTGATCGTCACCACCGGCGCATGGGGTGACGATGCGCAGTCACCGGCTCGGGTCGCGGCACTGACCGACGCCGAGAAGGAGCACTTCCTGCTCGAGGCCCAACTCGTCCACAGGGAGGGCGCTCCCGGGGGCCGCACCCGCTCCCGGCGCGTCACCCTCCGCCTGGACGGCTTCGAGCACGACGCCCACGTTCAGACCATCGACGAGTTCGAGCCCGTCGCCCGGCTCAGAACCGGCCCGGAGTTCGACTTCCGGGACAGCTATCGCAACAACGTGGCGGCCTACCGCCTGGACCGCCTGCTGGGGCTGCGAATGGTCCCGGTGACGGTGGTCCGCCACTACGATCTCAAGCCGGCCGCCTTCACCTGGTGGGTGGACGACGTGGCGATGGACCTGTACGAGCAGTCAGAGAAGAAGCTCCCTCCTCCCGACGCCGAGCGATGGAACTGCCAGATCTCCGTGATGCGTGCATTCGACCAGCTCATCTACAACATGGACCGCAACGCCGGGAACCTCCTCATCGACGAGGACTGGGGGGTCTGGCTGATCGACCACACCCGTGCGTTCAAGGCATTTGAGGATCTCGAAAGCAAGAAGGAGCTCGGTCCGGTCTGTGAGCGGCGATTCCTGGCCGCCCTGAAGCAGCTCGACGAGCCCACCCTCCGGACGGCCATGGACGACCTGCTGAGCGACGGCCAGATCGAGGGCCTGCTCGAGCGCCGCGACAAGATCGTGGCCCACTACGAGGCGAGGATCACGGAGCTCGGTGAGGAGGCCGTCCTCTGCGACCTCCCGGCCGCGGGCACGGCACCGGAGTCGCCCTGAGGCGTTGTGATGGCTCCGCGATCCCTAACCGCCCCCGACCGCGGTGTGAGAACCGGGCGGGTCTACCGGCCGGTCTCGTCGATCCGGCCGGGGGGGCGCCGGGTCGTCATGATCGCCTGGGCCAGCTCCAGAACCACGATCGTGTCGATGGGGTCGCCGGCATCCGGGTCCAGGCGGAGCAGCAGGGCGTCCGCGTCGACGTCGAAGGGCACCTCGCGTCCGTCGGCCAGGTAGCGTGCGGCCTTGACCGGCCGCGGTGGCTGCGGCAGCGCGAGAACCGTGTCCGGCCAGTCGAGAACGTGGACGTAGACCCGGTTGCCCTTCTGGGTCGTCACCCCCCAGGGCCGCGGCGTGATGGGTCCGCCCCGGGTCCCGTAGACCGACTCGCCGTTCTTCTTCAGCCAGTCGCCGACTTCCCTCAGGCGCTCCGCGAACTCCGGCTGGATCGTCCCGTCGGCCTTCGGGCCCACGTTCAGGAGCAGGTTGGCGTCGTAGCCGGCGGCCTTGACCAGCAGGTGCACGACGTCCTTCAGGCTTTTGTGGCTCTCGTCGTCTTCGTTGTAGCCCCACGACGCGTTGATCGTGTCGCACATCTCCAGCGGGAGGTTTCCGACCTCCGCCCGGTCGTTCCAACCGGTCGTGTTGTGTCCCGGGAAGTCCCTCTCGAACATCTGGAAGTCCTCTCCCGGAAAGGGTTTGCGGTGGTGGTTGGAGCCGACGAGGGCCGCGGGCTGCAGGTCGTGGATCAGCCCGTAGGTCTTGTCGAGCCGCCAGTCCGCCTCCGGCCGATCCCACCACCCGTCGAACCAGATCCCGCCGAGCGGGCCGTATCCAGTCAGCAGCTCCTCGAGCTGGTCGTCCATGAAGTCCAGATAGGCGTACCACTCACCGGCCTCCGAGCGTCCGGCCCATTGCCCGGTGCGACCGCGCGGGAAGTAGTCGGGGTGGTGCCAATCGAGCTGCGAGTGGTAGAAGAAGAGCTTCAGCCCCTCCTTCCGGCACTCCTCCGCCAGCATCTTCAGGACGTCCTTCCCGTACGGGGTCTGGCCCACGATGTCGTAGTCGCTCGTCTTCGAGTCGTACATCGCGAAGCCGTCGTGGTGCTTGCTGGTGATGGTGATGTAGTGCATCCCCGCCGCCTTCGCCAGGGCCACCCAGGCCGCAGGATCGAACTCGGTCGGGTTGAACCGGGGCGGGAGCTTCTCGTACTCCGCGATGGGGATCCTCTCCTTGTGCATGACCCACTCACCCCGGCCCAGCACGCTGTAGACGCCCCAGTGGATGAACATCCCGAAGCGGGCCTCCTGGAACCAGGCCCGGGCCTCGAGGTTCTCCCGAGAGGGCCGGTACCCCTCCTGCGCCGCGAGAGGCGTGAGGCCACCCAGGATCACGAGACCGACGAGGACCAGCAGACTCTTGTGCATCTCACCCCCCGAGGACGTTACGGACCATTCCGAGTGCCCGACCACCAATGCCGGCGGCCAGGGACAGTCGTTCTGAGGACCGTGGCCGTGGGCGGTGGTCCGAAGAATCCGCCGTCAACGTCAATGGCAGATCCTTCGTCGCACGTTCGGGAACGAGGCTTCTCCGCATGACTGGGTCCGTGGGAGCGGCCCGGTCGAGCGGGGCGATTATACCCGGCCGGCCTCCGGCCCTCGGCTGGAAATACATGAGTCCGATTTCTCAGGCACGCTGATTGACAGCCTCGGCCCGTGGGCGTTAGCGTGCCGAAGAATCCCGCCGACGCAACGCGGCACATCACAGGAGTCGATGCCCATGACCTCGCAGCGAGAGCGCACCCCCTCGAACCAGCGTCGCATCCTTCGCACGAGCCTCGCCGCCGGCGCCGGGCTCGTCCTTCTCGGCCTCGGCATGGCGGCCTGCGCCCGCAGCGGCGGCACAATCGCCCCGCCCGCCACTCCGACCGTCGACGACTACATCGGGAGATGGAACATCCGCATCACCGATGCCGCCGACACCTTCATCGGCGGGCAGATCGACGTCGAGAGGGAGGACGGCGCTCTGGTCGCCGGCCTCGTGTGGCGCTGGGGCAGCTACGGACCGGCAACGAGGGCCTGGGTCGAGGACGGAGTCCTCAACGTCACTCGCAAGGTCGAGGCGGAGGAGGGGGAGGAAGAGGGCGAGGACGTCTTCGAAGCGCGCCTGGTCGACGGCGCCCTAAAGGGTCACGTCCGCTACGCCGACGGCACCACCGGCAACTTCGAGGGCCGACCGGCCCCCGCCCTCGCCGCGACCGGCGAGCCGCAGTGGGGTGAGCCCGTCACCCTCTTCGACGGGGAGACGATCGACGGCTGGAGCCTCCGCGACCCGAAGAAGAAGATGGGCTGGGCCGTCGTCGACGGCGAGCTGGCCGTCGTCGAGCCCGAGGGCAACGCCGACCTCGTCTCCGAGACGACCTTCCAGGACATGAAGCTCCACATCGAGTTCAACTACCCTCCCGACAGCAACAGCGGCGTCTACCTTCGGGGCCGGTACGAGGTCCAGATCGTCGACGACCCCGAGACGGCAACCGAAGAGCACGGCTGCGGCGCCCTCTACAGCCGCATCGCCCCGAGCGTGGATGCCACCCGGCCCCCCGGGGAATGGCAGGAGTACGACATCACGCTCGTCGGGCGGCAGCTGAAGGTCGTGCTCAACGGCACCACCATCCTCGACGGGGTCGTCGACGGGATCACGGGAGGGGCCGTCAACCCGTTCGAAGACGAGCCGGGGCCGCTCATGCTGCAGGGCGACCACGGCAAGGTCCGCTTCCGCAACATCGTCGTGACCCCGGCGAAATAGCGGAGGCTGTTGGGATCCCGGTTGGTGGCGTTCGGCCGCGAAGGAGACGAGACGATGAGCCCATCGCGACGGAAGTTCCTGCAAACCTCGGCCCTGGCCGCCACCGGCGTCACGCTCGCCTCGGAGCGCGTGTCCGCCGCCCGCAGGGCCGCGCCCCCGGGGGATCGCGTCCGCATGGGTTTCGTCGGGGTCGGCAACCGGGGGTCGGACCTACGGGACAGGTTCTTGGAGCAGCCGGACGTGGAGCTCGTGGCCGTCTGTGACGTGTACGAGCCCTTCGCGAAGCGGGAGCTCTCGGCCATCCCCCCCCGCTGGGTCGCCTCCGGGAAGGCCCCGCGTGGCGGCCCGCCGCACCCGCCGACGGTCGGCTTCCATCGCGATTTCCGGGATCTCCTCGCCCGCGACGACGTCGACGCCGTCTGCATCGCGACACCCGACCATTGGCACGCCATCCAGACGATCCAGGCCCTGGAGAGGGGCAAGGACGTCTACGTCGAGAAGCCCCTCACCATCACCCTCCACGAGGGTCGGCGCATGGTCGAGGCCCAGAAGCGCACCGGCCGCGTGGTCCAGGTCGGCCTCAACCGCCGCGGCTCCCCCGTCTACCAGAAGCTGGTGCCGATGGTGCGCGACGGCCTCATCGGTACGGTCACCATGGCCCGCGCCTACCGCGTCAGCAACATGGCCCCGGACGGGATCGGCCGGCTGTCCCCGGAAGACCCGCCCCCCGGCTTCGACTGGGACCTCTGGCTCGGGCCCCGGGCCTTCCGGCCCTACCAGTACAACATCGCGCCCTACTACTTCCGCTGGTGGAAGGACTACTCGTCGCAGATGGGCAACTGGGGCGTGCACTACATGGACACCATTCGCTGGATGCTCGACGAGCAGGCCCCGATCGCGATCTCGGCCCACGGCGGGAAGGTCGCGATCGCGGACGACCGGACGATCCCGGACACGATGGAGGTCACCTTCGAGCTCCCCTCGGGAGCCATCGTCGTCTTCGGCATCTACGAGGCGTCGGGGGGGCCGGGCCTCCCCCACGGCGAGATCGAGCTGCAGGGGACGAGAGGGACGCTCTACGCCAGCGAGGGCGGCTACCGCATCCGTCCCGCGCGGCCCGGGCAGTTCCAGACCTGGGAACGGCTCGTCGAGCCAACCGAGTACGAGCGCGAGGAGGAGGCGAGCTCGGCGGACATCAGCGAACCCGACTCCACGGATCACCTCATCCGCAACTTCCTCGACTGCGTGAAGACTCGCCAGACGCCGCTGTGCCCCCTCGAAGAGGGACACCGCTCGACGAGCTTCGCTCACCTCGCCAACATCGCCCTCGAGACCCGCAGCCGCCTGGAGTGGGACCCGGCGGCCGAGCGGGTGACCAACGTGCCGCGGGCCAACGAGCTCCTCCACTACGAGTACCGCAAGCCCTGGAGCCTCGGCTGATGCGGGGCGAGGCACTGACCCGTCGCGAGCTCCTCGGGGCGGCGCTCGCCGCCACCGCCGCTCCGGTCCTGGCATCCGGGAAGGACCCTCGCCCGCCCGGGCATCTGCCCCTGGAGAGGCAGCCGATCGCCATCTTCTCGAAGCACCTTCAATGGCTCGACTACGCCGACGCCGCGGCGGCCGCGGCCGAGGCCGGCTTCGACGCCCTCGACATCCCGGTGCGGCCCGGCGGACACGTCCTGCCGGATCGGGTGGAGGAGGACCTGCCCCGCGCCGTGGACGCGGCCCACAAGGCCGGGCTCTCCGTCACGATGATCACGACCGCCCTCACCGGCACCGACGATCCTTACGCCGAGAGCGTCCTGAAGACCGCGGCCGGGCTCGGCATCGGTCACTACCGCATGGGCTACGTCCGCTACGAGGAGGGCGTGCGGGCGACCCTGGATGCCCTCGTCCCCCGGTGGCGGGCCCTCGCCGCCCTCAACGAGGGCCTCGGCATCCGGGCGTCCTACCAGAACCACTCCGGCACCAGGCTGGGAGCGGCGATCTGGGACCTTCTCCTCGTGGTCGAGGAGGTGGGCTCCCGCTGGATCGGCTGCCAGTACGACATCCGCCACAACGTCGTGGAGGGGGCGTACTCGTGGGTCCACGACCTGGAGGTCATCGCGCCCTTCATCCACACCCTCGTCGCCAAGGACTTCGACTGGTTGCAGACCGAGGACGGCTGGCGCGTCCGAAACGTGCCCCTCGGCGAGGGTATGGTCCCGTTCACCGACTACGTGAACGAGCTCCGCCGTCTCGGGATCAGCGCACCGTTCTCCATGCACTTCGAGTACCCGCATCCCGAGGAGGGACGACGGGGCTGGGCGGTCGAGGCGTACGGACGCGATCTCGCCGTCCTGAGGTCGGTCCTCGGCCGGTGATGAAGATCGCCGACGTGGACTCCAGCTTCGAGCGCGAGCCCCTGCGTCGCCCCTTCGGATTCAAGGGCGGCTCCATGAGCGAGATCTGGCAGACGGCGGTCCTGGCGGTCAGCCCGTCGGGTGTCCGCCGCGTCGGCCTCGGGACGCAGAACGTGCTGTGGTCCGACGCCCGCGTCTTCGCGGCGCACTCGGAGAGCGGCGGAAACGCGCTCATGTACGCGATCACCGAGCGGGGACTCGCCCTCGCCCGGAACCGCGAGTTCGAGACGCCCGTCGACCTTCTCGACGGGCTGCTGCCCGAGGTCCACGAGTACGCGCGAGCGGTGACGGGCCAGCCCGATCTGCGGCTGACCTTTACCCTGAACGCCCTCGTGCCCGTCGACAACGCCGCGTGGCTCGTCTACGCCGCCGACTCCGGGCAGGAGAGCTTCGACGCCATGGTCCCCTCGGCCTTTCGGCCGGCGCTCGCCCACCGCCACCGCGAGGTCGCGGCGGTGCCGCTCATGGCGTACGCCGTACCCGTTCCCGAGATCCAGAGGTCCGCCGAAGAGGGCTTCTTCGTCATGAAGATCAAGATCGGCCAGCCGGGCATGCAGGAGGAGATGCTGGAGAAGGACACGGCCCGGCTCTCCGAGATCCACGCCGCGATCGGACACCTCGAGACCCCCCACACCACCAGCGGGAAGCTCCCGTACTACTTCGACGCCAACGGGCGCTACGAGAGCAAGGACACTCTCCAGCGGCTCCTCGACCACGCCCGTCGGATCGGCGCCTTCGACCAGATCGCCGTTCTCGAGGAGCCGTTTCCGGAGGAGCTCGAGGTGCGCGTCGACGACGTCGGAGTCCGCGTGGCCGCCGACGAGAGCGCCCACACCGACGGCGACGCCGCTCGGCGCATCGAGCTCGGCTACGGCGCCATCGCTCTGAAGCCGATCGCCAAGACCCTCAGCATGACGCTGAAGATCGCGCGGATCGCGCACGAGAAGAGCACCCCGTGCTTCTGCGCCGACCTCACCGTCAACCCGATCCTGGTGGAGTGGAACAAGTCGGTGGCGGCCCGCCTCGCCCCCTTCCCCGGGCTCGGCCTGGGGCTGCTCGAGGCCAACGGCCACCAGAACTACCGCGACTGGGAGCGGATGCGGTCGTACCACGCGTGCCCGGACGCCCCCTGGGCCACCCCGAAGGACGGCGTCTTCCGCCTCGACGAGGACTTCTACCGCCGCAGCGCCGGCCTCTTCGAGCCCTCAGCGCACTACGAGGCGCTGTTCGCGGCCCACCGCTGAGGCCCGGGCCGTCTCGACCGGTCAGAGCCGTCGCGCGTCGAAGGTGTCGCAGACCTGGGGGTCGCCCGACTCGAAACCCTCGCGGAACCAGCGGACGCGCATCTCCGAGGAGCCGTGGGTCCACGACTCCGGCGCCACGTAGCCCTGGGCCTGCTTCTGGATCATGTCGTCACCGATGGCCGCGGCCGCGCGCAGGCCCTCCTCGATGTCGCCGGGCTCCAGGTATCGCTGGTTGTGGTGTGCGTATACCCCGGCGAAGCAGTCCGCCTGGAGCTCGAGCCGGACCGACAGCGCGTTGGCCTCCTCCTGGGAGCGGGCGCGCCGCTGCATTCCGGTGACCTGATCGGAGACGCCCAGGAGCTTCTGCACGTGGTGACCCACCTCGTGGGCCAGCACGTAAGCCTGCGCGAAGTCCCCGGGCGCCCCGAAGCGCTGGGCGAGCTCGCGGAAGAAGGTGAGGTCGATGTAGACCTTCTGGTCGCCCGGGCAGTAGAACGGGCCGACCGCGGAGGAGGTCAGCCCGCAGGCCGAGGCCACGCGCCCCTCGAAGAGCACGAGCGTGGGCTCGTGGTACTGCCCCTGGAGGACCCGGTTCCACACGTCCTCGGTGTCGGCGAGCACCACTGCCACGAACTGTGCCTGCGGGTCGTCGGCCGGCGGAGGCCCCGCCGGACCCGGCTGCTGCGCCGGCGCGGGCGTCATCTGCTCGACGGTCCCGAGCAGCCCGAGGAGCTGCTGAAGATCCGCGCCCGTCAGCCAGGCAATCGCGATGACGATCAGAATCCCGATGCACGAGACCCCTCCGCGCCTTCCGCCCGGCACCCGCATCCCCCGGCGGTCCTCGACGTTGCTGCTCTGGCGGCGTCCCCTCCAGCGCATGACCCCTCCTGCTGAAGCTGATCCGACGTGTGGTCCGCCCCGCGATCGCGGGAGCGGCCCGCGGCGAATCCTACCACTCCCCCTCAACGCCAGGATGTCGGAGGGTGTCCGGTTGACAGCCGCCCGTGGGGCGGATACGTTCCGGCGATCCTGCCCGTCCTCTCCGTGTCCACCACCGGGCGGGAAGGAGGATTCTTGACCCCGAGCGAGGTGTGCCGGGAATTCCGACGCCACCGCAAGACAGGCCTCACGGGGGGCAACCCGAGCCGGGGCCTCCTCGCCCTGACCGCTCTCGTCGGCCTCCTCGCCCTCGTCCTCGGCACGGTCGCCTGCGGGGACGGCGGAGCCCCGGCCGATCCCGCGGAGCAGACGCTCCGCGTCGCCTTCATCCCCAAGGGGACGAACATGACGTTCTGGCTCACCATCCACGCCGGGGCGATCAAGGCCCAGCGGGACCTCGCGGAGCGCGGGACATCGGTCGAGCTGCTGTGGAAGGGCCCCCTCCGGGAGGACGACCGCGAGCAGCAGATCCAGGTCGTCGAGGGCTTCACGAGCCAGGGGGTGGACGGGATCGTCCTGGCCCCACTCGACGCCAAGGCCCTCGTCCGTCCCGTGGAGGAGGCGAAGCGCCTGGGCATCCCCACCGTCATCGTCGACTCGGGTCTCGACTCGGACGACATCGTGAGCTTCGTGGCGACCGACAACTTCAAGGGCGGGCGGATGGCCGCCGACGAGATGGGGCGTCTGCTCGACGGGAAGGGCCGGGTCGTGCTCCTCCGCTACATGGAGGGCTCCGCCAGCACCACCGCCCGCGAGGACGGCTTCCTGTCGCGGCTGGAGGAGGCCTGGCCGGACCTCGAGCTCGTCTCCGCCGACCAGCACGCGGGGGCCACCCGGGACACCGGAAAGCGCGCGGCTGAGAACATCCTCAACCGCTTCGGCGGCGAGATCGACGGCATCTTCGCGGTCAACGAGTCGTCCACGACCGGCATGCTGCTCGCCCTGCAGGACTCCAATCTCGCGGGCAAGGTGAAGTTCCTGGGCTTCGACTCCAACCCCGCCTTCGTCGAGGCCATGCGCGCGGGCGAGATGCACGGGTTCGTCCTCCAGAACCCGTTCGGCATGGCCGCCCTGGCGGTGGAGACGATGGTCGACCATCTCCTCGGCAAGGAGGTGCCGCCGCGCATCGACACCGGGGTGGTCGTCGTGACCGCGGAGAACCTCGACCGCCCGACGGTCCAGGAGATGCTGGACCCGCCGCTCCACCTCTACCTCCCCTCCGGAGAATGACGCCGGCGCTGCGACTTCACGGGATCGACAAGCGCTTCGGGGCGACCGTCGCCCTCGATGGCGCCGCCATGGAGACCGCCCCTGGCGAGGTCCACGCCCTGCTCGGAGAGAACGGCGCGGGCAAGAGCACCCTGCTCGGGATTCTCGGCGGTCTCATCCGTCCCGACGCCGGGGCGATGGAGATCGAGGGCTCTCCCTACGCCCCGCGCTCCGCGCGCGACGCCCGGGATCGAGGCATCGCCCTCATCCACCAGGAGCTGTCGCTCTTCCCGCACCTCTCGGTTGCCGAGAACGTGCTCGTCGGTACCGAGCCCACCCGTCGGGGGCTCGTGGATCGCGCCGAGGCCCGCACGCGTACCCGCGACGTCCTCGCCGAGTTTGGCCACCCCGAGATCGACCCTGACACCCGAGTGGGCCGCCTGCCGATCGCGGCGCGACAGGTCGTGGAGATCTGCCGAGCCATCGCCGCCCGGGCCCGGGTGGTGCTGATGGACGAGCCCACGAGCAGCCTGCAGCGGGCCGACGTGGAACGTCTCTTCGCGCTGATCCGGCGGCTGTCCGCCTCCGGGGTGGCGGTCGTCTACATCAGCCACTTCCTCGAGGAGGCCCGGGAGGTGGCCGGCGTGTACACGGTCCTGCGTGACGGCCGAACGGTGGCGACGGGCCCGCTCGCGTCGGTCACGAACGACGAGCTGATCGGCCACATGGTCGGGCGCACCGTCGACACCCGCTTCCCCGACCGGGCTCACGCACAAAGCGGCGAGCCGGGGATCGAGGTCCGAGGTCTCGTGTCCTCTCCCGCCGTCCGCGACGCCTCCTTCACCCTCCATCGCGGGGAGGTCCTGGGGGTCTTCGGGTTGATGGGCTCGGGGCGCACCGAGATGGTTCGCGCGCTGTTCGGGCTCGACGAGGCGGACGCGGGGACGGTTGCCCGGCAAGGTCAGGAGAGCCCCGCGCGCGCCACACCGGCCCGGCGGCTGGCCGAGGGCCTCGGCTACCTCAGCGAGGATCGCAAGGGCGAAGGCCTGGCACTGCCCCTCTCCGTGGCCGACAACGTCACCATGACCCGCTTCTCGTCGGCATCCTCGAGGCTCGGCGTGATCGACCCGCGCCGCCAGCGCGCTCAGGCGGCCGAACGAGCCGAGGAGCTGCATGTCGAGATGCGGGGCCCGGACCAGCCCGTGCGCACGCTCTCCGGCGGCAACCAGCAGAAGGTGGCCCTCGCCCGTCTGCTGCACCAGGAGGCGGACGTGCTGCTGCTCGACGAGCCCACCCGCGGGATCGACGTGGCCAGCAAGGCCCAGATCTACGACGCCATCGGCGCGGCCGCAGATCGCGGAAAGGCCGTCCTGATGATCAGCTCGTACCTGCCGGAGCTCCTCGGGGTCTGCGACCGGCTGGCGGTGATGAGCCGGGGTCGCCTCGGCGCCGCGCGCCCGGTCGCCGAGTGGACCCCGGAGTCCGTCATGGAGGCCGCGATCGGGGCATGAAGCGGGACCTTCGCCAGCACGTCTTCCGCCTCGGGCCCTTCGTCGGCCTGGCCCTGGTGATCGTGTTCTTTGCGATCGCCAGCGGAGCCCCCGAGCGCTATCTCTCCGCCCACAACCTGCGGGTCGTGCTCGCCCAGACCGTGATCGTTGCGGTGGGGGCGATCGGCATGACCCTCGTCATCGTCGCGGGAGGGATCGACCTCTCCGTGGGATCCGTCATCGGGCTCACCGGCGTCGTGTGCGCCCTCGGCCTCCGCGACGGGTGGCCTCCGCTTCTCGCCGTCCTCGCCGCGGTGGCCGTCGGCGCGCTCGTCGGCCTGGTCAACGCCCTCGCCATCACCCGGCTCCGCGTCGTTCCGTTCATCGCCACCCTCGGGATGCTGGGGATCGCGCGGGGCGCGGCGAAGTGGCTCGCCCGCCAGAGCATGGTGGATGCCCCCGCGAGCTGGGTGAACGAGCTTGCGGTCACGGTGCCCCCGGCGCCCTGGATGGTCTTCGCCCCCGGGGTGTGGATCGCCCTGGCGCTGGCGCTGGTGATGGCCTTCGTGCTGCGCCGGACGGTCTTCGGCCGGCGGGTGTTCGCCCTGGGCTCCAACGAAGCTGCCGCCCGCGCGTGCGGCATTGCGGTGGAGCGCCTCAAGCTCGCCATCTACTCGGTGGCCGGCCTCTTCTTCGGGCTCGCCGGCGTCATGCAGATGTCCCGCCTGCGGCAGGGGGACCCCACGGTCGCCATCGGCACCGAGCTCGACGTCATCGCCGCGGTCGTCATCGGAGGGGGCAGCCTCTCCGGGGGCGAGGGCAGCATCCTGGGCTCCATGGTCGGGGCCCTCGTCATGGCCTTCCTGCGCAACGGCAGCCAGCAGATGGGCTGGCCCACGTACGTGCAGGAGATCCTCATCGGCGTCATCATCGTGGCCGCGGTGGCGGTGGACCGCTGGCGCCACACACAAGGAGAGAACGAATGAAGCTGATCCGTTTCGGACCCCCGGGAAGCGAGAAGCCGGGCCTCCTGGCCGCGGACGGAGAGCGCGTGGACGCGTCCAGCTTCGGCGAGGACTGGGACGAGACCTTCTTCGGGTCCGACGGTCTGGCCCGCCTCGGCCGTTGGGCCGCGGACCACCTCGCCACCGCTCGGCGCGTCTCCGACTCCGAGCGGCTCGGACCCCCGATCGCCCGCCCCAGCAAGATCGTCTGCATCGGCCTCAACTACGCGGACCACGCCCGCGAGAGCGGGGCCGAGGTCCCGAAGGAGCCGGTGCTCTTCTTCAAGGCCACGACCGCCCTCTCCGGACCGAACGACGACGTCGTCCTACCCCGGGGGTCGAGCAAGACCGACTGGGAGGTGGAGCTCGCCATCGTCGTGGGCGCCCGGGCGCGCTACGTCTCACAGGAGGACGCGCCGGGGTCCGTGGCCGGGTACGTGCTCCACAACGACTTCTCGGAGCGCGAGCACCAGATCGAGCGCGGGGGCCAGTGGGTCAAGGGAAAGAGCGCCGACACGTTTGCCCCGCTCGGTCCCTTCCTCGCCACCCCCGACGAGGTGGGCGACGTGCAGGACCTCGGCCTGTGGCTCACGGTCAACGGCGAGTCCCGGCAGAAGGGCAACACCTCGAACATGGTGTTCCGTGTGCCCCAGCTCGTGAGCTACGTCAGCCAGTTCATGACGCTGCTCCCGGGCGACGTGATCAGCACCGGCACCCCGCCCGGGGTGGGTCTCGGGCTCAAGCCCCCGGTCTTCCTGAAGGCGGGGGACGTCGTGGAGTGCGGGGTCGAGAAGCTGGGGCAGCAGCGCCAGCAGATCGTCCCCTCCAGCTAGATGAGCGAGCGCTTCCGGGGCCGGGTCGTCATCGTCACCGGCGGCGGCTCGGGAATCGGACGGGCTACGGCGCGGGCCTTCGCCCGGGAAGGAGCGACGGCAGCAGTCAACGACACGGTCGCGGACCGGGCGCATGCCGTGGTGGCGGAGCTCCGAGAGGAGGGAGGCCGGGCGGTGGCCGCACCGGGCGACGTCTCCCGCGAGGAGGACTGCCGCCGGATCGTGCGGGAGACCGAAACCGCTCTCGGCCCGCTCGACATCCTGGTCAACAACGCGGGCGTGGGGACCAGCGGCACCGTGCTCACGACCGATGTCGCGGCCTGGGACCACCTCGTGCAGGTGAACCTCAGAGGCACGTTCCTCATGTCCCGGGCCGCCCTCGAGGTGATGGTTCCTCGAAGGCGCGGGGTCATCCTCAATGCGGGCTCCATCGCCGGGCTTCGCGGGCTCCCGGACCGCGCCGCCTACATCGCCACGAAGTTCGGGATCGTGGGCCTCACGAAGGCCATGGCCCTCGACCACGTCAAGGACGGCATCCGGGTGAACGCCGTGTGCCCGGGGACGACCCACACCCCCTGGATCGACGAGCGCCTGGCCGAGGCGCCGGACCCCGAGGCGGCCCGGGCGACCCTCGTGGCGCGTCAGCCAATGGGAAGGATGGGGACTCCCGAGGAGATGGCCGCAGCCTACCTCTTCCTCGCCTCCGACGAGTCGAGCTTCACCACCGGGACCGCGCTGATCGTGGACGGAGGCTTCATGTGCTGAAACGGCGCTTCGAGCAGGGCGCCGACTGAAGTCGTGTGAGCCCCTGGAACCGCGCGGAGTCCCGCGGGGCTCGACGGCCACCCCGACTGCGGCGGGGTGATCGGGCCCGGTGGATGCCACCCGCGCCGGCTCAGCTCCGGTAGGCCTCCCGACCGCGCCCCTGGACCGGGATGTCCTGCGCCGGAAGCACCTCCCGTTGCAGCGCGTACATGCAGGCGGCGGCCTCGTCGATCTTCCGGGTGAAGGCGATCGAGCCCTCGAGGATCGGCTTGAGACGATCCTTGTCCTGGACGCGGGCCGGCGGGTACTCGTGCTCGACCACGAGGTGGGTGTTGGCCACGTCCAGGTCCAGAAGCTCCCGCGCGGCCAGCTGATGGTCCAGCCAGTCCACGGTGCGGTTCTGCAGGTACGCGAGCGGGTCGTGACGCGCCGTCCCCGGCAGCTCGTGCTCGCACAGCACCACCTGCTTCTTCCAGGCGTTGAGGTGATCGGCCGCGTTCGGGGAGGGCGTGCCGTCGATCCAGTCCCCCCGCTCGACCGTCTGTCCGCCGTAGCCCCAGGCCGAGACGCCCTTTGCGTCGATCACCTGGCCCTTCACGTGGAAGCCGGCGATCAGGAAGTCGTAGCCCTCGTCTTTCAGGTACTGGAAGATCGACCGCGTGTCCTGCCCCATCAGAATCGCGTGCGAGGGGTCGTAGTGGATGCGGAACTGTCCCCCCAGCCCGTGCTTCTCGCAGATGCGGTGCAGGGCGATCCAGGTGCCCGGCGTGTACGCGATGTTGTTGTGCCAGTTGTCGCCGGTCGTCCAGCCTGGCATCGGGCACTGCTCGACCCGGTAGACGAGCCCCCGCTCCTTCGCCTCCTTCAGGAGCGGCACGAAGCTCTCCTCGAAGTCGAGGAGGTTCTCGTCCATCGAGAGCTTCTGGTTCCGGCCCACGAAGCCGCAGATCGCGTCGACACCGAGGAGGCCCGCCGCATCGAAGACGCGCCGCATGAAGTCGTGCTTCTTCTTCCGGATCGCCGGGTCGTCGTGGAGCATGTCGTCGAAGTACCCGAGGTCCGACAGGCCGATCCGGTTGGCGTCGAGCGCCTCCTGCACCCGCTTCGCCCGCTCCTTGGTGAAGGGCTGGCGCAGGTCGAGGGTGTTGGCCACCGGGTCGAGCATGGCCTCCGCGGGCACGTCTGGCCTCGCTCGGGTGCAGCGCCGCCGAGAGCTGCATGTGGTCCGCCCCCACCTCCCGCGCGAAGGCGGCCCACTCCTCGACCGCCAGGTCGGGATCGGGATCGCGCTTCTCGCGCGGCGTCAGCTCCTGCAGGGCCGCGGTCAGCACCCCGACCTTCATGTACTTGGGCTCGAAAGCGGTGACGGGCATCGGTTCCCTCCGTTCTAGTTGCGGCTGGGACGATACGTCCACGGCCAAAGCCGCGTCAATCCGGTCTTCACTCCGCGGCCGAGGCAGCCTTCAGTCTCGTCGGCCTCGCGGACGAAGAGCGCGTGCCGGTCCGGCGCGGTGTGGAGTGCGATGGCGTGGAGGCGCTCGCCCTCGCGGTTCAGCTCGCGAGCGTCGTGGATGAAGCGGAGAGCCGCCTCCCCGCGATTGACGACCCCGACCCGGCTGAAGCTGCGGGGCATCGCTCCGCCGCCGCCTATCTGGTGATCGTCCGCCGCTCCGGCAGCGCCACCGTGCGGTACCCGAAGAGCTCCACGAAGACGCGGCCCTTTTCGTCCACGACCCGAGCGTCGAACCCCCGGCCGTCCTCCTGCACCTCCACCACCGCGTAGAGCCGGCCCTCCTTCGGCGTCTCCGCGCGCCGCAGGAACACCGCCTGGTCGAGCGCGATCGGCAGCGCCATCGTCTCCCGCTGCACGAGCAACCACAGACCGGCCGCCTGGAAGAGGAGCTCCAGGAGCCGTGGTGCGGTGAGCGTGTCCGCCCCCTTCGGCGCGGTGTTCGGCGGGAGGTCGCGGGCCAGCAGGGCCACGACCGAGTCCTCGTCGACGGCCGCGCGCTCGATCACCTGGTACGCAGGCCCGTGGAAGTAGGCCCCGTACACGGCGTCCCTGTCGATGTCCAGGCTCTTCAGGGTGGGCTTCTTGAACCTGACGGTCGGCCGCGCCGGCGGCTTCTGCCCCATGCGGACCCGACCCCGGAAATGCACGCGCTCCTGGGCGGGCAGCTCGGGCTTCGGCTGGACGACGGAGCGCAGGGTCGTGCTCACGAGAACCTCGCCGTCGTCGGCCGGACTCGCCACCGCCGACAGGTGCAGCGTCGCCGGCTTGTTGCGGAAGAACTTGAACGGCAGGAGAAACGACTCCGTCTCGATCGCGGCCAGGTGGAGGCCGGGACACACGAGCGACGCCACCTCGGCGAAGGCCTCGGTCCCCATGACTCCGGGCAGCACCGGCGTCCCCTCGATCTGGTGGTCGATCAGGAACGGCTGCTGGCTCGGGTCGAGCGTCGTCTGCACCTCGAGGCCGCCATAGAGACGCGCCGCCTTCACCTCACCGACCATGATCAGCGGCTTCTTGCGGGCGGCGAGCGCCGCCTGGACCTTCCCGGTGTCGAGCCCGCCTGTCTCGTCGTACTCCTCGCCCATGATGCCGAGGGTTCCCGCGACCACGACCTCACCCGAGCGTCCGCCGGCCACCAGCTCGCGCCGGACGGTCGGGATCCCCGCCTCCGGGGGCAGCATCGAGATGCCGGCGGCGGCCATGATCGTCGGGATGGACCCGCGCGTGGCCATGCCGATCCCGCCCCAGGCCGTCCAGTCGACGGCGATCGTCCGCGTCTCGGGACGAACGCGCCGAAGCGCACGCGACATGGAGCACAGGAGTGCGTTGGCCGCGCTGTAGTCGGTCTGACCCGCGTTGCCGAAGCGGCCTGCGACCGAGCTGAAGACCACGGTCGCGCCGATCGGCATCCCCTCCGCCGCCTTCAGCAGGCTGAAGAAGCCGTCGGCCTTGATGTCGAAGACGAGATCGAACTCCTTCGCCTCTTTCTCGGAGAGCTTCCGGCTGATCTCGATGCCGCCGGCGTGGACGAGCACGTCGATGCGGCCAAACGACGCCTTCACCTCCTCCACGATCGCGGCCAGGGCGGGCCCGTCCAGGAGGTTCGCGCGGCGCCAGCGGGCCTTGCCTCCGGCCGCCTCGACCGTCTCGATGGCGCGCAGCGCGGACTCGCTGCGCTCGATGGCCATGATCTGCTTGTCGATCATCACCGGCGTCGGCTTCTCGCCCTTCGCCTTGGCCTCGTCGATGAGGACGCGCTTGAGCTGCTCGCGGTCGCGCCGGATCAGAGCGATCTTCGCGTCGTCGCGCGCGGGCTCGGGAACGAGGTCGAGCAGCACGAAGGTGCCGCCGCTCGCCGCGGCCAGGTCGGCCACGATGGCGCTCGTGATCCCGCCGGCGGCGCCGGTGACGACGAAGACCGTCTCCTTGTCGAGCTTCAGGCCGGGCTGACCATCCGCCGCGGGCTGCTCCTCGAGGGTGATCGTCCAGCGCCCCCCGTTGTGGTGCCCGACCTCGACGATGCCGGGGTCGGTGAGGGTCTCGGAGAGGAGGGCCTCGGCTACGTGGGCCGCGACCGCGTCCGGCGCGAAGTCCACGACCTTGACGAGGGCCTCGGGCCGCTCACGCTTGTACGACTTCGTGAACCCGGCCACCGCCCCCCCGAGGGGTGCGGTCGCGCCTTCTGCGGTCTGGCCGTGGAGGCCTCCCATCCGCGTCGCGGACACGAGGAAGGTGCCGGGGGCCGAGACGCTGTCGTAGAGGACCTGCATCGTGCCGTGCAGGTTCTTGACCCGGCGCCGGTTCGCCTCGCGGAAGGCGCCGAGGTCCATCTCGGCCAGGGCCGGCTCGACGTCGAGGGCGGGAAGCCAGAAGACGCCCTGCACCGGGCCTTCCTTCAACCAGGCGTCCAGCCGGGCCCGCAGGTCTTCGGACGAGGGAGCCCCGCCCACCTTGAGGGTCTTCACGCCCCTCCGGCCCAGGGTCGAGGCCAGGAGCTGGCCCGCCCCGCCGTCGTCACCGACGACGACAACGCGGTCCCCCCCCGCGAGCTTCACCCCCGTGGGCTTGCAGAGGTCGAACGTCGGTCGCAGCGAGGGCACGGGCACGCGACGCGGCATCGTGTCGGCGTCCTCGATGGCGGCCGGAGCGGCGGCAACGGGCGGACCTTCGGCCGCATCAGGGGTTGCGGGGGGAACGGATGATGTGACGGGTGACGCGGGGGCGACGGCTGGGGCTGGAGACGCGGATGGCGCCGGGGGAGGCATTGCACCCGCAGCGTCGGCCAAGGACGGCGCTCCGGGCGCGGTAGTGGGGGCCAAATCCGGGCGATAGTCGTACACAAACTGCACCACGTGCTGGAGCGTCGGGAAGTCGCGCAGCTTCAGGTTCTCCTGACGCTCGATCCCGTAGGCTTCGCGCACCGCGGCGAAGGTCTCCGCCTGCTTCACCGTGTCGACCCCAAGGTCGGCCTCGAGGTCCAGGTCCATCTCCAGCATGTCCGACGGGTAGCCGGTCTTGTCGGAGACGATCTCCAGGACCTTATTCACCACCCGGTTCGCCGTGTCGTCAGCTGACGGTGCGGGGCTCGCTGTGGTGTCGGCGAATGCGGTGGTAGGGGGCGACGCCGGAGGGGCAACCGTCGGAGCGGCGGACGCGGGTGATACTCCTGCTCCTTCGGACGGCTTCAGGTCGGGACGGAAGTCATAGACAAACTGCACCACGTGCTGGAGCGTCGGGAAGTCGCGCAGCTTCAGATTCTCCTGGCGTTCGATCCCGTACGCCTCGCGCACTGCGGCGAAGGTCTCCGCCTGCTTCACGGTGTCGACGCCGAGATCGGCTTCCAGGTCGAGATCCATCTCGAGCATGTCGGACGGGTAGCCGGTCTTCTCCGAGACGATCTCCAGGACCCTATTCACCACCGGATTCGCCGTGTCGTCAGCTGACGGTGCGGGGCTCGCTGTGGTGTCGGCGAATGCGGTGGTAGGGGGCGACGCCGGAGGGGCAACCGTCGGAGCGGCGGACGCGGGTGGTACTCCTGCTCCTTCGGACGGCTTCAGGTCGGGACGGAAGTCATAAACAAACTGGACCACGTGCTGCAGTGTCGGGAAGTCCCGCAGCTTCAGGCTCTCCTGACGCTCGATCCCGTACTCGTCGCGTACCGCGGCGAACGTCTCCGCCTGCTTCACGGTGTCGACGCCGAGATCGGCTTCCAGGTCGAGATCCATCTCGAGCATGTCGGACGGGTAGCCGGTCTTCTCCGAGACGATCTCCAGGACCTTCTGGACGACGGGGTCCACGGACGCCGCCGCGGGGGGAGCCGGAGCGGGGGGTGCGGCGGGTGCGGCCAGCGGGGGGGCCGGCGTCGCCGGAGCCGCCGTCGGCATCGCCAGGGGAGGCGCGGTCACGGAGACCGGAGCCGACGGGGCGAATGCGTCCTTGGGCTCGAGGTCCGGCCGGAAGTCGTAAACGAACTGCACCACGTGCTGCAGTGTCGGGAAGTCCCGCAGCTTCAGGCTCTCCTGACGCTCGATCCCGTACTCGTCGCGTACCGCGGCGAACGTCTCCGCCTGCTTCACGGTGTCGACGCCGAGGTCGGCCTCGAGGTCCAGCTCGAGGTCGAGCATGTCGGGGGGGTACCCCGTCTTCTCGGCCACGATGGCCAGGACGCGCTCCAGGACGGGATTAGCGGGCGAGGCTGGGGTTGGTGGTGCCTCGGCCGCCGAGATGGGGGGTTCGTCGGGTGACACCGGCGGCACCGTCGAAGTGACCGGCGGGACCACGGTGGACCCGGGCGAGGGAGGGGTGGGAGGAACGGATGTTGGGGGAACCTGCGCGGGAGCCCCGGGTGCCGCGGGTTTGGGGGGCGACGGCGCCGGATGGAGCATTGCACCCGGAACGTTGGCCAGAGAGGGCGTTCCGGGCGCGACACCGGTCCGCTGTACCGGCCCGAGGCCGAAGCGCCAGGGGCTGGGTGCGGGAACGCGTCCGGGCGCGCCCGGCGCCACGACGCGAAGCGTCCGCGTGACGACCTCCGTCTGAGGCTGGTCGTATCCGCTCACGTCGGACAGCCAACGCGTGTGCGCCACGCGGTTGTCCACACGGTCGAGGCCACCCGGGATCCGGCGCGTGAGGGTCAACGCGATCTGCGACCCGAAGCCCGCGGCCAGGTGGATCGCATACTGGACGGGGTAGCGCCCGCCACGCGAGAGGGTCAGCGACCCGAGCTCGGGATCGGGCTCCTTGAAGTTCGGCACCGGGGGCACGATGCCGTGCTCGAGGATCTTCACCCCGATCACGTCCTCGACGCCGACCCCCATCGGGTGCCCGGTGAAGCCCTTGGTGTTCGCGACGACGATCTGGTTGGCCGCCGTCCCGAAGACGTGGCGCAGCGCCATCACCTCCGCCGCGGCGCTGCCGCCGCGGGCCGGGGTGTAGGTCTCGTGCGATATGAAGACGGTCTCGGGCGCCATGGCCATACGGCTGATGCCGAAGCGGCGCTCGGCCGAGGCGACCAGGCTCTCCACGACTCCGGAGATGTGGTCGACGTCGAGGCGGGTGGCGTGAAACGCGCTGTTGGAGGTCTCGCTGGAGAGCAGCTCCACGATCCCCCGCATCCCCCGCTCCTGCACCGCGTCCTGGCTCTCCACCACCATGGCGCAGGCGCCCATCCCCATCAGCGTCCCGTGCCGGCGGCGGTCGAAGGGGAGGGCCGCCTCCTCGACCTTGTCGTCCGTGGCGACGGCGCCGGTGGCGAAGAAGCCGGAGCCGATCCACTCCATCAGGTTGTCGCTCGAGGGGTTGTCGCCGCCGACCACGACCACGCGCCGGCAGCGACCGGTGCGAATCCAGTCCTCGGCGAGGGCCACGCCCTGGGCGGTCGACGCGCAGGCGGCGTTGACGTGGGTGTTCGGGCCGCGGGCCCCGATGAACTCCGCGAGCTGGCTGTGGCCCATGGGGAGGATGCGGAAGAGGAACCGGCGGTCGAAGACGTAGGGCTCTCGCGCGATCAGCTCGTCGAGCTCGGTGATCCGCCGCTGGATCTCCCGCAACGCCTCGGCGTCCTTCGTGACCTGGCGCAGCTCCTCCAGCGTCCGCCTCTGCGTGACCCGGCTCTCGTAGGTGTAGTAGCGCCGGGTCTCGTCCGCGAAGCGGTCAAAGCCCGGAAAGGCGCTCGCGAAGATGACGCCCGTCTCGTCGCGCAACGGCTCCGGCAGCAGCCACCGCTCGGGCAGGTACTTCCCGGTGGTCGTCTTGCGGTAGGTCTGGACGAGGGGGATCCCCGCCTCCCGCAGCGCGTCGATGCCGGCGGCCATCGCGAGCTGGGTCGTGGTGTCGAGGGCCTCGATCAGCTTCGGCGGCACGCCGTACTCGGCGGCCAGGTCGAAGGCGCCCGCGCGCCCGGCGAGCTTGATCACGTCCTTCGTGTCGTCGATGAGCTCGAAGTGGCCGCTGCCGTCCGCGCCCTTGACGAGGCGCGTGACCCTCTTCTGGGCCATGAGCTGTCTCTGGCTCTCGGGAATCAGCTCGATGAACTGCTCGCCGCCGAGGATGCGCTCGGCGTTCCGCTCGTCCATCAACCGCTTGTTCACCCCGGGCAGGCCGAGGCCAGTTCCGCTGACGACGATCGAGCCCTGGGGGGGTTCGTTGCGGTCGTACGGCCCCCGGACCGCGGACGAGACGGACCGGAGGGCCTGCGACAGCAGCTCCTTGATCTCGTCGAGAGAGGTCGACCCGGAGCCCTCCCCCTCGGGTGGGGACGCCTCGCTCGCGGGAGCGGGCTCCCGACGGGCCACCGGGGCGGTGGTGACGGAGGCGGCGGCCTCGGGACGGGCGCCGTAGCCCGCCGCGTAGAGGCCGCACAACGCCTGGTTGAAGGCCGCCAGCTCCTTGGGGCGCGGTCGGTTCGTGTAGAGCGAGGTGATGTCGGTCCTGTCCCCGAGGACGTCATCCACGAAACCCTTGAGCGCGCGCTTCGGACCCACCTCCACGAACGCGCGGGCGCCGGCCGCGTACAGCCTCTCGAGGCCCTCGACCCACCGCACCGGCGAGGCGATCTGACGGCAGAGCAGATCGCGGATCGCCGCGGGGTCGGAGGGATAGAAGTCGGCTTCCACGTTGCCGACGAGCTGCCGCTTCGGCGGCTGGATGTCGAAGCGAGCGAGGACCTCGCCCAGGGGCCCCGCCGCGGGGGCGACGATCTTCGTGTGGAAGGCGTGGCTCACCGGGAGTCGCTGCGCCTGGTAGCCGCGCTTCAGGAATGCTTCGACCGCCCGCTCGACCGCCTCGGTCTCCCCGCCGATCACGCTCTGACCGCGGGCGTTCAGGTTGGCGGGCACGACGTAGCCTTCGATCTCCGCGAGCACCTCGGTGACGAGCTCGATCGGGCCCATCACCGCGGCCATGGCGCCGTTGTCTCCGAGGCTCACCCGGCTCATCTCGCGGCCGCGGGCCGCCGCCGCCTCGAGGGCCTCGCCAAAGGTGAGGACGCCGGCCGACACGAGGGCGCCGTACTCACCGAGGGAGTGCCCCATGACCATGTCGGGCTCGATGCCGAACTCCCCGAGGAGACGCGACATGGCGGTGTCCATGCTGAGCACCGCCGGCTGGGTGATGGCGGTCTGCTTGAGGTCCTCTTCCGCCTGCTTGAGGGCGTCGCGGTCCTTGCCGTCGACGTAGAGGTAGCTCGTCAGAGGGCGTCCGAGGACCGACTCGAGGACCCCGTCGGCTTCCTTGAAGACCGCTTCCACCACGGGCTCGCGCGCGGCGAGGTCGCGGCCCATGTTGACGTACTGGCTTCCCTGTCCGGTGAAGAGGAAGGCGACCTTGCCGGGAGCGGCACCGCTGCCCCGGAACACCCCCTGCGCCTGGAAGGCCTTCCAGGTGGCGGGGGCGTCCGTGGCGAGTCCCTTCTGCGCCTTCTTCAGCCGATCGACGAGCTCCTTGCCGTCCCCGTAGTCGATGGCGATCCGCTCGGGCGCCCGCAGGTCCGCGGGGTCGGGCGGGGCCACCGGCGGCACGTGGCCGTCCTTCGCCAGCTCCAGCAGGGCGTCGACCTTCTTGTGCAGCCCGTCCACGGACAGCGCACCGATCATCGCGATACCGCGCAGCGGCGTCTTCTCCGGAGAGCCACGTCCTGAAGACGACGCCCCGCCGCCGCCCGGGCCGCCGGGGGCGGTCACGGAGACCTGCGTCGGGCGGTCCTTGTTCGTCAGCGCGCCGGGCACGTGCTCCTCGAGGACGATGTGGAAGTTGGTGCCGCCGAAGCCGTAGGCGGACACCCCGCAGCACCGGGGTGCTCCGTTCGTCGCGTTCCACTCGCGCAGCTCGTGGTTGGCGGCAAAGGGGCTCGAGGCGAAGTCGATTCCGGGGTTGGGCTTCTCCGCGTGCAGCGTCGGGGGAAGCACCTTCTCGTGGACGGCGTAGACCGCCTTCAGCAGGCCGGCCGCCCCCGCCCCGGCCTTGAGGTGCCCGATGTTGCTCTTGGCCGAGCCCAGGGCAATCGAGCCCCGGGCCGCAGCTCCGAAGACCTTGCCCAGGCTCTCCACCTCGACGACGTCGCCCACCTTCGTGCTCGTCCCGTGGGCCTCGACCAGGCCGGCCGTCGCGGGGTCGAGACCGGCGTCGTTCCACGCCCGCTCCACCGCAAGCTCCTGGCCGATGGGGTTGGGCGCGGTGATCCCCTTGCCCTTGCCGTCCGAGGAGCCGCCGACCCCGCGCACGACGGCGTAGATCTTGTCGCCGTCCCGCTCGGCGTCGGCCAGCCGTTTCAGCAGGAACACGGCCGAGCCCTCGCCCATGACGAAGCCGTCGGCCCCGTCGCCGAAAGGGCGCGTGCCGGTGGCGGAGAGCGCCCCGATCTTGCAGAACTTCACGAAGGAGTTGACGCCCATGTTGCGATCGATGCCGCCGGTGATCGCGGCGTCGCAGTGGCGCTCGACGAGGGCATCCACTGCGGCATCGAGGGCGGCGAAGCTCGAAGCGCAGGCGGCGTCGGTGACGAAGTTCGGCCCGCGCAGGTTGAGCACGTTCGCGACTCGCCCGGACAGGATGTTGGCCAGCTCCCCCGGCATCGTGTCCTCGGTGACGGGTGGCAGCGCCTGGTTCATCCTCTCGTGCCAGCGGGACAAGATGCGCTGGCGCACGTCGGCGGGCAGGTCGAGGAACTCCTGCGCCTCGTTCAGCCAGCGGGCGCACTCGGGGAACTGGATGCGCAGCGTGGTCAGGTAGTGGTGCTCCCCGGCCATGGCGTTGCCGAGGATGACCGCGGTGCGCTCGGTGTCGAGCTTCCGGTCGGGCCAGCCGTAGTCGGCCAGGGCCTCGGCGGCGATCGTCACCGCCCACTGCTGCCCCTCGTCCATCGCCTCCGAGACCTTCGGCGGGATCTTGAAGCGCTTCCAGTCGAACTCGAAGCCGCGCACCCACGAGCCGATCTTCGAATACGTCTTGTCGGGGACCGACGGATCCGGATCGTAGTAGTCATCGACGTTCCACCGCTCGGGAGGCACATCGATGATGCTGTAGCGCTTCTTCCAGACGTTGTCGCGGAAGGCCGGGGCGTTCGGGGCATCGGGGAGGACGGCCCCCAGGCCCACGATGGCGACGGCGCGCTCGCTGCGGTCGATGCTCATCGGCGCTGCTCCTTCACTTGACCGGGAAGGCCCGGACGAGGTCGCCCGCGATCCGGTCCATGTCCTCGATGAGGCCGGTCTGGCCGGCCAGCGCCGCCTCGACGCCGAGGGCGGCTCCGAGACCGGCATCGGTCTGCCCGGCCGCGTTGGCCCAGCGCAGCCCCTCGACCGCGACCTTGAGGAACGCCTCGCGCGCATGGACGCGGGCCATGGCCTCGAGCGTGGCCGGCTCGAGGCCGAAGACCTTCGACGGCGCGGTGGCCGCCCGCTCGGAGAAGAGGGCGGCGGTCTCGGCGTACGCGATCAGCTCTCCGAGCCGGAAGAGGACGTGCTGGTTGCGAGTGAGGCGATCGAGACGCGCCCGCTCGAGGAGCACCGCCAGCGCGCGCAGGGCCGCGGCGGCGAGCCCGGAGCCGGTGTTCGGGCTCTCGGCGTGGCGGGCGTCCGCCCGCGCCGCCCACTCCTGGTAGTACTGACCCCGGCTCTTGAGGTGGAGCTGCCAGCGGTCGCGCGCGATCGTCCACTCCATGATCTCGGAGGTGCCCTCGTAGATCGTAGTGATTCGCACGTCGCGCTTGATCTTCTCGACCATGTACTCGCGGGTGTACCCGTAGCCGCCGAGGGCCTGGATCGCGTCCTCCGCCGCCTTGTTGCCGGCCTCCGTGGCCAGGTACTTGGCCACCGCGCCCTCGGTGGCCAGGCCCTCCTCGCCACCATCCAGCCGCTCCGCCACCCACTCGATGTAGGCGCGGGCGGCCTCCAGACGGACCGCGTTGGGAACGATCAGCTTGTGGGTGTAGCCCTGCTTCTGGCTGAGGGGTCCACCGCCCTGCACCCGCTCCTGCGAGTACCGGACGGCCCTCTTCACGGCGTCCCGGCCCGCCCCCAGGCCGAAGGCGGCGACCATGAGGCGCGTGTACCCGAAGACGGCCTGGGCCTGCTGGAGGCCCTGGCCCTCGACGCCCCCGATGAGCCGGTCGGCCGGCACCGTCACGTTCTCGAGGAAGAGCGCCGCGGTGTTCGAGGCCCGGATCCCGTGCTTGTCCTCCGGCTTGCCGTGGGTGAACCCCTCGGTGTCCCGATCCACGAGGAACCAGCTGGCTCCCCCGGGGGCGTTGGCGAGGATCGTATAGCGGTCGGCGACGCCGCCGTTGCTGATCCACTGCTTGCGGCCGCTGATGCGATACGCCACCACCTTGCCGTCCTCCTCGACGGGCTCCGCCTTCGTGGTGAGGGCCCCGAGGTCGCTGCCGGCCTGCGGCTCGGTGGCCCCGTAGGCGTAGAACTGCCCCTTCTCGGCCAGCTCGCCCAGCCACTCGGCCTTCTGCTCGGGTGTCGCCCCGACGTTGATGGGGTCGGTGCCCAGGAAGGTGGCCAGGACGCCGGTGGCAATGCCGAGGTCGATGGCCGCCATGTCCTCGGACACCCTGTAGATGTCGTACGCCCCCCCGCCCAGCCCCCCCATCTCCTCGGGAATCGTGAGCAGGTGCAGTCCGATCTGCCCCGGGTCGTAGAGGTCCTTCATGACCTTCTCCGGGAACACGTCGGCGTGCTCGATCTCGAGCAGCTTCTCCGCCGGGAGATTCTTCTCGGCGTAGTCGTTGAGCGTCTCGAGGATCTGGTCGAGGATCTCGGCGTCGAGTCGTCCCATGAGGGCCCCCTGCTGGACGGTCACCTGATCGTGTTCGGATGGTCGAAACCGGGCAGGCCGCGGGCGGGCCTCACGGCTTCGACCGTTGCACAGACTCCGAATAGCTCGGAGCGCTCAAAGCCCCAATCCTAACGAAGGCAGCGGTTTACCGCAAGCCACTCATTCCGGGAACGCAGGGTGAGGTGACGTTCCCGGAATCCTTGTCATCCCTCTCTGGGAGCGCTGCCGCAGCCGACGCTCTCGGGATGGGGCGTCAACAGATGAATGCCCCCCCTTTGAACCCAGCTCCCGTCCGCGGGCCCCTGGCGCGCCCAGGGCCGGCGCCGCGACGACCTTCTTCTCGTGGTCCTCTGCCCGGGGCAACCGGCTACTGCCGGTTCATACTGGAATGACACGCGGTTCGACACGCCGCCGTCCGGTCCAGTAGACTCTCGGGCGGTTGGCTCGGTCGGCTCTCCGGTCGAGCTCACGCGCCATCGCCGCGCACCCTGACCAGAACATGCCCAACTCCAAGCTCCGGTCGCTCTTGCGGGAGCCCCTCGTCCAGTTCCTCCTCGTCGGCGCCGCCCTCTTCCTCTTCTTCAGCTGGACGGGTGGCTCCGGTGGGCCCGACTCGAGCCGCATCGTGATCGGCCCGGGCCAGGTCGAGCACCTGACCATCGGCTTCGCGCGCACGTGGCGGCGCCCCCCGACGCCGCAGGAGCTCAAGGGTCTCATCGACGACTACGTCCGGGAGGAGATGGCGACGCGGGAGGCACGCTCGATGGGCCTCGACCGGGAGGACACCGTCATCCGCCGGCGCCTGCGGCAGAAGCTCGAGTTCCTGGTGGAGGACGCCGCCGAGGCGGTCCCGCCCACCGACGCCGAGCTCCAGGCCTGGCTCGACGAGCACCCCGAGAGCTATCGCCGCGGTCCCCAGGTGGCGTTCCGGCAGGTCTACCTGAGCCCCGACCGCCGGGGCGATGCCGTCGAGGACGACGCGAAGAGGCTCCTCCGGCGACTCGAGGCGCTGGCCCCCGACGCCGATATCGAGCGTCTCGGGGACTCGATCATGCTCCCGGCCGAGTTCGAGCTCGCCCCCCTGACCGTCGCCTCGCGCATGTTCGGAAACGAGTTCGGCGGCCGCCTCGCCGAGCTCGAGCCGGGGCGCTGGACAGGGCCGGTTCCCTCCGGCTACGGACTGCACCTGGTGTTCGTGCGCGAGCGCATCGAGGGCCGTGCGCCGGGGCTCGACGACGTCCGGGACGCGGTGGCGCGCGATCTCCTCACGACCCGGCGCAAGGAGCAGTTGGAGACGATGTACGAGCGGCTCCTCGAGCAGTACGACGTCGTGATCGACATGCCCGACCCCGAGGTGTCGCCCGCCGCTGCCGACGGCAACGGGCCGGACACGGCGGGGTCCCCTTGAAGCGCGTCGTCGGGGTCGCACTGGCCGCCGTCGTGGCCGTCCTGATCGCGCGCGCCACACAAGCGCACGAGATCCGGCCGGGCTTCCTCGAGCTGCGCGAGACCGCGCCCGAGACCTACTCGGTCCTGTGGAAGCACCCGGCCGGGGGCGAGGTCCAGATCAGCATCGCCCCCGTCTTCCCCGAGGGCTGCTCCTTTCGGACCCCCGACCGCCAGCAGATGACACCCGGGGCGGTGATCGTTCGCGGCACCCTCCGGTGCCAGGATGGGATCGGCGGCAAGACGATCGCCATCGCCGGCCTCGAGGCCACCATCACCGACGTGCTCATCCGCCTGCACAATTCGGACGGGCGCCTGGAGTCCCACCTCGTCCGGCCCACCTCGCCCTCGGCGACGCTGGGCGGCACGACGACCACGGGCCAGCGCGTCGCGGCCTACCTGCAGCTCGGTGTCCAGCACATCCTCCTCGGCGTGGACCACCTGCTCTTCGTCCTGGGCCTGCTGCTGATCGTCCAGGACCGCTGGATGCTCGTGAAGACGATCACGTCGTTCACCGTCGCCCACAGCATCACCCTGGCCATTGCCACGCTGGGCTACGCGAGCGCCCCGCTCCCCCCTCTCAACGCCGCGATCGCCCTCAGCATCCTCTTCCTGGGGCCGGAGATCGTGCGCGTCTGGCGTGGCGAGACCAGCTTCACCATCCGCCACCCCTGGGTCGTCGCCTTCGCCTTCGGCCTGCTGCACGGGTTCGGCTTCGCGAGCGGCCTCGCCAGCATGGGGCTCCCCCCGGCGGAGATTCCACTGGCCCTCCTTCTCTTCAACGTGGGGGTCGAGATCGGCCAGCTCTTCTTCGTTCTCCTGATCCTCGCCCTCGAGCGCGCCTTCCGCGTCCTGGAGATCCGGTGGCCGCGGGCGATCGAGCTCTTCCCCGGATACGCGGTGGGGTCACTCGGTGCCTACTGGACCATCCAGCGTACGCTGATGCTCCTCGGAGGGCCGCGATGATCCGGGACCGCGCCGCCCGTCCGTCCGCGGAGGCCCTGCTGGCGCTCCTCCTGCTGCTGGCCGCGGTCCCGGCCTGGGCTCACGAGCAGACCGGGCAGGCCGCCGGCTTCCTGACCGGGCTGAAGCACCCGGTCTCCGGCCTCGATCACGTTCTCGCCATGATCTCCGTCGGTCTGTGGGGCGCGCAGCTCGGCGCCCCCGCGATCTGGCTCCTGCCGGTGGTCTTCCCGATGGTCATGGCCCTCGGCGGGTTCCTCGGCCTCCTCGGGGTGCCGCTCCCGGGCACCGAGGTGGGGATTGCGCTCTCGGCCATCCTCCTGGGCATCATGGTCGCCCTCGAGGCGAGGCCCCCCGTGTGGGTGGCGGCGAGCCTGGTCGGCTTCTTCGGGATCTTCCATGGCTACGCGCACGGAACGGAGCTGCCCGCGGGCGAGAACGCCCTGCTCTACAGCGTGGGCTTCGTGATGGCCACCGGATGTCTCCACGGCATCGGGATCGGGATCGGCGTCGCCCACCGCTGGAGCGCGGGCCGCATCGCACTGCGTGTCGCCGGTGCGGTCGTCGCCCTCGCCGGCGTCTACTTCCTCTGGGGAGCGCTGTCGTGAGGCCAGTCCCCCGGATCATTCCGAGCCCAGCTGCCGAGGACCACGACCCGGCCAGCAGGCCCGGGGCGCCGCGGTCGCCCTCTCGCGGGGACGCTCGCGTCGGGCGATGGCCTTTCAAGAGGAAGCAGCGCCCTCCCTCGCTCGATTCGCCCGCACGGGCACACGGACATAGCGTCGATCCAGCATTCACAATGCGGAGCTCGACGCCCCGCTACGAGGGCGCCTTGCGCCCCTCCCCGTCGGAAACCCATCGTGGTCCTGGTCCTCTGCGGCAGATGGCCAGCCGGCGCCTCTACGACCCCGTCCCTGCTCGTCATGCACTCAGGATCATCGGAGCAGTCGGCGCTTTGACGCTTCTGCCGACTCCGGCGCACGCGCACCTGGTGACGACGGGGCTGGGGCCCCTCTACGACGGGATCTCGCACCTCTTCCTGAGCTTCGAGGACCTGATCCCGGTCGTGGCCCTCGCGCTGCTGGCGGGGCTGAACGGACCGAAGGCCGGCCGCCTCGCGCTCTTTGTCGTGCCCGCGGCCTGGCTTCTTGGAGGGCTGGCGGGCTTCGCTGTCGGGGCGCCGCTCGTGCCCGGCACGGTGACCGCGGCCTCATTCCTGGTCCTCGGCGGCCTGACCGCGGCCGACCGCCGACTGCCGCCGACCGCGGTGACCGCGCTGGCCGCGCGCGCTCGGCCTGCTCCACGGATGGCTCAACGGGGCCGGCATCGCCGAGTCCGGGCGCGAAGCGCTGGGCCTCGTCGGCATCGTGAGCGCGGTCTTCGTCGTGGTGGCCCTGCTCGCCGCGTTCGTCGTCTGGCTCCGACCCGCCTGGACCCGGATCGCCGTCCGCGTCGCCGGCAGCTGGATCGCGGCGATCGGTCTCCTGCTTCTCGGCTGGGGCCTCCGCGGCGCGTCCTGAGACGACCCGGCGACTCGAGCCCGGCCTACCTCCGGATGGCGCAGCCGGACTCCCCAGGCCTCGAGCACCCCTTCGTCGTCCGTCCGGACGTCCATGACGGTCAGGCTCCAGACCCCGTTCGACCGCTTGCCTTCGGCAGGAACCTCCAGCGGCCCCTCCCAGACGTCGCCGACAATCCTCGGCGTCCTTGCGCTGTCCAGATGGTGCCGTCGGGATGACGCAGCTCCAGCTCCACAGTCCCCGGCACGTGTGGACGATGCGGAACTCCAGGAAACCGGCCTCGACGATCGTCCCCGCCTGCGCGAACGTTGAGCTGCGACAGGCCTGGTCCCCAGATCCGGGATGGGCCGCGGGACCTCCGGCGACATGAGCTCGATCGTCTCCTGGACCGGCTGAGGCGTGGCGGGGCTACTCGTCCCGCTGCCGCCGCCACCGCCTCCCGCCGCCAGCGCGATGCCGGCCGCGGCGGCGGCGCCGCCTCCGATGAGGAGCAGGGTCTTCGAGCCGCCCTTCTTCTCCGGCTCCGGGGCAGGGGTCGAGTCTTCGGCGACCGGCTCGGGCTCGGCCGGCTCAACGGGCGGTGCTGCCACCGGGGCCACGGGGGACGGCTCGGCGACTCCCTCCGCCACCGCCTCCTCCCGGGCCGCCTCGAAGAACTCCAGGATCCTGGGGGGGAATTCGCCCTCGTCGAGCTGCATCTCGGTATCGGTCTTCAGGGCCTCGAGGAACTGCGCCTTCGCCTTCTGCTCCTGGCTCAACCCCAGGTACGCGATGGACAGGTACACGTAGGCCCGGGCCAGATCCCGGGAGCGCCCGCCCTCGGCAGCGAGCCTCCGTGACACGCCGTCGAGCGTGATGACCGCCTTCTCGAAATCGCCGAGCTGCGCCTGGCGGATCCCTTCCTCCAGGCTCTGCGTCGGCGGGCGCCTCGAAGGCCACGGCCGCGGGTGCCAACGACAACGCGCCGACCAGCAAGAACGCAACGAGCCTCGTGCTCATGAGCACACCTCCTCGATTCGAGAGATCGTGCACGGAGTACTACCTCGGAAACGCGTCGTAGCTGAGGTCGACCTCGAGCGTCGTGGTCTCGTCAGCGCGAATCCTCACGGACTTCTGCAACGGCTTATAGCTCGGGTGAGACAGGACGACCCGGTGCTCTCCCGCCTCGAGGCTGACCGGCCGCAGCGGTGTCGTGCCCACGGCCCGTCCATCGACGCTCACCTCGGCCCAGGGCAGGATGCGGAGCTGAAGGAGACCGGTCGCCGTGACCGCCGTCGGAGCGAGGCGCCCTGTGTCGACGGAGGTGTCGGCGTCGCCGCCGGCGGGGGTGTCGGCGCGCCCCGGCGCGGGAGCGGGGGCCACGTCGGACCGGGTGTCGGAGGGACGCGGTCGCGCCGGCGGCCGCCTCACCGGATCCCGACGCTCGACGGCCGGGGGCTTCGCCACGGCGTCCGAGCGGACGGTCGCATCGCCCAAACGCGACGACGGCCCGGTGACCGAGGACGGCTCGGCGACGGCGGACGCGCGGGCTCGCCGCCCGTCGGCGCGAGCGCAGGCGACACCGCCTCCTCCGCCTCGGGGCTCGGAATCGGGGGAGACTCGGGAGCAACGCTCTCGCTCCTCAGGTACAGCGCCCCCGCGACGCATACGACAGGCGGCGACAGAGCCGGCCGCGATCCAGACGGAGCGACGGCGCCCGCTCGGAAGGACGCGGCCTCGACACCGTCGTCGCCGGCGACCCCGTCTCCGGTCGTCACGGTGCGCGCCGGCGCCTCGGTCGGCGGGAGTGCTGGGCGCCGGCAGTGGGCACCGCCGTCGGCGCCGCGATCGGCGTGGGCGTGCGCAGGGTCTGTGTTCTGCGGAAAGCGGTGCGTGTCCGGGGCGGTCGCGGTCAGGATGGGAGCGGTCCCCGGCCCCGGGGAGCGCCCAAAGGCCTCGGCCTCGGCCTGCCGGAGTGCCTGTGCCATCTCGCGCGCGGTGCCGTAGCGCTCGTCCGGGACCTTGGCCAGGGCCTTTCGCAAAACCGGGACGATCGGGTCGGGGATCCCGGGCGCCTCGGGGCCCTTGAAGACGGGCGTCTCCTGCAGGTGCTTGAAGATCGTCTCCAGAGGCGTCTCGCCCTTGAACGGGACGTGGCCGGTGAAGAGCTCGTAGGCCATGATGCCGAGGGCGTAGATGTCGCTCCGGAAGTCGATCTTCTTCCCCCGCGCCTGCTCCGGGCTCATGTACTCGGGTGTCCCGAGCACGAGGCCGGTGGCCGTGGCCGCGCCCGCGGTGGCCTCGGCACCGAACTGCTTGGCGATGCCGAAGTCCATGAGCCGCACACGCCCCTGCTTGTCCAGCATGACGTTCGGGGACTTGAGGTCGCGGTGGACGATCCCGACGTCGTGGATGGCCTGGAGCCCTTCGGTCACCTCGATCGCCAGCGAGCAGGCCTCCGGGGCAGGGAACGCTCCCCGCTCCCGGAGGATCCGACGGAGGTCAAAACCCTCGATGAGCTCCATCACGATGAAGCGGTACGGCCCATCCTCGCCATACTCGTGGATGCCGCAGACGTTGCGGTGGCGGACCTTTCGGGCCAGCTTGATCTCCGAGCGGAACCGCCGGGCCACGTCGCCGGTGCGAGCGACGTCGAACCGCAGCACCTTCAGCGCCACCATCTCGTCGAGGGAGCGGTCGTGGGCCTTGTACACGATCCCCATGCCCCCTCGGCCGAGGTGGCTCAGGATCTCGTAGCGCGAGGCGAGGAGCGCCCCCTCCGTCAGGGCGTAAAGGCCCTTCCCGCACTTGAAGCAGTTGTCGGTCGAGTCGTCGTTTTCCGTGCCGCAGGCCGGGCAGATCATGACGCTGCCATCAGCGGAGGGCGCCGAAGGTGGGCCAAGAATACCCGCCCGCAGAGGGCTTGACAATCCGCGTGGGCCCGCCTCAGACCTTGAGGGCCTGGTAGTAGGCGACGCTCTTCGGGATGTTCCCGACCGGATCCGCGCTCTCGTCCTCGAGGTAGTGGATCTCGACCCCGGCCGCCGGTCCGGCCGCGACGACGCCGTCGACGTCGATCTTGCCGGTGCCCAGGACGACCTGCGCCTCCTCGCGGGGCATGTCCCCTTCGGCCATGTCCTTGAGGTGTGTGTACCAGATGCGGCCCGGGTACTTCTTCATCAGGGCCACGGGATCGGCGCCACCGGCCGTGACCCAGAACACGTCGAACTCGAAGCCGACGTCGGGCCCGACCTCTCTGGCAAAGACGTCGAACAGCGTCCCCTCCGGCGACGGGCCGAACTCCTGGCCGTGGATGTGGTAGCCGAACCGTTTCCCGGCGGCCCGGATCTGCTCGGACCACCTCGCGAAGGCCTCGGCCGCTCGCAGCATCTCTTCGCGGGTCGCGGCACCCTCCCCCTCGTGCGGCAGCGAGGGCTGGATGATCGTGGTCGCCCCCACCACCTCGGCGTCCTTGATGACGCCGTCGAGGTTCTGATCGAGCGCGTCCCAACTGATGTGCATCGCATGGCATCTCAGGCCCGCTTTCTTCAGCTCGGCCGCGAAGTCGGCGGCGCTGCGCTCGTAGAAGCCGGCCGATTCGACCTCGTCGATGCCCCAGGCCTTGATCTGCTTCAAGGTGCCCGTGAGGTCCTTCTCCAGCAGGTGGCGAAGGCTATAGAGCTGGAGTCCCAGAGGTGGCTTGTTCGCTTCACCGGCGAACCCGAGCCGCCGACCAGCCACCGCCGTACCCAGTCCGCCGGCCACGACCCCCAGGAACGATCGTCGCGTCGTCATGGCGTTTCTCCTTCGCTTGGTCCGCGCATTCAATCACGACAGCCTCGGAACGTCATTTCGGAACCCGGAAGGGCTCCTCCTCAACCCCGAACGCCGCGATAGGCCCGCGCTGCCTTGCCCCGTACCCGGGCGAGCAGCTTGAGGTTCCGGTCGATGAGCTCGTTCCGCTGGTGGACGCAGGCCGCCGAGCGCAGCGGGTCCTCGGGGGTATTGAGGACGTAGTCGAGGAGCCGCTCCACGCTGGTTGTGGCCACGTGGGTCCGGGTATCCGAGGACGCGTAGTAGATGAGCACCTCGCCATCGTCGCGCATCACCGCGCCGTTGCAGAACAAGACGTTCGAGACGTCGCCGATGCGCTCCTCGTTCTCCGGCGCCATGAAGTAGCCACCGGGTCGGGCGATGACGCGGGAGGGGTCCTCGAGGTCGCACAGGAAGACATAGAGCACGGAGCGCAGCCCGGCGGCGCAGGGCCGCACCCCGTGGGCGATGTGCAGCCAGCCCTTGGGCGTCTTGAGGGGAGCTGCTCCGTTCCCGTTCTTGCCCTCCTTCACCGTGTGGTACTCGCGGGGATCGACGATCGCCTCCTCACCCGTCTCCGCCTGCTCCATGCTGTCGCACAGCGCGAAGCCGAGCCCCCCTCCCTTGCCCGCCTCGATGAAGCCGTCCTGGGGCCCGGTGTAAAGCGCGTACTTCCCGTCCACGAACTCGGGGTGGAGAACGACGTTGCGCTGCTGGGCCGACTGGGACTTGAGATCCGGCAACCTCTCCCACTTCACGAGGTCCTTCGTCCGCGCGATCCCGGCCTGGGCGACCGCGGCCGAGAGGTCCCCCGGGGGCGCGGCCGGGTCCTTGCGCTCGACGCAGAAGATGCCGTAGATCCAGCCGTCCTCGTGGGCGGTGAGACGCATGTCGTAGACGTTCGTCTCCGCCGCGTCCAGCTCGGGCATCACGACCGGGTGATCCCAGAAGCGGAAGCCGTCGACACCCGTCTCGCTCTCGGCCACCGCGAAGAAGCTCTTGCGGTCGCTCCCCTCGACGCGGGCCATCAGGCAGATCTTCCCTTGCCACTCGATCGCCCCGGCGTTGAAGGCGGCGTTCACGCCGAGGCGCTCCAGCAGGAGGGGATTGCGCTCCTTGTCGAGGTCGTAGCGCCAGAACAGAGGCGCGTGAGCGCCGGTGAGGACCGGGTTCTCCCAGCGTTCGACGACGCCGTTGCTGTCTTTCACCCGGCGGTTCTTGCGCTCGATCAGCTCCAGGTGCTGGTCGATCTTCCGGCGCAGGGTCTTCTCGAAGTCGAAACGGGCCATCCCGAGCCTCCCCGGGAGTGCGCACGCGGCGCGCTCCGGTCCAACCCGCCGAGACTATGGCCCCCCCGTCGGGGTGTCAACGGATCCCACGGGCGACCGGCCCGGCCATGTCGCGTCCCCCCGATTGCAGCGCCGCCAGCTTGAGCGGGACGAGCGGTCGAGCCACGACCCGGGTGTTGCGACGACTACTCGATCGACGTCCAGTGAGGAACGGGGCGGCCCGGCCGTACGTGCGCTGACTGCCTACACCAGCTGGATCTCGATGTCGTGAGCCCGAAGCCAGTCCTGGTGCTCCGGACCCACGCCGGTGTCGGAGACGACGACGTCGACCACGTCGAGAGGGGCGAGGGGAATCAGCGCCGCCCGGCCGAACTTGGTGTGGTCCGAGACGACGATGACCTTCCGCGCGACCTCGATCATCTTGCGCTCGGAGCCGACGACAAGCGGGTTGGCGTTGCTGAGGCCCTTCTCGGTGACGCCGCCGATGCCCATGACCGCGACGTCGACGGCGAGTGAGCCGAGCATCTGCTCGCACAGCGGGCCGAGCATCACCCCGAACTGGGAGTCGAGCTGCCCGCCGGTGAGGGTCACGTCGACTCGGCGCGCCTCGCCGAGGATCTCGGCGATGGGCAGCGAGTTCGTCACCACGTGCAGCGAGCGGTCGAGGAGCTCCCGCGCCACCGCGGCCACGGTGGAGCCGGCGTCCAGGATGAGGGTCTGACCCTCCTCGATCAGCGCGGCGGTGGCGGCGGCGATCCGGCGCTTCTCGTTCACCATCCGCCGGGCGTGCCCCGCGAAGTCGTCCCCCCGGGGGCCGGCGGTCCGCACCGCCATGGCCCCGCCGTGGACTCGCTTCAGCACGCCCTCGTCCTGGAGGGCGATCAGGTCACGCCGGATCGTCGACTCGGAGCTCTGGAGCTGCCGGCAGAGCGTCGTCAGGTCGACGAAGCCCTGCCCCTCCAGCATCTCGCGGATCTTCAGCTGTCGTCCGGGAGCCCTCACCAGCTCTCACGATCCCGGCGGCCCGTCCAGCGCCCTCATCACGGCGTCGGTGACGGCCTGCACGATCGACTCGACGTCGTCGCCGTCCGTCGCGGCCGTCCCCGCCTCGATGCTCCGTAGCGGGAAGGGCGGGCGAGCGATCGTGCCCGGCGGCTCCGGCAAGTCGCAGAGCCGGCATTCTTTCATGTCGTGGCGGGCATCGGGAAGCCCGAGCCTCTTCTTGATGGAGAGGAGGTCGGCCGCCTTCTCGTCCGGGATGTGGGTGAGCGGCGCCCCCAGCTGCTGCGCGTACATGAGCGTCTGGCAGTAGGTGTCGAGCACCTCGGCGTACCACTCGGCGTGGGTCACGGTGTCGGCCCAGCAGACGATGCCGTGGTTCTGGAGGAGGATCGAGTTGTGGTCCTTGACGAACGGGACGATCGCGTCCGCGAACTCCTGGGTCCCGGGCGTCTGGTAGGGGACCAGCGCCACCCGGCCCACGAAGACCTCCTGCTCGGGGATGACGCAGGTCGGGGGGACACGCCCGGTGATGGCGTAGGCGGTGGCGTGCGGCGGGTGGCAGTGGACGACGCCCTTCGCCTTCGGCTCGGCCTTGTAGATCTCGAGGTGCATCAGGATCTCGCTCGTCCGGGGCCGGCATCCCACGATCTGGTTGCCGTCGAGGTCGACGAGACAGAGGTCGTCGGGAGTGAGGTCGGCCTTGCTGAAGAGCGTGGGCGTGCAGATGACTCGGTTCTCGCCGATGCGATACGAGATGTTTCCGCCGTTGCCGTCGACGTAGGCCCGCTGCCACAGCTTCTTCCCGACGGCGACGATCTCGGCCTTGATCTCCTCGGCCTCGGGCGAGAAGAAGTGACGGTCGATGTCGCCACCGGGCTTCGCGCTGTGACGCGAGCAGGTGCACGTCCCGTGGGTTCCCTGCCGGCACGCCCCGGCCGGCACACCCGCTCCCCCGCCGCTGCCATACGCTCCGCTTCCGCCTGCGGAAGCGGAGCCTCCGTTTCCCTCGGCTCCTGCGCCACGTCCGCTCTCCCCCGCCAGGCTGCCCCGCACCGCACCGTTGCCGTTGCCGTTGCCGCCCGGGCCCGGCTCGAGGGTCATCCCGATCTTGCGGAGCAGATCCCGGGCGGCGGGCGTGACGAGGGTTCTCGCTCCCGTGCGGAGCGCGGTCGCGCCCGACCGGGTCGCGCTCTCGACGTCGCGAACGGAGACCACCTGCCGTGTCGTGAGGTCGACGCTCTTCATCCGTGCACCTCCGTCCCCGGAAGCACATGCACCGCGGGGAGCAGGGGGAAATCCACGTCCTTGACGATCAGCGCGCAGTACGCGTCGACGGGCGCCTCCTCCGGCCAGTAGGCGTTCGCCCCCTCGCGGCCCTCGACGAACGCGATCATCTGGCCCCGGGCCGGGGCGAGGTGGTCGGCCACGACGAGGGCCGTGCCACCGCCTTTTCCGCTTCCGGCCGCGAGGTTCTCGGCGGTGACGGGCTCGACCATGAGGAACCGCGTTCCTCGGAGGGACGGTACCGCCCGGTTCAGGACCACGTGGCCGCAGACGATGCCGAGCCTCATCGGCTCTCCTCGCCGGGGGCCAGGGTGACGCGGTCCACGATCCCGACGACCTGAAGCCGCGCCGGCGTCGTGTTCCCCAGCCGCCGACGGACGGCGGCGCCGTCCGTGGACACCACGACCGTGGACCCCCGCCGCGCCCCCATGCGGTCGAGGAGCACGATCGGCTCCTCCGCGGCGCGACCGCTCGCGTCGAGACGCCGGCCGATCAGGAGCTGGCAGCCCTCGAGCGTCTCGTGCCGCGTGGTCGAGGTGAGGGTGCCGTCGATGCGCGCCAGGTACATGGCTCAGTGAATCCTCAACGCGCCGTCGATCACGATCTGCCGCTCGCGGGTGAAGGTCATCGGCGTCGTGATGCCTTCGCCGGTCGGCGTCGCGATGCTGAAGCTCAGGTAGCTGGGTGCATCGACACCGAGGGCGGCGGTGCACGGTCCGTTCTGTACGAACAGGGTCGTGTCCACCGCTCGCGCCATCTTCGTGACGTTCTCGACGTTTCGCGAGTGGATGATCGCGGTGTGCCGGTAGCCGTGCTCGGCCCGGACCGCGGCGGCGATCCCCTCGTCGACGTCCCGGACGCGGACGATCGGCATGAAGGGCATCATCTGCTCGACCTGCACGAAGGCGTGGTCCTCCGGGGTCTCCCCGAACAGCATCAGGGTGTCGGCGGGGACCCGCACCCCGGCGGCGGCGGCGAGGACGCTGGCGTCCTTGCCCACGAGATCGCGCTTCAGGTGGGCCTGGCCGCAGCCCACCCCTTTCCCCGGCTCGAGCTCGAAAGCGGCCTGGCTCAGCTTCTCGATCGCGCGCGCGTCGAGCTCCCGGGCCCCGGCCCGGCGCATCGCGGCCATGAAGTCGGTCATGACGGACTCGACGACGAAGACCTCCTTCTCCGCGATGCAGAGGAGGTTGTTGTCGAAGCCGCCGCCCTCGATGATCGCCTCCGCGGCCCGGTCCAGGCAGGCGGTCTCGTCGACGACCACCGGAGGGTTGCCGGGGCCGGCGGCGATGACCCGCTTGCCCGCCTGCATGGCCGCCTTCACGACGCCGGGGCCACCCGTCACGCAGAGGAGCGCGACGTCCGGGTGGTGGAAGACCTGACCCGCCGCCTCGATGCTCGGCTCGGCCATGGTCGTGAGGACGTTGGCCACGCCGGTGGCGCGCTGGATCTCACGGTTGAACAGCTGCAGCGCCCGGGCCGCGATCCTCGCCCCCGCGGGGTGCGGGCTGAAGACCGCGGTGTTGCCGGCGGCGATCACGTTGATGGCATTGCTGGCCAGCGTCGGCGCCGAGTGCGTGACCGGGAGCACCATGCCGACGACGCCCCACGGGGCGTGCTCGATCACGCACAGCCCCGTTGAGTCGCTGCGCGCGTCCGTGCGCATCACCTCTACCCCGAGGACGTCCCGGATCGCCTCGAGCTTCGCGATCTTGTCCTCGAGGCGGCCGATCTTCGTCTCCTCGAGCTCGCCCCGCCCCAGGTCCTCTTTGTGCTCCTCGCAGAGGCGCTTGATGATGTCGACGATCCGCCCGCGCTCCTCGAGCCCCATGGCCGCCACTCGCTGCTGGGCCGCGGCCGCGGCCTTCACCGCCTCGTCGACGGTGCGGAAGACGCCGTCTCCGAGCGTGATGGCCGGAGGACGGGGAGCCGGGGGCCGAGGCGCCGGCGGGACGATCGCCCGCTGCTGGGACAGCCGGGCGATGACCTCCTGCGTGATCTGTGTGACGATCTGCTCGCGGTCCAACAACTAGGGCTTCTCCCATTTCTTGCCGTCCAGCTCCACCGTGTCGACGATCCCGATGATCACGGCGTCGACGGGGGCCTCCCGGGTGGCTTTCGTGAGGCGGGCGGAGCTGCCCTGGGTGAACATCACCAGCTCCCCGTTTCCGGCGCCCACGCTGTCGACCGCGACGACCGAGCTGCCGGACGGGACGAGGCTCTGGTCCTTCTTGATGTGCGGTTGTATGAGCAGCAGCTTCATCCCCTGGAAACCGGGGTTCTTGTGGGTCGAGACGACGTTTCCGACCACCTTGGCCAGGAACATGACGGTGACCTCGCTTCCTGGCGCCGGCCCTCCGGCGCCCGGCCTTGCCCTACTGCGGCAGCGCCACCTTCAGGTCGTCGTGGGGACGCGGGATCACGTGGGTGCTGACGACCTCCCCGCCCACCGCGCGCGCCGCGGAGGTGCCGGCGTCGACCGCCGCCTTGCACGCGGCCACGTCGCCGCTGACGAACATCGTGACGAGCCCGCTCCCGACCTTGCGCCAGCCCTTGAACTCGACGTTGGCCGCCTTGCACGCGGCGTCCGTGGCCTCAACCAGTGCCACGAGGCCCCGCGTCTCGATCATTCCGATTGCCTGTTGAGCCATCTCTTCTCCTCGCGAACGCCACTCAGTCGACCATGCCTTCGATCATCCCGTCGTGGGGACGAGGGATCACGTGCTGGGAGACCAGATCCCCGCCGACGGCCTTCGCCGCCTCGGCGCCGGCATCCACCGCGGCGTGGACGCTGGCCACGTCGCCGCGCACGATCGAGGTGACGTAGCCGCCACCGATCTCGATCGTCTTGATCAGCTCGACGTTGGCCGCCTTGCACATGGCGTCGCTGGCCTCGACGAGGCCGACGAGGCCTCTCGTCTCGATGAACCCGATTGCCTGCTGAACCATCTCGTCTCTCCTCGTCCGGCCGCTAGGCCTTGGCGCCCTTCTTCGGCGCGGGGTGGTAGTACCCAAGGACGTCCACGTGTGGGCTCGAGATCACCTGCACGCTGACCAGCTCGCCGACCTGCGAGGCCGCCCGTGCCCCGGCGTCGGTCGCCGCCTTGCACGCCGCGACGTCGCCCTCGACAAAGGCGGTCACGAGCCCGGTGCCCACCTTGTCCCAGTGTGCGAACGTGACGTTGGCCGCCTTCAGCATCGCGTCGACCGCCTCGAACAGGGCGACCAGACCTCGCGTCTCGATCATTCCCAGTGCCTTCTTCATTCCTCGCTCCCCGCGGTTACTTGAACAGCTCGATGTCCTTGGTCAGGTGCAGGCCGCAGGCGTTGGCCTCGTCGGTGTCCATGTGGACGTCGAGCCGGAAGTCCGGCCCGATGCGCACCTGCACTCTCTCGAACGTGATTCCTGCGTCTCCGCCCACGCGCAGCTTCATCAGGTCGCCCTGGCTCACGCCGTAGTGCGCGGCGTCCTGCGGGCTCATGTGGACGTGCATCGCCGCCCGGATGACCCCCTCCTTCAGCTCCACCATCCCGTGGGGTCCCATCAGGAAGGCCCCCGGGGTCCCGTTCAGGTCTCCCGAGAGGCGGATGGGAACGTCCAGGCCGAGCGAGACGGCGTCCGTGAACGCCAGCTCCACCTGCGTGCGCGAGCGGATCGGGCCCAGGATCCGCAGATTGGAGATGAGGCGGCTGCGGGGACCGATCAAGGTGACGGTCTCCTTGGCCGCGAAGTTCCCCTCCTGGTAGAGCGGGCGGTCGACCGTCAGCTCGTATCCGGGCCCGAAGAGCTGGTCGAGGTCCTCGCGGGAGACGTGCATATGCCGCGCCGAGGCATGGACGGCCAGGGTGGGCTCGCCGGGCCGGGACCGGGCGGCCAGTCGCTCGATGACGACCCGCCGGACCAGCCCCTCGACCACAGCGCGATCGACCTGCGCCGCTGTGGCCACTACGCTCGCTCGCGTTCTGACGGAATACGCATGATTCTGACTGATTCTAGTCAAATTCATCCGCTAGTCAACAAGTTTCTGCAGTCGTTGTGATCGCGACTGCCCGCCCCCGCGCGTGGAGTCCACACGTTGTCGGCCCCGGGGGTGTTCACCCCGGCCCGGTGTCCGTCTCACGCCCTCGCTAACTGATTGGCCGATAGAGCGTTGCAGGCAGAGGCACAAGCGGGACCAACCGGCACCCCTCCTCGCTCAGGGCTTCAGGGCGGCCACGGTCTCCGCCGTGGCCCGGGCGACGATGCGCTCCTCATCGGCGGGGATGACGAGAATCGTGGCGGGACTGGAGTCCGAGGAGATCGTGGCCTCGCCGGAAGCGCCCTGGTTTCGGCTGCCGTCCAGCTCGAGGCCGAAGGCGGCCAGCCCTTCGCACACGGCCGCACGGACGTCGGGGCTGTTCTCCCCGATGCCACCGGAGAAGGTCAGGACGTCCACACCTCCGAGGCGGACCAGGAACGCCCCGATGTACCGTCGGATGGCGTCGACGAAGACGTCGAGGGCCAGGCGCGCCCGGGTATCCCCCGCCCTGGCCGCCTCGGAGAGGTCGCGGACGTCGCCGGATCCGCCGCTGATACCCGCCAGCCCTGACTCGCTGGCCAGGATCTTGGCGACCTCGTCCACGTCGTAGCCGTTCTTCTTCATGGCGTGCAGCACCGCGAAGACGTCGACATCCCCGGTGCGGTTGTTGTGTGGAAGCCCGGATTGAGGCGACATCCCGAAGCTGCAGTCGACGGCGACCCCGTTCCGTATCGCGGCCAGACTCGAGCTCCCGCCGAGGTGACAGGAGATGTGGCGTAAGTCGTCACGTCCCAACAACTCCTGTGCGTTCTCGCTGGCCGCCCGATGGCTCGCCCCGTGGAAGCCGTAGCGCCGGATCCCGAGGTCCGTCTTCCACGCGTTGGGGACCGCGTAGGTCGTGACCGCCTCGTCGACCTGGTCGAAGAAGGCCGTCTCGAACAGCGCCACGAGAGGCACCTCGGGCACGGTGCGCCGGAAGGCCCGCATCGCCGCCACGTAGGGCGGATTGTGAGCGGGAGCCAGGAAGGCGAACTCCTCCATGGCTTCGAGCACCTCGTCGTCGACCAGTCGGGCCCCGCTCAGGGGGCCGGCGTGAACGGCCTTGAAGCCGACGCCGCTGAGATCCGACAGAGACGCCAAGGCCCTGCCCTCACCGACGATTTCGCCCCGGCAACGGGCGATCGCCGCGTCGTAGTCGGGACAGTCGCCGCCGGCCTGGCCGATCCGCTCGACCCGGCCCTGGGCCAGGACCGTCACCTCCGGCATCTCCAGAAGCCGGTACTTGAAGGAGGTGCTCCCGATATTGGCCACAAGGATCTTGGTGTTCATTCATCGCCCCCCCACCCTGTCCCTCCCCATTTTTTGCTTGCATCCGGAGTGAAGGGTTTCTATAGTTTCTGAACGGAGTCTGTCATTTTCGGTCATGACCATCGAGCGCACTGAGAGCCACGGGATCGTCGGAGCTGGCGGCGGGGGCTTCCCCACTGCTGTGAAGCTCCAAACGGAGGCCTCCATCTTCCTCGTGAACGCGGCCGAATGCGAGCCGCTCCTCCACAAGGACAAGGAGCTGCTGAAGCACCAGGCGGAGCCCATGCTCCGCGGCCTCCGGGCGGCCATGGACTGCGTCGGCGCCACAGAAGCGGTCATCGGGATCAAGAACAAGTACGACGACGTCATCACGTCCCTGAAGCCCCAGGTGCCGTCGGGCGTCCGCATCGTTCCGCTCACCGACACCTACCCCGCCGGCGACGAGTTCATCCTCGTCCACGACGTCACCGGGAAGGTGATCCCCCCCGGCGGCCTCCCGAAGGACGTCGGGGCGCGCAGTGACGAACGTCGAGACCCTCGTCAACATGGGCCTGGACCGTCCGGTGACGCACAAGTACCTGACGGTCGCCGGTGCGGTCAAGACGCCGGTCACGCTCCGGGTGCCGGTGGGGCTGGCCCTCGGCGAGGCCATCGAGGCCGCGGGTGGCGCCACCGCTGCTCCGTTCGCCATCCTGCTGGGCGGGGTGATGATGGCGCGGCTCGCGGGCGGGCCGGACGAGCCCATCACCAAGACCACGGGGGGGATCATCGTGCTGCCCGCCACCCACCCGCTCGTCCTCCGTCACGGCGGCGAAGTGGCCGCAGATCGCGCGCGTCGGGCGCTCCGCCTGCGACCAGTGCCGCTTCTGCACCGAGATGTGCCCGCGCTACCTGCTCGGTCACCCCATCGAGCCACACGCGGCCATGCGGGCGCTGGGCTTCACCGAGCCCCCGAACCCGACCATCGCCGGCACGCTCTACTGCTGCGAGTGCAACCTCTGCACCCTCTACGCGTGCCCGGAGGACCTCGACCCCAAGAACGTCTGCGTGGAGAGCAAGCCGATCGCCCGCGAGCGCGGCCTCGTCTTCAAGGGCCAGCCCCGAGGACGTCCAGGTCCATCCCCTGGCCGACGGCCGGCGGGTCCCGACGAGGCGACTCATGGCCCGGCTGGGGCTCAACGAGTTCCGGAACGTGGGCCCCCTCGTGGAGCACGACTTCGCGCCCCAGCGAGTCGTCCTCCCCCTCAAGCAGCACGCCGGTGCGCCGGCGGAGCCCACCGTCCGCCCCGGCGAGCGCGTTCGAGTCGGCGACCTGGTCGCCCGGCCCGCGGAAGGCCAGCTCGGGGCCCGCATCCACGCCAGCATCGACGGCACCGTCCGCCGCACGGACGGCTCGGTGGAGATCGAAGCGTGAAGGCGAGGCCCGGGCGAGGAGATGGACCGTGACTGAACCCCTGGACGCCATCGGCCTCGTCGAGGTCTCGAGCATCGCCCTCGGCCACCTCTCCGAGGACGCCATGCTCAAGGCGGCCTCCGTCGACCTGCTGCTGGCCCGCACCATCTGCTCCGGCAAGTTCATCATCGTCGTGGGCGGGGACGTCGCCGCCTGCGAGGCGGCGGTCGATGCCGGGGCGGCGGCCGCGACCGGGGGCCTCATCGAGAAGCGGGTCATCCCCCACGTCCACCCCTCGGTCTTCCCCGCCATCTCCATGGCGGTCGACCTGGACCCCATCGAGGCGCAGGCGCTGGGCGTCATCGAGACCTTCTCCGCCTCGAGCATCGTCGACGTGGCCGACACCGCAGCGAAGTCCGCGGCCGTCACCCTCTTCCGTATCCACCTCGCGATGGCCATCGGCGGCAAGGGCTACGTCATGCTCACCGGCGACATCGCCAGCGTCGAGGCCGCGGTCTCCGCCGGCACGACCGTCGCCGCCGAGGAGGGCATCCTCGTCGCCCGCGCCGTCATCGCCGCCCCCCGCAAGGAGCTCTTCCGCGAGTTCGTTTGAGGTCCGCGTATTCGTGGACCGCCTCGGACCGCCCGTGCCCGACGGGGCACCCGTCACCACGTGTCGATCTGGCCACGCTGCCCGGCCTCGCGGCGACGCCGGGGGCGGGCCGGCGACCGGCCCCTGATCTCGCCTCCGGAGGGGGCTGACAGCGGGTCGGGCTTGGCCGGTTTTCTGACACCTCAAGGGGCCTCAAGAACGGGTTGAATAGCCAGTTCACGGGAAGCCGGGGATCCGTTTTGTGATCCGGAACACACTTGGCATTGCTCTTGCTCGCTGCTCAGTGGGCTGACAGACCGCCTGGGAGGTGTCCGATGCGGCGCAGTGGGCAGACAGTTCTCATCGCTCTTCTTGGGGCAAGCCTGGCTTCGTCTGCCCGCGCCGGCGACTTCCTGGTCGTGGTCCACCCGACCGTCGAAGGCAGCGAGATCAGGCGATCCGTCCTCGCCGACATCTACCAGATGGACGTCATTCGCTGGGGCAACGACGTCCGCATCCGCCCCGTCGACCAGTCGAGCCAGGCTCCCGTCCGGCGCACCTTCACGCAGGAGATCCTGGGAAGGTCCCTGGGCGAGGTTCAGAAATACTGGACGCAGCGCCTGGCCGTGGACCGGGAGCTGCCCCCTCCGACGAAGGCCTCGGACGAAGAGGTCCTCGCCTTCGTGGCCGCGAAGAAGGGCGCCATCGGCTACGTCCGCGGCGGAGTCGAGCTCCCGCCCGATGTGAAGGTCCTCGCCCTCATCGACTGAGGCCGGCGACGACGTGTCCGCGTGCGCCTCATGGACATGGAGAACGAGCGCCCGCGGGACCAGTGGTGGCGGGCCCTGGTCCCCATCGCGCGTCTCCTGGCCCAGCCCGGGCCCAACGCCGGCTCGCGCGTCTTCCGGGACCCTGCAGCTCGCACATCTTTTGACGTCCGGATTCAACCTCCCCGACCGTAAGACGGTCTAACATCTCGGGCTTACGCCGTTCCGAATCAACCTGGCAGACGTCCCGGGAGCCCCCAGGAATCCCGGCGCGGGTGGCGAAGAGAGGGCATGAGCGAGACCGAGGGCGAGAAGACCCCCGAAGGAGGCCGCCGCATCAACCCGATCGCTCGGTTCGCCATCGAGCGCCGGGTGACCATGGGCATGATCGTCCTCGGGGTCATGGTCCTGGGCTGGGTGTCCCTCCACCGCCTGCCCCTCGAGTTCCTCCCGAGCTTCTCGTCCTCGCACATCTGGGTCTCCGGCGCCCTACCCCTCCTCCTCGCCGGAGGAGACCGAGACGGCGGATCGTGCGTCCCCTCGAGGACTCTCTGGGAACCATCCAGGGCATCGAGACGATGGGCGCGCGGGCGTCGTCCGGGCGAGGGCAGCGTCAGCCTCGAGTTCGAGGACGGGACCGACATGGATCTCGCCGCCGTCGAGGTCCGGGACCGCGTCGACCGTGTGCGCCACCTCCTCCCCGCCGACCTTCGCCAGGTGCGGGTCCGACGCTTCCAGAGCGAGGACATCCCGGTCCTGCGCTTCCACGTGACCGCGGACTGGCCCAGGGATCGGATGCAGCACTTCGTCGAGGACGTGATCCAGCGCCGGCTCGAGCGGCTCGAGGGGGTCGCGCAGGTGCAGATCCGCGGCATGGAGCAGGCCCAGGTGCGGGTCGACCTGATCCCGTCGCGCCTCCAGGCCCACGGTCTCGACGTCCGCCAGATCTCCCAGACCCTCCGCACGGCCAACGTCACCCAGTCCGGGGGCTACATCGAGGAGGGCCCCCGGCGTCTCCTCGTGCGCAGCATCGGGGAGTACCAGAGCCTCGACGAGATCCGGGCCCAGCCCCTGAACGCCTCCGGGTTGACGATCGGGGACGTGGCCGAGGTGAGCTACAGCTTCCCCCGCCAGGAGGAGTTCAACTTCCTCAACGGCACCGAGGCCCTCACCGTGCAGGTCTACAAGACCTCCACCGCCAACCTCCTCGCCGTGGCCGACGGCACCAAGGCCGAGCTCGCCGCCATCCAGCGCGATGCCCGAGGCCGAGGGCCTCCAGACCCGCGTCTACCGCGACTCCTCGATCGACGTGCGCAAGGGGCTCGGACAGCTTCGCAACGCCGGGGTCGTCGGCGGCCTGCTCGCCGTCGCCTTCCTCTTCTTCTTCCTGCGGAAGGTCCGCACCACCTTCCTGGTGGCGCTGGCCATCCCGATCTGCGTCGTCTTCACCTTCGCCATCCTCTACCTGATGCGCCAGGCCGGGATGTCCACCATCACCATCAACATCATGAGCCTCATGGGCCTGATGCTGGCCCTGGGCATGCTCGTCGACAACTCCGTGGTCGTGATCGAGTCGATCTTCCGCCACGTCCAGGACCTGGGGGAGGACGCACGCACCGCGGCGCTGCGCGGGACGAGCGAGGTGGCGATGCCGATCATCGCCTCCACCGCCACCACGATCTGCGTCTTCGTCCCGCTGCATCTTCATGTCCTCGAGCGGCGGCGGCTTCATGCGCTTCATGACCGACCTCGGGGTGACGGTCGTGCGTGGTGATGGTGGCGTCGCTCCTCGTGGCCCTCACCGTCGTCCCCACGGTGGCCGCCTTCCTCCTGTCCGGGGAGACCCGGAGCCGCATCCGCCTTCATCGACTGGATGTCGAGCTTCTACGGCCGGATCATCGGATTCACCCTGCACCACCGGCCGCTCTTCCTGGTCTCGATCGTCTTCATGCTCTGGGGCTCCTACGCCCTCTTCTCCGGGATCGAGCGGAGCTTCACCACGGGCTCGCGGGAGCGCCAGGTCCGGATCAACGTGGACACCCCGCGACACTACTCGCTCGAGCAGACGGCGGCGCTCTTCGACGAGGTGCGGGGCCTGCTCGAGGCCCGGCGTGAGGAGCTGGAGATCGCCGACCTCGTCTACGAGTACGACCGCACGGAGCGGCCGTTCCCGCGGGGGCTTCGGGGGCGGCCGGCGCTTCGAGATCTTCCTCAAGGACGAGGACGAGTCGACGCGCTCGACGCGCGAGATCACCGACGAGATCCGCAGCCTCCTGCCGGTGAAGGCCGGCGTCGACTTCCGCATCGCCCAGTCCCAGGGCCGCGGAGGCGGGTCCTCCGGGATCAGCCTCGAGGTGAACGGAGACGACATCGCCGTCCTCGAGCTCGTCGCCGAACAGAGTGGCGTCGGCCCTCGAGGAGCTGCCCTGGGTCAAGGACGTGGACACCTCCCTGGACAGCGGCGACGACGAGATCCACGTGGTCCCCCGGCGGGCCCGGGCGCTGCAGTCGGGCCTCAGCACCCAGGCGGTGGCGGCCACGGTCTCGAGCGCCCTCACCACGCGGCCGGTGAGCCAGATCCGCACCGACGACCGCGAGGTCGACCTCGTGGTGCAGTTCCGGGAGGAGGACCGCCGCACGCTCGCCCAGCTCCGGAACTTCCCGATCGGCGCCAGCGTCGGGCCGTCAGCCCATCGGGGCGCTGGCCGACTTCTCGATCGAGAGCGGCCCGAGCACCATCGAGCGGGAGAACCGCCGCCCCGAGCTCGACGTCACCGCCAACACGACCTCGCCTCGACGAACTTCCGCATGATGGGCGAGGTGCAGGACAGATCCTGAGCTCCCTCCAGCTGCCTCCCGGCTACGAGGTGGAGTTCGGTCGCTGGGTGCGATTCGCTCAGCAGGACATGGCGGGAGGGGCGGTGGCCCTGGGGCTGGCCCTCCTCCTCGTCTACCTGATCATGGCGGCGCTGTTCGAGAGCTTCATCCAGCCGCTCACGATCATGCTCTCCGTCCCGTTCGCCTTCATCGGCGTGGGCATCGCCCTGCGGCTGGCGAACCAGCCCCTGAGCAGCAACACGAACATCGGGCTCGTCATCCTCCTCGGCGTCGTGGTGAACAACGCGATCGTCCTCGTGGACCACATCAACCAGCTCCGCGGGCCCAGGGCATGCCGCGGAACGAGGCCATCGTCCTCGGCGGCCGCCACCGCCTGCGCCCGATCCTGATGACCGCCCTCACCACCATCCTGGGGCTCCTGCCGATGGTGGCGCCGATCCTCTTCCCGGGCTGGCTCGGCCAGCCGGAGGGTCGCGCCGCCGAGTGGGCGCCCATCGGCCTCGTGATCATGGGGGGCCTCACCACCTCGACCTTCCTCACCCTCGTGATCATCCCCACCTTCTACTCCCTCGTGGACGACCTCGCCCGGTTCTTCGGGCGGGTCGTGCGGACGGCTTGAGAACATGAATACGACACAGGCAAGAGTGATGACGACCGCGGTCGCCCTGGGACTGGCCCTCGCCGGCTGCGGCGGGGCTCGGACGACGAGGGCGGGGCGGTCCCGGCGGCGGGCACGCGCGCGGGCGGGGCGCCGGGTCGGCCAGCGGGGCGAGCCCCGGGAGGGGCCGAGACCGCCGCGGTGCCCGGTCGAGGTGGCGGCGGTCGCGCGACAGTCGGTCGCGTCCTACATCCAGACCAACGGGAGCCTCGAGGCGGAGAACGACGTCCAGATCGTCGCCCGCACCCAGGGGCCGATCGTCGAGCTGCTCACCGAGGAGGGACGCCGCGTCTCCAAGGGCCAGCTCATGGCCCGGATCGATCCGAAGGAGACCGGGGCGCAGACGAAGATCGCCGAGGTGACGCTCCAGGAGGCGGAGCGAGTCTACGAGAGAGCGCAGGAGACCTTCGAGGAGCAGCTGATCAGCCAGGCCGACTTCGACGCCGCCCTCGCCGCCAAGGAGTCGGCGGAGGCGACGCTCGTCGACCGCCAGGTGCAGCTCGACTACACGGAGGTCAGGGCCCCGTTCAGCGCGGTCGTGGTCGACCGCAACATCAAGCTCGGCGACAACGTCACCGTCGAACAGGTCCTCTTCCGCATCTCCGACTTCGATCCGCTGCTGTGCAAGATCCAGGTCCCGGAGAAGGAGCTGCCGCGGCTGCACAAGGGGCAGCCGGCCTACCTCACGGTGGAGGCCTGGCCGGGACGAGCGCTTCCCGGCCCAGGTCCTGCGCCTCAGCCCGGTCGTGGACGCCGCCACCGGCACGATCCGGGTCACCCTGGAGGTCGAGGGCCAGTGGCAAGCTGCGGCCCGGGCATGTTCGCGAGCGTCTACCTGGAGATCGACCGCCACGAGGAGCGCCCTCACGATTCCCAAGTCCGCGCTCTCGCTCGAGAGCCTGGGCGACACCGTCTACGTGGTCGACGGCGACGTGGCCGCGCGACGGGCGGTGGAGCTCGGCTACGAGGAGGCCGACGTCGTCGAGGTGGCCTCGGGCCTCGGAGAGGACGACCGGGTGATCGTCGTCGGTCAGGACGGCCTGAGCGACGGCACGCCCATCCGCATCCTCGAGGGCCCGGGGGCGGAGGAGGCCGCGCCGGCGCGCCAGGCTCGGGGAGGCGGCCCCGGTGAAGAGGGGGGCCAGCCACCGCCGCGAGGCGAGGGGAGCCCGCCGGTGCACGCTCAAGCGCGCGGACAGCGAACCGAGGGTTGGGGCGGCGGGCCCCCGCCCCAGATGCTGGAAGCCTGCCGGGACAAGAAGGAAGGCGACGACTGCTCGTTCTCCTCGCCCCGAGGCGGCGGCGAGATGGAAGGGACGTGCCGGCCGCGGCGCGACGCGCCGGAGCTGCTCGGCTGCCGGCCGAGCGGCCGGGGTGGTCCTGGGGCCCGGCGCGGGCCCGATGGCGGTGCGCCTCCTGACTCCGGCGGCGGACGCTAGTGCCCCTCCGCCAAAGCCTGCCGGCCCCCCCGCCATGAAGATCGTCAACTTCTCCACGCGCCGTCCGGTCACGGTGACGGTGTTCGCCCTGGCCGGGATCATCTTCGGCCTGGTCGCCTTCCGTGACCTGGCCGTCGACCTGCTCCCCGACATCGCCTACCCCTCACTCACCGTTCGCACCGAGCTCGAGGGCGCCGCCCCCGCCGAGATCGAGACGCTTCTCACCCGGCCCCTGGAGAACGCGGTCGGCGTCGTCAACGGCGTCGTGTCCGTCACGTCCAGCTCTCGGGCCGACCGGAGCGAAGTCACGCTGGAGTTCGGCTGGGGCACCAACATGGACTTCGCGGCCCTCGACGTCCGTGAGCGCCTCGACCTCCTGCAGCTTCCGGACGACGCAGTCCGGCCCATCCTCCTGCGCTACGACCCGTCCCTCGATCCCGTCATGCGCATCGGCCTGACCGGCGACGAGGAGCTCGTGCGCCTGCGCCTGATCGGCGACCGCGAGGTCAAGCGCCTGATCGAGCGGGTCGAGGGGGTGGCCGGAGCCATCGTCGCCGGCGGGCTCGAGGAGGAGATCCAGGTCGAGATCGACGAGCGCCGGGTCGCCAACCTGGGCTTGACCACCGAGGAGGTCGTCACTCGCCTCGCCCAGGAGAACGTCAACCTCACCGGAGGACGCCTCCAGGACGGCCAGGCCGAGTACATGGTGCGCACGATCATGGAGATCGAGCGAGCCCAGGACCTCAACGAGATCATCGTCGACGCCAGCGGCCAGGGCGTCGTCCGGCTCCAGGACATCGCCCGGATCGTCCGCGGCCACAAGGAGCGCGAGGTCATCACCCGGATCGACGGCCGCGAGGCGGTCGAGATCGCGATCTACAAGGAGGGCGGCACCAACACCGTCACCGTGGTCGACCGGGTCACGGGCCAGCTGGACTCGGTGCGGGAGCGGCTCGAGACGACCGGCCGTCAGCTGGACCTGACCGTCATCACCGACCAGGCCCGCTACATCCGCCAGTCGGTGGCCGACGTGCTTCAGAGCGCGCCCATCGGCGGCCTCCTCGCGGTCCTGGTCCTCTCGCTCTTCCTGCGCAACTTCCGATCCACCGCGATCATCGCGGTCTCGATCCCGATCTCCGTCGTCACCGCGTTCCTCCTGATGTATCTGTCGGGGATCTCGCTCAACATCATGTCCCTCGGCGGTCTCACCCTCGGGATCGGCCTGCTCGTGGACAACTCGATCGTCGTGCTGGAGTCGATCCAGCGCAAGCGCGACCAGGGCATCGAGGTCGTCGAGGCCGCGCGGGTGGGCGCGGGCGAAGTCGGCCAGGCCGTCACCGCGAGCACGATGACCACGATCTGCGTCTTCGTGCCGATCGTGTTCGTCGAGGGGGTGGCCGGGCAGCTCTTCGGCGACCAGGCCATGACCGTGACCTACTCTCTCGCGGTCTCGCTCATCGTGGCCCTCACCATCATCCCCATGCTCGCCTCGCGCCAGCTCGGGAGCGAGCCCGGGGGAACGAGCGCCACACCGGGCCTGGTCGGACGCCTCCTCTTCCCCGTGACCCTGGTCCTGGCCCGGGTGGTGAAGGCCATCGCCCTGGGGATCGACGCCCTCGTCCGCCTCGGTCTCGCGATTCCCACTCGTCTCTTCGACGCCGGTTTCGGCTGGGTGCGCCGCTTCTATCCGAAGGTCCTCGAGGCCGCACTCGACCACCGAGCCCCGACCCTGGCCGTGGCCCTGCTTCTCTTTGCCGGCAGCGTTCTCCTCATCCCCACGCTGGGGACCGAGCTCGTCCCCGAGCTGATCCAGGGCGAGTTCTTCGTCGACGCCGAGCTGCCGCCCGGCACCCACCTCGACGTGACCGCACGGCGCCTGGCGAGCCTCGAAAGGCTGGCCATGGGCATGGACGGCGTGACCCTGGTCTACGGGGTGGCTGGCACCTCGCGCCAGCAGGGAGGCATCGCCGGCGAGCTGCGCGAGAACCTCTCCCAGCTCACGCTCCGCGTGGCCCCGCCGGTCTCACGCGAGCGCGAGACCGCCCTCATGAACGCGCTCAGGCCCGAGCTCGAGAAGGACGGGGACTACGCCTACCTCTTCGGTCGCCCGTCGTACTTCAGCTTCAAGACCCCGATCGAGCTCGAGATCCGCGGCTACAACCTGAAGCTCCTCGAGCGGCTGGCCGACGAGGCGGTGAGCCGCATGGTGAAGATCCCCGGGCTCGTGGACGTGAAGTCCTCGACCGAGGGAGGCAACCCCGAGCTGCAGATCCGCTTCAACCGCGAGCGCCTGGCAACCCTCGGCCTTTCCGTCCAGCAGGTCGCGTCCGTGATCCGCTCGAAGGTGCTCGGCGACATCGTCACCGACATCACCCGCGAGGATCGCACGATCGAAATCCGGCTCCGGGCCCAGGAAGAGTACCGGAACAGCGCAGACGACCTCCGGAACCTGAGCGTGGCCCAGTCCGGGGCGACCGCCATACCGCTCTCCGCCGTCGCCGAGGTCACCGAGACCCTGGGCCCGGCCGAGATCCGCCGGGCCGACGGCGAGCGGGTGGCCCTCATCACCGCCAACCTCGACGGGCGGGATCTGGGGAGTGCGTCGACCGAGATCCAGAACGTCCTCGAGGAGATGACCTTCCCCCTCGGCTTCGACACGCGCCTCGGGGGACAGCGTCAGGAGATGGAGACGTCCTTCGAGAGCATGCGCTTCGCCATCCTGCTCGCCGTCTTCATGGTCTACCTCGTGATGGCTTCTCAGTTCGAGTCGCTGCTCCACCCCTTCGTGATTCTCATCTCGGTACCCCTCTCGCTCATCGGGGTGGTCGGAACGCTGTTCCTCTTCGGAATCTCGCTGAGCGTCGTGGTTCTCATCGGGATGATTCTGCTCGCCGGGATCGTCGTCAACAACGCGATCATCCTCATCGACTACACCAACCGTTTGCGCGCGGAGGGCCTGGCCAAGCTGGACGCGCTGAAGCGCGCGGGCGATGTGCGTCTGCGCCCGATCCTCATGACCACCGCCACCACCGTCCTCGGCCTCCTCCCGATGGCCATCAGCCACGGCGAGGGCAGCGAGCTGCGATCCCCGATGGCGATGACGGTGATCGGCGGCCTGCTCGTCTCCACCGCCCTCACCCTCGTCATCATCCCCGTCGTCTACTCTATTCTCGACCGCTCCGAGTAGAGGGCCCAGGGCCCGAATCGTGTATCGTATCGGCGCCCCCGGAGCGGGGCATGGGTTCTTTCTCGTCGGGAGGCGCTCCCGGCGGGTCTTCGAGGAGGCCGACAGCCATGCTGAAGGTGGGAGTCATCGGGGCCGGCTACATCGGACTAATTCACGTCGAGACCCTCATGCGGATGCCCGGCATCGAGGTGGTCGCCCTGGCGGACACAAACGAGGCCCAGCTCGCCCCCCTTGCCGCGAGCCACCCGGGCCTTCTCCTCACCACGGACTACCGCAAGCTCGTGAAGGATCCCGACATCGCGGCGATTCACAACTGCACGCCGAACAACGTGCACTTCGCCGTCAACCGCGCGGTCCTCGGGGCCGGCAAGCACCTCTTGTCCGAGAAGCCGTTGGCCCTCACCAGCGACCAGGCGAAGAGGCTGCTGGATCTCGCGGAGGCGAAGGGGCTGCGGCACGCGGTCCACCTCTGCTACCGCTACTACCCCACCGTCCAGGAGATCGCCGCTCGCGTCCGACGGGGAGAGATCGGGGCCGTTCGCGAGGTCCTCGGCCACTACCTCCAGGACTGGTTGATGTACGACACCGACTACTCGTGGCGCCTCGACCCCAAGATCTCGGGCCGAGCCAACACCGTGGCCGACATCGGCAGCCACTGGTTCGACCTCGCCCAGTTCCTCTCGGGCTCGCAGATCGTCGAGGTGATGGCCGACCTCAACACCTTCGTGCCGAAGCGGCGCCGCCCGAAGGGCGCCGTCCTCACGTTCGCGGGGAAGCAGAAGGGGCGGACGGAGAGCGTCGACGTGAAGGTCGAGGACTACGCGTCCATCCTCCTGCACTTCGACAACGGGGCGCGCGGGGCCACGACCTTCTCGCAGGTCAACGCGGGCCGGAAATGCACGATCGACATCCAGCTCTACGGCGCCAAGGCCTCCCTCGCCTGGAACCACGAGCGGCCGGAGCTCCTGTGGAAGGGCGAGCGGGACCAGGCCTGCGAGGTGCTGAGGGAGAACCCGCTTCTCCAGTCGCCGTCGACACAGCGCTTTGCCCGCCTCCCGTCGGGGCACCCCATGGGCTACTTCGATGCGGTCATGAACCTCTTCACGGAGTTCTACGCCCAGGTCCGCGGAGACCGCCGGCCGCGGGGTCAGGCCCCGGCCCCTCCGGACTTCTCGGTCGGGCTCGATCAGATGCGGATCGTCGAGGCCGTCCTCGAGAGCCACCGGACGAAGCGCTGGGTGAAGGTGAAGCGGCCGCGCGGCTGAGAATCGGAGGCGCGGCTAGCCGATGACCGTGTCGCTGCTCTCGAGGATGCTACGGCGGCGCGAAAGGAAGCTCGTGTCGACCGTGTGGTTGATCCGCGCGAGCTCGAGCTGGATCGGGTCCTCATCCACGTCTCGGCCCTGCTCGCCGGCGGTGACGATCTGAGCCATGAGGGAGCCCAGAACCGGCGCCGTCTTGAACGAGGACCCGCTGGTTCCGATGCACACGTAATACCCGGCCCGGTCGGTCTTGTCGACGATCGGGTACCAGTCCTGGACCGTCACGTCGTACAGGGACGCGAGGCCCTTCGGCGGTCCGAGCTTGACCGCGGGAAAGCGCTTCATGAGGCGCAGGCACTGCCGCTCGCGGTACCTCTGCGAGATGGTCGTCCGCGCCGCGTCCGGGTCCTCGACCCACTCAAACTCGTCGCAGCTCGGATCGGTGCTGCCCACGATGAGGGAGCTGTCGCCGGCTTCGGGTCGGAAGTAGATGCCCCCGTCGAGGTCGGCGACGATCGGGAGCCCCGCGCCCTGCGGCGTGCCGCGCAGCGGGTTGTCGAGCGAGTGCACCTCCCGCACGAGCGGTCGCGTCTCCAGGGGCAGCTCCACGCCCGCGAGTGCGTTGACCCGCGCCGAGTGGGGCCCGGAAGCGTTGACGACGACGTCGCTCTCCACCGTCACACCGTCGGAGAGCTCCAGCGCGAACCGGTCGTCGCCGCTCCCGGCAATCGACCGGACCTCACGATTCAGGAGGAACTTCACGCCCTCCCTCTCGCCGGCGAGCCTCAGGTTGTGGGTGGCGAGCCCGGGTGAGACGACGTACCCGGAGTCCTCTTCGTAGACCGCGCCCGCGATCGGGCTGCCGTCCCCTGCCTCGAGGAAGGCCGGGTCGTCGATCGACCTCGGGGGATGGTGCGAGGACACATCGAGATAGGGAAAGCGCTCGTGCAGCTCGGCGGCGGTCAGCACCTGTGTCGGCACTCCCAGCCGCTGCATCGACGCCGCTCGCTCCTGGAGCCCCTCGGTGAGCTCGGTGAGCAGGAACACCGCTCCGGGCCTCTTGAAGACGGCCAGGTCTTCGCCGATCGGGCCGAGGTAGCCCCCCCAGTCCGCCCAGATCTGGGCGGACTCGTGCGCCATCGCCGTCATGCCGGGCTGAGAGTAGAAGCGCCTCACGATGCCACAGGATGAGGAGGTGGAGCCGTGCCCGACCTCGCCGTTCCTGTCGAGGACCGTGACCTCGAAACCGCGCCGCCGCAGCTCGAGGCCGATGGCGCAGCCGATGACACCTCCGCCGATGATGCACACCCCGGAACTCATGCCGACTCCATTCTGTCCCTCACCGCTCGGCCGAGGCGGTCTCGAGCTCGATCAGCACGACATCCGAGTCTTCGCTCACTCGGTCGGCTGTATCACGACATTGTCCACGAAGAACACGGAACGCGGTGCCTGCACCTCACCGCCCGGCAGTCCGTCGTTCATCAGGGGTTCTGCGTCATAGGGCAGCATCGTGCGCAGGCGATACTCCCCTGTCCGGAACACCAGGCGTTCGACCGACTCGACGCCTTTCGCATCAGCCAGCGACGCCGCCTCGATCAGGGTCGTCCCGTCCATTGATACTGAATAGAGCCTCTTCACAACATCCACCTCGATGACGACGTCGTACCAGTTGTTGGCGGCGAAGGGCGCCATACGCACCATTGTGTTCTCCTGGTTGTTCCGAATCTCCCCCACCGCGGGATCGAACACCAACCGCACCGGCCGGTCCCCGTCCTGGTCGACGACCTCTACTCCCAACAGGCCGCCCGCTTGCGGCTGCAAGCGCACCTTGAACGCGATTCTCACGCCCTGGGTTTGCGGGAAGATCCGGACGGCCTTGGCGTAGTCATAGGGGTCGGCGTCCTCGAGGACGAGGAACCCGTTGCCCGCTTCCGTGCCGAACCTGACCGGCGCCCATTGCGGGCTGTAGACGTTCCACGATTCAAGGAACCCGCCCTCCGGGACGTTCTCGAAATCATCGTCCACCCAGTCGGTCGCCGTTGCCGTCACTGGCACGGGGACCCGGCTCACCCAGATGTCTTCCTTGTTCATGGAATAGCCCAGCCAGGCCGCAGTACCGGGGGGATTGCCGTTTCCTTCGGCGATGCCACGCGGGTACTGGGGACCGAACTCGCGATGCCATCCCGTATAGCGTTGCACTGGCATCTCGCCATGTACCGTCCACAGGTTGCGGAACGTCACCCCGTCCTCGGACGTGTTCACCACCAGCGGATAGCGGCGTCCACCCTTGTCCGGGTTGTAGAACATGGCGTACGTGCCGGTGTCGAGTCGTTGGCCCCAGACCTTGGCGCCATGGTAGTCGAAGGTGTCACACACGACCGGCTCGGACCAGGACAGCCCGTTGTCTTTGCTGGTTGCAGCGTACCGAAACTTCCACAAGCCCACCACGGTGCCGTCCCTACGGTGGAAGAAGGACAGTGCCTTCAGCGTCGTGTAGTCGTCCGTGCCCTTCAACGAGAAGAACCCGTCTTCGGCGCGATCCTCCTCCCACCACTGTTGCGTCACCAGCTTGTCGGATAGCAGGGCCTTGCAGGCTTCGACGAACCCCGCGTCTGGTGATTCGTCATAGAACGGAAACCACCTGGCGGTGACTTCCTTCGGATAGCCTGCGTGGGGCATGCTGCGGATGAAATAGATCGGGCCGACGGAGCCGTCTTCGTGAATTTCTCGCACCGCGCGGCCCAGCCCGACGCCGGTGTTCGGCAAGCGGTATTGACCGACAGGGATCCCGTAGAACGCCAACACCAGCAGACGGTCATTCGGTGCGATGTAGAAGCCCATGCGCTGATGGGCGATCGTCATCTTGGAGGTCTCGTACTCGACGGCGGGGAAGATGACTTTCGGCGCGGTCCAGAGGCGCCCCTCCTCCGAGACGGTCAGGAATGTCTCCGTGCCGTAGTCGCATTCATTGTGATGCGCACCGAGATACTCGAGGTAGAACTTGCCGTTCCAGTGCGCCAGCATGGCCTGGTGGTTGTAGGTGAAGCCCCGGTGGTTCTGATCTGGAGGATGACTCCGGTTCGCGCGCAGCACCTGGAAGTTCTGCACGCCGAGCGCGGGCCGGAGTCGGGCGTCGTGGGAGTCGAAATCCACTGCCTCGTAGCTGCCCTCGAACCGGACAGGGTCGAGGTCTGGTCCCGGCGCATTCGCCATCACGACCGACACCGCAACACCAAGACTCCCGCCAAGGAGCAGGGCTCTCGACGGCAGCCTACGCATGTCACTCATGGACATTCGTCCTCCTGAATCGTTGCAGACTGCCCCGATGGCTGCCCAGGGCCACACGCATCTCCAGCATGCGCCTCAGAGCCGCGCGCCGCAGAACTTGCAGAAATCGGCGTCGCCGTCGTGGCCCCCGGATCCGCAGTCGGGGCAGGCCTCCGTGGTGATCGGCACGCGGCGGGCGTGGGCCAGCTCGACGGTCACGATGCCGGTCGGCACCGCGATGATGCCGTAGCCCAGGATCATCACGACCGACGCCAGGAGCTTCCCGAGGACGGTCTGTGGGGCGACGTCGCCGTAGCCGACGGTGGTCAGGGTGACGATAGCCCAGTACATGCTCTGCGGGATGCTGGTGAAGCCGCTCGCCTCCCCCTCCACCAGATACATCAGCGATCCCACGATCAGCACGATCGTGAGCACGGTGCCCAGGAAGACGGTGATCTTGCGCATGCTCGCCCGCAGCGCCGCCCGCAGCATCCGGGCCTCGCCCACGAAGTGGGCCAGCTTCAGCACGCGGAAGATGCGGAGGAGCCGCAAGGCCCGGATCACGATGAGCGACTGGGCCCCGGCGACGAAGACGCTCAGGTACGTGGGGATGATCGCGAGCAGGTCGACGATGCCGAAGAAGCTCAGCGCGTAGCGGAGCGGTCGGCCCACGCTGATGAGGCGGAGGACGTACTCCACGGTGAAGAGGATCGTGAAGCCCCACTCGAGCCCGCGGAGGGTGGGCCCGTACTCTGCGCGGATGGAGCCCACGCTCTCGAGCAGCACCGTGACGACGCTCGCCACGATGCAGACGAGGAGGGCCATGTCGAAGGCCTTCCCCTCCGGGGTCTCCGCCTCGAAGATGATCTCGTGGAGCCGCTCGCGCCAGTTCTTCATCGTCTGTTTCGCCGCCGCCGCAGTCTAGCTCCGGGGACGGTATCGAGTCGAGGTGGCAGGGGCGGTCGAGACCAACTCGGTGAGCTGGGTCCGGGTCACTGCTTCCGATACATGCCGTTGACCGAGACCCGTCGTCCCACCTCGACCGTCCCTTCCGCGAGGACCGTCGGCTCGACGGGCTCCAGTCCGTGCGTGGCCATGTCGCGGTCCAGGGTGGCCGGATCGACCATGTACATGCGCCGTCCGTCCGGCCGTTCGAAGAGGTGCGGTACGCCGGGCGCCGGCGTCTGCCCCTGTCCGTCCAGGTCGGTCTCCGGGGTGAAGACCGACACGAGCGCGCGTCCCCCTGGTCGGAGCACCCGCGCCGTCTCCTCGAGCGCCGCCTGCCACTCCCCGGCGCTGCGGGCGTTGTGGTAGATGCCGAGGGCCACGACGAGGTCGACGGAGGCGTCGCCCACGCCGGGCGCCACCTCCATCGCGCTTCGAGCCACACGTCGTGCGGCCTCCTCGGGTCCGACGATCGCGGCCAGCCGCTCGCGCGTGCGTTCGACCATGGCCGCCGAGCCATCGGTGGCCATGACGTCCACGCCGTGCTCGGCGAGGAAGACGGCGTTGCGCCCCCCGGCGCAGCCGACGTCGAGCGCACGCAAGCTCCGAGGATCCGGCTCGGCCTCGATGAGCGCTTGCAGGCGGTGGTCGGGGGGCTTGCTCGCGAACTCCTCGACGCGCGCCGGGTCCTCCCAGATGGAGTCGACGCGCCCGTCGCTCATCGTCCGCTCCCCAACCCGCACCGTCGGCGAGCCCTCTCAGGAGGCGACGTACGGGATCGTCTGGGGCCCTTCCGGCAGCACGGCCACCGGCTGGTCCTGCCCGATCCGCTCGAGCTCCCGTCCGACGGCGGCCCCGACGTTCTCGAGCGGCTCGATGTGGACCCGCCTCACGTCCTCCGGCGGCAGCTCGCTCTGGAGACCCACCCGCGCCTTGAGCTGGATGATCGCCAGGAGTTGCGCCTCCCACTGGTCGTACAGCGAGAAGCCCGGGGCCTCGATGGTGTCGAGCAGGGCGCGCGGGGAGTCGTGGTCGAACAGCAGCGTCCTGAAGTTCCCGTGCTCGGGAAAGCCGTCGTTGCACCGCGAGGCGGTGACGATGTAGCCGTCCTTCGTCACGATCTGCGCCGCCGCCGACATCCCCTTCACCGTCTGATAGAGGTTCTGATCGAGAGGATAGCCGCTGTTCGTCGTGACCACGATCGGGAAGGGCCGCTCGCAGGCCACCATCACCGTCTCCTTCGAGAAGACGCAGCCCTTCTCGTGCGCCTCGATCGGGTGACCGCAGAAGAACCCCGTGATCTCCCGGTTCCGATTCAGGGTCACGTTGAGACAGAAGTCGAGGGGCAGGAGGGCCCCGTTGTGCCGGATGAGCGCCTGGGTGGGGTTCCCCTCGAGCAACCCCCACGTGCTGCGCGGGTCCCCGATCGTCTTCGCGTCGTGGTACCGCATGATCGACGCGATGTCCGCCACCGCCGGATAGATGCCCTTGTACCCGCCCGAGAACCCGGCCATGAAGTGCGGCTCGATGAACCCGAGGACGATCCGACGATCGGCCTCGACGTACTCCCGGTTCATCAGGACGGGCTCGCCGTCCGGGGAGCTCCCGACCGCGACCATGGTGGACGGGTCGTGGGCGCTGTGGTTCACGAGCGGGTAGCGGTCCAAGACCGGGCGGCCCACCATCCGCTCCAGCTCTTCCGGGGTGTTCGGCCGGTGCGAGCCCGTCCCGTTGACGATGACGAACCGCTCGGCGGGAACGTGGCTGAGCTCCTCGAACAGCCACGGCAGGAGCCGATCCGACGGGAGCGGCCGCGTCGAGTCGGGGATGACGACCGCCACCCGATCGTCCGCCTTCACGATCTCCCGCAGGGGCGGCGTCCCGACGGGATGTCGGACCGCCTCGCGGAAGGCCGAGGCCTCGTCGGCCAGGCCCTCCACGAAGCGGGGCTCGATGACGGTCACGAGGTCGGACGGGATGTCCGCCTCGAGGCCGGTGGTTCCGTACTGCAGGCGCACCTTCATGAGCACACGCTACGACGGCGCACCGCAGTCCGTCAATCGGACCGGGACGTGGCTACAACGTCGCCTCGGCTCCGGCCTCCGCGAGCTTCTTGCCGAAGCCCCGGGCCGTGAAGGACAGGATGACGAGGAAGACGCCCGCGACGATCGCCGAGGCCCCGATGACCCAGAGGAGGGCTCTTGCACCCGCTGAACGCGTGGAGACCCACCCCTCGTGGCACCGGACCAGCCCCGTCCGACCCTCGATATAGAATCCGGCATGGCCATCCTGAAGCTCCCCGGGGGCACCGCCCTCTCGGACTTCCGCCTCGAGAAGCTGAACGCACAGCTGGGGGCCATCTGCCAGGGACTGCGGGTCGCGGCCACCCAGCACTGGCACTTCGTCGAGGTCGAGCGGGAGCCCACCCCGGACGAGCAGCAGACCCTGGACCGGCTCCTCAGGTACGGCCCCGAGGGGCCCGCACCCGGCGAGCTCCGCGAGCGGGTCATCCTCGTGACGCCGCGTCTGGGAACCATCTCCCCCTGGTCCTCCAAGGCCACCGACATCGCCCGCCAGTGCGGGCTCGGGGTCGTGCGGCGGGTCGAGCGCGGCACCGCCTTCCACCTCGACGGAAGGACGTCCGAGATCTCGCCCGCCCTGCCGCTACTCCACGACCGGATGACGGAGGCGGTGATGGCGTCGGTGGACGAGGCCGACGAGCTGTTCCACCACTGCGAGCCGAAGCCCCTGAAGGAGATCGACGTCCTCGGCCGCGGCCGCGACGCGCTCGCCGAGGCCAACCTGGCGATGGGCCTCGCCCTCGCCCCGGACGAGGGCGACTACCTCCTCGAGTACTTCGGGCGCCAGGACCGCAATCCGACAGACGTCGAGCTGACGATGTTCGCCCAGGCGAACTCCGAGCATTGCCGCCACAAGATCTTCAATGCCTCCTGGATCGTGGACGGGAAGACGATGCCCCAGTCGCTCTTCCAGATGATCCGCGAGACGGAGAAGGCGAGCCCGCAGGGCACGGTGAGCGCGTACTCCGACAACGCGGCGGTGATGGAAGGCCACACCGTTCGCCGCTTCTTCGTCGAACCCGCGACAGGGCGCTATGCCTACCGCGAGGATCCCGACCCACATCCTGATGAAGGTCGAGACCCACAACCACCCGACGGCCATCTCGCCGTTCCCCGGGGCGGCCACGGGCTCGGGCGGCGAGATCCGCGACGAGGGAGCGACCGGGCGCGGCTCGAAGCCCAAGGCGGGGCTGTGCGGCTTCTCGGTCTCGAACCTGCGCCTGCCGGGATACGAGCGGCCCTGGGAGGGCCCCGAATCGCGCCCCGACCGGATCGCCTCCCCCCTCGCGATCATGACCGAGGGGCCCATCGGTGCCGCCTCGTTCAACAACGAGTTCGGTCGGCCCAACCTCTGCGGCTACTTCCGGACCTACGAACAGAACGTGGCAGGGGTCGTCCGCGGCTACCACAAGCCGATCATGATCGCAGGAGGTGTCGGCAACATCCGCGCCGAGCACACGCACAAGGGCGACATCCCGCCCGGCGCGTTCCTCATCCAGATCGGCGGCCCGGGGATGCTGATCGGGATGGGGGGCGGCTCCGCCTCCTCTATGTCGACCGGCGCCAACACTGCCGACCTCGACTTCGACTCCGTCCAGCGAGGCAACCCCGAGATCCAGCGGCGGGCCCAGGAGGTGATCGACCGGTGCTGGGCCCTCGGGGCCGACAACCCGATCGTCTCCATCCACGACGTGGGGGCGGGCGGGCTCTCGAACGCCCTGCCCGAGCTGGCCCACGGGGCGGGGCGCGGGGCACGGATCGACCTGCGGGCCGCCCCGAACGAAGAGCCGGGCATGACCCCCCGTGAGGTGTGGAGCAACGAGGCCCAGGAACGCTACGTCCTCGCCATCGCGAAGGAGAAGCTCGACGTCTTCCAGGCGCTCTGCACGCGCGAGCGGTGCCCTTTCGCGGTCGTCGGCGAGGCGACCGACGACCAGCACCTCGAGGTCCGGGACCCCCTCTTCGGCAACACGCCGGTGGACATGGACCTGCCCGCCCTCCTCGGCAAGCCGCCCCGCATGACCCGCGACGTGACGCGGCTTCGCCCGGAGCTGAAGCCGTTCAGCGCGGAGGGGGTCGACCTGGCCGAGGCCATCCGGCGTGTCCTCCTCCACCCCGCCGTCGCCGACAAGACCTTCCTCGTCACCATCGGTGACCGGACGGTCGGAGGCCTCTGCTCGCGCGACCCCATGGTGGGTCCCTGGCAGGTCCCCGTCTCCGACTGCGCGACGACGCTGCTCGCCTTCGAGGGCTACGCCGGCGAGGCCTTCGCGATGGGCGAGCGCACCCCGCTGGCCGTGATCAACGGCCCCGCCTCGGGGCGGATGGCGGTCGGGGAGGCCCTCACCAACCTCGCCGCGGCACCCGTCGCCCTCTCGCGCGTGAAGCTCTCCGCGAACTGGATGGCGGCGGCCGGCGCGCCCGGGGAGGACGCCGCGCTCTTCGACACGGTGAAGTCGGTGGCCCTGGACCTCTGCCCAAGACTGGGGGTGGGTATCCCGGTGGGCAAGGACTCGATGTCCATGCGCACGACCTGGGAGGTGCGGGGGCGGGCCAACGAGGTGGTCGGGCCGCTCTCCCTCATCGTCTCCGCGTTCGCGCCGTGCGACGACGTCCGTCGCACGCTCACGCCGCAGCTGCGAACCGAGCGTGAGACGGATCTCGTCTTCGTCGACCTCGCCCGCGGCCGCCAGCGCCTGGGGGGCTCGATCCTCGCCCAGGTGTTCGAGCAGACCGGGAACGAAGCCCCCGACGTCGAGGGGCCGGAGCTCATCAAGGGCCTCTATGCCGCTCTGACCGAGCTTCGGCAGGCCGAGCTCGTCGGCGGATACCACGATCGCTCAGACGGCGGGCTGCTCGTGACGCTGGCCGAGATGGCCTTTGCCGGCCACGTCGGCATCAGCGTCGACCTCGAGCCGCTCGTCGGCGCGGACGCCGACACCGACGCCGTCCTGTCCGCCCTGTTCAACGAAGAGCTCGGCGTCGTCATCCAGACGTGCTCGATCGGCCGCACCCGGATGCTCGAGGTCCTGTCCCGTAACGGACTCACCGGCCGGCCGATCGGGGAGCTGAACCGCGCGGACGAGATCCGCATCGGCTGCGGAGGCCGATCGCTGTTCGTCGCACCCCGCTCCGCCCTGCACCGCCTGTGGTCCGAGACGACCTGGCAGATGCAGACCCTCCGCGACAACCCGGAGTCGGCCCGACAGGAGTACGATCGGCTCCTCGACGCCGAGGACCCCGGCCTCTCCCCCACGCTCGGGTTCGACCCGACGGAGGACGTGGCCGCGCCCTTCCTCGCCCGAGGCGCCCGGCCCCGCATGGCCGTCCTGCGCGAGCAGGGGGTCAACGGCCAGGTCGAGATGGCGGCGGCGTTCGACCGGGCCGGCTTCGAGTCGGTGGACGTTCACATGAGCGACGTCATCGCCGGCCGCGCGCCTCTCGCCGACTTCAAGGGCCTCGTCGCGCCCGGCGGCTTCTCCTACGGCGACACCCTGGGCGGCGGCGAGGGCTGGGCGAAGTCGATCCTCTTCAACCCCCGCGCGCGCGACGAGTTCGCGGTGTTCTTCGCCCGCGAGGACAGCTTCGCGCTCGGCGTCTGCAACGGCTGCCAGATGATGGCGGCGCTGCACGAGCTCATCCCCGGGGCCGAGACCTGGCCTCGCTTCGTGAAGAACCGCTCGGAGCAGTTCGAGGCCCGACTCGTGATGGTTGAGGTGACGGAGAGCCCGTCGCTCTTCTTCGCGGGCATGGCCGGAAGCCGCATCCCCGTCGTCACCGCCCACGGAGAGGGACGAGCCCTCTTCACCCGTGGAAGGCAGCCGGAACACGCGATCGTCGCCATGCGCTACGTCGACAACCGGGGCGCGGTGACCGAGACGTACCCGTTCAACCCGAACGGCTCGCCCGCCGGCATCACCGGGGTGACGACACCCGACGGCCGCTTCACGATCGTGATGCCGCACCCCGAGCGCGTCTTCCGCACCGTCCAGACGTCCTGGCACCCCGACGGCTGGGGCGAGGACAGCCCCTGGATGCGCCTCTTCCGGAACGCCCGGGCCTGGGTGGGGTAACCGCTCGCCGCGTGGTCTGCGACGTGCACACGACTCCCGTTGCGTACCACTAGTCCCCAGGCCCGCCGTCGAAGACGATGACATCGGCCTCGAGCGTCGTCCGCTCGGACATGATCATTCCCGTCACCAGGATGATGGGCTGAGACTCGGTGGATTCGGGCCCGAGGATCAACGCGTCCCCCCCGAGCTCGGCCGCCTCCTCAATCATCCGGGCGCGCAGGTCGTCGTGGCTCTTGAAGACCGCGTCCGCCTTCGACTCGATGTGAGCGATCACCGTGTAGGGCTGGGTCGGCGCCTCTTCGAGCACCTCGATCTCCTCGGGGGGACGGGGCGGCCGGATGTCCTGATCGAGGCGGTGCACGTTGGCGCTCATGCAGCCGGCGGCGAGGACACTCACGAGAATCGGAACCGGTCGTCGCATGGCTCCTCCTCTACCAGAGAGTACGGGCCATCACGCCCCTTCGTTTCATCCCTCCGGCTGACCCATGATCCCTTGGGTCAATTCTGTAGAACAAAGGATCTACAGGTGACGTCTGAGGAGACACGACTCGAGCCCGTCGTGAGAGTCGCCACGTCGATTCGGGCGATCTGCGAGAGGTCTCCGGTGGTGCGGCGCGTGTCGGACCACTCCCGCCGACCCGCTTCACGCGCCGCATCAAGGAGCCGGCGCCGTGAACTCGTACCAGCCCGAGGCGATCTCGTAGACGGCCGCCCCGTCTTCTTCCCTCATGAAGCGCAGCCCGTCCACCTCCCCGGCCGGCGTTCCGCCCTCGGTCACCTTCGCGGGATCGGAGGTGGGCAGGTGGGCGGTCGCGCTGGTGTTGGGGGGCACCTCCACGACCCAGCGGATCTCACCGTTCTCGATCGTCCAGTCGCTGACGATCGGCCCGTACGGCGACCGCAGCTCGCCCTTCGCGTGGGTCAGCCCGCCCCCCGGCCGTGGCCGGAGGACGAGCCGCTTGTACCCGGGCACCTCGGGATCGAGGTCGATCCCCGCCACGACCGCGTACATCCACTCCCCCACCGAGCCCAGGGAGTAGTGGTTGAACGAGTTCATGCCGGGGTCCTGGAAGCCCTCGTGCGCGGTCCATCCGTCCCAGCGCTCCCAGATCGTGGTGGCCCCGTGCTTGATGGAGTAGCCCCAGGACGGGAAGGTGTCGTTGAGGAGCAAGCGATAGGCCAGGTCGACTCGGCCCACCTCCGTGAGGACGGGGTTGATGAGGCTCACGCCCAGGAACCCTGTGGAGAGATGGCCGTTCCGCTTCTCGATGTCGCTCACGAGGTGCCGGATCGCGAGCGACCGTGTCGCCTCCGGCAGGAGGTCGAAGGCGAGGGCGAGCAGATAGACCGTCTGGGTGTCTCCCTCGATCCGTCCGTCCGGCTTCACGTAGGCCCGACCGAAGGCCTCGCGAATCTCCCGGAAGAGGGAGTCGTACGCCGTCGCGTCCTCCGTCTGGCCGAGCACCTCCGCCGTCCGCGCCGTGAGGTACGCCGAGCGGGCGAAGTAGGCGGTGGCGAGGACGGGCCGCGGGGAGTCGGCATCGATGTTGAGCCAGTCCCCGTAGTTGGACCCCGAGCGCTCCACCCAGAGGAGATCGGGGTTCGCCTCCCGGATGAAGCCGATCCACCTCTTCATCGCCTCGTAGTTGTCCTCCAGGACGCGGGTGTCCCCATAGCAGCGGTAGACCGTCCAGGGAACGATCACCCCCGCATCGCCCCAGGCCGGGGCCCCGGCCCGGTTCCACCTCATCGGGTCGACGGTCTCCGGGGTGGGGTCGGGGGCGTAGTTGGGGAAGCCCCCGGCCGGGTTCTGCGTGTCGCGCACGTCCTGGAGCCACTTCTCGAGGAACGACGCCACGTCGAAGTTGAAGCAGGCGGTCCGGGCGAACACCTGGGCGTCGCCCAGCCACCCGTGGCGCTCGTCGCGCTGCGGGCAGTCGGTCGGGATCTCCAGGTAGTTCCCGCGTTGACCCCAGACGATGTTGCTCTGCAGCTGGTTCGCCATCTCGTTCGACGTCTCGAACGTGCCCGTCTGCTCCCGGACCGACGAGACGACGACACCCGTGATCGCATCGTGGCGCGGAGTGCCCGGGTAGCCCGTCACCTCGACGTAGCGGAAGCCGTGAAACGTGAAGGTGGGCTCGTAGACCTCGGGGCCCCCGCCCTTCAGGGTGTACCGGTCGGTCGCCTTCGCCCCGCGGAGGTTCACGGTGTAGATCGAACCGTCCTCCTGCAGCATCTCCGCGAAGCGCAGGCGGACGGTCGCGCCGGCGGGGCCGGCGACGCGGAGCCGGGCCCAGCCCACCATGTTCTGCCCCATGTCGAAGACGAAGGTGCCGGAGCCGACCGGCGTCTCCGTCACGGAAACCGGCTTGAGCTCCATCACCCTCCACACGCTCGGCCCGCGCTGCGGCACGACCGGGACGTCCCCGAGGGGTTCGGCCTCCACCGTCCGCCAGCCCGCATCGTGGAAGCCGGGCTCGGCCCAGCCTGGCATCTCCCGGCGCGCGTCGTAGGTCTCGCCCATCAACATGTCGGACATGCGGATGGGACCGCCGGTGTGCGCCTTCCAGGAGCCGTCGGAGACGATCCGCTGCCGCGAGCCGTCGTCGTACTGGATCTCGAGCTGCACGAGCGCACGCGTGGCGCGGCCCCAGTTGATCCGACCCCAGGCGCCCACGTACCCGCTGTACCATCCGTCGCCGAGGAGGACGCCCACCGCGTTGGGGCCGTCCCGCAGCAGAGAGGCGACGTCGTAGGTCTGCGACTGGACGCGGTCGCGGTAGTCCGTCCAGCCGGGGCGGAACACGTCCTCGCCCACGCGGCGGCCGTTGAGAAAGAGCTCATAGACACCCTTCGCGCTCACGTAGGCGCGGGCACGCCGGATGGGCCCATCCAACGCGAAGTCCTTTCGGAGATAGGTCGCCGGAGGGGAGACGGGCGACTTGTATGCCCGCAGCTCCCAGGATCCTTCCTCGACGGGGCCGAGGTCCATCGCCGTTGTCCAGCCGGCGTCGTCGAAACCAGGCTGCTCCCACCCTTCGGGTGCGGAGCTCGCAGTGCGCCACTCGCGACCCGTCGCCACCCGCAGGACCTCGCCGTCGGCGAAAGTGACCTGGAGCACCCCCCCGGCCTCCGCGTCGCCGCCGAGGTTGTGGGCCTCGAGGGCGAGGACGGTGAGACCCGGCTCAAGCAGCGGCGTCACGGGGACACGGGTCAGCCTCGACTCATCCGATTTGAACCCCGTCACGCCGGCCAGGCGCCCGTTGATCCACACGCGGGCCGAGTTGTCGGCGGCGACGAGCCAGGAGGCCCCGGCGATCGGGCGGTCGGGCAGATCGAAGGTGAAGCGGAAGTAGCGGTACCCCGCGGGCGCCTCCTCCCTCGGGTCGCCCTCGGGGTACCAGATCCAGCGGGCGGGCGCGGGCTCCGCCGGCGTCTCGTCCGGCTCCGGCTCGTCGAGTGGGGGGACCCCGATCCACTCGGCCGACCAGTCGGACACGCCGAGCAGCCCGAGCTCGAACCACGCGGTGGGGCTCCACTCCAGCGGCTGCCCGTCGCCGTCCCACACGCGCACCTTCCAGTGCGCCCTCTGCCGCGACGTGAGCCGCCGCCCGGCGTACGGGACGCCCGTCGACCGATCGGACTGGACCCGGCCGCTGTCCCAGAGATCCCCCTCGTCACGCGCGAGCGCGCTCTCGCTCGACGCGACCAGCACGCGGTAGGCCGTCTGCCGTTCGCCGCGCCGGTCGGACTCGATGGCCCACGAGAGCCGCGGGCGCGTCGTGTCGACTCCGAGGGGGTTCCGGGCGTACTCGGAACGCATGTCGCTCACGCGGGGGCCGGCCGGGGCGCTCGCCGCCAACAGCAGGATGAGAACCAGAGTCGTCATGGGGAGCCTCCGTGAGCGGGGCCGTCCGCTGGACCGACGGTATACCGCGAGCCACGGCCCCGAGGAAAGGGCCTTTCGCGGGTCGAGTGCGCGCCGGGATCGACTATGGGGACGTGACCGAGGTCGTTCGAAACGTCGGAGACCACGCGGCGGCGCCTTCGGCGGCCGGGGCCCCGACGAGGACCCTGCTCGACTTCGAATCTGGCGGCTTCGAAGTGCTCGAATCGCGGAGAACAGCGGGCTCGGTGACAGATCACTAGGCGGCGGGTCCAGTCGGGGGCTCGGCCGGGGGCCCGGGCGAAGGTCCGGCCGCGGGGGGCGCCGGCGGCGGACCCGACCTCGCGCCCTGGGTGCGGGCCCGCCGGTCCTGGTGCTCCCGAGCGAGGCGAGCCACGAGCCGGAACACCTCGCGGGCCCGGTCCTTCTGGAACCAGAACGGGATCCGGGCCCGCGTCCGTGGCCCGTGGACGGTCACGACGTCGACGCGCAGGACGAGGCGCAGGCCACGAGGGCGACGAAGCGGAAGGACCAGGAACAGGGCCGGCGCGACCCCGTACTTGAAGTCGACGATCGCGATGATCACGGTGAAGAAGCCGACGAACGTCAGAGCATCCAGCATCGTGACGACGAACGCCCAGCCCACCTCCCGGTGGTGGGTCACCAGGAACACCTCGTCGAAGAGCACCCGCCGGCGGGTCACGTCGTAGCCCTCGAGCTCGTCCACCTCGATCGCGTCGCGGGTGCGGTAGATCCGCTCGACGGAGCCGAGCCCGGTCGCGGCGGGCCAGGAACGTGCGTCGGGGAAAGGCGGCCACGCGGCCTCCTAACCCCGCCACCATGGAGGCGATCGCCGCGATGCCGGCCACGGTTTCGGCCGCCCCGAGGACGAAGAGCACCCAGGTGCGGATCGGGCCCCCGGGGTCCCCCATCGTCTTCTTCTGCTCGAGGCTCTTGACGCCGTAGTAGATGCTCGCCGGCCCCGCCACCGGCCCGATGAAGATCACGAGAAGCCCGAGGAGACCAGGAGCAGGATCTGCATGTGGCCGTAGTCCCGGTAGTGCGCCACCAGGCTCGGGAGCTCGCCGGCGTCGGCCAGACGTTCGAAGCAGGGCGGGCACAGGACCCGGCCGTCGGTCTCGATCCGGCACAGGGCGCACATGAACACGCCCGCAGCGGGTGCAGTGCTCGCTCGCGACGTTGCCGGGATGGTGTCCGCAGGGATTGGCGCCCTCGGGGCCGGCCTCGGCCACGCGGGGGACCGCGACGTCGGGCGCCGGGGGATCGAAGAGAACGGCCTCGAACTCCCGCAGGCAGACCGGGCAGCTCACGGGGTTGGAGACGATGGCCCCCGGGTCGATCTCGTTGCCGCAGCGGGGACAGGCGGGCCCGGTGTATCGGCGGACCGCGATGTCGGGAGCCGCGCTCACTGCTGCACCCGCACCACCCGGGTCCCGGCGATCATGTCGTGCAGCGTCGTCCGCTCCCGGGTCACCAGGGCCGGGATGTAGGTGATGCCCACGCAGCTCGCGAGGACGATCTTGAGCCCGGCGCGCCCCCAGGCCTGGCCCGTGCTGATCGGTCCACCGGCCGGGCGTCACGACCTTCAGCCCGAGGGCCATCTTGCCCAGGGTCTGGCTCCTCGCACTGCGAGCATCCACCCCTCGTAGACGAAGGGGATGCCCAGCAGGATCGGGTACATGAGCAGGCCGAGGAGCCATCGCGAACGCGTCCGAGTCGGCCCGCGTCGGCCCCCCCGGCGCGAGCTCCGCCGACCGCCACCGATCAGGATCATCAGCGGGATCAGCAGGGCGTACGACGCCACGCTCGGTCAGGAAGTCGTCCAGCAAGAGCGCGGCGAAGCGACGGCCGACCGAGCCCAGATCGAGAGAGCCTCCGGCTCGAGACCCGAGCGGAGGTCGCGGACGAGCTCCACCTTGCAGGACGCGCAGTACGGCGCGTCCCGCAGGACCACGAAGCAGTCGGGGCAGAAGATGCCCCCGCACCGCTCGCAGCGGTCGAGACCGATCTCGACCGCGGGGTGGTTCGGGCAGGGCATCCTCGATGTGCAGATGCTAGCAGAAAGTTGGCCTGAACGCCGGACTGACGTCGTTCAGGCCATGCACAACACGGACTGCCCTCGACTATTCAATGACCCCCCACCCTATCCCTCCCCACGTAGGGGGAGGGAAATGCTTGAGATAGGCCTCGGACGCCCGCGTGTCCCCAGGGAAGGGACACGCGGGCGCGCCCCGGCCTGGTGACCAGTCGCACTTGTTCATCGGCCCCCCACCCCAACCCCCCCACGCAGCGGGCTCCGCGGTCACGAGAGCAATGCCGTCGCGGCCCTTTGGGCGCGCAAGGGGCCCGCGGAGCGGGGCGTGGAGCCCCCCTCCTTCAGTGAAATGTCCGTGGCGCGCGGGGGGCGATTCGAGCGCGCGAGGCACTGCTTCCTCTTGAAGAGGCCGACGCCCTCCCGAGCGTCCCCGCGGAGTGGGCCCCTTAAGCGCCTCCGCCGCGTGCAGGAGATTCGTGGCGCTACGCGGGGCGCTTGGCGTCGAAGCGGCTCGAAGAGCGGGGTGTCTTGGTCTGCTCGGCGAAGAGCACGCCGGCCAGGCCTCGCACCAAGTTCTCCCCGGAGAGGTGCGGGTCCTCGATCCCCCGGTCGCCCGCGCGTCCCTTCCCTGGGGACACGCGGCTGTCCGTGGCCTATCTCAGCCTTCCCCTCCCTAGTGGGGAGGGATAGGGTGGGGGGTTATTGAATGAATGGGGTTATTGAACAATCAGGCCGGCGCGGGGCTGCGCCCTGCTCGGCGAACAGCACGCCGGCCAGGCCGCGCACCAGGCTCTCCCCGACAGGTCGGATCCTCGATCCCGAGCCGGGCCCGGTAGTGGCGGCCGACCTCCTCCATGAGGTCGAAGCGCGCCCGGTCCTCCATCCCGTCCGCCCTCAGGCAGAGCGCGGCCAGGAACTCCCGCTCCTCGAGGCCCACCCGGTGACGCACCAGGCGCAGCAGCCGCGGGGTGCGCAGGCTGTTGAAGACGCGCGGGCCCCGGCGCCGCGCCGCTCGTAGACCGGGGCCGAGCGCTCGCGGACCACGAGGGTGTCGGCGGCGATGTCGCCCAGGCGGCGGTGGTGGCGGTCGAGCTGGCACACGAGCGCCCCCACCGCGTAGCCCACCGGCAGGGCGTCGAGGACCCGGACCACGTTGCGGACGAAGGACTGCTCGAGGCTCAGCGGCAGCCCGCGGCCGTCCACGACGCGGATGCCGGCGATCCTCTTCCCGGGCGACTGGCCCTGGTGGCGGACCTCGAAGTAGACGTGGTAGCCCCAGGTGAGGACGAGCAGAGCCACCGCCTGGGCCACGATCCCGACCGCCCCCGGCAGCGTCCCCCGCGTCAGCTGGGAGACGACTGCGGTGAGGCCGGTGACCAGGACCAGGTCCACGACCAGGGCCACGAAGCGGCTGCCGAGGCCCGCGGGCTCGAGGCGGATCTCGACGTGCTCGGGGGTGAGGATGACCCGCGCGGGCGCGGAGGCCTCACGCCGCCCCCTCCCCGGTGTCCAGGCGTCGCCCGAACAGCCAGAAGACGAGGCCGCCGAAGAGCACGAGCCGCGACCGCGATCTTCAGGGGGTAGGGCACCGTCTTCGCGCTCATCTGGGAGAAGGAGCCCTCGACGAAGCCCGCAACGACCAGCACGAGGGCGGTGGCCAGCAGCATCCGCCAGACCGAGGGGAAGGCCCGGCGCAGCGACGCCCCGACCGAGAGCGGGCCGGGGAGCAGAAGCGCGCGGCCCAGGCAGAGCCCGGCCGCCCCGCCGAAGACGATGGCGGGGAGCTCCAGCGCGCCGTGCGGTCCGACCCAGGCGAAGAAGAAGAGCGACACGCCGTCGAGCACGTAGGCCGCGGTCACCGCGCCGAGGATCACCCCGTTGTAGAAGCAGGATCCACACCCCGCCGACGAGGGTCAGCGCCCCGAGGCTGAAGGCCAGGAACGACACCCGGATGTTGTGGGTGAAGAGGAACGCGGAGAACGCCGAGGCCTCGTCGAGCGGGTCGATCCGCTCCTCCGACCGCTCGATGCGCTCGACCCGCTCCCTCGGGCTCTCGGTGTGGAACTCCGGGGGCACGAGGCGGGCCCCGTTCTCCGGGCGAGGCGAGGACCGCCCCGAAGCCGAGGACGGCCCCGAGCAGGAAGGCGGCGGCGGCGGCGACGACCGACGTCCACTCGCGCCGGAAGGCGGCGGGGGCCCCGACGGAGACGAAGCGGCGGACCTCGTCCAGGAGACGCCGCCCGTGGGACCGGCGGTAGACGATCCGGTAGCCCCGACCGGCGAGGCTGTTGAGCCGCCCGAGGAGCTCGGCGTTGGCGGTCCCGCTGCGGGCCTCGTTGAGATCCGAGCAGGTCTGGCGGTAGAGACGCACGAGCTCGAGGAGCCGCCGTCGCCCCGATCTCGTGGTCCGGCAGGCGCTCGACGTCGCGCAGGAGCGTCTCGAAGCGGGACCACCGCCGGCGGCGTTCCCGGACGAAGCGCTCCACGTCCATGCCCGCCGACGGCCGACACCCGCCTCGCCGCGGTGGCGCGCGCGCGCGGCTCCGGGCCCGCGGGTCTGCGTCTCGCTCACAGCAGCTGTCGCCTCTTGACCTCGATGTAGGCGTTCATGGCGTCGATGCCGACGTCCTGCGGCGTGCTCTGCACGACGAGCGCGCCGAGGCGCCGCAGCTCCCGGATCGTGTGCTCGCGCACGGACCACAGGTCCCGGGCCACCAGGGTCCGGCAGAGCTCCGCCTTGTCCGCCGGGTGCGTTCGGGCCGCCGCCTCGAGGTCGGGGTCCTGGAGCACCGCGACGAGCACGAGGTGGGGCGGGCTGGCCGCCCGCACCGCGCGCAGAAGGGGCTCGGGGTCCATCTCGCTGAGGGCGGTGAAGACCACGACGAGCGCCCGGCGACGAAGCCCCCGCCGCAGCTCCGCCGACAGCGCGAGGTAGTCGCTGTGGACGTAGCCGGCGGTCGCCCCGGAGGCGAACGCGGTGACGCGACGCAGGTGCGCGCTCCCCCGCCCCGCCCGGGGACCGGAGGTCACCGAGGCCGCGAAGGACAGGACCCCGACCCGGTCCTCCAGCCGGTTGCAGACGTAGGAGAGGAGCACCGCGCCGTTGACCGCGTGGTCGAGTCGGGTGAGGCCGCCCACCCGTGCGGCCATGCGGTGCCCGCAGTCGAGGCAGAGCACGACGTCCTGCGAGCGGTCCAGGCGGAACTCGCGCACGATGAGCTTGCCGTGCCGGGCCGAGGCCTTCCACGCGAGGTCCCGGAACTCGTCGCCCCGGACGTACTCGCGCAGACGCTCGAACTCGCGCCCCTTCCCCATGCGGGCCGACAACCGGGTCCCGAGACCGCGGAGGGCGTAGCGGTTCAGCCGGGCGTGGAGCCGGGCCACCGCCCGCAGGTCGGGGACCACCACGACCTCGGACGCGACCGGGGGGCGGACGACCCGCTCGACCAGCCCGAGGAACGTGACGGCGAGGCCCGGCGGCTCGAGGACGGCCTGCCCGCGCCGGACGCCCCGCACCGGCAGCTCGAACCGGAGGACCTCGCCCGGCCGGACGAAGCCCGTCCGCTCGGCGGCGGTCTGCTCGATCAGGCTCGGCCACACCTGCCGGAGAACGAGGCGCACCGGCCGGCGTGGCGCTCGTCCGCACGGCGAGGGTCACGCTCTCGTCCTCACCGAGGGACAGGACGTGGCTGGCGTCGGCGTCGGCGAAGACACCGAGGCGCCGCAGGGCCATCCCCTCGGCGAGGGCGGCCGCGAGCAGGACCAGCGAGCGCGGCGAGCAGACCCCAGACCGCCGCCGGGCAGGAGCGGGACGACGAGCCCCGCCACCGCGGTCCAGGCCGTCGCGCGCACGAGAAGCGTCCCGGGTCGCATCGAGGTCCTAGCGGGGAACCTCGACCGAGTTGAAGATGCGGCGGAGCACGTCGTCGAGCGACGTCCCCTCCATCTCGGCCTCCGGGGCCAGCGTGACGCGGTGGGCCAGCACCGCGTCGGCCTGGCCCTTCACGTCGTCGGGGGTCACGAAGTCCCGACCGAGGAGGGCGGCGCGAGCGCGGGCGCCGTCGAGGAGCGCCAGCGACGCCCGCGGCCCCGCCCCGATCTGGACCGCCTCGTCCTCGCGGGTGGCGGTGACCACGTCGAGCATGTAGCGCTGGATGCCCGGATCGACGCGGACGCCGGAGGCCACCGCGTTCCGGCTCTCCGCCAGCTCGTCCCGCGACATCACCGCCGAGAGCGCCTCGACCGCCGCGTCGTGCAGCCGCGTCCCCGAGGCGTAGGCGCCCACGATGCGCGCCTCGTCCTCGCGGGCCGGGTAGTCGATCCTCACCTTCATCAGGAAGCGGTCGCGCTGGGCCTCGGGCAGGGGGTAGGTCCCCTCGAACTCCACCGGGTTCTGGGTGGCGAGCACGCAGAAGACCGGCGAGATGCGGTAGCGGGTCCCGTCGACCGTGGCCGCGGCCTCCTGCATGCACTCGAGCAGCGCGGCCTGGGTCCGGGGCGGAGTGCGGTTCACCTCGTCCGCGAGCAGCAGGTCGGTGAAGATCGGGCCCGGCCGGAAGTCGAACTCCTGGGTCTTCTGGTTGTAGACGTTCGTGCCGAGGAGGTCGGCGGGCATCAGGTCGGGCGTGAACTGCACCCGCCGGAAGCGGCAGCCGACGAGTCGCGCCATCGCGAGGGCGAGCAGCGTCTTGCCCGTGCCCGGCACGCCTTCGAGGAGGGCGTGCCCTCCCGCGAGCAGGCACACGAGCACCTTCTCCTTGACCGCCTCCTGGCCGAGGATCACCGTGTCGAGGCGCTCGCGGAGATGGCGCCACCGCTCATGGACGTCGGCGAGAGTGAGCATGCTCGTCAAGCCTCCTGTAACCGTCGTTGACGGCGTGGAGAGTGCGCAGGAATGCGGATGCCGGGATCTCGCGCCCGCCCGCGGGGACGGCGGCCCCGTCGTGGAGGAGCTCCCGCGTGCGCCGGTCGAGCGCGGCTCCCCTCAGGCCGGTGCGCAGCGAGACCGCCTGGCGAAACCCCTGCAGATGGAGGGTGGCGGCCTCGCGCCGTGAGAGCGCCCGATCGTAGAGCTGGGCCAGGGAATCGACGAGGTCGACCGCCTCCGATCGCTCCTCGAGGGCGTCGTCCTCCTCCGGCCCCAGACGCGTCCGGCTCCGCCAGAGAGCGAAGAGCGAAGGCCAGCGCCGCGACGACGAGAGCGGGGCCCAGACCCCACTCGAGCATCAGCGCGAGCAGGCTCTCGTCCTGCCCGAGACCGTGCACCCACTCGTCGAATACGACGGGCCGCTCCTCGCCGGCGAGCGCCTCGAGCAGCGCCAGGTGGTCGGCCGTGGCCAGGCGCCCGTTCTCCAGAAGCTCCGGCGCGGTCAGGAGCACCACCTCGCCCCGGCCCACCACCAGCCGGCTCACGACCGCCTGGGGGCCCTGCGCGAAGATCGCGTGGGCCTGCTCCGCCGCCCCTCCGGACACGTGCGGGACGGCCTGTGCGGGCTCGAGGGTGATCACCCCGGGCCACACCGGGAAGACCTTGCGCACGGGACCACCCCGCGCCGGCGACACGATCTCGAGAGACCCGTAGTCGGCGTCCAGTCCGAGCACCAGCCGGCCCCCGCCGTGGACCCACGCCTCCTCGCTGTCGGGTGAGAAGCCGACCGGGTGGCGCGGGCGATTCCGATGCCGGCGGGCCCTCCTCGGACTCTTCTTCCTCGACGTCCTCGACCGTGACGGGGAGAGCCAGCCGACGCGGACGCACCCGGAAGAGGACACCCTCGGCGGGCAGCGCCCCCACGCCCACGCGCTGGGTGAGGATCGAGACGGTGCCACCCGTCGCTTCGGACTGCGAGCGCTCCCGCAGGTAGCGGAACGCCAGTGAGAGGCCGTCGGACGTCTCGCGGTAGACCGAGCCCGGGGCGAAAGGCCTTCTCGGCCCGCCGCCCACCGGCGTCGACGACCGCGAGCGCCCCCGCCACGAAGGCGGCGGCGGCCACCCAGAGCGGGGCCGAGCGTGGCGTCCTCATGCCGTCTCCCCCGTGCCGCGCACCGCGCGGAGGACCTCGCCGGCCTCGCGCGCACAGTCGGTGAGAGCGGCACCGTCGCTCGTTCGCCGCCCGTACCACTCCCGGTCGAACCGGCGGGTCAGGGCCACGAAGCCGCGCCGCCACGCCAGGTCCGGCGACAGCTCGGGACACGTACTCCCAGTTGGTCCGCCCTCGCTGGTGGTGCAGGAGGCCGGAGCGGAAGAGCGCCACCAGCACCGCGTGGTACCAGGCCCGGATCGCCTCGCGCCAGCGTCGCTTCGCCGCGAGCTCGCGCGCGTAGTCCTCCCACTCGCTGGCCTCGCGCGACAACGGGTCGTCGTCCTTCGACGACGTCACCGTCCGTATGGAGACGGCGTCGGTCGGGCCCACCCGACCGCGACCCAGCGACCTCCACGCGAGGATCGCGAGGAAGGCGGCGGCGACGGCGGCGAACGCGACGGCGACGGTGGCGGTCGTGCCGGCGTCTCCCTGGGCCCGGCTTCGCACGCTTCGGCACGAGGCGGCGGAGCCACTCGCCGATCTTGCGGAGCGTGTCCCCGATCCAGTCGGCCACCGCCAGCAGCGCGGCCTCGACCTTCTCGGGGAACGTGAGCGGCTTCACGCCGCAGCCGCGGGGCCTCGCCGCCCTTCTCGATATCGGCCGCGGGTGTGATCCGGGAGAGAACGGCCGGTCGGGCCGCCACCGTCTCGGACCCGGAGCCGCCGCGGAGAGCATCGACCAGCCGGCGGAGGCGGGCCGCCTGCGACCGGGCTTCGGCCGCCGTCCGCACCTGTCGCACCTCGTCGAGCACGGTCGGGTCGGGGGTCAGCGTCTCGTGGCCCCACTCGACCTCCCTCACGGACAGGTCCCGGGCGACGCTCCGCGCCTCGTCGAGCCGGCCCGCCTCGAGGTGGGCACGGAGGTCGTCGAGCGCCACGACGTAGCCCGCGATCGAGAGCGGGGCGACGGCCGGGGCGGGGGCCTCCTGGGTCACCGACGACGACGCGGCCACGCCCCACGCCAGGCAAGCCAGGAGGAGGGGCCTCACGGCTCCGCGCTCCGGAGCCGACCGAACCACAGCCGCAGGTCCTCCCCGCTCGCTCGGGAGCGGAGACGGTGAACGTAGACCACCATCGCGGCCAGCCACCACGGCTCGACGACGAGCCAGGCCCCCGCGACGAGCACGAACCCGAACCGGGGGTTGCGGGGTCCGAGCAGGGCACCCCAGCGGGTGAGATCGGAGCCCAGCACGCCGTCGCCCAGCCAGAGCCCGGCCCGAAAGAGGAGGAAGAGGTTCAGCGCCGCGAGCAGGAACGCGGCGCCGAACGCCAGGAGCAGGCCGACGAGGGGGACCGCGTGCCGCGCGTTGTCCGCGATGAGCCGGAAGGGTCCGAGGAGACCCGGCCTCTCGATCAGCGGCACCGTCGCCGCGGCCAGACCGGCGACGAGGACGAACGCCGGCACCGCCACGACCGAGGCGCAGGTGGCGTAGAACGCGACCTCGATGGCGAGGGCGGCGTACACGTAGGTGGCGAACGCCCCGGGGCGAAGCCGCAGTGGTGCGAGGCCGCCCGGCTCGAGCGTCCGGAGCCGCAGGACACAGGCACGCACGTACACCGCACGGCCCCAGAGAGAGAAGAGGAACGCCACCCCGACGGCGACCGCGAGGCCCTGGAGGTGATCGCCGTAGGCGTGGGCCTCGTCGCCGAGCTCCGCCACGCGGGCGGCGAAGTGGGCCTGGCCGAGACGCAGGGGGAGGGCGCTCAGCCAGAGGAGGCCGGCCCAGGGAACGGCGATGGTGGAGACGAGGTCGCCCGCGTCGTCGAGGATCTCACCGACGGCGAGGCCGGACGTGGTCACAGCACGTCGTTGACGAGGACGCCGGCCCAGACCATGAGGCGTGTGACGACCCAGAAGAGCCCCGCCGCGGCTCCGAGGACGAGCAGCCACCCGGCCCAGGGTGTCCCCGTCCTGGTCGACCGCCGGCGCCGGGACAGGCACGGGGCACAGTAGTTGATGCCCTCCCACGTTGTCGCGCACTCCTGGCAGACCGCCCGGTGGCAGGACATGCACAGGGCGTGGGCCAGCCGCTCGGGATGGTGGGCACACGTGCTCGCCACGTCAGCCTCGCTCGCCGAAACTGTAACACCCCCGGGCCGGGGGGATGGTGGCCTCGCCCGCGCCCGCGATGTGACGGTCGCGAAACCGTCCTGCTCGGCGGCACCGGCACCTCCCCGCTCCGGTACACAATGGGCCTCGCGACGACGGAGGTGAACGATGACCTGCCCCCACTGCGGCGCCCGCGTAGCCCCCGGCAGCCGGTTCTGCATGAAGTGCCGCAAGAGAGTCGTCGCCGACACCCCCGGGTACGGCGCGGCCCTCCGCCCGCCCCACCCGAGGTGCTGCAGCGCGGCCAGGTCTCTCCGACGAGCCTCGGCGGCTGGGCCTACGTGGCGGTGCCGATCCAGCCCGGCCAGACCGGGGTCCGGTCGTTCTGCGCCGACATGTCGGGGCAGCTCTGCTACGTCCCGGACGGGAGTGCCCCGGACGCCAGCAGCGGGGCGTGCCCGGTCTCGCCCGAAAGAACCCCGGGCGGCTGCGCCCCGATCAATTGACACTCCCGCGGACGCGGATAAGCTTGCGCCAGAGAGATGAGTCGCCTCGCTCGCGTCGCCTGGCTGACGCTCGGCTGGACCGTGGTCGTCATCTTGTGGGGCGCCTTCGTCCGCGCCACCGGGTCCGGCGCCGGCTGCGGGGCCCACTGGCCCCTCTGCAACGGCGAGGTCGTTCCGCGCGCGCCGGTGCTCGAGACCATGGTGGAGTACACGCACCGCCTCACGAGCGGGCTGGCGCTCCTGCTCGTGTTCGTTCTCGCGGTGTGGGTCTTCCGCGAGCGGCCGAAGGGGCATCCGGCCCGCTGGGCGGCGGCGGCGTCGGTCTTCTTCATCCTCACCGAGGCCGCGGTTGGGGCGGGCCTCGTCCTGTTCCGCCTCGTGGCCCAGAACGAGTCGGTGGCGCGCGCCCTCTTCATGGCCGGCCACCTCGCGAACACGTTCATGCTCCTCGGCGCCCTCACCTTGACCGCACACTGGTGCGGCACCGACGGCACCCTCCGCAGGGACGCGCTCGGGCGTGATGGCTGGGTCTTCGGCCTGGCTTTGCTCGTTCTGCTCTTCGTGGGCAAGAGCGGCGCGGTGGCGGCCCTCGGCGACACCCTCTACCCGGCCCAGTCGCTCCTCGCCGGCCTCGCCCAGGACCTCTCGCCCACGGCGTCCCTCCTCGTCCGCCTGCGTGTGCTCCATCCCCTGCTGGCGGTGACGGGGACCCTCGCCGTGGCCTTCGCCGCGGCCCGGGTTCTGCAGTCGACCGACGAGGGAAACGCGAGGCAATGGGCCTGGGCGACCGCCACGCTGGCGCTGGTCCAGCTCGGGGCCGGACTTCTGAACATCTTCCTGCTCGCCCCGGTCTGGATGCAGATCGTCCACCTGCTCCTGGCGGACGTGCTCTGGGTCGCCCTCGTGCTTCTTGCGGCGCGCGCGCTGGCGCTGGCGCCCCCGGTTCTGGCCCCCGATCACACCCAGGCTGTCGCCGCCTGACGCCCCGCGCCCGACCGATCGTCGAGACAACGGCGATGCCCGAGCCGCGCCTCCTCGATCACGCGGTCATCGGGCCACTCTCGACTACTCTGCTCTGAGAATCATGACCGGATCGCCCGCTTGGCGCGCCAGACCGGGATGAGGTCAGACGCCGGGGACGTTGAAGACGACCGTCTCACCCGAAGGCAAAGCGTAGCGCGACAGCCCCAGCGAGCGGATGACGCCGAGTCGACGGAGCTCGGTCGGGGCCTCGGACGGCAGCCGCAGCTCGCCCTCGCAGTCGGCGGGGAGCGTCAGCCAGACCGTGTGTCCGCCGCCCTCGGGTTGGGACCGGAAGGCAATGGGGCCGAGACCGGTGTGCAGCGTCAGCTCGAGCGCAGCAAGATCGCCGAGCTGGGGCCGCACGTTGACCTTGCGGAATCCCGGTTCTCCGGGACGGAGGCCCGCGATGTCCATGAAGAGCATGAAGAGCGGCGAGACCGCGGCGTGGCTCCACTGGTCGGTCGTGTCGGGCCGGTGCTCCCAATGCTCCGCGATCGTATTGTTCTTGACGACGGAGGGGAGGGCCGCCCAGCGGTACCGCAGCTCGCGCAAGACGACGTCGATCCGCCCGTGGTAGGCCAGGGCCTGCAGCCGCCAGTGGGCGTTCGCCGGGAACGACAGGCCCAGCTCCGCCGACGGTTCGGCGAGGGCGGCGACGACGTTCTCCGTCTTCCCCTGCGGGCACTGCCTGAAGAGAAGCGCGGTCGCGAGCGAGCGGTCGTCGAGGCGCACCTCCCCGCCCTCTTCCGTCAGCCACGGGAGGTTGGAGACGAAGAGGGCGCGCTTCGTGCTCCAGAACTCCTGCACGGTGGCCTTCAGGATCGCATCGGCGGAGGCGCGGAAGTTCACCGCGTCCCGGGTCTCCCCCACGAGCTCCGCGAGCGGGACGAGGGCCCGCCGGATGACCCCGGCGGTGAAGAGGTTGAACGCGCACTGCTTGTGTCGCTGCTTCTGGAAGCAGGCGGGGCCATCCATCCAGACCGCGGGGACACCCCACCCCTCGATGGGCAGCAGCTTGTCGCGTCCCCGGTTGTCCAGGAGGTAGCGGGCAAACCGCGCGAGCTGCGGATACAGCTCCTGCGCGATGTCGACCTCGCTCGTCTCCTCGTGGTGTCGCCATACGTCGTGGATGAAGCTGACGCCGTGGTCCAGGAGCGGTCCCCAGCTCGTCGCTCCCACCTCGCGCTGGGCGATCCGGTTGAGGCGGTCCCAGGCCGGCCAGCAGTCGAGGAAGTACCCCTCGTGGGTCTGCCCGAGGGCCCAGGTGTGCTGGTAACGCCGGGACAGGTCCCAGTCCCCGCACACGAGGCGGGTCGCGTGGAGCATGTGGGCGACGTCGCCGCCGTACTGCTGGCGCTCGCGGCCCATGCCGTCGACGATCGTCTCCTGCGCGGCGTTGACGAGGGTGTTGAACGAGGCCTCGAAGAGGCGCTGGAGCGGTGGCTCGTCGCAGTGGAAGTGGGGTGGCCGGGGCCAGCCGTAGCTGCGGCGCCGCACCCCCACGTCGTTCACGTGCACCGGCCCCGTCGCCTCGCGAACGTGGATCTGGAGGAAGCGCAGGGACTCGTAGTCGAAGGCCTCGAACCGGTTCTCTCCCTCGCGGCAAACGAAGCGCGACCAGCTGTGGAAGTGCGTGTCGAGCCAGGCCGGGTTGTCCTCGGAGTGTGACTCCTGGGTCATGACCTCCACGATCGTGCCCGCCGGGGCCTCGACGGTGAAGAATGGGAAGCCCACCATCTGCTCGGCGAGCTCGAAGAGCGCCCAGACCCCCTCACCCGGCGCCGGGTCGAGGGTCCAGGCCCCGTCGCCCGACGGGAAGGCCACTGTTCCCTCCACCAGCTCGAAGGAGCCGGGGATGCGGAACTCGAACCAGTCGTCGGGGTCGCGCCGCCAGCGGATGCGACCGGAGTGCAGCAGCCGCAGCGCCGGGCGCGCGGTCTCCCGGACCAGCGGGACCTCGCGGGCCACGAGGGCGGATGTCTCGGCTTCTACACCACCGTCGGTCAGGTACTCGTAGTGCGGGCTCGCCGCGGCCGGGCGGTCGGCGCCGCCTCCGAGCACGAGCGGCGAGAGCCACTCCTCGCCGGGGGTGAAGCCGGGCGCGTTCCATCCCTCGGGGCGGAGGCGCGCGTCCATCTCCTCCTGCAGGGCGCGCAGGTACCACCGCTTGTACTGGCCGGGCGGATGGGCCCGGTCGAGGAGGACCTGCCAGCGCTCGTCGGAGACGATCTGCTGGATCGCCCCGTCCTCCTCCTCGATCCGCAGGGCGAAGAGGAACCCGGGCTTGCCCAGCGGCCACGTGCCCTCACCGTGTCCGTAGAACAGGACCTCGGCCGCAACAGTGTTCGTGCCGGGCTGCAGCAAGGACATGAGGTCGACCGGGTCGACCTCGAGCCGGCGCGGGTCGCACGGGGCCGGCCCGAACTGCACACGCCGGCCGTTCACCCACAGGCGATATCGGCTGTCCGCGGTGACCCAGCCCCGCGCCGAAACCGGCGTCCCCGCGACCTCGATCTCTCGCCGGAACAGGACGAACGTGTTGGCGAGCGTGCGCTCCGAGGGCAGCCAGATCCAGCGCGCGGGCGCCAGCGCCACCCGTGCCCCCATGTCCGGCAGAGGCCATCCCTCCGTCGCCACCCCGAGGCCGGGCTCCGTCGCCGCCGGGGCCCCCTGGACCGGCCGCGTCGGGTCGGCCACCCCGGCCCCGGCCGGGGATGCCGGGGCGAGCCCCCCACCCCGGGCCGCCGCGGGCACGGCGACGGACGCCGCCACCGAGGCACCGAGCCGACGGAGAAACACGCGCCGTCCGGGACCGCCCGTTCGGCTCACGACGCCCCCCAGGGCTGAAGGTCGGCCACTGGAGGATAGGACGTCGGGCTCACGATCACCTCGCGCGGGGGATGCTCTCCGTTCGCGAGCCAGCGGGCCACCCACTCGAGAGCGGGTCCGGTGTTCGACGGTGTGATCACCGTGGCCGCGAACGCCCCTTCGTTCACCTGCCTCTGGCCCCCTTCGGGCAGGCCGTCGCAGCCGAGGTAGGGGATGCTCGCCCAGTCGGGCCGGTTCGTCGTGAAGGCCCGGCGCACGCCCAGAGCCATGAGGTCGTTCTGCGCGGCCACGACGTCCGGCTGGAAGGGCTCGGCCGTCTTGAGGCGGAGCCAGGACATCACCGCCTTGTCGGCGCTCTTCGCGGTCCAGTTTCCGTTGAGCGCGAGCAACTCGAATCCTTCTCCGAGCACCTCCTCGAGGCCCTCGGCCCGCTGGTAGGTCACGGTGGAGTCCTCCGGCCCCCGGACGTTGAGCACGCGGCCACCGTCGGGCAGCAGGGCCCGGCACTGCCGGCCCTGGATACGGCCGATCTCGACGTGGTCGCCCCCGATCATCGCCACCGGCAGGGCCGGATGGGCGGTGCGGAGCTCGTCGATGTAGCTCGCGTGCATGTCCACCAGGAACCAGCCGATGCCGGCGCGGGTGGCGTTGCGGGCCACCCGCTCGAAACCCTCTCCGACCGTGGGCTCGACGACGACCGCGACCGGCCGCTCGCCTTCGGGGGCGTGAACGGCCTTCAGCAGCTGCTGGCTCTGGACGACGGCCTGGCCGTCCGCGAAAGCCACCTCCACCTCGAGACCGAGGCGCGCCCCGACCTCGCGCGCGTCCGCCGCCTGCATGACCTGGAAGTCCTGCTCCTCGCTCAGGAGCGATACGAAGACCCGTGTGCTCACGACGACCTCCCATGAAGCGCCGTGAGACCCCCGTCTGAGGGGCAACCCGCCGTGGCGTCGTTCTGGCAGATCACGACGACCTTCCGTCCCGTCATGGCCGACCTCCCGTGCCTGCGCCGAGCGTACGCGGCATCTCCCTCTCGCTCATCCAGACGGTCCCGGTTGAACCTCCCGTTGGTGTGGACCGTCGTGGGCGCGCGGCGCGCACGAGCGCCAGTCTAAACCTGCGCCTCGCCCGAGTCATCCGGAGACGCTCAGGCGTACCGCTCCTCGATCTCGCGGTAGCGAGCGGCCGCCTCCGACCATCCCGGGCGTTCGCGGGGCTCGAAGCGCCGCGGCATCACCGACCGCGCCACCACGCCCCGGGCCTCGGCGAGCGAAGGCAGCCGTCCAGAGGCGATCGCCTGAAGGAGGAGGTTGCCGGTGGCGGTGGCCTCGGCGGGCCCGGCCATGACTGGACGCTGGGCGGCGTCGGCGGTGGCCTGGTTGAGGTAGTCGTTCCGGCAGCCTCCGCCCACGATGTGGATCCCGGGCACGGGTTCGTGCGTGAGCTCCTCGATCGTTCGCACGACGGAGGCGTAGCGGAAGGCCAGCGAATCGAGCACCACCTTCGCGAGGCGGGCCGGCTCGTCCGTCACCTCCTGATGCGACTCGGCCAGCGCCCCCTGCAGCTCCGCCGACATGCTCTCGGGGTTGAAGAAACGAGGGTGGTCCGGATACACCAGGCCGGGCACGTCCTCGATTCCGGCTACGGATGCGAGCAGCCCTCCGTACTCGGCGGAAACCCCTCGCTCGGCCCACTCACGACGGCACTCCTCGAGAAGCCAGAGGCCCATCTGGTTCTTCAGGAGGCGGATGGTGCCGAAGGCCCCGCCTTCGTTCGTGAAGTTCGCACGGGCCACGGCGTCGTTGACGAGGGGCGTCTTCCTCTCGACGCCGACGAGCGACCAGGTGCCGGAGGAGACGTAGGCCCAGCCCGGCTCGAGCGGGGTGCCGGCCACCGCGCTGGCGGTGTCGTGGGTGGCGGGGGCGAGGACCCGGAGGCGCCCCAGCCCCAGCTCCTTCTGAAGCGCCGCCCTGAGCTCTCCCAGCTCCGTCCCCGGAACGACCAGCTCCGGCATGAGCTCCCGCGGCAGCCCGAGCCGCGAGAACAGATCATCTGCCCACCCTCGCGTGCGGACGTCGAGCAGCTGGGTCGTCGAGGCGTTCGTGTACTCCCCTTTCGTCGAGCCGCACAGCGCGTGGTGGCAGAGGTCGGGGATCATCAGCAGGCGCCGCGCCCCCGAGGGCAAACCCTCGCGCATCTGGACGTGGAGCTGGAACACGCTGTTGAAGTGCATGAACTGGATGCCGGTTCGCTGATAGATCTCCTCCCGCGGCACCTTGCGGAGCACACGCTCCATCTCCCCCTCGATCCGGGCGTCCCGGTAGGCAACGGGGTTCTCGACGAGACGTCCGCCCGCGTCGAGGAGCCCGAAGTCGACACCCCAGGAGTCGACCCCCACCGTCTCGATCGTCCTCCCCGCCGCGACCGCCGCCAGCTGGGCCTTGCCGAGGCCCGCCTTGATGCCGCCAAAGATCCGCCCGAAGTTCCACCTCATGCGGCCGGCGGACGTCTCCGGGGAGTAGTGGAACCGGTGCACCTCCTCGAGGGCCAGCCCGTCGCGACCCAGGCCCCCGAGCATCGCCCGCCCGCTCCCCGCACCCAGGTCGACGGCCAGGTGAAGCGGCTCGAGGGGTTCTGATCGGACGGGGCTCGTCATGGACCTCTCCGTTCGCTCCGGATCGTCACACGATGCCGGTTCCGCTCCCCCCGTGCGGCGGACGCTCTTCGGTCTTCTTCTGCCGGTACCCGCTCTCCCGGTAGGCGACCACCGGATCGAGGGCTCCGCCCGCCCGATGGCGAGCCATGGCGAGGATGGGGGCCACGTCGGCGGTGAAGGCCTGCTTGAGCGTCTGCAGGGCCATGAGGGCGTCGGTGCGCTCCTGGTGCTCGTGGAGCGCCACGCGGTCCACGAGGTGGGCCTGGACGTAGGCCCGGACCAGCTCCACCGCGCTCGTCATCAGCGATTCGATGGGGTCGGTGACGTTGTGGGACTGGTCGAGCATGTAGGCGGGGTCGAAGCCGGCGACGTCCTCGATCTCGGCCTCTACCAGCTCGTTGAAGACGAGGAATAGCTGAAACGGCTTGATCGAGCCGGCGTCGAGGTCGTCGTCCCCGTACTTGCTGTCGTTGAAGTGGAAGCCGGCCAGCTTGCCGAGCTGGATCAGCCGGGCCACGATCATCTCGACGTTGACGTTGGGGGCGTGGTGGCCGAGGTCGACGAGGGAGAAGGCCTTCGGCCCGAGCTGCTGGGCGCAGTAGTAGCTGATACCCCAGTCGTTGAGGAGGGTCGAGTAGAACGCGGGCTCGTAGAGCTTGTGCTCGATGAAGACCCGCCAGTCGTCGGGAAGAGCCGCGTAGATCTGCCGCAGGCTCTCCAGGTAGCGGTCGACCGCCCGTCGGAAGTGGACCTGGCCCGGGAAATTCCCTCCGTCGCCGATCCACACGGTGTGCGAGCGAGCGCCGAGGGCCCTGCCGATCTCGATGCACTCCACGTTGTGCTCGACCGCCTGCTGCCGGACCGCCGGATCCGTATGGCTGAGGCTCCCGTACTTGTAGGACAGCTTCTGGTCCGGCTGGTCCTGGAAGGTGTTCGAGTTCATCGAGTCGAAGAACAGACCCCGGTCGCTCGCATAGCTCACGAGCTCGGCGCTGCTCTCCGGTTTGTCCCAGGGAATGTGGAGCGAGATCCCGGGGGTGACCCGCAGGAGACGGTTGACGACCTCGCAGTCGTCCAGCTTCTCGAACACGTTGCGCGGCTCCCCCGGGCCCGGGAAGCGGGCAAAGCGCGTCCCCCCGGTCCCCACCCCCCAGGAAGGAACGGACACACGGAAGGCGATCGCCCGCTCCGTCAGCCGCTCGATGTCGATGCCGCGCCGGCCGAGCTGTCGACTCAGATGCGCGTAGTCCTCCTCCAGCGCCTCCATCCCCTCGCGGTTCTGCTCGGCGACGAAGTCGTCGGAAACGGTGAAACCCATCGATCCCCTGCCTTTCCGTCCGTGATGGACACCCCGTTCCCCGATGATAGTCGGATGGGCACCTGGGGAAACCGGCCGTTTGGCTCAGGCGCGCCTGGTCCCCGACATGAGTCAAGGGATCTATGTCGCGTTGCCGGGACGGCGGGGTCTCCAGTCGCACCGACCTTTCGGCCTTCGACCCCGATCCGCTATGCTGTTCTCATCACACCAGACTGATGGGAGACGGAGTGAAGAACATGAAGAATGACGGGAGAGCCCTTCCCGGCTTGCTCCGCGAGCCGTAGACGCAACGACCCGAGCTCCACATGGACTCCCCCGTACTCTGGTACCCGGGCCACGTCCTCCTCGTGTCCGAGATGGTGCGGGCGGAGAACTGCCGCCTCCAGGACGCTCAAGGGCGAACGTACGTCGATCTCGAGTCGGGCGTCTGGTGCACGTCGATCGGACACGGTCACCCGAGGTTGCTCGAAGTCCTGCGGAAGCAGTCCGGGCAGCTGGCCCACTCCGGCTTCAACTACTCGAGCGCGATCGTCGAGGAGGCGGCGCGAGAGGTCCTGTCACTGCCGGGACTCGACGGCGGCCGCTGCGTGTTTCTCTGCTCGGGCAGCGAAGCCGTCGAGTACGGCGTCCGCGCCGCCCAGTCCCTGCTCGACCGACCCCTCCTGATGACGATGAGCGACTCCTACTTCGGGGCCTACGGCTCGGCGAGCCGGAGAGACGAGGACGACTGGTACTCCTTCGACTGGCTGGCGTGCGCCGCCTGCGCGCATTCCGGAGAGGGCGAGGAGAGCTGCGAGCACTGGTCGGCCATCCCGTTCGACCGTATCGGCGGGTTCCTCTTCGAGCCCGGCAGCTCCTCCGGACTGGTTCGGTTTCCGCCGGAACGCCTCGTCTGCAGCATCGTTCGCAGGGTGAGGAAGGACGGCGGCCTCGTCCTGGTCAACGAGGTGACCACCGGGATCGGACGGACCGGCGAGTGGTTCGGCTATCAGCACTACGGCATCACGCCGGACGTGGTGGCCCTGGGCAAGGGCGTCGGCAACGGCTATCCGGTGAGCGTGGCCGCCTTCGGCCGCGAGGTCGCAAGGCGCCTCGAGGGTCGGCCGCTCAAGTACGCCCAGTCCCACCAGAACGACCCGCTCGGCGCGGCCGTCGTCCGGGAGGTGATCCGGGTGATCCGGGACGAAGGGTTGATCGAACGTGGCCGGGAGATCGGGGAGCTGCTGTCCTCCGGCTTGGCCGCGATCCAGGACCGCGTGCCCAGGGTTCGGGAGGTGCGGGGACGCGGGTTGATGGTCGCGGTGGAGCTGGACGATGACCCGCAAGCCTCGTTCACGACCCACGTGCATCGAGAGCTCGTTCGCCGGGGCTTCATCCTGGCCCGGCGGCCCGGCCTCAACGTCCTGAGACTCGATCCGGCGTTGACCATCGGGCGCGCGGACATCGAGGGCTTTCTGGAGGTCCTCGAGGTCGTCCTTGCGGCGGGGCCGGCGGGAGGGAGCTTGTGAGCGGAATGACCCCGCGCGCTGCCCCGGCGCGCCTCCCGCTGGTACCGGTCGACGGACACATTGCGCTGCCGACGCGACCCGGGTTCGGCATCGAGCTCGACGAGTCGAAGATCTCGCGCACGGAGCGCGCTCGCCTGTGAAGCCGGGGGAAACCTCGGGACGGCCCGAGACTCAGGATGACGGGCGATCGCTTGGGCTCTCCAACTCTGCCCGCAACTCGCGCAGCTCCTCCTCACCCAGCCCCGGCGCGAACCGTCGCACCCGCGAAAGCACGTCGGACGTCTCGAAGTAGGCCTCCGCACACCGGGCGTGGATGAAGCCGGAGGGCGAGAAGCGTCCCTCTTCGTAGAAGACGAGGGGGATTCTCCAGGAGTCCTTCGCGATCGCCTCGCGGCAGGAGCGGCACTGGGCCCGACCCGACGGTGAGCGCTCGGCACCGTTGATCCGGGGCAGACGCCGGTGCGCGATGCCGCGCCGGGCCTCCAACCCCAGCCGCTCGCCGTCATCCAGCGGTTCCGCTCGCGTCTCGAGGGTCTCCAGGAACGGCTCCGGCCGCTTGAAGGTCGCGCAGTCGAGGTGGAACCAGTGGGTCATCTCGCCGTCGGCGAAGGGATTCGGCAGCCTCTCGCCGAAACGGAGCTCGCCGGCCCCGATCCGCTCGCCACATCCGCGGCATTTGGCTCGCCCGCTCGAGGCGGGCTCGATCAGGTGTGGCATGTGGCGAGCCAACGACGGGGCATCCTCATGCGGTCCTCCTCCGGCCGGTCGTCTCTTCGCGGTGGATTGTACTGCGGAGGCCGCCGATCGGCTCTGCGGGTGGCGAGACGGCCGAGGCAGATCTGCGCCGCCCCTTTACCCGGGACGGCCGATCCCGCTACGATGCGCGCCATGTCCAAGAGAGTCGTGGGCGCAATCGCGCTCTTCATGGGGGTCACGCTGGCGGGCCCTCCCGCCTTCGGGCAGGCGTTCCCTCCGATGCCCGACAGCCAGCGCATCGTCCAGCTCCGGCCCCCCGCCGGGAGGCCGGTGCCGATGGTCCTCGACACCGACACCTTCAACGAGATCGACGACCAGTTCGCGCTGGTCTACGCGCTGATCTCCCCCGAGCTCGACGTTCGGGCCGTCTACGCCGCGCCCTTCCTCAACGCGCGCTCGACCGGCCCCGGCGACGGGATGGAGAAGAGCTACGAGGAGATCCTGAGGGTCCTCGACAAGCTGGATGTCTCCCCGGACGGCTTCGCCCACCGTGGAAGCCGTCGGTTCATCGCCGACCCCGGGGCGCCCGAGGAGAGCCCGGCGACCCTGGACCTGGTCGCGCGGGCAAAGACGCACAGCCCGGAGAACCCCCTCTACGTGGTGGCGGTGGGCGCCATCACCAACGTGGCGAACGCCCTCCTGATCGAGCCCTCGATCCTGCCCAACATCGTGGTCGTCTGGCTGGGCGGGAACGGCCACAACTGGCCGGACCAGCGCGAGTTCAACTACGAGCAGGATCTGCACGCCTCCCGCACCATCTTCGACAGCGGCGTCCCCTTCGTTCAGCTCCCCTGCACGCCGGTCGTCACCCACTTCGCCACCACCGTGCCCGAGATGGAGGCGCACGTGGCGGGTCGGGGAGCCATCGGCGACTACCTGGTCGGGATCTTCAAGGACTACCGCGAGGATCACTTCGGCTGGTCCAAGGTCCTCTGGGACATGACCGCGGTGGCATGGGTGATCAACGACGAGTGGCTGCCCTCGCACCTGGTCCACAGCCCGATCGTCACCAACGAGTACACGTACAGCTTCGACAACTCGCGGCACTTGATCCGGGTGGTCTACCACCTCCGCCGCGACCCGATCTTCCGCGACTTCTTCACCAAGCTGCAGAAGAGGGGCGGGCGGTAGAATCGGTCAGGGACACACCCCGCCGCGCGGGGGCCATCTGAAGCCGGCGTAGAATGGCGGCGGTGAAACGCCTCCCCGTTTCGAAACCGTGACCCTGCTGCTCCTCTTCGTCGGCTTCGCCCTGGGCGTCTCGTTCCTCTGCTCGCTCCTCGAGGCCGCGCTCCTGTCCGCCCGGCGCGGCATGCTCGCGGAGAAGAAGGCGGCGGGAAGCCGCGGAGCCGCTCTGCTGCTCGAGCTGAAGGAGCAGCGGATCGACGACGCGATCAGCGCCATCCTCATCCTGAACACCGTCGCCAACACCCTGGGGGCCACGATGGCCGGCGCCCAGGCGGCCCGCGTCTTCGGCAATACCGCGGTTGGCATCTTCTCCGGGGTCCTGACCTTTCTGATCCTGGTCTTCTCCGAGATCATCCCGAAGACGCTCGGTGCGTTGTATGCCTCGCGCCTGGTTGCCGTCGTGGGCTACACCCTCCACGGGCTGACCACCGTCATGTCCCCCGCCCTCACGGTCTCGCGGGTGCTGACCCGGCTTCTCGCCCCCCACGAGCCCGCCCGGCTCTCGAAGGGAGAGCTCGAGGCATTCATCGCGACGGCGGCCAGGGAGGGCGCCATCGATCCCGCCCAAACGAAGCTCCTGGACAGCCTGATGCGCTTCGACACGGTGCGGGTGTCCGACGTCATGACGCCCCGGCCGGTCATGGTGATGATGCCCGCGGATGCGACGGTCGCGGACCTGCTGGCCGCTCCCGAAACCGATGCCTTCAGCCGCATCCCGCTCCACGAGCCGGAGAGCATCGACGACGTCGTGGGCTACGTGCTGCAGCGCGAGGTGCTGAGGGCGGCGGCCTCGGGGGCGAGCCGGGAGCGGCCGCTGGCGGCTCTTCGTCGTCCCGTGATCTTCATTCCCGGCTTCATCCGGGCGGGGGCGGCGCTCTCCCAGCTCCTCAACCAGCGCGAGGCCCTCGCGATCGTCGTGGACGAGCACGGCGCCATCGACGGCGTCATCACGCTGGAGGACCTGACGGAGACCCTGATCGGGGCCGAGATCGTCGACGAGTCGGACCGGGTGGTGGACCTCAGGAAGGCGGCTCTTGAATACCGCGACCGCCGCCTCGCCCGGCTGCGGCAGCGTCGTGCCTCCCCCGGCGCAGACTCCACCGACCGGACTCCCTCGGGCTGATCGTCCTCTCATCGCACCGCGGCCGGCCACAACCCGCCGGTGTTTTCAGCACCCGCATGGCTCGCAGGCAGAGCCCGGATGGGACCGCGGCGGCGAGTTTCGGGATCTCGCCCAGACCCCGCTCCCGCGCTGGGATCTCATCAACATCGAGGACTACCCTGCGGCATCATCCGAAGAGATTCGGCGACGCCATCCTCCTGAGCGTGCAGGGCCGTCATCTCATCCTCACTACGAAGCGCGCGCTGCAGGAGGACGAGAGGAGGACGTTCGTCTCGGAGGCGGTCGCTTACGAGGGAGTGCTCTCCTAGCGACTCTCGTGCTCGACGACGGGGTTGCCCTCGGACACGGTAACCGGAAGCTGCGGGATGAGCTGGTTCCGCCAGAGCATGATCAGCGGGTCCTCCCCGCTCGACGACGTGACGATGTCCATGTCGCGATCGCCGTCGATGTCGCCCACGCACGCCTTGTCGGCGCTCTTTTCGGCGACCCTGAAGCGCGTCCACTCCTGGCCCTCGACCGCGTTCAGGAAGACGACGATCTCCGGCGACTCGGTCCGCTCGAGGGTCGCGGCCACGATGTCGTCGTCTCCGTCGCCGTCCATGTCTGCCGCGCGCAGCGTGTGGCAGTAGCCCACGACGCCGATCTCGTGCTTCCGCCAGGACTCCGGCCCCGCCTTGGGATCGTCGCTCGAGTACCAGGTGACGTCGAACCCGGGCTTCTCGGAGTGGGAGAAGGCCACGTCGGGCCGGGTGTCGGCGTCGAAGTCCCCGATCGCGATGCGCTCAGTCCCTCCTTCCAGTAGACGCCCTGGCCTACCGGGACGGGTAGACGGGATTGACGAGATCGGGCGTGGCGGTGTGCCGGCTCTCGCTGGCCCAGAGGATGCCCCGCTGCATGATCGTGAGCACTTCCGGCGTGTCGAACACGTCCGCGGTGTGGCCGAGCGAGGAGTAGAAGACCCGGCCCGTCCCGTACATCCTCTTCCAGACCACGGGCATGGTGGCACCCTCGATCCACCGTGCGTGCTCAGCGCTGAAGGTCGTGGTAGCGAGCACGGTGTTGTTCGGGTCGGTGTGCATGTAGTACTGCTCGGTGTGGACCGCGAAGTCGGAGAGCCCGGTGGTGATCGGATCTTCGCTATCGGTGATCTCCACCGTGTGGTCGATCTCCCCGCCGGGGTGAGCCACCCACTGCCCGCCGACCATGAACTGGTACTCGGTCTCCTGCCGATAGGCGTCGCCGAGCCCGCCGTGCCATCCGGCGATGCCAACCCCGCCCTTGACCGCCTCGAGGAGCCCCCGCAGGTTCTCCTTCTCGATCGTTCCCATCGTCCAGGTCTGCACCACGAGGTCGAGGGAGCCCATCCGGTCCTTGTCGGCGTAGACGTCCTGGGAGTCGGAGACGGTCACGTCCCAACCGAGCGACTTCATCCAGGGAACGAAGAGGTCGCGGCACGGCTCGGGCTCGTGGCCCGGCCACCCGCCGTAAACGAAGAGCACCTTCTTCTCCGAGGGGCCGGCCGAGCCGAGCTCCGCCGTTTGAAGGATCGCAGAGGCGATTCCCGCCCCGACGACGAGAAATCCTGCCACAACCGAGAACCGCCGAAAGACATGCCCCCCCCGAGAGGCGCCGTCGTGAGTCGTGTGTCGATGAGTTTGCTGGCCTTGCATGGGCGGAATCCTACCTCAAGCAAGCCGACGCCGAGACAGTCCGTTTGCGCTCCTCCGGGTCCATTGGTCAAGTCGGCGCACTCGCTCAGGAGGGCCATCGCCCTCCTATCCGCGGGTCCCGCCGCCTTCGCTCGGCGACGGAGAGGATAGAATTCCCCGGGAGCGTCGCCCGGCGCGCATGCGGGGCGCTCTCGGTCTGCGATGATCGACCGGCGCATGATCGCCCGGACCCGGCCTTGACGAAGGGTGGCTTGCGCCTGCTCCCGACGGGGACCCGGGAGTGGCTCCGAGCGGGACTGCTCCTGGTCGGACCGCTCGGCCTCGTGGGCGGCGCCCTGTCGTGGATGACGACCATGCCCGGACACTCTCCGACCGGTGAGCTCCCTCCCCTCAGCGAGCAGGAGCGTGACCTCGAACGGCGCCTCGAGGGTCACGTGCGCGCCCTGGCCGGCGACATCGGGGAGAGGAACGTCTTTCGCCCGGCTCCCCTGGACGCGGCGGCGGTGTATCTGGAGACGACCCTCAGCGGCCTCGGGCATGAAGTCCAGTCCCAACCCTTCGAGACCGCGGGGGTGGCGGTGCGCAACCTCGAGGTCGTGAAGACGGGCCATTCGCGGCCCGATGAGATCGTCGCCGTGGGCGCGCACTACGATTCCGTCATCGGATCCCCGGGAGCGAACGACAACGCCACCGGCGTCGCCGCGGTGATCGAGCTCTCGCGCCTCCTGGCCGAGCGGGAGCTGCCCCGGACGGTGCGCTTCGTGCTCTTCGTCAACGAGGAGCCCCCGTTCTACATGACCGGCGACATGGGGAGCCTCCACTACGCGCGGCGTGCGAGGGAGCGCGGAGACCGCATCGTGGCCATGCTCTCCCTGGAGACGATCGGGTACTTCTCCGACGACGACGGGAGCCAGCAGTACCCCTTCCCGTTCCGCTTCTTCTACCCGTCCCGTGGGAACTTCCTCGGCTTCGTGGGCAACCTCGCCTCGCGGCGCCTCGTCCGCCGCGCGGTCGGCTCCTTCCGCCGCCATTCCCCACTGCCCTCGGAGGCGCTGGCGGCTCCCGGCTGGGTCACCGGAGTCGGCTGGTCGGACCACTGGTCCTTCTGGCAGCAGGGGTATCCGGGGGTCATGGTCACGGACACGGCGCTCTTCCGCTACGAGCCCTACCACACGCCGGGGGACACGCCCGACCGCGTCCGCTACGAACACCTGACCCGGGTCGTGGCCGGCCTGGAGGAAGTCGTCGTCGACTTGGCGAGTGAGTGACGCCGGGCCGCCGATCAACCCCGGCGGTTGACCCGCCGTCGCTCAGTGGATAGCGTCGGACCGAGTACGCGAGAGCCTCTGACGAAACCTCCGCTCGTGGGCCACGTATCTTCATCTGGAAGGCGCCGCGAGCGGCGCCCGTCGCGCGTCCAACCTTCTGGAGGTCCGGAGATGGCGAAGCGAATCGGACTGGCCGTTGTTCTGCCCACCTTGCTGTTTTCCGGGCCGCCCGCCCTCGCCGACGACCTCATCGCGGCGTCGAGGCGAGGCGATCTCTTCGCCGTCAAGCACTACCTGAGGAAGCTCCCCGACAGCATCGGCGCCCGCGACGGGTTCCTCTACACACCTTTGCACTGGGCCGCGGTCCAGGGGCACTGGGACGTCGTCGAAACACTCGTCGAGCACGGCGCAGACGTGAACGCGGTGGGCGGGGACGGCGGGACACCGCTTCACCTGGCCTCCCACCACGACCGCCCGGACATGATCCGTCTCCTGCTGGACGAGGGGGCGGACCTCGCGATCCAGAACCGATGGGGGCGGACTCCCCTGCACGTCGCCGCCCGTCGGAACTGCGACCTGGTGGCCGCGCTCCTTCTCTCCCGCGGGGCCGATCCGAACGCGACGACGAAGGAGGGCTGGACCCCGCTGCACGTGGCTCAGATCGCCGGCCACCCCCGGGTCCGGGACCTTCTCCTCGCCCACGGCGCGGACCCGGGTCGGAAGGACGAGAAGGGCAAGCTCCCGGCCGAGTACTCGTTCGAACGGCCGGCCGCCCAGGAATCCGATCCGCAGGCTCTGAGCTCCTACGTTGGCCGCTACGCCCTCGGACCCGGAGGTGACTCTCAGGGTCTGGCTCGACGAGGGGCGGCTGCACATGGCGGAGTTCGGACCGAACGAGCTCTACCCGATCGCCCCTGACACTTTCTATTGTCGGCGCGAGCCCTGGAAGGTCACCTTCCACCGCGACGACGCGGGGGCGGTGGACCGCGTCGACGTGGCCTTCCTCCGCCGCACGGTTCACGGAGAGAGGCAACCCGACCACCGGTACGTCGGCTCCCAGGTCTGCCGGGAATGCCACCTCACCGAGGCGACGGGCCGCCAGTCCGTGCACTGGATGAGCAGCGCCCACGCCCGCGCGTACTGGGAGCTGAAGACGGATTGGGCCCGGTTCCTGGCGTCGGTGCGCGACGAGTACCAGGACATCGAGGACCCGTCCGCGGAGTGGCGCTGCCTCAAGTGCCACGTCACGGGGGCCCAGGACCAGGTCGCCAAGCCCGCCGGCACCTTCCGCCAGGAGGAGGGTGTCGGCTGTGAGGCCTGCCACGGGCCGGGTTCGGCCTACACCGACCCCACGATCATGGCCGATCGGGAGGCCTTCCTCGCCAACGGCGGCCGCATCCCCGACGAGACGATCTGCCGCACCTGCCACGAAGACGACCGGTTCCAGTACGAGGAGCGCCTACCCAGGATCGCCCACCCTCGGCCAACGGACAGCGGCGAGAGCTGAGCGGGCGGCCCGGCTGTGGCGCTTGCCAGTGGAGGCGTTGTCCCGCCTCGCCGTCAGACAGAACGCCTTCGGGCAGGACCTTGACCGCCACGTCGCGGTCCAGCCTGGTGGGTGTCACGCCGACCTGACTGCGTACGGGCCGTGTCGTAAGGGCGTGTGGCGTGGGTGATCGCGTATCGATTTCTTTTTGCATTCCGGAAGAACCTACCGGTGATAGGCTCCGCCCAACTCACTCGAAAGGGGACCTTGCATGAAGAAGCTCTTCGTACTCGGTGGACTGTTCCTTCTCACCGCCTCGGTGGTCATGGCTCATCCTCACTTCAGGAAGACAACCACGGTCAAGATGGGCGAGCAGGACGTCAGCGTCTCTTTCCGCACCGTTCCTGCAAACATGAGTCGCCTCGAGGGCATTGCCGATGGGGAGTTCGTGTCCCCGGGCCAGCCGTCCTTGACGATCGCGGCGGACCTCAAGGCCGGGTCGGCATCGATCCCGGCCGGAACCTACCTCGTCGGTGCGGTCAAGAAGGGTGACGGCTGGGCGATGGTGCTCTATCCGGGCAAGCTCGAACGCGGCGAGAAGCCGGACCTGTCCAAGGCCATCGAGCTCGACTCGCAGTTCAACACGTCGGCGGACGGCGCCGAGCACCTGGTGGTCGACATCGGGCCGGGCTGGGGGAAGAACCAGGGGAAGGCGGTCGTTCTGATCGGCTTCGGAACGCTCTGGCTCGACGGCGTCATCAGCGACGGCCAGTAGCCGGGCTATCCACTGTCTGCGGGCGGTGGATTCCGAGGCAGAGGTCACACACGACAGCGCCGTCATCCTGAGAAGCCCGACGCGGGCATGCGACGAAGGATCTCTCGGCAGCCTTCGCGGAGAGGTGCCTCCCCCGGCTCGGGCTGGGTATGATGACGCTCGTGGCTCTCCCTGCCGACGGTCTGGCGATCGAGATCACGGAACCCGGCCCCCCGGAAGTCCTTCAGACCACGCGGCGTCCGGTGTCTCGCCCCAGGGCCGGGTGAGCTACTGCTGCGCGTGGCCGCCGCCGGGGTCAATCGTCCGGACCTGCTGCAGCGCGAGGGGCGTTACCCTCCCCCGCCGGGGACGACCGACATCCCGGGTCTCGAGGTGGCGGGCGCCGTGGTGGCGCTGGGCGAGGGAGTCACCGACTGGACGCTGGGCGACGAGGCCTGCGCCCTCGTGGCCGGCGGAGGCTATGCGGAGTACTGTCCCGCCCCGGCCCCACAGTGCCTCCCCATTCCCCGGGGCCTCACGCCGGTCCAGGCCGCGGCGCTCCCCGAGACCTTCTTCACCGTCTGGACGAACGTCTTCGAGCGCGGCCGGCTCAGCGCGGGGGAGACGCTCCTCGTCCACGGAGGAGCAAGCGGCATCGGCACGACCGCGATCCAGCTCGCCCGGGCCTTCGGGGCCCGCGTCCTCGCGACCGCCGGGACCGCCGAGAAGTGCGCGGCCTGCGAGCGGCTGGGCGCCGAGCGCGCGGTGAACTACCGCGACAGAGGACTTCGTGGCGGTCGCGAAGGAGCTGACCGGCGGGCGCGGTGTCGACGTCATCCTCGACATGGTCGGCGGGAGCTACATCCCCCGCGACCTCGAGTGTCTGGCCCGCGAGGGGCGCCTCGTCCTCATCGCGTTCCTCGGCGGGGCGAAAGCCGAGGTCGACTTCCGCCCGGTGCTCCAGCGCTGGCTGACGGTCACCGGCTCGACACTCCGCCCTCGCTCGATCGAGGAGAAGGGCCGGATCGCCCGCGCACTCGAGAAGGACGTCTGGCCTCTCCTCGAGTCAGGAGAGGTCGCCCCCGTCATCCACGCCACCATCCCCCTCGCGGAGGCCGCCGAGGCGCACCGCCTGCTCGAGTCGGGCACGCACGTGGGCAAGGTCGTCCTCGTCACCTGAGTCGATAGAGCGTGCGTACTCCCGCGCAGAGCCAGGTTGAGCAGAGGCGTCTCTCTATCCAGCTGAGGGCACTGTGGGCGCCCTCACGCCCCGGATCGGCGCGGCGTCGCCCCGGGTCATCGAGCCACTCCCCGTGAAACCCGCTTCGTCAGGCGGGCGAACCGCTCGCCGGACGCGCGGGCCGCGGCCGTCTCCTCCGGTGTCATCGGCGACTTCGGGTCGGGTGTCGTGGCCTCGGGACCCAGCGTCCCGAACCCCTCGCCCTCGACCCCTCCGACGGCCACGAAGCGCATCGTGAGGAACGCGTTGAGGATGGTGAGGCGCGCCAACTCCTTCCCCATGGCGGCGCCGCCCCCGGTGCAGAACGCCCCGGCGGTGCGGCCCTCGCGGTCGAGCACGCCCTCCTTCAGCAGCACGGCCCCGACCCGGTCCAGGAACGACCTCGTCTCGACGGACACCGTTGCCCAGTGGACCGGGGTCCCGAGGAGGATCCCGTCCGCCTGCAGGATCTCGTTGTCCGTCACGGCATCGATCGGGCGAAGTCGGGCCTCCACGTCCACGACCGAGGCGACCCCGTCCCTCACCAGTCCGGCGAGGGTCTCCGTGTTGCCGGTCTCGGAGTGAAAGGCGATGAGGATCCGGGTGGGGGAACCGGGCTCCGCCGCTCCCACGGCCCCCCCCGCCAGGAGCAGCGGCATCAAGAGGAGGGCACACAGCCTCATGGGGTCCTCCAGCCCGGTCGTCCCGTTTGACCCCAAAGCGGGCCGGGGGAGCCGGTCAGGCGAGCGGACGGAGTCTACCACCCCCCCGGGGCACACTGGTCAACCGGATGAGCGGAGTGACCCGTCCTGCCCTGTCTCCCGCCGCCGCCGGCAGGTGGGACGCTACTTCCCCTCGATCGAGAGGAGCTCGACCTCGAAGATGAGCGTCGAGTTCGGCGGGATGACGCCGACCTGACTGAGGCCGTACCCCAGATTGGGGGGAATCGTCAGGCGCCGGGTCCCGCCGACCCGCATCCCCGGCACGCCCTGGTCCCAGCCCGCAATCACCTGGCCGATGCCGGTGGTGAACGTGAAGGGCACGCCTCGATCGTAGGAGCTGTCGAACTGGGTGCCGTTCTGGAGCCGGCCGACGTAGTCGACGGTGACGGTGTCCCCGGCCACGGCCTCGGGTCCGGTTCCCACGACGAGGTCCTCCACGACGAGGACCCCGACGATGAGGGTCTCCTGCGGCAGGGTGGTGGTGTCGGATCCGCCGCAGGCGGCGAGACCGAGTATCAAGAAGAGTGCGAGAGCACGATTCAAAGCACAGCCTCCCTGGCAAAGCTCCATTCTAGACGAAGGACGGTCGGCTCTCTCGCGACCGCGGCTAGCTCACCGAGACGCGGCCGACGACCTGTCCCACGAAGCCGTCGTCGTCCTGGACCTGAACGGTGATGTCGATGAGAGCCTCGCGACCGCCACCGGGCAGCGTGTAGTAGGTGACGAAGCCGAGCTGGGCGGTCCCCCCCGCCTCGAGGCGGTCGCTCGGGCCATTGGCGGTCGATCGTGTCAGCTCGCCGTCGGTGATCACCTCGATGCCCCCGGACGCCTCGTTGAGCGCGGCGCCGACGGCGATGATCGTCCCGCCGAGACCGCCGCTCTCCGTGAGGGTCACCGTGTACGTGGCCATCCACTCGAACTCGGCGTCGTCCGATGCGGCGGCGGTGATCGGGCTGGGGGTGAACGTGAGGGCCACCTCCATGAACGGGCCCGTGGCCCCGGTGGTCGTGTCCTCGCCGCCGCACGCGACCATCCCCAGCGCGGCTGCGCCCGCCATCATCAGAGGCAGGACCCGACGTCCTGGACGTCGACGGGACGCTCTCGCGCCGTGTGCGTCTCTCATTGCCACCTTCTCTCCTGTGGGGATGCGGCGTGGGAATCGACCGTTGCTCTCAGCCCGACCGGACGATCCCCCGTCGTGCGCGCGGGCCCTTCGACGGACAGCGCCACCCAGGCCCGAATCCGGCGGCGAAGAAGACGTCCGAGGGGCCGCCCCGTTCGCCCGAGAGCGACCCCCCGGACGTGAGGGCACTCACCGATGGTCCGGCAACTCGACTGGGCCGCCCATTCCTCGGGGGTCCCACTCACCTCCGCGCGGCCCCATTCCACGGAAACCCGACGCGCCGCCCCGCGGACCCATCTTCCCACGGGACCCCCCGGAGGCGCCAGCGGCCCGCGCGGCCTCGAGCATCTCGAGCTTGCGCTTCTGCTCCGGCGTCAGCAGACCCTCGAAGGCCTCCTTCGACTCCTCGCGGATCGCCCGCTCCTTCTCCTTCAGGGCGTGAGCGTCGATGACGAGCTCGCCCACGGAGGCCGGGTCCGCGCCGCTCTCCAGCGCGTCGCGCAGGAGCTTGCGGTTCTCGCGCATCTGCTCGTGCAGCGCCTGCATCTCGGGCCGCCTCTGCTCGAAGATCTGACGCGCCGCCCCCTGCTGATCCTCGGTCAGCTCGAGAAAGCGCCCGGGGCCGCGGAAGTGCCCGCCCCCCGGTCCGTCCTCTTCGGGTCCGAATGGCTGGGCACCTGCGCCCGAAGGCCCGATCAGCAGCGCGGCTCCGACGATTCCGACCGCCGTGGTGAGGTTCAGCTTCATGGCTCCGTCTCCCCTCGAATCGCACATTGCGCCCCATGTCCGAGGCGCCGTTCTCTCCCCCACAAGCTCGGCCGGGTGGCCTCGGGAGTCTTCATGGGCGCGAAAGGTCGCTGTAAGGTATGTAAATGGGCCTCCGCACCCGTCCCACCGCTCCGGGCTCACTGCTACACTCGCGTCAACATGGTGCGCTGGCCGCGGGATCGCGGGATGTGGGTTCTGATGGGTGCCCTGGTGCTCCTGCTCGGGCTGCTCGCCGTCCTGCAGTACCGTTGGACCGGTGAGATCGGCCGCGCCGAGGCCGAGCGCCAGCAGGCCCGGCTGGAGCGGTCCGCGCTGCGCTTCGCGCGTGCGCTGGGCCGCGACGTGGGCGGGGTCCTGCTCGCGTTCCGCCCCGAGATGCCGCCTCGGGGCAACGTCGATCCGCGGGCGCGGTATCTGAACCGTCTCGAAGCGTGGCGCAGAACCGAGCACGCCGATCTCGTGTCGCGGATCGTCCTGGTGTTGGACGCCGGGTCGAATGGCCTGGTCTCCGAGGCCTGCGATGCCGGAGGACGAGAGTTCGTTCCCGTCCCGCTCCCCACCGGGCTCGAGGGCCTGAGAGAGCAGCTCGACCGAATGGGAGACGCTCGAGCCTTCGGGGGTGGCTTCCGGCCGGACTGGCTGCGCCGCGACCCGTTCGCGGTGGTGGTCCCGATCATCCAGCCGGCATCCGACGAGCCGCCACCCGGCCTCCGGGGCTTTCGGATGAGCGGCGTCGTGGTGGTCGAGCTGAGCGATGACTACCTGCGCGACGTGCTGCTCCCCGACCTCGCGGAGCTGCACTTTGGGCCCCTCGACGAGGGCGACTACGCGGTGGCGGTGCTGGGCCAGACTGGTGGCGCCGTCGTCTACTCCAGCGATCCTGCCCTCGGTGCCGACGAGTGGAGTCACCCGGACGTGCGCTTGGATCTGCTCTCGCCGATAGCCTGGTCCGGCTCGCCGCGCGATCGGTTCGATCGGGGCGCTCGCTTCGGGAACATGGGGCCGATGGGAGGGCGGGTCTCTCCTGACCAGTGGCCGGACCGTGGGGCTGACGGTCGAGGGGTCGAGCCACCGGCCGACCGCCCCGGTCCCGAGAGGCCGCGAAAGGGCCAGGGTCCCGCCAGCAGACCGCATTGGCCCGGGCCAGACCGAGGCGAGCCCCGACCCTCCGAGAAGGGAGACAGCCCGTGGGTCCTCGCCGTGCGACACCATGGCGGCTCGCTCGCCGGGGCCGTCGACGCGGTGCGACGCCGGAACCTCGCAGTAGGCCTGGGTGTCCTGGCCCTTCTCGGCACCGCGGCCGCCCTGCTGGCGATCGGAGGCCAGCGCGCTCGTCATCTGGCCCGGCAACAGCTCGAGTTCGTGGCCGGCGTGACGCACGAGCTCCACACCCCCCTCGCCGCCATCCGTTCCGCCGGACAGAATCTCGCCGACGGTGTCGTCGCGGACCCAGAGAAGGTCCAGCGATACGGCGACCTGATCGAGAAGGAGAGCGGCCGGCTCACCGCACTGGTGGCCCAGGTGCTGGACTTCGCGGGCATCGAGTCAGGCGCGCGTGGCTATGCCGCCGAGTCCGTCGCGATGGGGTCCCTCGTCCACAAAGTGGCCGAGGACCTCGGTCTGGTGCTGGAGCAGGCCGGCCTCCGGGTCGAGGTCGACGTCGGCGACGGACTCCCCGAGATCCGGGGCGACGAGGCCGCGATCCGCCGCGCGCTCGAGAACCTCCTCACGAATGCCACGAAGTTTGCCGCGGACGGAGGCTGGGTCCGAATCCAGGCCGCGCGGAGCGCCGACGGCCGGATGGTCGTCGTCCGCGTGGAGGACCGGGGCCCGGGCATCCCGAAGGTGGAGCGCGGGCGGGTCTTCGAGCCCTTCTACCGCGGGCGCAACGCCCACGAGACACAGGCCCCCGGAAGCGGCCTCGGGCTGAGCATGGTCCGGCACGTGGCCGAGGCGCACGGAGGCCACGTCCGCCTGGAGCTACCCGACGAAGGAGGAGCGGCGGTGGTCATGGAGCTTCCGATCACGGCGGAGCCGGAGGAGGAGCGGACGTGATCGCGGACGACGCCGCCCCTCCCGCACCGGCGGGAGGGGCTCGCATCCTCCTGATCGAGGACGAGCCCAGCCTCGTGCTCACCCTCGTGGACCGCCTCCGCAGCGAGGGCTACGACGTCGAGAGCGCCCAGGATGGAGAGACGGGCTACCAGCTCGCCATCGAGGGCCCCTTCGATCTCGTCGTTCTGGACGTGGCCCTGCCCGGCCGCGGGGGCTTCGACGTGCTGCGTGATCTTCGCCAGAAGAAGGTCGAGACACCCGTCCTGATGCTCACCGCGCGCGGGCAGGTGGTCGACCGCGTGCTGGGGCTCAAGCTCGGGGCCGACGACTACCTGCCGAAGCCGTTCGACATGATGGAGCTGCTGGCCCGCATCGAGGCGGTGCTGCGCCGGCGAAGGGCACGGCTCCAGGACCCACCGGAAGCTACAAGTTCGGCGACGTCCGCGTGGACTACCGACGGGCGGAGGTCTCCCGCGACGGCACCCCGCTCGACCTGTCCAGCCTGGAGTTCAAGCTGCTGCGCTACTTCATCGAGCACCGGGGGGCGCTGCTGTCACGGCACGAGCTGCTCGAGAAGGTCTGGGGCTACCCGGCGGTGTTGCAGACGCGCACGGTGGACGTGCACGTGGCCTCGCTCCGCCAGAAGATCGAGCCCCACCCCGCCAAGCCGGAGTACATCGTGACCGTGCACCGGATGGGCTACCGCTTCCAGGGCTAGCGTCGTGTGACCGAAGCCGTGTGATTCCCGACCACGCGGGGCCTTCCCGGGGCTCGGCGTGCACCCCCGTCTGCGGCGGGGAGGGTCTTTACAGCCCTTACACGGGTTTGACTCCGCGATGAAGACTCGATCGGCCCGTCGGCCGATCTTGGAGACCAGTAACCGTGGAGCGGAGGGAAGACCCGACTTCCGTCCTCCCGGGGGCAGCAAGAAAGAGGTGAATGTGCAAAGGAGATCTGTCGTCCGTGTCGCAGCATTGGCCGCCGTGCCGGCCCTTGCCGCAATCGTCGTCGTCGCCTGCTCCGGAGAAAGCCCGTCGGTCGTCCCCACCGTCGTCACGACGACCGAATCTACGACGAGCGTCGGTTCGACCGTCAGCTCCTCGGACCTCACATCGAGCGATGACATCACCGCGGTGGAGGCCTCCGACGACGGTCACCCCTTCGGCCCGCCGGAGGAGGTTCTGGCCGCCTGCGATCAGAAAGCCGAGGCCGACGCCTGCTCCTTCACCAGCCCCCGCGACGGCAGTGCGGTCGACGGCACCTGCCACGCCCAGTGGGATGATCCGAGCCAGCTTGCCTGCCGCCCGAACGACTGGCCCGGCCGCGGCGAGCGTGGGGAGCGCGAGTGGGGTCCACCAGAGGAGGCGTTGGCGGCGTGCAACGGGGTCGCGGCCGGCACCGCTTGCTCGTTCGAGGCGCCGTTCGGCCCGGTGGACGGAATCTGCAGCGAGGGACCGGGCGACTCCGGTCAGGTCGTCTGTCGACCGGACGGTGAGGGACCGGGTGGACGGGGCCCCGGAGGCGGAGGGGCCGGGCGCGAGGCGGCGAGGGCTGCGTGCGCGGACAAGCAGGCCGACGCGACCTGCTCGTTCGACGCCCCTTTCGGGACGGTGTCGGGGGCGTGTCGCACCGGCCGGGACGGCAGCACGCTGGTGTGTGCCCCAGACGATTGGCCTCCGCTGTAGACGGAGTTCTGCCTGGACACCTGGGAACCAGACAACAGACAGCGACGTGGGTCGGCCGGGCGGCTGGAGCCCGGCCGGCCCTTCTCTTGGCCCCTCCGTCGTGTGAAGTCGTGCGTGCCTTCGAACGCGGCGTAGTCTGAGGGGCCCGGCGTGCGCCGCGTGCCTTCTGGCCGTCACACGGCTGCCGGCTGCGTGCGCTTAGCGAGTGGCCTGGAGGACGGCCTGCCGGTTCCCGTAATGAATGGACAGGGTGAAGGTCCCGTCGATCTCCTTCAGGTCCAGCGTGAGCCGGTCGGCCACCTTGTCGACGGTCTTGAAGTCGGCCGGCTCCTTGTAGACGGTCTCCCCCGGCGGGGGCTCCGCGACGACGTTCATATCCGTGAAGACGTCGCGCATGTCGATGACACGGATCTCCAGCGTCATGGGCGTGTCGCCGGTCGCCGGGTTCAGGATGAGAAGGGAGCCGCCGGTCACCGGCTTCCCGCCGACCTCGAGCGGCCGGGGCGTGAGGATGCGCGCCAGGGCCCAGCTTCGTGCCGCCGCCGGTGCCCCGCTCCCCTTCTCCAGCGTGGCGAAGGCCTGCTCGTCCCACACGAAGTTCAAGTAGCGCACCGTCACGTCGCCGGCCTCGGTAGTGATGAGCGCGTTCGGCAGGTTCTTCTCCTGCTGGGCTCCGACGGCGGCCGCGGTGAGCGCGAGAACGGACACGGCAAGCACGATCTGTCTCATCGAACCTCCTGTTCGTCGGACCCATTGTAGACGCACGGGCGGGCTTTGCGGTCTATTGACATCTCCGGAGGCTGCGTCATCGTCAAAGGGGATGTCGGACACTCTCCCCGAGCCCGTGACAGCCGTCCGGAAGGAAGGGAGGTCATGAGATCCCGCACGATCACGAACGCCGCCGTCGTCCTCTCCGCCGGCCTCGCCCTCGCGCCGCCGCCCGCTCGCGCCGAGGGCCCTCCCGAGGGCGTGAGCCTCACCGGACACTGGAAGCTCGATCGCGAGCGCAGCGACGACCCGAAGCAGAAGGTGCGCCAGGCCATGGAGGCGATGCGCACCGGAGAGTCCACGCCGGGCGGTGAGTCGTCGGCGGGCCCGGGAGTCGACGTCATGACGCCGGGCGATCCCCGCTCGAGGAACCCGCCCCCCGTGGATGCTCCGATCGATACCGAGAGGCTCCCGCCCGTGGAGCCGGGCGGGCGAGATCCCTACGGCGGAGGCCGCCGACAACCGGGAGGTTGGGGACAGCCGCCCTACGGCGGGAGAGAAGCTCCTCGAGCCGCCGTCTTTCCCGAGATCAATCGGCCAAAGGAGCTTCTGATCGCTCAGAGAACGTCCCTGGTCCTCATCCAGGAGGGGGACGACGAGGGAAGCGTCCGAGGAGTCCACACCGACGGGCAGCGGCACCCGATGCCCGGCGGCGGCGAGGAGATGAGCGGGGCCTGGGAGGGCGGGAAGCTCGTCGTGGAGACGCGGCGGGACGATGGTGTCAGGCGGACCGAAACGTTCGAGCTGTCCGCCGACGGGAGCGAGCTGACCGTGACCATCCACATCGCAGCCCCACGGATTCCCTCCCTGACCATCACGAGCATCTACGAGCCCGGCGCGTCGAAGGACCGCTGATCACTCCGAGTTCGCCCGCCGGGACCGCGGACTCGGAGTCCGTTGGTGCCGGGGCGTCCGCCCGCGGTGGCTCAGGATGACCGAGAGGGCGGCCGCTACTTCTTCGCCAGCCGGTAGGTGCCCCGCCGGCGTCCTTTCTTGGCCTCGCCTCGCTTCACCGCCGACTGGAGGACGCTCGCCGCCTCCTGCGTGGAGACCCCCGCCGTCTCCGCGATGTCCCGCGTGCGCTGCGGTCTGGCGCTCATGACGCCCAGCACCTTGGCCTTCTTGGCCCCACGCGGGGCTCGACCCTTCTTCGCCGACCGCTTCGGCTTCACGCCACGGCCCGAGGTCAACCTCGAGGTGCCGGACACGCCCGCCACGATCTTCTTCGCCCGCTCGAGTGCCTTGATCTCGTCTCTGAGCTGGGCGATGGCGGCTTCCTTTTTGGCGATCAATCTGTCGATGTCGTTCACGGTCTCTCTCCCCCGGCGCGTTGACGGATGTGGCCGTTCTCGTAATGACATACGAGAAGTATCGGTTTCTATGGACAATTATAGACACATTTCACTAGCGATCGCCGAAGTGAGAGTCGCCACCGCGATCGGCTTGACTCGTCCGGCGCTGCCGGCCGATGGAGCAAGGACAGTGATTCCGAGGGCTACTGTGTTGGCGAGGTCCGGCAGGATCACCGTTGGCACTATCAGTGGATTCCCCGTCACCCGTCCAGGGTGAGCTCGTCAGAACGACGAGCCTCAAGAGGACCCGTGCTCTCTCGCCGGTGAAGCCGGCGGCGCTCCGATATAGGATGCCAGGCGATCGAGAGACGCACGAGAGAAACACTCGACCGGAGGCTTCATGAACGAGACCACGACCAGCCCGCGCACCCTCATCCTCGCCGGCACCGTCGCCCTGGCCCTCCTGGGTCTGCCGTCCTCGGCCCTCGCCGGAGATTCGGCTCCCTACGAGAACACCAAGGTCGACACCGCGCACGGCGACCGGGAGTTCCACCTCCTGTGGCCCGAAGGGGCCCCGGCGGCACTCGGATCGGAACCGCTCGACCGACCGAAGATCACCGTATACCGGGCACCGGCAGAGACGGCCACCGGGGCCGCGGTCGTCGTGTGCCCCGGCGGCGGCTACCGCGCCCTCGCCGCCGATCACGAGGGCAAGGACGTCGCCGAGTGGCTCAACGCGCTCGGGGTCTCGGCCTTTGTGCTGCAGTACCGCCTGGGGCCCCGCTACCGGCACCCCGCCCCCCTTCAGGATGCCCAGCGAGCCCTGCGGATGGTGCGGGCACAGGCCACTGCGTGGGGCGTGGACCCGGAGCGAATCGGGATCCTCGGCTTCTCCGCGGGGGGGCATCTCGCCTCGTCCGCGGCCACTCACTTCGACGACGGGATTCCCGACGCCGAAGACCCGGTCGAGCGGGTGGGCTCGCGGCCCGATTTCGCGGTGCTCTGCTACCCGGTGATCTCGATGACGACGGTGGCCGCACACTCGGGCTCTCGAACGAACCTGCTCGGAGAGGATCCCGACCCGGTACTCGTGTGGACGCTGAGCACGGAGCTGCAGGTCACGCCCCGCACCCCGCCGACCTTCCTGTTCCACACCGACGACGATCGGGCGGTCCCGGTCGAGAACGCGCTGCTCTTCTTCTCGGCCATGAAGAGGGCCGGGGTCCCCGGCGAGCTGCACGTCTTCGCCCACGGACGGCACGGTGTCGGCCTCGCCCCCGAGGACCCCGTCCTCTCGCAGTGGCCGGGGCTGTGCGCCCAGTGGATGAAGGGACTGGGGTTGCTGGATCAGGACAGCAGGTAGAACGCCACCGCCGCCAGGGGACCCCGGTGCCCGCCCTAGACGAAGAAGATACCCTCGACGCCTAGACGTGTCGGACTCCCCTGCGCCATGGGGGCGGGCCCCTACGGAGCAGCCTCGAAGACGAGAGCGCGGAAGGCCCCGACATCGTGGAAGCTCCGTCCGGACGGGGGAGACCATGCCGCGTAGACGGCGTCCTTCTCCGGCTCCTCCGGTCCCCTCGGTCTCTTGATCCGGAACACGTTGAAGCGCCAGTCGTCCCCGGCCCGGGGGGGAACGGCGGTGTGCCGGGCGGAGGGGATTTCCCGCAGGCCGCTCCACGGGAGGAGGGCCGCGGCCGCCCAGCCAACGGTTCGTCCGGCGCCGTCGGTGCGAGAGTGGACGCGCGTCTCGAGCCCCTCGAGGTTCCACTCTATGTCGCCCTCGATGTCCGGCCAGGGCGAGATCATCCGCAGGTCGCAGACCACATTGGCGGGGTTGATCTCGAGCTCGTAGTAGTCACGCCCGCTGTGGTCGAGGTCGATGAAGATCTCCACGACCTCCTCGTCCCAGAGATGCTCGTCTCTCTTCGTCATCGTGTGCCACGGGTCGGGGTCGGTCGCGTCGAACAGAAGGTAGAGCCCGGCATCGTCCCAGAGGGCGCGAAACGCCGTCGCGTATTGGCTCGGCCCCCAGACGATGCGCGCGGCTCCTCTCCAGGCGTCCTCCGCGGCGGAGAGGAGCGCCTCGCGCGACGAATCGGTGCGAGCCACCCGGTACTCGGGCGGCACCGCCGTGGCCGCCAGGGGGGCGAGGAGCAGGAGCAGGACGACGACGCCTGCCGCGTTCACGAGCCCAGCCCCAGGAGCCGCACGGCGTTGTGGTGGCATTCGAGGGGCCGGCCCTCCCCCGCCGTCGGACACGACCGCGTCTCCGGCCCGCGGGCCGGGCGAGCCGCCATCCCGACGGTCCCCAGCGCGCCGAGCCCCGCGCGCATCATCGATCGCCGGTGATTCCACTCGTCCATGCCGTCCATTGGCTCTCCCTTCCTCAACCGAATGAGACACCGACGCGCGGTCAGTGGAGCGGATGGCGGTGCCCCGGGGCGAACGGCTCAAGTCGTGGTCCGGCGTGACGGAGGAGACGCTAGCACACGGCCCGAGGCCGAGACCATGGTCCCGAAGGGTCAGGCCTCGATCGTGGCCGCCTGACTTCATGCAATTGCCCGGGTTTGCAGGATCTGATCTACTTGGCGCACGCTCGAGGGCGCACCCTGGAACGAGGGGGGGTCTTCGAGGGGAAATTCGAGGCTCGCCATGACACGTCGATCCCTCCTCCGATGGGCTGCGGCCCTCCCTGCCTTCGTCGCGCTCGGGTTCCGCAGCCTCACCGACCGGGTCGCCGCCGCAACCGGCGGCTCCTCGATCGACGTCTACCGCGCCCTCGGCGTGCGCCCGTTCATCAACGCCCGGGGAACCTGGACCTACCTGAGCGGCTCCCTGCAGCTTCCCGAGGTCCGCCGAGCGGCGGACGCAGCCGCGAAGCACTTCGTGGACATCTTCGAGCTGCAGGAGGCGGCCGGCCGCAAGCTGTCCGAGCTCTCCGGGGCCGAGTCCGGGATGGTGACCTCCGGGGCGGCGGCGGCCATCGCCGCGGGCACCGCCGCTTGTGTCGCGGGGGCCGAGCCGGCCGCGGTCTGGCAGCTGCCGGACACGACGGGGATGAAGGGCGAGGTCGTCATGCTGGGGGGCCGCAGCGTCTGGGACAGCGCGATCCGCCTGACCGGCGCCCGTCTGGTCGTGGCCCCGGAGCTCGAGGACCTCTCGCAGGCGATCGGGTCCGACACCGCCATGATCTACATGACGTGGACCGACGAGCGGCTGGAGCCCGCGCTGTCCATCGCCAAGGAGCGGGGCGTCCCGCTCATGGTGGACGACGCCGCCGGTATCCCGCCGTTCGACAGCATGCGGCGGTTCGCGGAGATGGGCGTGGATCTGTTCTGCTTCTCCGGGGGCAAGGGCCTGCGCGGGCCGCAGTGCGCGGGCGTTCTCCTGGGTCGCAAGGACCTGATCGACGCCGCCCGGAAGCACTGCAGTCCCTGGGAGGGCGCGGTGTGTCGGTCCATGAAGGTCGGCAAGGAAGAGATCATCGCCGTGCTGACGGCCATCGCGACCTGGAAGGACCTCGATCTCGCCGCGCTGAACGAGGTCTGGCACGCTCGTGTGGCGACGATCGCCAAGATGGTCGAGACGGTCCCGGGCGTGACCACCGAGATCGTCATCCCGGAGGCGGGCAACCGCTACCCCACGCTCGAGGTCTTCTGGGACGTCGACGATTTCGGTCTTACGGTGACCGACTGCGACCGCGAGCTGCGGGCCGGCGAGCCGAGGATCGAGGTCCTGACCGAGAACAACCCCAGCCTGGTCCCAGGAGCCGACGAGGGCACCGCACCCGACGTGACCGCGCTCAAGGGTGGGGCCAAGGACCGGATCCGCATCGTCTCGATGACGCTGCAGGACGGCGAAGAGCTGATCCTCGGCAAGCGCCTGCGCGACGTCCTCAGCGGCGCTCGAAAGCGGGCCTGACCGGCCCGACGCTTCGACCGGGGGCTACGCCTGGGACCGGTCGTTCATCCAGAAGGGTGTGACCGCGAACCAGAGGACCGAGGCCACGAGCGTCACCGAGTTCATACCGTCGTGGGCCAGCTCCCCCCTGAAGTAGAGGATGGGGGGAATCACGATCCCGGCCAGGGCCAGGTAGGACGCGAGCTGCAGGAGCTTCCTCATCCCGCTCTCTCCCTCAGGACGCGGCGGGGGCAGCGTCTCCCGGTCTCTGCAGGAGACGGCTCCCGACGATGTAGACGACGGCGGCGATGAACCAGCCCGGAAGGCTGACGAAGAAGATCTCGACGCCTCCGTAGAAGATCAGGCCGGTGCAGGCGGCGAGGGTGACGAGCCACGCCGCGCCCGCCGCCCAGTTGAAGCCGAGGCCCCGGTGAGCCGCGTAGCTGCTGCGGAGTCCGAGCCGATCCATGAGCCAGAAGTCCACGAAGACCACGGCTCCCATGGGCATGAGGACGAGACCGTACAGCGCCACGAAGTCGAGGAGCTTCATCGCGATGGCCGGGAAGAGCCCGGCGATGGTGGCGATCCCACCAGCGATGAGTGTGACCTTGAAGCGAGAGGTCCGGGGCACGATGGCCTGGAAGGCGAGGCCTGCCCGATAGATGGTCGGGTTGGCCGTCGTCCAGCCCGCGATGATGACGCAGAGGACGCCGGTCAGGCCGAGGGCGCTGTGGGCGAGGGGGCCGGGGAGGACGTCGGTGTTCGTGGGGTCACGGTGGAGCTGGAGTGAGTAGAGCAACGCCGCCGAGATCCACGCCATGAAGTGACCCACGTACATGCCCGCCCCCGTGGCGATCCCGTACCAGGATTTGCGGGCGAAGCGGAAGATCGACAGATCCGACATCCCGATGTGCATGGCCATGTTGCAGAACCAGGCGAAGAAGGTCACGTGCCAGAAGGTGAACTTCGTCTGGCCCGGAAAGGGGTCGCCGCCGGTCCAGATGGTCTCCTTCGCCACCGACCAGAAGTTGCCCACCGACGTCACGCCGAGCTCACGGGCGGCCACGAAGCCGAAGCCCAGGAAGACCAGGACCATCCACGGGGCAGCGACGTTGGCGAAGCGGGCAACGCTCTGGTAGCCGTAGGCGGCCACGATGGAGATGAGGCTGCCGACGACGACGACCGCGAGGACCCATCCGAGGCCTCGCGGGTAGAGGTCGTTGAGACCCGGCATGTCGATGTCGAACCAGACGCCCACCGCGGTGGCCGAAACGGTGACCATGGCGCCGGCCAGGAAGCAGAACATGATGCCGTTGGCGAGGTTGTAGAGGGTGACGAGCTGCCGGCCGCAGATGCGCTCGAGCTGGTAGTAGAGGGTCAGCCGCGCCCGGGTGGCGATGGGAGCGGTCAGGAGGGTCCAGCTCAAGACCGCCAGGAGGTTGCCGAGCAGCAGGCCGAAGATCAGATCGGCGGCGCTCGCCCCACGGGCAACGAAGAGGGGGCCGATCATCAGCTCGGTGCCGGCAGTGTGCTCGCCGGCGTACATCCCGATGAAGCTTCGGAATCCCAGGAGGGACCGCTTCGGGACCGGCTCGCGCTCGAACTCCTCGCCCATGTGTCGCCGGACAATAGCGCCCCGGGGGTCTCGAGGCAAGGCGCCGAAGCGCGGCCGCTCCTTGCCTGTTCGCAGTTTTCGGGACAAGGTGGACGCCACGGGAGCACCACGACGAGGCCCTGAACGCCAGGTGGGGAGCTGAGACATGGAGATCCGGGTCTTCGACACCAAGGCCGAGCTGGGCGCGGCCGCCGCAGCGCGGGCCACCGATGCGCTGCGCGCCGCGATCGCAGATCAGGGTCGGGCTCGCGTGATCGCCGCCACCGGGGCCTCGCAGGTCGAGTTTCTCGACGCCCTCACCGACACCGAAGGGATCGAATGGGGGAAGGTGGAGCTCTTCCACCTCGACGAGTACGTCGGACTGCCGGAGACCCATCCGGCCAGCTTTCGACGCTATCTGAAGGAGCGTCTCGTCGACCGTGTCCACCCTGGCGTCTTCCACCCCATGGATGGAGAGGCGGCGGATCCGCACGCCGAGTGCCGGCGAGTGGGGACGCTGATCTCCGAGACACCCGTTGACGTCGCCTTCGTCGGCATCGGCGAGAACGGTCACCTCGCCTTCAACGACCCCCCCGCGGACTTCGAGACCCGGGAGCCGTACCTCGTGGTCACGCTCGACGAGGCCTGCCGACGACAGCAGCTCGGCGAGGGGTGGTTCGCTGATTTCGCGGAGGTGCCTCCCCGGGCGATCTCGATGTCCGTCCATCGGATCCTCGAGACCCGGGAGATCCTCTGCGTCGTCCCCGACGAGCGCAAGGCACGGGCCGTGCGCGACTGCCTCGAGGGAGAGGTGAGCCCGCGCCATCCGGCCTCCATCCTGCAGCGCCATCCACGGACGACGGTCTTCCTGGATCGAGATTCGGCGTCACTGCTCGGTGGACCGCGTGCACGGCCCGTCGGGGGCGGGCACCCTCACTAGATCCGCCAGGCTGAGGACCCGGTTGCGGGGAGAACGCTGCGACTGGGAGAGCACTCGTTTCGCAGGCAATGAGCCGATCGGATAGTCTTACGATCGTCTCGGACCGCCCACGAGTCCGGGGCGCGAAGGAGGAGCCATGATCATCGGTGAGAGCAGGGTCGACTGGAGGCGCTTCGACGCCGTCCTCTTCGACCTCGACGGCGTCATCACGGCCACTGCGACCGTCCACTCCGCCGCATGGAAGCAGATGTTCGACGAGTTCCTCGAGGAGCGCGCCGAGCAAACCGGGACCCCGTTCGTGCCCTTCGACATCGAGGGCGACTACAAGCCCTATGTGGACGGGAGGCCCCGCTACGACGGCGTCGCCACGTTCCTGAAGTCCCGGGGTATCGACATGCCCCGGGGCGAGCCGTCCGACACCCCCGACCAGAAGACGATCTGCGGCCTCGGGAACCGCAAGAACGAGCTCATCCAGGAGGTCCTGGCCACGGATGGGGTGGAGGTCTTCGACGGCTCGGTGAGGCTCGTGCACCATCTCCAGAAGTTGGGCGTGCGGCAGGCCATCGTCTCGTCGAGCAAGAACGCAGAGCCGGTGCTGAAAGCGGCGGGCATCATCGACCTCTTCGAGGTCCGGGTCGACGGCGTCGTCGCGGCGCGCATGAAGCTGCCCGGCAAGCCCCGGCCCGACACCTTCCTGGAGGCGGCCCGGCTGCTCGGGGTGGAGCCGCTCCGGGCGGTGGTTGTCGAGGACGCCCTGGCCGGGGTGAAGGCCGGCGTCAACGGCAGCTTCGGCCTGGTCATCGGCGTGGACCGGGAAGGCGAGCCGGAGGCCCTCAAGGAAGCCGGGGCCGACATCGTCGTCGACGACCTCGGTCTGTTGGTGTACGAGGAGGACTGAGGAGCCCTCGATGCAGGAACGCGAGCGGACCGGACTTCCCCCGCACATCTACCCACCCGAAGAATGGCGGCTCGTCGAGAAGACCTTCGCGCCCCAGTACCTCGCCCAGATGGAGACGATCTTCGCCACGTCCAACGGCTACCTCGGCCTGCGCGGCGCGTTCGAGGAGAGGGCGCCCGTCTTCCAGCCCGGGTCGTTCGTCAACGGCTTCCACGAGACCTGGCCCATCGTCTACGGCGAGGACGCCTACGGCTTCGCCAAGACCGGCCAGACGATGCTCAACCTCGCCGACGCCAGGCTCATCCGCCTCTTCGTCGACGACGAGCCGCTCCACCTGCCGACGGCGCGGCTCGAGCAGTACGAGCGGGCGATCGACTTCCGGACCGGCACCCTCGATCGGGAGCTGATCTGGGAGACCCCGGCCGGCAAGCGGGTCCAGGTCCGCTCGCGGCGACTGGTCTCGCTCGAGGATCGCCACCTCGCCGCGATCCTCTACGAGGTGACGCTGCTCGACGCCGCCGCCCCGCTGGCCCTGTCGTCCGAGGTCGTCTACACCCCGCCGGGCCAGAGCGAGGACTGGGATCCCCGCCGCACCCGGAGCTTCGAGGCCCGACCCCTCGAGCCCGCCCGGCACGAAGCCGGCGGACGCCGGCAGATCCTCGCTCACCGCACGCGGCGGAGCGGGATGCGGGTGGCCTGCGGGGTAGACCATCTCGTCGAAACATCGAGCCATTTCGAGGAGCGGAGCGAGTGCTCCGAGGACGCGGCCCGACTGGTCCTGACCGTCGACGGCCAGCCCGGCGAGACGGTCCGCCTCGTCAAGCTCATCACCTACCACACCTCCCGCAGCGCCGCCGTCGAGGATCTCTGCGACCGGGCCGGCCGGACCCTCGACCGGGCCCGGGTTCGGGGGTTCGTCGCGATCGAGGCGAGCCAGCGCACCTCCCTGGACCGCTTCTGGCACCGGGCCGACTTCGAGATCGCGGGCGACATCGCGGTGCAGCAGGTCATTCGCTGGAACATCTTCCAGCTCATGCAAGCCACCGCGCGCGCGGAGGGAGCGGGAGTGGGCGCCCGCGGCCTCACCGGGGAGACCTACGAGGGGCACTACTTCTGGGACGGCGAGATCTACGTGCTCCCCTTCCTCATCTACACCGAGCCCCGCGTCGCCCGGAACCTGCTCCGCTTCCGGCACGGAATGCTCGACAAGGCTCGGGAGCGGGCGCGAGAGGTCGGCGAGAAGGGGGCGCTCTTCCCCTGGCGGACGATCAACGGAGAGGAGGCCTCGGCCTACTACGCCGCGGGAACCGCCCAGTACCACATCAACGCCGACATCGCCCACGCGATCCGGCAGTACTCGGAGACCACCGACGACCGCGCGTTCCTCTACGGGCCGGGGGCGGAGATGCTGGTGGAGACGGCCCGCCTGTGGCTCAGCCTCGGCTTCTTCTCCGAGCGGAAGGGCGGACGGTTCGAGATCCACGCGGTGACCGGACCGGACGAGTACGCGACCGTCGTCAACAACAACACCTTCACCAACCTGATGGCCCGGGAGAACCTGCGCTACGCCGCGCAGGTGGTCGAGAGGCTGCAGGCCGAGGACCCCGAGAAGTACGAGCACCTCGTCCACCGCACGGACCTCGAGCCCGGCGAGCCCGCCGAGTGGATGCGGGCCGTCGAGAAGATGCACGTGCCGTACGACGAGGAGCTGGGGATCAACCCCCAGGACGACCGGTTCCTCCGCCGCGAGCGCTGGGATTTCGAGGGCACGCCAAGGGACAAGTACCCCCTTCTTCTCCACTTCCACCCGCTGGTGATCTATCGCCAGCAGGTGATCAAGCAGGCGGACATGGTGCTCGCGATGTTCCTGCTGAACGACGAGTTCAGCCTGGAGCAGAAGCGGCGCAACTTCGACTACTACGACCCCCTCACCACCGGCGACTCCTCGCTCTCCGCCTGCATCCAGGCGATCATCGCCATGGAGGTGGGCTACCGCGAGAAGGCGTGGAGCTACTTCCGTCACGCGGCCCTCGTCGACCTGGCCGATCTGGGCGGCAACGTGAAGGACGGCGCCCACATCGCGTCGATCGGCGGCACGTGGCTGGCCCTCGTCTACGGCATGGCCGGGCTCCGGGACTCCGACGGCGTCATCCGCTTCCGTCCCCAGCTCCCCAGGAAGGACATCCGGTTCCGCTTCCGCCTGACCGTTCGCGAGAGCCTCTTCGAGGTCGAGGTCGGCCGAAAGGCCGTGCGCTACGAGCTCCTCGAGGGCGAGCCGCTCGAGATCCACCACCACGACGAGACCATCCGCCTTGAGCCCGGCCAGCCCGTGACCCGCTGACGGGAGGGAGACAAGGGGACACCACACTCATCTCCCCCCCGATTCGCCGTGAGATGAACATGGTGTCACCCCATCTGCCCTATCTGTCTGCGCCGGCCCGCCGCTCCTCGACCATCTGCCGCAGCAGTTCCACTGGAAAGGCCTCCAGCGTGTGCCCGGCGTGTCCGGTGACCGTGGTCGCCCTCAGCAGCGAGTTCAGCACCGCTTCCTCCACCGCCTCGACCGTGGCGAGAAAGAGCGGACTCACTGAGTCGTCGTAGAGATGCTCGACGGTGTGCGTGGGTCCGGGCTTGCGGTACGGCTCAGGGTTGCGTGTCGAGAAGGCGATCACGAAGTCGCCCGACCCGTGGGACATGAACGACCCCGTGCGCGCCAGGCCGAGCACCGCCCGCCGGGCCATCCGCTCCAGGGTCCGGGATGACAGCGGGGCGTCCGTGGCCAGCACGATCATGCACGACCCGTCGTTTTCCGGCTCCGGGACGGCTCCCGGATCTTGCGGCCCTTCGACGGGCCCCCGGAACTCGTACCGACCAAGCCGCTCCCCCACGCGCACGCCGTCGATCGTGAGGACTCCCCCGAAGTTCGACTGCACCAGAGCGCCGACCGTGTAGCCTCCGAGTTTCTCCGGAAGCAGCCGGGACGCGGTGCCGATCCCGCCCTTCCAGCCGAGGACGTGGGTGCCAGTGCCCGCACCCACCGAGCCCTCCTCGACGGGCCCCGACCTGGCGCCTTCGATGGCGTCGGTCACGTGCTCGGCGGTGACCGCGCAGCGGCGGATGTCGTTCAGGTCACCATCGTTCGTCTCGCCGACGATGGCATTGACGGATCGGACGTCCTCGTTGCCCGGTTGGGCCAGCGTCCAGTCCACGACGGCCTGCACGGCCGTCCCGACGCACAGCGTGTTCGTGAGCACGATCGGCGTCTCGATGTTGCCGAGCTCCCTCACCTGCAGGAACCCCGCTGCCTTGCCAAAGGCATTGGCCACGAAGACCTCAGCCGGGACCTTCTGCTGGAACACGTTTCCACCGTGCGGGAGGATCGCGGTGACCCCGGTCCGGACCGACTCCCCCTCGACCAGGGTCGTGTGACCGACCCGGACCCCGGCGACGTCGGTGATGGCGTTGAGAGGACCAGGGTCGAGGATGCCTGTTGCGATGCCGAGGTCCCGGAGCCGCGGTCGCTCCGTTTCCTGTGCAGGGACGGCGGCGGGATCGGAGAAGGAGAGTCCGAGAAGGAGGATCGCCGACGCGGGAAGAAGCTTCTTCGTCAAACTCACACCTCCAGTCGGTCACCGGCCCGCGGCAGCACGGGACTGCCTCCGAGCGGGCACCCATCTCTGCTCCCCAACGTTTGATGAATTTGGTGCCCGCCGAACGCTCCAAGCGGCCGTCCGATGCTACATCTTGAGAAGTCACCAGCACCATGCCGAGCGTCCCCGCGTGCGGGCGACCTGAGCGACCCCAGGAAGTCCGGGCCAAGTCGTGGTCCTTGGCAGCCCGGCAGCCGGGACGGCGGGCGATCAGCGCACGGTGGCCGACACGACCCGGCTGTGCTTCCAGCCGAGGCGGTTGGCCTGCGACCAGACCGTCGTCCCAGGCGCCGCCGCGAAGGGCTCGACGTAGAGGCGCCAGCGGCCCGCTTCCTCGAGCCGGAACGCAACCGAGGCGCCGGGACTGTTGCACCGGATCCGGACCACGCGAGCCCCGTCTTTCACATCCCAGGATTCCGAGAGCGCTGGCTACTGTAGCGCTCTCGGAATGAAAGGTAGAATCGACCGGATACGGTCACTCCCGGAGGGAGACATGAAGGAAATCCTGAAGCAGCTCGGCATCGCGGACGAAAACCCCGGCGGATTTTGTGGGGACTGGATCGGAAACGGCGAGCCCCTCGAGGTCCGGACCCCGATCGACGGCAGCCCCCTTGCCCGAGTCACCCAGGTGACCCCCGAGGAGTACGACACGGTGGCGGCGCGGGCCCACGAGGCCTTCCTCGGCTGGCGCCAGATCCCGGCCCCCAAGCGCGGCGAGGTCGTTCGTCAGCTCGGCAACGCCCTGCGCGAGCGGAAGGCCCCCCTGGGCGCCCTCGTGACGATCGAGATGGGCAAGATCCGGGCCGAGGGCGAGGGCGAGGTCCAGGAGATGATCGACATCTGCGACTTCGCGGTCGGTCTCTCCCGCCAGCTTTACGGCCTCACCATGCACTCCGAGCGGCCGGGCCACCGCATGTACGAGCAGTGGCACCCCCTCGGGGTCGTGGGGGTCATCTCGGCCTTCAACTTCCCGGTAGCGGTCTGGGCGTGGAACTGCGCCATCGCCGCCGTCTGCGGCGACGCCACCCTGTGGAAGCCGTCGTCCAAGGTGCCCCTCACCGCCATCGCCTGCACCCGCATCGCCGAGGAGGTGTGCCGCGCGAACGACGTGGACCCCGCCATCTTCAGCCTGGTGATCGGGCGCGGGAGCACGGTGGGCGAGAAGCTGCTGGCCGACCCGCGGGTCCGCCTGGTCTCGGCCACGGGAAGCTGCCGGATGGGCCACCGGGTCGGGGAGGTCGTGCACAAGCGGCTCGGGCGCACCATCCTCGAGCTCGGGGGCAACAACGCCATCATCGTCACCCCAAACGCCAACCTCGACCTGGCGGTGCCCGCCATCCTGTTCGGGGCGGTCGGCACCGCCGGCCAGCGCTGCACGAGCACCCGCCGCATCATCGCCCACGACTCCGTCGCCGACAGGCTGGTCGATCGGCTCAAGAAGGCCTACGGCCAGGTGCCCATCGGCAACCCGCTCGACAAGGGCACGCTCATGGGGCCGCTGATCGACACCGCGGCCGTCGAGGACATGACGGCGGCCCTGGAGCGGGTGAAGCAGGAGGGCGGCACGATCGTCTGCGGCGGGGAGCGCCTGGGCGGCACGCAGTACCCCGGGGGAGGCTACGTCACCCCCTGCATCGTCGAGGCGAAGAACGGCTACGCCATCGTCCAGGAGGAGACCTTCGCCCCGATCCTCTACATCATCCGCTACGACACTCTCGACGAGGCGGTCGCGCTCCACAACGGCGTGCCCCAGGGACTCAGCTCGGCGATCTTCACGGAGAACCTCCTCGAGGCCGAGCAGTTCCTCTCCGCCGCGGGCAGCGACTGCGGCATCGCCAACGTCAACATCGGCACGAGCGGGGCCGAGATCGGCGGGGCCTTCGGCGGGGAGAAGGAGACCGGTGGCGGTCGCGAGTCGGGCAGCGACGCCTGGAAGGCCTACATGCGGAGGCAGACGAACACCATCAACTACAGCACCGAGCTGCCCCTGGCCCAGGGCATCAAGTTCGGGGAGTAGCTCGGAATCGGCTTAGAATCTGTGTACGTCATTCCGTCAGATTGGTGCGCCGTTTCCGCGCCCCGGGGAGGCCTGGGCTCCGCGGAGGTCGTCGACGGTGCGATCGGTCGGAGGAGAGGGAAATGGATCAGGCGGTCCTCGACACATTCGACAAGAGCCTCGAGCGCTGCACGTCCCGCTCCCGCTTTGTCGACCTCTTCTACACGAAGTTCCTGGCCTCCTCTCCCAAGGTCCGGGAGAAGTTCAAGGACACGGACTTCGCCCGCCAGAAGCGGGCGCTGAAGGCCTCGCTTCACATGATCCTCCTGGCCGCCGAGGAGCCCGAGAGGGACCCCGGGCGATACCTGGCCGAGGTCGCCGAGCGGCACAGCGCCCGCGATCTCGACATCGGCGCGGAGCTCTATGATCTGTGGCTCGACAGCCTCCTGGAGACCGTGGAGGAGTGCGACCCCGAGTTCAGCCCCGAGATCCGCAAGGCCTGGGAGGAGGTCATGATGGTGGGGATCCACTACCTCTGCGTCCGCTACAACGCGTGACGGACGAGCGCGTCCCCCGAAGCCGCTTCTACGACGGACGGCTCTACGCCCGCACCCTGGACCGCCTCCTCACCGGCCTGCACCAGTACGTCGCCGACCAGATCGAGCCCACGGGCCGGATCCTCGACGTGGGCTGCGGGACCGGCGACCTGGTCTGGCGCCTCGCCCCGAAGGCCGACGAGGTCGTCGGCATCGAGCTTTCCCCCGCGATGGTGGAGTACGCGAACGAGAGGCTCGCGGAGAGGCCTCCGACCCACGTCTCGTTCGTCCTCGGCGATGCCACCCGCGCGCTCGCCCACCTGCCCGACGGCCATTTCGACCTCGCCACGACCGTGCTCGTCCTCCACGAGATGCCCTCGGAGGCCCAGGCCCCGGTCCTCTCCGAGGTGACACGCGTGGCCCGGCGGCTCCTGTGCGTGGACTTCCGCGCGCCGATGCCGTGGAACCTCGCCGGCGCCCGAAACCGCTTCTTCGAGATCACGGCCGGACGGGAGCACTACCTTGCCTTCCGGGAGTTCCAGCGGCGGGGCGGCTCGCCGGGGGCCGCCGAGCGGGCGGGACTGCCCTTCGAGCACGTGCGCTACATCGACGCGCGAACGATGGAGGTGGGCCTCATCCGTCGCCGGGGCTGAGGTTGGCGCCCCCCGCTCCGGAATCCCGCGTCACCAGCGCCCAAACAGACCGTGGGACCTGCCGCCAGAGTCCGCGACAGGCCCCACGGTGCGTCGAACGGCAGAGAGCGGCTACTCGTTCATCAGCTTCCGAGCGATGTCGATCGAGCCGGAGCAGAGCTTGATCGAGGCCGCGAGCATCTCCTTCTCTTCCGCGCTCAGCTCGACCTCGAAGATCTTCTCCATCCCGTTCGCGCCGAGCATCACCGGCACGCCGAGGTAGATGTCCTTGCCGCCGTACTCGCCCTCGAGACGCGCCGAGCAGGGCAGGACCCGCTTCTCGTCGCGGACGACGGACTGGACCATGTCGGCCGCCGCCGCCGCCGGCGAGAAGTAGGCGCTGAAGCCGAGGAGCTTGACGATCTCGCCGCCCGCGCCACGGGTGCGCTTGACGATGGCGTCGATCGTCTCCTTCGGCATGAGCTGCTCGATCGGGATGGCGCCCACGGACGCGTAGCGCACGACCGGGACCATCTCGTCCCCGTGGCCACCGAGGACGAACGCGTTCACGTCCTTCACCGAGCAGCCCAGCTCCATCGCGATGAAGGTCCGCAGACGCGAGGTGTCGAGGACCCCGGCCATCCCGAAGACACGGTTCCGGGGCCAGCCCGTGATCTCCCGCGCCACCCAGGTCATCGTGTCGAGGGGGTTGGCCACGATCATGAGAAGGGCGTCCGGGGAGGCCTTCTTCACCTCTCCCACGACGGACTTGACGATCGCGATGTTCTTCTTGAGGAGGTCCTCCCGGCTCTCACCGGGCTTCCGGGGCATGCCCGAGGTGACCACGACGATGTCCGAGCCCTTGGTCGCCTCGTACTCGGTCGTCCCGACGATGTTGACATCGGATCCGGAGATCGGGCGTAGCTCCATCAAATCGAGTGCCTTGCCCTCAGCCATCTTGGGGACGATGTCCACCAGGACGATGTCCCCGAGCGAGCGCTCGGCGAGGATGTGGGCGGTGGTCTCGCCGACGCGCCCGGCGCCGACGACGGTGATCTTCTTTCGCATTTGCCCTCCCGGTTCAGGATGAGGTGGCGGCGGGCCGCACAGATAGCGCGGACAGAAACCGTCCCTTGACCTTAGCAAGCCACAGGCGGGTGGGGAAGGCCATAGACCCGACAGACCAACCGATGAGCCGAACGGCGACTTCCCTTGTGTCCGGGCGTCTCCCGATGACCAGGAATGATGTCAGACCGGATCCGGACGGTATCACGCGGCGGGCGCCCTCGGAAGGTCTCCCGCTCCGGGGTATGATCGGCCGTGCCACCCGTTCGAGGAGGCCGATGCGCCACGCTTTCCGGCTGGTCGAGGCTCGGATTCGACCGCCGCTCGACCCGGGCTTCCGACCCGCCATCCTGGCCAAGCGTCACTTCCAGAAGGAGGTCGGGGAGTCGGGAGGCGGAGTCCCCCTGGCCATCTCCCTGGAGCGCGGCGAGGGCGCCATCTCGCGCTTCGAGACGCGGCTCGTCCCCACCGAGTTCCCGGAGCTGACCAGGCGGGTGAGTATCCAGCTCCCCGGCGAGAGGAGTCGCCGCGTGGACCAGTCCATCGCCGCGGCCAGCCTGCCCGCCCTGGACGGAGGAACGCGATGAAGCTCAGCAGGGACACCGCCGAGGTCTACGCTCCCGACGATCTCGCGCCGGATGAAGCCCTGGCCCGCACCACCCACCTGGGCGTCTGCGCTCACCAGGACGACCTCGAGATCATGGCCTACGACGGCATACTGCGGTGCTTCCGGCAGAAGGACCGCTGGTTCACCGGCGTCGTGGTTACCGACGGCGCCGGCTCCCCCCGCGACGATCTCTACAAGGACTACACCGACGAGATGATGCGGGAGGTGAGGCGCCAGGAGCAGAAGAAGGCGGCCTACGTCGGGGAGTACGCTGCGGTGGCTCTGCTGGACTACCCGAGCGAGGCGGTCAAGAGCCCCGCCGACGCCGGCCCGAAGGAGGACATCGCCGCGATCGCGCACGCGACCCGGCCGGAGACGGTCTACACCCACAACCTGGCCGACAAGCACGACACCCACGTGGCGGTTGCCCTGCGCACGATCGCCGGGCTCCGCTCCCTCCCCGAAGATCTCCGCCCGAGGCACCTCTACGGGGTCGAGGTGTGGCGGGACCTGGACTGGATGGTGGACCCCGACAAGGTGGCCTTCGATCTTTCTCCCCACGAGAACCTGCAGGCCGCTCTCGTGGGTGTCTTCGACTCGCAGATCTGCGGCGGCAAGCGCTACGACCTCGCCACCCAGGGCCGGCGGCGGGCTCACGCCACGTACCACGCCTCGCACCGCACCGACGTGGCGACCTCGCTGAGCTACGCCATGGACCTCACGCCGCTCCTCACCGACCCGGGACTCAGCCCCTGGACGTACGTGAGCGGCTTCCTCGACCGCTTCGCCTCCGACGTCGAGGGGAGGCTCGCCAAGCTCCAGGGAGGCACGAAGTGAGCCTCAAGGAGGAGATCCACGAGCAGCCGGCGGTCCTGTCGCGGCTCCTTCAGAGCCAGGCGGACCCCATTCGCCAGATTGCCCGGTCGCTCGAGAAGGAGCGGATCCACAGCGTGCTCCTGGCCGCTCGCGGGACCTCCGACAACGCCGGCGTCTACGCCAAGTACCTCCTGGGCGCGTTCAATCGCCTGCCCGTCGCCCTGGCCGCGCCCTCCCTCTTCTCCTGCTACAAGCGTCTTCCCGCCTTCAAGGACACGCTGGTCATGGCCATCTCCCAGTCCGGGAAGTCTCCCGACATCGTGGGGGTCCTGGAGGAGGGACGGCGCCAGGGCGTGCCGACGCTGGCCATCACCAACGCCGTCGACTCTCCCCTCGCCCGGGCCGCCGAGCTGGTCGTGGACATCTGTGCGGGCGAGGAGAAGGCGGTGGCGGCGACAAAGACCTACACCGCGCAGCTCATGGCCATCGCAATGCTGTCGGCGGCCATGGACGAGGACGAGGACGAGGACCGCTGGCGCGCTCTCGAACGCATCCCGGGGATGGTGTCGCAGACCCTGGCCCTGGACGAGGTCATCCGACAGCGGGCCGAGCGCTATCGCTTCATGAATCACTGCGTGGTCCTGGGCCGCGGCTTCAACTATGCCACCGCCTTCGAGTGGGCGCTCAAGCTCAAGGAGCTGGCCCACGTGATCGCCGAGCCCTACTCCTCGGCCGATTTCCAACACGGGCCCGTGGCCCTGCTCGAGCGGGACTTTCCGGTTCTCGCCGTCGCCCCCGGCGGTGCGGTCTTCGATGACACGCTCGCGCTCCTCTCTCGCCTGAGAAGGGAGCAGCGGGTGGAGCTGCTGGTGATCTCCGACCGGGACGAGGCCCTGGGCCTCGCGCACACACCGTTGAGGATCCCGTCGGGTCTGCCCGAGTGGCTGACCCCGATCGCGGCCATCGCGGCGGCGCAGCTCTTCTGCTACCACGTCACCCGAGCCAAGGGCCTCGACACCGAGAGCCCCCGCGGGCTCAGAAAGGTCACCCTCACCCGCTAAGAGACGGGGTCGCCCCGCCGGTGCGCGGCGAGGTCCGGAGCCGCCTTTCACCGCCGTCCCGCGTGAGCTGGAGCGCCTCCGGGCCCTACTCTGGCGCCGGCCCGATCTGCGACCCGATCTGCGACCCGATCTGCGACTTGAGCCCGCGCCGCCGGCGAGAGTAGCCTTACGGTCTCGGAAGCCCGGCGACGTGTCGCGTTCCGGCGCGGCGTCCACCCCACTCCGAGCACCGACTGCCGGGCGGACCGGCCGAATGACGCACGAGGAGGATCACGATGCCGCGAGCAGGGAGATGGCTTCGATGCTGGGTGGGGGCGCTGGCCGCGACGGCGCTTCTCGGATCAGGCAGCACTCCGGTCGACGCGGAGGAGGCCTCGGGGGGCTTGCGCCTGCTCGTCATCGGGGCCCACCCCGATGACCCCGACAAGAGCGGCGGCGCCATGGCCCGCTACCGCGAGCTCGGCCACACGGTGAAGTTCGTCTCTCTCACCAACGGCGATGCCGGCCACCAGTCGCTGGGCGGGGGGCCCTTGGCCATGATCCGGACCGGGGAGGCACGGTGTGCCGGCGAGGTGATCGGCTCCGAGTACGTCACGCTCGACAACCACGACGGCGAGCTGATGCCGACGCTCGAGATGCGTCGCCAGGTCATCACGGTCATTCGCGAGTTCGAGCCGGACATGGTCTTCACCCCGCGCGTCGACGACTACCACCCTGACCACCGCGCCACCGCCGAGCTCGTGCGCGACGCCGCGTACATGGTCACCGTCCCCAACGTCGTGGCCAAGACCCCGCACCTCCAGAGGAACCCGATCTTCGTGAACGTGGAGGACCGCTTCTCCAAGCCGACGCCGTTCGACCCTGTCGTCGTCGTCGACATCGACTCGGTGGTGGAGAAGAAGGTGGACATGTACCACTGCCACACGTCGCAGATGTACGAGTGGCTGCCCTACAACCGGGGCGGCCTCGACGCGGTGCCGAAGGGGGACGCCGCGCGGCGCGCCTGGCTGGCCGAGCAGCTGAAGGCCCAATGGAGGCGGACAGCCGATCGCTTCCGCGACAAGCTCATCGAGCTGTATGGCGAGGAGAAGGGCTCCAAGGTCGAGTTCGCCGAGGCGTTCGAGATCTCCGAGTACGGCTCGATGCCGTCCAAGGAGGAGCTGAAGCGGCTGTTCCCATTCTTCTAGCTGAATTCCCGAGAGCGCTGCGCCACGCGACGCTTTCGGAACCTTCCGGACCGGGCTCGCTTCGAGAGCGAGCCCGGTTCCTGAGGCATCCGAGTGACTGCACAGGGATCACCTGGTTCATTGACCGGACCCCGGAACCGCTAGCCTGCCTGACGATTGAGCCTACCGCCCCTCGGCCCGCATCGTCTTGCGGGTCTCGGCACGCAGGGCGCGGAGCCGGTCCAGGAAGAGAGCCGGGCTTCGAGCGGCTGCGTGGTCGAGCGTGGCATCGCAGAGCATCCCGTGGTCGATCTCACACCCCCGCGACGCGAGCCACACGGGCTCCGGTCCTGGAACCTCCTTCATCCACTCTTTGACCTCCCGGGCCGCATCGTCTCGGTGACCCGTGGCCATCAGCAGCTCGATCCGGACGCGGCGCAGCTTCGGGGAGGGCGTTCCGAGCGGGGACGCCAGCCATTCGCTCAATGCCCGATCCCAGAACCGGGCCCGCTCGGGAGAGAGGGCCGATTGCAGCAGCAGCGTCGCCGCGTGCGATTGGACCAGCCGGTCCGCGGCGTCCTCCTGACCCGACCTGACGAGGGCGCTCACACGCTCGGCGAGCGAGGCGCCGTCGGGCGGGGGGAAGAAGGGAAAGAGATCCTCCGTGTCAGAGTCCAGCTCGTACGACGCGAGCCGAAGCGCCTGGTGCAGGGCTTCGCTCCCAAGGCGGCTGTCGGAGAACGTGCTCAGGAGCGTCCGCGGGGAGACCGACCCCGGCCGACGGCGCAGGAGCTCGCCCAGGAGCAGCGCCGGCCCCCCGCGCAGGCGCTCGTCCAGGTGTGAGACCACGGAGACGCCGATCCCGCTGAAGAGGTCACGTGGCGCGCGGTACTCGAGCAGGAGGTTGTCGTCGGTGTTCTCGAGGAGCGTCTGGGCCGCGATGTGGTCCACCGAGGCCGGCGACAACACCTGAAAAGCCAGCAGGGATGCGAGGGAGTCGATCTGCAGCCGCTCGAGGTCCTCGCGTACGGCGGGAACGGCGAAGCGTCGATCCAGCTCGGACCAATCGGGCTCCAGGGGCCGCGCGGTCCCGAGCAGGAACAGATCGTCAGCGTTCCCCTGGAATGCATAGACGTAGGGGAACGCCCGGCGGAAGGTCCTCACGACCGCCGCGAAGGTCCTGTCGCTCAACTCGTAGGTCTGCAGCCACTGCAGGTAGAGACCATCGGGCTCGAGCGCGGCGGCGGCGCGCGCGTAGAACTCGCGGGAGAAGAGCGCCCCGGTCCCCGCCATCCACGGGTTCGAGGGTTCCGAGATGATGACGTCGTAGCGGTGGCGCGTGTAGGAGAGGTAGCTGCGGGCGTCGTCCACGATCAGGTGGAACCGTGGATCCGTGAGCGGATCCCGGTTCCAGGGGCGGAACAGCCGGGTGGCCCGTGGCATGGCCGCGACAATGTCCACGACGTCCAGCCGGTGCACGGGATGGGTGAGAGCGGAGCCGGCGCTGACGCCGCTGGCGAGGCCGATGAGGAGGACGTCGCGCGGCTGCGGAGCCAGGAGCAGGGGGACGTGGCCGAGGAGGATCTGGGTGGCCAGGTCCTCGCGGGACGATGCTTCGGGCTTGCCGTTCATGGAGAGGGTGAGGGTCTCCTCACTCGATCTCTCCCGGGTGGCGTGCACCATCAGAAGGCCGGCGGGATCGTCCTCGAAGAGCCGAGTGCTGTAGGTGGCCAGCCGAGCCTCGGCCTCCCGGAGAGACAGCGGTCTCCCGACGCGGCGGGTGGGCCGGAGCGCGAAGGCCTCTGTCTGCCATTGTCCAGAGGTGATGTGACCGGCGAGGAGCAGCGCGGCCGCGGCCCCCATGCGGAGCCAGGTGGCGCGCTCCTTCGGGGAGAAGAACCCGATCGCCAGAAAGCCCAGGGCCCCGCTCCCCATGGCCGCCCCGCGCAGGAGGTGTTCCATTCCCAGGGCGGGCAGCAGCACGAGGCCGGCGAGCAGCGCCCCCGCCACGTTGCCCCAGGTGTTCCACGCGTAGACGCGACCGGTGTCGCCGCCGAGGCGGGCGAGGTCGCGGGCCAGACCCTTGACCAGGAGCGGCAGTGCCATGCCGATGAGGACGGTGGGGGGGAGCATGACCAGGAAGCACACGAGCAGCTGGCACCCCGCGTACAGGAAGAACGCCGAGGACTGGTCGGAGAACAGCGTCCCGAGGTTGAGGAGCAACCAGGGGAGGTACGGGTACAAGGCCAGCGGCGCCAGGACCGAGAGGCCGGCCAGCACCTGCGTCCAGCCGAAGAACCACAGCGGCCGGCGCAGGGCCGCTTCGGAGCGCGAGAGCCACGCGCTCCCGAGGGCAATCCCCGCAAGAAACGCGGCGAGCACCAGCGCGAAGGAGTAGGTGCTGGAGCCGAGCACGACGCTGAAGTAGCGGGTCCAGGCAATCTCCAGCGTGAAGGCCAGGAAACCCTCGACCAGGATCAGCGCGAGGGCGATCCGCACCTCGAGCCGCGTGAGGAGCGGTCCGGACTCCCCGGCGTCGATCCCATCCGGAGCGGCGCGCGCCTCAGTCGGCTGGCCCCCCCCCCGGGCCAGGAGCAGTGCTCCCGCCGCCACGAGGCCGTTCGCCAGGGCGAGGACGACCAGACTCAGCCTCATGCCCAGGGCGGGCATGACCGTGAAAGCCATGAGCAGGGCCCCCCCAACCGCCCCCAGGGCATTGACGGCGTAGAGCTGAGACGCGATTCGGCCCACGTGTTTCAGGTGGTCGGTGCAGTGACGCACCAGCGCCGGATAGGTGCCGCCCATCAGCGTGGTGGGAACGAGCAGCAGGAGGCCGGCGACCAGGGCCTTGGCCCACAACGCGTGGCCGGCGCCCGCCCGCTCCGGGGTGAAGCTCACCAGCCCCGAGTAGAGCGCCGAAGCCGCTTCGCTCAGGTGCGGGTAGACCAGCGCGTAAAGCCCCACACCGGCCTCGAGGATTGCGAAGAGGCGCAGGGGGCTCTTGACGCGATCGGCCAGACGTCCCAGGAGCGCGCTCCCGAGGGCCAGGCCCGCCATGAAGGAGGCGAGGACGGTGGCGTAGGAGTAGGCGCTGACCCCGATGAACTGGAGGAGATAGCGACTCCAGAGGACCTGGTAGCCCAGGCCCACGGCGCCGGAGACCAGGAAGATCAGCAGGACCAGGCGGTGAGCCACGGATCGGAGCCTATCACCCCGGCTCCCCGAGCGGTGGCGTGTCGACTGCCGGTCGAGGATGAGAGCTTTGCGCCCTGCCCCGCCCCGGGCTCTGGGTGACGGGTCGTCTGCTCGCCCTCAGCAGTAATTGACGCCCATCGCCCCCCGAGGGTAGTGTCCCAGCGCCGATCTCACGCGCGGGAATGGAAGGACGGCACGGGGACAATGAGGTGAGCAAGCTCCAGAAGAAGGCCGCCATCGTCACCGGGGCCACGAGTGGGATGGGCCGGGCCGCGGCGCTCCCATTCGCCCGGGAGGGAGCCGCCGTGCTTGCCGGTGGCCGCAACAGCGAGCGCGGATCCACTCTTGCTTCGCCTCGGCTGGGGCGGCCTGGGGAGGACAGCTCATGAGCGCACGTGTGACCTACTGTCTGATGGCGGGTGCCCTCACCTTCTCGACAGCCTGCGCGCTGGCCAAGAAACCGCAAGAGCAGCAGACGACGGCCGTCGATCCCTGCAGCGGCCTGAACACCGTCACCGAGGCGGAGAAGGCCGAAGGGTGGAAGCTCCTGTTCGACGGAAAGACCATGGACGGATGGCACGGGTACAACCAGGGGGACCTCGAGGCCTGGTCGATCGAGGACTGCGCCCTCAAGACCGAGGGAACCGAGGGCAACTACGGCAGCGACCAGCGTGTCGACCTGGCGACCGACGGGGAGTACACGAACTTCGAGATCAGGATCGACTGGAAGGCCACCACGGGGGGCAACAGCGGTCTCATGTACGGGGTGATCGAGGACCCGAAGTACGACACCGCCTGGAAGACCGGCCCCGAGTACCAGCTCATCGACGACATCGACTTTCCCGACGAGCTGGAGGAGTGGCAGAAGACCGGCGCCAACTACGCGATGCACGACGCCGACGACCAGAAGGAGCTGAAGCCGGTCGGAGAGTGGAACACCACGAAGGTCCTGGTCAACGGCCCGCACGTCGAGCACTGGCTGAACGGCAGGAAGATCCTCGAGTTCGAGCGCTGGACCGACGAGTGGAAGACGCTTCGTGACTCCGGAAAGTGGACCGGGGCACCGGACTACGGGCTGGCCGGGACCGGACGCATCGTGATCCAGGACCACGGGAGCGAGTTCTGGTTCCGGAACATCAAGATCCGGGAGCTCGACGAGGACACGGGCGACGAGGGGGCGGGCGAAGAAGGCTAGCGGACGTCGACCCAGCCGCCCTTGCGGTGGCTCTCCAGGACCGCCTCGCACAGAACGACCTCGCGGTGCCCGTCCTGGAAGGTGGCGAACGGCGGCGGGGCCGAGAAGTCCCCCTTCTCGACGTAGCCGTAGAAAGCCCGGAAGTGCTGTTTGAAGGTGTCGGCGTAGCCCTCGGCGTGGCCGCCGGGCACCCCGACCGCGGCCCGGGCGGCCGGGGACAGGAGAGACGGGTCGCGCATCAAGATCTCGTTGGGTCCGCCGCGCCGGCCGATCCAGAGCACCTCGGGGTTCTCGCTGATCCACTCGAGGGCCGCCTTTTCGCCCGCGAGCTCGTAGCGGAGGCAGTTCTTCCGTCCCGCGGTGACCTGGGAGACCCACAGCGTGCCCTTCGCCCCGCCCTTGAAGCGCAGGAGGATGCTGCCGTAGTCCTCGGTTGTGATCTTCACGGGCTCGGTGTCGGCCTCGCTCCCGAGCTTGCCGGTGAAGGTCTCCACCTCGCCGGTCGGGCGGCGGCGGATGGGGTGGACGACCATGAGGTCCGCGCAGACCGCCTCGGCCTCCAGGCCGGTGATGGAGTGCACGAGATCCAGCCAGTGGGTCCCGATGTCGGCCACCGCCCTCAGCTCCCCCCCTTCCTCGGCGAGGACGCGCCAGTTGTAGTCGGTGTCGAGGAGCAGCCAGTCCTGGACGTAGCTGCCGGCCACGTGATGGACCTGGCCGATCTCCCCCCCGCGGACCCGCTCGCGGGCCTCGAGGCAGAGCGGGTAGAAGCGGATGTTGTAGTTGACCGCGGCGGCCTGCTTCGAGTGCTTCCCGGCCAGCGCGACGAGCTCGGCCGTCTCCTTCGAGTTCATCGCGAGCGGCTTCTCGCAGACGACGTGCTTGCCGGCCTCGAGGACCGCCTTCGCCATACCGTGGTGGAGGCGGTTCGGGGTCACGACGTGGACGGACTGGACCGCGGAGTCGCCGAGCAGCTCCTCCACAGAGCCGTACCCCTTCGGGATGCCCTGCGCCTTCACGAAGCCCGCGGTCTCCTCCGCGGAGACGCCGAGGGCGCCCACGACCTCGACGCCGGCTCGGCGAAGGCCCTCCGTGTGCACGCCGCCCATGAAGCCCGCCCCGATCACCGCCGCCCCAATGCGCGCCATCGTCCCCTCCTCTTCCCTGTGTGGCCCCCGTTGTGTACACCCACCGCGCCGGCGCCTGCAAGAGGCAGATGGACAGCGGCGGGATGCGGGAGAAGAGGTTAGGATGGGGAGCAGTCCAGCGAGGAGGCGAGGCAGTGGCCGGGACGAGACGGCGAGCGGGGGTAGGAACAACGGCGGTCCTGCTGGCCGCCGGCCTGCTCCTTTCCGCCTGCGGCGGTGGCGGCGGCTCCCCTAGCGCGGCGAGCGTTCCCGCGGCCACCCCCACGCCCGCACCTGGGCCGAGCGCGGTCGTCGTGCTCGAGGTCGGCACCTTCGACGAGCAGGTCCTGCGGGCGAACGGGGTGAGTCTCGTGGAGTTCTACGCGACGAATTGCAGCCACTGCCGCACCATGGAACCCATCGTGGAGCGGCTGGCCGTCGATTTCGCGGATCGCGCGCTGGTCGGCAAGGTGAACGTGCAGACCGAGGTCCCGCTCGTGGGTGCCTGGAACATCCTCGGCTGGCCGACGTTCATCGTCGTGAAGAACGGGAGCGAGGTCGATCGCTGGCTCGGCGCGACGAGCTACGAGCGGCTGGCGGCCATGCTCGAGGCTGCCCTCGCCGCCCCGTAAACACGACCACCCTCCCCGGCGTCAGCAGCGGATGATGAGGCTGTCGGTCCGCGGCTCCACGGTCCGAGCCTTCGAAGATACCTCGGGGCGACGGGATCGAGAGGGCGCGCCGGCACCGCCATCTCGAGCTCAATGCGGTCAACGGCGCGGCGGCTCGGGAACCTTGCGGGCTCCGCCGTGCTCGCTCACCGGGAATCGGCTAGGACACCGGTGGCGACCACACCCCGAGGAAGTTGAACACGACCGCCTCGAAGGCGGTCGGCTCTTCCACCGGCGCGAAGTGGCCGCTCTTCTCGAAGACCACGAAGTCCGACTCGGGCAGACCGTCGTGGAGGACCTTCGTTCGTTCCGGGGGAAGCATGTCGTGGGCCCCGGCGATCACGAGGCTCCGAACGGGGATCTCGGCGAGCACGTCGCGCGCGTCGAACGTGGGGGCCTCCTGGTTGGCGTACTCGGCGTGGGGCCAGCTGAACTCGGCTTCGCCGAAGATCTGGACGAGGGCCGCCTTCCCGGCCTCGGGGTCGGCGAACAGCATCGGGAAGTACTCCTCCAGCCACATCTTCCTCTGCTTGGCCGTCTTCTCCTCGACCGACAAGCCGGGTTCGGCGATCTCCTCCATGAACGAGGCGTACACCGCCATCAACTCCGGGTGAGTCTCCTGCAGGAGCCCTGCGTCCTCCCCGGTGAAGCTCGCGAACCCATGCAGGAAGATCGCCGAGGACAAGGTCTCCGGATGCTCGTGGGCCAGCCAGATGAGGTTGACCGCGCCGTTGGACCACCCAATGACGTTGACCTTTTCCAGGCCGAGGTGCTCGCGCAGCGCCTGGAAGTCCACGCGGACCGCGGCCAGGCCCCGGTCCGCGTCTTCGCGGACGGCCTCGGAGCCCCCCATCCCCCGCGGATCGAAGTAGACCATCGTCAGCCGCTCCTCGAGGGGTCGGTACATCGCCCGCAGCCCCTCGAGCGACAGACCCCAGGAGTTGGGGAGGGTCATCAGGACCGGTCCCTCCCCGTGGACCTCGTAGTGGATCTGGAACCCGTTCAGCGAGGCCGTGAAAGAGCCGTTCGCCGGTCCGGTCGGCTCCTCGGGCTCCGGCGCCGGGGCGGTGCAGGCCCCCAGGACGAGAGCCAGCGCGGGCACCGTCAGCATCGTGTCGAGTCTCATCGTCCCTCCCCTGTCAGCGTTCCGTCGCCACACCACCGGTTGCCCCCGGTCACTCCCGGGCCGTCCGCCCGGCGGAAGACCACGCAGTATCGGTCGCCCGACCCGTTCCAGTCATCGTGGCGCGCGACGACCTCGAAGCCGTCGGACGTCATCTCTTCTACCAGCTCGTCCATGCGGATCCCGTGCCCGCCGCGATCCGGGACCCCGGGCAGGTCGCGCCAGTCCCGTCGCGGCCGAAGGTCGATCACCGCGAGCCGAGCGCCCGGGCGAAGGGCGCGCCGGAGGCTGGCTCGCATCGGCGCCGGGTTGGTGAAGTGGTGGTAGACCATGCGAAGGAGGACCGCCTCGCAACACCCGTCGGGCAGCCTGGCGTCCGTCTCCGTACCGAGGATGGCGGTGACGTTGTCGAGGCCGGCCCGGTGCGCGCGCGCCTGGATCTCCTTCACGTCGTCGGCCTCGATCTCCGTAGAATACACGCGCCCCGCGGTGCCGACCTCCCGCGCGAGGCGCTCCGTCCATTCTCCGTCGCCGGCCCCGACGTCGGCGACGTGCATCCCCTCGCGAAGGGCCAGAGCCTCGACGAGGCGTGATCTCTCCGAGGAGAGTCCGAGCGCCGGACCGACGCCGGCGAGAAGAAGGGCGAACGACAGGTACGCGATTCGTCGAGCGTGAGAACGAGCGATCACCGGAACCTCCCGACCGCGCCCCGGTCATCTTGGACCGAACCGGTCGCCGGGGTCCAGTCCATCATTCAACCCGCCGAACACGCCCTGGAAGGGGTACGGCGCGTGTTCCTCCGGAAGGCGACACGCGAGGGCCCCACTCTCACACCGCCCGCTCTCTACCGCGACGAGGGCGGGAGAAGGTAGAATCCAGCGCGTTAGAACCCACATGCGACGACTGTTCCTGGGCGTCGACGTCTCCACCACCGGGGCCAAGGCCCTCCTGATCGACGAGAAAGGCCAGGTGGCCACCAGCGCCACCACCGCCCTGTCTCTCCAGACCCCGAAGCCCCTGTGGTCCGAGCAGGACCCGCACGAGTGGTGGACGGGCACCGTGGCCTCCGTCCGCAAAGCCCTGGCCGACGCCGGGGCGAAGGGCGAGGACGTGGCGGCGGTGGGCCTCACCGGCCAGATGCACGGCCTGGTGCTGCTCGACGCCGACCACGATGTCCTGCGGCCCGCCATCCTGTGGAACGACCAGCGCACCGGGGCGGAGTGTGAGGAGATCGAGCGTCGTGTCGGCCGGGCGGAGCTGATCCAGGAGGTGGGCAACGTCGCGCTCACGGGCTTCACCGCGCCGAAGATCCTCTGGGTGCGCAACAACGAGCCGAGGGTCTATGCGAAGGCGAAGCTGGTCCTCCTCCCGAAGGACTACGTGCGCCTCCGCCTCACTGGCGAGGCGGCGATGGACAAGGCGGACGGATCGGGGACGATCCTCTTCGACCTGAAGGCGCGAGACTGGTCGAAGACGGTACTCGATCGCCTGGAGATTCCCGAGGACTGGCTCCCGCCGACGTTCGAGGGGCCTGCCGTCACCGGCAAGATCACCGCGAAGGCGGCCGCCGAGACCGGGCTGGCCGAAGGAACGCCGATCATGGCCGGGGGTGGCGACCAGTCGGCCGGGGCCGTCGGAGCGGGTGCCGTCCGTCCCGGCATCGTCTCCCTCACGCTCGGCACGTCCGGCGTCATCTTCGCGACCACCGACGCACCGCTCGTCGAACCGGAGGGACGTCTCCACGCCTTCTGCCACGCCGTTCCCGGGAAGTGGCACTTCATGGGCGTGACCCTGGCCGCGGCGGGCAGCTTGCAGTGGTACCACGACACCCTCACGCCGAACGACAGCTTCGATGCGATCGTGACGGAGGCCGAGAAGGCCCCGGCCGGGAGCGAGGGCCTCGTGTTCGTGCCCTACCTCTCGGGCGAGCGCACGCCCTATCCCGATCCCCTCGCCCGCGGGAGCTTCGTCGGCCTGACTCTCAGGCACGACCGCTCTCACCTGACCCGCGCCGTGCTCGAGGGCGTGGCCTTCTCGATGAAGGACTGCTTCGCGCTCCTGCAGGGGGCGGGCCTCGGGGCCGTGAAGGAGGTGCGCATCGCCGGCGGCGGGGCCAAGGGCGCCCTCTGGCGGAAGATCGTGGCGAGCGCCCTCGGCCTGCCGATGGTCACGGTCACGAGCACGGAAGGCGCAGCGTACGGTGCGGCGCTCCTGGGCGCGGTCGGGGCCGGAGCCTGGCCGAACGTCGAGGCGGCCTGCGATGCCACGATCCAGGTGACGGGCCGCGACGAGCCCGTGTCGGAATGGACGGAGGCCTACGAGGCCCTCTTCCCGCGGTACCGGGAGCTCTACCCCGCTCTCAAGCCGACGTTCGACGCATTGGGGTGAAGCTCAATCGGTCATCCCGAGCTGGGCGCCGCCTGGAGCCGATGGCCCGGGCAAGGGACCACGAGAACAGGATCATCGCGGCGCCGGCACCGGGCGCGCCAGGGGCCCGCGGAGCGGGGCGTGGACGACCAACGGAGGATCCTGAGAGCTACGCCCAAGGTTGGTGCTCTCAGGATGGTTTGTAGTCGAAGATCCACTTCTGGAGGGTGGTGTTGAAGGTGTAGTCGAACTGCTTGCCGAACTCGTCGACCTGCACCTCACCATCCATGTCCTTCGTCTCGGCGCGGATCCGGAAGCGGATCGTGCCCCGCGTCGGCGCGTCGGTGCCCTCCGGGGGCTCCATCACGTCGACGGACTCGATCGTCCAGGTGGTGCTGACCCCGATGGAGGTGTCCTGGTTCTCGTTCGCGGCCCTGAGCGCCTCCGCCTCCTGCTGCAGCTGGGCGAGGAGCGTGTCGCGCTCCGGCGCCTTCGGCTTGCTCGAACAGCCGGCGAGGGCGACCGCGAAGGCGATGCCGATGGTGAGGCCGAGGCTCCTGGTCTTCATCCCAACCCTCCGGTTCCAGTCTTGCCGCCGACTCGTCCCGCCGCACCCAAGACTACTCCTCGACGGACCCGGCGTCGAGGTCGTTGCTTCTCAGTGGTCGCTGAGGTTGCGGGGGTCCGGTCAACCAAACGGGGGGCACGGAACGGCTTCATCGAGAGTTCAGTTGAAGGGACAGCGGCCGAAGCGGTCCTCGCAGAGATTGCTGTTGCAGGAGAGAAGGGCCTCGCAGGGCATCGTGGGGAAATCGCAGTTTCCCCCAATGGGGATCCCGGTCTCGGTGTCCCCGCAGTCCTGCCCGGAGACCACGTTGCCCTCACAGAAGCAGGGCTCGCCGGGCGCGCCGACGACGCACCATCGCGGCGAGCAGGTGATCGTGCCTTGCTCGGAGCTGCCCTGTCCGAGCTGGTTGACGCCGTAGAGCGCGGCCCCTCCCACCGCCATGGCGCCGAGGACCGCGCCCAGGTGCTTGAGGTGCTGCCCCCCGCTGGTCGTCTGTTCGACCGCGACCGCGACCTCATCCACCTCCGCGGCAGGCGCCCTCGCCAGCCGGACCTCTCCGCTCAGGCGTGAGCGCGGCTTCGTCCCGTCGGGGAAGGCGAAGCCCCCGGCCAGCGACTCGTCTGCCGCACCCTGCTGCCACGCCATCATCCCGCGCAGCTCACGACTCTCCCGCAGGAGCGAGAGATCCCAGTCGTGCCCGCCGGAATCGGTGAGGGAGACCGCGCCCTCGGCGAGCACGACCTCGGTCACCAGGTAGCGTTTGCGAAGGGGCGGGCACCCGGAGCCCCCGGCCGGGGGCAGATCGATGGCCACCGAGCCCTTGAGGCCACCTTCCTCGGGGGAGAGCTCGAGACGCACCGAGGCCTCTTGGTCGGAGCCCTCGTAGCGACAGGGGTGCCCCGGCCAGTCGTTGGTGAGAATGGCCGACCCGGCCCACTCGCCGGCAAGCCCGGTCCCGCCCGCCTCGGCGAGCGGCGCCTCCGACTCGGCCTGGGGCGCGCCCGCGGGGGGCACCGCCAGGAGGAGAATGACAACGAGGGCGCGGGGGCGTCGCACGCGGGTTCTCATCGTGGAGCGATCGACGCGGATGCTATCACGTCAGCCGTTCCTTCGCCTCGTCGATGCGCGGTCCCGGTGTTGTGGCGGAATCGAGCTCCGCGTAGTGCGGTGCCGTTGGCGAACTGAATGGGCCGTCGGCCCTGTCAGCGACGCCGGTTGCCCCGCGGTGCCGGCCGCAGCTCGTGGACGTGCGTTGCTCCCTCCGCTAGCTTCTGGAGCTCCTCGCGCCGCTGGAGCATGAACTCGAGAAAGGCCCGCGTGGCCGCGGGCTGGAAGCGGGCGAGCGAGATCGCGGCCACCGTCCTCTTCAGCTCGTGGCCTTCGATCCGGAGCTTGGCGAGCCAGCCCCACGCCACCTCGTCGCCGACCGCCCAGGCCGGCAGCAGGGAGATGCCTTGGCCCCGCTCCACCATCAGCTTGATGAACGCCGTATCGTTGGACTCGAGGGCGAGGGACGCGCGAAACCCGACCTTGTTGAAGAACTGGTCGGTGGCGCGCCGGATCGAGCCCCCCAGCTCGAAGAGGATGAGCCGCTCCTCCTGCATCTGGTCGAGGCTCACGTGGGCCTTTCCGGCGAAGCGATGGCTATGGCCCACGACCAGAATGAGCTCGTCCTCGAAGAGGCTCGTGATCTTGAGGGCAGGTGAGAAGACGGGGAGCGAGGCGAAGCCCACGTCGGCCACCCCGTTGAGGATCTCGGCCACCGTTTGATCGGTACTGGCCGTCGTGCGGAACGAGACGTCGATCCGCGGTTGCTCGCGCATGAAGGCCTCGAACAGCGGGGCGAACAGGTGCACGAAGGCCTGGGTGGCCGCGGCGGCGCGCACGCGACCCGCGGGCGAGTGCTCCCCGCCCCCAACCCGTTCGCGCAGGGCCTCGGCCTCGTCGAGGATCCGCACCGCGTGCCCGAGCGCGGACTGCCCGGCGGACGAGAGCTTGACCCCGCGCTTGGCGCGGATGAACAGCGGCTCACCGAGCTCGGTCTCGAGCGACTTGATCTGGTGGCTCACCGCGGACTGGGTGAGCCCCAGCCTCCCGGCGGCACGCGTGAAGTTGAGGGTCTCGGCGACGACCCGGAACGTGCGGAGTTGGGAGAGCTCCATGGTGTCACCTCCGGCCCTAGCGATCAGAATTCCTCATGAACTATACCAAGAAGATCAAGAGCATCGTTCGCTGGGACCAGCCGGGGACATGGTCACCCCCATTCGGAGCTGCGGTGTCTACGGGGCGGTGAACACCGCGGAGGAGCCGACCCCTTCGCTGCCCGCGGGGAGACGCCCCGAGACGGCGGTCAGGGCGCGCAGCCGCTGCCGCAGGTCGGGGGTGAGATCGGCGGCGGCGAAGCGCCAGCGCCAGTTGCCGTCGGGGCGACCGGGCAGGTTCATACGGGCCTCGCTTCCGAGGCCGAGCACGTCCTGGAGGGGCACGATGACGGTGTCAGCGACCGACACGTACAGCGTTCGCATGAAGTCCCAGTGAATGGCGCTGCCGTCGCCGCCCACGTAGGCCAGCGCCCGGGCGTGCTCGCGCTCGACGTCCTCGGGGGAGCGCGTCGAGTCGCCCACCCCGCCGGTCCACCACCCGACCACGGTGTCGTTGTCGTGGGTGGCGGTGTAGGCCACGACCTCGCGCGAGTAGTTGTGGGGCAGGAAGTCGTTGGTGGCATCGTCGCTGCCGAACGCGAACTGGAGGATCGCCATGCCCGGGAAGCCGAGGCTGCCGGCGCAGCGCCTCCACCTCGGGCGTGATCAAGCCGAGGTTCTCGACGACGATCGGGAGAGACCCCAGCGTGGCCTCGAGGGTCTCGAAGAGCGCCGCTCCCGGGCCCTTCACCCAACGGCCGTTTTTCGCGGTGAGGTCGCCGCCCGGCACCTCCCAGCAGGCCTCGAACCCGCGGAAGTGGTCGAGCCGCACCACGTCGACGAGGCCCAGCACGGCCCGGAGGCGGTCGATCCACCAGGCGTAGCCGGTGCGCGCCAGCTCGTCCCAGCGATAGAGAGGATTGCCCCAGAGCTGGCCGGTGGCGCTGAAGTAGTCGGGGGGCACCCCCGCCTGAAGCGCCGGTTGCCCCTCTTCGGTGAGGTGGAACAGCTCGGGGTGAGCCCAGACGTCGGCGCTGTCGTGGGAGACGAAGATCGGGATGTCCCCCATGATGCGGATGCCCCGCCCCCGCGCCTCGGCCCGCAGCTCCGCCCACTGCGAGAAGAAGAGCCACTGCTCGAACTCCACGCCCCGCACGTCCCGGGCCAGATCGGCCCGGGCCTTCTGGAGCGCCGACGGGTCCCTCCGGGCGAGCGGAGGGTCCCACTGATGCCAGGGGGCGCCGCCACTCGCGCGCTTCAGCGCCGTGAACAGCGCGAAGTCGGGGAGCCAGCCCTCCTGCGAGACGCGGAAGCTCTCCAGGGCCTCACGGTGCTCGGGCGCGGCCTCGCTCTCGAACGCGGCGTGGGCCTTCGCGAGCAGCGGCCGCTTGAACTCGATCACCGCCCCGAAATCGACGTCGTTCCGAGGGAGGGCCTCTCCCGGCTTCAGGTCGGCATCGTCCAGCAAACCGGCGTCACGCAATCGCTCGAGGCTCGTCAGCAGTGGATTGCCGGCAAAGGCGGAGAAGCACTGGTACGGTGAATCGCCGTAGCCGGTGGGTCCGAGGGGGAGGACCTGCCACAGGCTCTGGCCGGCCTCGGCCAGGAAGTCGAGGAAGGCGGTCGCCTCGGGCCCGAGCTCACCGATGCCGTGCGGACCGGGCAGGCCGGTCGGGTGGAGCAGAATGCCCGCCGAACGCCCGCCCACAGACCCTATTCCGCCGGCGGGGGGATTATGGGAACCAGTATCGACTGGTTGACCACGCTGCCCCGATCGTCCAGGAGCTGGACGGCCACGGTGAGGTCTGCGTTCACGCGGAAATCGGGCAGCGAGTAGTTGGCGGTCTGGGTGATGTCGAGCTCGCCTTGCGCCTCGATGCGGTTGGTGCCGACGAAGACGACGAGGTCGGCCGAGTCGAAGTAGTTGACGGCGGCCTGGCGTCCGGTCTCGGGGTCGAAGACCGTGGAGTTGACGAACTGGATCTCGCCGCCGAGGCCGGCCACCTCACGGACGTTCACGACGTACCCAGCGCTGACCGAGCCCGTGAGCTGCTGAACGCCGATGACCGGATTCGGTGTCACGGAAACGACCATCGCCGCCCGGGCAGCGCCCGGTAGGTTGGTCGTGGTGTCGCCGCAGGACGGGAGGAAGAAAGCGCCGAGCAGGACGGCGGTGAGGCCCAGGCCGCGGCACCGCGGGCTCCTGCTCGAGGATCTGTTGTGCATGTCGGGTTTCGAAGCTCCAAGATTGATGCAGAGAATCAGTCCGCCATTCTAGCCCCGATCCGACGTCCTTTGGGGCAGCCCTCCAGTCGCGGCCTCAACAGCGACGCCAGCGAGGATCGACGGGGTCTGCCTCGGATCGGGGTCAGCGGCTCCGGCCCCCGCATGGACGGTGGGCGGGCATCGGCCGATGGGCGAGACCACCACCCCGCCATGGTGCCATGCCGGTGGGCCAACGGCGAGTCGGTTAGACTGAGGTGCCATGCCTCCGGCCGGGTCATCACCGCTGCACGACACCCACGTCGCCGCGGGCGCGGTGTTCGACGAGCGGCACGGCCGAACCGTGCCGGCGTCCTATGGGGACGCGGCGGGCGAGTACGCGGCGGCGCTCGAAGGGTCCGGCCTGGTCGACCTCGCCGAGCGCGGTGTGCTCGAGGCCTCCGGGCCCAAGCGCCTGGAGTTCCTGCAGGGCATGCTCAGCAACGACATCGCCGGATGCCAACCCGGCCAGGGCTGCCGGGCCGCGCTCATGAACGCGAAGGGGCATCTGCGCTTCCTCGTCCGCGCCCTCGTGGAGAAGGACGTCGTCCACCTCGAGACGGACGAGGATCGGCTCGACCTCCTCCAGCAGACGCTCGAGCACCACCGCGTGGCCGCGCCGGTCCGCTTCGGGGTGTCGCCGACCGTAGTCGTCGGCCTCGTCGGCATCGGTGCGGCCGGGCTGCTGCGGAGGCAGGACCTCGAGCCCCCGCTCGGAGCCAGGGGACCACGCCCGCGCGACCCTGGGGGGACGGAACGTCCTCGTGGCGCGGGCCGGAGACCTCCCCGGCGGCGGCTTCGTGCTCCACGTGTCCCCGGACGTGGCGACCGCGGTGTGGGACGCGCTGAGGACCGCCGGCGCTCGGCCAGTCGGACGCGACGCCCTGGACGCGCGGCGCATCGAGGACCTGCGGCCCTGGTATGGGATCGACGTCACCGAGGAGAACCTGCTCCACGAGACCGGGCTTCTCGCCGAGTGCCACTCCCCCACCAAGGGCTGCTACGTCGGCCAGGAGGTCGTCGCCCGTCTCGAGGCGCGCGGCGGAAACGTCAACAAGGCCCTGCGCCGTCTGCGTCTCGCCACGCCGCGGGCGCCGGGCACCACCGTGCGCGGCGCGGACAAAGTCGTGGGGCGTCTCACCACCACCGCCACCTCGCCGCGGTACGGGCCGATCGCCATGGCGTTCGTCCACCGGAGTCACTCCGCCCCGGGAACGGAGCTGGACGTCGAGGGCACCCCGGCCACCGTGGTCGCCGCCTTCGACGAGGAATGAGGCCCTGAAGATCTACACGAAGACGGGGGATCTCGGCCAGACGAGCCTGCTGGGCGGGACGCGGGTCCCCAAGGATCACCCCCGCGTCGTCGCCTACGGCGACGTGGACGAGCTGAACGCTGCGCTCGGCGCGGCACGAGCGCACGCCCCGAAGGCCGATCTTGCCCGGCTCCTCGTCGGTGTCCAGCGCGACCTCTTCTCGATCGGGGCCCAGCTCGCCGACCCCAGCCGTCAGGTCGCCTCCCGACGGCCCAAGGCGGCCTTCCCCGCCGTTCGCGTGCGGCGGCTGGAGAAGGCCATCGACACCCGCGAGGCGAGGCTGCCTCCTCTCAGGGCATTCGTGCTTCCCGGGGGCGCGCCCGTGGCCTCCCTCCTCCACCTCGCCCGAGCCGTCTGCCGCCGCGCCGAGAGGTCGGTGGTGACCCTCTCCCACGAGGCGGAGGTGGACCCGCGCATCGTCGTCTACCTGAACCGGCTCTCCGATCTTCTCTTCGTCCTCGCCCGCTTCGAGAATCACCGCGCTGGCGAGAGCGAGGACCTCTGGTAGGCCTACTCGCCGATCACCTTGACGAGGACGCGCTTGGGCCGCCGGCCGTCGAACTCGCCGTAGAAGATCTGCTCCCAGGGGCCGAAGTCGAGCTTGCCCTCGGTGACCGCCACCACGACCTCGCGGCCCATGATCTGGCGCTTGTGGTGGGCGTCGCCGTTGTCCTCCCCGGTGCGGTTGTGGTGATAGCGGCCGGGGCTGGCATCGAAGGGGGCCAGCTGCTCCAGCCAGCGCTTGTAGTCCTCGTGCAGCCCCGGCTCGTCGTCGTTGATGAAGACGGACGCGGTGATGTGCATCGCGTTGACCAGGCAGAGACCCTCGCGGACCTTGCTCTGGGCAACCACCCCCTCGACCTCGCCCGTGATGTTCACGAAGTCCATCCGGGCCGGAACGTTGAGGGTCAGGTGAACGGTGTGGGACTTCATCGGACCTCCTGCAACCGGTCGGTCAGCCCCCGATGAAGGTGTGCTTCGCGAGGACGCGCACCTTGACCGGGACGCCGCCCTTCAGGCCCGGCTCGTACTTCCAGCGGCTGATCTCGACGAGCACCGCCTCGAGGGCACCCCCGCCCTTCTCAACGCGGATGTCGGTGACGTCGCCGTCCTCGTTGACGACGAAGCTGGCCAGGATCGAGACCCGCTGCCCGCGCGAGAGCTCGGGCCCCCACTTCGGGTAGGGGGCGCTCTTCCCCTGGACGCGGCGCGGAGGAACGTCGACCTCGTCCTCTTCGTAGACGCGGTGCGGCTCGACCGCGACGACGTGGTTGGAGGGCGGGTACACGAGCACCGGCTCGGCCACCGCGGGATCGGGCGGGGGCGAAGGGCTGGCAACGAGGTCGGGAATCGCCACCGGCTGAGCGTGGACGAGCGCTCGGGACGCCGGGACCAACGAGGACGGAGGTCTCGCTGCCTGAAGGGTGGGCAGGCTGCTCTCGGACCCGATGGGTGCGGGGGAAGGCAGGACCATGGGTGCGGCCCCGGCCACGCCGCCCGCGTTGAGCAGGTGAGCGGCGAGGGCGGTTACGCCGGCCAGACCGGCGGCGATCCGGAGAACGGGCGCGCGCTCGGGGGGTGAGTGGGGCGGGAGCGGGCGCGTCTCCTGCGGGACGCTCGCCGCGTCACGGTGCGAGGTGTCCTGGGGGCTCGTCCCCTGACCGCGAGGGGCGACGCGGGCCGCCCGCAGCGCCTCGGCCAGCTCGTCGGCGGTCGCGAAGCGTCCCGTCGGGGCCTTCGCCAGGACGCGGCGCAGCACCGGGCGCAGGGACGGCGGGAGCCGCGGAACGTCCAGCTTCGGCGCATCCTGGAGCTGTCGGAGGATGGTGGCGACCGGCGTGTCCCCCCGGAAAGGCAGCGAGCCCGTGAACAGCTCGTAGATCACGATACCGAAGGAGTAGAGGTCGCTCCGAAAATCCGTGGGCTCCCCACGAAGCTGCTCGGGGCTCATGTACTCCGGGGTGCCCATCAGGGCCCCGCTGGCGGTGATCGTGTGCCCGCCCGCTCCTCCCAGGTGGTGCTTGGCGATGCCGAAGTCCATCACCCGGACCAGACCCTCCCGATCCCGCATCAGGTTCGCGGTCTTCAGGTCCCGGTGAACGACCCCGGCCTGGTGGATCGCCTGCAGGCCGTCCGCCACCTGAAGGACCACCTCCCAGGCGTCTGCGTCGGCGAGGCCACCCGCGGAGCGCGCCACGCGGGCCAGGTTCTCGCCTTCGATGAGCTCCATGCAGATGTAGCGGAGCCCCCGGTCCTCGCCGTCCCCGTACACCGAGCACACGTTGCGGTGGCGCACGCGGCGGGCCAGGCGGATCTCCGCGCGGAAGCGCCTCTCGACGCGGCGGGACTCGCGGGCCAGGTCGGGCCGGAGCACCTTGATGGCCACCGTCTCCCCCAGCTCGCGATCCCAGGCCCGGTAGACCATTCCCATTCCGCCGCGCCCGAGCGACCCGAGGATCTCGAAGCGCGAGGCGAAGATGGCGCCGGTCAGGAGCCCGGCGAGCCCGGGCTCGAGAGGCGCACCACAGGCGAAGCAGGTCCGTGCCGATGTGAGGTTCTCGGCCTGACAGGAGGGACAGGGCATAGCGGCCGCAGCGGACATGATAGCGCGGACGACGGGGCGGGGCGGCTCCGGATAGAATGGCGTCCTCGGTCTGGACCCGATCCACCCAAACGGAGGCCCACATGTCGCTCAGCCGACTCGCTCTCTGCGCCGCTGCGTCCTTGCTGGTGGCCTCGCCGTCTTCCGCCCAGGCGCCGCTCGCGTCGCACGGCGAGAAGGATCCGGCCCGCACCGGAGCCGCGGCGGGGATCGAATGGACCGTGCCCACGGGCTGGACGAAGGGCGGAGGGAGCTCCATGCGGGTGGCGACCTACCAGGTCCCCGGGATGAACGGAGCCGAGGCTGGCGAGTGCGCGGTCTTCTACTTCGGCCCCGGCCAGGGCGGGGGTGTCGACGACAACGTCCAGCGATGGGCGCGACAGTTCAAGGAGAGCCCGACCCCCCGAAGCAAGACGCGCACGGTGGGGGGCGTCGCGGCGATCCTCGTCGACATCGAAGGGACCTACCTCAACCCCGGCGGCGGCATGATGCAGTCGCGGGGGGAGAAGCCAGACTACCGGCTCCTGGGCGCGATCGTCGAGGCCCCGCAGGGCAACGTCTTCTTCAAGCTCACCGGGCCCCAGGCGACGATCGCGGAGGCGAGTGGCGCCTTCGACGGCCTCATCGGCTCGATCGAGCGGAAGTAGGCGTTCGATTGGGCCTGCGCGCGGTCGTCTTCGACTTCGACGGCGTGATCGTCGACAGCGAGCCGCTGCACTTCCGCTCGCTGCGGGACGTCCTGCTCACCGAGGGCGTAGAGATCACGGAGGGGGAGTACTTCGGCCGCCTCCTCGCCTACGACGACTGGGGCGCCATCCGCCGCGCCCTCGAGCACCGCCACGAGCCCATGGACCCGGACCGGGTGGAGAGGCTGGCGGCGCAGAAGGTCGCCCGCTTCGCGGAGCTGATCCCCGAGATCCCGGTCTTCGCCGGGGCGGCAGAGCTCGTGCGCGGGCTCGAGTCCGAGGTTCCGCTGGCGATCGCGTCCGGGGCCCGGCACGAGGAGGTCGACGCGATCCTGCGTGGGGTGGGGCTCCACGACGCGTTCGTCACGATCGTCGGCGCCGAGGACGCCCCCCGCAGCAAGCCCGACCCCGCGCCCTACCTCGAGGCGGCCCGCCGCCTCGCCGCGCATTCCGACGGCCTCCCGGTCTCGGACTGCCTCGCCTTCGAGGACTCGATGCCCGGCATCGCCTCCGCCCTCGCTGCGGGCATGAGGGTCGTCGGCGTCGCCAACAGCTACCCCGCGGAGAAACTCCAGGCCGCGCACCGCGTGGTGGACTCCCTCGTCGGCCTCGGTGTCGACGACCTGCGCGGCCTTTTCGGGGATTGACCATGCCTTCTCGCCACATGGATCCCGATCGGATCCGCCGCTACGCGGAATACCGCTACGATTTCAACCCGAAGTCCCTCGCCGGCCGCGTCGTCCTCGTCGCGGGCGGTGCGGGGGGCCTCGGGGCCGCGATCTCGGCGCTTCTCCTTCAGGACGGTGCGATCCCGGTCGTCGGGTACCGCAGCAACAAGGGCCACGCCCTCGCCTTCCAGCAGAAGCTGCAGGACCTCTACGGCGGCCTCGTCCACCTGGTGGAGGGCGACGTGGCGGACGCCGAGGTGCGCCAGCGCTACCTGCAGGCCGCCCTCGCCGTGAAGGAAGAGCTCCACGGCGTCGTGGCCCTCACCGGCGACCCCGCTCGCGTCAAGGGTGCGGACCTCGACGGGCCGGCTCTCCAGGCGTCGTTCGCCGCGAACTTCGAGGCCCCGGTGCTCCTGGCCCGTGCTGCGGCCGAGGAGATGTCGCGGCGCGGGACCCGCGGCTCGATCGTGCTCGTCTCGAGCATGCAGGGCGTCTACCCGTTCGAGGGCAGCCTGGCCTACGCGGCACCGAAGTCGGCTCTTCTTCACGCCTCACGGATCCTCGCCAAGGAGTACGGGGGCGAGTCCGACATCCGGGTGAACGTGGTCGCCCCGGGGGCCACCGTCGTGGGGATGGCCCGGGCGTCGATCGACGGGGGCAAGTACGACCCCTACGTCGACCGGGGGGTCGTCCCCCGCTTCGGCCGGCCCGAGGACGTGGCCCGGGTCGTCCGCCTCCTGCTCGAGCCCGACGCCTACATCACCGGCCAGACGATCACGGTGGACGGCGGGCTCACGCTCCGGCGCGACCGGCTGGCGTAGCCAGTCCCTCCCCGCCCAGGCCTCGACGGGGCCGGCTCCCTTGCGACCCGCGGGGGAGTCGCTAAGATCCGCGACCAACGGTCGGCGGGGCATGAGGGAGAGGCCGAAGCGGTGAAGATCAAGGGCAGTGTGTTGCGCTCGCGGCTGGCGATGGTCGAGGAGATCGCGCCGGACGGCGGCCTCGAGGGTGCTCGACCGCATGGATCCGGGCGATCGGAGACCCTCGGATCCCTGCTCGCCTCTTCCTGGTATTCCTTCGACGTCGGCCGCAACCTCGACGCCGCCATCGTCGCCGAGCTGGGAGGGGGCCGGCCCGAGTTCTTCGAGAGGCTGGGCGAGGGCTCGGCGGAGAAGAACCTTGGGCCGGACGGGGTTCACCGGCGGTTCCTCGTGGCCGGCGACCCGCACGCCTTCCTCGAGAAGGCGCCGCTCGTCTACTCCTTCTACTACGACCAGGGGCACCGCGACTACGAGAAGGTGGGTGACACTGAGGCCGTCCTGACGACCCACGATGCGGAGACCTTCAGCGCCCCCGACTGCGCGACGGTCGTCGGGTGGTATCGCCGGGCCCTCGAGATGTGCGGGGCCGAGAGCCCGCGTGTCGTCGAGGAGGAGTGCCGCGCGAAAGGCGGCGGCGTCTGCCGCTACCGCCTCACCTGGTCCTAGATCAACGCCGCTGGACCAGCCCGGGGCCCCCGTCGTCGAGGCTCTCGACGTCGAGCCAGCGGCGTTTCGCCATCCGCCAGTGTGCGCGGGTCCAGGCCGCGTGGTGCGAAGCCCGCTCAGGGGAGACCCGCACCGCCTCGGCGTAGAGCCGCACCGCCTCGTCCCAATCGCCCGTGCGCGCCGCTTCGTACGCGGCAGCGGCCGCCCTCGCGCCCGCATCCGGCCGCGCGGCCTCGTCCGGTCCGTAGGCGAACGCCTCGGCGATCGTGAGCCGGGGCCCCGGGCCCTGGAAGACGAGCCGCACCTCGCTCGTCTCACGATCGCCGACGGGGACGACGAGCAGGGCCTGCTTGCCCGCGCGGGGTGCCCCACTCACCCACTGGAGCCCGGCCCGGATCGGCCCCTCGGCGACGATCACGCCGTCCTCGAGCGTCGCGGCCCAGGGCACGGCGAGGGGAGAGTCCTCGAGATCCACGAGAAGGAGAAGGGCCGAGAGCCGCCGGGCGCCCCGCAGGCGCATCACGATGCCCGCGCCGCGGCCCAGGCCCTCGGCGGCGGTCCAGCCGGTGGCGGGATCGCGGTCGAGCGCCGCCTCCCCGATCAGAATGCCGCTCGTGGTCTCGAGCGCCATCTCTCCGACCGGGACGGGGCGGGACTCGTCGTATGGGGAGCGGAAGCGGTCGAAGATGACGAGGGGCCCCGCCTCCTCCTCCCTGGACGCGCCTGCCGTGGACTCAACGAGCGCACGGAATCCACCGGCGCGGGGCATGCCCCGGGAGAGGACGGGAGACAGCGTCCAGGCGGGGGCGGGATCCAGGTCGACCTCGTCGCGCAAGCGCAGCGGATCGCCCGGGATGCGCTCGTTCCAGGCCTGGCTCGCGATGATCTCGCCGTCGGACTCGAGCGTGATCCGACCCGCGAACTGCAGGCTCGCGTAGACGCTGCGGATCCCGGTTGCGCGCAGCGCGGCGAGGCTGGCGTCGAGGGATGGCACCTGCCAGACCCGGGCGGCGTGAGCCGGGTCGCTCCAGCGCGTCGCGAGAGTCCGGACTCCCCAACCCCAGGGAATGAGGAGCGCGAGACACACGGCGGCGGCGGCCGGCCGCCGCCAGGACCAGACCCGCGCCAGGCCGACCCCGGCCAGCGCGAGCGCCGGGCGCGTTCAGGCCGTACAGATAGCGCAGCTCGTCGGGACCGGTGCGTCGCGACAGCCAGAACGCACCGGCCAGGGCCCCGGCCCAGCCGAGCAGGGGCAGGGCACGCCGCGACCAGGAGCCCGTGACGAGCGCCATCAGAAGGCCCCCGGCCAGGAGGCCGACCAACACGGCGGGGAGCTCGGCCCTCTCCCCACCGTCGACGACCAGCGGCACCTGGAGCCCGGACAGCCCGCGCAGGGCGTGGGCGAGGTCGGTCACTCCCTCACCCCACAGCCACCGGGGTCGAATGGCGGTCACCGCGCTCGCCGCGGTCGCCGCGCGGGCGCCGGACGCCCCGATGAGCCGGGCGACGACCAGAGGGCTCGCGCCGAGGGCCAACCCCGCCCCGAAGGCGACGGCAGCGGACGGTCGGGGCCGCAGCCCGGCCACGAGCAACCCCGCCCCCATCCCGACGAAGGCGGGGACGGCGAGCGAGGAGTTCCACACCGCCAGCCCGCAGACGAGTCCCAGCCCGAGGATCGCCCCCCGTCCCGCCGGCGGCACGTCTCGTTCGAGCGCGCGAAGGCCGACGAGAAGTGGGAAGCCGGTGACGAGGGGCATGAGGAAATTGGGCGGAGGACCGGTCGCGGTCATCAAAGCCATGTAGGGCGTGCCCCAGGCGGCCAGGAGCGCCGCCGCCCACCCCGCGCGCATGCCGCCCACCTGGCGTCCGAGAAGGCCCGCCAGCACGACGAGCAGAAGGGCGCAGGCGAGCTCGTAGAGGCGGAAGACCGGTTGGTGCGGGCCGAGGGCGAGGCCCGGCGCGAGCAGGTAGGCGTCGAGGGCTCCGTTGTAGGGCTGGTTCCACAGCGTGGTCGCCAGCTCGCCGCGGAGGATGTGCCGGGCCATGAGAAGCAGGATCGCGTCGTCGTTGGAGACCGGCAGCGCCCAGGTCACCCGGTGAAGGGGGCCCCGAGCGACGGCGAAGACCGCGAGCAAGGCGGCGACGACGAGCAGTCGGCGAGTCCAGGCCACGTCGGCAGAGTGTGCCCCAGCCGCCTCCCCGTGTACAGGCTGCGCGCGTGACAGTGACGCCCCGCACGGCCGCACGGAGCCGGTTGACGGCCCCCGCCCCCCCGCTTAGCCTTCCCGAATGGCTTCTCTGCGCGCCGCCGCCCTGCTCACCGCGACGTTCCTCACACTCACGAGCGCCTGCTCCCGCCCGGAGGCCGGGTCCCGGGCACCGGGCCGGCCGGTCCCCGCGGCCGCCACGGTGGACGGCTCCGCCGTCGTGGCCGAGGTGGCCGGAGAGACGATCACGTGGGCCGAGCTCGAGGAGAAGGCGACCGGGGCCCTCGCCCGGGTGCGGCAGGAGGAGTACGAGATCCGGAGCCGGGTCCTCGACGACCTCATCGCCGAGCGGCTCGTCGAGGCCGCGGCTCGAGAGCGTGGGATCTCGTCGGAGGAGCTCGTGCGGCAGGAGGTGGAGCAGCGAGCGGAGGTGCCGTCGCGGGAGTACATCACGAGCCTCTACGCGCAGAACCGGGACCGCTTCGAGGGACAGAGCCGCGCCGAGGCCCTCGCCCGCATCGAGGAGATCCTTCTCGGGCGGGCCGAAGCAGAGGGCCGGGCGAGCTTCCTGGACGAGCTGCGCGAGGACGCGGAGGTGACGGTTCGCCTCGACGCCCCGAGGGTCGCGGTCGACATCCCTCCCGATGCTCCGGCCACCGGCGCGTCGGACGCTCCGATCACGATCGTGGAGTTCACGGACTATCAGTGCCCGTACTGCCACCGGGCCCAGGACACCGTCGAGCAGATCCTCGAAGAGTACGAAGGGCGGGTCCGCCTCGTGCATCTGGACTACCCGCTCGGCAACCACAGCGGCGCCATCCCCGCGGCCCGGGGCGCCCGCTGCGCCGGAGAGCAGGGGCGCTTCTGGGACTACCACCGCAGCCTGATGACGCAGAAGGGAGCCCTGGACGATGCCGACCTTACGGCACGGGCGGCATCGCTGAAGCTCGACGGCAAGGCCTTCTCGACCTGTCTCGCTTCGGATCGTCACGACGAGGCGATCGCGGCCGAGTTCGACCTCGGCAGCGAGGTCGGCGTCACGGGAACCCCGGCCTACTTCATCAACGGCCGGCTGGTGTCCGGGGCCCGACCCTTCCCCGACTTCGCCGAGATCATCGACGCCGAGCTCGCCGGGCTCTAAGGCGAGTGGGGAGGGATAGGGTGGAACCAGGCGGGTCGATAGCAGGTGCGTCTGGCCATCAGGCCCAGCGTCGCCTGTGTGTCCCTTCCCTGGGGACACGCGGGTGTTCGCGGTCTATCTCAAGGACCTTCCGGCCTGTAGGAGGCGACGCTCGCGCGTCGCGGCGTACACTCGGGGTCGACGCTCGTCTCGCAAGCTCGACTTCGCGTCCCCCGAGCCCCCTGCGTGGGGAGGGATAGGGAGGGGGGTTGTTGAACGATCAGGGTAGGGGGTCATTGAGCAGTTGGCTCGGCACTTTCGGCTGGACTTCCGTGAGCGGAACGCTACACTCGAATGGCGTGCGGAGCCGCGCAGGAGGTGGCAGGGCGAGTTGCACACGGAGCTTCGGGCCTGGACGATCAACGACGCGACCGAGCTGTACAACGTCGACGGCTGGGGTCGCGGCTTCTTCTCCATCAACGAGTCCGGCAACGTCCAGGTCACGCCGGCCGGCCCCGACTCCCAGCCCATCGATCTCAAGGCCCTGATCGACGACCTCCGCAGTCGGGGCCTCAATCTCCCGCTTCTGATCCGGTTCTCCGACATCCTCCGCACGCGGATCGAGCAGCTCGTGGGTGCGTTTCGCGACGCGATCGCGGAGAACGAGTTCGAGGGCGTCTACCGCGCGGTCTACCCGATCAAGGTGAACCAGCAGCGCCACGTCGTCCAGGAGCTGATGGAGTACGGCCGCCCGCACCACCTCGGACTCGAGGCGGGCTCCAAGCCGGAGCTGCTCGTCGCCCTCGCGCTGCAGGAGAACCCCGAGGCGCTGGTTCTGTGCAACGGCTACAAGGACCGCGCCTTCATCGAGACCGCGCTCCTCGCCGCGAAGCTCGGCCGGCAGGTCATCATCACCATCGACCGCCTGGGCGAGCTCGACACGATCCTCACCACCTCCGCTGAGCTCGACGTGCGCCCGGTGATCGGCGTGCGGGCGCGTCTCGCCACCAAGGGCGCGGGCAAGTGGGTCGAGTCCACCGGCGACCGGTCGAAGTTCGGGCTCACCACCGCGGAGATCGTGGCCGTTGTCGAGCAGCTGGGAGCGGCGGGGATGCTCGACTGCCTGCAGCTCCTGCACTTCCACATCGGGTCGCAGATCACCAACATCCGGGCGGTGAAGGACGCGCTGCGCGAGGCGAGCCGCATCTTCGTCGAGCTGCACGCCCTCGGGGCCAAGATGCGCTACCTTGACTGCGGCGGCGGCCTCGGTGTCGACTACGACGGGAGCCACACCAACTTCCACTCCTCGGTCAACTACACCTTGCAGGAGTACGCAGCCGACGTCGTGAGCCAGATCGCGGAGGCCTGCAACGCGGCCGGCGTGCCGCACCCCGACATCATCACCGAGTCGGGCCGGGCCCTGGTGGCTCATCACTCGGTCCTCGTCTACAACGTCCTCGCCACCAACGAGATGCTCAGAGGTCGGATCCCGGACACGGTGAGCGAGAACGAGCACTCCCTCATCCAGCAGCTCGGGGAGACGTACACCGGGGTCTCTCGAAAGAACTTCCAGGAGGCCTACCACGACGCCCTCCAGATCAAGGAGGAGGCGATCACCGCCTTCAACCTGGGGATGCTGGACCTCCGGGCCCGGGCTCGGGTGGAGGAGCTCTTCTGGGCCACGTGCGAGAGGATCCTGAAGATCGTCCGCGAGCTCTCCTACGTCCCCGACGAGCTCGAGGGGCTCGAGCGACAGCTCAGCGACACCTACTACTGCAATCTGTCGATCTTCCAGTCGATGCCCGATCACTGGGCGGTGAAGCAGCTCTTCCCCACCATGCCGATTCACCGTCTCAACCAGCGGCCGCTGAGACGGGGCATCGTCGCCGACCTGACCTGCGACAGCGACGGCAAGATCGACCAGTTCATCGACCTGCGCGACGTCAAGGACGTCCTGGAGCTCCACAACCCGAACGGGGAGGAGTACCTTCTGGCGACCTTCCTCGTGGGGGCCTACCAGGAGATCCTCGGGGACCTCCACAACCTGTTCGGGGACACCGACGCGGTGCACGTACGGCACGACGGGGACGACTATCGGGTCGATCATGTCGTCGAGGGCGACACCGTCACCGAGGCGCTCTCCTACGTCCAGTACAGCAAGGACCGGCTCGTGGCCGCCGTCCGGCGCGCGGTCGAGGTGGCGCTGCGCGAGCGGCGCTTGACCATGGCCGAGTCGGGTCGCTTCATGAAGAGGTACCTGGAGGCCCTGGAGGGCTACACGTACCTCTCGGCCGACGAGTGAGCGCCCCGCCCACGTTCACCCCCACTCCCCTCACCGAGGCCGCCGGAATCGAGGTGCCCCTCCTGTGCGGCGCCATGTACCCGTGCAGCAACCCGGAGCTGGTGGCGGCGGTGTCGGAGGCGGGAGGCCTCGGGATCGTCCAGCCCATCTCGCTCACCTGGGTGCACGGCCACGACTTCCGCGAGGGACTGCGACTCATCCGCCGCCTGACCTCGAAGCCGATCGGCTTGAACGCGCTGATCGAGCAGTCCTCGCGCGCGTATCGTCAGCGCATGGAGAGATGGATCGACGTCGCCCTGGAGGAGGGCGTGCGGTTCTTCGTCACCTCTCTCGGGAATCCCCGCTGGGTGGTGGATCGTGTCCACCCGGAGGGTGGGGTCGTCTATCACGACGTCACCGAACGTAGGTGGGCGCAGAAGGGGGCGGAGGGCGGCATCGACGGCCTCATCGCGGTGAACGATCGCGCGGGGGGTCACGCCGGCAATCGGACCGCGGAGGTCCTGCTCGAGGAGCTGGGCGACATGGGCCTTCCCCTCGTGTGTGCGGGAGGCATCGGGGACGAGCGCGACTTCGTGCGCATCCTCCAGATGGGCTACGCGGGGGCACAGCTCGGCACCCGCTTCATCGCCACCGAGGAGTGCCGCGCGAGCGCGGCGTACAAGGGGGCGATCGTCGACGCGGACGACTCCGACATCGTGCTGACGGAGCGCATCACCGGCGTGCCCGTGGCCGTTCTCGACACCCCCTCCGTGCGCCGGCTCGGGACGAAAGCGGGGCCGATCGCCCACTGGATGCTTCGCCACCGCCGCACGAAGCACTGGATGCGCACGCTGTACGCCCTGCGGTCGCTGTGGCAGCTGAGGCGGGGGCTGCGACGCGACGCCCCCGAGCGCGACTACTGGCAGGCGGGCAAGAGCGTCGCCGGCATCCGGGGCGTCGAGCCCGCGGGCGAGATCGTCGGCCGGTTCGCCGCGGCCTGGCGACAGGCGCGGGCCTCCCCCTCGGCCCGCTCCGGGGGCTCTCCGGCCTGATACATCGCCCGGGCCGCAGCTTCCTATAATGACCCCGATGACGGCACGACGACTCTCCCGTGTCCTCCGCACGACCGCGGTCGCGCTGCTGGCGCTGCTGGCAACGCCGCCCGGGTGCCGTCGTAGAACGCCCGCCTACGACAACGTCGTCCTCATCACCGTCGACACCCTGCGGGCCGATCACCTGGGTCTCTACGGCTACCCTCGCCCGACCTCGCCGTACCTCGACGAGCTCGGGCGCGAGGGCATCGTCTTCTGGCACGCGGTGGCGGCCAGCTCCCACACCGCCCCCTCGCACGCCACGATCCTCACGTCGCTCTACCCGGAGCAGCACCGGGTCCTCGTCAACGGGCAGAAGCTGGACCCGGGGATCCCCGCCCTGGCCGGGGTCCTGCGCGAGCACGGGCTCGACACCGGCGCCTTCGTCTCGGTGCGTTTTCTGGACGGCCTGCGACCGGGCTTCGGTACGTTCGACGCCGAGGTGCCGGACGGGGACGTCTTCCGGACCGCCAACGAGACGGTGGATCGAGCCGTCGAGTGGCTGGAGGAGCGCGAGCCCGGGCGCCGTTTCGCGCTCTGGGTCCACCTCTACGACCCCCACCAGCACGTGGTCACCACCCGGATGCCCGAGCCCTACTACCGGCTCATGCTGGAGGACTCGAGCCGGCGCGGGGACGAGCTCCTCTACTTCCTGCAACAGGAGCAGGGCTACCCCCGCGACCATCTGGATGGTGCCATCGACCGCTACGACGCCCAGATCGCGTTCGTGGACGCTCAGATCCGCCGCGTGTTCGAGGCGGCGGCCGAGGCCGCCTCCGCGGCACGGACCCTCCGCGTCGTGACCGCGGACCACGGCGAAGGCCTCGGCAATCACAACCTCGAAGGGCACGGCCGAAACCTCTATCAGGAACAGGTGCGGACGCCGCTGATCCTCCACGGCGACACGAGCCGCCTGCGCCACGGGGTCGTCACGACCCCCGTCCGCCACGTCGACATCCTGCCCACCGTGAGCGAGCTGCTCGGCGCGCCGCTCGGCCGCTCCCCGCTGCGGATCGAGGGTCGCTCGCTCGTGCCCCTGCTGGAGAACCCTTCGGCCGACCTCGGGATCGAGCCCGCCTTCTCCCAGCGCCGTCCGCCGGACGAGCGTCGGCTCCGCATCGGCTGGGAGCCGGGCACCAAGCTCGCGGTCCAGGATGGGGAGTACAAGTTCATCCTCAACCCCGAGCCCCCCCACGAGTTCTACGACCTGCGGCGCGACCCGAACGAGCTGAGCAACCTGATCCGCGCCCCGTCCCCGGAGAAGGACCGCCTGAAGGAGTGGCTGAGCAGGAAGTACGAGGCCCTCACGCGCGACCACCGGACGGAGTCGCTCTCCGACGAGATCGACCCGCAGGTGCTCGAGGACCTGAAGGCGCTCGGATACATCTAGTCCGGCCTGGAGCGTCCCGAGCGTGGCCAGGCTGCGGCCGTGTGACTCCCGACCACGCGGGACCCCGGGGGGGCTCGGCGTGCACCGCCTGTTCGTCTGCGGGCCCGGCAGCTTCGAAGTGAAGCAGGGTCCTCGCCGGGGCCCCGCCCGCCGAGCCCCTCGCCGCGTGGTCTGCGACACTCACACGACTTCGGCTACGTCCTCCTGGGCTCCCGCCCTTCTGAGCCGGCCCTGCACGTCGTGTCCCATCCGGCGCAACAGGAAGACGGACCACGCCCTCTCGAAGAAGAAGAGGGGCTGGAACACCGTCTGGAGAACGACGGGCAGGAAGCCGAGACAGCACGTCAGGCAGCCGCCCACGACCACCACCACGCCGGCCACCGCGTACAGAACCAGCTTGAGGAGAAGGTAGACCAGGAAGGCCCCCGGGTACTCCACGATCAATCCCTCGAGGACACGGGCGGCCTGGCCGCAGCTCAGTCCCGTTGCCATCTGGAGCGGCGCGACGAAATCGCGCAGCGCGAGCCCGGCGAGGGCCAGCAGGGGAATGGCGAGCAGGAGCAGCAGCAGCACCGGGGCGAGGGCCAGCGCGGTGACGCCACCGGCGGCGTCCTCCAGACGTCCCCGGACGAACGCGACCACCGCCACCAACACGAGGCTGGCTGAGAACAGGAGCACGGCGAAGGTGGCGATGGTCAGCCCGAACCGCCAGCCGAAGTAGGACTGGGCCGAGCGCGCGTGCTCCCGCCACGGCCGGCTGATCTCGGCGCGACCGCTCGCCACGTTGTCGAGGTACATGAAGGTGCCGCGGGCGTTGATCCACAGGATCAGGGCCAGGATCCCGGAGACCAGAACAAGGGCCACGATCGCACCCAATGTCACCTCCACCGCATGCGCCGAGAGCCAAGCGGTGGCCGTGTTGACGGCCTCCGTCACCTCTTCGCCGAACCCCCGGTCGCCGCGGGGCAAGGGCCGACGGTGCTCTTTCCATGTCCCGGGACCGCCGCCGTTCAGGCTGCGGCCGCACTGGTCCAGGAAGGCCAGGAACCCGAGGACCAGCCACTTCTCGACGCGTATGGGAAACAGGGTCCGCCGGGTGTGCTCGATGGCGTCGCGGGCGGCGTCGGTGACGGAGACCTGAGGGCCGGAAGTGCTCGTCGGGGCCATGCGCGGCTCCTTCCCTGGGGCAAGGGGATTCTATACCGACGCGCTATACTGGATCCTCATATCTGATTTCAGGAGTCGTATGACCGCCAAGAGCTTGACCGTACCGTGTCTTGCCGTACCCGTACTCGTTGCCATCATCTACTGCGGCGGATCAAGTCCATCACCCCCAACGTTGCCGGCACCGACCGTCGCCCCGACCCCGGATCCGACCCCGACCCCCCTGGCACCGCTCTCCTGCGACCCGACCCCGCCGCCCCTCCACGGGGTCAAGGTCAAGATCCACTCCGACTCGGGCTTCCGAAAGACCATGGACTCCCGGCCCCTGGTGGCCAACGTCGACAACTACTGCCAGCGGACCGGGCAGGACGGCCGGTTCTGCTTCACACGCCTCGAGGGCCACCCGGAGCAGGCGGACTGTGACCGCATGGCCATGGGGATCGCCGACACCGGCCGCTACGGCCCGACCTGGAGCTTCGAGGACGCGCCGTGCGCCGAAGACGGATCGGAGCCGGGCTGCTACCACCACCCATCCAACCAGTTCCTGGTGATCGCCAAGGGGAACGGCAGGGTCGAGGCCTGTGCGGCCGAGGACATCCCCGTCGACGAGAGCCGCTGCGGCAGGTGCCGGATCTCGGAGAGCAGCGCCGAGTGCCAGTAGTCACTGACCGCGAGCTCGCTCGGGGGCGACGGGCCGCCGCGCGGCGGCCTCCCGCCAGTCGTCCGAGGTAGCGACGCTACCCGAACTCCTCGGCGTCGGAGACGAAGAACCGCGTGCCTTCGGTCACCCCCGCCTCGTCGCGGACGCGGCGCAGCAGGGCCTGCACCGGCTTCCAGTGGGTTGCCGGGACCATGGCGAGAAGAAGGCTGGACGCGCCGGGATGGACGCGGTCTCCCGTCTTGAGGCCGGTTCGGCCGCTCCCGATGATCTGGGGAATCACCGTGAACCCGCGGTCGGCCTCGAGCAGGGCCCGCTCGAAGGCCGGCATCGCCTCGGAGTCGGTGATGACGATGACCGCCTTCATCATCGGCTGGAAGGGTTCGCCGCGGGGACGCAGGCTCGGAGGCCCAGCTTCCGGAAGATCGCCATCGCCGGGCAGGCGTTCGTGAAGGCGGACTGGAAGAGGTTCGCGCCCACGAAGGCGGTGAACAGGAAGAAGCCGGGGTGCACCCAGTAGCCGAGGGCCACCGAGAGCATCACGAGGAATCCAGCCATGGCACGTAGCGCACGCTCGATAGTCATATCTCTACTCCCTCAAGAGTCATCCCGTGGAGCTCTCTCCGGGCTGGCGACGAAGGATCTCTCCGTGGATCTCGACGGAGAGATTCTTCGGGCGACGGCCCAAGAAACGGCGCCCTCAAGATGGCAGTCCTCAGCGGAAGGGTTCACGATAGTCACGCGCTCAGAGCGGGGCCGAGGCCCTGGCGGTTGAGCTCGTCGGCGCGGCCGCGTCGAGCGATCATGTAGTAGACGACCGGCACCGCCATCGGCGCGACAGCAGCGTCGCCGCGATCTCGCCCATCATCAGGCTGATGGCGAGTCCCTGGAAGATCGGGTCGAACAGGATCACGAACGAGCCCACCACCACCGCGGCCGCGGTGAGGAGCATCGGACGGAACCGCACGGCGCCGGCCTCCACCACCGCCTCCTCCAGGGGCATGCCCTGGCGCAGCTTCAGCTCGATGAAGTCCACGAGGATGATTGAGTTGCGCACGATGATACCAGCCCCGGCGATGAAGCCGATCATCGAGGTGGCGGTGAAGAACGCCCCGAAGCCCCAGTGCCCGGGCAGGATGCCGATCAGCGACAAGCGGGATCGGCAGCAGGATGGCGATCGGCACCGTGAACGACTGGAACCAGCCGATCACCAGGACCGCGATGAGGACCAGGACCACCGCGAAGGCGATCCCCAGATCCCGGAAGACCTCGTAGGTGATCTGCCACTCCCCGTCCCACTTCATGGCCGCGTGGTCGGAGGTCTCCGGGGGCATGGTCGAGTAGCGCTCGATCCTGCGCCCCGTCGGGCAGCTCGAGGGCGTCGATCTGCTGGTTCAGGTCAAGAATGGCGTAGACCGGGCTCTCCCGCGCGCCGGCCAGGTCGCCCATGACGTAGACGACGGGCTTGAGGTCCTTGCGCACGAGCGGCTGGGGCTCGGGCATCGCCTCCACGCGAGCGAGCTCCCCGATCGCCACCTGACCACCCATGGGCGAGTCCACGCGGAGTGAAAGGCGTCGCTCGCGGCTGGCCCGATCGGCGGCGGAAAGGCGGACCCGGACCGGCACCGGCTCGCGCGATCGCGGCAGGTCGAGCCGGGCGACGTCGCGCCCGGCGCCGGGACCGGCCAGCGTCTCCACCGCGGCGGCCGAGGGAATCCCCTTCAGGCCGGCCTTCTCCCGGTCGAGGCTCACGATCACGCGGTCGCGCTCGGCCTCCATCGAGTCGTGGACGTCCACGACCCCGAGGGTGTTCTCGAAGAGGCCGCGCACGGTGTGCGCCACCTCCTGCCGGATCTCCGCGGTGGGCCCATAGATCTCGGCCACCATGGTGTCGAGGACCGGTGGACCCGGCGGGATCTCGACGACCTTCACGCGCGCCCCGCGCGCCTCGGCAATCTCCACGAGGGCCGGACGGACGCGTTTGGCGATGTCGTGGCTCTGGGTGTCGCGGTCGTGCTTGGGCGAGAGGTTGACCTGCAGGTCCGCCATGTTCGGCGCCTGGCGCAGGAAGTAGTGCCGCACGAGGCCGTTGAAGTTGAAGGGAGCGGCGTTGCCCGCGTAGACCTGGATGTCCTTCACCTCGGGCACGGTGGCGAGGTAGCGGCTCATCTGCCGCGCCGTCTCCAGGGTGATCTCGAGGGGCGTTCCCTCATCGTGATTGAGCATCACCTGGAACTCGCCCTTGTTGTCGAACGGCAGCATCTTGACCTTGACCAGGCCGAGACCGACGAGACCGACGGAGCCTGCCAGGAGCACGAGCATGAGGGCGAACGCTCCCCAGCGCTTCAGGGCGCTCCCGATGAGTCCGCCCATCACGCGTGCGGTAGAGCCGGGTCGACCAGCCCTCAGGGCCCTCCTCGTGACCGGCGGCACCCTCGTCGTGGCGGAAGAGGCGATAGGCCGCCCACGGCGAGACCACGAAGGCCACCGCCAGGGAGAACAGCATGGCCGCCGAAGCCCCGGTGGGAATGGGCATCATGTACGGCCCCATGAGGCCGCTCACGAAGGCCATGGGCAGGATCGCGGCGATGACGGTGAAGGTGGCGAGGATCGTCGGGTTGCCCACCTCGTCGGTGGCCTCCACCGCGGTCCGGAGGAAGGACTGGCCCTTCTTCTCCCGGTGGTGGCGCTCGATGTTCTCCACGACGACGATGGCGTCGTCGACCAGGATGCCTATCGAGAAGATGAGGGCGAACAGAGTGACCCGGTTCAGTGTGTAGCCCGACAGGTAGTAGATGAACAGGGTCAGGGCCAGGGTCACCGGCACCGCGATGCCGACCACGATGCCGCTGCGCCAGCCCATCGCCAGCGAGATGAGAAGCACCACGGAGAAGGTGGCGATGAGAAGGTGCTTGACGAGCTCGCCCGACTTCTCCTCCGCCGTCTCACCGTAGTTGCGAGTCACGTCGACACGGACGCCGGCGGGGACGAGGTGGGGACGGAGGTCCTCCAGCTTCTCGAGCACGCGCTCGGCGAGCTGGGTGGCGTTGGACCCCGTGCGCTTGGCCAGCGCGATGGTGACGGCCTGGTGCTCGATTCCGGCCGGCTGCCCGTACACGCCCCCGGCCGGGCCGGCGGCGAAGAACACGGCGTCCGTGGCCTCGGCGGGCCCGTCGATGACGGCGGCGACGTTCGAGACGTAGACCGGACGTCCCTGGTGCACGCCGACCACGACGCCCCCGACCTCGTCCGCGCTCTGGAAGAGCGGGCCGACCTCGACGCGGATCTCGCGATTGTTGCGCACCCCGGTGCCCGCGGACTGGCGGACCGAGGCCGCCTGGAGCGACTGGGTGAGCTGCGTCCAGCTGATGCCGGCGGCGGCCATGCGGTCCGGGTCCGGCTCCACGCGGACGACCCGTGACTGTCCCCCGATGACCTGAGCGCGGCTCGTCTCCGGGATCTCGCTGAGCTCCTGGGCGAGCTCGGCGGCGATGGGCCGGAGCCCGTCGCTCGACCAGTCCTCGCCCCACATGGTCAGGGTGAGGAAGGGAACGTCGTCGATCGAGTGGAGCTCGACGACGGGCGGCAACGACCCTTCCGGAAGGATCCAGCCCATGGCCGACTGCCGCTCGAAGACCTTGACCAGGCTCTCCTCGTTCGACTCGTTGACCTTGAAGCGCACGGTGATGACGGCCATCCCGGTGCGCGACACGGAGTAGATGTGCTCGACCCCGGTCACGCCCCAGAGGATGCGCTCTATGGGGGCGACGACGCGGCTCTCGACCTCGGCGGGCTCGGCGCCCGGCCAGGCGATCATCACGTCCACCATCGGCACGCGGATCTGCGGCTCCTCCTCGCGCGGCGTGGCGATGAGGGCCATGGCCCCGAGTCCGAGGGAGCCAAGGATCAGCAGCGGGGTGAGCTTGCTGTCGATGAAGGCGTGGGCGACCTTGCCCGCGAACCCGACGCGCATGATCAGCGCTCCTCCGCGGGAGTCGAACCCGCGTCACTGGCGCTCACACGAATCGGCGCGCCTTCGACAAGGCCGGTCGGGTCGAGGATGACCCGCTCGCCCGCCTCGAGCCCGGCGCGGATCTCGACGGCGTCGCCGGAGCGAGCGCCGAGGGCCACCCAGCGCAGGCGGGCGGTGCCGTCGTCGGCAACGAAGAGACCGTTGAGGCCGCCGCGGGGGAACACCGCCGACGCGGGGACGCGAATGCGGGACTCGCCGGCAGGGGCAGGTACGAGCAGACGCGCGAAGGTTCCCGCGCGGAGCCCGGACTTCGACGGGAGAGCCGCCTCCACCTCGACCCGGTGGGTCGTGAGGTCGCCCGCCGGGGCCACGCTGGTGACCGTCGCCTCGAGGGGCCCGTCCTGCCCGTCGACCATGGCCTTGACCTTCGCGCCCGGCCGGAGCAGGGTTGCGGTCTGCGGATCGATGCTCGCGCGCACCTCGAGGCCTCCACGGCCCTCGATCTCGACCAGCGTCATCCCGGGGCTGACGACATCGCCCAGGTTCACCGGGCGCGTGGCCACCCGGCCCGCGAACGGGGCGCGCAGTACGGCGTAGGAGAGGCTGTCGCGCGCCGCGGTGACCTGCGCCTCGGCGGCGGCGGTGCGTGCCGTCATCTCGTCGAGCTCGCGAGCCGTCGCCGCGTCCTTCTCGAGAAGCGCCTTCGTCCGGTCCAGGTCGGCCTGGGTCGCCTTGAGACCGGCCTCGGCCGCGGCCAGGGCCGCGCGCAGGGCGGCGGCGTCCAGCCGGACCACGACCGCGCCGGACTCGACCCACTGGCCGACCCGCACCGGCAGCTCGGCCACCGAGGCCGGGATGCGAGCCGAGAGAGCGGCGCGCTGGCGGGCACGGACGGTGCCCGGCACCGCGACCTCGCCCTCCTCGCCGACCCGCTGCACCTCGGTGGTGTTCACGTCCCGGGTCGGGCCGAGGTCGGGCGGCGGGGCTCGCCTTCGTCTCGTGCCCACCACAGGCCGCCAGGCCCAGGGCGAGAACCGCCAGGATCGGGAACGCTCGCGTGCTCATCTTCAGATCTCCCCCGCAGCGCGCTCGAGCGCCGCGTCGGCAATGGCCACCTGGGCGGCGGCCCGGATCTCCTCCAGCACGGCGGCCAGGGCCGCCGTCTCGGTCTCCAGCTCATCGGTGAGGGTGGCCATGCCGGCCTTGCGACGCTCCTGCAGGACGCGGAACGCCTCTCGCCCCTCCTCGGCCCCGCCGGCGGCGGCGGCGTGCCGCTCGCGCGCGGTCAGGGCGTTGCGCCAGGCCATGGCCACCTGGAAGCGCACGCCGTCGACGGCCGCGCGCACCTCCTGCTCCGCCGCGCGCTGCTCGGCGAGGGCGGCGGCCTTCCTCTTGCTCCGCGGGGAGTCGAAGACCGACCACGTCAGACCCACTCCGACCGCCCAGGACTGGGCCCCGCCGTCGCTCGTGCGGTTGTCGTACAGCGAGCCGAAGGCCCCCAGGTCGGGGTAGATCGACTTGCCCTCGCCCTTCGTCATCGCCGCGGCGGCCTCCAGCTTCCTCCCCGCCGCCTGCAGGAGCGGCCGCTGCTTCAGCGCGCGGGCCGTCCACTCGCTCTCGTCGCCGGGGAGAGGCCCAACCGAAGGGGGGCCTTCGCTCGGGACGTAGGTCCGCCCGGGCGGGGCCCCGAGCAGCCGGGCGAGCCCGGCCTCGGCCACACCCTTCTCGCCGCGGCGCGCCGCCAGCTCGGCCTCGCGCTGGCGCCGACGGGCCCGGGCGCGGAGGAGGTCGGCCTGCAGCGCCGCCGCCCGTATCCACCCGGGCCTCGATGTCTCTTTCGCGGGCCCTGGCCACGGCGAGAGCCCGCTCGGTGACCTCGAGGGCGCGCCCCGCCAGCTCGGCCTGTCGGTAGGCTTCGATGACCCGGAACCGTATCTCCTGCCGCTCGTCGCGGGAGGCGGCGGAGGCGGCCTCACCGTAGGCGGCCTGTCCCTCGGCGGCCGCCCCGATCTTGCCGAATGCGTCGATGGGGACCTCGAGGGTGAGGGCGGTGTTCAGGCTCGAGAGCGCGTTCGGGTCGTTCAGGCGCGCGATGTCGAAGTCCTCGCCGGTGAACTGGCCCGCGTTCAGCTTGTTGGCGAAGACCGACGCCGGCAGGTTCGAGTAACCCCAGCCGACCGACAGTCCCAGCCGCGGCCACTTCATGCTGTCCACCGACTCGGCGCGGGCGGCCTGGGCCTCGGCCCGCGCCAGCGAGGCCTGCAGCTCGGGGTTGGCGCTCCCCGCGAGGTCGAGGGCCTCGCTCAGCGTGACCGGGACCTCCTCGCCCACCGCGACCCGAGCGCCCATGAGCGCCACGGTGACCGCGAGCGCCACCGCGCCAGCTCTCATCCTCATCGATCTCCTCCCGCCCGGCGGCGCCGGGCCCGCACGACCGCCGTGTGCCTCTTCCGCGCGGCCCGGGCGTGGGCCACGAGGCTGTCGCACACCGCGTCGCAGATGCGCAGCACGTAGGGGTCGGCGATCCGATAGAAGACCCGGGCGCCCTCGCGCCGTGCCTCGACGAGGCCGGCCGCGGCGAGGCTCGCCAGGTGCTGCGACACGTTCGGCTGGCGCCGCTTCGTGAGCATCGCCAGCTCACTCACGCTTCGTTCCCCCTTCTGGAGGGCGGAGAGGATCGCCAGACGGTGCGGGTCGGCGAGGGCCTTGAACCGCTCCGCCACCAGTGGGATGAGCTCGCCTTCCACCAGAACACTCTCCATTCGCGAGCGCGAATATACGCATATATGAATATCCTGTCAACCCCCGCCTCGCGAGCCTCGTCGCTCGGGGCGAGGAGGCCGGATCCGTCGGGGCCTCCGGTCGGGGGCCCGGCGCGCGGCCGCGGCCTCGTCGGCGAGGCAGAGAGATCCGGCCGTGACACGGACCGCCCACATCGGTTATTCCTTAGGCCTTGGCGCAGGGGCCGCGTCGTCTTGGCTCGCGGCCGCCGGGAAGGTAGATCCAATGAAGGCAGGCGTTCTCAAGGAGACCTGGCCGGGAGAGGCCCGGGTCGCGGTGGTCCCGGCGGCGCTCGCCGCCCTGGAGCGGGCCGGGGTCGAAGTCGTGATCGAGTCGGGGGCGGGCCTCGCCGCCGGCTTCCGGGACTCGGAGTACGAGGAGAAGGGGGCAAGGATCGCGTCGCGCGAAGAGGTTCTCTCCTCCTCCACCCTGGTCCTCAGTGTGCGATCCCTGGCCGCCGGTCACGACGCCGAGGCGATCGGCGGGCTCGGCCCGGCGCACGTGGTGGTCGGCTTCCTGGACCCGCTGGGCAGCCCCGAGGGTGTGAAGGCGCTCGCCGCGCGCGGCGCGACCGCGTTCTCGATGGAGATGCTCCCCCGGATCACTCGGGCCCAGAGCATGGACGCCCTGAGCTCGACCGCGACCGTGGTGGGCTACAAGTCCGTCCTCCTGGCCGCGGACGCACTCCCCCGCATGATGCCGATGCTCATGACCGCCGCCGGCACCGTCGCCCCCGCCCGCGCCTTCGTGATCGGGGCCGGGGTCGCCGGGCTGCAGGCGATCGCCACCGCGAAGCGTCTGGGAGCGGTGGTCCAGGCCTACGACGTGCGCCCCGCGGTCAAGGAGCAGATCGAGAGCCTCGGCGGGAAGTTCGTGGAGCTCCCCCTCGAAACCACCGACGCCGAGGACAAGGGCGGCTACGCGAAGGCCCAGGACGAGAGCTTCTACCGCCGCCAGCGAGAGCTGCTCCAGAAGGTGGTGGCGGACAGCGACATCGTCATCAGCGCGGCCGCCGTGCCCGGCAAGAAGGCCCCGGTCCTCGTGACCGACGAGATGCTGGCGGGGATGCGACCGGGCTCGGTGATCGTCGACCTCGCCGCCGAGCAGGGCGGCAACTGCGAGGCCAGCTCGCCCGGCGAGACGATCACGAGTCACCACGTCACCGTCATGGCCCCGCTCAACCTGGCCGCCACCGTCCCCTACCACGCCAGCCAGCTGTACGCCCGAAACGTCGCCAACTTCGTCGTGAACCTCGTCGCCGACGGCACGCCGCAGCTGGACAAGGACGACGAGATCGTCCGCGACAGCATGGTCACGCGCGGGGGCGAGGTCGTTCACCCACGGGTGCGTGAGGCGCTGGGCCTCGCCCCCCTATCGGCCTGACAAACGCAGGAGGCCCCGACACGCCATGGAATCCTTCATCGCCGCGGTCACCGTCTTCGTGCTCGCGATCTTCGTGGGCTTCGAGGTCATACGGAGGGTCCCTCCGACGCTGCACACCCCCCTGACTTCGGGCTCGAACGCGATCTCGGGTGTCACCATCCTCGGGGCCATCGTCCTCGCCGGCACGTCGAACACACTGGCCACGATCCTCGGTTTCCTGGCCGTGGTGTTCGCCACCCTCAACGTGGTGGGCGGCTTCACCGTCACCCACCGCATGCTCAAGATGTTCAAGAGCAGGGACTGACCCGATGCCCCCGGCCCTCGTCAACCTCGCCTACCTGATCGCCGCGGTCTGCTTCATCCTGGCCTTCAAGGGCCTCGCCCATCCGAGGACCGCCGTCCGCGGAAACCTCATCGGCGCCATCGGGATGCTTCTGGCGATCGTGGTGACGCTCCTCGACAAGCACATCCTGAGCTACACCGCGATCTTCGCCGGCATGCTCGTCGGCGGCTCCATCGGCGCGCTTCTCGCCACCCGGGTCAAGATGACCTCGATGCCGGAGATGGTGGCGCTCCTGAACGGCTTCGGCGGCGGCGCCTCCGTCCTCGTCGCCGGCGGGGCCCTCGTGGTCCCCGACAGCGTGAGCGACGCGCCCCAGCTCCAGATGGCCATCGCCACGGTGACCAGCGGCCTCATCGGAGCCGTGACCTTCTTCGGCAGCCTCGTTGCCTTCACCAAGCTCGCCGACTTCAAGTGGGCGAAGGACGTGCGGTTCAAGGGCCAGCAGGCCCTGAACTCGGTTCTCTTCCTGGTCGCGCTCGCCATCGCGGTGCAGGTCGTGCGGGATCCCGCGGCCTTTGGGTGGTACTGGGCGCTGGTAGGGACGGCGGCGCTGCTGGGCATCCTGCTCGTCATCCCCATCGGCGGGGCCAACATGCCGATCGTGATCTGCCTGCTGAACTCCTACTCCGGCCTGGCCGCCGCGGCCACCGGCTTCGCCCTGAACAACAACGGGCTCATCATCGCCGGCTCCCTGGTGGGGGCCTCCGGGATCATCCTCACCCAGATCATGTGCAAGGCGATGAACCAGTCGATGACCGACGTGGTCTTCGGGGCGGCCGCGGTGGGAGGCGGCGCCAGCGCGGACGAGGTCTACGGGGGCAAGGTCAAGTCGACCAGCCCCGACGAGGTGGCGATGATCCTCGACGGCGCCCAGCGCGTGGTCATCGTGCCCGGGTACGGCCTCGCGGTCTCGCAGGCCCAGCACGTCGTTCGGGATCTCGCCAATCTCCTCGAGAGCAAGGGGGTCGAGGTCGAGTACGGTATTCACCCCGTGGCGGGGCGGATGCCGGGGCACATGAACGTGCTCCTGGCCGAGGCCAACATCCCCTACGAGCAGGTCAAGGAGATGAGCGAGGTCAACCCCGCCTTCCCCCAGACCGATGTCGCCATCGTGATCGGGGCCAACGACGTGGTGAACCCGGTGGCCCGCGAGGCTTCGGGCAACCCCATCGCCGGGATGCCCATCCTCGACGTGGACAAGGCCCGGACCTGCGTGGTCATCAAGCGGAGCCTGTCGCCGGGCTTCGCGGGGATCCCCAATCCGCTGTTCGCCGCGGACAACAGCCTGATGCTGTTCGGAGACGGCAAGAAGGCGCTCCTGGACCTCGTCGCTGCCCTCAAAGCTCAGTGAGCAGCCCCCGCGCGACAGAGCATTCTTCGGCCTTGCTATACTGTCGGGTCAGGTTTCTGCCACTGTGTCCGCTCCTGCCCCGACGGAAACGCCCCGAAGCCAGCTCGACGCGCTTCTCACGCGTCCCGACCGCGAGGTGAACCTGGGCGAGGCAGCGCTTCTGATCGCGTCTGAGGAGTATCCGGACCTGGACGTGCGGGGCTACCTCGTCCGGCTCGACGAGATGGGCTGCGCCCTACGGCAGCGGCTCGACGAGGAGCCGCGCCCGGAGCGAGCGGTCATGGCCCTCAACCGCTACCTCTTCCGCGAGCAGGGATTCCGGGGCAACACGAAGGAGTACTACGACCCCCGGAACAGCTACCTCAACGAGGTGATCGATCGTCGGACCGGGATCCCCATCACGCTGTCCACCGTCTACATGGAGGTGGCCCGCCGCGCCGGCCTCGACGTGGAGGGCGTGGGTCTGCCCGGCCACTTCGTCGTGCGGATCCAGACCCCCGGACACCCGTTCCTCGTCGACCCGTTCCACGCCGGCACGATGCTCACGGAGAAGGACTGCCAGGATCGCCTGGACCGGATCTTCGGCGGCAAGGTGAAGATGGAGCCGAAGATGCTCCAGCCCTGCCGGCACCGGGACATGCTGGAACGCATGCTGCGGAACCTGAAGGCCGTCTACATTCGGGACCAGGATGTGCAACGCGCGCTGCGCGTGGTGGACCTGCTCATCCGGATCCAGCCCGGCAACGCGGAGGATCTCCGCGACCGGGGAGTGCTCTACGCCGCCCTCGACTGCTACGGTCTCGCCGCCCGCGACCTCGAGTCCTACCTCGCCCTCGCCCCCAAAGCGCCGGACGCGAAGGAGCTCAAGGGCCGGGTCGCGCAGCTGCGGCACAAGGCGGCACGTCTCAATTGAAACAGTGGGAGGAAGGCAATCATGAGCAGTGCGGTCAACACCATCAATCAGATCGAGGACCATCTGGGCGGACAGGCCCGGGCCATACTCGACTACAAGGCCAACGGGATCCCCAGGGAGACCCTCCACCTGCCCGGTCCCGACTGGGTGGACCGCATCCACATCGGCTCCGACCGGCCGACGCCGGTCCTCCGCTCCCTCCAGGCGCTCCTGAACAACGGCCGCCTCGCCGGCACCGGCTACCTGTCGATCCTGCCCGTGGACCAGGGCATCGAGCATTCGGCCGGCGCGTCCTTCGCCAAGAACCCCGCCTACTTCGACCCCGAGAGCATCGTGAAGCTCGCGATCGAGGGGGGCTGCAACGCGGTCGCCTCGACCCTGGGCGTGCTGGGCGGCGTCGCGCGCAAGTACGCGCACAGGATCCCGTTCCTGCTGAAGTTCAACCACAACGAGTTCCTGACCTACCCCAACAAGTTCGACCAGATCTTCTTCGCCCAGATCGAGCAGGCCGCGGACATGGGCGCGGTCGCGGTGGGCGCGACGATCTACTTCGGCTCCGACCAGTCCACCCGCCAGATCGTCGAGGTCTCGCAGGCCTTCCAGATGGCCCACGAGCTGGGCATGGCGACCGTGCTGTGGTGCTACCTGCGCAACAGCGCCTTCAAGAAGGACAAGGACTACCACGTGTCGGCCGACCTCACCGGCCAGGCCAACCACCTCGGCGTCACGATCGAGGCCGACATCATCAAGCAGAAGCTGCCCGAGAACAACGGCGGCTACAACGCGATCAGCAGCAAGGAGAACCCCTACGGCAAGATCGACAAGCGGGTCTACACCGAGCTCACCACCGACAACCCGATCGACCTCTGCCGCTACCAGGTGGCCAACTGCTACATGGGCCGCGCGGGGCTGATCAACTCGGGTGGCGCCTCGGGCGAGAACGACTTCGCCGACGCCGTCCGCACCGCGGTCATCAACAAGCGCGCCGGCGGCATGGGCCTGATCTCCGGGCGCAAGGCCTTCCAGCGTCCGATGGCCGAGGGCGTCAAGCTCCTCAACCCGATCCAGGACGTCTACCTCTGCAAGGACGTGACGGTCGCGTAGTCAGGCGTCACCCGAGTCGTGTGATTCTCGACCACGCGTGGTCCCGCGGGGGCCACTCGGCCCGCAGGTTCGACCGAATCACGAGGGCCGCGTTCCGGGAGGCCGGGCGCGGCCCTTCTCAGGGTGCTTGCCCGCGGCGAGCGCTCAGAGCTCGGCCGGGGCGTGTGCTTGACCCGGCGTGGGGCAGCTATTAGGCTTCGCGGGCTGGGATTTCGCCCAGCCAGGGCCGGCAAGTAGCGATTCCATATGAGCATTCCAGCCATCGACCTCGTCGTCATCCTCGCCTACCTGGTCGGCGTGACCGCCGTCGGCCTCCTCTCGGTGCGCCGGATGAAGCTGACCGGCGAGGTCTACTTCCTGGCCGGGCGGGCACTGCCCTGGGGGATCGTCGGGGCCGCGCTCTTCTCCTCGAACATCTCGACCATCCACCTCGTGGGGCTGGCCGAGGCCGGCTACAAGCACGGGCTCGTGATCGGCAACTTCGAGTGGATGGCGACGTTCACGCTGATTCTCCTGGCGCTCGTCTTCGCACCCTTCTACTACCGGACCCGCATCTCCACCCTGCCCGAGTTCCTGGAGCGACGCTACGGCCCCGCGGTACGCACCATCGTGGCCGCGATGGCGATCGCGGCCGCCCTCCTGATCCACATCGGGATCAGCCTCTACGCGGGGGCGGCGGTCTTCCGGGAATTCTTCGGGGTCGACGTGATCGTCTCCATCGTGCTGATCGCGGTGATCACCGCGATCTACACCGTGATCGGCGGCCTGCGGGCGGTGGTGATCACCGAGACCATCCAGACCGTGGTCCTCCTGGTCGGGGCGGTGATCGTGACCGGGCTGGCGCTTCGCGGCCCTGCCCGGCCACGGGATCGACAGCCTCGCCGCCTTCCGCGAGGCGGTCAAGCCGGACCAGCTCAGCATGCTTCACACCTCGAACGACGCCGGGTTCGCCTGGTACGCGATCTTCCTCGGCTATCCGGTGCTCGGGATCTGGTACTGGTGCACCGACCAGACCATCGTGCAGCGCGTGCTGGGGGCCCGCACCGAGCGCGACGCGCAGCACGGCGCGCTCTTCGCGGGGCTCCTCAAGATCCTGCCCGTGTTCATCATGGTGCTGCCGGGCGTGGTGGCCTGGGTGCTCTTCCGCGATCGGATCGGCGACGACGCGACCCAGACCCTGCCGCTCCTCATCCGCGAGCTGGTGCCGACCGGGCTGCGGGGCCTGATCGCGGCGGCGCTGCTCGCGGCGCTCATGAGCACCATCGCCGCTGCCCTCAACAGCTCCGGCACCCTGGTGGCGGTCGACATCGCCGGTCGTCTGAGGCCTGGTCTGTCGGACCGCCAGCAGGTCCGCATCGGCCGGGTGAGCGCGGTGGTGGTGATGCTGCTGGCGATGGCCTGGTCCACCCAGGGGCATCGCTTCGACACGATCTTCGAGGCGATCAACAAGATGCCGGCCCAGTTCCTGGCCCCGCCCATCACCACGGTCTTCCTGTGGGGGGTCTTCTGGCGCCGGGGCACGCGAGAGGCCGCCCTGGCCACCCTCGTGCTGGGCTTCTCGCTGGGCGTCGTCGCGTTCCTCGTGGACCTGCCGGTGATCGGAGACACCCAGCTCATCACGGAGGGTCTCGGCATCTCGTTCATGATGCAGGCCTGGTGGGGGTTCTGCCTCTGCAGCGGGATCTTCGTGATCGCGAGCCTGCTCACACCGGCGCCACCCCTTGAGCAGGTCGAAGGCGTCACCTGGGAGACCCCCTGGCAGGTGATCGCCCACGGGCCGGATCACGGGAATCGGCGACCCGCGGGTGCTCGCAGGGATGCTGCTCCTGCTGATGGTCGTTCTCTATGTGATCTTCCGATGACGTCCATGGCCGACCCGTCAGCGTCACCAGGGACGGCTGGTATGAACCCGGATCAGCATTCAGGCCATTGGGCAACGAGGAGACGCCGAGATGGAGACACGTGAGCTGGGCCGAACCGGGATGCGGGTCTCGGTGCTGGGCTACGGGGCCTCGCCCCTGGGCCAGGAGTTCGGCCCCGTCGACGTCCAGGAGGCGATGCGCGCGGTGCGGGTCGCGCTCGACCTGGGCATCACCCACATCGACACCTCGCCCTTCTACGGGCGCGGGATGTCCGAGGTGCTGCTGGGCATCGCGCTCAGGGACGTGCCCCGCGACTCGTACACGCTGAGCACGAAGCTCGGCCGCTACGACTCGGACAAGTTCGACTTCTCGGCCAGGCGCGTCGTCGAGAGCGTGGACGTGAGCCTCCACCGCCTCGGGATCGACCACATCGACCTGATGCTGTGTCACGACATCGAGTTCGTGGACGTGAGCCAGGTCATCGAGGAGACGCTGCCCGCGCTGCGGAAGGTCCAGGAGCAGGGGAAGGTGCGCTTCGTCGGGGTGTCCGGCTATCCGCTCCGGATCTTCGAGCGCGTGCTGGACGCCACCGAGCTCGACGCGATCATGACCTACGGGCACTACACGCTGCAGAACCGCAGCCTGGGCGACCTGCTGCCGCGCCTGGAGAAGGCCGGCGTGGGGGTGCTGAACGCCGGCCCGCTTGGCGAGCGTCTGCTGACGAACCGCCCGGTGCCCGACTGGCTCCCCGCCTCGGCCACGATCCGCGAGGCCTGTCGGCGGGCGGCGGACCACTGCACCGAGCGGGGCGCAGACATCGCGAAGCTGGCGATCCAGTTCGCGCTCCGGCAACCGGACATCGCCTCGACCGTCGTCAGCAGCGCCCGGCCCGAGAGCGTGCGGCAGTGGATGCAATGGGTTGAAGAGCCCCTGGACGAGGAGCTGGTCGGGGAGGTCGAGACGATCCTGGGCCCGGTGCTGAACGAGGGCTGGACCTCTGGCCGCCCGGAGAACAACTGACGCCAGGAGGATCACATTGAAGACGATCGTTCTCGAAGAACCCGAGCGGCTGACGGCGGTCGAAAGCGACGAGCCCGGGGCCCCGGCGGCCGGGGAAGCGCTGGTCGCCGTGCAGCGGGTGGCGGTCTGCGGCACCGACCTCCACGCCTTCCTGGGCAGCCAGACCTTCTTCACCTATCCACGCGTCCTCGGTCACGAGATGGCGGTCGAGGTGCTGGAGATCGGACCGGGTGTCTCGAACATCGCTCCGGGCGACCTCTGCGCGGTGGAGCCCTACCTCGAGTGCGGCAGCTGCGTCGCCTGCCGGGCCGGGCGCCCGAACTGCTGCGTCGCGCTGAAGGTCCTCGGCGTGCACGTGGACGGCGGGCTGCGCGAGCGGGTGTGCGTTCCCGCCCGCAAGCTCCACGCTTCGAGGAAGCTGGGGCTCGACGCCCTCGCCCTGGTCGAGATGCTGTGCGTGGGCGCCCACGCGGTGGGCCGGGCCGCCGTCGAGCCCGGCTCCCGCGCGCTGGTGATCGGCGCGGGACCGATCGGCCTGGGGGTGATGGCGTTCGCCCGCCTCGCCGGGGCCGAGGTGATCGCGCTCGACGTCGATCCCGGTCGCCTCGAGCACTGTCGCGTGGCGATGGGTGTCGAGCACACGGTCGTGGCCGGCGAGGGCGCGGACACCCGCGTCGAGGAGCTGACCGGGGGCGACCGGGCGGACGTCGTCTTCGACGCCACCGGCAGCCCGCCGTCGATGCAGGCGGCCTTCGGCCACGTCGCCCACGGCGGGCGTCTCGTGCTGGTCGGACACGCCAACGCCGAGATCACCTTCTCCGACCCGCTCTTCCACGCTCGGGAGATGACACTCCTCGCCTCGCGCAACGCGCGAGCCGACGAGTTCACGCAGGTGATCGCGGCCCTCGAGGAGGGTCAGATCGACGGCGGGGGGTGGATCAGCCACCGCGCCGCCTTCGACGACCTGATCGACGTCTTCCCCGCCTTCGCGCGTCGCGAGGGCGGGCTCATCAAGGCGATCGTGGAGCTCGCGTGAGGTGGCCGTCCCACCGGGCTCGAGAGAGGACGGCGCGATGTCGCCGGTGATCGACACCCACCAGCACTTCTGGGACCTCTCGCGCTTCGACTACCCCTGGATGGTCGGCCAAGAGCTGGAGCCGCTGCGGCGCAACTACCTCCCCGCCGACCTCGAGCCGCTCCTCGCGGCCGGCGGGAGTGGACCGGACGGTCTTCGTCCAGGCCCAGCACAACGTCGAGGAGAGCCGCTGGGTGCTGAGCCTCGCCGAGCGCCACGACTTCCTGGCCGGCGTGGTGGGCTGGGTGGATCTCGCCAGCGAGGCCTGCGAGGACCAGCTCGCCGAGCTGCGGAGCCACCCCCGGTTCGTCGGCGTCCGGCACATCACCCACGACGAGCCGGACGACGACTGGGTCGTTCGTGACGACGTCCTGCGGGGCCTTCGGGTCCTCGAGCGGCACGGTGTCCCCTTCGACCTGCTCTTCCGCCCTCGACACCTGCGCCACGTCCCGACCCTCGCCCGGAAGCTGCCCGACCTGCCCATGGTGATCGACCACCTGGCCAAGCCCCTGATCAAGGAGGGCCGGATGGACGGCTGGCGCGAGGACTTCGAGGCGGCGGCCGGCTTCCCGAACGTCTACTGCAAGCTGTCGGGGATGGTGACCGAGGCCGACTGGGAGGCGTGGACGCCCGGGCGACTTCGAGCCGTACGTCCGGGTCGCCCTCGAGGCCTTCGGCCCCGAGCGGCTCATGTTCGGCTCCGACTGGCCGGTCTCCACGCTGTGCGCGTCGTACGAGCACGTCGTCTCGGCCCTGCGTCACGCGCTGGGCCCGACCAGCGCCGACGAGCGCGCTCAGATCTTCGGCGGCACCGCCGGAGAGCTTCTACGGCCTGAAGCCGCCGGCCTGATCCAGCAGCTTCCCGCCGAGCCGCTGCATCCGCGGGACGCGGACGGCAGGTGCGTCGGCGGCAGAGGTCGGAGCCATCCCTAGCGCTTGCGCAGCTCGAAGGTCCCGACGACGTTGCTGCCCGCCTGGTCCTTCGTGAGGTTGCCGCTCAGGGTTTCTCCGTCCCACTGGCCATGGTAGTGCCGCATGCCTCCGCGCATCTGCACAGCGAAGCGGACACGATCGCGCCCCGGCTTGTCGTAGCTCAGGAACGGCACGGTGAGCGTGATGCCCCCCTCGTAGGAGATCGTGCCCTCGGCGCGTCGGAAGGTGACGGTGAGGTAGCGGCGCCGACCTCCCTCGGTCTCACTGCCCGACCAGGTGCCCTCGAGCTGGAGGGGCTCCGGCTGGGGGGCGGGTGTAGCCGTCGCCGCGGCGGGGGCGGCCGCCGCAGTGGGCGGGGCCTCCGACGTGACCGAAGCGGGGACCCGCAGCGCCACCAGCCGCAGGCCGCTCTGGACCGAGGACCGGAGCTCGGCGACGGTCTGTTGCGACACCACCCCGCCCGCGCGCTGCCCGGCGTCGAACACCTGCTGGAGGGCGCGGCCCTCGGGAGCCAGCGCGGCCGCGAACCTCGGCCGCTCCCCTCGGAGGAGCATCAGGACGAGGTCCCGGTAGACCGCCTCCCACCAGCGGGCGAGCCGGGGCGGCGTCACCGGGCCGCCTCGCCCTCGTAGGAGGGTCCAGTCCTCGTTGTAGGCGGCGGCGTCCGCCTCCGTGATCTCCAGGACCGCCTCGGGATGACCGGCGATGCCCACGACGGGTCGCGCCCCCAGATCGCGGGCCTCGGGCAGGACACCGGGCGCCGCCGCGAGAGCGGCCGCCGCCTCGTTCAGGCGTTGCTGCACGGCGAGGGCCCGCTGCGCGGCCGAACGCCCGTTCGCCGCTGAGAACACGAAGACGGGACCGATACCGGTCGAAACCGCGGCGTGCGGGCGCTCGGGCGGCCCCGGGAAGTTCTCGGCAACGAAGTGGAGCCGGATCGGGTCGGAGGCGGGAGCGACCTGGATGATCGCACGGCCGACCTCCTCCGACCCCGGCACCCGGACCTCCAGCGGACGTGCTGGCTCACCCGGGGACTGCCGCGGGACGACGACCTGCAGCTCGTCGTCGACAGCGGAGACCACCAGGGCCGCGACCCCGGCGATCCGCACGTCGTTCTGTGCCGCGTCTCGCTGGAAGCCACGGCCGGAGATCGTGAGCACATCCCCGATCGACGCCGCGGTCGGAGCCACTCCGGTGACGAGGGGCAGACGGCCGACGAAGAACGGCGCGGGGTTCGAATCGACCCCTCCGACCGTCACGACGACGGGAGCCGGCGTTCCCGAGACGTCGGGCAGCGGCGGCACGGTGACCCGGATCTGCGTGGGCTCAATCTCCAGGACCTCGGCCGCGAGGTCGCCGAAGCGGACGGTGGCCCCGACTCCCCAACCCGCCCCGGCCAGCAGTACCTCTTCGCCGGGCATGGCGACATCTGGCGACAGTCCGTGGAGGTTCGGCCCGGCAAAGACGGAGATCTCGAGCGCCTCCGACTCGCGCTCCCCCCTCTTCACGATGACCGGCACCGGCCGTTCCGCGCCGGCCTCGACCACGGCCTCCGGCACCTCGACCTCGATCTGGGATGGCGAGGCACTCACGACCTTCGCGGCAGCGTTTCCGAACAGGACCGTGTTTCCGGTCGCCTCGTCCGAGAAACCGCTTCCGGTGAGCGTGGCCCTCTGTCCCACGCGGACCCGTGAGGGCGAGACCTGCTCGAGCTTCGGCTTCGCGCCGAGCCACCCCACGACCCCGAACCCGATCGCCGCCACGACGAGCGCGGCGAGGGCTCCGAACCCGACCGGCCGGAGCCACTCTCCGCCCGCGGATCGACGGCGAGCCGGACGACGAGCTCCGGCGGGCCGGCCGCGACGGGCCGCCGGCCGCGCACGGGCGGAAGCCGGTGGTCGACGCGCGGTGGAGGCCGGCGCGGACTGCTCCGTCGGGGGCGGCGGCGCCTCGCCACGAGGGGCGGACGGCGGCCCATCTGCGGGAGCAGGGCTCGCGGGGCCGGGCGCGGTCGCCTCCTGTCGAGGTGGGAGCGGCGCCCGCTCGACAGCGTCGGCCGCAGGCGGCCCCGCCGGGGGTGCCGGGGAGGGTGGTGTCGGGGCGACCGCGTCCTCGACGACCTCGGCCTCCATCACGATCTCTGCGGCGAGCGGGGGCTCGGCCGGCGGAGGGGGGGCCGCGAGTGAGGGGACCTCAGGAGCATCCGACGGTGCGGCGGCGGGCGACAGTGGCTTGTCGGACTCCGGCCCCAGCGTCAGCGAGTCCTCGGCAATGAAGAAGGCGTCGTCGGCAGGCTCGCTCGGTGGGGTGGGTGCCGGTGCCGCCTCCGTCGGGGTTTCCGTAGCCGCCCACTCGGCGCCGGGTCCGCCAGCCTCCGTCGTGGGGGGTGGTGACGGCGGCCCTGGCAGCGGGAGGGGAACGGCCGCCGGGGCCTCCCCCACGAAGAACGGGTCTTCCTCGCTCGGCGGCTCCACCGGCTCAGGCGGAGCCGAGGAGGGCGTCTCCGGCACCGAAGGTGGCGCGTCCGGGGGCGCCGCCGGCACCTCGACGCCGACGGGAGGTGGGTGTGCCGGGGCCTCCGCCTCGACGAAGAGGGGATTCTCCTCGGCGGGAGGCGGAGGGGCTTCTGGTGCAGGCGGTGACTCGGGAGACCCGGGAGCCGCGGCCGGTGGCGAGGCCTCGGGAGGCGCGGGCGCTGGAGGCTCCAGCTCTGCCGACGCCGGGCCCGACGCTCGTTCGAACACTGCCTCCTCGTCGGCGTCGACGGCGACTACAGGTATCGGTGCCTCGTTGTCACTGGCAACCGGAGCGCCCCCCGCCTCGTCGGCGACCGGAGCCCCGGGCAAGACCTCGATCCATGGCTCAAAGTGGCACTGGATGCCGACGCTGTCGGTTTCCCCGGGGGCACCCAGCCAGAGCACGTCCCCGTCGCTCACCCGCGCCTCGCCCCGCACTCGCTCGTCGTTGACGTACAGGCCTTGCGGCGCCCGCGTGTCGTACACGGTCACGACGTTGAGATCCGACCAGATCCGGGCGTGAATCGGGCTGATCTTGGGCAGGTCGACCGTGAGGTGGCAGCTTTCGTCGGCGCCAATGAGGACCTCCGTCACGACCTCTTCGAGGTCGTGACGCCGGCCTTTCAGGGGACCGCCGAGGACGATCAGGGAGGACAGCCGTTGGGCGCTTTCGGCCATTGGAGCGATTCTAGGAACCCGCGTGCATGCCGGTCAAGGTATATACTCGGTCATACTGCAGCTGCCGTCTTCGAGGAGCCGACACCGACCATGAGCCTCCCCTCGATCGCCACGCTTCTGATCATCGCCGGCGCCGTCCTCGCGGTCGTCGTCCTCGCGGGGCTCGTCCTCGTCCTCCGCGACCCAGGCGCGCCGCGCCGCCGCATCGAATCGGCGTTCCGCCGCCCTCCTCGTCCCCCCAAGACCGCGGGCGACGAGCAATACTACCGCTCTTACTGGTCCCGCTGATCGCGGGATCCGGCCCCGTCTCCGGGCGTGCGTACCGGTCTGGTCCAAAGGGACTATTCCCACCCCGTGTCCCCGGGGTTCAGAGTGCTCGACGAGGGATCTGTCCCATCGGAAGGGAGGTTCACCGTGCTCGTCGAACGAGCGAGGCGCCTCCTCGAGACGGGTGGCGCCGCCTACGAGACCCTGCCCCATCGCGAGGCTTTCACCGCGCAGGGTGTCGCATCAGCCGTACACGTCTCGGGCTGGCAGCTCGCGAAGGTCCTGGTCGCACGGGCCCCGGGCGAGGGGCCGGTGATGGTCGTGCTGCCCGCCTCGTGCCGGCTCGACCTCGCCGCGCTCGCACGCGTGCTCGACAAGCGCTCCGTCTCCCTCGTCCCCGAAGAAGAGATCCAGGAGCTCTTCCCGGACTGCGAGACGGGGGCGATGCCGCCGTTTGGCCACCTCTACGGAATGCCGGTCTACGTGGACAAGTGCTTTCCCAAGGCCTCGGAGTTCGCGTTCCAGGCCGGGAATCACCATGAGGTCGTCCGCATGAGCTACGCGGAGTACGAGCGGCTGGCGCGACCTTCGGTGGCGGATTTCTGCCGACACTGACCGCGGCGGGACCGTCCCGGGACGATCGATGACGGTTGCCGACGTCGGCGACGGCGTGTCGTCGATGGCATGTTGGGGTGTGCTCGAGCGCGAAGGTGACGGACGCCTCGTAGGGGGAACGGTCCGACATGTATGTCTCGCGCCAGGACCGGGTGCTCCCTGTCGAGCGCCGAGTCTAATCGATCGCTCTCTCCGCGCCGTCGAGGGAATAAGCGCCCGCGGCGCCGCGTAACCCCACCGAGCGGGCGGAGCAAACCAGCCGCCCCGGTGAGGTGCCGAGATGAACAAGAAGATGCTCGTCGCGTCGGTGCTGGCCGCCGGCGCCCTGGCCGTGTTGGCCATCAGCGTTCCGAATCTGCTCCGGGCCCGCGTGTCCACCGCCCCGGCCGACCTGCCACAGCTCCCCCCGCCCCCGCCCGAGCCGGTGGTCGCGGCGTCGGACCCGGTGGTCGCGGCGCCGGGCCCGGTCTCCCAGCCCCGGCCCCAGGCGCAGCGGCCGGCAGACACCGCCAGCCTGCCCGTCTTGGCCGAGGCACCTGCGATCATGGCGGAAGAGGTGCGGCGAGGCTTCGCGTCCACCTCGACGTCGGGGAAGATGGCCAGGGGTGGGCTACGCGAGGCCGAGCGCGACGCCCTCGTCGGCCGCGTGCCCGTCCCCCGATCGCGGGAGCTGAAGAACGACGAGCGCGATGACTTCGGGGCCCCCCACGACTTCAACCGGGAGGGCTACGCCCACATCTCGGACAACCCGTTCCTGGCGGTCGCGGTGAATCCCCTCTCGACCTTCTCGATCGACGTCGACACCGCGTCCTACGCCAACGTGCGCCGCTTCCTCGCCTCGGGTCAGCTCCCGCCGAAGGACGCGGTCCGCATCGAGGAGCTCGTCAACTATTTCCGGTACGACTACCCGGAGCCGGAGGGCGACACGCCCTTCTCGATCTCGACGGAGGTCGGCCGGTGTCCCTGGAAGCCCGAGCACCGGCTCGCCCTCGTTGGCCTGCGCGGCCGCTCGCTCGACGAGGAGAACCTGCCTCCCCGCAACCTGACCTTCCTGCTCGACGTGTCGGGCTCGATGAACTCGGCGGACAAGCTCCCTCTTCTGAAGCGGGCCATGGGTGTGCTCGTCGACACGCTCCGCGAGGAGGACCACGTCGCGATCGTGGTGTACGCCGGGGCCTCCGGTCTCGTGCTCCCCCCGACCTCGGGCGCCGGAAAGGGCGAGATCCGGGCTGCTCTCGACTCGCTCCGGGCCGGCGGCTCGACCGCGGGCGGGGCCGGGATCGAGCTGGCCTACCGCGTGGCGACCGACAGCTTCGTCGAGGACGGCATCAACCGGGTGATCCTGGCCACCGACGGCGACTTCAACGTCGGGGTCAGCGGCGAGGGCGACCTCGTCCGTCTGATCGAGCAGAAGCGTGAGACCGGGGTCTTCCTCTCCGTCCTCGGCTTCGGCCAGGGCAACCTGCAGGACTCGAAGATGGAGAAGCTGGCCGATCACGGCAACGGCAACTACTCCTACATCGACTCGTTCCGCGAGGCGCGCAAGGTCCTCGGGAGCGAGGCCGGCGCAACGCTGGTCACGATCGCCAAGGACGTGAAGATCCAGGTCGAGTTCAACCCGGCCCGCGTGAGCGCCTACCGTCTCATCGGCTATGAGAACCGCGCCCTCAGGGCGGAGGACTTTGCCGACGACCGCAAGGACGCGGGCGAGATCGGGGCCGGCCACACCGTGACCGCCCTCTACGAGATCGTTCCCGTCGGAGTCGACATCGAGCTGCCCTCGGTCGAGCCGCTGAAGTACCAGCGCCCAGCCGTGGCCACCCCCGGGTCCGGCACGCCGGAGATGCTCACCGTGAAGCTGCGGCACAAGGAGCCCACCGGCACGCGCAGTCGGCTCACGAGCGTCGTCGTCGCGGACGTCGAGCCCGGGCGCGAGACGTCCGCCAACCTGCGGTTCTCGTCCGCGGTGGCCGCGTTCGGAATGCTGCTCCGTGACTCCGAGCACAAGGGCACGGCTTCGTGGGCCCAGGTGATCGACCTCGCCCGCGGCGCGGTTGGACCCGACCCTGACGGCCACCGCATGGAGTTCCTGGTCCTCGCGCGCAACGCCGAGACGCTCGCCACCATGGAGCAGGTCGCCATCGCGCGATAGCGTCCCCCCAGGTCAACCTTCCGGGGCGGCAACGGCGAGCACCGCGTTGCCGCCCCTTCTCCGCTCAGCGTCGCTGAGAGCTAGATCCCGAAGGTCAAGCCTCCCATTTCGTCTGTCCACCGACCACCGTGCGAATGACCTCGATCTCCTTGATCCGATCGGGATCGACATCGTGTGGATCTTCTGCCAGGACAACGAAGTCCGCCACCTTGCCTGCCGTGATCGAGCCCTTGAGACTCTCTTCGAAAGACGCGTAGGCACCGTTCATGGTGCAGACGCGCAGCGCCTGATCAACCGTGATTCGCTGACTCGGTCCCCAGACTCTGCCGTCAAAATCCTTGCGCGTGACCATGCTCTGAATCGCCATGAGCGGCTCGAAGGGGCCGGGAGTCCAGTCCGAGGCGGGTGCCACCGGGATGCCGTACTCGAGGAAGGATCCGTGGGCGAACATCCACTCCATCTTCTCCGGTCCGTACTCCACCCACTTGTGCCCGTGGAAGTGCGCGTACGTGTAGAAGGGTGCGGGGATGGCGCCGATCGCCTTGATCCGCTGGAGTAGTTCAGGCGTGACCAGTGAGCAGTGCTCGATACGGTGGCGGGGATCGTCTCGGGGCCACAATTCCTGCACGCGCTCGTAGGCCTTGAGCACCATGTCGATCGTCACGTCACCGTTGGCGTGAATGCCCACCTGCCAACCGGCGCGGTGCGCATCCTCAACGACTTCATGAATGCCCTCTTGAGACATCGTCAGAATGCCGTAGTCATCGGGACGACCCACGTAGGCTGTGCTCATGCGCATCGTGCGCTCGGATGCAGATCCGTCGGCCAGGTACTTGACCGCTCCAAGTCGCAGCCACTCGTCGCCCAGTCCGGTGCGCACGCCCGCGGACTTGAAGGCGGGATATGTGTCCGCGTTGGGAAAGAGGTAAGCTCGAAAACCCAGCTCCCGGGCGGCGTAAGCGTCCTGGAACGCTGTGAAGTCCACCGACGAGATGCCCGCCGCATGCACCGAGGTGAGGCCAGCTGCGTTCATCAGCTGTGAAATCAGCTTCACGCCGGCTTGGCGCTGTTCGCGGCTGGACGGATCTGGAAGTAGCGGCTGGAAGACGTTCAGTCCGTTTTCCGCGAGCTTCCCCGTGAGCTCACCGTCCTCCCGGTAGTACATGCCGCCCTGAGGATCGGGCGTTTCGATCGTGACGCCTGCGAGCGCCAGGGCTCGGCCGTTGACCACCGCTGTGTGTCCACCTCGGTGCCCAACGAAAACCGGGTGATCGGGCACCGCTTCGTCGAGGTCGCGGCGGTGGAGCGGCCTGCCTTCCGCGAGCTTGGTATCGTCGTACATGAAACCGACCACCCACTCCCCGGCCGGTGTCTCCTTGGAGCGGGCAGACAAGGCATCCTGAATGCGCGCGATGCTCCCGAGATTCGTGTCCACGCTCACCAGTGCTTGCAGACCGCCCCACAACGGGTGCGAGTGGGCATCGATGAATCCGGGAGTCACCGTCATACCGGCGGCATCGATCACCTCGGTATTCGGTCCCGCGACGTGTCTCACGTCGTCACTGCTACCCACCGCCACGAAGAGCCCGCTCTTGATTGCGAAAGCCTCTGCGGCAGGTTGAGCCTCGTCGCTCGTGAGCACACGTCCGTTCACAAGCACGAGGTCGGGCGCGGCATCGTCACGGGCATCGTCACGGGCTCCGCCTCCTACACATCCGGTCCCAAGGGTGGCTGCGAGCGCGGCTGCCCCCAGTTCCAGGAACTCCCCACGCGACATGTCGGACATGGATCCTCCTTTCGACTGTCTAGCGGGTATCGCCAAGCCCAACACGGGGTCTCTCCGCTCAGAGATTGGAGGTGGCGGTCAAGGCTCGCAATTGTATCGCGCGCACGACGTCGCGAAAGCGGGCGCTCTCTCGCCACGATTCGATGGCGCTTGACGCCGCCATGAGATCACGCCGCCTAGACGCCGGACCTGGCTGGACGTCTGAGTACGCACCTCGTGAGCTCTGCCAGCCACCGATCCCTCCGAGATCGGTCCTTCCGCGTGTGGCGTCAGGCGGCGTGTGCCTGCTGAACCCGGGGCGGTGACCTTCGAACGCGCCAGATCTCGCTTCGCCGAGACCAAGTTGACAGTACCCTCCGAGCCCCCTCTTCGGGGCAACGAGAAAGCCCGCCCCCCTGGGGCGGGCTTCGTACTCCTCCGGCGCGAAACGCCACGCCGAGTCGACGGGAGACGACTAGTGCACGCGCAGCTTCGTGATGTAGTACGTACCGTCCTTCTCCCAGTACTTGACGGTGACGTTCTGGCCCTCACGCACGAGGTTGCCCACGGTCGTCTTCATGCCGACCCCGGCGAGGTTCCTCTTCTTGTTGGCGGCCCCTTCGGCGGCCACCTTGGTCCCGGAAATGGCCTCGAACTCCCACACCTCGCCGTCCTCTCCGGCGACGGTCACGGTGTTCCCGGAAACGGATTGCACTTCGCCCTTGACGATCTGTGCCTCGCCCGCAAAGGCGAAGGTGCTGACGGCCAGTAGCGCGATCGCGATCAGAGTTACCTTCCGCATGTCCACAGGTCCTCCTGGAAGCCCCCTCGGTGCGTCTGTTCGATCTCTACAAGATGAGACGGCCCGAAGCGTTCGAGGGTTCCGATCCAATCTGTTGGCTACCTGGCCCCACCGGGTGGCCAGAGAGGCGACGGGGGGCGTGCACTGTTCACCGGTCAGCGGGGCCAGCCGGGTGTGGGAGGGTCAGGCGCACGTCCGGTGGCGGGATTGTCGGGCGGTTGCGTGTACCTCCACGGAGACGGAAGAAGCGGAGGTGTCCGTTCCCGCCGAGCGACGCGGTGGACTTCTTCGCCCGTCACTTCGGTCCGGTCGTCCGGGCCAATGGGGCCCTCGGCGAAGAGGGCCGCGACGCCCTGCGCCGCGACCTCGTAGACGTCTTCGAGCAGTTCGATCGCGGCGCGAGCGGGACCAGCCTTCTGGAGGGCGAGTTCCTGAGCGTCCAGGTCGTGCGCTGAGTCGACGGGGCCGGCTCAGCCGCCGAGGACGCCCAGGCTCTTCCCCACCTTCGTGAACGCGTCGACCGCCCGGTCGATGTGGGCCGGCTCGTGGGCGGCCGACAGCTGCACCCGGATGCGCGAGAGCCCCTTCGCCACCACCGGGTAGAAGAAGCCCTTCACGTAGATCCCCTCGTCCAGCAGCGCCCGAGCGAAGCGCTGGGCGAGAGGGGCGTCGTCGGGGGCGAAGCGCGAGAACATGATGGGGACGATCGGGTGGACCCCGGGCCGGATCTCGAAGCCGGCGTCCGTCATCCGGTCGCGGAAGGTCTTCGTGTTCGACTCGAGTCGATCTCGCAGCTCGGTGCTCGCGGTCAGCAGCTCGAGCGCCCGCAGGGTCGCCCCCGCCACCGCCGGGGCCAGCGAGTTCGAGAAGAGATAGGGGCGGCTGCGCTGGCGCAGCATGCCGATGACCTCCTTCGAGCCCGCGGTGCAGCCTCCGAGGGCCCCTCCCAGGGCCTTGCCGAAGGTGGTCGTGATGATGTCCACTCGCCCGCCGACTCCGTGGTGCTCCCACGTGCCCCGGCCCGTCTTCCCCATGAAGCCGGTCGCATGGGAGTCGTCCACGAGCACGATGGCGCGGTAGCGCTCGGCGAGGTCGCAGATGCCGGGCAACGGCGCGACGTCGCCATCCATCGAGAAGACGCCGTCGGTCACGATGAGGCGGAAGCGCGCCGACTCCGCTTCCTTCAGCTTCGCCTCCAGGTCACCCATGTCCGCGTGGGCGTAGACGAACCGCTTCGCCTTGCACAGCCGCACGCCGTCGATGATCGAGGCGTGATTGAGCTGGTCCGTCACGATCGCGTCGTCCTTGCCGATCAGGGGCTCGAAGACACCGCCGTTGGCGTCGAAGCACGCCGCGTACAGGATCGCGTCCTCCATGCCCAGAAAAGCGGCGATCTTCCTCTCGAGCTCGAGGTGCAGCGCCTGGGTCCCGCAGATGAAGCGAACGCTCGACATCCCGTAGCCCCACTCGTCGAGGGCCCGGTGCGCGGCCGCGACCAGCTCCGGGTGACCGGAGAGACCCAGGTAGTTGTTGGCGCAGAAGTTCAGGACCGGCTCGGAGCGACCCTCCACCCGGATCTCCGGCCCCTGCTCTCCGAGGATCGGCCACTCCTCCTTGAACAGGCCCTGCTCGCGGATCTCGACCAGCTCGGTGAAAAGGAACTCGTTGAAGGATGCGTCCATCGTCGCCTCCAGCCGGCCTCCCGGAGGGCACCGAGGGCCCTCGATACGGGGCAGCCGCAAACGGTCGGGTTCAGGGAAACCCCAGCCCGGGACGTCCACCCAGGCTGAGGAACCGGTCGGTGAAGTCGAGGAACTGGTCCCAGTCGTAGCGGGTGAGGTCGTGCTCGCCGCGTCGCACGTGGTATCGGATGGTCCGTCCCACCGGTGTGTCGGGCGCGGGCCAACCCGACTCACCGAGCCCCTCGAGACCGAACAGACGGTAGACGGGCTCGGCCGCCTGCGCCGACAGGAACTCGCCCCGCGGATCCGCCCAGCGATCGTCGAGCGCGCTCGCGATGTAGACCGGACGCGGGGCGATGAGCGCGACGAGCATGTGCTGGTCCACGGGAAGCGCGGCGACGTCGTCGTCGTAGCGCGCGTAGTTGCCGCAGAACCAGTGAGGGAAGACCCGGTTCAGCCGCGCGATGGTCTCTCCGTACCAGCGCCGCGCCAGTGCCGCCCCCCCCTCCCCGGACTCGTTCGAGATCACCAGCGCGAACCGCTCGTCCTGAGCCCCCGCCCAGAGCGCGGTCTTGCCGAGCCGGGAGTGCCCGATGAGGGCCACCCGCGACGCGTCGACGTCGGGGTCGGTCTCCAGGTAGTCGAGGGCGTGAGAGAGGCCCCAGGCCCAGGCCCCGATCGAGCCCCACTCGCCGGGGTCGGGGCGCGTCTGTCCGGGCCGGTAGAAAAGAGGATGCACCCCATTCTGGAACCCGTCGTCGAAATCGGGGTCGATGTCGCCGTAGTAGCCGGTGACCAGGGCGTAGCCTCGCGACACGATCGTCTCTACCGGCCAGCGGGCCGCCCGGCTGCCGCGGGCGTCCTCCGTCGCCCGGTTGTCCACGACCCCCGGCCCGTCGGGGATCCACGCCTCCGAGAGAGTGATCGCGGGATCCGGATGCACGGTGTGGTTCCCGCGGAAGTTCAGGCCGAGAAAGGACGGGACGGGGCGCGGGGCGCCCGTGGGCACGAACAGGAGCAGGTCCAGGTACGGCCCGTCCGGGCGGCCGGAGAAGTGGACGCGGACCTCCCGGCGCGTGGCCCGACCATCAAGCGCCAGCCCCGGGGCCCCGGCATCGAACCGCATGTCCGCGGGCCTCCCCGGGCTGCGCCCGTACACGTGGGTCCGGAAGAGCTCGAGGATCTCGCCCCGACGGGTGCGGCGCCAGGTCGCGTCGTCCGCGACGCGGCTTCCGTCCGTGGCGAGGAGCGGATCCGGAAGAGGCAGCGTCCCGACGCGAGATTCGTCGTAGTTCACGTCCGGACCCGTGCGCTGGGCCCGCGCGTGTTGTGATGCGACCAGAATCACGACGAGCACGAAGAAGACGGCACGGCGGGTCGTCATGATGGGAACTCTAGCCTCGGCCCGCGGAGAGGACAAGGCTGGCTGCCAGGCCCAGCTCCGCCCGCGTGTCCCTTCCCTGGGGACACGCGGGTGTCCGTGGCCTATCTCAAGGCGTTCCCGGCCTGTCGGGGGCGACGCTTGCGCGTCGCGGCGTACACTCGGGGTCGACGCTCGTCTCGCAAGCTCGACTTCGCATCCCCCGAGCCCCCTACGTGGGGAGGGATAGGGTGGGGGGGTTATTGAACGACTGGGGGGTCGATGAACGTCCGGTGCCCGGCCTCGAGCGCCCGTTGGACGCTGAGCCCAGGCTCGACCTCCGCCCGCTCGAAGAGCAGCGAGCTGCCGCAGCGGTCCAGGAGCACGGCGACGTCCTCGTTGACGCCGGCGAGCACGAAGCTGGCGCCGGCGTAGTGGGCCAGCTCGGCCAGCCGCTCGAAGGCCCGCAGGGCGGAGTAGCGGATCTGGTGAGCGTGCGAGAGGTCGAGGACGAGGCACGTTGCGGACGCGGGGATGAGCCGCTCCACCTCGTTCAGGAACGGTGGCACCGCGGCATAGTGGAGGTCGCCGCTCACCTCCACCACGACGCACTGCGGATCCTCGCGGTCACTCGTGGGCACGAGCCGCTGTCCCCGCTCCTCCGGGCGCAGCAGCCGCAGCCGCGGGGCGCTCGTGCGGGCGAGGTGGATGACGAGCCCGGTCCCGGATCCCAGCAGGATCGCCCACTCGATGGGGAGAACGAGGGTGGCGGCGAAGGTCAGCAGGAGCAGAAGGCGGGTCTCCGGAGACGCCAGCCACAAGCGTCGCACCGCGGTCGTGTCGACCATCCGGTAGGCCACGACGAGAAGCACGCCGGCCAGGGCGGACTGCGGGATATGGCCCACGAGCTGGGAGCCGAACAGCAGCAGCGGCACCACGATGAGGCCCGAGAGCGCCGCCGCCATCTTCGTCCGGGCGCCCGAGAGGCGCAGGAGGGCCGAGCGGGTGAAGCTCGCCGAGGCCGGGAAGCAGCCGGTGAAGGCGCCCCCGACGTTGGCCCAGCCCTGGGCCGCGATCTCCCGGCCCATGTCCGGGCGGGCGCCCTGGGCCCGCGCCGACACCGCGAGCTCGAGCGTGCCGAGGAGGACGATGGCCGAGGCCGGGACCAGGAGCTGCTCGATGAGGGAGGGGTCGAAGATGGGCCAGGCCACGGGCGGCCAGCCGGACACGACGGGCGACCGATCGGAGACGAGGGGCAGGCCCGCGGCTCGCCCCAGCCCGAGGGCCCGCGCGGCGACCGTGCTGGCAACCACCGCCACGAGCGCCACCGGCAGCCGAGACAGAAAGCGTCGCCCGACGACCACGGTCAGGATCGTGCCGAGGGCGAACACGACCGCCACCGTCTCGAGATGCTGCCCGTCCCGCAGGAGATCCAGGATCGCGATGGCCTGCGACCGCAGGCCCGTGGCCCGCGTCGGGGGCAGGCCCAGCGCCTCGTCGAGCTGCATCCCGCCGATGAGCATCCCCGCACCCGCGGTGAACCCCACCAGGACGGACTCCGGGATGAAGCGGATGAGGTGGGCGGCGCCCCCGAGGGCGACCACGAGGCGGATGGCCCCGGCGAGCAGGGTGAGGGTCGCGAGCACGGACAGGTGCTCGGGGCGGATGAGCCCGTTCTCCCCGAGGTACGGGGTGATGGCGCCGAGCACGAGCAGGCCGGTCGTGGTCGTGGGGCCGGTGGCCACCTGCCGGCTCTTGCCGAGGACCGCGGCGAGAAAGGCCGTGACCGCAGCCGTCGACAGGCCGTAGACGGGCGGCACCCCGGCGAGCATGGCGTAGGCGATCGCTTGAGGCAGCGCCACGAGCGCCACCGTCAGGCCCGCCGAGACGTCGAAGGGGAGGCTCTGCCAGAGGGACGGGAGGGTCCGCCACTCCCCCGGGGCGAAACCCCCGCGGCCAACGCCGGAGGAGACGGGCCTCGACCGTCTCGCCGGCGGCGGCGCTTCCCTGCGATCGTAGGCGGGCGGGCGCATGTGAGAACCGGCCGAACGCGGGCGGCCCGCGCGGTGAGGTTTGCCCTCTTCGGCGGCCGTCCGCTATCCTGCGGCGTTGAACTATAGCAAGCACCCGCGCATCTTCGAAGGCGCGATATCGCCTCGAGGACGCTAGCTCGATCGGCGTCACGATGGACAGCGACCGCCAGAGAGAGATCGAGGCCCGCGCCGCCTGGCAGGGCGTGAGCGCCGCCTTCGCGGCGCTGGGGCGGACCTTCATCTGTGTGGATCGCGAGCTCCGCGTCATCCACGCGTCGGCGGCCATCGACGAGATCCTGGGGGCGGGCACCAGCGAGCGCGTCCCGGGCCGGCGCGTCTCGGAGCTGCTGGGGCCCGACCTCTTCGGTCCGGCGGGCACCCTCACCCTCGCCCTGCGGGCCGGCGAGCGCCGGGAGGGCTGGCGGGCCCACCTCCGGATCGAGGACAGCGACCACCACCTCGTGTCGTTGAGCGTCGCCCCGTTTCCGGGCCAGATGGCCGCCGCCTGTGACCCGCGGGTCGCGTACGTGATCGTCCTCCGACCCGCCGAGGAGGACTCGGCGACAGAGACGGCCGGCCCCACGTCCATCAGTGCCCTCATCGCCCGCTCGCCGGCCATGCTCCGGATCTTTGCCCTCATCGACAACCTCAAGCAGTCCGAGGCCACGATCCTCATCACCGGGGAGAGCGGGACGGGCAAGGAGCTCGTGGCACGGTCCATCCACGAGCACTCCCCGCGAGCAAGCGGTCCCTTCGTGGCGGTCAATGCCGGGGCCCTCCCCGGAGAGCTGCTCGAGAGCGAGCTCTTCGGGCACGTGCGCGGGGCCTTCACCGGGGCCGTGCGCGACCGGGTCGGTCGGTTCGAGATGGCCGGCGAAGGGACGCTCTTCCTCGACGAGGTGGGCGACCTCCCCCTGCCCCTGCAGGTGAAGCTGCTGCGGGTGCTCCAGGACGGCGCGTTCGAGCGCCTCGGCGAGAGCGCCACCCGGACGAGCCGCGCCCGCGTGATCGCGGCCACCAACGTCGACCTGCCGGGGGCGATCCGAAACGGCCGCTTCCGCGAGGATCTCTACTATCGCCTGCGCGTGGTGCCGATCGAGGTCCCAGCCCTGCGCACGCGGCGAGAGGACATCGAGCCCCTGGCCCGGGCCATCCTCGGCCGCGTGGGGGCGCGTCACGGCCGTGCTCTGCAATTCTCGCCAGATGCCCTTCGCGCGCTGCTGCGGCACGACTGGCCCGGAAACGTGCGCGAGCTCGAGAACGCGCTGGAGTACGCGGTGGCGGTGTGCCGCGGCCAGACCCTCCTCCCTGAGGATTTCCCGGAGCTCAGCCCGGTGGCGCCCGTGCCGGCAACCCTGGACCCGGCCGGCTCGCCGCGCGGGACGCTCACCGCAACGCCGGCTCCCGCTCCCCCGCCACCCCCCGACGCCCCCCGCCTTCCGAGGGCCACGCCCGAGGAGGTCGAGCAGCTGCGCCAGACCCTGGAGCAGCACCGCTGGAACCGTGGCGCCGCCGCCCGGGCCCTCGGCATCAGCCGCACGACCCTCTGGCGCCGCCTCCGTGAGGCCGGGCTGATCTAGCTCGTTCCGAGTTCGCCGCCCTGGCCATCGAACTCGGAATCTCCGTGCCTCACATCCCGAGTCCGCTGTCGTCAGCGCCGGACTCGGGATATCCGTTCCTCGCACTCTATCCCCCCCCCGCGCCCAGCCATCGAACTCGAAACCCCCTGTTTTCCACATCCCGACTCCACGTCGTGAGCGTCGAACTCGGAATCTCCGTTCCTGTCACTCCGGTTCCCCCGCGCCACGCCCCGGACCCGGAACCCTCCTTCCTGGCATCACCCGGTCCCCGGCTCCGGTCGAGCCTCCTCCCGTGCGCCGCATGCCGCGTTCCAGCCAGGGAATGCGATGCGTGAGGCTGAAACGCCAGCACCGCAATGTTGCAACATTCTGTTGGGATAGAGAGGCGCAGGAAGATCACGCGGTCAGTCTAACTAGTTGATTTTAATAGATATGATGACCTGGCACGTTCGGTGCAACATGATCGTCCCATGCAAGGGGGACGAACCACATGAAGAACCTGGTGATCCTGGGTGCCGGCTCCGGCGGGACGATGCTCGCGAACCGGATGCGGAAGAGCCTGTCGGCCGACTGGCAGATGACCATCGTCGATCCCGAGGCCGACCACCTCTACCAGCCCGGGCTCCTCTTCCTGCCCTTCGGGGCCCGCGACGAGAGCCGGATGACCCGGCCCCGGGCGCGCACCCTTCCGAGCGACGTGACGTGGGTCCGCGACACCGTCGACCAAGTGGACCCGGACACGAAGACCGTCGCCCTCGAGAAGGGCGGGGCGCTCCCGTACGACCTGCTGGTGATCGCCAGCGGGACCCGGCTGCGGCCGGAGGAGACGCCGGGCCTCCACGACGGCGAGTGGCGGCGCTCGATCCACGACTTCTACACGCTGGAGGGCGCCCAGGCCCTGCGCGACGCGCTCGCCCGCTTCGAGGGTGGGCGCCTGGTCCTCAACGTCGTCGAGATGCCGATCAAGTGCCCGGTCGCGCCGATGGAGTTCCTATTCCTCGCCGACGAGTACTTCACGAGGAAGGGCATCCGCGACAAGGTCGAGCTGATCTACGCCACCCCGCTCGACGGCGCCTTCACGCGGCCCAAGTGCAACAGCGTTCTGAGCTACCTGATCAAGCAGAAGGGAATCGAGATTCAAACGGATTTCGGCACCGGTGAGGTGGACCCCGAAGGCCACAGGCTCGTCGCCTACGACGAGCAGGAGATTCCCTACGATCTCCTGGTGAGCATCCCCGTCCACTCCGGGGCCAAGTTCGTGGAGGACTCCGGCCTGGGCAACGAGCTGGGCTTCGTCCCCACCCACCCCAACTCGCTGCGCGCCAAGCAGCACGAGGACATCTTCGTGCTCGGCGACGCCACCGACCTCCCGAGCTCCAAGGCGGGCTCGGTCGCGCACTTCCAGAGCGAGGTGCTCGAGGAGAACCTGCTGCGCGCCATGGCCGGCAAGAGCCTCGACGACGGCTTCGACGGCCACGCCAACTGCTTCATCGAGACGGGCTTCGGAAAAGCCATCCTCATCGATTTCAACTACGACACCGAGCCGCTGTCCGGGAAGTTCCCCCTTCCCTGGGTCGGCCCGATGACCCTGCTCGGGGAGAGCCGGCTCAACCACCTCGGCAAGCTGGCCTTCCGCTGGGTCTACTGGAACATGCTCCTCCCGGGGCGTCCCATTCCCATGGTCGACGCTCGGTTGTCGATGCGGGGCAAGTCGGACACCACGCCGGCCCTGCCCGCCCTGGACGAGGCCTAGGAAAAGGAGAAGACGATGCCGGTTGTTGACTTCGCTGGAAAGAACATTGAGGTGACCGAAGAGGGTTTCCTGACGGACAGCTCGCAGTGGACGCCCGAGGTGGGCGAGGCGATCGCGGCCCACGTGGGCGTAGCGTCGTTGACCGCCGAGCACTGGAAGGTGATCACCTTCTGTCGTGAGGACGCGGCCAAGGAGGGCCAGGCCCCGGGCCTGCGTCGCATCTCCAAGCTCTCGGGCGTCGGCACCAAGGACCTCTACAAGCTCTTCCCCAAGGGCCCGGGCAAGCTGGCCGCGCGCATCGCCGGCCTTCCCAAGCCGACGGCCTGCGTGTAGCCCACGCACACGATTCCGACCAAGGAGACATGCCAATGGCCACCATCACCGAAACCGCCGCCACCGTAGCTACCGCCACCCCGGCCGCACCCGAGGTGAGCGCGGAGCGCAAGCCGATGGAGCACATCGCGATCATCTGCTCCAAGGGCACGCTCGACATGGCCTACCCGGGCCTCATCCTCGCCAACGCCGCTCGCATGAGCGGTATCGACGCCACCCTCTTCTTCACGTTCTGGGGTCTCGACATCATCACGAAGAAGACCCGCGACAAGCTCCACGTGTCCACCGTCGGCAACCCCTCGATGGGCATGCCCACGATGCTGGGCGGCCTGCCGGGCATGGAGGCCTTCGCCACCACGATGATGAAGAAGGAGATGGAGAAGATCGACATCCCGTCCGTGGGCGAGATGCTCGAGATCCTCGGCGACAGCGGCGCGCACCTCTATGGCTGCCAGATGGCCATGGAGATGTTCAAGCGCAAGCGCGAGGACCTCGTGCCCCAGGTCGAGGACGTGATCTCGGCCATGGACTTCTTCGACAAGGCCGCGGGCGCCCAGGTTCTGTTCATTTGACAACTCAAGGAGCTGCACTCATGCGCAAACTGACGATTGCCGCGCTCGCCGTCGTTCTCGGCGTCGCGGTCGGAGCCGCACCCGCCTTCGCCACGAACGGCTACTTCTCACACGGCTACGGCACGCACTACAAGGGGATGGCGGGCGCCGGCGCGGCCCTGTCCCAGAACGCCATGGCCCCGGCCACCAACCCCGCCGCGCTGGCCTTCCTCGGCAACCGCGTGGGACCTCGGCCTGGCCGTGTTCAACCCGAATCGCTCCTACGCCGTGACCGGCAACCCCTCGGGCTTCCCGGGGACGTTCGGACTCATGCCCGGAACCGTCGAGAGCGACAGCACGATCTTCTATATTCCGTCGCTCGGCGCCAACTTCGAGGTCGGCGAGAGCGGCGCCTTCGGCATTGCCCTCTACGGCAACGGGGGCATGAACACCGACTGGCCCACCGACACCTTCTACGCCGGACCCACGGGCGTCGACCTCTCCCAGATGTTCGTCGCCCCCACGTACGCGGTGAAGCTCGCCGAGAAGCACGGCCTCGGGCTCACCGCCATCGGGGCCATCCAGTGGTTCGAGGGCCGGGGCGTGGGCAGCTTCGCCCCGTTCTCCACCAACCCCGCGAACCTCAGTGACAACGACAAGTCCTACTCCTACGGCGCCGGCCTCCGGCTCGGGTACCTCGGGAACTTCTCGCCCAACTTCTCGGTCGGCGCCTCCTACCAGACCAAGATCTGGATGAGCGAGTTCGACGAGTACGCCGGCCTCTTCGCCGAGCAGGGCGACTTCGACATCCCGGCGAACTGGGTGATCGGCATCGCGATCAAGCCGACCGAGAACGTCGACATCGCGGTCGACGTCCAGCAGGTCCTCTACAGCCAGATCAACGCCGTCGGCAACCCCCTGATGCCGGCCCTCGGTATCTGCATGATGCAGGACCCCTCGGGGTGCCTCGGCGCCGACGAGGGCCCCGGCTTCGGCTGGGAGGACATGACCACCGTCAAGGGCGGCCTCCAGCTCCGCACCGGCGAAGGATGGGCCTGGCGGCTCGGCTACTCCTACGGCGAGCAGCCGGTCCCGACCACCGAGGTCCTCTTCAACATCCTGGCCCCCGGCGTCATCGAGCAGCACGTCACCGTCGGCTTCAGCAAGGCCTTCGGCACCCAGGAGATCAGCTTCGCGGTCATGCGCGGCCTCAGCAACACGGTCAGCCGGCCCGAACCCGCTCGATCCGCCGTCCGGCCAGACCATCGACCTCGAGATGGACCAGTGGGAGTTCGAGCTCAGCTGGTCCTTCGGGATCGGCGACTGAGCCCGGCCACCGGGATCAGGAGAGCCTCATGAACAGCAACCCGTTCCGGATCGGGACGATCCTGGCGGTCGCGCTCGCCCTCGCCACGGGGGCGGGCGCGGCCCCGTCCTCACCCAAGGCCGGCGTCTACCAGTACGTCCTTCACAAGGCCCAGGGAACGCCCTCGGAGATCGCGGCCGCGATCGCCGAGGCTGCCCCCGCGGCCGGCTTTGAGGTGCTCGGCCTCGTGCCGGTGGGCTCCCCCGAGGGCTGTGGCTACTCCGCCCAGGTGGTGGCCCTCTATCAGCCCGAGTACGCGAAGAAGGTCGTCGCCGCCAACCGGCGGACCGGCCCCTTCGGCATCGTCGACCGCGTCAACGTCTTCGAGGACGAGAACGGCGTGCACGTCTCCGTCGTGAACCCCCGGTCGATTCTGCGCACGGTGCTGATGGACGACAAGACCCACTCCGCTCTTGTCGAGCAGCACCTCGCGGATCTGCGGCAGCTCGTCATCGGCGCCGTCGAAGGTGAGACGAGCGAGCAGGACTACGGCCAGATGCGCAAGAAGGGCCACATCGGACGGACCATGGGGGTCATGGCCGGCGGTCCCTTCGACCGAAAGGTCCAGGAGGTGTCCGTCGTCGGTGGCGACGACTGGAAGGAGGCGGCCGACCGTGTGGAGAACGGCCCTGAAGCAGAAGGGGCCGAAGTGGGGGCTGAGCCTCGCCTACGCCCTCGAGCTCCCGGATCTCGAGCTCGCCGTCTTCGGCACGACCGGGACCCCCATGGACACGAAGTCGTTCGAAATCGTGAAAGCGGGCTCGGACGAGTCCCGGCAGCAAGCTCGTGTGCCCCGGGCTCGCCCACGCCGGCGCCTACCCGATCGAGGTCGTGGTCACCAAAGAGGGCGCCGCCGTCCACACGAGGACGGTCGACGCCATGTACCGCATGAAGATGTACTTCGAGGACGCCGGGAAGTGGGCGTTCATGAAGAACATGGGCATGCCCGGCTCGATCGAGGACGAGATCACGAGCCAGATCGAGTCGGCCCGGCAAGGCCACCTCGGGGGAATAAGCCTCCGACGACATTCGGCGGCTTCGCCCCGCCAACGACGAGGCCCGCCGCCCCCCGGGGACGACGGGCCTTCTTCTTGCTCGTGCAGGAGGACCGGGATCAGCCCTTCTTCTTGGGCTTGGCCTCCGGAGCCGTCGCCTTCTCGGGCGCCGGATCCGCGGCCGTCTCCGGCACCGGATCCGCGACCTGCGATTCGTCGTCGCCCAGGCCGCCGCCGGGCATGCCTTCGAGCCGGAGCGGGGGCGGCTCGGCCGCGATCAGTCCCTCGAACTGGTGCCGGAACTCCTGGAGGCTCATCCGGCAGGTCGCGGCGTACTTGGCCAGCTCGTGCGGGTCGTCGAAGTCGTCGCGCCGCAGCCGGATCATGTACCGACGCGCGATTGCGTAGCGCGTCGACCTCACGTCGACGAGACGGACCCGGGTTCTTCCGGTCGTCGGGTCGAGCATGTCGCGGAACAGGATCGGGACGAACTGCCCCCCCTGCATCGAGATCATCGCCGCGTTTCCGCCCGAGAGCAGGTACTTGGTCGCACAGTAGCCGAGGTCCCGCGTGTACTCCATGTCGAAGGGGATGGGGTCGGCGCAGCGCAGCTCGTAGCCGATGTTCTTGGCCACGATCGTGGTCTTGATGCCGAACTCCTTGAGACGGGACTGCACCTGGGCCTTGAGGATCTCTCCGATGCTGACCTCGGCGATCCGCACGTGGCCGTGGGCGTCGCGTTCCACGTCCTTCAGCTGCGCCATGTCCTCGGGCGGGATGGACAGGACGAGGCCCTCGGCGAGAACGGCCACGCCGTCGCGGCGGCCGTAGGACAGCCGCTTGACGATGGAGCCGACGATGGTGTCCACGATCGTCTTCAGGTGAATGTGCCCATCGCCGAACTCCTCGGGGATCAGCGAGAGGGTGGCCCCCGCCGCCTTGCCGATCCCGAGGGCGAGGTGGCCGGCCTTCCGGCCCATGGCGATGACGAAGTACCACCGTGATGTCGTCCGGGCGTCGACCATCAGGTTCTTGACCAGGCCCACCCCGATGTGGCGCGCCGTCTGAAAGCCGAAGGTGTCCACGTACCCCGCCAGGTCCAGGTCGTTGTCGATCGTCTTCGGGACGTGCACGACCTTGATGCGGCCCTGGGCCTTCTCCTCGAGCTTCATCGCCGAGTAGGCGGTGTCGTCCCCGCCGATGGTGATGAGCTGGGACACGTTCAGGCGAAGCAGCGAAATGACCGTGTTCTCGAGGTTCTGGGGGTCGTTCGTGGGATTGGCCCGGGAGATGCCGATGTGGGACCCCCCGCGGAAGTGGATGCGGCTCACCTCGTCGATGGTCAACGGGTGGACGTGGTCCACGTTGCCCTGCATGATCCACTCGAAGCCGTCGCGCACGCCGAGCACCTCGACCCCGTCGAGGATCCCGCGGATCGTGGCCGCGCCGATCACGCTGTTGATTCCGGGAGCGGGACCGCCCCCCACCAGGATTGCCAGTCTCTTCGGATGACTCACGGATACACCTCGATCTCAGGAATGGCGCAAACCGCGCAAGTATAGCAACCCGATCGGGTCCCGCCCCCCGGCCGTTTGATTCATGCGCCCGGCCCCTCCCGTGTCCTGCTATCCTCGGGGCGGATGGGCCACGACCACTCTCACGCGGTTCCGCGCGGCCTCGCCAGCCGGCGCCTGGCCTTCGTCCTGGCCCTCACGCTGGGCTTCCTCGCGGTGGAGGTGGTCGCCGGCCTCCTGACCGGCAGCCTCGCCCTCCTGGCCGACGCCGGCCACATGCTCACCGACGTGGCCGGGCTCGTGCTCGCCCTGGCCGCCATGAAGTTCGCCGAGCGCCCCCCCAGCCCGCGCCGCACCTACGGCTACCACCGGGTCGAGATCCTGGCCGCGCTGACGAACGGCATCGTCCTCCTCGGGGTGGCCGGCTACATCCTGACGGAGGCGTGGGACCGCTCTTCACATCCCACGCCGGTCGCGGGCGTGCCCGTCCTCGTCGTGGCGACGGTGGGACTGGCGGTCAACGTCGTCGGAGCGCTCCTCCTCCACTCCGGGTCGCGGTCGAGCCTCAACCTGCGGGGGGCCTACAACGAGGTCCTCGCCGACGCGGCGTCCTCCGTGGGGGTCATCGTTGGGGCAGCGGTGATCACCGCCACCGGCTGGTACTGGGTGGACCCGCTGGTCGCAACGCTGATCGCCCTCTTCATCCTGCCCCGGACCTTCGCCCTCCTGAAGGAGGCGGTCCAGGTCCTTCTCGAGGGGACCCCGCGGGAGGTGGACATCGCCGCGGTGCGGGACGCCATGGAGGAGGTCGCAGGGGTCAAGACCATCCACGATCTCCACGTCTGGACGCTGACCTCGGGCGTCCACGCCCTGTCCGCCCACGCGATCCTTCAGGACGGAGCGGCCCACGCCGAGGTGCTCGCGGCACTGCGCCACAAGGTCACCCACGGGTTCCCCATCAGCCACGTGACCGTCCAGCTCGAAGAACGCTGCTGCGGAGCCCACGAGCATGACGTCCCTCGAATGGAGTCGAGCCATCATTCGAGGGACCTTCCGTAGTGCGTTGGCGGGAGCCCCTCGTCGAGACATTCCTCGAACGGAGCTGGGATGTCGTTCGAGGAAAGTCCGTTAGGACGTTAGCGGTAACGACAGAACCCTCGGGCGCAGGCCAAGCGAGCGCCCTCGGGGAGTCCCATACGTGCGACGAACGCCGGCCGGGACGGCACGCCAGTCATTCCGAGGGCCTCGGCCAGAGCATGGCCCGAGGAATCCGCCGTTGGTACTAACGGTGGATCCTTCGGCGCGTGTCCAAGACTGAGCGCCACAGGATGACGAGCGCGGTCCATGCCGCCGCTGGTCACATCTCATAGAGCTCAGGGTCGACGCTAGGGGGGAGCATGCGGCGGAGGCGCCCCATTCTTCTCTTCTTGCCCGCGTCGGGGTCTTTGTCCTCGCCCTCGCCGCCGAGGAGGCCCCCGAAGGGATCGTCCTCGAGAACGTCTCCCATGTCCTCTTCGATCTTCTCGGGGTCCTCCCCCGCCTCCATGCGCCGGAGGGCCTCCTCCATGCCCCCGCCCACCGGCATCCCGGTGGCGTCGAAGAGCTTCCTCATGAGGTAGGCGCCCTGTCGCGGGTCGTTCTCGTCGAGCGAGTCCATCTCCCCCGCCAGCGCGTGCATCGCCCGCTCGAGACGGGCCTCGTCGATGTCCGGCTCGGAGGCATCCGTCCCGGGCTCCTCCTTGCGACCTTTGGAGATCGCGAAGGCCGAGGCCCGTCGGGCGAGATCGTCACGGCGGCAGCGGGGGCAGGCCGGCGTCTGGCCGGTGTCGACGGCCCGCGAGAGGAAGCTGAAGACCCGGTGGCAGTGGCGGCAGTAGAACTCGTAGATCGGCATCGACGGCGTGCCCCCGCGGAAGGTGTCCGGCCAACGATTCTACGCGAATCCGGGGCCGAACCCGGGCGGTGTACCATGGCCCTGGGGGCTCCAGGGAACATGGGCGGGGTGAAGACGCGGGTCGTGGTGGGGATCTCGGGCGCCTCGGGGTCCATCTACGGCATCCGGCTGCTCGAGGAGCTGCGGAAGAGCCCCTCGCTCGAAGCCCACCTCGTGATCAGCTCGTCCGGCAAGCGCGCCCTCGTCGAGGAGACCGATCGCTCGGTGAAGCAGGTGGAGGCGCTCGCGGACGTCGTCTACGAGGACCGGGACATCGGGGCCTCCCTGGCCAGCGGCTCCTTCCGCACCGCGGGCATGGCCATCGCCCCCTGCAGCATCAAGACGCTGGCCGCCCTGGCCAGCTGCCACGCGGACACCCTCATCGCCCGGGCGGGAGACGTGACCCTCAAGGAGGGGCGGCCGCTTCTGGCCCTGGTCCGCGAGACCCCGCTCCACGTGGGGCACCTCCGACAGATGCTGGCTTTCGCGGAGATGGGCGGGATCGTGTTTCCCCCGGTGCCGAGCTTCTACCAGCGTCCGGGGACGGTCGACGAGATCGTGAGCCACACCGTGGCTCGCGTGCTCGCGCGGATGGGACTCGAGCACGACCCCGTCCCGGAGTGGACGGGCGGAGGTCGCACTCCGTCGCAAGGGTGAGCGACCCGCCTCGGACGATCTCGGCTGGGGATCGCTAGGCGCGCGGGCCCACGCGCGCGGGCCCCTCGCACGCCTCGTAGAAACCGGCCTGGTCCAGGGCGTCCGCCATCAGCCGCGTCGAGTCACGCACGTCGACCTCGCCCACGTCGGGCTCGACACGCTGCGCCGCGTCCAGGAAGGCCATCATCCAGGCGGCGACGCCGGTGACCGCCTCGCGGGGGAGGGTCGTTCCAAGCGACAGGTCGACGTTGACCTGGGCGTTCTCCTCGACGCTGAAGAAGGACAGGGCGGGCCGCAGGGGGAGGATCCCGGCGTGCGTGCGGGTGAGGAGATCTCGCGTCGTCCGTGTCCCCAGGTGCGTCCACAGCCGCTCGACGAGGAAGTGGACGGCCCACGCGAGCAGGCTCCCGTTCACCCCGTCGGGGTCCGGCTCCACCTCGATGACCTCGATCTCCTCCTCCGACGGCGTCGGGGGTTGGAACTGCGGAGCCGGGGGCGCGTCCGGGTCGGCCGGAGAGGTCCTCCGGGGTCCTCCGAGCCGTCCCCACAGCTGCGCGAGCTGCACCTGGGCCGCGGCGCGAACTTCGACGTGATGGCTCCGTGCCACGAGCCGCTCGAGGTAGGTCACGTCCTCTCGCCGCGTCAGGTATCGGACGAGGATCTGTCCCACGTGGCGGTCGTCCTCGAAGGGGTAGAGGAGGCTCTTGTCCTGGACCCTCTTCGCCGCTTCCTGACGGATGAAGAAGTGCCGGTCGCTCCGGACGATCTCGCTCAGCTGGCGGTCGGCATCCACCTCGGGGTCGTGGGTCTCGATCCGGTGGAGCAGCGCGTCGTCCGCGAGCCCCAGCCAGCTCTCCGCGGGTGCGCCATCGTCGGGCCCCTCACGCCAGGGGCGTCGTCCTCGATCCTGGTGCTTCTCGGGTGTCTCATCGATCTCGTCGGTCTCGTCCACGGGGGCCAAGTGTAACTCAGGCCCGCTCGTACTCGATGTAGCGAGCGGTCTCGTCGGCCACCTCCTTGCCGAGCAGGGTCTCGACCACGTGAAATGCGAGGTCGATGCCGGACGCGACGCCGGCCGAGGTCATCACCCCATCGTCCACGAACCGCGACTCCCGGTCGACGGTGATGTTGTTGCCGAGGGATCCCAGCAGCCCGAAGGCGCCCCAGTGCGTCGTCGCGCGGCGGTTGTCGAGCAGCCCCGCCCGGGCGAGAAGCAGCGACCCCGTGCAGACCGACGCGGTCTGCCGCGCGTCGTTGGCGGTGCGCCGGATCCAGTCGATCGTCTCCGCATCCTGAAGAAGCGGCCGGGTGCCGAAACCCCCGGGCACCACGAGCAGATCGATGGTCGGCGCGTCGGCGAAAGAGTGGTTCGGCACGACGACGAGCCCCCCGGTGGCAGTGACGGGCTCCCGGGTTCGGGCCACGGTGAAGACCTGGAAGGGCGCGCTCTCGTCAGATCGGCGCGACTCCGTCCCCGGGACGAGGCGGGTCCGCGAGAGGACCTCGAAGGGCCCGGCGAGATCCAGCACCTCCACCCCATCGAAGATGAGGATTGCGACCTCCCATTTCTCCATGACGCCTCCGTGCGGGGCCGGCGACGTGCCGGCTGGGACCGAGACTACCACCCGGGCCGGGCGCGGACCATGGATCCCGTGGGGCCATCTCGTCTCATTCCGAAGGCCTCAGTCTCTGGTGTGGCCTGAGGAATCCGCCGTTAGTACTGCCAGCGGATCCTTCGGCGCCGTCCCACGTCGGGCTCCTCAGAGGGATGACCAGCGTTGGCTGAGATCCTTCGGTACCGTCCCAATCGCGACGCCTCAGGATGACGCGCGTCGGCCAGGGCGGCGCGCGTCACATCCAGGCCCGTTTGTTGTCGTAGTAGGTGGGCTTGCGGTCGGGGTAGCGGGCCCGGTAGCGCCGGTAGCGCTCGTGCAGCCAGCGGTACCGGGAGTCCGACATGCCGAGGGGCCGATGGGGCAGGTCGACCAGCCATTGCTCGACCTTCCGCACGTTGCGTTCTCTCAGCCGCCAGTCGTAGTCGCCCAGGTCGCGCAGATCGGCAACCGCGAAACCGACGATGCGGCCGGTCATGTCGACGTAGGGGTCCATGTAGCTTGCCGCGAGCTGCCGGGGAGTCGCAAACACCGGCCGGCGACCGTGGAGGCCGGGGTCGCGGGATCGGGCGACCGCACCCCAACGCCCGTTGCCGCGGAAGACGTAGAGGACGTGGTCGAGCTTGTCGATGCTCTCGAAGCTGAGCAGCAGCGGCGGGTGGCCGTGTTGTTCCAGGATCACCGCGGCGGCGAGCGCCGCCTCGAGGCAGTGGGCTCTCCCTTGCCGCACCACGCCGCGGAACGAGCGGAGGGTCTCGCCCCGTCTCTCGAAGTTGTAGGGCAGCGCGCGCAGCCAGCGCTGCACGGCGAGTGGCGTGCGCAGCCGCTCGACGATCGACCACTCCCGCCGCGTGAAGACGGAGCGGTCGATCATGGGAACGTTATCGGGAGCGAGCCGCCTGCCCTGGCGCTGTCTTCCTCGGCATCGCGAAGCGAGTATCGTCGAGGACGGGATCGACGTCGATGCTCAGGCCCGTATCGGCCCATAGACCCGCTCGAGGTCGGCGGCCCGATGCGCGTCGCTGCCCCGCGTGAAGCGCATCCCCAGGGCCTCGCCCGCGGCCCGCAGAGACGCCGTGAACTCGCGCTCGTCCTCTTCACTGAAGAGCGCGGGCGAAGACGAACGGTAGGGATACTCGAGCTCTACCGCCTCGACCCCGAGAGCCCGCAGGGCGGGCAGCCGTTCGAGCACCGGATAGCCGTCCTTCCAGTAGTAGGCGGGGTGGGCGAGGGCGGTCCAGCCTCCGGCGCCGACGATCATCGCCACCGCCTCCTCGAGGGTGGGCTTCGGGACCCTGACTTCGTCCTCCACGTGCTCCCGAAACCAGACCTGGCCCTCCTCGTAGCTGGCGAACCGGCCCTGCTCGACCAGGGGTCGGATGAGGTGCGCTCGCATGAGGGTCTCGCGCCCGGGCACGAAGACCTGCTCGTCCCGGATCGCGTCCTCCCCCAGCCGTGCCCGAACGAGGTCGATCTCGCGGCGCGCCCTCTCCCGCCGCGCTCGCCGCGCTTCGTCGAGGTGCGCGCCGAGCGGCTCCGCCGAGAGGTCGACGTCGTACCCCAGGAGGTGAACCTCCCTCCCGTCCAGCACCACGTCGAGCTCGGTGCCCACGGTCAGCTCCACCCCGAGGTCCCGTGCGTCCGCGAAGACCTGTCCTTCCCCCCAGCGGTAGGCCTCGAGCGAGTCGTGGTCGGTGATCGCCATGTGCCCGATCCCGTGGGCCGCGGCTCGGGCCACCAGCTCCGGCGGCTCCAGATCGCCGTCGCTCACGCACGTGTGGAGATGGAAGTCGGATAACATCCGGACTCTCACTATAGCAGGCCGACCATGCCCTACCGCTTCGTGCCCCTCGACTTCCAGCGCCTTCCCGCCGAGGAATCGCGGACGCGCGTCCGCGCGTTCCGCGATCTCGTTCGGAGGCGGCGCAGCGTCCGCGACTTCGCGCCCGACCCGGTGCCCCTCGACATCGTCGACGCGGCCATCGAGGCCGCCGCCAGCGCGCCCTCGGGGGCGAACCGCCAGCCCTGGCGCTTCGTCGTCGTCCGCGACCCGGAGACCAGGCGGCTCATCCGTGAAGGGGCGGAAGCAGAAGAGCGCGAGTTCTACGAGCGAAAGGCCACTCCGGAGTGGCTGGCCGATCTGGCCCCCCTCGGTACGGACTGGCACAAGCCCTTCCTCGAGACGGCTCCCCTGCTGATCGTGCTCTTCGCCGTCGACTGGGAACGGGAGCAGCGTCCGGACGGCACCGAGGCGCGGCACAAGGGCTACTACGTGCAGGAATCGGTCGGTATCGCGGCGGGGATGCTGCTGGCCGCGCTCCACACCGCGGGTCTGGCCACCCTCACCCACACGCCCAGTCCCATGGCCTTTCTCGGGCGGATCCTCGACCGTCCGAAGAACGAGCGGCCATTCCTCCTCATCCCGGTTGGGTATCCCGCTCCCCAGGCGACCGTCCCCGACATCGAGAAGAAGGTCCTGGACGAGATCCGCGAGATTCGATAGGGAGGTCCACCGTGCGGACGTGTATCCTCGCGACGCAGCCCGGCCGTGGGCCGAGAAGGGAAGACAGACGATGACGCAGTTCCAGCCGTTCGTGATGGAACGCATGATGTCCAAGTGGGAGAACGTCGTGGACGTGAACCTCTCCGAGAGCGGGGTTCACCCCATGACGCTGGGCGAGCTCCTCGAAATGGGGGGCCTCGACCACTCGGCGGTGACCGACGTCCTGATCAACTACCCGCAGGCCAACGGGACGGTCGAGCTCCGGGAGACGATCGCGGCGATGTACCCGGGGGCGACCGCCGACGACGTCCTCGTGACCGTGGGTGCGGCGGAGGCGAACTACCTCGCCCTGACGACGCTGCTCCAGCCCGGGGACGAAGCCCTGATCATGCTGCCGAACTACATGCAGGTGTGGGGCATCGCGAAGAACCGCGGCATCACGGTTCGTGAGTGCCATCTCTCGGAGGAGCGGGAGTGGGCGCCGGACCTCGCCGAGCTCGAGGCTGCCGCCACGCCCAGGACGAAGCTCATCGCCGTCTGCAACCCCAACAACCCCACCGGGCGGATCATGACCGACGCCGAGATGGACGCGGTCGTCGCGGTGGCCGAGCGGACGGGGGCCTGGCTCCTGGCCGACGAGGTGTACCGTGGCGCCGAGCGCGAAACCGACGAGGAAGCCCCGAGCTTCTACGGCCGCTACGACAAGGTGCTGGCCCAGGGCAGCATGAGCAAGGCCTACGGCCTGCCCGGCCTGCGCATCGGCTGGTCGGTCGGTCCCGCGAAGACGCTGGACGACATGTGGGCCCGCCACGAGTACACCACCATCTCCACCACCGCGCTGTCGAACAGGCTGGCCGCCCTCGCGCTCTCGGAGAAGGTGCGCCCGCAGATCCTGGCCCGGACCCGCCGCTACATCCGCGACGGCTACCCCGTGCTCGAGGAGTGGATGAAGGGTCACGGGGACATGTTCCAGGTCGTCCCCCCCCAGGCCGCGGCCATCGCCTTCGCCCGCTACCGCATCGGCGTCAACTCCACCGAGCTGGTGAACCGCCTGAAGAGCGAGAAGAGCGTGCTGATCGTCCCCGGCGATCACTTCGGCCTCGACGGGCACCTGCGCATCAGCTACGGCCTGCCCCACGACTACCTCCGGGACGGCCTCGACCGGATCCACCAGATGCTCGTCGAGCTCGACAAAGCAGGGGCCTGACGGAGGCGGATCGACGAGCTTCCTGAGATCGAGCGAGCCCGGCGGGCGCGCGCCGGGCTGAGGACGTCCGTGACGCACGAAAGCCGGCCACTCGGGCCGGCTTTCAGCGTTCTTGCGGCCGCCCGACGGGCGGCCCGGGACCTAGGCTCAGGTGAAGCGCCCGGAGGGGGCGCACCCGCCGCCGCCGAGGCTGGATCCGCCCGCCATCGAGCTCGCGAACGTCGAGTACTCCTTCTCGACCTCGGTCTTCCCACAGTCGGGGCACTCGAGCCCCTCGGGGCCCTGCCCCACACGCTGCAGCACCTCGAAGCGGGTTCCGCAGTCAGCGCAATGGTACTCGTACAGAGGCACTTACCGTCCTCCTCGACCCCTCCCGCGGGGCCTCTTTCATCTCGTGAGAGCCAGTTTCCCCCGAAAGGATTCGGCGACGCAACCGGCCGTCCGGACTATGGCACGTGGGCTCCAAACCGTCTAACCTGGGCTGCCAACACGCCGCCCGGCCTCCCAACGCCACGTCTGTCATGCCCGAAGCGCTCAGAGCTCCCCACCGACGGTACAACCCCCTGCTCGACGAGTGGGTGCTCTGCTCGCCGCACCGGCTCGAGCGCCCCTGGCAGGGGAAGGTCGAGGACGCACCTGCAGAGACGCGCCCCGAGTTCGACGAGTCCTGCCACCTGTGCCCCGGGAACGTCCGGGCGAACGGTCAGCGCAATCCCGTCTACACCTCGACCTTCGTCTTTGACAACGACTTCCCGGCGCTGCTCCCGCAGAGCGCGGCCGGCTCGACGGACGAGGGGGGGCTGCTCGTCGCGGAGCCGGCGACCGGGCGCTGCCGGGTCATCTGCTTCTCGCCCCGCCACGATCTCACGCTCGCCGAGATGTCCGTGGCCGAGACGCGACCCGTCGTGGATGCCTGGGCGCACGAGACCGGGGTCCTCGGGAGCGATCCGCGCGTCCGCTACGTTCAGGTCTTCGAGAACAAGGGCGCGATGATGGGGTGCTCCAACCCGCATCCCCACTGCCAGGTGTGGGCGACGGGTCACGTCCCGGTCGTCCCCGCGCGGAAGCTGGCGGCACAGCGGGCCTGGTTCGAGCGGCGTGGGGGGGACCTCCTCGGCGACTACCTCGAGCGCGAGCTGGAGGCGGGCGACCGTATCGTCTGTCGCAACGAGCACTGGGTCGCTCTCGTGCCGTGGTGGGCGGTGTGGCCGTTCGAGGCCATGCTCGTTCCGGTGCGCCGCGTTCCCGACCTGGTGTCGCTCGACGGGGACGAGCGCGACGCCCTGGCCGAGATGCTCCACCGCGTGAGCGTCCGCTACGACAATCTCTTCCGCACGTCGTTCTCCTACTCGATGGGCGTCCACGGCCGGCCCTCCGACGGGGAGGAGCACCCCTGGTGGCGGCTGCACGCCGTCTACTTCCCGCCGCTCCTGCGGTCGGCCACGGTGCGCAAATTCCTCGTGGGATTCGAGCTCACCGCCGAGCCCCAGCGCGATCTGACCGCGGAGGACGCCGCCCGACGACTGCGTGAGCAGAGCGAAACACACTTCCGCCACGCGAGACAGACGTGACCCGCTCCGCCGGGATCGACCCCGCCCTCGTTCAGCGCGCCACCGCGCGCTTCGCCGAGGTCTTCGGCGCCGAGCCCGCCCCGAAGGTCGCAGTGGCCCCGGGCCGCGTGAACCTGATCGGCGAGCACACGGACTACAACGACGGCTTCGTGCTGCCGATGGCCATCGGCCGGGTCATCGTCGTCGTGTTCCGGCCCCGGGCCGACCGGAAGCTGCGGGGACGCTCCGTCGCGTTCGACGAGACGAAGGAGCTGGATCTCGATTCCCTGGCCGCACCCGGGGGCAGCGACTGGTTCTCCTACGTCGCGGGCGTGGCCTGGGCCTTCGGCGGCGAGGGGCTCACAGTTCCGGGACTCGACGTGGTCGTGGACGGCGACGTCCCCCTCGGGGCCGGGCTCTCCTCCTCCGCGGCGCTGGAGATGGCGACGGCGCGGGCCCTCGTCGACGCCGGCGCTCTCGAGTGGGATCCGGTCCGGATGGCGAAGCTCGGTCAGACAGCCGAGAACCAGTACGTGGGGATGAACTGCGGGATCATGGACCAGTTCGCGTCGGCGGTCTCGCGTGCCGGCCACGCGCTGCTACTCGACTGCCGCTCGCTCGAGACCCGGCCGGTCCCGTTACCGGAGGAGGCGGCGGTGGTCGTCATGGATACCGGGGCGCGCCGCTCACTCGCGGGCAGCGCCTACAACGACCGCCGCGCCGCGTGCGAGCGCGTGGTCGCTCACCTTCAGGGGCTCGACCCCGGGGTGCGGGCGCTGCGTGACGCGACCCTCGATCTCCTCGAGCGCGCAGAAGGCGACCTGGATCCCACGGACCTCAAGCGGGCCCGCCACGTGGTGCCCGAGAACACCCGGCCGGTGGACATGGCCGACGCGCTCCAGAGCGGGGACCTGGCCCGGGCCGGCCAGCTCATGAACGACTCGCACGCGAGCCTACGGGATTTCTACGAGGTGTCGTGCGAGGAGCTGGACCTGATCACGGAGATCGCCCGGGAGCAGGCGTCGTGCTTCGGCGCCCGGATGACGGGGGCGGGCTTCGGGGGCTGCGCGGTGGCCCTCGTGGCGGCCAGAGCGACTGGCCCCTTCTGCGAGACCGTCCTGTCCGCCTACAAGAAGAGCATCGACCTGCCCGCCGCTCTGTATCCCTGCCGCCCCATGGCCGGCGCACGTCTGGTGGACTGACGATCAGTCTGAGTCGGGAAACGGTATCAGCCGGGCCCAGAGACAGGGACCACGACAAGGATCGGACTTGGGCGCGAAGGCGCCCGCTAAGCGGGGCGTCGAGCTCCGCATCGTGAATGCTACGCCGGGCAATATGTCCGTTAGCCCGTGCGGGCGAATCGAGCGAGCGAGGGCGCTGCTTCCTCTTCAAGAGGCCAACGCCCGAGACCAGCGTCCCCGCGTGCGGGCGACCTGAGCGGCCCCAAGACATCTGGGCCAGGTCGTGGGCCTTGGCAGCCCGCCGGTTGGAGCAGGGGGCGAGGAAGCCATGTTGACGTTGATGGCGGATTCCTCGTCGCACGTCCTAGCCGCGCTCCTGCTAGTGACTGTGCTTGCGTTAGACTCTGGGCTCGCTTCACTAACGGACACTTAGTGCCTTGAAGGCGCGGGGCGGCCCAAGGGCTGCTTCCGCGCGGAGGAGGTGCACATGGTCACGCTGGGCATGCTTTGGCTGCCGATCCTCGTCGCGACGGTGCTCGTGTTCATCGCGAGCAGCATCATTTGGATGGCGCTTCCCCACCACCGCTCCGATACGCGGCGACTTCCGGACGAGGGGGCGACGCTCTCGCCCCTCCAGAAGCAGAACCTGACGCCGGGCGTCTATCGCTTCCCGTGGGCGGACGACATGAAGGCGATGAAGGAGCCCGCGTTCGCCGAGAGGCTGAACCAGGGACCCGTCGGCTTCCTGACCATACTGCCGAAGGGCCCGTTCCGAATGGGCAAGACGATGGCGCTGTGGACCGTATACCTGCTGGCCATCAGCATCCTCGTCGCCTACATCACGGGCCGGACGCTGGCGCCGGATGCCCACTACCTGCAGGTCTTCCGGGTCGCCGGCACCGTCGCCTTCCTCGCGTACTCCGGCGGACATCTGCCCGACGCGATCTGGTGGGGGAAGCCCTACAGCAACGCCTGGAAGGAGGTCGTCGACGGCCTCGTCTACGGCCTGCTCACCGCGGGTGCCTTCGGCTGGCTCTGGCCCCGATAGGCGGCGCCAGCCTCGACGCAGGGCCACGCCCGTGCGGCGCCCCAGTGTGGGCGCCGTCCCGGACGACCGAGCCCGTTCACGAGGACGTGAGCGATCCCCACCGGATACCGGTGGGCGCGCGACAACATCTGGGCGTTAGAATCACCCTACCGGCCATCCGGAGGGACAGAGACCACTGCTCGCGCGCGGCATCCACAGCTACCACCGACCCACTCGCCTCGACGAGGCGGTGGACCTCGCCGCGCAGGGCGTCGTCCCTCTCGGTGGAGGCACGCGGCTGCTGGCCTCGCCGGTCGAGGTTCCCAACCTCCTCGATCTCGTGGGCCTCGATCTCTCGTTCGCACGCGTCGAGGACGAGGACATGGTCGTCGGGGCCACCGCAACCCTGCAGGATCTCGTCGAATCCCCGCTCGCCTACCCGGCCACCGCCGGCCTCCTGCCCCTCGCCTGTCGCACCACCGCGGCCTCGCGGACGATCCGGGGGATGGCGACGCTGGCGGGTGAGGCCGTCCACGGCGACCCCGACTCGGAGCTGACCGCCACCCTCCTCGCGCTCAACGCGGTTTTCGCGATCGCGCACTTGCGGGAGCCACGAGAGAGCCCGGCCCTCCGCTTCCTGCGCGACCCGTCCGCCGACCTGGAGGGCGGCGGCCTCGTGGAGACGGTCCTGATCCCCGGCGCCCCGCACGGGGCGGCCCTGGAGCGGGTGGCGGCGCTGCCCTCGCTTCCTCCCCTGGTCTCGGTCGTGGTGACCACGACCTTCTCCGGCGAGCGGCTGAGCCGTGTCCGCCTGGCCGCCACCGGCCTCGTGGGCCGCCCGGCCCGCATCCTCGAGGCGGAGTCTCACATCGAGCGCACGGCCGGGGACGACGAGGTCCTTCGGGAGGCGGCGGAGCTGGTGGCCAAGGTGGCTCCGTTTCGCTCAGACGCGCGGGCCTCCGCCGAGCACCGGCGTCAGCTGGCCCGGGTGCTGGCCTTGAGGGCCCTCCGGACGGCGGTGGAGCGCGGGAGGCGCCGTCAGCCGCCCGACGTCCCCCGTCTTCGGCCGCGGGCATCGCAACGGGCACCCGCGCCCCTCCCGTACTTCACGTCCGGACGCCTCGAGGTGACGGTGAACGGGCGCAAGCTGCGTGTGGACGCGGAGGCGCGCACGACCCTGCTCGAAATGCTCCGGTCGGCCGGGATCTTCGGCGCCAAGTCCGGGTGCGGGACGGGGCGCTGCGGCGCCTGCACCGTCCTCCTCGACGGTCGTCCCGTCGCCTCCTGCATGACTCTGGCCGTTCGCGCCCAGGGGCGGACCGTGGTCACCATCGAGGGCCTGGGCACGAGCGCCCGGCCTCATGTCCTGCAGACCGCTTTCGCGGAGGCGGGCGCCATCGGGTGCGGCTTCTGCACGCCCGCCCTCGTTCTCGGGGCAAAGTGTCTTCTCGACGCCGTGCCCAACCCGACCGAGGCCGAGGTGCGCGAGGCATTCACCGGGCTGTGCCGCTGCACCGGGTACGTGAAGCCCATCGAGGCCGTGCTGAACGCCGCCTCGCGGAGGGAGCGTTGACGCTCCGCAGAGCCACCGGCGAGGTGGCCTTCGCCGCGGACTTCACCCGTCCGGGGGTGCTGCACCTGGTGATCCGGCGCTCGCCCGTCGCACATGGACGCGTCGTCGCCGCCGACACCACGGACGCGCGGGCCCTGCCCGGGGTGGTGACGGCGCTGGCCGCGGAGGACGCGGGGGGGGTTCTCGATCCAGTGCTCCGCTTCGTCGGCGACCGCGCGGCGGTGGTCGCGGCCGAGGACCCCGACATTGCCCGGCGCGCGGCGGAGCTGATTCACCTCGTCGTGAAGCCGCTTCCGATCCTCCTCGACGTCGAGGCCGCGCGGACCGATCCCGAACGGGTCGCCGCCCGCCTCGAGTTCGGGGTCGGAGACGTCGACGAGGCGATCGCGAAGGCGGATCACGTCGTCGAGGGGACCTGGACGGTGCCGTTCGCCCCGGCGGTGGCTCTCGAGCCGACGGTCGCGCTGACCTGGCTCGACGAGGACCGCCGCCTGGTCGTCCGCACCTCGGCGGAGTCCCCGTTTCGCGTGCGCGGGCTCCTGGCCGATCGCCTTGGGCTCCCCGCGGCCCGCATCCGCGTGGTGCGACCACTCGTGGCCGGAGGCGTGGGAGGCCGCTCCGACGTCCCGATCGAGGACCTCTGCGCGCTCGTCACGCTGCGGACGGGGCGTCCAGCGTGCCTGGCGCTGACCTCCGAAGAGGAGCTGCCCATCGTCCCCGGCCGCCCCCCACAACGGGTGGACGTTCGCCTGGCCGTGCGCGACGGCCGTGTGAGCGGCCTCGCCCTGCGCGTGCTCGTCGACGTGGGGGCGGGGGCGGAGGGTGCCGAGGGTCTGCTGAGATCGGCCGCCCGCCAGGCCCTGTCCCTCTATGGCATGCCCAGCCTGCACGTGGAGGCTGTGGCGGTGCTCACCCACCGGCCGCCGACCTGCGGACTTCACGGGGCGGACGACGACGCCGCCTTCGCCGTCGAGTGTGCGATCGAGGAGGCAGCGAAGCGACTCGGGGAGGACCCGGTCAGAGTTCCGTCGCCGGCAGCTGCGTCGCCCCGGGGGCAGCCCCGACGCCCCTCGCGAGCTGGGCGAAGCACCAGGGGCGGACGACGCTTCGCCTCTCGACGAGCTGCTGCAGGCGGGGGTTCAGAGGGCCCGGTGGAGCCGGCGAGCCCGAGGAAGAGAGGCCCTCGACCCGGTCCGGCTGGGCCTCGGGGTGGGGCTGGCCCGCCGCGCCGCCGGAGTCGCGGAGGGGGCCGGCGCCGCGGCCTCCCTCCGCCTGCTCGAAGACGGCTCCTTCACGCTCGCGGGGGCCCCGTCGTCCACCGGAGCGGCGGACGAGACCGTCTTCGCCGCGGCGGCGGCGGCCGTCCTCGGCGTCCCGACGCGCCGGGTCGTCCTCGCCGCCGCCGACACCGACTCCGCGCCGTTCGAGATGGGCGACCACGCGCCGGCCTTCTTCTCGGCCGGCCGCGCGGTCGAGCAGGCAGCCGAGCTCGCGAGGGAAAGAATCTGCGCGGCCGGCGCCGCCCTGCTCGAGATGGACCCGGCCGCGGTGGAGGTGGTCGGGGGTGAGGTGCGCGCGGCGGACGGTCGTGCGGTGAGCTTCGCCGCGATCGGCGCGGCGGCGCTTCAGGCCGGCCAGCCGCTCGTGGCCACCGCGGCCCCCTCGGCCGCGTCCGCGCCGCCGTCCGACGCCGCCGTCTTCGCCGAGGTGGAGGTGGACACCGAGACCGGGGTGGTGCTGGTGCTTGGCCTCACCGCCGTCGCCGCCGGCGGCCCCTTTGCCGACCCCCGCCGCGCCGAGGCCCAGGTCGAGGGCGCGCTCGCCGCCGCCCTCGAGCGGGCGCTGGCCGCGGCCCTGGCCGTGGATGCCGAGGGGCGTCCGCGCGACCCGTCCCTGCGCCGCTGGCCCCTCGTGGCAGCCGGGGACGTCCCGCCGATCTCGGTGACCTTCCTCCCGACGGACGACCCCTCGACGCGCTTCGGCGCCGTGGCCGTGGGCGAGGCCGCGGGCCGGGCCGCCGTCGCCGCGATCGCGGGGGCGATCGCCCACGCGACGGGCGGGTCGGTGAGGTCGTTGCCCCTCGATCCGGGAGCGGTGCTCGACCTCCGGCCCAGCCGCTGAGGCCCGGCCGGATCCCGTATACTCCGGCGACTCGAGAACACCGACCGCGCGCCCGGAGGATACCTTTGACGAAGACCCCCGCCACCCTGCTGCTCGCCGCGCTCCTCCCCGCGACGAGCCCCGCGCAGACCTCCCCTTTCCTGCCCGACGAGCTCCGGCGCGCCCTGGTGAACGAGATCTCGGGGGACCGCGCGTTCGAGCACGTGCGGCAGCTGACGCGCTACCACCGGACGGGTCCCGGCCGTGACTTCTGGGCCGCCGCCGAGCACATCCGGGCCGGCGCAGAGGCGTCCGGGCTCGAGGACGTGCGTCTCCTCCGACAGGACTGGCACGGACATCCGTGGACGTGCCTTTCCGGGGAGGGCTGGCTGCTCGGCCCCGAGCCGACGAAGCTGGCGGACTTCGGCGAGGTCGCGGTCTCGATTGCCGACCACAGCCGCACGACCCACGTGACGGCCGGGCTCGTCGACGTGGGTGCGGGAACCTCGGCCGGCGACTTCGAGGGCGTCGCGGTCGAGGGCCGCGTGGTCCTGGCGACGGGCAGCCCCGACGACGTGATGCGGGAGGCGGTCTGGAAGCGGGGGGCGCTGGGCGTCGTGTCCTACGCATCGGCCCGCCTCCAACCCTTCGACGCCCCCGACCAGGTCGCGTGGGGCCGTGTCTCCTACGAGGCGAAGGACGTGGCGGGGGTCGAGGACGGCACCCCGGGGACGTTCGCGATCATGGTGTCGCCCCGGCGGGGACGGTGGATCCAGGAGCAGCTCGCCGCCGCGGGCGCGCCGATCGAGATCAAGGTCGACATCGAGGCCGAGCACCCCTCGAAGCGCGAGCAGGGGATGGTCGAGGCCTGGATCCGCGGGAGCGAGATCCACGACCAGCAGATCGTCCTCCTCTCCCACATCCAGGAGGAGATGACCTCGGCCAACGACGACGGCAGCGGCTGCGCGAGCATGCTCGAGATCGGACGCGCCCTCGCGCGGCTCATCCGCGAGGGGACGCTCCCCCGCCCCCGCCGCGACATCCGCTTCTGGTGGGTGAACGAGCTCTCGAGTCAGCCCCAGTACTTCCGCGACCACCCCGACGCCCCTCGCCAGATGCTCCTGGCCCTGAACCAGGACATGGTGGGAGCCCGCCAGAGCTGGGGAGGGCGCGTCCAGTACGCGTCACGCCTCCCGTGGAGCCTCCCCCACGCCCTCGACGACGTGATGGAGAGCATCCTGGGGGCGATCCGCGACGGCAACACCTCGTACCTCGCCAACCGGAGCACCGGGCAGCCGCAGCCCTTCCTCGAGGAGATCACCGCGGTCAAGGGCTCGCGCGAGCCGTACCACGCTCGGATGGTCCCGTACTTCGACTCGACCGATCACCATTCCTTCACGCCGCGTCACGTCGGGGTGCCCGGAACGAGCCTCACCAACTGGCCCGATCAGTGGATCCACTCCACCGGGGACGACCTCGAGAACATCGACGCCACCCAGCTCGAGCGGAACGCGGTGGTCGTGGCCGCGGTGTCCGTCTACTTCGCCTCGCTCCGCGACGACGACGTGCCCGCGCTCGCCGCCTACATGGCGGCGAGGGGCCGAGCCCGGGTGGCCGCCGACACCGCGGTCGCGGTGGCCCACCTCGTCCGATCCGGGCCCGAGGACCGCGCTCGCGCGTGGGCGGAGGCGGCCGGGCTCGTCCGCCACACGCACGGCCGGGAGGAGCGGGCCCTCGCGTCCCTGACCCGGCTCGACCCGAAGGGCCGGAGTCGTGGCGTCGTCTCCGGCGCCCGCCGCCAGCTCGAGGCCTCCCAGCACGCCGAGCTCGACGCTCTCGAGCAGGTTTACGTGGGCCTGACGGGACGCAAGCCGGTCCGTCCTCCATTCGACGACGAGGCCCGGAAGATGGCGCGAACCGTCTACGTCCCCCACGGCGACGCCGCGACGCTCAGCTCGGACCTCGAGGAGGTGACGGGCCCGAGCGGACTGCACAAACTGATGACGTTCGAGGTCCTGAACTTCGCGGACGGGACGCGCACCGCCTGGGAGATCTACGAGGCGGTGGCCGCGGAGGCCCTCTCGGCCGGCGAGTGGTACTACGGGACCGTCAGCCCCGCGGACGTCCGCGCCGTTCTGGAGTCCGCGAAGGAAGCGGGAGCCTTCGTGGTCAAGACGCGGTAGAAACACGGGTCCCGTCCAGCGGATTCCCCCGCGGTGAAGCGCTACTCGGCGGGGACCTTCTTGAAGAGCTCCAGGGCGTAGGCAAGATCGACGTTGCCGCCGGAGAGGATGACCCCGACGCGGCGGCCGGCAACCTCCACCTTGCCTTCCAGGGCGGCGGCGAGGGCGAGGACCCCCGTGGGCTCGACGACCAGCTTCATCCTCTCCCACACGAAGCGCATGGCGCGGACGAGGTCGTCGTCCGCGACCGTGACCATGTCGTCGACGTTCTCCCGGACGAGGGGGAAGGTCAGCTTCCCGAGCGACGGCGTGCGCGCTCCGTCGGCGATGGTCGGGGGGTTGTGGACGGTGTGAAGGACACCGGTCTTGAAGGACTGCGTGGCGTCGTCGGCGGCCTCGGGTTCGACCCCGACCACGCGACAGCCCGGGCTCAGCCGTCTGGCCGGGAGCGCGCACCCTGAGAGCAGACCCCCTCCCCGCACGGCACGAGGAGCAGGTCGAGCTCGCCGACGTCCTCCAGCAGCTCCTTCCCCGCGGTTCCCTGGCCTGCGATGACGTCGGCGTGGTCGTAGGGAGGGATGAGAGAAGGGTTGGCCTCCTGCCTCAACCTCTCGGCAACGTCCTCGCGCTTATCCTTCACGGGATCGTACGGGACGACGCTCCCTCCGTAACCCTCGGTGGCCCGGCGCTTGGCGGCGGGGGCGTTCTCGGGCATCACGATCGTGGCCGACACCCCCAGCAGGCGGCTGGCGAGCGCGATGGCCTGGGCGTGGTTCCCGGACGAGTACGTGAGCACGCCACGCGCCCGTTCCTCGGGCGAGAGCTTCGCGATGGCGTTGTAGGCCCCGCGGAACTTGAAGGCCCCGACGCGCTGGAGGTTCTCGCACTTCAGGAAGAGGTGCGCCCCGAGCCGCCCGTCGAGGGTGCGTGAGGTCGCGACCGGGGTCCGGTGCGCGACCCCCTCCAGACGCTCGGCGGCCCGGGCCACGTCGTCGTAGGTCACCATGGCATGCTCACTGGAGAATGGGCGCAAAGAGCCGGGCGGTGCTCACCGCGAGCCTCTTGTGCACGGGCAACGAGCTTCGCGGAGTCGAAGGGGATCGGGTTCGCGTCGGACATGGTTCCTCGGTAATCTGCCTGACCGCCGCCCCCGCAGCAGCGTCGGACCTGACACTTATCACATCAACCCGCAGGTTCGGGCGAGAACGGCGGCCGACCGGCGGGCGCGGGTCGTGTAGCGAGTCGTCGCACCCGCGTTTTGGCGCGGTCGTTCGGCGTGATAACGTCCCGGTGCTGTCGCGTCGAGCTCGGAATCCGGTCGGTGGTTGCCCCGCCACGGGAGCCAGACACCCCGGCGCGGCGTGCCGGCCACGACGAGCTCGACGACGGAATGTTTGCGCGGTGACGGCTCCCGGCGCGGCACTGTGTCCGCCCCCGAGCCGCCGCCAGGGAGGATCCACGATGAGTGAGCCCACTCGCACCCCGCTCGACCGCCGGCGATTCATCCAGCGAACCGTCGCCGTCGCCGGCCTCACGTTCGGATGCCGCTGGACCGGCCTCGGCAAGGCCGGGAAGGTGGCCATCGTCACGGATCCGGATGACGCCATCGCGTCCGAACCACCCTCGGCCTGGGCCGTCGAGGAGCTGCGCGGGGCCCTGGAGAGCCGGGGCATCGAGGTTTCGGTCCACCCGAGCCTCGATCGCGCCGACCCCGGTGCGCTCAGCATCCTGGTCGCCGGGGACGCCGCGCCCCACGCGCAAGAGGCCCTGCGGGCGGCGCGCGTCTCGGTGCCCGCAGTGGACGAGGGCCTGGCCGTGGTGCCCGGCCGGCTCGCCGAGAAGGACATCCTCCTCGCCTGTGGGCACGACGTCCGCGGCCTCGTCTATGCGGTGTTGGAGCTGGCCGACCGCGTACGGCTCCACACGGATCCCGGGGCCGCGCTCCGCCCGGAGAAGGCCATCGTCGAGCAGCCCGCGAACCGGATCCGCTGCATCAGCCGCGCGTTCTGCAGCGACGTCGAGGACAAGCCCTGGTTCAACGATCGCGAGATGTGGCCCGAGTACCTGACGATGCTGGCAACCCAGAGATTCAACCGCTTCAACCTCACCCTCGGGCTCGCCTACGACTTCACCCGGAACGTGAGCGACTGCTACTTCCACTTCGCCTACCCGTTCCTGCTCGCCGTCCCCGGGTACGACGTCCGTGCGGTGGGCCTGGCGGACGAGGAGCGGGACCACAACTTGAGGATGCTGCGCTTCATCAGCGAGCAGGCCGCGGCCCGAGCGCTCCAGTTCAACCTCGGCCTCTGGACCCACGCCTACGAGTGGACCGACAGCCCGAACCCCAACTTCACCCACGAAGGGCTGAACGCGGAGAACCACGCGCCGTACTGCCGGGACGCATTGAGAATGCTCCTCCAGGAGTGCCCGGGCATCACCGGCGTCACGATCCGGACGCACGGGGAGAGCGGCGTGGCGGAAGGCCGCTACGATCTCTGGCGGACCATCTTCGACGGCGTGGCGACGTGCGGCCGGCAGGTGGAGATCGACCTTCACGCCAAGGGCACCACGCAGGAGATACTCGACATCGCCCTGGACACCGGGATGCCCGTGGTGGCTGGCCCGAAGTACTGGGCGGAGCACATGGGGCTCCCCTACCACCAGACTGCGATCCGCGAGCTCGAGAGACGCCCCCGCACCGGTGGGGGCTTCTTCTCGATCAGCGGCGGCGCGCGGCGCTTCCTGCGCTATGGCTACGGCGACCTTCTGAAGGAGAACCGACGCTACGGTGTGCTCCACCGGATGTTCCCCGGGGCCCGCCGGGTCCTGCTGTGGGGCGACCCGCTGACCGCGGCTGCCTTCGGTCGGGCCTCCCACTTCTGCGACAGCGACGGGGTCGACTTCATGGAGCCGCTCTACTTCAAGGGACGCCGCGGGTCCGGCGTGCCTGGAGGGCGGTGCTCCTATGCCGACGCCTCGCTAGAGCCACGCTGGGACTGGCAGAAGTTCCTCTACACGTATCGAGTCTGGGGCCGGCATCTCTACAACCCCGACGTCGAACCCGAGGTCTGGCGACGATCCCTGAGTCAGCAGCTCGGGGCGGCGGCCCCGGCCGCCGAGGAGGCGCTGGGCCGCGCGACCCGGCTCCTGCAGATCATCTGCACGGTCCACGGGGTCTCGGCGGCGCACAACCGCTATTGGCCCGAGATGTACACGAACATGTCGATCGTCGGCGGCGACGCGTACAACCCCTACGGCGACACCCCGGAGCCGAAGCGGTTCGGCACCGTGAGCCCGTTCGATCCTCAGCTGTTCCTGACCATCGACGAGACCGCGAGCGAGATGCTGACGGGCGAGCGAAGCGGGAAATACTCCCAGATCGAGGCAGCGCAGTGGCTGGAGGATCTGGCCGCGGGAGCGGCGGAGCAGCTCGCGCTGGCGGAGCAGAAGGGCGATGCCAGCGGGAACGTCGAGCTTCGACGGCTCGCCATCGATACGAGGATCCAGATCGGGCTCGGTCGCTTCTTTGCATCGAAGATCCGCAGCGCAGTGCTCTGGGCGGTCTACACCGGGAGCGGAGATCGGCGCGCGCTCGAGAGCGCGCTGGAGGAGTACCGAAAGGCGCGCTCGGCCTGGGGCGAGCTGGCCGAGGCGGCCCGAGGCGTCTACATGACGAACGTGAGCTACGGCCAGGAGCCATACCTCAGCGGTCACTGGATCGACCGGATCCCGGCGATCGACGAGGACATCGCGCGGATGGCGAAGGCGCTGGAGGAAGCCCGGGACGGCTCGACGGGCGGGCCGGCTGACGCGGGGCGGGTCGAGCGCGCGACCCAGGAGGCGACCGGACGGCCAGACCGTTCGTCGGTCCCATGCGCTCACGAGCCTCCCTCTTCCTTCCAGCCCGGCCAGACCCTCGGGATTCGGCTGTCCCTCCCCGGCGGGGATCAGACGGTGACGGTCCGGATGCACTACCGGCACGTGAACCAGGCCGAATCCTACGAGACGACGTCGATGGTCCGGGAGGGGAACGCTCTTGGGGCCGAGATCCCGGCGCGCTACACGGACTCCCCGTACCCGCTCCAGTACTACTTCGAGCTGCGCCGAGACGCGGGGACGGCCTGGCTCTACCCCGGCTTCGAGGCGGACCTGTCGAACCAGCCCTACTTCGTCGTCCGCCAGGCCTGACCCCGGGCCACCGCGCTCGACGCGACCCGGGCGGTCACGGGCTCGCGAGGCCGCGGCCGGTCACCAGATAGACCGCGAACGTGCCGAGCCAGTGGCCGCCCTCGTAGTGCTCGCCGGTCACCGCGCGGAGCCCCGTCTCGCGGTGGATCGCGGCGGCGGCGCGGAGGGCGTCCACGCGCGCATCCCCGTCAGGCAGACCCCCGGCCATCCCCTCCAGCATCCAGGCCCGGCTCAGGTTGAGCCCGTCGAGGTGAGCGAGCTTGGGATCGGTCGGGTCGAGCACCACGCCCGGCTCGAGCCAGTCGCCCGACCCGTCGGGGGGCAGCAAGGGCAGAAAGGCCTCGAGCCAGCGCGCGAACTCCTCCGGTTCGAGCACCCGCCGCATCAGGTCGGCCTCGGCGAGGCATGGCGAGAGGAAGTCCTGACCCGAGGGCTCGTATTCCAGAGGGCAGTCACGGTCGGCCAGGTAGTAGTCGCGGCTGCGGGCGACGACGAGCCGCTCCCGGTCCGTGTCCCCCGCCGTCCGCGCCCAGTCGAGGATCAGCCCGAAGGCGAAGGCCGTTTGTGAGTGCTCGCCGACGCGGATGGGCCGCGTCAGCTTCGGCAGCCAGTCGGAGATCCGATCGGCGGCCAGGCGCTCGAGCGGCTCGAGCGCCCCCGACCAGGCACGGGCCTCGGCGCCCCACTCCCTGAGCTCGGCCGCGAGCTGCAGCAGCCAGGCGAGCCCGTAGGGCCGCTCGAAGCTGATGCGGCCCTCGCCTCCCAGGTAGCGCACCTCTTCCGCTACGTTCTCCGCGGACAGGCTGCGGCCGAGGGCCCGGCGGGCCTCATCCGCGAACGCCGCCCCGGGACGGAGGCGCAGGAGTCGCGCGAGCAGCCAGTGGCCGTGGACCGAGGAGTGCCAGTCGTAGCAGCCGAAGAACGCCGGCGTCAGCTGCCGCGGCGGCTGGGCGTCTTCATCTGTGCTCATCACGTGGGCGATCTTGTTGGGGTATTCGCGGTGGACGCAGCTGAGGGCGAGTCCAACAAAGCGCTCGGCCAGAGCGAGGTCGACGGGCGTCGCGGCGGCCGAATCTCCCGAAGCCGCCGAAGCCGCCAGCATGAGGGTGAAGGCACAGGCTGCAAGCGCACGCATGGTCCGATCGTACCTCGTCACCCGAGACGGGGCACGCCGCCCCGGGAGGACAAGAGGGAGGCCGTCCCGACGGCCGGCACAGGTGAGGACGGGCGACGACCGCCCCGCCTCCGGGGGGGCTGGGCCGCTCCAGGCCGCGTCCCCTCGCCCGGCGTTGTGGCCGAGGTCCCGATCCACATAGAATCGCAGCGAGACCACTGTCGCGAGAACCACGATGGACTACGCAGAGGGCCTCAAGAAAGAGGTCGCCGAGATCAAGTTCCTGATCCACGACCTGCGCGTGCAGTGGTTCTTCAACGAGGTCATCCACTACCACGTCAGCCTCAACACCGACCTCGAGATCCACAGCATCGACCAGGCGCAAGTCCTCCACGGAGCGGACCTGGAGGAGCTCAAGGCCAAGGCGCGGGGGGTCCGCAGGCATTTCCGGGAGTACTCGAACGCGGTCACGAACTACTCGCCGGACCGGACGGTGCTGCTCACCGGCAAGAGATACGTCGAGGCCATCTTCGACATGTGCGAGCTGATCCTGAACCCCATGTGGGGTCGGATCGACCGGGTGCTGTCCTTCCTGCCGCCGGAGTCCCGCTCCGGTGCGATCCCGCTCGCACTACCGCAACTGCATCCGCTGGATCTGCGGGGTCTACTACCGCCTCGAGCACTTCCGTGGCCGAGCAGGGGGGCAAGGACATCTACGAGGAGTTCGACCTCGCGGAGGATCTGCAGGACTATCGCCCACAACGTGCTCTTCGGCTACGTCGTGGAGAGGAGCGCCGCCCGCGTGGAGCTTCGGCTCGACCGGCTGGACCCCGCGGTCCTCGGCGGCCGGCGGCACCGTTTCCGGCGCATGTTCTTCAATCTGATCATGAACGCGGTGGACGCCATGCGTGCCCGGAAGGTGGGGGTGATCCACGTCTGCGCCAGGGTGGACGGCGACCAGGTCGACCTGCGGGTGAGCGACAACGGCGCGGGCATGCCCCCGGAGAAGATCGAGCAGCTCCTGGCGGACAAGGAAACCCTGGACGGGGAGCTCCACTCCCTGGGCTTCGTCTTCGTGCGGCAGACGATCGCGGAGTTTGGCGGCACGCTCGAGATCACGAGCGAAGAGGGCCGGGGGACGACGATCACCGTCCGCCTTCCCTACCTGCGCGACGCGACCCCGACACCCCGCACGCTCGTCCGACTGCGAGAAGCTCGAGCTGCTGAGGCACGACGACCGCGCCCGGGCCGAGACCGCGAAGCTGAGGCCCGGGAGGGACCGGGCCTCGCTCCCCGTCCGCCGAGGGAGCTTCTTGGGGCGAGACGATCCTCGAGGACTACCGGACCTCCGACGCGCCGCACCCGGGCTGCATCTTCGCCATCGGGGTGACCGAAGACGACGAGGTCGACTACTTCACGCACAAGCCCTACGAGCGGCTCTGGAACATCACCCACGAGGACCTCGCGCCCATGTTCTTCCGGGCCACGGTGCGCGGGCGGCTGGAGGAGGACGATGAGAAGCACCCCGTCCTGATCCTCAAGGCCCCGCACAGCCTTCGCGAGTACTTCGAGTTCAAGGAGCTGCCGGAGGAGCGAGCGGAGCGCCGAGACCTACGTCCGGATGGTCCACGACGAGTACGTCCGGATCGCACGCAAGCTCATCGCCTCGGGCATGGACGGCCGGGTCGGCGTCTACCTCACCGAGATCGAGAAGTTCTTCGGCGACCGCCCCGAGCTGCTCGAGACCGAGCCGTTCCGGCTGGAGCTCCTTGCGGACCAGAAGCTGAGCGGCGAGTAGGCGCCCAGGGAGCCCCAGCGCGACAGACTCGGTCCCTGTCTCTCCCCTTCCCGCGGGAGAGACGGGACCCTGGGAACAGCCTTCCCCTCCCCCTACGTGGGGAGCGGATAGGGTGGGGGGTCAATGAACGATTGGCGCCCTACTTCTTGACTGCCGGCCAGCTCCTCCAGCATGGCGGTCGTCACCGACTTCGGCCGCTCGATCGGGTAGCCGAGAGCGCGGTCCCAGACGATGTTGCACATCACGCCCAGGGCCCGCCCGATCCCGAAGAGGACGGTGTAGAAGTCGTACTCCCGCAGGCCGTAGTGCCACTGGATCACGCCGGACTGGGCGTCGACGTTGGGCCAGGGGTTCTTGGCCTTCCCCTGCTCCTCGAGGATGGGCGGTGTGACCTTGTACAGGATGTCCACGTACTTGAAGATCGGGTCGTCGGGGAGGTGCTTCAGGCAGAAGTTTCGCTGCTCCATGTAGCGGGGGTCGGTCTTGCGCAGGACGGCGTGACCGAAGCCGGGGATCACCTGACCCGAGTTCAGGGTGTCCCAGACGAACTTCTTCATCTCCTCTTCGCTCGGGACCTTGCCACCCATCTGCTCCATGACGCCCTGGATCCAGCGGAGGACCTCCTGGTTGGCCAGACCGTGCAGCGGCCCGGCCAGGCCGTTGATCATCGCGGAGGCCGCGTAGTACGGGTCGGAGAGTGCGCTGGCCACGAGGTGACCGGTGTGGGCGCTGACGTTGCCGCTCTCGTGGTCGCTGTGGAGGAGGAAGTAGAGCCGGGCGACGTCGTCGTAGGGCTTGCCGATGCCCATCATGTGAGCGAAGTTGCCGCCCATGTCCAGGTCGAAGTCCGGGGCGATCGGCGTGTCGGCGCGGTACTTCATCCGGAAGATGTAGGCCCCGAGGGTGGGCAGCCGGGCCAGCAGGTTCAGCGCGTCTTCGTAGGTGGGATCCCAGAGGTCCATCTTGGAGAGGCCCTCGTTGTAACGCTTCACGAAGACCGAGTCCCGCTGCATGCACAGGATCCCCGCCGAGAACATGGTCATCGGGTGGGTGTCGCGCGGCATGGCCCGCAGAACGTCGAAGACGTACTGGGGCACTCGCGAGCGGACCTTGAACTCCTCGGCCACCCCCTCCGCATCGCTCTTGGTCGGCAGGTCACCCGTCAGCAGCAGGTAGAGGAAGCCCTCGACGTACGGCATGTCGCCGTCCGGCACCTTCGGCAGCTTCTCGAGCGTCTCGGGGATGGTGTAGCCGCGGAAACGGATCCCCTCGTTGGGGTCCAGATAGGAGATATCCGTGACGAGGCACTTCACCCCTCTGGCGCCACCGATGGCCTGGGCGATGGTCACCTCGCCGATCTTCACATCCCCGTGCTTCTTCAGCAGGGCCGTCGTCCTCGGGCGCCAGGCCTCGATCTTCTCCCGCAGCGTCTCCTTCAACTTCGACATGGATTCCTCCTAGCCCGAATGATGCAATTGGCCCAAACACACTTGGGCCCCCTGTAGCCGCAGGGTCTCCGACGAACAGGCTAAGCCTCCGGGTGAGGACACACCGGTGGAGCGTCGCACCGCCCAAACCTAGCACCCGGAGGTGCCGCTCGTCCATGATCCCGAGGACTCAGCGTGGTCCCGGGTCACGAAGGCGGTCCCGATCGGGCGGGCTCGTCGGTCCCCGGCCGCGGCGGCGACATCAGACGACCACCGCGGTCGCCGTGCTCCCCCCCGCCCGCCGCACCTCCAGGCGGGCGGGCAGGCGCTCGGCCAGCTCCCGGACGTGCGTGACGATGCCGACGAGCCGGCGACCACCGTGGAGGGCGTCGAGCGCCGCGACGACCGTGTCGAGCGTCTCGCCGTCGAGCGTTCCGAAGCCTTCGTCGAGGAACAGGCTCTCGAGGGCCTCCACCGCCCGGCCTCCGGTCGAGAGCCGGGCCGAGACTCTCGGCGAGGGCCAGGGCCAGGGCCAGCGAGGCCAGGAAGGTCTCCCCCCCGGACAGCGTCCGGACCGAGCGGACGCCGTCGGCGTTCCAGCGATCGACGACGAAGAAGTCCTGCTCGGCCCGCGCCCCCGCGGCCGCCGCCTCGCCCGAGCCGAGGCGCAGCGCGTAGCGCCCCTGCGAGAGCATCGCCAGGTGGTGTGAGCCGTCCTCGGCGAGACGCCGCAAGCGCCTCCTCCTGGATCCAGGCCACGAGCTCGTTCGCCCGCAGGTGATCGGACAGCGTCTTGAGCAGGGCAGCCTCGGAATCGAGCCGGGCCTTCTTCTCCCGCAGCTCCGCGGCCCGGGCGATCTTCTTCCCGATGCGCTCGACCTCGCCGCGGACTGCCCCCACGCGGGCGGCGAGCTTCTTCGACTCGTGCTGGCCGGTGGAGCGACGGGCCTCGAGAGCGTCGACGTCGTCTCCAGGGGCGTCGCGCGCCTCGAGACCGTCCCAGCCCTCTCGTGTGGCAAGATCGCGAAGCGCGGGCCGGATCCGGTCGACGACTCCGGTCGCCGCCTCGCGCCGAGCGGCGATCTCCTCGAGCCGGACGAGCGCGCCGTCCCTCCGGGCGGTGGCCGCGGCGAGCTCGGCCTGCAGGCCGGAGAGCTTCTCCTCGGTCTTCCTCCGCTTCGCCTCGAGCTCGGTCTGCGCCTTCCGCGCGGCGTCGAGCGTCTTCAGCTCGGCCTGGATCTCTTCCAGGAGACGGGGCGCGTCAGCCACGTCGTCGGCGCCGAAGCCCGCCTCGCGAAGACCGTCTGCCAACTCGGCGCCCGAGGACGTGAGCTGCCCCACCTGCTCTTCGAACCGCGCGAGCTCGCCTTTCAGGCCCGCCGTTCCCGCCTCAGCCTTCTGGAGATCCAGCCGGGCCTTCTCGGCGACGGCCGCGGCGGCCCGCGCGGCCTTCTCGGCGCGGGCGACGCGCGCCTCGGCCTGGTCGAGTGCGGGGGCGCCCGCCTTCGGCACCGTCGGCACCGTCTGCTCGCACACCGGGCACGGGTCCCCGACCGCGAGGTCACGGCGCAGGACCGCCGCCGCGTGCCGTCGGTGGGTCTCCTCCCGCGCCTCCCGGGCCGCCTGGAGACTTGCCTCGGTCTGGCGCTGCGCGCCTTCCGCGGCCGGGACCGCGGTCTCGGCGGCCGCGAGAGCAGTCTGCCCGGCCTCGAGCGCGGACTGCGTCTCGGCCCGCGCGTCGGCGAGCCTCTCGATCTGCGCCCGGACGGAGGTCAGCTGCTCCGCCCGCGGCTTCGCCGTCAGAAGGGTGCGCTGCCACTCGGGGTCGAGGCCGAGCCCGTCGATCTCTTCGGCCAGCGCCGTCAGCTCGCTCTCGAGCCCGGCGCGCGTCTCGTCGCCGCGAACGAGCATGTCTTCGGCCGTCTTGCGCTTCTCCTCCTCCAGCTCAGCGTCCCGGCCCTGCGCCTCGATCTCCTTGCGGGCGGAGCGGAGCTTCTGGGCGAGCGCGAGGCCTTCGCCCAGAGCCGCCAGCGCCGTCTCGAGGGCGGCGACCTCCTCTTCGGCCCGGGCGAGGTCCCCGGTGCGCGCCTCGAGCGTCTCGGGGGTGGCGTCCGCGAAGTCGCGCTCGAGCTGCTCCGCGATGAAGCCGGCCTCCTTGCGGGCGTCGGCGCCCTTCTGGTTGGCCAGCCTCTGTATGGCGTCGTAGATGCCGAGGTTGAGGAGCGACACCAGGATCTTCCGGCGCTCCCTGGGCTCGCCCTTCAGGAACTCGTCGAACTGACCCTGCGGCAGGACGACCGCGCGGGTGAAGCCATCGTAGTCGAGACCGAGGATCTCCTCGATCTGCGCGCGGATCTCCCGCGCCTTGTCGGCGAGCGGCCGCGCCTCGGCGCCGTCCAGGCGCTCGAGATGTTGCTTCGACGCCCCGGTTGGGCGCGCGGTGCGGGCGATCCGGTAGCGCTGCCTCGAGCGCCCCACCTCGAACTCCAGGAGAACCGAGAGCCTCTCGGCCCCGTGGCTGATGAGCTGCTTGTAGTCGTCACCGACCCGCGGGACCTGCCCGTAGAGCGCGAAGACGAGGGCGTCGATGAGGGAGGACTTCCCCGCTCCCGTCGGTCCGGTGATGGCGAAGAGGTCGAGGCCGGAGAAGTCGATCGACTGCTTCTCCTTGAACGAGGTGAAGCCCTCGACGTCGAGACGAATCGGCCTCATCGCTGCGCCTCGTCGTGGAGCGCGCGAAAGAGCTTCCTCAGCTCCTCCGACGGCGGCGCGCCGTTCTTCCGCTCGTAGTAGCGGGTGAACAGCTCCCCCGGCTCGAGCTGCGTTCGGGGGCCCTCCCCGTCGCCCGGGTCGGCACCCTCGTCCCGAGGATGATCGACGGTCACGTCGAGGGCGTGCGGGAGCAGCTCCTTCACCTGCTCCGCGAGCCCCGGCATCGGGGCTTCCGTCTTCACCGTGACGCGGAGAAAGGCGTCGTCCACCTCTCCCACCAGGCCTCGCAGCTCCTCGAACGTCCCCTCGACGTCCCGCAGACGGCGGCCCGACGTGACCGGCACCTCCTCGATCGAGGCGGCCTGGCCTGGCTTCGCCTCGACGATGACGACCCGCTTCTCCTGCTCCCTCTCGCCGAAGTCGAGCTCGACGAGGGAGCCCGAGTAGAGCGTCTTCGAGGGCGCCATCACCTCCTGCGGCCGGTGCAGGTGTCCGAGGCCGATGTACTGAAGCGAGGACGGGAGCTGCTGCGGGTTCAGCCCGTAGATGTCGCCCAGGTGGAGCTTCCGCTCCCCCGTGCCGAACAGCGAGCCCGCCACCAGAAGGTGACCGATGGCGAGGTTGACCGTCGAAGGCCGGAGGTCCTTCACGAGCGCGGCGAAGATCTGCTCGAGCCGCTCCGAGTAGGTCTCGTACCACGTGTGCTCGGGGTCCATCACCGCGCAGGCGTCGGCGACCCGGCGCTCCGGGACGAAGGGCAGCACCGCCACCCGCGCCTCCTCGGTGCCGTCGCGCGAGGCCACGGAGACGACCCCGCCCTGACCCGGCGGCCGGACCTCGGCCCGGACGTGGATCCGAAGCCCTTCCAGGAGCGACGCCAGCGCGCCCAGCTTCTTCGGGTGGTCGTGGTTTCCGGCGATCAGGACGGCGGCGATCCCCTCGGGCAGCAGTCGCGCCAGGAAGTCGTAGACGAGCTTCTCGGCCTCGGGCGGGGGCGCGGGGGAGTCGAAGACGTCGCCCGCGACGAGGACCGCGTCGACCCGCCGGTCGGCCGCGATGTCGGCCACCTCCCGGAGCGCGGCCGCGTACTCGTCCATCCGGGAGCGACCCCGGAGCGGCTTGCCGACGTGCCAGTCGGCGGTGTGGAGGAAGCGCACCGCTCAGTCGTCCGTGAAGCCCTTGAAGACGTCCGCCTCGGCCACCTTCGCCGCGACCTCGTTCTTGCGCGTGGCCCAGGCCGGGAAGGGAAAGCGCACGAGGAGTGGCATGGGGATCTCGGGCTGCTGCACGATCATCGTCCCGGGCTTGAGGATGCCCGCCCGTCCTCGGGCCGCGGCGGGGAGGAAGCCGTACTCCGAGCGCTCCGCCTCGGCGGTGTCGAGCCGCCCCACGACCCGGAGAGCGGCGTTGGAGACGATACGTCCCTCGACCTCGCTGGCCGTCTGCTGGGCGCCAACGAGCACGATCCCCAGGCTGCGACCGCGCTCCGAGATGTCGAGGAGCACCTCCTTGATGGGGCCCGAGCCCTCGCGGGGGGCGTACTTGTTGAGCTCGTCGAGGACGACGAAGACCAGCGGTCGCGCCGTTCCCAGCGACTCCTTCTCCTCGAACATCCGCTTGAGAACCGCCCCCACGACGAACCGCTTGGCCCGGTCGTGGAGGGAGTGGATGTCGACGACGCTCACCTGCCGCCGCTTCCACTCGAGCACGTGCTGCTCGCGCCTTCCGACCTCCGATCCCCGAATGAGGTGCCCCACGTGCCGCGCCGCCGCGCGCAGCCGCCGCTCGAACGCGGCCACCGTGCCCGGGGCGGCCGACCGGGCCCACTGCTCGGCCAGCGACCGCTCACCCGCATCCAGGTCGCGGTCGGTCAGAACGTCGACGAGGGCGTCGAACGTCTCGATCCTCCGTCCCTCGATCTCGATCCACGGGTCCTTCGGCCCGCCGCCCGCCTTCGCCGCCGCCACCAGCTTTGCCTCGATCACGTCGACGACGAAGCTGAGCTGGCTGGTCGCGTCCTCCGCCTCCGCGAACAGGAATCGGAGGAGCCGCTCGGTCACGACCTCCCGAATCGTCCAGAAGAAGGAGGCGACGCCTTTCTGGCGGCTTCCGGTCGCGGGCAGGCGCTCCCGCGAGCCCGGACGCACCGGGGCCAGGACCTGCACGGAGTCGAAGGCCTCGGCCGGGAGCCCGAGCCGCCCGTAGTCCGCGCGCGCCTGCGCCTCGAGACGGGCGTTGGGCTGGTCGAGGAAAAGGAGATCCTCCCCCTTGACGTTGAAGATGATCGCGTGGGTGTTCGCGGCCTCGCCTCCGAGGGCCCCCGAGCGGAAGAGGCTGTGGAGGAGGAACGTCGCGTAGCTCGTCTTCGTCGCCACCCCCGAGATGCCGGAGATGTTGACGTGGGCGCCGCGCGATCCGTCGAGGAAATCGAGGTTGGCGAAGACGGGCTCGCCGTCGCGGGAGAGACCGATCGGAAGCCGCCTCTCCATGCCGTCGAAGAAGAGCGCCTGGTCGCGCCGCTCGCCCACCGCGCGCCGGACCGGCTGCCCGGGCCGAGGCGGGACGAAGATCTCGGGCTCGACCCGCGTCACCCGGACGTGCGCGGCCTGGGCCACCGTCGCGGGGAGGACGCCCTTCTCGACGAGGAAGACGTCGGAGTCGAACGTCGCCCCCTCGTGCCGGGCCCGCACGAGGTCCACCACGCCGTAAAGCCGCACCTCGGTCCCGTCCGGGAGGGGCGTCGCTACCTCGACGACGTCGTCGAGCTGGAGGTACTGAAGGTCTTCGACCCCGACCCAGAACTCGAGCGGCATGGCGTCGAGGGTGCCGAGGACGCGTCCGACGGGTTCGGTCACACCACCGCCTCCTCGTGGAGCCGGGCCTCGATGGCCCGGCGGATCACCGCGTGGTCGCCGAGGAGGTGCTTGAGGCGCGCCTCGAGCGCCCCGATGGGCACCAGGTTCTGAGGCGCGCGGGGGTCGCGGGCCGTGTCGGAGGCGAAGCGGGGCAGCTCGCGTGCGGAGAGGTCGGCGAGATCCCGCGCCACGTCGAGACCGGGCCCGGACGGCGCCTCGAGGCGCACGATCCCGGTGAGGGCGGAGTCGATGGGCCGACCCTCGCCGATCTTCAGGTACCAGGAGTATCGCGGCTCGCGCGCGGCCTCGACGAGGAAGAGCGGGGTGCGCTCGCCGACCTCGAGTCGCGGCAGCAGCGCGGACGCGGCCGGGTCGAGGTAGGCGCGGAGCAATCGTTTGACGAAGCCGACGACCGGGCCGCGAGCGGCCGCGGTCACGTAGGTCAGGGGCCCGTCGAGAAAGACCACGGCCACCTCGGCGGCCAGGCGCTCGGCCAGACCGGCCTCGCTCGCCCGCATCGCCTTCTGCAGCCCCTGGACCGGTGCCGCTGGTGTGTTCTCGGGCTCGGCCGCCGGGGCGAAGACGACACCCGCGCCACCGTCACCGATCGGGGCCTCGAAGGGGGCGAGACGGAGCCCGGCACCGGTGACCGCGACCCGCCCGATCGTCTCGTGGGCCACGCGGGCCGCCTCTTCGATCACCGTCGCGCCCACCCCGTAGGATCCGAGCAGGCCGAAGACCGTCCCGGGACCGTCCTCGACGAGGAGACGGTGCTCGATGCGCCGGACCCCGTCCACGAAGGCGATGGCCGGGGGGGCCGGGGAGACGCTCGGCCGCACCGCCGCCCAGACCGACGCCTCGACCCGGATGTCGACCCGGGCCGGCTCCTGCCCCTCGTCGCCGATCTGGATTGCCCCTTCGTACTCCGCCGCCCAGGGGTCGAGCCGGATCCGGGGGGCCTTTCTCCGCATGAATGGCGGGAGTCTATCGCGGGGGTGCGCCGCAGCAGGTCCGCCCGGCGGCGGAGCGGGCCGGAGGCTGCTAACATCGCCAGTCCATGCTCCGGATGTGGCGAGCGCTGTCATTGACGGGAGCGGTTATGGCCGTTCTCCTGGCGGGAGCTCCCGCGAGCGGCGCCTCCCGGCTCTCCGTCGACCCGGCCGATCCACGCTTCGCCGGACGCCCCGATCTCATGGCCAAGCTGCAGGGCAGCGCCCACGGGTACTTCCGGTTCGTCAACACCGGCTTCGCGGCCGAGGCCTGTGCCGCGTTCGCCGACGTCGTCGATGAGTTCCCGGACGTGAACCTGCACGGCGACGCCCATTTCGAGCAGTACGCGGTGACGAGCCTCGGCCACGGCCTCACCGACTTCGACGATTGCACTCAGGGCAAGCCGATCATCGACGTCGTTCGCTTCGGGGCCTCGCTCATACTCGCCGCCCGCGAGCGCGGCTGGAGCGATGAGGAAGGCCAGTTGTTGAAGGATTTCTTCCGCGGCTATCGCGACGCCCTCAAGAAGCCGAACCGGATCCGCCCGATGCCGGGGCTGGCCGCCGAGATCCGGGCCGGGTTCAGTCGGAACCACGCCCTCGCGCTCGAACAGGCCCACGCCTTCATCGACGCCGCTCCCCTGCCTCCCGAGAGCTTCGCGGAGACGGCCGGGCAGTTTGCAGGGATCATCCGCTTCGGCCGCAACGACCTGCCCCCGCACTTCTTCCGGGTGAAGAGGGTGGGCGCGCTCTCGATGGGCGTGGGCAGCGCCCTCGACGAGAAGTACCTCGTCATCCTCGAGGGGTGGACCGAGGCCGACGACGACGACCTCATCGTCGAGGCGAAGCAGATCCGCGACCTCTCTGGCAACCCGTGCCTGCGGACGGACGTGAGCGCGTCACGGGTCCTCGACGGGCAGCGGCTCATCGCCTACGAGCCCTTCCGCTTCAGCGCCGTCGTCCCCCGCGGCGACAAGTACCTCTGGGTCCACGACTGGACGGACGACTACCAGGAGACCTCGATTGCGACCGTGGTTCGCTCGAAGAAGGACCTGAAGGAGATCGCCTACGACGCCGGGGTGCAGCTGGGTCGCGCCCACCCGAAGCGGCCCGACGGCGGCCCCGACAAGGCACGGCAGAAGACGACGCTGAAGGCGGTGGAGAGGTACCAGGGGCGCATCCGGGGGGTCATACAGCGGCTGGCCAACGAAACGGGGGCGGCCTGGCGCGACTTCACTGAAGCCGCCGGCCGCCCCCCGAACGACTGAAGAGAGCGCGGGCGGGTCCGTCCTACCAGACCCAGATCCGCACGTGGTCCTTCCCGTCGTGGACCTCGACGAGGTCGGTGAAGCGCACGCCACCGAGCGAGCCGGCCATGGCAAGGGTGGAGATCCGCCCGTCGGAGTCCGGGAGCGCGCTCAGGGCGAGGTGCAGGGGCGCGTTGACCGACACCTCCTCGCCGTTCTTCCCGTGCACCCGGATGACGAGGTTGTCGCCCTCCTTGCGGATGATCACCTGCTCGTCGGGTTCCTCGACGCGGACCAGCACGCCGTCCGGAGCGGCGGCGAGGGCCTTGAGGATCTCGCGTGCGATCCCGATGTGCTCGAGCGCCTCGTCGGGAATCCGAAGCTCCTCCTCGGCCACGACGGGGGCGGCGGCCAGGGCGGCCTGGGCGAACACCAGCGGGACCGGGATCATGATCCGATGCCCGCCGGGCCCGCCTTCCTGCACGTCCACGACCACCACCCCGAGGCTGGCCACGGTGGCCAGGAGGGCAAAGGGTACGGCGAGGATCGCCGCCAGCTTGACCATGACGTCCTCCTACTCCTGAGCGTTCTGCTGGTCGATCCAGACGCGGACGGTGGTGTCGGGCTCGCTCACGGTCACGATGTCGCCGCGCTTCTTCTGCAGCTCGGCCACCGCTGCCTTGATGTTGACGGTGTCGCCCTCGCCGGAGAGCAGCGCGTCCACGAGGCTCACCGGCACCTCGACCCGCACCTCCTCCTTGCCCTTCTTCTCGACGCGCACGTGGACCTGGTCGGCCTTGCGCCACACCTTGACCGTCTGGTCCTTCTCCTCGACGCTCACCAACTCGGCGTCGCCGACGGCGGCCAGCTCGGCCCAGATCTTGCGTACGTCCTCGAGCTTCATCCCGTGCTTCTCGCCGAACCTGACCTTGCCGTGGGACTCGATCATCTCGGGCGCGGCCTCGAGGGCCACCTCGACGACGCTCAGCGGCAGGTTGACCGCGACCTTGGTCTGCTTCTCCGGCTCCTCGACCCGAACGTGGATCCAAGGGGCATCGGTCTCGGCGTGGGCGGCGGCGGGGACGACGAGCAGTGCCACCAGGCCGACGCCGGCTAGAAAGCTCCTCTTCATGGCTCTTCCTCCGTGTGGCCCGGCGGGTGCCCGGCCTCCTCACACCCTCTTACGCACGAAGGGGAGGCCGGGTTCTCCAAAGTTGGAGTTCAACACGTTGGATGGCCTCGACTTCAGGGGCGCGGGCGCATCGAGCCTCGACCCGGGCGGCGCCGAATCCTTGACTCGCTGGCGGTGAGAGGTCATGATCGCCCCCCCTGATGGAGAGGGACCCCAACATCCGCCAGGAAAGGAGCGCCGAATGAGCCTGAAGGACAAGTACGCCGACCTGCTGAAGCTCGGTGAGGAGCTGAAGGTCAAGGACGGCGACGTTTACGAGAAGGACGGCAAGCTGATCGTCAAGGGCACGGCCGAGTACCAGTACGAGAAGGACCTGCTCTGGGACAAGATCAAGAGCTACTCGGGCTGGGACAGCGACCTGGTCGCCGACATCAAGGTCGACAAGACCGACCCGTACGGCTATCACGTCGTCAAGCCCGGAGACAGCCTCTCGAAGATCGCCAAGAGCGCCTACGACAACGCGGGCGACTACATGAGGATCTTCGAGGCGAACAAGGACATCCTGAAGAACCCCGACCTCATCCACCCCGGCCAGCGGCTGAAGCTGCCGAACAAGGGCTGAAGACATGTCCGCTTCTGTGATTGACGCCCTCCTACCCCTCCTCGAGGGCAACAACGTCCAGCAGGTCTCGCGCCAGCTCGGCATCGGCGAGGCCGAGGCCGGCACCGCGATCAAGGCCGCGGTGCCGCTTCTGGTCGGGGCGCTGCAGCGTGAGGCCTCCAGCCCCGCCGGCCTCGACTCTCTCGCGGGGGCCCTCGACCGGGACCACGATGGGAGCGTCCTGGACGACATCGGTGGTTTCCTGGGTGGCGGTGGCTCGGCAGCCGCCGGGGCCGGCATCCTGGGCCACGTGCTCGGCGGCCGGCAGACCAACGTGGCGGCCTCGCTCGGCAAGTCCACCGGCCTCGACGCCGGCCAGGTCCTGCAGCTCCTGACCATGCTCGCTCCGCTCGTCATGGGGGCCCTCGGGCGTGCCAAGCGCCAGGGGCCGGCCGGCGGCGGCCTAGCCGACATTCTCGGCGGGGCCACGCGCCAGATGGATCAGCAGGCTCCCGATCTGATGTCGTCGCTGGGCCGCATGCTCGACACCGACGGAGACGGTTCCGCGATCGACGACATCGCCAGCATCGCCGGAAGCCTCTTCGGCGGAAAGCGGTAGGCCTCTCGTTCCGGGGGCGCCGGTCGGACGGCGCCCCGGAATGGTCACATGCCCGCGAACCACCATCGCGAGCTGTGGCTCGTCCGCCACGGCGAAACCCCCGCCAGCCGGGGGCGCACCCTCGCTGGCTGGACCGACGTCCCGCTCACCGAGCGTGGCGAGGCCCAGGCCGCCGCACTGCGACCCGTCTTCACCGGCGAGGCGTTCGACGGAGTCTGGTCGTCCGATCTCGTCCGCGCTGTGACCACCGCCCGGCTGGCCTGGGGCGAGCCGAGCCAGGACCGGCGTTTGCGCGAGCTGGACTTCGGCGAGCTCGAGGGCGCGGATTACATGACGATGGACCCACGGGTGCAGGAAGACTTGACGCGGTTCGAGGGCTTCGTCGCACCCGGTGGTGAGAGCTTCGGCGCGCTGCACGCCCGGGTGATGTCGTTCGTCGACGGTCTCCCCCCGGGACGGCACGCGCTCTTCACCCACGGTGGTGTCGTGCGACTCCTCGCACGAGAGCTGGGCGAGGATCGGTTCGTGCCGACGGGGACGCTCCTGGTCGTCGACTGGGACTCCCGGCGACTCCTCTCGCGGCGGGAGGGCGAAGGCACGCCCCGGGACGAAGAGGACGCGGTGATAGAGGGGTCGTCGGCGTAGCGGGAGAGCGGAGGGGGACGTGAAAGATCGTTCAAAGGGTCACGGCATCGGTCGTCGGGGTTTCCTCGGTCTCGGGGCGCTGACCGGGACCGCCGCGGTCACCGGAGCCTGCCGCCCCGACCGCGAACCTCGAGCCTCGAGCGGCTCGGAGAAGGGCTTCAAGGTCCCCGCGTTCGAGCTCGATGAAGCAACCGTAGTCGAGCTTCAGGAGAAGATGGCCGCCGGCGAGCTCACCTCCCGACGGCTGACCGAGGCGTATTTCGGCCGCATCGACGCCCTCGACCGGAAGGGTCCGATGCTCCGAAGCGTCATCGAGACGAACCCGGAGGCCCTGGCGATCGCCGAGGCGCTGGACGGGGAGCGGAAGGCGAAGGGCGCCCGCGGACCGCTCCACGGGATCCCCGTCCTCTTGAAGGACAACATCGACACCGCCGACCGGCTGACGACGACGGCGGGGTCGCTCGCCCTCGAGGGCTCCATCCCGAAGCAGGACTCGGGCGTTGCCCGGCAGCTCCGCGCGGCGGGGGCGGTGATCCTCGGCAAGGCCAACCTCTCCGAGTGGGCGAACTTCCGCTCGGAGCACTCGACCTCGGGCTGGAGCGGTCGGGGCGGCGGGTGTCGCAACCCCTACGCCCTCGACCGCAACCCCTGCGGCTCGAGCTCCGGTTCCGGTGTCGCGGTCAGCGGCAACCTGACCGCGCTCGCCATCGGCACCGAGACGAACGGGTCCATCGTGTGTCCCTCCACCGCGAACGGCATCGTCGGAATCAAGCCCACCGTCGGGCTGGTGAGCCGCGCCGGCATCATCCCCATCTCCCACTCCCAGGACACGGCCGGCCCGATGACCCGAACCGTCGCCGACGCGGCCGCCCTGCTCAGCGGGCTCGCCGGGTTCGACCCGCGTGATGAAGCCACCGCCGCCGCCAAGGGGCACACCTCGGACTACACGAGCGCTCTCGACCCCGGCGCACTCAGGGGAGCCCGAATCGGCGTGGCCCGCAAGATGGCCGGATTCCTCCCGTCGGTCGACGCCCTCTTCGAGGACGCCATCGCCGAGCTGGGGCGGCAGGGCGCCGAGATCGTGGATCCGGCCGACCTGCCCGAGCTCGACGAGCTGCCGAGCTACGAGGTGCTGCTCTACGAGTTCAAGGCCGACCTCAACGTCTACCTCGCATCCCTCGGACCGCAGGCGCCGGTGAAGACGCTGGACGAGCTCATCGCCTTCAACGAGACCCACCGGGACCGCGAGATGCCCTACTTCGGTCAGGACATCTTCCTCAAGGCCCAGGAGAAGGGCCCGCTCACCATGCCCGAGTATCGGGAGGCCCTCGAGACCTGCCGTCGGCGGACGCGAACGGACGGGCTCGACGCCGTCTTCGGGACACACCGTCTCGACGCTCTCATCGCACCGACGGGGGCACCGGCCTGGACGACCGACCTCGTCAATGGTGACCACTTCGTGGGGGGCAGCTCGACACCGGCCGCGGTGTCCGGCTATCCGAACATCACCGTTCCCATGGGCTTCGTCTTCGGGCTGCCCGTCGGGCTGTCGTTCATGGGTCTGGCCTGGACCGAGGCCCGGCTCATTGGCCTCACGTACGCCTTCGAGCAGGCGACGCGACACCGACGGCCGCCGCAGTTCCTCCTCACCGCCGACCTCGAGTCATCCTGAGGAGCTCTGCAAGGACGGGCGACGAAGGATCTCTCCGTTGGGCTGACGAAGAGACTCTTCGTGCGACGACCCGCGCAGCCGCACTCAGAGTGACACGTGTCCTTTGCTCCGGCAACCGGCACGGGCCGGTTCTCTGCTCTGAATGACACGCTGGCCGCCCGCTCGCTCGGGCGTTGCTCTCTAGAGAGAGGAAGGAGCGCCCTCCCTCGCTCGAATCGTCCCCCACGCGACAACGACATTCTGTTGAAGGAGGGGGGCTCCACGCCCCGCTGCGCGGGCCCCCTGCGCGCCCTTGGACCGCGATGACACTGCTCTCCTGGGTTTCTGTTCAGAGCAATCCCCGGAACCGTCGGATCGCCGCGCCCGTTCTTCCCTCAGAGCGCAAGAACGGCCATGGCGACGGCAGTGTTACCATCCGACGCGATGATCGGGCAAACCCTCAAGCACTACGAGGTCGAGGCGGAGCTGGGCAAGGGCGGCATGGGCGTCGTCTACCGGGCCCGCGACACCCAGCTCGGCCGCCCGGTCGCCCTCAAGGTCCTGGCCCCGGAGTTCTCCCGGGACGAGGAGCGCAAGAAACGTTTCCTCCAGGAGGCCCGGGCCGCGAGCGCGGTCAACCACCCGGCCATTGCCCCGATCTACGAGGTGGGCGAGGGCCCGGAAGGTCTCTTCATCGCCATGGAGCTGGTCGAGGGCCGCACCGTCAAGGCCCTCATCCAGGCCCGAGAGCTGGACCTCCTCGGGGGTCTCGAGGTGGCGACGCAGGTGGCGGGGGGACTCCAGAAGGCTCACGAGGCGGGCATCGTTCACCGGGACATCAAGCCCGAGAACGTCGTCGTCACCCCCGACGGCCACGCGAAGATCCTCGACTTCGGCCTCGCCAAGCTCCTCGAGCCCGGGACCGCCCGCTCCGCCGACGAGATCTCCCACATGGAGACGCTGGCCAAGACGCAGGCCGGCTTCGTCCTGGGCACGCTCCGCTACATGAGCCCGGAGCAGGCTCGGGGCCAGACCATCGACCACCGGAGCGACATCTTCTCCCTCGGGGTCGTGCTCTACGAGATGGTGACGGGCCAGCTGCCCTTCTCGGGCTCGACCCCTCTCGACACGCTGCACGCCATCGCCTACGAGGAGACGCGCCCGGTCACGGCCCTGCGCCCGAACATCCCCGCGTCCCTCCAGCGCGTGGTCACGCGGTGCCTCCGCAAGCGGGCGGCCGACCGCTACCCCGACGCCCGTGAGCTGATCACCGACCTGAAGACGGTGCAGCGTGAGGTGGAGAGCGGCGTCTCGAGCAAGGTGCCCCTGGGGACGAGGCTGCAGGAGCACTGGGCCTCGCTCCGACACCGCACCCTGGGTGAGTGGCTTCTGCCCGGGGTCGTGGGCGTCGTCGTTCTCGCGGTGGTGCTCGGCATGCTCTTCGGCTCACAGGCCGATGGGATCCCGGGCACCCTGATCCTCTTCGCCATCATCGGGCTCTTCGTGTGGCGCCGCTTCCGCAACCGGCGCCTTCGGCTGGCCCGCCGGGTGACCAAGAAGATGAGCAAGATGGAGGAGATCCGCCTGGTCGCTCTGGACGACATGCGCCTCACGGTGCTGGCCGACCGGGCCCGGGCCCGGACCTACGTGCGGGCGAACGCGATCGTGGACGCGGTCAACTCGAGCATGTTCTTCGGGGAGCCCTTCACGCTGGTGGTGCGCGACGACGCCTCCGCCGAGGAGACGAAGGCGCTGCTGACCGGCCCGGGCGTCCTCCACGTGCGCGAGGACGAGGCCTTGCCCGCCACGCCCAACCCTGCCGACACGCCCCCTACCCAGGGTTGACGCCGGGCTTCCGGTTCCTGAATACTGATCTTCAGTTCACCCAACAAGAGGGAACGCTCGTATCGTCGCGTCGGCCCGCAGGGCGACAGGCTCATTGCCGGCGCCGCAATCTGAGGAGGAAACGATGAAGACCATCGCCAAGGTTGGCCTGGCCGTCGCGCTCGTTCTGGGGCTCGCCGCCAGCCTGCCCGCCGGGGACGAGGTGACCGTGACCGGCACGGTCATGTGCGCCAAGTGCGCGCTGAAGAAGGCCGACGCCACGAAGTGCCAGGACGTCCTCGTCACGAAGGCCGAAGACGGGACGGTCACCCACTACTACATCGCCAAGACCGAGGCCTCCGAGGCGTTCGGCCACGTCTGCCAGAGCGAGAAGGCCGCCGTCGTGACCGGCACGGTCGAGGAGAAGGACGGCAAGACCTGGATTGCCCCCACCAAGATGGAGGAGGAGACCAGCTAGGTCAGCTGGCCGTAGAGGGCGAGGAGGCGACCGATCGTCTCGTCACGGGGGTAGATCGGCGGCTCCGTGATCCGGCGGGTGACGGCATCGGCGAGGGCGCGGGCGAGCGCGTCGAGGTCGCCCCATCTCACGAGCCCGGGGCCGGGGTGCCACTCACCGACACCGCCGGACTCCCAGGCCGCGACGGGAACGCCGAAGCTGAGCGCCTCTATGCCGGCGATGCCGAAGGGCTCCTGCCAACGGGAGGGGAGAACCAGGGCGCGGGCGCGACGGTAGAGCGACGACAGGCTCTCGCGGTCCACCCAGCCCGGCACCTCGATCGGGGGGCCTTCGGTCTCACGGAATCGGGCCACCAGCTCCTCTCGGAGCGGTCCCGTGCCCGCCAGCACCAGAGGAAGATCCACGCCGGAGCGGCGCCAGGCCTCCACCGCCTCCTCCACCCCCTTGGTGGCCACGAAACGCCCCACGAACAGCACGCACGGGGGTCCGTCCGGCGCCGCGGCGTGGTCGAGATCGTGGACGAACGGTGGGATCACCCGCAGGCGGGTCGAGGGCACGCCCGTCTTCACGAGCTCCTCGCGCATGTATCGCGAGAGGACGGTGACCGCCTCCATCGCGCGCACCGCCGTCAGGCGTCGCTCGGTGAGGGCGAAGACCTCGTGGAAGTAGGACTCGTCCTCGAAGCAGGGGGCACAGGTCTCGCGCCCCATCGCCTGCCGGCACTCGTCGCCCGCGAGGGTCCACTTCCCGCGGGTCGGGCAGAAGAACCGGTGGTCCTGCATCGTGAAGAGCGCGTTTGGGCGTCCCGCCGCCCACTCGAGCACGGTCGGGTTGACGACGTTGTGCACGTGGATGACGTCGGGGCCGACGGAGCGGACGAACGGACCCAGCTCGACCGACGCCCCGGCCCGCGCCTCGAGGCCGGGCTGCACCTCGACCGGGCACGGGACCGGGACGCTGCCGTCGACGGCACCGACGGCGAGCCGGACGTCGTGTCCGGCCTCGACGAGGCCCGCGACGACGCCGAGCATCCAGGTGTAGGCCCCGCCGCGGTCCGTCAGCCGGTCGGCCAGGTGCAGGATCCGCATGAGAACCCTCAGGGTAGCCGTCTGATGCGACTCACCAAAGTGACGGAGGGCACTTCCTCGGGAGGCCATATGATCACGGCAGAGGCGCGGAGCAGGGGCGCCGATCCGCGGAGCCACCGTTAGAATGGGTTCCCATGACGCGCAGGGTGGGCCTCGCCGGTCTCCCGGTGCTCCCTGGCCTTCGTGGCTCCGTGGGTCGCCCAAGCGTCGGCCCCGGACACGCCGCCCCCGGTGGCGACCTCGGACGGCTCGACGACGTAGGGAACGTCTACGCGGGCGGCGGAGGATCCCGAGAGGGAGGAGAGAACGAATGAGTGGACGCATGAGGGGGTTGAGCCTTGGGGCGCTTCTGTTGGCGAGCCTCGGCACCGCTAGCGACGATGCCGAGACACCCGCGAAGCTTGCCGAGCAGGTGCGGGCGCGTGAGATCGCCTTCGCACAGACCATGGCCGACCGTGACCACGCCGCCTTCGCGGCCTTCGTGGCGGAGGAGGCACTCTTCCTCGGCCCGACCGTGCTTCGCGGCCGCGCGGCAGTCGCCGAAGGCTGGAAGCCCTTCTTCGAAGGCCCCGGGGCACCCTTCTCGTGGGAGCCGGAGCGGGTGGAGGTGATCGACTCGGGGACGCTGGCCATCAGCACCGGGCCCGTGCGTGGGCCCGACGGCCAGCGGGTGGGCACCTTCAACTCCACCTGGCGCTTCGAGGGGGACGGTCAGTGGCGGGTCGTTCTCGATATCGGCTGCCCCCCCTGCCGTTGCGGGGAGGACGCGTCGGGGGCTCCGGGCGAGTAGCCTCCCCGCCCGAGAGGGAGGGGTGGCTGTGCTACGGTTCACGTCACACGGCGGCCCCGGGGCGGTCCGGGGAAACCCGCGAATCACGGAACGGGGGAAGAGTGGACGCGGAGAGCATCGTCAACGGCTTGCTGAGAGGCGCGCTGGGGGGACGCGGCAAGAGGTCGCGGGGCGCACGGCGCGCGCTCGGGCGCCGCGGGTCGCTGATCAACGCGACGACGCTCCTGGCCGCGGCCGGGGTGGCCTGGGGTGTCTACGAGACCTGGCAAGGGCAGCAGTCCCGCACGGTTCCGGCTCGGCCCGCGCCCGGGTCCGGCGCGATGCCTCCCCCGCGACCCGGCACCACGCCGGCCGCCAGCGGTCCCCCGCCCCTGCCCACGACCGGGGCCGCACCGCCCCCGCCTGCCCTCCCCGAGCCTGCGCTGCGGGTGGTCCGCCTCATGATCTCCGCCGCCGGGGCCGACGGACACCTGGGGCCGAGGGAGCGCGACGCCATCCTGGCCGAGGCACGTACTGTCGGGGCGGAGGACGCGGTCGCGCGGGAGCTGGAGTCTCCCCGCCCCCTGGCCGAGATCGTCGCCGGCCTCGACGATCCGAAGCTCAAGGCGGATCTGTACACGCTTGCTTTCGGCATCGTCCGCGCCGACGAGACTGTGAGCGGGGGCGAGCGCATCTACCTGGCCCAGCTGGCGCATCAGCTGGGGCTCGAGCCCGCCGCGGTGACGCGCCTCGAGTCCGAGGCCGCATCCCGCATCGACGCCGAGGCGGCGGCGCCGGACGCCGACTCGTGATCTGAAGAAGGACCCGAGGAGAAGGAGGAAGCATGTCCTCGACGCCGCAGTGGTACATGGCCGTGGGCGGCCAGCAGGTTGGACCCGTGTCCGAGGAGGACATCGCCAACAACATCAAGAACGGCAGCGTCGACGCCCAGACCCTGGTCTTCATCGCGGGCATGGAGACGTGGACGCCGCTCAAGGGCGTGCCCAAGTTCGCGTCGCTCCTCGGGCCGATCGCCCCCCCGCCGATGCCTGCATCGGTGCGGCGCTCGGACATCATCGACTACAAGATCCAGGGCGAGGACGTGCAGTTCGTCGAGGTGGAGCTCGACCCCGGCGAGGCGTGCGTCGCGGAGGCCGGGGCCATGATGTACATGACCGCCGGCATCCAGATGGACACGATCTTCGGCGACGCGAGCGGCCAGCAGAAGCCCGGCATCATGGGAGCGCTGCTCGGCGCGGGCAAGCGCGTGCTGACCGGAGAGAGCCTCTTCATGACCGTCTTCTCCTCGCACGGCCAGGCGAAGGAGAGGGTGGCCTTCGCCGCACCGTACCCGGGTCGGATCCTCGCCATGGAGCTTCCCGAGCTGGGCGGCGAGCTCATCTGCCAGAAGGACTCCTTCCTCTGCGCCGCCAAGGGCGTGGCCATCAGCATCGCCTTCCAGAAGAAGATCGGCGTGGGGCTCTTCGGGGGGGAGGGCTTCATCATGCAGCGCCTCCAGGGCGACGGGCTCTGCTTCGTCCACGCCGGAGGCATGCTCACGGAGATGCACCTCGGGGCGGGCGAGACCTTGCGGGTCGACACCGGATGCCTCGTCGCCCTGCAGCCCAGCGTCAGCTACGACGTCCAGTTCGTGGGAGGCATCAAGACCGCCTTCTTCGGCGGGGAGGGGCTCTTCTTCGCCACCCTCACCGGGCCCGGGCGCGTGTGGCTGCAATCCCTGCCCCTCAGCCGCATGGCCGACCGGATCTACAAGGCCGCGCCCCAGACCGGAGGCAGCCGCAAGGGAGAAGGGTCGATCCTCGACGTGGTCGGTGGCCTGGGCAACATGATCGACGGAGACTGATCGTTCAGGGAACGTCCCACGAGCCGACCTTCCCGGAACGGATGCGTCGTGCCGGGGCGAGTCGTCGAAAGCTGCGCCCCGGTCGTTTCTCGTGGGGAACTAGAATGGGCACGCTGGCCCTCGACCGGGAGCGTCGCATCAACTACGTCAATCCGTACGTCGCGCAGCTGACCGGCTTCGCACCGGAAGAGCTCCTGGGCCGGAGCATCGAGGAGGTCAGCCCGTCGGACGTGCGGGAAGGATACGTCGAGGCGTTCGCGGGCCGACCGACCGGTGATGGCGCCTCTTCTACCGCCTCAACGTCTTCCCGATCGCGGTGCCGCCCCTCCGGCAGCGTCGCGACGACATCCCCCTGCTGGTCGAGACGTCGGTCCGCCGATTCGCCGCGGCGCAGGGCAAGACGATCGCGAGCATCCCCCAGCCCTTGATGGACGAGCTCCTCTCCCACGAGTGGCCGGGGTACGTTCGGGAGCTGTCCAACCTCCTCGAGCAGGCCGTCATCACATCCGCGGAGGGGGTGCTCCGACTGCCCTCGCGGCTGGGCGCCCGGCTCCCCAGCAAGGCCGTGCCGTCGCGGGACGGCCCGAGCGGGTACCGGGGCACTCTTCAGGAGGTCGAGAGGGACTACATCGAGCGGGTCCTCGAGGGGTGCTCCTGGCGCATCGAGGGCGACGGGGGCGGCGCCGAGCGGCTCGGGATTCACCCGAACACGCTGCGCCACCGCATGCGCAAGCTCGACCTTCGCCGACCCCGCGCCTCCGACCCGGAGACCGAGGCCGGTGGCCGTTCCGGAAAGGACCCCTCCCAGCCTGGCCTGGCTGGGATCCCGTAGGTCCTCGAGAGTCCCGCAGATCAGGCTTGGACAGGTGCGCTGGCCGACGAGGCCTTCGTATAATGACTCCATGGGTGAACCGAGCAGCCGCGAGCGGCTTCGCGAGGTCGTGACGTCCTCAGTGCCTCCCGACGCGGTCGCGGTCTACCTGTACGGTAGTCAGGCTCGTGGAGACGCCTCGCCTGCGAGCGATATCGATCTCGGGCTGTTGCTGGCGCGGAGGCCAGAGGCGAGGCTGAAGAGCGTGGCCCGAGACCTCGAGGACGCCGTCGAGCGAACGTTTCGTCACGCGGCCCAGGTCGTCGTCCTCAACACGGCCCCCGCGGATCTCGTCCACCGCGTCCTGCGAGATGGAATCCTGCTCCTGGACAGGGATCGGGCTGCCCGCATCCGTTTCGAGGTCCAGTCACGAAACGAGTACTTCGATCTCGCGCCCATTCGGCGCCTGTACCGTCGGGTACCGGCTTGACCGATCCAGACCTCATCGCCAAGAAGCTCGCCGTCATCGAAACCTGCGTGGGGCAGCTTCGCTCCCTGGCCCGGCCGGAGGCCTTGCGCAGCGACATCCGCGAGCAGCGATTCGTCGAACACACGCTCCAGATCGGCCTTCAGGCGGCACTCGACGTTGCTTCGCATATTGTGTCCGACGACCGGCTGGGAGAACCCGAGACGAACCGGGAGTTGTTCGATCTGCTCGTGCAGGACGGCCGTGTGCCAGTGGAGCTGGGTGAGACCCTCCGGGCGATGGCGGGCCTTCGGAATGTCCTCGTGCACGGCTATCAAGACGTGGATCTGGGCGTCATCGAAGATGTTCTCTGCAACCACCTCGACGACCTTCTGGCGTTCGTGGCGGCGATCCGTCCGGGACTCACCTGACCCCACCAGATCCCGCAGAACACGACCGAGCCTGCGTTGGGCACGTCCGACGCCAGCGCCGCCCCCGCGAGCACCAAACCCATGAACAACACTTCCGAGAAGACCAGCGACGTCCAGGCCTTCTACGCCGCCTCACAGGGGGAGTGGCAGGGGCGATACCACCTTTGGCCTGACCCCGCTGCGCCCGTGGAAAGCTCGGATTCGTCGGCGCACGTCGCTGAGGACCCCGGAAAGCGCTCCTGGATCATGAGCTATCAATGGGCCAAAGGGGCACAGAAGCATCAAGGCGAGTTTCACTTCACGGGTTCGATAGCCCACGGGGATTCCAGCTGGACCGACAGTTTTCATTCGGGCTCCTCACCAATGCAGGGCGAGGGCAAGCTCTCGAAGGACGGTCGCCGGTTGATCTTCATGAGTCACTACTCGGCGGGCGCCGGCCAGCCCGAGTGGGGCTGGCGAACGGAAATCACGCTGGTCGACCCAAACACCTTTCAGCTGGAGGCGTACAACATCACCCCGGATGGACAGGAAGCACTCGCCGTGCGCTGCAAATACGTGAAATGCTCGAGGGGCTGAGAGCTCCAAGGAGTGCCGTGTGCAGGGCAGAGCCTGGATCTCTGCTCGGGCACTTGACGCTTCGCCACGTCCTCCCCGGGTAGACTCCAGGAAAGCTTGCAATCAAGGCCAGTTGAGTCCATATTGCTCAAGTTGATTCAACGCCCGGGAGGCGGTGATGCGTCGTGCGGGAGTCTGGCTGGGGATGGCGGCGGTGACGGTTGTGTTGCTCGTCGGATGCCAGAAGCTCAAGGAGGTTGAGGCACCGGACCCCACGGGTCCGAGCGGGGTGTCGAACCCGACCGGAGACTCCAGTGCGGTGCTGGGAAGTGTCCCGGACGCTCCATCGCCCACACCATCGCCCACACCATCGCCGGATTCAGAGGCTCCCGGGCCCCCTCCCGATGATCCGCCGCCACCGCCTGGCTCGTGCAGACTGTCCCCATCCAACCCGACCAACCCGACCTGCTCCGACGCGAGCCCCAACCTCCAGGGAGAGGTCGAGGCCGCTCTCGATGCGGTCGCCGGGCGCTTCCCCGAGCTCTTCGACTTCAATGACACGAAGTGCGAGAACTGCTACCTCGTCAAAGATCCGCTCCGGTACGTCGACGAGGTGATCAGGCAGCTGAACCGCCAGGGCCTCTGCACCGATGGGGTCCGCGAAGAGCTGGGCATCAAGTCCTCGAACGACTTCTCCGAGCAGTACGACATCATCCTGGCCAGCGAGCACATGCGGCGGGCCCCCAGCTCGTATCGCGGAGTCTGTCGGCCCGCGATCTTCTGACCCGGCCGTCACCTGACGACCGATGCGCTCAGAGCTCCCGCTCGATGGGCAGGATCGAGAGGAACATCCCGGTCGCGGTTGTCCTGGAGCGGCCCCCCCGTGGGCCCCAGAAGAGGCAACCGTCGTGAGGACCGGGCCCGCGCGCCGTCGGCCGGGGGGCAGGCCGCGTCGAGAGGCCGGCGCGCGGGGCCTGCCGGCCAGTCCAGTGGGTTCCGAGGGCCCCCAAACTGGTGGCCCAGCAAGTCCTTGCCCCGTGCCCCCGGTCTCGTCTAAACTCAGCGGATCGTCCCAGTCGCACTCAACTGGCTAGTACTGGCAAGCCGCTCGCTTTCAGCGGTTGGGGAGAGAGTTGTTGCCCCAGGTGTTCGCTTACGGGAGTCTCATGGGGGACGCGGTGCTGGCCCGGTACGGCACGCGGCCGGGCCGGCTGGCCGGGTTCCATCGGGCGTTCCTCCACGAGTCCCACCAGCGCTGGGGCCGCCCCGACTCGCCATGCCCCATCCTCGGGCTCTCGCCCGGGGGCGAGTGCTGGGGCCTGGTCTTCGACGTGCCCGGCGTCGACCGGGCCCGCGTCATGCGGGTGCTGGAGAAGCGAGAGGGCACGCGTGAGCGCCGGCGGGAGACCCGCGCGGTGGAGACCCCGGACGGGCCCGTCGACGCGGTGGTCTGGGTCTCGCGAAACGCCAACGGCAACGGCTCCCCCACGTCCAGCTCGAGCCTGGAGGCGGTGGAGGCCCGCCTGAGGGCGGCGCACGGGGCCGTGGGTACGGGCGCCGAGTATGTGAGAACGCTGGTGCACGCGATGGAGCTGCACGGGATAAGGGACCCTCTGGTCGACACACTCTGGGAACGTTTGCGAGGCTGACACCATGCTGCTCTACATCACCGCGGAAGACGTCTTTGGGGACGACGCCCCCAGACGCCAGGGCCCGCGGCCTCTGCACCGCATCCCGGAGACGGTGGCCGGTCTCTACGACCTCGGCCTGCGGCACCACGTCCGACCGGCGGTCATGGCCTGGCCGTCGGACGGTGGATTCGAGTTCGTGCCCGACTGGAAGCTGGACCGCCTGGCGATCCGCACCGCCCTCTTCGGCCGGGAGAGGCTGGGGGTGGAGCCGGGGGACCGGGTGGCGGTCTTCGGCCGGCTCAGCTGGCTCTGGCCGGTCGTGGACTTCGCGGCCATGGGCTTCGGGTCGGCGTCGGTCGGCCTCGAGCACGACCTCGCCGACGCCGTCCTCGTCGACATCTTGCGCCAGGCCGGGGTCCGGGCGGTTTTCGCCACGGATCCCGAGAGCGTCGAGCGCGCGGAGCGCCTGCGTCGGGAGGGCCGACTCGGCAGCGCCACGGTCGTGGCGGAGGGCCTGCCCGAGGAGGAGGGCCTGCTGCCCCTGGAGCGCTTTCTGGAGCTGGGCTCGATCCTCGACACTGCGGAGCGGGCGCAGTCCTTCCGCGCCGTGTCGCGGCAGATCGACCCCGGGAGCGAGGCGTACTGGCACGCAGCCCCGGAAGGGCTCGCCCGCCTGACCCACGGCGGTGCGATGGCGCGGCTCGAGCCGTGGCTGCGGGCCCACCCGGCAGCCGAGGGCGACGTGGCCTACCTCGAAGGCCCCCGGGTGGACCTGGGGACGCGCCTCGCCCTCGCGGGCTTCGTCGGCGACGGCCTCACGACGACCGCCCTGGGCCAGGAGGCACGTACGGACAAGGACGTCGCCGAGCTTCGGCCCCACAAGATGGTCCTGTCGGGCGGGTGGCTCGAGGCCTCGTGTCGCGGTCTCGGGCCGCGGTGGCCGGGGGGTCTCGATCGGCCCTGGGCTCGCCGTCGGCTCCTCGAGCGCCTCGGCGGACGGGTTCGCTGGGTCGAGACCACGTCGCGGGTCGGCGCCGAGACGGCGCGGGCCCTCGACGCCGCGGGAGTGACGCACCACGTGACGGACACGGGGGCAGCCGGGTCCAGCCACAAGACGGACACCGTGCATTGATCGGTCCCGCGGGCGCCCACGCGCGCCGGCGGGCGGGAGGAGGCAGAGGACGATGGAGACGACGCTGCAGCAGATCGGCGATCTCGCCTGGCGGGCCTTTCAGTCGGTCAACGCCCGTGTCCCCGAGGGGCGCTCGGTCGAGCCGGACTGGGCGCCGGGGCCGATACCGAAATCGCACGAGCGGACGCGGCCTCCCCTCGGCTACCCCCGAGAGACCGACTCGCTCTGTCCCCAGTGCGTCATCGAGACCCGGAGGCAGATCCTGAACGGGGAGCGCGACCTCAAGGACCTCGTCGACGGCAACATCGGCGAGATCAAGGCCACGTTCTACGAGAAGGGCAAGGAGCTGTGGGTCTCCAAGACCTGCCCCCAGCACGGCACGTTTGACGACATCCGCTCCATCGACGTCGAGTTCGACAAGGTCATCGAGAGCCGCTACCCGGGCCGTGACTTCCGCACGTTCGGCGACAAGCTCGTGCACCGCCACGGCACCTCGAACGTCCGCTACGGTCGCGGGGCCGTCCTGACCGTCGACCTCACGAATCGATGCAACATGATGTGCAACCCCTGCTTCATGGACGCCAACCAGGTGGGGTACGTGCACGAGCTGACGCTCGACGAGATCAAGAAGATCCTGGACGACTCGATCTCCTTCAAGCCCCGGCGGCAGATGGTGGTGCAGTACTCCGGGGGCGAGCCCACGATGTCGCCCCACTTCCTCGAGGCCTGCGCCTACGCGAAGAAGGTGGGCTACAAGCTCATCCAGGCCGCGACGAACGGGATCCGCTTCGCCCTCGAGCCCGAGTTCGCCGTCCAGGCGAAGGAGGCGGGGCTCGACATGGTGTACCTGCAGTTCGACGGGACCACCAACGAGGCCAACTCGCACCGCCACATCACGAACCTGTTCGACGTCCGGAAGATCGCCATCGACAACATCGCCGCTGCCGGGATTCGTATCACCCCAGTAGTGACGGTCGTCAACGGCGTCAACAACCACATGGTGGGGCCGATCTTCGACTTCTGCCTGAAGAACCACGACAAGATGGGCGGCCCGGCCTTCCAGCCGGTGTCGTTCACCGGCCGGGACGAGGAGATCAGCGACGAGGACCGGCTGAAGCAGCGCTACACGACCTCGCACCTGGCCCACGACCTGGCGAAGCACTACGGTGGCAAGATCGACCCCTACCGCGACTGGTATCCGCTGGGGGCCTCGACCGCCTTCGCCGCCCTCGCCGACCACATGAAGGGGCCCGAGTCCGACTTCGGTCAGCTCAACTGCGGCTGCCACCCCAACTGCGGGGCGGCCACGATGATGGTGGCCAACCACAAGACCGGCGAGTGGGCCACGCTCATGTCGTTCTTCAACCTCGACCAGTTCTTCCGCGACCTCGACGTGATCGTCGACTCCGCCCGGGGGAGGACGCTCACGCTCACTCAGGTCGGCCTCTCGTTCCTCCGGAACTTCGACAAGGAGAAGGCACCTAAGGGGATGACCCCCATGGAGATGCTGCGGCTCTTCAACGGGAAGATGGGGGGCACGGTCAAGGGCGAGGACTCCGGAAAGAAGAGTGACTGGCGCATGACCTCGATCCTGAGCATGTGGTTCCAGGACCTGTGGAACTACGACTTCCGCCGGACCGAGATGTGCGTCATCCCCTACGGGACCCAGGAGGGCGAGATCTCCTTCTGCGCCTACAACACCGGGGTGGGCTGGCGGAACATCATCGAGGAGATGCGCCAGGTGGCCACGACCAAGGACTGGTTCGCAGAGAAGGGACGCCACCAGATCTACGCCGGGAACCGCCCCGTCGAGCTTCCGAACGCCCTCAAGCGCAAGCTGCCGGTGGTGTCCGTGGAGAGCGGCAACGGGAACGGAGACGGCCACCAGCACGCTGCCCCGGCCAACGGCAACGGCCAGGGCGCGGCGACCGAGAAGGCGACCCAGCGGGCGGGCCCGCAGGCCCACCAGGGAGGCTGCGGGAGCGGCTGCGGCTGCTCCTGAGTCAGACCCTGTCGGGCCAGGGGCGGGATTGGCCGGGCTCTCTGCCTTGAGAACCCGGCGCGCCTCCGCCTTAGCGGAGGCGCCGCGCGTCCAGGATCCCGACGGCCCGCAGCCAAACGCCCTGGTCCGGGCTGCGGCCACAGAGGCGCACGTTGGGGGTGAGCCGGAGGCGGTAGAACGCCTCCACCGTCGCCTGGTCGGGGCCCTGGCAGCCTTGCATGCCGTCATTTTTCGGGACAAAATGACGGCATAATGAGCAAACGGATCTACTCCCGCATGCTGGCCCCACCCAGGGGCTCGTTCTTCCTCTTCGGGCCAAGGGGCGCCGGTAAGAGCACCTGGCTCCGCGCCGTCTTCCCGGAGGGGCACCGGGTTGACCTGCTGGACGAGGCACTCTACCAATCCTATCTCGCCGATGCCGGGGCCTTCGCGGGAGAGCTCCGCACCCTGCCTCCCGACTCCCTCGTCATCGTCGACGAGGTTCAGCGCCTCCCGGCTTTGCTGAACGAGGTCCATCGCCACATCGAGGATCGCGGGCTGCGCTTCGTCCTGTGTGGGTCGAGCGCGCGCAAGCTCAAGACCGCGGGGACCAACCTGCTGGCCGGGCGGGCCGTGCGTCGGCACCTCCACCCCTTCCTGCCGGAAGAGCTCGGCCAGGACTTCGATCTCGACGAGGCGCTTCGGTACGGCACCCTTCCCGTCGTCTGGACCGCTCCCGATCGGGGTGAGGCACTCACCGCCTATGCGCAGCTCTATCTCAAGGAGGAGGTGCAGGCCGAGGCGTTGGTGCGGAACCTGCCGGGGTTCGCCCGCTTTCTCCCGGTGGCGGCCGTCTTCCACGGCGAGGTGATGAACGTCTCCGGCATCGCCCGTGACGCAGGGGCGGCCCGCTCCACGGTGTCGGCCTACCTCGAGATCCTCGAGGACACCCTCCTGGCGTTTCGGCTGCCGGCCTTCGAGGCCAGGCTCCGGGTCCGTGAGCGCCGCCATCCGAAGCTGTACTGGGCGGATCCAGGTCTCCCGCGGGCAATGAAGCGACAGATCGGACCACCCGGTGCGGAGGAACGAGGGCATCTCTTCGAGGGGTGGGTGGCCTGTGTGCTTCGCGCCTATCGGGACTACCGCGGTCTCTTCGAGGACTGGGGGTACTGGGCCCCCGGCAAGGGGTCGAGCCTCGAGGTGGACTTCGTGCTGCGCCGGGGCGACGAGCTCGTGGCCCTCGAGGTGCGGGCCGGCCAGAGGGTCTTCGAGGCTGACCTGCGGGGCCTTCGGGCCATCGGGAACCTACCCGGGCTGAAGCGGCGCATCGTTGTCTGTCGCGGCAGCCGTCGACAGAGAACCGCGGACGGCATCGACATCCTGCCCGTGCAGTCTCTCCTCGCCGATCTGCAGAGCTCGTCGCTCTTCCCTGCCGGAGGCTGAGCCGAGCAGCTTCGGGTCAGCCCCGGCGCATGGCCCACATGACCGCCTGGCGCCCCAGGGCAGCCCACGGCGACCCCCACCAACCGCAAGGTTCAGCTGGCTCCGCTGAGGAGCGTCACGACGTCGTCGCGCAGCGCGTACAGGCATTCTTGGCTGTAGCGGTCGGACTCCGACTCCGCGCCCTTGCGGAAGTCGCTCATCGCAGCGTCGCCCACGCCACCGATCCACTTGACGATCCAGCTCTCGCGCACCCGGGTGTCGAACTCCCGGACGAGCTCGGTGGGTCCATCCGTCTGCTCCCGCAGGGCGAACGCCGACGACGAGCCCGTCCCTTCGAAGGCGTAGCGCAGCGAGCTGCGGAGAAGCGGTTTGACGAGGAAGGGCAGTCGCCACTCGGGCTCCTGGCGGAAGCTCGCCGCGTATCCTTTCTCCCCCGGAAGGCGCGTGAGGGTGACGTCGGCGACCAGCCCCCGAACCCCGAAGGTGAAGAGGCCGGCCTTCGTCGAGTAGTCGAAGGCCACGCGCAGCCGCGAGGGTATCCTCCGGTCGGCGGGACCCTCGAGGGGCACGAGGCTCCCGTCGCGCACCCGGAACCGGATCCTCCACCGAAGCTCCTCGAACTCCACCGTCCACCAGGCGGCGCCGGAGGCGTCGGTCAGCGTCGCGTTCCACCGCATCGGGGCCGCGTGCTTCTCCAGGAAGGCGGCGTAGCGGGGCATGGCTGTCCGGATCCGCTCCGGCGTCAGGCGGATCCCGAGGTCGACCGCCGTCGCGCCCCCGCCCTCCGGCTTGAGCTCGAGGGTCTCCAGGTCGAAGAGACGGGAGAAGGCCGCGGTGGCCCGGGGAAAGCTCCGCGCGGCACGGCTTCGGGCCTCCTCCGAGGAGACACCTTCGGCGCTGCGGAGCAGCGCGGTGGCGGCCTCCGCAACGTCGCCGACGCGCAGGCGACCCACTGCCAGCTCCTGACGCATCCTCCACTCATACCGGCCATCCTCGATGCGGTGCAGGCGCAGGCGACCCCGGTAGTCGCCCGGCTCCGTCGGGGGCGGAGCGGACTCTCGCACGTCGAGCCGGTACGCCTCGCCGTCCCGGTGCCCGAAGAAGTCCATCTGACGCCAGTCCCCCTCCCGCGCCGTCCAGACACCCGGCTCATCGAAGACGCGCGAGGGCACCAGCGCGGACCGGGCCAGCTTGGGCCGGGCGGCGTCGAACCGGGCGCCGCGCTCGATCGGGCCGAAACGGGTGGCGATGGCGACGACGAGGTCGTCGGCCGCCGCCGGCCCCGCGGGGCCCGCCCCGAGCCCCTGTGCCGCCTCGCGGCAGCCGGACAGCAGCAGGACGAAGGCGACCGATACGCCGAGAGCGGCGGAGGGACGCATCCTTCCATCCTGCCACAACGGCGCAGGGCCGTGGCATGACGGGGGCTCGACGCACGTCCCGCGCAGAGCAATACTAGGTCTTCGCAACGAAAGACCCTGCTGTCCCCGCGATCGCCCGGCTCTCACGGGGAACGCCCGCCGAGAGGAGGCACGCATGTCGCGAGCATTGACGATCGTCCTCGGTCTCGCCCTCGCCGGAGCGGTGCCGGCCGCGTCCGCCCAGGGATTGCCTCCCGACGCTGAGGGCGCCGCGGCGGCCCTCGAGTCCTCGCCCCGCCACGGCGAGTGGGTGGACATCTCCTACACCCCGGACACGAAGATCCGCACCTTCGTCGTCTACCCGGAGCGCGCCGAGAAGGGCCCAGTCGTGATCGTGATCCACGAGATCTACGGCCTCACCGACTGGATCCGGGCGGTCGGAGACCAGCTGGCGGCAGAAGGCTTCATCGCGGTGGTGCCCGACCTGATCTCGGGCCTGGGGCCCGGGGGCGGAGGGACCGACTCCGCGGGCAGCCGCGACGACGTGGTCAAGCTCATCCGTGGGCTGACCCCCGACGAGGCGAACCGACGGCTCGACGCGGTCCGCAGCTTCGCCCTCCAGATCCCGGCCGCCAACGGGGGGGTCGCCACGATGGGATTCTGCTGGGGCGGATCGCGCAGCTTCGGCTACGCTGCGGCCCGGCCCGCGCTCGATGCGGCGGTCGTGTACTACGGCAGCTCACCCGACGAGGACGCCCTGGGCCTCATCGAGGCGCCGGTGCTCGGCCTGTACGGCGGCGACGACGCCCGGGTCAACGCCACCATCCCGCCGGCGGCGAAGAAGATGAAGTCCCGCAAGAGGACCTACGAGCGGGAGATCTACGAGGGCGCCGGGCACGGCTTCTTGAGAAACCAGAGCGGACGCGACGGCGCCAACAAGAAGGCCTCGGAGAAGGCCTGGCCGCGGACCATCAAGTTCCTGCGAAAGAGGATGGCCGACAATCCGTTCTGACGATCCGGGGTTTCGGGCAGGAGCCAGTCGCGGACGTGCGACGAAGGATCTCTCCGTTGGCCTGTCGGAGAGATTCTTCAGGCTCCGGCCACAGAAGGGAGCCTTCAATGACTGTTCTTGCTTCCGGCAGCCGGCGAGGCGCTGGTTCAGAACTCAGAGTGACACCCTGTCCTTGCCTCCAGCAACCGGCCACCGCCGGTTCGCGACTCGGAACGACCCTGTCCTCGGCCGGGCCAGGCCGGAATCACGGCCGAGAGGCGGGACGGTAGTCGGGATACCGGGCGTCGGCTTTCGCGAAGGTCACCTGACGGGACTCGCCGTCGGCCAGGCGGTGCCGGTAGATCTCCCAGCGGCCGGTCATGGTGGAGGCGAAGGCGATCTCCGAGCCGTCGGGCGAGTAGACCGGATCGTAGTTGAGGGCCGGCCAGTCGACGAGAACCGTCTCCTCTCCGGTGGCGAGATCGTGCTCGACGATTGCGCTCACGTCCTTGTCATCGCGGGGACGGCGGTGGACGTAGACGACTCTCGTGCCCCTCGGGTTGAACCGCGGCTCGCAGCCGCCCACCGGCGAGATCCGGCGGGCCTCGCCGGAGGCCACCTCCACGACGTAGATCTGGTGCCCGCTCTCCCAGTTGGAGGAGAAGACGATGCGCGTCCCGTCGGGACTCCAGTGCGGATTGCCCATGACCGTGCGCTGGCCGTGGCGCACGAGGGGCCGCAGGTCGCCCGTCTCCTGGTTCAGGATCCAGAGGAACTCGGGGCCCTCCCGATTCGAGAGGAAGGCGAGGAAGCGGCCGTCCGGGGACTCGTCGATCTGCCACTCGCGATGCTCGTTGACGAGCACACGCTCGGGCTCGCCTCCGTCCACCGGGATCTTCCAGATCTGCCAGTTCCCCGAGCGCTTCGAGGTGAAGAGGACCCCCCGGCCGTCTCGGGTCCACCGCGGCAGTCCGTCGCTGGCGGCATGGCTCGTCAGCTGCCTCGGCGGCCCCCCCTCGACCGGCACGATGTAGAGGTCCCGGGCATCCTCCGGCCCCCCTCCGTACACGAGGGCGCTGCCCGGAGTGCCCTGACCCCGAGCGCCCGGAGCCCCGGAGGTGGGGCCATGGCACGCCACCAGGAGCAGCATAGCCAGGCCGCCGGCGACACCCCCCTCGCTCCATGACCGCCCGCGTCTCGGTCGTCTTCTCCCCACGGGTCCTCTCACGAAGGTCACCGTCGGCTATGATCGCACCACTCGGCGGCGGAAACGCGCGCTTCCGCGCCTCGAGCCTCGCCCGGGAGCGGAAGCGGCGAGGCGGGAGTGAGAGATGCCTGACATCATCGCCACACTGGAGACCTTGCCCCCGGCGCAGCAGGCGCTGCTCGCCGGCTGCTTCACGTGGGGCATGACCGCATTCGGGGCCGCCGCCGTCTTCGTCAAACGCGAGCCGAGCCGCCGCGCCCTCGACACCGCGCTCGGCGCCGCGGCCGGGGTCATGATCGCGGCAAGCTTCTGGTCGCTCCTCGCCCCCGCGCTGGAGCTGGCGGAAGAGGGACCGCTGCCGGTCTGGGTCCCGGTGTCCATCGGCTTCCTCGTCGGCGGGCTGGGCCTCTTCGCCGTGGACAAGATCCTGCCGCACGTTCACCCCCGGCTGGCGACCGAGCAGGCGGAGGGCATCCACACGACGTGGCGGCGCCAGACCCTGCTCGTGCTCGCCATCACGCTTCACAACATCCCCGAAGGGCTGGCGGTCGGGGTCGCCTTCGGGGCCGCAGCCAGCGGCTTTCCCGAAGCGACGATCGGAGGGGCCGTCGCCCTCGCCCTCGGCATGGGGCTTCAGAACGTCCCGGAGGGAACGGCGGTGTCGTTTCCTCTCCGGCGGGAGGGGGTCTCGCCCTTCCGGAGCTTCTGGTACGGCCAGCTGTCGGGGATCGTCGAGCCGATCGCCGCAGTCCTCGGGGCAGTGGTCGTCCTTCAGATCCGCGGGATCCTGCCCTACGCCCTCGCCTTCGCCGCGGGGGCCATGATCTTCGTGGTCGTGGAGGAGCTCATCCCGGAGGCCCAGCGCGCCGGAGACACGGACGCCCCGACGATCGGCGCGCTCCTTGGCTTCGCCCTGATGATGGTCCTCGACACCGCGCTCGGATAGATAGTGCCCTGAATGGCGGATGGAGTTCATTCAGGGCACGCTCAACGCGCGCTCCCCCAAATCGTTCATCGACCCCCCACCCTATCCCTCCCCACGTAGGGGCTCGGGGGACGCGAAGTCGAGCTTGCGAGACGAGCGTCGACCCCGAGTGTACGCCGCGACGCGTGAGCGTCGCCTCCGACAGGCTGGGAACGCCTTGAGAGAGACCCGTACGCCGGCGTGTCCCCAGGGAGAGGACACGCGGACGAGCCCCGGCCTGGTGGCCAGTCCCCGTTACTCGTCCTTCTTCTCGAACTCGAGGCTCGCGGAGTTGACGCAGTAGCGCAGGCCGGTCGGCTTCGGCCCGTCGTCGAAGACGTGTCCGAGATGCCCGCCGCAGCGTCGGCAGAGAACCTCGATCCGACGCATGCCGAGCGTATCGTCGGCCTCCTCGGCCACGTTCTCCTCGGCGACGGGGGCGTAGAAGCTGGGCCAGCCGGAGCCGGACTCGAACTTCGTGTCCGAGGCGAAGAGGTCGGCGCCGCACGCGGCGCACTTGTAGACGCCCTTCTCGTGGTTCTTCAGGAGGGCCCCGGTGAAGGCCCTCTCCGTCCCCTTCTCCCGCAGCACCTTGTACTGCATGGGCGACAGGTCCTTCTTCCACTCCTCCTCGCTCTTGACCACCTTGTCGGACACGACGAAACCTCCCTCCGCGACCGAGAACAAGCGAACGGTCCCTTTGCCTTCGTCCCCTTCCGCGGCCTCGGCTACCCCCGCGGACAGGCGTCGCTCGGCATCTCCCGGACCCGGACGAAACGCGACGAGCCACGCCAGGGTGGTGATCGCGGCAGCAGCGGCATAGATCAGGCTCTTTCTCATGGGTTCCCCCGGGGCGGAGCGGATCCGCACGGCCCCCTACCATGATGCAACGCCGGGTGGCCACCCGTCATTCCCGGCAAGCCGACGACCAGAGGGGCTCACCTGGTGTATGCTGCGGGATCGTTCCAAGAAAGATGTGTGACGGCCCCGTGGACCAGGGCGACCGCCTCGCCTGCGGGGACCGGGGAGGGGCGACGATGAGCCTGAAGTCCGGTCAGCGCCTCGGGCCCTACGAGATCGAATCTCCGCTCGGCGCGGGGGGGATGGGCGAGGTGTACCGCGCCCAGGACACGCGGCTCGACCGTTCGGTCGCGATCAAGGTGCTCCCCGGCCACCTGGCCGAGCACCCGCAGCGCCTTGAGCGCTTCGAGCGCGAGGCCAAGGCGGTCGCGGCTCTCAGCCACCCCCACATCTGTACGCTCTTCGACGTGGGCGAGGAGGACGGCGTCCGCTTCCTGGTCATGGAGCACCTCGAGGGCGAGAGCCTCGCCGAGCGGCTGGCCAAGGGGGCGCTGCCTCTCGATCAGCTCCTGAAGATCGGGGCCCAGGTGGCGGGTGCCCTCGACCGGGCTCATCGCGCTGGCATCGCTCATCGCGATCTGAAGCCGGGCAATGTCATGCTCACCAAGTCCGGGGCCAAGCTGCTGGACTTCGGCCTCGCCAAGAGCGGCCTGGCGGAGCAGGAGCGGACGGAGTCGAACGCGCCGACCGGGCTCGCTCCGGGGGCGCCCCCCCAGGACTCGAGCGCCCCGACCGAGGCCAAGCCACCGCTCACCGAGGCGGGAGCCGTGCTCGGCACCTTCCAATACATGGCCCCCGAGCAGCTCGAGGGGGAAGAGGCGGACGCACGAGCCGACATCTGGGCCCTCGGCTGCCTGCTCTACGAGATGGCCACGGGGCGGCCTCCGTTTGCGGGGAAGAGCCAGGCCAGCCTGATCAGCAGCATCATGAGGGACGTGCCGGCCCCGGTCGGGGAGCGGCAGCCCCTCACCCCGCCCTCGCTCGAGCACGTGATCGCCCGGTGCCTGGAGAAGGACCGGGAGGAACGCTGGCAGTCGGCGCACGACGTCGCGGAGGAGCTGACCTGGATCCAGCATGCAGGCGGCCCGGCGTCGTCTGCGGAGACCGCGGACGCGCGGCGCCGGTCGGGGAGGAGCAGGGTGGCGCTGGCACTCGCGGTCGGGGTGGCCGCGGTCGCCGGCGCCGTCCTCGGGCGCTTCCTGGGGGAGCGGCAGCGCGGAGACGACGGGTGGTGTGGGCTGGAGCGCGCAGCAGCTGACCTTCCACAAGGGCGTCGAGAACCACCCCGCGCTCTCGCCGGACGGCCGTCAGGTCGTCTACATGAGCGAGGCCTCCGGCAACGCCGACATCTACCTCCAGCGCGTCGACGGCCGCAACGCCATCAACCTGACGGAGGACTCCCCGGCCGCGGACACCGAGCCTGCTTTCTCGCCGGATGGAAGGCAGATCGTGTTCCGCTCGGAGAGGGGCGGGGGTGGCATCTTCCTGATGGGGGCAACCGGGGAATCGGTGCGGCGCCTCGGCGACCTGGGCCACAACCCCAGCTGGTCCCCGGACGGCAGCCGCGTGGTGGTCTCGACCGAGGGCATCAACGATCCCCTGAGTCGCCAGGCCGCGGCCGCCGAGCTGTGGACGATCGCCGTGGTCTCCGGGGAGACCCGCCGCATCTACTCGGGCGACGCCGTCCAGCCCGCGTGGTCACCCGACGGTCGCCGGATCGCCTTCTGGAGGGTGAACGGCAACTCGGGCCAGCGCGACCTCGCCACGATCGACGCGGAGGGCCAGGGTGAACCGGTGGCCGTCACGACAGACGTCCCTGTCGACTGGAACCCGGTCTGGTCGCCCGACGGACGCCAACTCTACTTCGTGAGCGACCGGGCCGGCACCATGAACGTGTGGCGTGTGGCGATCGACCCGGCGACCGGCGCGGCCGACGGAGAGCCCGTGCTCGTGGGGACGCCGGCGGAGCAGGTGGCCTGGCTCGCCGTGGCGAGAGAGGGCGGGAGCCTGGGGTATGTCTCCCGCTCGACCCTCCACTACCTCCACTCGCTGCCGCTCGACCCGGAGCGGCTCCGGCCGGCCGGCGACGCGAGGACGATCCTCGCCGGGGCTCTGCCGATCGGCTACACCCAACCTTCGCCCGACGGAGACTCGATCGCGCTGACGACCGCGGGAAGCCGCGAGGACCTTTACGTCCTGCAGAGCGGAGGGGGCGAGCTCCGGCAGCTCACCGACGATCCCTTCCGGGATCGCGGCCCGCAGTGGTCGCCGGACGGCTCCGAGATCGCCTTCTACTCCAACCGCTCGGGGACGTATCAGGTGTGGAGCATCCGGCCGGACGGCAGCGGCCTCCGACAGCGCACGGATGTCGCCGACGGGGCGTGGTTCCCCTACTGGTCGCCGGATGGGACGCGAATCGCCTTTCCCACCGGGAGGGGCACCTGCATCATCACCGTGGCAGACACGCCGGTGTCAGCGACGGAATGCCTGCCCGACCTGTCGGCGGACCACTGGTACGAGGTGCGCGACTGGTCGCACGACGGCCGCTGGCTGATCGGGAACGCGTCTTTGCGCGCGGGCGCCGTCCGCCCGGACCTCCTGCTATGGTCCTTCGAAGCCGAGGAGTACCGGCCGCTCGAGCGGCCCGGGTTCGTGGCACGCTGGCTGCCCGATTCGCGCAATCTCGTCGTGCTCGGCGACGGAGGGCGCCTGACGCTGGTCGACCACACGACAGGCGCCGCCCGCGACGTTGGCCCCCTCGAGAGCAGCGGCTCGGTCGACAAGGAGCAGCTGGGGGTGTCCCGCAACGGCCGCTCCGTGCTCGTCCAGGCCGAATCCCTCGAGGCCAACATCTGGCTGCTGAGCTTGCCCGACGCCTCGGAGTGAGCGTCCCCGCGAGCGGGCGACCGCAGCACCCCAAGCCTCCAGGCCGGGTCGTGGTCCTTAGCCCGGCGTGGGCATGCGACGAAGGATCTGACGGACCGCCGCCTGGCCTGCGGTCCGTCATCCTGAGCTCGCATCGCGGGCCAGCGCGCGAGGATCTCATGGCGGCGAGATTCCTCGGGCCACGGTTCAAGTCGAGGCCCTCGGAATGACAGGAACGGACTATTCCGAGTCCGACGACCAACTTGGCGAACTCGGAATCAGAAGAGGCTCAGCTTGATGTACTTCTTTGGCTTCGTCCGGACGTCCTCGAGAAGCGCGCGGATCTCGACCGCGGCCTTGTCGAGGTTGGCGGCGGCGCTGGACACGTTGTCGTAGAGGGCGTCGTCGGTGGTCAGCTTCCCGAGGGTCCCCTCACCGCGGTCGACGCGGCCGAGGATGGACTCGAGCGACTGCGACGAGCGGTCGAGTCCGGAGAGCACCTCGTCCATCCGGGAGGCGACCTCCTCCACGCGCTTGACCGTGTTCTCGAGCTCGGGGCCGGTCGTGACCTTCTCGAGACCCTCCGCCGAACGCCGCAGGCTCTTCGTGAGCGCCTTGAGCTCGCCCCGCTGCTCGGCCACCGTACCCGAGAGCTGCTCGAGTAGCTGGCGGGCCTCGCCCGCCGTTCCGTGAAGGTTGCCGACCATCTCGTCGGAGAGCAACTCCTTCAGGCGCGCGGCCACGTCGTCCGCCTCCCCGGCCAGAGAGTCCATCTTGTCGAAGAGGCCCACGCCGCTTCGCCCCTCCAGGACGTCGCCCCACTTCGCCATCTCCGAGGAGGAGCCGGGGATCACGTCCGCCACCAGACCCCCGAGAAGACCGCTCGCCTTGAGCTCCACCACCGAGTCGTTCGGGACCGGGTACTCGCCTTCGATCTCGAGACGGACCTCGACCTCATCGGTGCTGATCCTGAACCCCATGACGCGGCCGATGTTGACCCCCCGCATCTGCACCGGGTCCCCGTTTCGAATCCCCGCCGCGTCGGGAACGATCGTGCTCACGATATAGCGGCCCCGGAAGAGGGCGGCGTCGGTCATGGTCGAGAGAACGATCAGGATCCCGGCCAGACCCGCCACCACGAAGAGGCCAACCCAGATCTCGCGGCGACGGCGGCGCAGCTGCGGCGGGATGGGCAGAGGCTTGTCGGTGCTCACGGCGCTTCCTCCATGTCCTTCTTCAGGTCCTCCGCATCTGCTTCCATGATGCGGACGGCGGCCTCGGCGGCCATGCGGCGGTCGGCGAAGGCGCGCACGACCGGGTCCGTGCTCGCCTGGAACTCCGGGGGCGTTCCGATGAACCGCAGGACCCCGTGCTCGAGGAGCGCGACCCGGTCCGAGATCTCGAGGGCCTGCTCGATGTCGTGGGTCACGATGATCGAGGTGACCCGGGTCTTGTCGCGGATGTCGCGGATGAGGCGTGACACCGCCGCGGTGTTCACGGGGTCGAGCCCGGTCACCGGCTCGTCGTAGAGAAGGATCTCGGGACGGCCCACGATCGAGCGGGCCAGGCCGACCCGCTTGCGCATCCCACCGCTGAGCTCCGCCGGCAGCTTGTTCATGACCTGCTCGGGGTCGAGATTCACGTCCTCGAGGGCCTCGGCCACCTTCTCGAGGACCCAGCCCGCTCGGATGTCCACGCCCTGGGGCAGGCCGGTGCAGATGTTCTCGCACACGGTCATCGAGTCGAACAGCGCCGCGTACTGGAAGACGTACCCCACCTTGCCACGGATGCGCCGAAGCGTCTCGTCGCCGTCGAAGTAGGCCGACTCTCCGTCCACCCGCACGTCGCCCTGGTCGGGCACCAGGAGGCCGTTCGTGGTCTTCAGCAGCACGCTCTTCCCGGTTCCGGACGGGCCGACGATCGACAGGGTCTCGCCGGTCTGCACGGTGAGGTTCACCCCGGTGAGGACCGGGACGTCGAAGGCCTTGTGGATGTCGATGTACTCGATCATGAGACCGGCTAGTTCAGGAAGAGCGATGGGAAGGTGGCGTCGAGAACGAGGAGCGAGATGATCATGAAGACGACCGCGGCGGTGGTCGATCGCCCGACTCCTTCGGCGCCCCCGCGCGTGCGTAAGCCCATGTGCACCGAGATCAGAGGGATGATGAAGCCGAAGACGATGCCCTTGTTGATCGAGTAGAGCAGGTCCCAGCTGTGCCAGTACATGCGGGCGCCGTAGAGAAACGACTGGTAGCCCAAACCGAGGAACAGTCGGGCCGCGAACATGCCCGAGAAGATGCCCACGACGTTGGCGATCGACACGAGAAGCGGAGTGGTGATCGTGCCGGCGATGATCCGGGGTGCGGCCAGGACGGCCACCGGGTCACGGCCCAGTGAGTGCAAGGCGTCGATCTGCTCGGAGACCTGCATGGTGCCGATCTCGGCGGTGATCCGCGCGCCCACGCGGCCGATCAGAACGAAGGAGGTCATAACCGGGCCGAGCTCCAGGACGACGCTCGAGGCGACCACGCTGCCCAGGACGTAGAGGGGGATCGTGGAGGTGAGCTGGTAGCCGCCCTGCTGCGTGGTCACGACCCCGGAGATGACGGCGGTGACCAGCACGAGGGGGAGGCTCTGCACCCCCATCGCCCAGAACTGATCGATGATGTCGCGCAGGGCTACGCGGCCCCGAAGCGTGGCGACGGCCACGCCCCAGGTGAGAGTGGCCAGCTGTCCCGCGTGAAGGGCCACGGCCTCCGCGGTGCCGCCGGTGCGTGCGAGGGGTCTCAGAATGCCCCGACGGATGAGTTTGTTCATGGATCCACCGGCAGGCATGGGGCCCGCGGCACAAACGCTTCATTCTACGCCAGGCGGTGCGGTGCGGTAGAATCGCTCGTCGTGAGCGGGGAGCGTCGGAAGAACGCGCGGCTCGGCCTGGCCATCCCGGCCCGGGTGCAGGGCTACACCGGTGAGGGGTCCACCTGGGAGGAGTTCGTGACCACCGACGACGTGTCGCTGGGAGGGTCGTGCTTCCCGCTCGCCCACGACGTGGAGCTCGGCCAGATCCTCTTCATCACCCTGGCCCTCCCCAAGCGCCTGCGGCAGTATGACCTGCACGACGCCAGCTATCGCGTCTACACGCTGGTGCGCAGCGTGCGCCGCCGACCCGACCAGCATCGCGTCGGGGTGATGTACTTCGGCAAATACCCCCCGCGCGGGTTCCACGACCGCCCGGGGGCCCGCTACCTGCTCCCGTCGGACTCGCCGGAGGCCAGCCCCGACGGGTCCGAGACCCCTCGAGAGACCGCTGCCGGGCCGCCGCGCGAGACCCCGAGCCAGACGCCGGTGTCGAGCCCTCCGGAGCCGGCACCGTCTCCGGAGGCCGCCTCGACCGCCGCCTCCGAGCCACCCCCCCCGTTCGAGCCACCGGATCCTCTCGAGCCGGGACCGGACGTGGACGTGGCCCCGGAGACCCCTCCGCCTCCGCCCCCTCCCGCCGAGCCTCCACCGATGGTGTTCTGGGGCTCGGACCCCACGCCCGAGCCTCGCCCCGGCGTGCCTCCGGCGCCGGCGCCCACGGCACCGGCCATCGAGTTCCATCCCTCCCGGGAGGTCCCGCAGGACCGTCGGGGATCTGCGCGGGTGCAGATGTGGGTCAACTTCACCATCGAGCAGGTGGACGAGTTTGGGCAGGTGCTTCAGGAGGAGCTCACCGTGGCCGACAACGTCAGCCGCGGGGGCGCGCGCGTGATGACGACGCTGACATTCCAGGTGAACGACGTGATCCTGCTCCAGGAGGCAGGGGGCGGCTTCGCCACGCGGGCCGAGGTGCGCGCCATCACGCGCGCCCAACCCACGACCGAGCGCCTGCACCTCCAGTTCATCGACCGACAGGCCCCGGACCGTCTGCTTCGGCAGTAGTCAGATCATCGCTTCCCGGCGGATCTTCTCCCGGTGGGCCTGGTAGAACTTCACGAGACGCGGGAGGTAGTCGGCGAGGCGCGGGCACTCGATCCCGAGCTCCCCCAGGTCCTGGCTCGCCAGCGAGGTGTCGTGCCGCACGGGGTCGTCGAAGTAGTCGAGCGCCTCGCCCGGCATGCCGAAGAACCGCTGTACCGGCTTCGGTGAGAAGAAGGCACGGGCCACCTTCAGGGGCACAGGAACCTGGACGAACTTCTTCCCGATGGCCGCCGCGAACATCTCGGCCAGCTCTCCCGGGGCGTGCGGCTGGGGATCACAGAGGTGATAGGTCTTGCCCGCGCTGATCGGATTCGCGGAGAGGGACGCGAGGGCCTCGACCACGAAGTCGACCGGCACGATGTTGACGGTGCCGAAACCGAGGCCGATGCGGAGGAAGACGCCCGGAGACGGGAGCTTCTCCATCACCCGCATCACGAAGTAGGGGCCGTCGAACTTGACGGTCTCGCCGGTCTTCGAGTCTCCCACCACGATCCCCGGTCGGTAGATGGTGCAGGGGACGCGCGAGCGGGCGACCTCGACCTCGGCCTGGAACTTCGTCTCCTCGTAGTGGTTCTTGAAGCCCTGGCCCACGTCCAGGTCCGTCTCGCGGAAGGTACCGCGCGCGGTGCCCGAGACGTAGGCGGTGGAGACGTAGTGCAGTCGATCGAAGCGCGGACCCTCGTCGAGGAACTCGAGGACGTTCTTCGTCCCCTCGACGTTGATGCGTCGGCCGACGTCGCGCTTGACCGCCAGGTCGTAGACCGCGGCGAGGTGATACGCCTCGGCGAGGGAGCGGCGAAGGTCGCGGGCCGCCTTCGCCGGGATCCCGAGCCCCTGAACGGTGATGTCGCCGGTGACCAGATCGATCCGGCCGCGCGTGTGGGGGTGGGAGGATCCGACCGCCTCCACGGCGTCGCGGGCGGCGTCCATGAACTTCTCCTGAACGAGGCAGACGGCGCGCGTGTTGGCCTTGAGCTCGAGAACCCGGGGGAGGAGACGCGCTCCGATGAAACCGGGGAAGCCAGTGAAGAGCACGGAGCGCGAACCCTCGCCCTCTCCGGGGGAGCTGTCTTTCGTCATGGGTTTGCCTCTTCTTCGTCCCGTCGCCATCTTCGTCCTCAATCGGAGCGGTCCGACGGTGGGCGGGCCGGGGGCGGGCAGCAGTCCGCCGGGCACTGGTCCGGGGCGGGCCCGCGGGTGCCGAGGTGCCGCCGCACCGGGTTCTCCGTGAAGCGCTCGAGAACGAGCTCCCGGATCATGCGCACGAAGCGGGGGTGGCTGCCCACGGTTCCGGCGCGGACCATGTTCAGGCCCAGCTCCAGCGCCCGGCTCTTCGCCTCGAGGTCGAGGTCGTACACGACCTCCATGTGATCCGAGACGAAGCCGAGCGGGGCCACCACCACATCCTGCACGCCCTCGACGGCCAGCGCCCTCAGGTGGTCCACGATGTCGGGCTCGAGCCAGGGCTGGCCGGGGGGGCCACTGCGGCTCTGGTACACGAGGCTCCAGCCGTTTCGGCCGAGGCCCCTCGTCACGAGCCCCGCCGCTTCCTTGAGCTGGGCCTCGTAGTCGCTGGTGGCCGCCAGGGCACGGGGAAGGCTGTGCGCGGTGTAGACGAGCCGGGCCTCGGCGCGACGGGGCTCGGGAATGAGGTCAAGGGCCACCGCAACCCGCTCGATCATCGGCTCCACGAAGCCCGGATGGTTGTAGAAACCTCTCAGCTTGGCGACCACGGGGGCCCTGTCCCCAGCCTCCTTCCGGGCTCGCGTGATGTCTTCGAGGTACTGGCGACAGCCAGAGTACGAGCTGAAGGCCGAGGTGACGAACGCGAGGGCGCGACGAACGCCGTCCCCCGCCATCTCCCGCAGGGTATCGGCGAGCATCGGGTGCCAGTTGCGGTTGCCCCAGTACACCGGAATCCGCGGGCCGTTGCGCTCCAGCTCCTCGCGCAGCGCGGCGATCAGGGCGCGGCACTGCCCGTTGATCGGGCTCACCCCGCCGAAGTGTTCGTAGTGCGACGCCACCTCGCGGAGGCGATCCGGGGGGATGCTTCGACCGCGCAGCACGTTGAGGAGGAACGGCATCACGTCCTCCGGTCCCTCCGGACCGCCGAAGGACAGCAGAAGAAGCGCGTCGTAGCCCGGCCCCATGGATCCATCCTACATCCAGCGTCGCCGGCGGCGGTGCGGCCGAACGCCGCGACTACTCGCGGGGACGGTGGGTCTTGACCGACTTGAGGATGCTGCGCCAGCGGGCCCTCTCCTCCCGCTGGAGCAGGGGGTCCTCGCGGACCTCGAGGGATCGGAGCTCGGCTCGGAGCTTGTGGTAGCTGGCGAGGCGCGCCTCCGCCAGCGTCCCTGCCTCCACCGCGGCCCGGACGGCACAGCCCGGCTCCGACTGATGCGCGCAATCCCGGAAGCGACACCCCGGGGCCATCGCCTCCACGTCCTCGAAGGCGGTGGCGAGCCCCTCCTCCGTGGCCCAGAGCTGGAGCTCGCGCAGCCCCGGGGTGTCGAGGAGCAGCCCGCCGGTCGGAAGGGTCACGAGCTCGCGATGCGTCGTGGTGTGGCGGCCCCGCTGGTCACTCTCCCGCACCTCACGCGTCCGCTGCCGCTCCTCCCCCAGGAGACGGTTGACGATGGTGGACTTGCCGACCCCCGACGAGCCCAGGAGCGCCACGGTCCGACCCCGCTCGAGCCAGGGGGAAAGCGCCTCTAGGCCCTCCCCCTCCTTTGCCGCGATCACGCGCACCGGCACCCCGGGAGCCACCGCTTCGATCTCGGTCCGGCGGGCGGCAACGTCTTCGCACAAGTCGGCCTTGTTCAACAGGACCACCGGCTCGGCCCCGCTCTCCCAGGCCAGGACCAGTGCCCGCTCGATGCGTCTGGGGTTGTAGTCCCGGTCGAGGCCCATCACCAGGAACACCGTGTCCACGTTCGCGGCAAGGACCTGCTGGACGGCGAGGTCCCCGGCGGCCCGGCGCACGAACGCGGTGCGCCGAGGCAGCACCGCGTCGACGACGACCCGCCCGGCGCGGGGCCGAAGGCGCAGCGCCACCCAGTCGCCGACCGCGGGACGGTCCTGGGAGGCCCGCGCCGCGCGCCTCAGGCCGCCCGACGCCTCGGCGAGCTGCTCACCCTGGGCTCCCCGCACCCTGAGGACGCGCGCGTGGGCGACGACGACCCGCGCGGGCACCCGCTCTTCCGAAGAGGCCAGGTCCGCCCAGGCCTCGGCGAAGAAGGGCGACCAGCCCAGTTCCTCGAGGGCCTGCTCTCCCACGCGGTCAGCCGCGGCGCTTCTTGAAGTCCGCCATGAAGTCCACGAGCGCTCGCACCGATTCGATCGGACAGGCGTTGTAGATCGAGGCCCGCAGCCCCCCCACGGAGCGGTGGCCCTTGAGGCCGGCGAGGTCGGCGGGCCCCGCCTCCTTCAGAAAATGCTCCTCGAGGTCCTCGGTTGGGAGGCGGAATGTGACGTTCATCCGGGAGCGGCTCTCCTTCCGCGCGTGACCGCGGTAGAAGCCGCCGCTCGCGTCGATCGCGTCATAGAGAAGCGCCGCTTTCGCCTCGTTTCGCTTTGCGATCTCGGCCAGTCCCCCCAGCTCCCTGAGCCACCTCAACACGCGGCCCACAACGTACACGGTGAAGGTGGGCGGGGTGTTGTAGAGGGAGCGCTTCTCGGCCATGAGCCGGTAGTCCATGAGCGCGGGCAGCCCTCCCGGTGTCCGCTCCAGGAGCTCCTGGCGCACCACGACCACCGCGATCCCGGCGGGTCCGAGGTTCTTCTGGGCCCCGGCGTAGAGCACGCCGTAGCGGCGGATGTCGATGGGTCGGCTCAGCGCGTCGGAAGAGGCGTCGCACACGAGCGGCACGCCCGGACGGGGCCTCCGGCTCGGTCGGCCACTGGGTCCCGTATATCGTGTTGTTGGACGTGAAGTGGGCGTAGGCGGCCTGCGGGTCGAAGTCGAGCTCCCCCTGGGCGGGGATGCGGTCGAAGCCGGAGGGCTCGGTCGAGCCGACCGTGCGGACTCTGCCTCCCTTGGCCGCCTCCTTGATGGCCGCCCTCGACCAGTTCCCGGTCAGCACGTAGTCGGCGGAGGCCCCGGCCGGCCGCAGATTCGCCGGCACCATCGCGAACTGCAGCGAGGCGCCCCCTTGTAGAAAGAGGACGGCGTAGTCCGAGGACAGGCCGAGAAGGACCCGCAGGTCGGCCTCGGCCTGCTCGATCACCTCTCCGAACGCGGCCGAGCGGTGGCTCAGCTCCATCACGGACATGCCCGTGCCGCCGTGGTCGAGAAGCTCCGCCTGCACCTGCTCCAGCACCGGCAGCGGAAGCGCCGCCGGGCCCGCCCCGAAATTGTGAACGCGCTTCGCGGTCGTCATGGTCGCCTATGCTACCCCGGCCTTCGGCAGCTTTTCATGAAACCTTTTCACGGCCTTGAACGTCCTGGACTATGAAGGTCAGAACCTCGTCCGTCACGCGGGCGCAGCTTCGGAGGATTGCCGAATGGAGCAGCTTTACGCGAGCGGGTCACGCCCGACCCTCAAGACGATGCTGGACGCATACGAGCGGCGGATCATCGAAGAGGCGCTGCACAGGACGAGGGGCAACCAACGGCGGGCGGCCCAGGCCCTGGGGGTGCTCCCCACCACGCTGCACGAGAAGATGAAGCGGCTGGGCCTGCTGCAGCGCGGCGCTCAGGACCAGGTGCCCGTTCTCGTCGCCTAGGCCCTCACCCGATCTTCCGACACGACGAGCAGGATTCAGGGTCTCAGAGCGCCTTCGAATCCCTGATCGCCCACCACCAGGCCGAGTCGTGCCGTCGGCGTGACCGACACCGAGCCGGCGGGCACGCGCATCTCGATCGCGTCACCGCGGATCGAGACCTGGTCCGGACTCACGGAATGGTCGGTCCGCCAGAGGCTCCGCTGGCGCCCTTGCGCCGTCAGGGCAAACGCGGACACGGTCACGAGCGCCTGGGCCGGGATCCCCTCCCCGGGATCGGCGCCGAGGGCGAGCACTCCGAGATCGATCCGGTAGTCGGCTCCCGCGCGGGGGTCGCCCGGCGAGGCCGACCAGCCGGTGTAGCGGTCCGCGTCCCCGTCCACGTAGACGGCCGCCCGAAGGCGACCGGAGACCGGGGCCCCCGAGGGGAGATACACGGCGTCGCTCACCGGGCGATCGAAGCTCACCCGCAGGACGAGCTCGCCGTCGTCGACGACGCCGTGGACCTCGGTGACCTGAGCCGCAAGCCCGTCTCCGGGGGACACCCCGGTGACGATGGTGGCGGGACGCGCACCCCAGTAGAAGAGGGGCCGGCCCAGAGGCTGGGCCAGGAGCAGCACGAGCAGAAGCGTCATCACGCCGCAGAGCCTAGCCCCGATCCGACTGAAGCTGCAAGCCCGCACCGCCCAGAGGCGGTCGGGCCGGGGCCGGCACGAGAGGCGACCGCCCGGCCGCCCCGAGTCAGCCGGTCAGCTCGAAGAGCAGCAGAAGCGTGCGCTGGAAGCGGGGGGGGACGACGCCCGCCCGCTTCGAGCAGCCGTTGTCGTCGGAGAGCAGGTAGAGCAACGTCACGCCCGAGGGGTCCGTACGGACGTCGATGCCCTCGAAGTTGTCGACCGACAGCGGCGGGGAGAGACGGGCGACCTCGTACGGGGCGAGGGGGCCGGTGCCCTCCAGGTCGGCCTTCGTGAGCCTCATCAGCCGCACCTCGAGCGGCGGGAAACGCCGCTCGAGCACCACGACGTCGCCTCCCGGGAGACGGGCGGCGGCGGTCGGGGTGAAGAAGCCCCCCAGCCCTTCGCCTCCCAACGGATAGGAGCGAGCGGTCCAGCTCTCCCCCGACCCCACCCAGGCCGGCACCGGGCCCTGGCTGCCGGTGGCGGCCTCACACGCCACGAAGAGCTGCCCGCCCTCGAGATCCACGAGCGTCTCGAGGCTCCGGTTCCCGCGGCACGCCCCGTCGATGGGAGGCCCGGGCCGGGGCTCGGCAGGCCCGGCGAACGGTGGCGACCGCGCGTACCGCCAGATCCGCGGCCGACCCTCGAAGCCGATCAGGAGGCCGTCGTCGCCCTCGAACGCAAGGCTCTCGGCATCCCGCTCGGCCCGGCTCATCAAGGGGCCCCCGTCCGGCCCGACGAGATCGACCAGCCGGGGGGATCGCAGGTCGGCCAGGTCCCCGCTCGAGTCGTGGACGAGCATCGCCACGAAGCCGCGCCCGCAGTCCGACACGGCGAGCAGCTGCGACCCGTCCGGAGCCACCCGCACGTCCGAGAGCCCCCCGAATCGGGGGTCGGCCGAGCGGAGCCAGAGGCCACCGCGGAAGCGAAGGGGACCCACCACCGTCTGCTCGGGCTCCGAGGGGTTGAGGGGCAGGGGCTGCACGTCCAGGGCGAGACCGTCCTCACGGGGATGGGCCCAGAAGGAGCCGAGGATGAGCAGGGCGGCCACGCCGGGCACGAGGACCCCCCGGCGCCAGCGGGCATGACCGGACGTGGGAAAGGAGGCGGGGCTCACGCTTCGGCTCTGAGGTCGAGTGGCGTCGGGGCCGGACCGGCCCCGGAACCTACACCCCTCAGGTGCCTCCGTACCCGATCTCGACGCGGCCCTCGTCGACGATGACCGGCACGCTGCGTCGGCCACCCGAGTGCTCGAGCATTTCGTCAAGGGCCGTGGGCGACGCCGTCACGTCGCGATAGTCGACCGTGTAGCCCTTCCCCGCGTAGGCCTCCCGGGCCTCGGTGGTGTGGGGTCACGTGTCCTTGCCGAAGATGAGGACGCTGCGCACCTCTGACATGGCCCCATTATAGAGGCTCCGGTGTACCATGAGCCCCATGCGGAACTTCGGCGGGATCATGCTGCTCCTGGGCATCCTGGGCTTCATGTACGCCTCTCAGCAGCTCGAGAAGCACGAGCCGGTGCCCGCGGGCGTGAGCATCAGCGAAGGACTCGAGCGGGAGGCCGGCCGGTGGGACCTGGCGCGGTACGCTTGTGCCGGCGTCGCGGGCATCGGCCTTCTCATGGCGATCTTCCCAAAGGGACGCTGACGGCCGCGCGCGTGCGGCGCATCTGCGTCTTCTGCGGCTCGAGCACGGGCTCCGATCCGCGCTACCGTCACGCCGCCGCCGATCTGGGGCGTCGGCTCGCCTCCGAGGGGGTCGGCGTCGTCTTCGGGGGCGGCTCGGTCGGGCTCATGGGCATCCTGGCCGACGCGACCCTGGCGGCGGGGGGCGAGGTGGTCGGCGTCATTCCCCACGCCCTCGCCGCCCGTGAGCTGGCCCACCGGGCGGTGCCCGACATGCGCATCGTCTCGAGCATGCACGCCCGCAAGGCCCTCATGGCCGAGCTCTCCGACGCCTTCATCGCCCTGCCCGGCGGGCTCGGCACCTTCGAGGAGCTCCTCGAGATCGCGACCTGGGGTCAGCTCGGGATCCACCGCAAGCCCGTGGGCATCTTGAACGTGGCCGGCTACTACGACCCGCTCGTCGCCCTCCTGGACCACGCCGTGAAGGAGGGTTTCGTGTCGGAGGAGAACCGCCGGCGCATCGTGGTAGCGGACTCGCCCCCGGCGCTCCTGGGCGAGCTCCGCGCCCACAGGCCGGGGACGGGCCCGGAGTGGATCACGCCCGACGAGGCCTAGGGCCCGCTGGCGCGGCTGGTCACCAGGCCTAGGCTCGCCCGCGTGTCCCTTCCCTGGGGACCCGCGGGTGTGCGGCTGGCTTCTAGAACTTGACCTCGGTGACCTTGCCATCCTCGAAGATGACGGTGATGTCGGCGAAGCTCCAGCGGGTCTTGTTGCCGAAGACCACCTCGCCGCTGGGTTCTCCGAACACCCCCTTCACTTCGTCGAAGGACATCCCGGGTGTGATCTCGCGCCGGCCGGTCGGTGCCACCGGCGCAGCGGGGGCACCGGGAGCCGCCGGCGTTCCCGGGGCTGCCGGGGTCCCCGGCGTCGTTCCCTGCGCGGCCTTGGCGATGGCCCCCGCCATCATCTGCGGCATCATCATGCCGATGCCGGCCCCCAGACCGAGCCCGGCCGCGCCCCCCGTCTCTCCGGGGTTGTCGGCGGCGGCCTCGATCGCTCGGGCCGTCTTGTAGGCCATGTACCGCTGCATGTCGCCGACCGCGCCCATCCCCGCGCGCTCGTCGATCATCTTCTGCACTTCCTCGGGCGGCGTGATGGCCCCGATGAGGAAGTCCACCAGCTCGACCCCGTACTTCCCGAAGTCGTCGGCGACGCGGCCCTTGAGGGCCCCGGACAGCTCATCGTAGTAGCGCGGCAGGTCGAGGACGGTCTTGAGCGTCTCGCCCAGCAGATCGGTCAGCCGGGCAACGCAGATGGCGCGCAGGAAGTCCTCGATGGCGTCGGTCGTGAAGACCCCGCGTGTGCCGACGAGCTGCTGGATGAAGATGCCAGGGTCGACGACACGCATGGAGAACCGGCCGAACGACCGCAGGCGCACCATCGAGAGCTCGGAGTCGCGGAAGACGATGGGCTCCTTCGTCCCCCACTTCAGCTCGGTGAACGTCTGCCGGCTGACGAAGTAGACCTGCGCCTGGAAGGGCGACTCCCCGCCGAAGGGCAGGCCCAGGAGCTTCGTGAGGAGCGGCAGGTTGACCGTGGTGAGGGTATGGCGTCCGGAGGTCAGCGCGTCGAGCGCCTTGCCGTCACGGAAGAAGACCGCCCACTGATTGTCCTGGACGATGAGCTGGGCACCGAACCTGATGTCGGCGGAACCGGAGGGCGGCTCGCGGTGGACGATCTCCGAGCCGGTGGCGTCGAAGTACTGGATCAGCTCGAGCAGGGCCATGGGTTCCTCCTACTTGACGCCGGAGAGGATGTGCTCGCGTTCGGTGAGGGCCTCGTCGAGCGCGTCGAGCCGGGCGATGAAGCCCTGCAGGGCTGGCCCCACGCCCCCCGCGGCAGCGCCCGCGGCCTGGGCGGCTTCGCGCGCCTCCTCGACGCCGGCGAGGAGAGCGAGGTCGAAACGGTAGACCCGGTCGAGGATGGCGTCGTTGATCTTGATTGCGTCGAAGAAGCCGGCGTACCCGCGGTCTGCGTAGCGGACGCGGGCCGCAACCTTGTCGAGGCGCTTGCGGGCGGTCTCGATGTCGTTGATCGCGTCGAGCTCACCCACGCGGCTCGCGTTGGCGGAGAGGGTGTCGAGCTCTTTCTTGGCCCCCTCGAGCCGCACCGCCATGTGCTCTCGGCTGATCCGGTCCGCCTCGCGCCGTCGCTCCTTCTCGCGATACCCCTTGAAGCCCGGGATCTTGCTCGCGATCTTCTCCAGGAAGTTCTGGCCTTCCTGAATCTTGTCAACGAGGTCCATGGTCCTCCCCCCGCCGCTCACCGCGCGGAGCGCCCCGCCGACCGGGGCTCGGGAGCGACTGAAAGGAAGGTACCCGCCGCGGGAGCGACGGTCAACCGAAACCGGCTCAACTTGCGCCGGGCGCGACCTTCTTCGTGACGAAAGATCACGATCGAGAATCAGGGGCGACCGATGGCCGCGGATCCGCCGACGGCGGGCGATGGAAACGCGTCTCCGTCGAGCGCCTCCGCGGCCGCCCGGGGCGCCGGCGGCAGCAGGCGTGGGGGAACGACGAACGGCTCCGCCTCGGAGGGGATCTTGCGGATGGGGATGACGTACCGGCGCCCGGCGCGGATCATCGAGCCGCGCAGGCCGTTCGCGCGGCGGATGGCCCCGGTGCTGGTGCCGTAGCGTCGCGACAGGTGCGAGAGTGTCTCTCCGCTCCGCGCGCGGTGGGTCACGGTGGGCTCGGGGGCGAGGCCCGCCTTCACGAGCAGCGGGTACGCAATCCGCCCCCACTCCTGCGCCCGCGCGTTGTAGAAGCGCACGTGCATGTGGTCGCGGTGCCGGCGGACGTGCTGGATGAGGGCGTCCTTGCCCCCGGTGTGGCGGCCGAACACGACGTCCAGCCAGAGTCGATTCTCGCCGATCTGCAGGGCGTGCTCGTACAGGTGCTGTTGAATCGAACGGTCCAGGAAGATCCGGTGAAGATCCGTCTCCGTCACCAGCGCCCGGACGAGCGCCCAGGTCCGCGGGACGTCGAGGTTGCTCTTGCGGCCGCGAAGGAAGTCCTCGACCTCCGTTCGGTGGTACAAGCCGAGGTCGACGTCCCGTCCGACCTGGTGGGATGCATGCCAGTTGAGACGCCCGCCGTCGGGACGGCTGATGTCGCCGATGACGAGCGGGGGCGAGCCCGGGAGCTGCCTCTCGACCGCCTCGATCGTCTTGATGATGAAGCCGAGAGTCTCAGTCGTCCCGTACGTCTCGCGCGGGTTGCGGATCTGCCAGAGATCCCCTTCCGGCATCGGCTGGGGATTGAAGAGCAGGCCCGCGTTCGGGGAGCCGATCGACAACGGACCGAGAGCCATCGGGTCGAGCTGGACGAGGAGCCGAAGCCCCTCTCGGCTGGGAGTGGGGACCGAGGGCTCGGGAGCCGTCTGGAAGAGGGCGCTGGTCGGGGAGACGTCCATGGCTCCGTCGAGCCCGGGCTGGTCCGCCTCGACCAACGAGCCCCCGGCGACCGCGAGGAGCGCGGCACAGAGCAGCGTGGGGCGGTGGCGCCTGTTGTTGTTGATCTTGATCAAATGTATGACGTCCCGCCCGATCGCCCTCGCCCCCCTAGAAGGCGATCCGCAATCGGCTTCAGCCGATCCTCATTGTGCCAGAACCGCCACACGCAGTCATTCCGAGGGCGGACGTGTTGTCGACGCCCGAGGAATCCACCATTGCCAGCGGCCCGTCGGCCCGCGGCCCATTACATCTGCGCGGGGCAGCCGGGGGAGGATCAAGGGACACCCGACCAGGCGGTGCCCACCCCGAGATGGCGAAACCAGCTAACCTACGGACTCTGGAGAGCACACCGTGAACGAGAACCCGAGCCCTGACGCTGCGGGCCCTGGAGAAGCAGCAGGAGGACCTTCTGGGGCGGCCGCTGATTCGATTCCTCGACGAGCGGCGGCTGCTGTGAACGCGCTGAAGGCGACTGGGCTGGTCGGTGTGGCCGTACTCGCCGTAGTGACCGCGGCGGCGGCACCGGGAGAAGACGACCCTATTGTCATCGCTCACCGGGGCGCGAGCGGCCATCGCCCGGAGCACACCCTCGAGGCCTACCGGCTGGCGATCGAGCAGGGGGCCGACTTCATCGAGCCCGATCTCGTGGCGACGCGCGACGGGCTGCTGGTCGCCCGCCACGAGAACGAGATCTCCGAGACCACCGACGTCGCCGACCACCCCGAGTTCGCCGGTCGCCGGACGACCAGGTCGATCGAGGGTGTGGAGGTCACGGGCTGGTTCACCGAGGACTTCACCCTCGCCGAGCTGAAGACCCTCCGCGCCCGGGAACGCCTGCCTGGTCTGAGGACGACCGATTACGATGGGAGGTTCGAGATCCCGACGCTCCGGGAGATCCTCGATCTTCTGGCGGAGGTGAACGAGCGGGCAGACCGCCAGCGTCGTCCTGTCGGTTTGTATCCCGAGACGAAGCACCCGTCCCACTTCGCTGGGATCGGCCTCCCCCTGGAGGAACCGCTGGTGGAGGCCCTGCTTCGGCATGGATGGAGCGACGCCGACGATCCGGTCTTCATCCAGTCCTTCGAGGTCACGAACCTCAAGAAGCTCCGGCGCATGACGCGCCTGCCCCTCGTCCAGCTCATCGCCCCGACCGGCCAGCCCCCCGACCTCGCCCGCGCCGGCGACCGGAGGACCTACGCCGACCTCGTCACCCCGGAAGGACTGGCGGAGATCGCCACCTACGCCCGTGGCATCGGTGTCCACAAGGGCCTCGTCCTCTCCCCCGACGGGGCGGGTCATCTGAGCGCCCCGACGCCTCTCGTGAGAGGGGCCCACCGCGCCACCCTCCTCGTCCACGTGTGGACGCTCCGGGCCGAGAATGTCTACTTGCCCCGTGCCTTGCGTGACGGCAACGCCCCGGACGACACTGGAGATATGCAGGGCGAGGCTCTCCTCTTTCTGGAGGCCGGCGTCGACGGCTTCTTCACCGATCATCCGGGTCTCGGCGTGGCCGCACGGGACGCCTTCATCGCGAGCCGAAGGTGACGACCGAGCGAGGCCTCGGACTGCCAGCTACAGGCGAGGCGCCTCGTCGTCGTCCGTCGAGGCCGCGATAGCGGTCGAGGTGGGGCCGATGTTCCCGACGAGGTGGTGGTCGTGGCCCTGGTCGTCGGTGAACTGGAACGTCACCCGGATCAGGTCGCAGGAGGCGTTCCACCGGAGGAGCACGGGGAAGCTCCGTGCGGAGGCCGCTTCGAGCCGGTTCGATCCCGTCTCCTCGATGAGCTGAGCCGCGGTGAAGTGGGACCGGTCCACGAGGGCGCCATCCTGGTAGAAGTCCCCGCGCACGTAGTTGAGGTGGGCACCGAGGCCTGCGGCCTCGCTCATCGAGGCGGTGAACCGGACGTAGCTCGTGTAGCCGGGATCGAGGCTCGGTCCAGAGACCGCGTCCGGGCCGACGGCCACTGTGATGTCGGCCTTCGGTGCCGTGGTCTCGACCGGGGTGCTCGGAGCGGTAGGGTTGGAGTCGCTGCCGCACGCCGCGGCCATGACCAGCGCCGCCAGCACCGACATCGTCTTGATCGCCCTCTGCATGACGCCCTCCACGGCCAACCTCGGCCGCGGGCGAAGACATCAAGGGGCGTGCCATCCCGGTGAAACCCGACCACAGGCGCACAACTGGCTGTGGATCAGAGAGTTGGGCTGTGCACCGTCGCGATCGGGACAGGCCACACGAATGGCGAGTTTTCGGACAGAACCGGCGCGATGTCCCTTGCGGGAAGTGGCAGGCAGAGCCGGGGCCAGTACCCTTCGAGAGTTCCCTCGGACGGTCAGGGTGGACAGGTCCCTCGCCCGATGGGCGGACAGCGCGCCGCGGGACGTCAGCCTTGCCGGCGGCTAGACCCTCTCCCCGCGCGCCATTGCCTGCTCGGTCTGCTCCTTCACCCAGGGGTACGTCCTGGCAATGCCGTCACGGAGGCTGTGCCGGTCGACCCAGCCCATCGCGCGGATCCGGTCCGAGCTGTGGTTGCGCGCGTGAACGCCCACGGGGCCGTCGACGTGGCGGGTGTTCACCTTCTTGCCGGCCACCTCGGCCACGAGCGCCACGAGGCCGTTGACGGATATGCGCTCGTCGGCGCCGATGTTCGTGGGCTCTTCGACGTCGGACTGCATGAGCAGGTGGATGCCGTCGACGAGGTCGTCGACGTAGGTGAAGACGCGCATGGCCGTCCCGTCGCCCCACACCTCGATCGTGCCGCCGTCCTCGACCGCCGCGACCTTGCGGCACATCGCGGCGGGGGCCTTCTCGCGTCCGCCGTTCCAGGTGCCGTAGGGCCCGTAGCAGTTCTGGAAGCGGGCCACCCGCACCGTCATGCCCTGGTTGCGCTGGTAGGCCAGCGCCACCCGCTCCGAGTAGAGCTTCTCCCAGCCGTACTCGTTGTCGGGCTGTGCCGGGTACGCGTCGTCCTCGGTGAGGTCCGGCTCGTCCGGCTGCTGATCCCGATAGACGCACGCCGACGAAGAGAAGAGATAGCGGGGCACTCCCTGCTGGGCCGCCGCGTGGCTCATGTGCGTGTTGATCAGCAGGCTGTTGTGCATGATCTCGCACTCGGCGGAGTGGATGAATCCCATGCCGCCCATGTCGGCGGCCAGCTGATAGACCTCGTCGGCGGGTTTGCCGTCGACGAGCACCGCCCGCACGCAGCTCTCCGGGTCACGGAGATCGAGCTGCAGGAACTCGTCGGCAGCCGTCTGCCGGAACTCGTGCTGCTTGATGTCGACCCCTCGCACCCAGAGGCCCTCCTTCTTCAGACGCTCGACCAGGTGGCCCCCGATGAAGCCACCCGCACCGCAGACCACCGCTCTCTTCATGGCCGACTCACACCCTCCTTGTCCCGCCCGGGACGCCGGCAAGCGGAAGGTATCACACCCCCGTGGAGCGTCCGACGGTGACACTCCCTGTTCTCCCGCTGTGAGAGGATAGGCGCCTCGGACGCTCCGGAAGATCCATGCAGCTCTTCGACATCGTCCTCATCACCGCCGCCTCCGAGCGACAGGCGGAGGCCTTCCGCAGCCTGATCGCCCGCCGACAGAATGCCGGCCTCTACCCCCGCGAGATCGCCTTCGAGGTGGTCGCCGACCCCGCCGGCGGCCGCGTGGGCACCGGAGGCGGGACGCTGTGGGCGCTCGCGCAGCTCCTCGAGCGCCGAGAGCCCGACGACTCCGCCGAGTTCCTGGGACGCCAGCGCATCCTGTTGATCCACGCAGGCGGGGAGAGCCGCCGGCTGCCATGCTATGCCTCCGAGGGAAAGCTCTTTGCGCCTCTGCCCCTGCCGTCGAGCGCGCTGCTGCCTCCGGTGGTGCTCGATGCCCAGCTCGGGCTCTTCTTGAAGTACCCCTGGCGACCCGGAGAGACCGTGGTCACCACCGCGGACGTGTTCATCGACTTCGACGCGGCGAGCGTGCCCGAGGAGCGGGGGCCCGTGTTCGGATTCGCCAAGCCGGCTCCCCTGGAGCAGGGCTCGCGTCACGGCGTCTTCCGCTTCGACCGGCGCCGCGAGCGGGTGATCGATTACTTCCAGAAGGCACCGGTCGGGGTCCTGGCCGAGCAGGCGCTGATCGAAGGCACCGGAGAGTGCGCCCTCGACATCGGGCTCCTCTCCCTGGACCCGGGGGCCCTCCAGGCCTTCCTCACCCTGGGCGAGACGCCCTTCGAGGGCGGCTCGCTCATGGGCGGACTGGCGTCCGGACGGGCGCGCTTCGACCTGTATCTGGAGGTGCTGACCGCGTGCCTGGATGGCCTCTCCTTCGAGGCCTTCTGGGAGCGCGTGAAGGACGCGAGCACCCTCCCCCCGGCGCTGGCGCGCGTGGTTTACGAGGCGTTCCACCCGTTCGGGCTCGGCGGAACGATCACCCGATCGACGACGTTCCTGCACCTCGGGAGCCTCTCCGAGTTCCCCGGGGCCTGCCGCGAGCTCATCGCCCACCAGGCACGGCCCTTCTACGAGCCCGAGGAGGGCGAGATCCGACCGCTGGTGACATCGGAGGGCATCATCCACAACAGCGCCACCGTGAGCACGGGAGGCCCCGCCCACGCGCCGGTGCTCGTGGAGTCCTGCTCATCCTGCTCGTTCCCGTCTCTCGGCGGCGACAACCTCCTCGTGGGGCTCGACGGCGCCGAGATACCCTTCGAGATTCCGGCGGGGATCGCGATCGAGGAGCGCTGGCTCGGCGAGGATCGGGTCATCGTGGTCGTCTCCGCCCAGGACAGCTTCAGGGTCGCCGACGACCCGGCTGACCTCGTCTACTGCGGTGAGCCCCTCGACCGGTGGCTCGACGAGCGCAGGCTCACCCGGGCGGACGTCTTCGAGGGCGACGACGCGACCGACCTCTTCGCCGCGCGGCTGTTCTGTTGTGATCCGTCGACCGAGCTCCTCGCCGGCTACCTGACCCGCCCGGACTCGAGCTGGACCGACAATTTCCGCGCGGCGCGGCGCTGGTCGTTCTACGAGATCCTGGAGGGTGACGACGTTCTCCGCCGGGAGGATCGCCGGGTGGCCCGGCGCCGGGAGTTGCTACGCGACCTCTTTGAACGCGGTCATGGCTGGCAAGGGGTGAGCGCGCAGGATTTTGAATCCACGTTCGGAGGCGAGGAGTGGCGTCGCCCGCTCGCCGAGTGGCTCGAGCGCACCGACGACGCCGTCTTGCGCGCCTACCGCGAGCGTCTCTATCGCACGATCGCCGGGCCGCGCGCGGATGCGGCGCCACGGCTTCCTGAGATCGAGTACGTGCCACGGACGACGGACGCTCTCCCGCTTCGCCTGGCCCTCAAGGAGGACCAGATCGTGTGGGCGCGGGCCCCGGTGCGGCTCGACGTCGCCGGCGGGTGGACCGACACCCCGCCCTACACGCTGCGCCACGGCGGCCGGGTGGTGAACCTCGCGGTGGACCTCAACGGGCAGCCGCCCATCCAGGTGTTCTGCCGCCGCACCGCGGAGCGCCACGTGCGCATCCACTCGATCGACCTGGGCCACACCGAGACGTTCACCCGCTTCGAGCAGCTGCGGGACCACAACGATCCCGCCTCACCCTTCGCGCTGCCGAAGGCCGCGCTCTCCCTGATGGGGATTGGCGTCGCGGAGGACGAGAGCCGGACGCTCGGGGATCTTCTCGAACGCCTCGGCGCCGGGCTGGAGATCACGCTGCTGTGCGCGGTGCCCAAGGGCTCGGGCCTCGGGACCTCCTCGATCCTGGGGGCGGTCATCCTGGCCGCGTTCTCGCGCTTCTTCGGTCGGCCCGTCATCATGGACGAGCTGATCCGTCAGGTCCTCCAGGTGGAGCAGATGCTGACCACGGGTGGGGGCTGGCAGGATCAAATCGGGGGCGCGGTCGGCGGGCATCAAGTGCATCCAGAGCCGCCCCGGCTTCCGGCCGCATCCCGTCACCCACCAGCTCGATCCCTATCCTGTTTCAGGACCGGGACAGCCTGGGCTGCTTCACGCTGTTCTACACGGGCATCACCCGCCTGGCGAAGAACATCCTGGCCGACGTGGTCGACCAGGTGAACAGCGGATCGAAGGCGTACCTCTTCACCCTCCAGCACATGGCCCAGCTCGCGTTGGACGCCAAGGACGCCATCGAGCGGCGCGATCGGCGGGCCATCGCCGACGTCCTGGCCCTCTCCTGGCAGGCCAACTGCCGGGTGCACCCGAGCACGACCAACCCGGAGGTGGAGGAGATCCTCTCCGCCACGCGTGATCACTGCGATGGCGTCAAGCTCCTCGGGGCCGGCGGGGGCGGGTACGCTCTGTTCGCCTCACCCGATCTGCACCACGCGGAAGCGCTACGCGATCTGCTGCGCCAGCGCTTCGAGAACGCCCGCGCCCGCCTCGTCGACTTCTCGCTCAGCACTTGCGGTCTCGAGGTGTCGGCCTCGTAGAGCGATCAGGGGACGAGGTCCGGCCCGTAGGGGGGCGGCCCCAGGGGCTCGACGGTCCACTCGCCCGGCTCGAGCGCGATACCGTCGATCAGCTCCGAGCCCAGACGCACATGGGCGTCACCCCGTTTGGGCACGAGACGGTAAAGCGTGTTCTCGTCGATCACGAACCACTCGGGAAACTCGTTCAGCCTCACGTAGTCCCGGTCTAGATTAAGGACACGGCGGTGCCGGGCCCGGTCGAAGTGGACGCGGCCGTTCCGGCCCTCCGGTTCGACCAGGCTCAGCCGCAAACGCTCACCGTCGCGCACGGCGCCGAGGCGGACGCCCGGCGTCCAGCGATCAGGTCGACAGCCCTGGCTCTTGAAGAGCGCATAGAGCAGGAGCGTGCGGTTGAAGTTGCCCTCGCCGTACCAGTGCTCGATCAGACCGGACGGCTTTTGCATGGCCTTCATGATGCGGATCTCGGACTCGATCCACTCGAGGGCCTCGGGCACCGGCTCGCGGCTGACGAGGTACAAAGCGCTCTCGATGGCGTCCGCGTAGCCGTCGAACGACCCCGATTCCCAGTCGTGTTCCCGGTAGCGGGGCAGGTTCGTCAGGACGCGGCGAACGGCATCCCGGTACGCGGGCATTCCCGTCGTCTGGTAGAACGAGTACACGGCACCGTAGACGTAGCCCCAGTTGTCCGAGAGCCCCGAATCGACAGCGGCAAGGGTCGTCGCGTCGATCTCGTTGTAGAGCATCCCGTCGGCGTTGGCCGATTCCAGGATGCGGTCGAGCATCCGCTGAACGGCGGCCCGATATCGCGGGGCACGATCGCCCTCCCGGGCCTGCTCGAGTGCGTACAGCAGCGTGAGCCCAACCACGATCTCGTTTCCGTGGTCACGGAGACGCAATCGGCCGTCCCCCGAGTGCGCCTCGAAATCCCACGTCCGGCTCGGCAGGCCGTGGTTGCCGGGCAGGACCTCGTCGACGTAGGCATCGCCGATCCGCCGGGCCCAGTCGCGGAAACGATGGTCGCCGGTCATCGGCCACAGGCGCACCAGGACCTGCAGGACGTCGCCGTTGAGCTCGGAGTCGGAGGCCGGGAGGTTGCCGAATCGGGTCGGCACCGGCGCGTGGCGCATGAGGTCCGCGGTCATGTCGACCATCCGGTAGAACCACGGCGTACGGCCCAGCAGCTCCGTGATCGACAGCAGGCCGTCCTTGGCGTACTCGCCGGCCCCGAACAGGCTGGGCTCGCCCAGCTCGCCGGTCGTGAGCGCCAGGTTGGCGGGGATCGAGTCGGCGCGTGTCGTGTACCGGACCTCGTTCCGGAGCATCTCCAGCATGCGCCCGCGGTAGAGCTCGGGAGCGGTGAGGTGCGCGGTGAGCACCAGGTACGGGTAGAGGTCGGCCCCGGAGTTGTGGGGCGTGTAGAGGGGGGTGGCCCCAGGTTTCAGACCCCGCTCCCCGGGCAGCCGGTCCGGAAGGAGCAGCGTGCGTTCGTCGGCGTGGGAGAGCCAGGCCTCCAGCACCCGATGGCACCGGGAGAGGGCCTCCTCGAACCGCACGCCGTTCTCGCGAGCGCGTGCGAACGGGTCGTCCGTCTGGGCGCCGGCGAGCGTCCCACCGAGAAGGCCCGCGGCCACGCCGACCAGAACGACTCGTCTCATGCGGCCACCCCCAGTGTTCAGGTTTGCAGGGCTCTCACGAGGCGGCATAAGCTTATCTCACCGGCCCGAACCGCACGCCCCCCGGCCGCCGCGCCGCACAGGAAGGAGTCGACGATGAGCAGTCCCCTGGAGAATCTGGAGCCGAAGCTCCTCTGGTCCCACTTCGACGACATCCGCCGGATCCCCCGTCCCTCCAAGCACGAGGAGAAGGTGGCGGCGCACGTGGAGGGCTGGGCGAAGGGCAAGGGTTACGAGGTCCTCAAGGACGCCACCGGGAGCCTGGCGGTGAAGGTCCCGGCGACCCCGGGCCACGAGAAGGCCCCGACCGTCATCCTCCAGGGCCACCTCGACATGGTCTGCGAGAAGAACTCGGACGTGGCGTTCGACTTCATGAAGGACCCCATCGACGTCCGGGTGGACGGGGACTGGGTGAAGGCCAACGGGACCACCCTCGGCGCCGACAACGGCATCGGCGTGGCCACGGCCATGGCCGTGGCCGACGATCCCGACGTGGTGCACGGCCCGCTCGAGATCCTCTGCACCGTCGACGAGGAGACGGGCCTCACCGGGGCCAAGGCCCTCGACCCCTCCATCGTCTCGGGCCGCGTGATGCTGAACCTCGACACCGAGGAGGACGGGGCCGTCTACTTCGGCTGCGCGGGGGGCGCCGATGCCGTCACGACGCTTCCGGTGGCCCGGCGCCGCGGGTCGCTCGGCTCGGTACCGGTCAGGCTCACGGTGAAGGGGCTCAAGGGCGGGCACTCCGGCCTCAACATCATCGAGAACCGGGGCAACGCGTTGAAAGTATTGAACCGGATCCTGCTCGCCGCCGTCGAGAAGGGCATCGAGCTCGACCTCGTCTCTCTCGACGGCGGCTCGAAGCACAACGCCATCCCCCGGGAGGCCTTCGCCACGTGCCGCGTGCCGAAGGGCGAGCGGGAGGCCCTCCGGGCGGTCATCGAGGAGATGAAGGGGGAGTTCGAGGCGGAGTTCGGTGCCATCGACCCCGGCCTCGAGATCGTCGTTGAGGAGCCGGACGACAGCGAAGACATGCGGGAGGTCTTCAACCAGCACGCCCGGGATCGGCTCCTCCACCTGCTGCGGACCCTGCCGCACGGCGTCCTCTCGATGTCCCGGGACGTGCCGGGCCTCGTGGAGACCTCGAACAACGTCGCCATCGTCGCGACCGAGAAGGACGCGGTCCGGATCACCACGTCGCACCGGTCGTCGGTGATGCCGGCTCTCTTCGCGGTGCGTGAGCAGATCCGCTCGGCCTCACGGCTGGCCGGCGGCGAGGTCGACGAGGACGAGGCCTATCCGGGCTGGAAGCCGAACCCGGACTCGGCGCTGGTGAACAAGACCCTCGACGTGTACGAGGAGCTCTTCGGCGAGCGGCCGGCCCTCAAGGCCATCCACGCCGGCCTGGAGTGCGGGCTCCTGATCGAGAAGCTGCCGGGGCTCGACGCCGTCTCCATCGGTCCGGAGATCCGCAACGCCCATTCACCGGACGAGATGGTGCAGATCTCGTCGGTGCAGCGCTTCTACGCGCACGTCAAGGCACTCCTGAAGGCACTCACGTAGGGCGCCCCAGCACCAGGGTCGCGTTCGTCCCGCCGAAGCCGAAAGAGTTGGAGAGGGCCAGGGACATGTCCCGCGACTCGGGCTCCAGCACCGGCGGGTAGTCCTCCAGCTCCGGGTCCAGCGTCTCCACGTTGACGCAGGGGGCGATCCAGCCCCCGCGGAGCATCGCCAGCGTGAAGATGGCCTCGATCGCCCCGGCGGCGGAGACGGGGTGGCCCGTGTACCCCTTGGTCGAGGAGTACGGAACGTGCCGGCCCTCGAACACGGTCCGAATGGCCCGCACCTCCGACACGTCGCCTAGCGGGGTGGACGTGCCGTGGGTATTGATGTAGTCGATGTCGCCCGGGCTCACGCCGGCATGCTCGAGCGCGCGCCGCATCGCGAGCTCCGCTCCCTCGGTCGCGGGTGCCACCATGTTGCCGGTGCCGTCGGAAGACATCCCGCAGCCTTTGAGTGTCCCCAGGATGGTTGCTCCACGGGCGTCGGCCCCGGCGCGCGTCTCGAGCACGAGGACCCCCGCCCCCTCGGAGAAGACGAAGCCGGCGCGGTCGGCGGCGTAGGGCCGTGACGCTCGATCGGGGCGGTCGTTGTCCTTCGACGTGTACGCGCGCATCGCATCGAAGCCCACGTGGAAGTGGACGTCCGCGACCTCGACGCCTCCGGCGATCGCCGCGTCCACGTGGCCGAGGGCGATGAGCTGGGCGGCGAGCAGCAGGTTGTACGCCCCTCCGGCGCAGGCGGCGGTGGCGGTGAAGGACGGACCGGTCGCCCCCAGCACCGTGGCCAGGTTCGCGGGGACGGTGGACGCCATGAGGCGCGGGATGATCGTCGGCGAGATCCGGCGCGCACCCCGGTCCCGGGCCAGCCGTGAAGCCACGTCGCGGTGCGTCGCCACATCACCGGTGCCACTGCCCACGACGACCGCCAGGTCCCGCGTCGGGATCTGCGCCTGCCCGAGGGCGAGTCGCGCGGCCCGCAAGGCCAGGAGGGCAGCGCGACCCATGAACCGCGCCTGCTGCTTCTCGATCCCGAGGATCGCGAGCGTCAGGTCGTTCGGGTAGATCCCGACCACCTGGCACTGTGTTTCGAGCTCCACCGCCGGCGCCCACGTCGCGAAGGGCGTGGGCCGACCGTCGCGCAGCGCCGACTCGATGCTCGGCCAGTCGTCGCCCATGTGGCAGCAGACCCCCGTGCCCGTGACGACGACCTCGCGATCGCGATTCCTCACCCGTCCTCCGATCCTGACCGAGCGGATCCTTCCGCCCGGGCCCGCATTCTAGGGGATCGGGGCGTCTCCGCCCAAGGCGGACGATCGGGCGAGTGCCGGCTGGCGCGAGACGACAAGACTCGTGGCGTGTCCCTCTCGGGTGCTCCGCCCGCGTGATACAAACGCCGAGTGAGCGCTCTCTGGAACCGCGGCCTGGGCTCCGCGTTTGTCGCCTCCGGCTGGTCGCCGGACGAGGCGGAACGGCTCGCGGGGCTGACCGGGCTTCTCCTGCGCCTGCCCACCCCTCCGAGGTCCTCGTTCCCGGATTTCGCCCGGCTTCAGGATCGTCTCGCGGCCTCGGCTCAGCGCGACAACCCCGAGTCCATCGAGGAGAGGCTGCTCGAGCTCTACGCCCACCTCCACATGCACGAGGCCCCCTACACCACCGACGAGCGGCGGCGGATGGACGCGGCCGGGGGGTACTGGAACCACGCCGGCGGCCTGAGCCCGATCCTCAAGGCGGCCCCGTGGATCGACGGGGATACGGTGAGCGCCGACTTCGGCGCGGGAAACGGTCTGCAGGGCCTGCTGCTTCAGGTCCTGTATCCCCACACCCGAACCGTCCAGATCGAGATCTCCGCGCGGATGGCCGAGATTGGCGACGAGCTGCGGGAGTGGTTGGGAGTGCCGCCGGATCGGGTGGACTGGATCGTCGACGACGTCCGGAACGTCCCCGCCACCGGGTACGGCTTCGTCTACCTCTACCGGCCGGTTCGCCCCGACGGGCCCGGACACGACTTCTACACGCGGTTCGCCCGGGAGGTCGAGTCGGAGCCTGACCCTCCGGTCATCTTCTCCATCGCCGACTGCCTCCGCGGCTTCCTGTCGGATCGCTACGAGGTCTTCTACGGCGATGGTCACCTGACCTGCTTCCGTCCGGTGGACTATTCCGAGTCCGACTCGTGACCCAGCGGACTCGGGATGAAGCGGAACAGAAAGCTCCGAGTCCGGCTTCCGTTTCTGCGGACTCGGAGCGAGAAGGGAACGCGCTATTCCGAGTTCGACGTCCGCACACCGAACTCGGAATGACTTAGAAGTACCAGGCGAGCTGGAGGAAGAGGCCCGGCCCCCTGGACAGGAACCCGCCGGGGACGTCGGTCTCGATGCCCCCGAACTCGGTGCCGCTCGGACCGACGGGCAGGTTCAGCGCGCCCAGCAGCACCAGGTCCTGCTTGAGGTCGTTCTTCGTCGCGAGCTGGATCAGCGCGCTGCCGTCGGACAGGTTCGTGAAGATGCTCGGCGTGAGATGGAACAGCGGGTGGAGCTCGACCAGGGCGCTGCCGACGACGTAGTGCCGACCCAGGGTGAAGAGCTCGCCGCGGGCAAGACGCCGGATCAGCTCGGGGTTCTCGGCCAGGCTCTCCGGGTCGTATTGGCCGTCGGGCTGCCCGAACCCGTTGAAGTAGTACTCCAGCACCCCGCTGAGGTTCTTGCCTCCCCACACCCACGAGTAGCTCAGGCTCGTGACCGCGGAGAGGACGGTGTTCTCGTCGGCGAAGGTGACCACCACGTCGCCACGCCAGACCGCGCCGCCGAGGCTCTGGCTGCCGCCCCCGCCCAGCAGAGGGTCGGCGAAGTGCCGGGCCACGAGGACATCGAACTCGCTCCCCCCGCTCAGCCCGTGGTACTTCAGCGCGAGCGAGCTCCAGTCGGCGTCGACCCTCCCGGTCGCGAGATTCCGCCGGAACACGGCAACGCCCTGAAGGTCGTGGCCGTTTCCGCGCAGGTACTGCCCGTAGAGCAGGTCGTCGCCGGTCTTGTACTCCTTGTCGACGGCCGCCGGGTCGAAGGGGTTGAAGATGTCCATGGCTGTGTAGACCATCCCGTTGCCCCAGCTGATGGCCTGGCGACCGAACCGGGCCACCGCCTTCTCCCCGGAGTACCCGATCGACGCCCGATCCAGCCGCTGGAGAACGGCCGCCCGGCCCTCGTCCCGAAAGACGTAGGTCAGGTTGAACAGCCGGGTGTCGTCCTGCGGAAGTCGGCCCACGAGCTGGAGCAGAGGGGGAAAGTCCCGGGTGAAGTCGATCGTGTCCCCGAAGAGCCCGACGAGCTGGTAGTCCACGTCGAGATTCCAGGCCCCGCGGTCGACGTCCAGGTTGAGGCGCAGGTCCAGGTTCTGATCCAGGGCCTGGCTCCCGGTCAGCTCCTGGAAGAGGCTGTCCTCGGGGTAGGTCGTCACGAGGAGCTGGTACTTGACGTGCCCGCCGAACTCCACGGTCGTCCCCTGGGCGAGGGCGGGAGCGGCACCCAGACCGATGAGGGCGAAAGCGAGCAGGGCGGCCGGGCGTGGACGGCGCGTTCTCGGCCGCCGGCGGAGCAATCTACGCGGCCTCTTGCTCCGTGTCCTCGACGATCTTGCCGTCCAGCATGCGGACGATGCGGCGCGCGTATCTCATCACCCGCTGGTCGTGGGTGGCGATCACGAAGGTCGTCTCGTGCCGGGTGTTGAGCTCCACGAAGAGCTGCATCAGCTGCTCCGCGGTGTGCGAGTCCAGGTTGGCGGTGGGCTCGTCGGCTAGAACCAGAGTAGGGCGCGAGGCGATGGCCCGAGCGACCGCAACCCGCTGCTGCTGGCCACCCGACATCTTGGCCGGCCGCCGGTCCTCGAGCCCCTTGAGCCCCACCTCCTCGAGGATCTCCAGCGAGCGCTCCCGTCGCGGCTCGGGTGAGATCCCCTGGACCTCCATCACGAACTCCACGTTTTCCCGCGCGGTCAACACCGGGATGAGGTTGTAGGCCTGGAACACGAAGCCCATCTGGTGGAGCCTCAGGTTCGCGAGCTCGCCCCTGCTCAGGCCGTCGATGCGCTTTCCGGCCAGCCAGATCTCGCCGCTGTCGATCCGATGGAGGCCGCCGATCGCATTGAGGAGGGTCGTCTTGCCGCCGCCGGACGGGGCGGAGAGACAGACGAACCCGCCCTCGTCGATGTCGAGGCTGACGTGATCGAGGCCCTTCACCTCGAGCTCGCCCTGTCGGTAGGTCTTGCACACGTCCACACAGCGCACAGCAGGCATGGTCAAACCTTCGTGATGGCCTCGACGGGCTCGTAGCGCGAGGCCCGCCAGGCCGGCGAGAGGCTGGCGATGAAGCCCAGCAGAATCACGACCACGTTGGCCAGGACGACGTCCTCCCAGCGCAGAGCCGGATAGAGGACGGCGGCGGCCCCGAAGTACTCCATCCCCTCCCCGACGATCGACAGGTCGATGCCCCCCTTGAGGGGCTCGATGGTGGCCCAGGCCAGGATGTCACCGACCAGGAGCCCCAGGGCGAGCAGCAGGGTCGATTCCGCGATGATCTGGGCACGGATGTAGGCCGGCGTCATTCCCAGCGCGAGCATCAGCCCGATCTCGCGGACCCGCTCGAAGACGGCCATGACCAGCGTGTTGACCAGGCCAAAGGCCAGGGCCAGGAAGACCACCACGATCCACACCAGGACGAAGCCGTCCATCATCCCCAGCATGCTGCCCAGGTAGGGCTCCAGCTCGGCCCAGGGCTGGACGACGACTCCGGGGCCCGCGGCCTCCTCGACACGCCTCTGGAGGCCTCCGACGTTGCGGTAGTCCGTGCCCAGCACCGCGATCTCCGACACTCGATTGCCCATATTCAGGAGCCGCTGGACCGTGGCCTTGCCCGCGAAGACGAAGCCGTCCTCCTGGGCCTGCATGCTCGACTCGAAGACCCCGACGACCCGAAACCCACGGTCCGCGATCTCGTTGTCCTCGTCCTGGCTCATGACGACGACGCGCTTGCCGAGGTCCGTCTCGAGGCGCTCGAGCAGCTTGCGACCCACCACGAGCCCCTCGTCCTCCGGCGACTCGAGGAACCGACCGTCGGCCATGTCGCCGGCCACGAAGGAGAGCTCCCGCTCGCGCTCCGGGTCGATCCCGACAAGGACGACGCCCCGGGTGTTCCGCTCGCTCGACACCACCGCGGGGACCCGGACCCGGGCCGCCCACGCCACCACCTCCGGCTGCCCCAGCACCCGCAGCAGCGCCTCGGCGGGCGGGGCGATGGCGTTCGCGACGCTGGGATCGTTGCGGAAGTCCGGGTGGTGCACCTGAACGTGGCCGGGAAGGGAGCGAATCCCGTCCTGGACCATGTCGTCGACCATGCCGCGCATGAGCGCGGTCGAGAAGATCATCGCCCAGGAGCCCACGACGACGGCGGCCAGCATGATGAGCGTGCGGCGGTGGTTCCGCCAGAGGTTCCGCCAGGCGAGTCGCAGGGTGACCCTTCCCTGGATCACGCGGCCCTCATCGCGTCCACCGGCTCCAGCCGACGCAGCCGGGCAATGGGATAGAGGGTCGCCAGCATGCTCGCGAGCAGGACGACGGTCGGTCCGAACAGGAGGCCGATCGGAGTGACCTGCATGTAGATCCGATCCGGCAGGTTGAACTGACCCGCCATCTCGTCCAGGCCCGGGAAGGTGAGCCCGTGGATGCTGAACCAGAGGACGAGAACCCCGCCCAGAACAACCCCGATGACGAGCCCCAGCAGGCCCATCAGCGTCGTCTCGAGAAGTACGAGACGTCCGAGACGGCCCGGGCTCACCCCCAGCGACATCACGATGCCGAACTCCTTGGTGCGCTCGAGAACTGACATGAGCTGGGTGTTGAGGACGCTGAAGGCCACCAGCACGACCAGCACGAGGTACATGAACATGGCGCTGGAGATGTCCGCCTGGATGGCCTGCTTGAGCCCGGGCATGAGCTGGTCCCAGTCGAGGGCGGCCAGGTTCTCCTCGGCCGGGAGCAGCGTCTCGACACGGGACTTCACCGCTGCGACCTGGAAGAGATCGGGGGCGAGGAACACGACGTTGTGGCCAGCCCCGTCCATGGCAAAGATGTCCTGGAAGAAGGCCAGCGGGACCTGGGCCAGGCTGCGGTCCATCTCCGGGTTGCCGGTCTCGAGGATGCCCACGATGGTCACGACCGCGGCGGCGAAGGAGCCGTCCCGCCCGCCTCCCATGAAGGTCAGCTCGTCACCCACCTTCGCTTTCAGGTTTCGGGCCAGCACCTTGCCGACGACGATCTCCTCGGCGGCGGGGCCTTCGAGGAAGCGGCCCTCGACGATCAGCCCGGGCAGGCTGGACACCCGAAGCTCGGCCGACGGGTCGACGCCCACGATCTGGATGCCGTAGCTCCGATCGGTGCTGGAGGCGAGCGCGAACGCGGCCGCCCTCGGGGCCACCGTGTCCAGACCGAGCTCGCTCCCCATCCGGTCCGCGAGGGGCTTCACCTGCGGCACCACCTGGCGGATCTTCTGATCCTCGTTGTAGCCACGCGCCTGGATCTGGAGGTGTCCGGTCGAGGCGCGCAGGCTGTTGTCGATCATCATCTGGTACATCCCGACCTGCATCGAGATCATGAAGACCAGGATGACGTTGGAGAACACCATCGCTCCGGTGGTGAGCCACGTGCGGCGCGGGTGTCTCCAGAGGTTGCGCCAGGCGAGCTTGAGAGTGAGGCCCATGGGTCAGTCGCGAGGGTTGCGGAGGTTGGACAGCGTGAAGACGCTCTCAGAGAGATCGAGGTCGAAGCGCCACTTCTCGAGGACGATCTCGGTCCACTCGTCGTCCGCCTCCATCTTCTCCATGCGCTGACGGATGGCGAGCGTCCGACCGCCCATCCTTCCGATTTCGAGCGAGCGCAGCGATTTCACCAGCTTGCCGTCCTGATCGTAGAAGTCCTGGGACACCAGGACGTTGTCGTCCCTCACCCGGAGGACCTCCTTGCCCCAGACGACCGCTGCATCCTCGTGAGGTACGGACACGATGACGTGGACTTCGTGTCCCTCGTGCTCTTCCTCGCCCTGGAGGGTGTGGTCGTACTGGTCGACGATGGTGTCGGCCCGGGAGACGTCCTTGTTCGAGAAGTCCGAGCCCATCCAGCTCTGGCCCATCATGGACGAGGGGACCTTCATCACCCGGTTCACCCGGGGCGCGTAGGTCCACATGCTGTTGTCGACCATGAGCGTGCCGTTTCCGGCGTCCTTCTTCGGGGCGGTGACCCGGACGAGGGAGTGCTTCTGGCCTCGCGTCCAGACCTGCATCGACATGGAGCGCTCCCAGCCCGGGCGGTGGATGGTCATGGTCATCTCGCCCTGCGAGGAGGTCCCGCGCCAGTGCTCCCAGGCGGCCCGCACGATCTCGCGTGCGTCTTCGGCGGCGACGGGGAGGGCAACCAGCAGGACGAGCAGGGCGGCGACGGACACGGGCAAGGTGCGGTGGTTCATATCGTTGCCCCTTGGTTCAACTGGTTGAATACGGACGACGCCGGGCCTTGCGCCATGTCCCACGGCGTCGGGCAGTATACCAGTGCGGGTCGTCACGCTTCCGCGTGGTGGATGCCCGCCGCGAGGGATGTACGCGAGAGCTGCCGATGAGGTAGATTCCTGTGTTGGGCCCCCGCCGCCGCGGGGCCTGGACCCTGATCTCTCGCGAGGATTCCCGACATGAGAACGCCGTCCCTTCTCGCGACGCTGAGCGTCGCTCTTGTCACCATGGGTGGCCCTACCGGCGCGAGCCTCGCCGAGGAGACCCCCGCTGGCGTCATCCCCATCCCCTACACGAAGTACGTCCTCGACAACGGGCTGACGCTGATCGTCCACGAGGACCACAAGGCCCCGGTCGTCGCGGTCAACGTCTGGTACGACGTGGGCTCGGCCGACGAGAAGGCCGGCAAGACGGGCTTCGCCCACCTCTTCGAGCACCTGATGTTCAACGGCAGCGAGCACTACGACGACGACTACTTCAAGCCGTTCGATCGCGTGGGCGCCACCGGGATGAACGGAACCACCAACAACGACCGGACGAACTACTTCCAGGTCGTGCCGAAGACGGCCCTCGACATGGCGCTCTGGATGGAGTCCGACCGCATGGGACACCTGCTGGGTGCGATCACCCAGGACAAGCTCGACGAGCAGCGCGGCGTCGTCCAGAACGAGAAGCGGCAGGGCGAGAACCAGCCCTACGGCAAGGCCTTCCTCACCATCTTCGAGAACACCTACCCCACCGGCCACCCCTACGACCACTCGGTGATCGGGTCGATGGCGGACCTGGACGCGGCCTCGCTCGAGGACGTGCACGAGTGGTTCCAGACGTACTACGGCGCGGCCAACGCCGTCCTCGCGGTCGCCGGCGACGTGGAGCCCGAGGATGTGAAGCGCCGAGTGGAGAAGTACTTCGGCGACATCCCGTCCGGGCCGCCGCTCATCAAGCCGGGCCCGAACGTCGCGCCGCGCACCCAGCCGAGCCGGCACACGATCCAGGACCGCGTGCCCCAGGCCCGCATCTACAAGGTGTGGAACGTCGCCGCCTTCGGGGACCCCGACGAGCAGTACCTGGACATCCTGAGCGACATCCTGACCAGCGGCAAGAGCTCGCGGCTCCACAAGAGGCTGGTCTACGACGACCAGATCGCTACGGATGTTGGCTCCTTCAACTACACCCGCCAGCTCGGCGGCCTCTTCATCGTCACGGCCACCGCCCAGCCCGGCGGCGATCTGGCCGCGGTCGAGAGGGCCATGGAGGAAGAGGTGGCCCGCCTGCTCGAGGAGGGCCCCACGCCCGAGGAGCTCGAGCGGTCCAAGACCAGCCAGCACGCCGGATTCATCCGCGGGATCGAGCGGGTCGGCGGGTTCGGTGGCAAGTCCGACATCCTGGCCGCGAGCCAGGTCTACTACGGGAGCCCCGACGGCCACGAGGCGGCCCAGGCCCGGATCCTCGGCGCCACCGCGGAGCAGGTGCAGGAGACGGCCCAGCGGTGGCTCACCCCCGGAGTCTTCACCCTGGAGGTACTGCCGTTCGCCGAGTACTCGGTGGCGGAGAGCGACGTGGATCGGGCGGCCGGCGTCCCGGGTGTGGCCGACTTCCCCACCGCGCGTCTTCCGAGGCGTGAGCACACGACGCTCTCGAACGGGCTGAAGGTGATCCTGGCCCGGCGCGACGCGGTCCCGGTCGTGGAGATGGACCTGCTGATGGATGCCGGCTACGCCGCCGACCAGTTCGGCCTGCCGGGCACCGCCCGCCTCGCCCTGGACATGCTGGACGAAGGAACGGCGAGCCGGGACGCGCTCGAGATCTCCGACGAGCTCGATCGTCTGGGGGCCACCCTGTACGTGGGGTCGGATCTCGACCTCTCGTTCGCCCGGATGTCAGCCCTGAAGGAGAAGCTCGAGCCGTCACTCGAGCTGTTCGCGGACGTCGTCCTCAACCCCTCCTTCCCGGAGAAGGAGCTCGAGCGCCTGCGCAAGCAGCAGCTCGCGAGGATCCAGCGGGAGAAGGTGGAGCCCACGTCGATGGCCCTGCGGGTCTTCCCACGGCTGCTCTACGGAGAGGGCCACGCGTATGGCCAGCCGCTCACCGGCTCGGGGACGGAGGAGTCGGTCGCGAAGCTGGATCGGGACACCCTGAGGCAGTTCCACTCCACCTGGTTCAGGCCCGACCACGCCACGCTGGTCGTCGTCGGCGACACCACCCTCGGACGAGCTGACGCCGCGGCTCGAGCGCCTGTTCGCCGGCTGGGAGCCGGGTGAGGTCCCGAAGAAGAACCTGGCCCAGGTGGAGCACCAGCCCCGCGTCGGTCGTCTACCTCGTGGACCGGCCCGACTCCGAGCAGTCGATCCTCTTCGCCGGCCACGTCATGCCCCCCAGGAACAACCCGAACGAGCTCGCGATCGACGTGCTCAACGGGATCTTCGGGGACAACTTCAGCGCCCGGATCAACATGAACCTGCGTGAGGACAAGCACTGGACCTACGGGGCCCGGAGCGTCATCGCCGACGCGGCCGCGCAACGCCCGTTCTTCGTGTACGCGCCGGTCCAGACCGACAAGACCAAAGAGGCGCTGGCCGAAATCCACAAGGAGCTCACCGGCATCCGCTCGGGCGGCGAGCGACCGCCGACGCCGGAGGAGCTGGACAGGGTCAAGGACCAGAGGACGCTCACCCTCCCCGGCCGCTGGGAGACCAACGAGGCCGTGCTGAACGACATCGTGGAGATGGTGCGCTTCGACCTGGACGAGGACTACTGGAGCACGTTCGCCGACGAGGTTCGAGCGCTGACGCTGGACGACATCAAGGATCAGGCCAACGCTGCCCTCCAGCCCGACCACACCGTGTGGGTCGTCGTGGGTGACCGCAGCAAGATCGAGCCCGGCATCCGGGAGCTGAACCTCGGCGAGGTCCGACTCATCGACGCCGACGGCAACCCGGTGGCGGATTAGTTGTCAACATCCCGGAGGACGCCTCGAGGTGCCGACGAGCCTGAAGGCCGCGGCCCAGTAGAGCCAACCGTGACTCGCGGCCGCGCGGCGGGTCTCCGCCGTCGGCGCGGAGCTCTCCGGTAGAATCCCCACGGCCGATGACCGACCTGTGAGGAGGTTTCCCATGGACCGCGTTCCTACTCGCAACTCGCGTCGCTCCTGGCTCAAGGGCTCGGGTCTCGCCCTGCTGGGCGGGGGCGTTTTGTCCCGCGTCGACAGAGTGGCGGCGATGCAGCAGCCGCCCTCTCTCCGGGAGACCCTCGCCGCCCAGGCAGGGTCGGCCGGGAGCGAGACGCTCCTGCTCGGCCCTCAGCCCGGCGAGGAGGGCCCGCCGGAGCCGGCGACGGAGGACCGCCTGCCCCTCGAGTGGAACAAGGCCTGTGTCCGCCGCTTCTTCGAGAAGCTCGCCGAGCGCGACTGCGAGGCCTTCCTCGTGCGGGACAATCTGAACACCATCTACCTCACGGGCTACTGGCACACGACCACCGAGCGTCCCGAGGCGACGTTCATGAACCGGGACGACGACGCCCCCTTCTATCTCTACCCGGGCCTCGACCGTGACCTGGTCCGCAACTGGTGGTTCGGCGGCGGCTGGATGTACTTCGACTACCTGCACGGCGAGGGTGCCTTCCCCCACGAGGGGGCCGTGCAGCAGGGCGAGACGGTGGACCTGTTCGAGTTTCTCTTGAAGGGCATCGGGAAGAAGGGGGTACAGGGCACCCGCATCGGCATCGACGGCGAGCTCTACCCGTCCGAGACCGAGAAGGCGAAGCGCATCCTCCGTGGCATCGAGTTCGTGGACGTCTCGGACATCCTGATGGAGATGCGCCAGGTCAAGACCGCGGAGGAGCTCTCCCTGTGGCGGCGCGCCTACGTCTACTTCGACCGCGCCCACTGCTTCGCCCGAGACTACATCCTCACCCACGGGACCGACGTCACCGACCTCGAAGTCGCGTACGCGACCGAGCTCTGGATCAACGACATCCTGTACTCCGAGCTGAACCTTGCCGGCGGCAGGCTCCACCACGGCGTGGCCAGCGAGGTGGGGATCGGGGTGCGGGCGGGGGCGGTGACCGGCTACCCGCATCCGAACCAGCCCTGGTTCAACCGGATTGGCCGGGGCATGGCCCTCCAGGTCGCGGGCGGGGCCCGGATCGGAGGGTACGGGCACGAGAACTACCGTGCCTACATCATCGCGGACGAGGCCGGAGGCTTCGACCCCCACATGCAGAAGCTGTGGGAGGTGAGCCAGCGCTGCTGCGACATGCAGCGCGATCTGTCCATCGAGGGTCGGACCTGCTCGAGCGTGGCCTGGGAGATTCACCGCTACCAGGTGGCCCAGGGGGTGCAGCAGTACGTCTATCACCGACCCGCCCACGGTGCCGGCGTGGAGGGACACCAGTCGCCCTACCTGGCCCTGGGCGACCACACGATGCTCCGCCGCAACATGTGCTTCTCGGAGGAGCCGGGCCTCTACGACCCCGAGAAGGGCTGCGGCTTCAACTGGAGCAATACCGTGGTGGTCGGGGTGAGGTCAGGCTGGCGCATGAGCCGCGTGCCCTACAGCACGGAGTGGTGCTGGATCAAGATCTGACGGTGAGCGCCGCCCGCTCCATCACGCGGACCTCCCCGTCGTCTGGCCACTACGATCCGGGGGAAGACGAGACCCCGCTACCGGAGCTCAGTCCACTGGCTGGAGCGACCGCCCCAACGGCAACAGGGCGATGGGGATGAGCTTGACGTGCTGCAGGGCGAAGGGGATCCCGATGATCGTGACGGCGAGGATCCCCGCGGACACCAGGTGCGCGATGGCGATCTCCCAGCCGAAGAGGATCAGCCAGAGGATGTTGAGGACGATCTCCAGGGGACCGTTGGCGTCGGGTGCCTCGACGATCCGCTTGCCGAAGGGCGCGAAGGTCGCCACGCCCAGCTTGACCGACTGAATCCCGAAGGGGATGCCCACGACGGTCAGGCACATCAGGAGCCCCCCGAGGATGTAGCCCAGACCCGCGAAGAGCCCTCCGAAGATCAGCCAGAGAATGTTGCCCAGAAGGCTCATGGTTCGACCTCCTCCCGGGATGAAGCTAGCACACCCGAGCCGTGTGCTACAGTCCGGCCCATCGGCATGAAGCGACTGGTCTTCGTTCTCGGCATCATCGCCGCGGGTGTCGTGGTCCTCTACGCGGGTTGGCGCCTGCAGCGCTGGCGCGAGGCCGAGGAGGAGAAGCGCCTCCGCAAGATCCCCACGCTGAGCGGGACCGCAACGCGGCATCCGGTCGCGTCCCTCTTCCCCGCCGAGCCCGCCGCCCTGGACGAGGTCGATGGCTGAGAGCTCCGGGGGCTCGCGGCTGCGGGCACTCCTCGATCGGTTGCGCGGCCGGCCGCTCGAGCCGGGAGCGGACACGGACCTGACCCTCGATTCCGCTCCCGAGCGCATCGGCCCGTATCGGGTCCTCGAGAAGCTCGGACAGGGTGGCATGGGCGTCGTCTTCTCGGCGCTCGACGAGCGCCTCGGGCGGTCCCTCGCCATCAAGGTGATCCGGCGCGGGGGCCGGGACGACTCCGCGGTCAAGCGCTTCTGGCGCGAGGCCCGCGCCGCCGCCGCCGTGAACCACCCCCACATCTGTCAGATCTACGAGGTCGGGGAGCACGAGGGCGAGATGTTCATCGCCATGGAGCTCCTCGAGGGAGAGGCCCTGGGGACACGGCTCGAGGGTGGTGCCCTGCCCGCGAACGAGGCGGTCCCGGTCGCCCTGGGGATCCTTTCCGCCCTCGAGGCGCTGCACGGACGGGGGCTCGTGCACCGCGACCTCAAGCCTACGAACGTGTTCCTGACCGAGCACGGGGTGAAGCTCCTCGACTTCGGCCTGGCCCGGCCCCTGGTGGCGCCGCTGGACGGTGAGGACGCGACCGGCGAGGTCACCCAACCCGGCATGATCGTCGGCACACCCCGCTACATGGCGCCGGAGCAGATCCGAGGCGAGGAGGTGGGCGCCGCCGTCGATCTCTTCGCCACCGGGGCCCTGCTGTTCGAGATGCTGGCGGGCCGGCCGGCCTTCGAGGGCAAGGGTCTCGCCGGGATCCTGCACGCCGCGCTCCACGAGCAGCCGCCGGCCCTGGCCGGCTCGCCCCAGGCCGCCGCCGTCGACCGCGTGATCCGCCGCGCCCTCGAGAAGGCACCGACGAGGCGCTACCCGAACGCGAAGGCGATGGCCTCCGACCTGCGCGCCATCTCCCTGGGCGGCGACACCTCGGCCCCGGTGCTGGCCCTGAAGCGAGTCGTGGTCCTCCCCTTCCGCGCCCTGCGCCCGGATCCCGACACGGACTTCCTGAGCTACGGCCTGGCCGATGGCGTCTCCTCGTCTCTCGCCGGGGTCCGCTCGCTCGTCGTCCGCTCCACCGCCGCCGCCGCGCGCCTGGCCACCGAGCCCCTCGACCTCGGGAAGATCGCCACCGAGGTGGACGTCGACCTGGTCGTCACCGGCACCCTGCTCCGAGCGGGCGACCGGCTGCGGGTGGCGGTGCAGCTGGTGGAGGCGCGCTCCGGCACCCTCGTCGGCTCCCACACCGTGCAGCCGGAGGTGGGCGACGTGATCCGTCTCCACGACGACGTCACGAAGAGCATCGTGGACTTCCTCTCCCCCACCCTCTCGGGCCGGCCGGAGCCGGTTCGTCGAAACGTCGCCGCCACCCCCCGGGCCTATGAGCTCTACCTCCGCGCGCTGGAGACCGTCCGCGACTATCGGCGATTCGTCGAAGGGCGCGACCTCTTCGTGCGCTGCGTCGAGGAGGACCCGCAGTTCGCGCCCGCCTGGGCCCACCTCGGTCGCTGCCACCGTGTGATCGGGAAGTACCTGGGGGACCGCGAGGAGAACACGCACAAGGCTGAGGAGGCCTTCGCCCGGGCCCTCGAGGCCGACCCGGAGCTGCCCCTCGCCCACAAGTACCTGGCCCACCACGAGGCCGAGACCGGCCGTGCCACCGAGGCCCTGACCCGGCTCATCCGGGTCTCGGAAACGAATCGGAACGACGCGGCCATCTTCGCGGGACTCGTCCACAGCTGCCGGTACGCCGGGCTCCTGGAGGCCTCGATGGGCGCTCACGACGAGTCGAGGCGACTCGATCCGAAGCTTCCCACCAGCATTCCCTGGACCCTCCTGGCACGGGTGGAGTACGAGCGGCTCTCCGTCCTCGACCGGGAGGAGAGCACCGAGTTCGACATGGAGCCGCAGATCCTGGCGCTGGCCCTTCTCGGGCGCATCGACGAGGGGCGTCGACTCCTCGAACGGCAGGAGTCCCGGACCATGCCGGAGGTGCTGCGCACAGTGACGGCCTGGGTGCGGCCGTTCCTCGACCAGGACTCCCAGGCCGTTCGCGACGCCGTCGAGAAGGCCCTGGCTGCGTTCCACGACCCGGAGGCCTCGTTCATGTACTCGCTGATCCTCTTCCGGACGGGGCAGTTCGAGCGCGGGCTCGAGCTGCTGGAGAGCGCGGTCGGGGGCGGCTTCAACGCCGCCACCGCGATCGCAGAGGAGCCCTCCTACGACCCGGTGCGGGGAGAGCCCCGCTTCGAGGCCTTGCGAGAGCAGGCCAACTCACGCCGGGCGGAGGCCCTCGCCGCCTACCGCGCGGCCGGCGGTGAGCGCCTTCTCGGGATCTAGGCATCGAATGCTATTCGAGTCTGGATACCGGCAGTCGCCAGTTGCCTCGGGCAAAGGACCACGAGAAGAGGGGTCGTCGCGGCTTCGGCCCGGGGCGCGCCAGGGGCCCGCGGAGCGGGGCGTGGAGCCCCCCTCCTACAATGAAATGTCCGTGAAGCGTGGGGGGCGATTCGAGCGAGGGAGGGCGCTCCTTCCTCTTGAAGAGGCCGACGCCCTCCCGAGCGTCCCCGCGAGCGGGCCCCTGCAGCGCCCCCGCCGCGTGACCCAGGGCCTTGTGGTCCTTAGCGGGAGCACGGCTTGGAGGTGCGACGAGAGCGGCCCGGGATGATTGAAGGAGCTGGAAGACCAGGCGAATCGAATCGACCCTCGCGTCGTCGGCTGACGCTCCTGGCCTGGCTCTCGCTTCTGCCCCTCGGCTGGCTGTCGTGGGCGATGGCCCGGGCCCACGGCAGCCGTCCTCGGACGCCGAGGCGCCGCCTCGTTCGCGGCTCGTTGCCCGAGGGGCTGACCGTCGACGGCCCTGTCGCCCTGTGGCGCGACGGCGACTCTGTCACCGCCGTCTCGCGGCGGTGCCCGCACCTGGGGTGCACGGTTCGTCCTGCCCCGGACGGGGCCCTCGCCTGCCCGTGCCACGGGTCCCGGTTCGACGGACGCGGGCGCGTCGAGCGAGGACCCGCGAAGACGGGCCTCTCGCCTCTTCGCGTCACCCGTGTCGAACGGGAGGATCTCCTCGTTGATCTCCCCTCCTGAAGTCCAGGGCCGGGTCGCCGGGCTCTTCGACGGGTGGAACGCGCGTCTTCCGAGCATCGGCGATCTCGCCTTCGCCGCCTTCTGGCTGGCCCTGGGCTCCGGGGCGCTCGTCGCGGTGCCCTACGACGCGGCCGCCGCCGCCGACTCGCTGCAGCTCCTCCTCCTCACCAACCCGGCGGGGGCGTTCCTGCGCGGGCTCCACTACTGGTCGGCGCAGCTCTTCCTCGTCTTCACCGCGCTCCACCTGATCGAGCACCTCGCCCGCCGCACCGAGGCGCGCGTCCGCCTCGGTGTCTGGCTGCGGCTCGTCCTCTCGACGGTGGTCGTGGTCTACCTCATGGTGTCCGGGTACGTTCTCAAGGGCGATGCCGAAGGACAGCTCGCCCGCCACGTTCTCGCGGGACTGCTCGACCGGCTGCCCCTCCTCGGCGGCGCACTGCACTCGCTGCTCGTGGGGCCGGAGGAGTCGCTGCAGCTCCTCTACGTACAGCACGCCGCCACCGCCACCCTCCTGACCCTGGCCTTCATCGTCGAGCACTTCCGGCGCGCCTGGCCCGGCCCCGCCGCCTGGCTGACCGTCCTCGGCTCGAGCGCGGCGCTGAGCCTGGCCCTCGTCCCCGTCCTGCACGACGCGGCGGACCCCGTGGTCAAGGGTCCGTGGTACATGCTCGGGCTGCAGGAGCTGCTGCACTGGCTGGGATCGCCCGGCCTCGCGTGGATCCCTCTCCTCGCCGCACTGGCGCTCCTCGCCGGCCTTCCCCTCCTGCCCCCTCGGTGGTCGGGCCGGGCGAAGACCCTGCTGGTGGCCGCGTTCGCCGTGTACGCCGGCCTCACGGTCGTCGGCTACGCACTCCGCGGCGCGAACTGGGAGTGGCGACCGCCGGGGGCACGACAGGCCACGACGTTCGCCGACCTGCGCCTCTACTTTCCCGACCCGAAGGTCGCGCGCGCCGAGGTGCCGGTGGTCCTCGGGCGGCGCGAGGGTTGCCTGCCCTGCCACACGGACGAGCGGGGCCTGGCGCGATCGCACTCACCGGAGGCCGTCGGCTGCGCGTCGTGTCACCTCGGCCAACCGTGGTCGGGGAACGAGGGGCTCGCCCACGCCGGGATGGTGCTCGTCCCCGGCAATCTCTCGGTCGCCCGGGCGACCTGCGGCACGACCGAATGTCACGGAGAGATCGTCGAGCGTGTGGACCGGTCCCTCATGGCGAACGGCACGGGGCTGGTGGGCGTCAACCGGTTCGTGTTCGGCGAGGCGGACACGCCGGACGGCGGGGGCAGCCTGCGGGCCCTCGGGACGAGCCCGGCCGATCTCCACCTGAAGGACCTGTGCGCGGGGTGCCACCTCGCGGTGGACAAAGCGGAGCCCGGCCCCATCGACGAGCTCTCCCGCGGAGGTGGTTGCACCGCCTGCCACCTCAACCACCACTCCGACGAGACGCTCCACCCCTCTCTCGACCTGAAGGTCGCCGACGTCCACTGCTTCGGCTGTCACAGCCGTTCCGGACGGATCAGCACGAGCTACTCGGGCTGGCACGAGACGATCGAGTCGGCCCGGGGCACGGAGCGCGACGAGTGGCGCATCCTCCAGGACGGGCGCGTCTTCGGGCGCCAGGCCGCCGACGTCCATCACACCGCCGGGCTCGCCTGTATCGACTGCCACACGGCCCGCGAGGTCATGGGCGACGGACGGACGCATGTTCACGAGGAGGACGCCCTCGAGGTCACGTGCGAGGACTGCCACGTGGCGGGGATCGCCCGGACCCTGGGGTGGGAGGAGCTGGACGAGGAGTCACGGACCATCGTGCGGCTGCGGATGGACGAGGAGCCGAAGGATCGCCGCTTCCTCGTCGCTGAACGCTCGGGTCTCGCCCTCGTCAACGTCTTCGCAGGCGAGGACGGCGAGCCGGTGCTCGAAGGCAAGCTCAGCGGAAGACGGCACCCGCTCAAGCCCCCGGCCTCCGCGTGCACCGGGCTCGGCCACGACCGCGTCTCCTGCACCGCGTGTCATTCCGGGTGGGCGCCCCAGTGCCTGCAGTGCCACACGCAGCGTGGGAGCGACGGTCTCTGGCACGAGATCGGTGGGGACTTCCGGGCGGAGCTTCCCCCGCTCGGGGTTCGGGGGCCCGCGCCGGGACGCATCGAGCCGTTCGCGCCGGGGATGATCCTGACGCTGGGCACGGAGGTCGTGGACATGGGGCGGGCCTTCCCCCCGGCCCTCGTGAAGCAGGGCCGCTTCGAGCGCTTCTTCTCACCGGTGGAGCCCCACACCACCGCCCTCAAAGGACGGTCGTGCGCCTCGTGCCACAACGACCCGCTCGCGCTCGGCGTGGGGAGAGGAGTGCTGCGACTCGAGCCCGAAGACGAGACGCAGTGGGTTTTCGAGCCCGCGCTCGGGGCAGCGCGCGACGGTCTGCCGGCCGACGCCTGGACGGGATTCCTCGAGCCGCCGCGCCCGCGGAGCACGACACGCAGCGACGCGCGACCGTTCAGTCCCGAGGAACAGCGTCGGATCCTGCGCGTCGGCGCCTGCCTCACCTGCCACGACGCGACCGGCGACGAAACCGACCCGATCTATCGGAGCTTCGAGCAGTCGCTCGAGCGCGTCACGCCACGCTGCGTCGTGCCGTGGCCTCCCGCGGCGAGCGCGCCCCAGGGATAGTGGACACCATGCTCATCTCCCGCCACCAAGCCGAGATGAGCCTGGTGTCCCTCGAGCTCAGCGCAGTCCCTCGAGGATGTAGAGCTCGTCGAGGAGGCGCTTGTAGGAGTAGACGTAGGCCCCGCCGTCAGCCGTCAGGTGAACGGGCCGAATGGCGACGACGCCCGCCGGGTCCGGCGGCATCAGCTCCCTGACGAGCTCACGCTCCCCGGTCGCGACGTCGACCCGCGTGATGCGGGAGGGCAGAGTCGCCCGGGGCTGAACGTAGATGCCGCGGCCGTCACCCGTCCAGCGGATCGGAGAGTCGGCGAGCGAGGTCCCGGGGACGACCCGTGCCTCGCCGCCATCGACGGGGTAGACCGTCAGGCGCCCGTCCGGGGCGTTGGCGAAGGCCTCCTTGCCGTCGGGCGAGAGCAGGCGACAGAAGTAGGCGGTGACCCCTTCGGGGCTAATGGGCCGCGGCTCCCCCTCGGCGAGCCCGCGCACGTAGAGTCGAGTCCCGGAGCCGGGGGCGTGACCGGCAAAGACTATCGTCTCGCCGTCGGGAGCGAGGGTCGCCGCCGACGGCGTCAGGCCGAGAGGACCGAGACGCCGCACCTCGCCGACGCCGACCGGAAGCAGCACGACCTCGTTGGACGAGCCCGCACCCGTGACAGCCAGGATCCAGCCGTTCGGCAGCAGGTCGAAGGCCCGCCCTTCGCCGAGTCGCACCGGCGGCGAGCCGTCGGTGGGGCGCATGAAGAGGGCGTAGCTGCCGCTCGGCATGACGAGGTTCTGCTCCTCGAAGACGACGGTCCGGCCGTCCGGTGAGATCAGCGTCGGGAACGACCAGTCGAGCCACGAGAGGTTCCTCTCGTCGGCTCCTTCCGCCTGGCGAGCGACCATCTCCCGCTTGTCGGTGCTGCGACTCAGCAGGACACTGCCGTGCGCGGAAGCGTCGAGCAGCTGAAAGGTCGGAGAGCTCCCGGTGGATCACGCGGGCCCGCCCGGAGAGGCTCACGGCCGAGAGCGTCCCCCCGTCCGCCACGAAGATCTCCTCGCCCGAGGGCGCCCAGGCGATGCCGTTCGGGGCGCGGTCGGCAAGGACCCGGACCTCGCCTCCCTCCGCGGCGACAGTGAGAGCACCCCGGTTGTCGCCGCGGTTGGCATGGTCGACGAAGGCGACGCTCCGGCCATCTGGCGACACGCGCACGTCGCTGAGCCAGCCTCCGGTCTCGTAGAGGACCGTGCCGATGGGGTACTCGAGGCGGCGCCGGCCGTCGATGTCGCGCGCGACCGCCAGGTCCTGACCGTTGGGGGCCCAGCCCGCGTGCCCGACGTCCTCGAGGACTTCCCGGGGCGCGGCCGACCCCAGGGGGGTTCGGGCCAGGGTCCCGGTGCTCTCGAAGCCGATCGTGTTCCGGTGCCCGAGAGAGACCGCAAGCTCCCCGCTCGACGAGACGGCTAGCAGCCCGGCGCCGGGGACCCCCAGCGACCGCGACTCACGCACGTCGCTGCGCACGCTGAACAGATCGAAGGGCTCCCCGTCCCACGCGGCGGCGTAGATGACGGTCTGGCCGTCAGGGGCAAAGCGGGCGCCGGCGAGGCTGCCCCGTCGGAAGGTCAGCCGCGAGGACCTCAGGTTGTCGAGGGGGTTCGGCGCCGTGGCCCGCCCGGCGAGGTAGGCCGATGCCGCAGCGAGGACGGCCAGGAGGACGGCAGTGGCCAGCCCCGCCCACCGCCGACTCCTTCGACCCGGCTCCGCCCGCTCGTGCGCGGGTTCTTCGCTGCTCTCCTCCGGCGCCTCCAGGACGACGCGCGCCTCGCCGATATCGCGGAGACGGTGCTTCGGGTCCTTGTCGAGGCAGCGCTGCAGCAGGCGGCGTACGGCAGACGGGGTCTCCGCCGGGAGGTGGTCGAGGTCGGGCGCGCTCGTCACCACCGCGGCGAGCACGTCCGTCACGCTCTCGCCGCTGAAGGTCGGCCGTCCCGTGAGCATCTCCAGCAGAACGACGCCGAAAGACCAGATGTCGGCACGGCGGTCGACCGTCTTCCCCCGGGCCTGCTCGGGCGACATGTAGGACGCGGTCCCGAGGATGACGCCGGCCCTCGTGGCCTGGTGCGAGAGCGTCGGCGACTCCGAGTAGTTGCGCTCCTGCTCCTCGGCATCGCCCGCGAAGGCCTTGGCCAGACCGAAGTCCAGGAGCTTCACCTCGCCGTCTGGTGTCACCGTCACGTTCGCGGGTTTGAGGTCGCGGTGGACGATCCCCTTCTCGTGCGCGTACTCGAGCGCTTCTGCCATCTGGCGAGCGATCGGCAGCGCCTCGCCGACCGGGATCGCCCCCTGCTTGAGACGTTCGAGGAGCGTCGCGCCCTCAGCCACCTCCATGACCAGGGCCCGCGTCCCGCCCGCATCCTCGATGCCGTAGATGGCGGCGATGTGGGGGTGGTTGAGCGCGGCCAGGAGTCGAGCCTCACGCTCGAAGCGGGCCATTCGCCCCGGACCCGAAGCCACGTCGTCGGGCAACACCTTGAGCGCGACCTCGCGCCCCAGGCGCGTGTCTCGCGCCCGGTGCACCTCTCCCATCCCGCCCTTGCCGAGCGAGCCAATGACTTCGTAGCGCCCAAGACGCGCGCCGGGCGTCAGCATCCGGAGGACCGCCTTTCACTGAATGGGACTCACCAGATGCTAGGCGAGGCGACAGGCCCGGTCAACGCCGTCGGCCACCAGCAAGGACCGCGACTCGGCCACGGAGCTCCGGGGACGCGGCGGTCGCCCGCTCGCGGGGACGCTCGTCTCGGGCGTTGGCCTCTTCAAGAGGAAGCAGCGCCCTCGCTCGCTCGATTCGCCCGCACGGGCTAACGGACATATTGCCCGGCGTAGCATTCACGATGCGGAGCTCGACGCCCCGCTACGCGGGCGCCTTGCGCCCCTCATGATCGCGCGATCGTCGCGGTCCCTTGTTTGGGCGACCGGCCGTTGATCGTTCTGGAGAGGGAGGTGTGAAGTCAATCCAGACGGGCCTGGCCCTGCTCGAGAGCGAGGAGGCGCTGCTTGCGCCAGAGGCCGCCGCCGTAACCGCCGAGGCGGCCGTCTGCGTTCACGACCCGGTGACACGGGATGACGATGGCGACGCGGTTCATCCCGTTGGCCTGGCCCACGGCGCGGACCGCGTCGGGTGAGCGCACGGTCTTCGCTAGCTGCTTGTAAGAGCGCGTCTCGCCGTAGGGGATGCGTTGGAGCGCATTCCAGACGCGTTGCTGGAAATCGGAACCCACGACCTTGAGGGGCACCGTGAACTCCTGAAGATCGCCGGCGAAGTATCGGCCCAGCTCGTCTTTCGTCTGTCGCAGGTGGTCGTTGTCGCCGGGAACCAGGGGGAGCCGGAAGCGCTTGCCGAGGATCGAGAGCTGTCGCTCCAACATCCTGCGGTCGCTGAACTCGAGCAGGCACAGGCCGTCGTCGGTGGCGCCGGCGACCATCGGACCGAGGGGAGTGCGCAGCCACGCCACGCGGATGACCTCGCCCTTCCGTCCGCGGCCCGGGGGCGTGCCGAAATGTCGGCTGAAGGCCTCGCGGAAACCGCTCAAGGACTCGTAGCCCGCGTCGTACGCGGCGGAATCGAGATCGGCCCCCTCGCGGAGCTGCTCGAATGCACCGCCCAGGCGCCGGGCGCGGCAGTAGGCGTCGAAGGTCATACCGTAGCTCCTCTGGAAGTGGCGTCGCACTCGCTCGGGGGTGAGGCCCATGGCTCGCAGGTCGGCGGAACGGATCCGGCGCTCCGGGTCGGCGTCGACCAGGGCCAGGAGGCGCTCGACCCACTCTGGGGGCCGACCATCAGTCTCGAGGGGCCGGCATCGCTGACAGGGCCGGTAGCCCGCGAAGACCGCGCGGTTCACCGAGGGGAAGAACTCGATGTTGTGGCGCAGCGGCTTGCGGGCTGGGCACGACGGGCGGCAGAAGATGCCCGTCGTGCGGACGCCGGTGAAGAAGACGCCGTCGTAGGAGGCGTCCTTTGCGTAGAAGGCGCGCTCCATCTCCGAGGGCCGGGGGCTCGTCTGTGCGGTCTCCATGAGGAAGAGTCTACGCGGGGCGCGGCGAGCGCTTCCACCGAAATCCGGACGTCGAATCCGGAGGTGCCAAGGGTTGAGTCAGGGGGGCCTCGGCGGTGGCCATCGGTGATTGGGACCGCACCGGGGCGACCGGTTACGATGACAGCGGGTATGCCGACGACCCCCTCTCCTCCGCGCCGCTACCGCTTCGCGGAGTTCACGCTCTCGCCCACGCGACGCTCGCTCCTCCGGCAGGGCCGCGAGGTGGCCCTCATCCCTCGCTACCTGGACCTGCTGCTGCTGCTGGTCGACCGCCGGACCGAGGCGCTGCACCGCCACGAGATCTTCGACCGGGTCTGGGCGGACGTCGTCGTCTCGGATGGCGCGCTGACCCAGGCCATCCGCACGCTCCGCCGCACCCTCGGGGAGGACGGCGGAGGGGGCGTCTTCATAAGGACGGTCTCCCGGCACGGGTACCAGTTCGTCTGTCCCGTGACCGAGGAGGGCGACAACGACGAGAACGACTCCTCGACCGAGCTGACGACGGGGCCTCCGGGCCCGCCGGCGGAAGGCCCGCGCGATCCCGTCGCTTCGGCGGTGGCCCGGGTTCTCGAACGGGACTCCTCGGAGGACGCCCGTCGCGAGGCAGCGGAAGACCTGCATCGGCTGGGCACCGCGGAGGCGCTCCGACGGATCGACCGCAGCCCGGGTCACGCCCGAGCGTGGGCCGTCCTCCGCGACAGCCGCTGGGACGTGCCGGGGGCGGGTGCCGTGCCCCTCCTCGGCCCGGCTTCCGGACCGGCGGCATGGGGGGCCCTGGCGACCCTTCGCCTTCGACACGCGCTCCGCCTGGTCGGCGCCCGCTGGGCCGCCGCCTCCGTGGGAGGGGCAATCGCGGGGGCGGCGGCGGGGCTGCTGGGCGGCATCCTCATGACGCATCTTCAGGGTCTCGTGTGGCCGTCCACCTCGCTGCTCCTGGGACTGTCGCTCGTGGGCGCCATCACCGCGGGCCTGGGGGCGGCGGGAGTGGGCAGCGGTCTCGCCGCCGCGGAGGCGGTCGTCCGATCCTGGCGGACTCCGGCGCTCGTCGTCCTCGGGGCCGCCGGCGGCGCGGTGGTGGGCGCGATCGCGCGACGGGGCGCCGACGCCCTCGTCGAGGCCGTGTTCGCCACGCCGACGCTGGCGCTCGGTGGGGGTGTCGAAGGGCTCGCCATCGGCGCTGCGGCCGGACTCGGCTATGGCCTCTCCACGAGGCGGCGGGCCGGGGGGATGGCGACTCCCCGGGGAGCCGCCCGGCTCCGGGCGTGCCTCGCGACAGGCCTCGCCTGTGCCGTCGCCGCGGCCGTTCTGAGCGCGGGCGGGCTCCGACTCGGCGCCGCCAGTCTCGCAGTCGGTGGTCGCCGGCTTCCCGGACAGCCAGGTGCGCTTCGAGGCCTTCGCGCCGCTGGTGGGCGAAACGAGCCTTGGGCCGAGGACCCGCGCCGCCCTGGGCGCCACCGAGGGGCTGCTCTTCGGAGTGGGTCTCGCCGCCGGCCTGACCCGGCGACCCCGACGACGCGACCGCGAGGTCTGACATCACCCGAATCTGACCCGTCGCTCACCATCCGCTCAGGTTTCCCCGCTCCTCTCGGCCGAGCTTTCCCTTCGACGGGCCCGCCCCGGGCCCGGAAGGAGGATCGCCGATGGAAGCGCACGCCCGGGCCGACGAGAGCTGGGCTCCCCTGTCGCTCGTCCATGCCGAGGTCGCGCCGCGGTTCATGAGCGCCGCGGCGACCCTCCGGGTCGAGACGACCGCCCCCCTGGAGATCATCGACCTGACCGACCGCGTGGAGGCCTTCCTGGGCGCCGTCCACCTGGAGACCGGCTGGGTGAACGTCCAGAGCCGCCACACGACCACCGGCCTCGTCGTGAACGAGCACGAGCCGCTGCTGCTCGAGGACCTGACGAGCCTGCTCGAGCGCCTGGCGCCTCGCGACACAGGCTACGCTCACGACGCGCTCCATCGCCGGGCCAACGTCCCTCCGGACGAGCGACCCAACGGCCACTCCCACGCGAAGGCGTCGCTGTTGAGGACCTCGGAGACGCTCAACGTGGCCGGGGCGCGTCTGCGGCTGGGCCGCTGGCAGCGGATCCTGCTCGTCGAGCTGGATGGCCCACGGGAACGCGAGGTCTCTCTCGTCGCGCTGGGGCACGGGGGCCGACGGTGAGGGTCAAGCTGATCCTCCCCGCCCTCACCGAGGCGACGAGCCCCTTCTTCCGCCCGGTGAAGTACGCGCTCTTCCCGCCGCTCGGGCTGGCGACCCTCGCGGGCTACCTGGAGGACGACGACGTCTCGATACAGGACGAGCACGTCGAGGCCCTCACTCTCGACGACGAGCCGGAGCTCGTCGGGATCGAGGTCTACGTCACCTCGGCCCGCCGGGCCTACGCCCTCGCCGATCACTATCGGAACCGAGGCGCCCACGTCGTCCTCGGCGGACTCCACGTGACCTCGTGCCCGGACGAGGCCGCGGCCCACGCCGACACGATCGTCCTCGGCCCCGCCGAGGAGGCCTGGCCGATCTTCCTCGCCGATCTCCGTGCCGGTCGGCCCGGGCGCGTCTACCGCTCCGGCGTGCGCTCGCTCGCCCGGCTGCCGCCGGTGCGCCGCGACCTCGTCCGTCGTGAGCTCTACCTCGTGCCGAACTCCCTCGTCGTCTCTCGCGGCTGTCCGCACTCCTGCGCGTTCTGCTACAAGGACGCCTTCTTCGAGGGAGGCCGCTCGTTCTACACCCAGCGGGTCGACGCGGCGCTGGCGGAGATCGAGCGCCTTCCGGGTCGCCACCTGTACTTCCTCGACGACCACCTCTTCGGAAGCCCGCGCTTCGCCGCTGCCCTCTTCGACGGCATGAAGGGCATGGGCCGGCTGTGGCAGGCGGCGGCCACGGTCGACTCGGCCCTCCGACCGGGGCTTCTCGAGAAGGCCGCCGCTTCGGGGCTCCGGAGCCTCTTCGTGGGCTTCGAGACCCTGGACCCCGGCGGGCTGCGGTCGCAGGGCAAACGCCAGAACCTCGGTCGCGACTACGCGGCGGCGGTGGAGAGGCTGCACGACCAGGGCGTGATGGTCAACGCCAGCTTCGTGTTCGGGCTCGACGAGGACGATCCCGGGGTGTTCGAGCGGACGGTCGAGTGGGCGGTGAACCACGGCATCGAGACCGCGACCTTCCACGTGCTCACGCCGTACCCGGGCACGGCGCTCTTCCGTCATCTGGAGAGACAGGGTCGGCTGCGGCACCGCGACTGGGACCTTTACGACACCCGGCACGCCGTGTTCCAGCCGGCCCGGATGAGCCCCGAGGAGCTCGAGCGGGGGTACTGGCGGGCGTATCGCGACTTCTACCGCTTCGGCTCGATCCTGAGGGGCGCGGCCACGAAGCCGACGCTCGCGGGACACCTGCGTCACGCCGCCTACGCGATCGGCTGGAAGAAGTGCGAGCCCCTCTGGGACCTTCTCATCCGGGCGCGGTGCGTCGCCCGCGCCCGCCCGTTCCTCGAGACGGTCCTACAGAAGCCCGTTCTGGGCCGCCCAGGCCACCGCGGCCGAGCGCGACGGGAGGCCCAGCGTCGTGCGGATGTTCGAGATGTGGCGATGGACGGTGTGGCCGCTCAGGTGTAGCCGCTCGGCGATCTCCTTGTCGCCGAGCCCCTCGGCCACGAGACGGAGCACCTCGATCTCGCGAGCGGAGAGCTTCGCGTCCGGAGCGGCGTGCTCGGGAACGACGGACGTCTTCGGTCTGCTCCCCGGCGGAGCGGCGACGCCGTCGGCCAGCTCCTTGAGAACGCCCTCGGCCCGGAAGGCCTCGCGGGCCGCACCGAGCTTCTGGAAGCACTCGAGCGCCGAGCGCGCCTCCTGCTGCGCCGGCCCGGAACGGCCGATGCCGGAAAGGCAGCGCGCGAGATCGAGGCGCGCGCGGGCCGCCTCGAATGGGGCTTGCGACTGCAGGAACAGGTCGACCGCGTCCTCGAAACGACGGCGCGCCTCCTCGCACGCTCCGTCGGCGCCCAACAAGACGCCCTCCGCCTGGCGCTCCGCTGCCCTCATGGTCGGTGTCGCGACCTGCGCCGCGAGGTCGCGCAGAGCGGCCGCCGCGTCGTCCGCCTCGGCACGCTGTCCGAGGGCGAGGTGGACCCGCACCAGCAGCTCGAGCGCGCTGGCCCGCCCGTTCCAGTTGTCGGGGGGCGTGCGGCGAAGGAAGCGCTCGAGGAGGTCGGCGGCGGTCGCCGGGTCCTCGCGGTCGAGGGCGATCGCCCCCCGGCCGAGGAGCGACAGCGAGCGGCTCTCGACGCGGCCGAACAGCTCCTCCGCCTCGTCCCAGCGACCCTGGCGCCGGCGCAGCTCGGCGAGCTGCTCCACGCCGTCGGCGAGAAGCAGCGGGCGGCTCGTCGACAGGCGGTCGATGGCCCGCTGAAGCTCGTCCTCCGCCTGTGCCCACTCTCCCTGTCCGATCAGCATCGCCGCGTGCTGGGTCCGGCAGACGGCGAGCGAGGGTGTGATCCCCACTCGCTTTACATCTATTGTCGCTGCCGCCGGATCACGGTTCAAAGCCGGCCCGCTCCGTGTGGCCTTCCCCTGCCGCCTCGCGACGAGACGCCAGCAGCCGTCCGTGGCAACACCGGGGCGCGGGGTCCCGACGCGGCCGGGGGCATGCTATGGTCCCGCGGGTTGCCTGGGGCTCGTCCCGGCGTCAGACCGGTTCGAGCCCGCGGGACACGCGGCAGGAGATGAGCATCAACCCTGACGATCCCCGCTACTGGGAGATCTTCTTCGAGATCCACACCGGGCTGCCGCGCGAAGCCCCCGGGGATCCCGACTCCACACTCCGCGCGCTGGGCATGATTCCCGAGCTGCCGCCCGAGCCCCAGACCCTGGATCTCGCGTGCGGTCCGGGCCCGACCGCGACGCTCCTCGCCCGTGCGACGGGGGACGCGTCGTCGGGCTCGAGCTCCACGCCCCGTTTCTCCGGGAGATGCGGGAGCGCGCCCATCGCGAGGGGCTCGGTCCGCGCGTCTGCGGGGTGCACGCCAACATGGAAGCGCCTCCCTTTGCCGCGGCGTCCTTCGACCTGGTCTGGTGCGAGGGAGGCCTCTACAACGTCGGCTTCCGCCGCGGTCTCGAGATCTGCCGAGACCTCTTGAGTCCGGGTGGGCATCTGGCCGCGACCGAGGCGGTATGGCTCGATCCCGAGCCGGTCGGGAAGGTGCGGCGTTGGTGGGACGGGGAGTACCCGGGCATCACCTCCATCGAGGAGATGCGTCAGGAGTGATCGAAGAAACCGGGCTCGCCCTCCTGGATCACTTCACCCTCTCGCCGAGCGCGTGGTGGGGCTACTACCGGCCGATCGAGGCGCGGCTCGCCGAGCTGAGGGAGACGCACGCCGGCGATGCGTCCGCCCTCCAGGTCCTCGCCGGAGCACGAGCTCGAGATCGACATGTACCGGCGGTACGGAGCACTGCTACGGCTACGAGTTCTTCGTCTGCCGAAAGGACCCCGGGGCTTGAGCCCGTCGAGACACAAGTCGGCCCGGGCGCGGCAAACCGCGTAGAATCCCCAGATGTCCCGATCACCCGCGGATCCTGGTCTCGAACGACGACGGCTACCGCTCCGAAGGGCTCGCCGCCCTCGTGGCGGTCCTCGAGGACCTGGCCGAGGTCTGGGTGGTGGCCCCGGAATCGGAGCAGAGCGCGACATCCCACTCGATCTCGATCTCTCGCCCCCTTCGGCTGAATGAGATCGAGAACAAGCCGCGCTGGTACGCCGTGGACGGGACGCCCACCGACTGCGCCTGGCTCGGGATCAACCACGTGCTGCGCGATCGCCGCCCGCAGCTCCTGGTCTCGGGCATCAACCACGGACCCAACCTGGCCGACGACGTGTTCTACTCGGGCACGGTGGCCGCGGCCCGGGAGGCCGCGATCATCGGCGTGCCGTCGATCGCGGTCAGCCTCGCCGCCCGCCGCGACTTCGAGTTCGGTCCCGCCGCACGATTCGCCCGGGCCCTCGTGGAAACGGCCCTCGACGAGCCGCTGGCCCCGAGCCAGCACCTCAACGTCAACGTCCCCCCGGGAGTCGAGCCCAAGGAGTGGGTCGCCTCGCGACAGGGGAAGCACTCCTACGGGGGTGGCGTCGTCGAGAAGACCGACCCTCGCGGCCGAAAGTACTACTGGATCGGGGGCAACGAGTATCAGCACGAGGACGTCCCCGGCAGCGACTGCAACGCGGTGCTGCGCGAGGGACGGGTGGCGGTGACGGCCCTCACCCTGGACGCGACCGACTACCCGACGCGAGGGCAGCTTCGGGCCTGGAACCTCAAGGGGTTTCGGCGCCACGACCCCTGAAGCCCTCGTCGGAGCGGCGAAATCTCTGTACGCGGTTTGTGGGGGTGCCCGGCTCCCTCACCACAACATCATGTGGTTGACCCGTGCGTTTTCTCTTGCTCGGCGGGGTCGGCCGGGCATATAGTCCCGCCACCGAGAATACTAGCGGCGGAGTAACGATGACGGTGACGGGGGCACGCTTCCAGAATGCCCGCCGCTCCGGAGCAGGAATCCATTTTGAAAGGTAGCATTCCGATGAAACCAAGGACTCTCCCGCTGACCCTGGCGTCCACGCTGATCCTGGCGCTGGCGCTGGCTCCCAACCCCGCCGTCGCCCAGGCCCAGTTCACGACGGGCGTCATCGACGGCACCGTATACGATCCCTCGGGCGCGATCGTGCCGGGCGTGGAGGTCGTGGCCCGCAACGTCGACACGAACTTCACCCGGACCGCGGTCACCGACCAGGTGGGGCACTTCTCCTTCCTCCAGATGCCCTCGGGGCCGTACGAGGTCACGTACGTCCTGGCCGACTTCGCCACGCTCGTCCAGGACGGCCTGACCCTCACGGTCGGCCAGACGCTGACCCTGCGCCCGTCCCTGACGGTCTCGGGCACCGAGGAGACGATCACCGTCACCGGCTCCGACATCATCGACACCCGGGCCACGACCTCGAGCAGCACCCTGAACCAGCTCACGCTCGAGACCACCCCGAACCTCGGTCGCAAGTTCGAGGACCTCCTCACCCTCACCCCCGGGGTCGCGATCGTCCAGGGTCCGGACGGCGACTCGATCACCTTTGCCGGCCAACGGGGCATCTTCAACAACATCTCCCTCGACGGCGGCGACTACAACAACGGCTTCTTCGGCGAGCAGGTGGGGGGCCAGAGAGTGTCGGTCGACATCACCATCGAGGCGGTCAAGGAGTTCCAGGTCGTGGCCTCCGGGGCCAACGCCGAGTTTGGCCGCACCGCTGGGGGCGTGGTCAACGTCATCTCGAAGTCGGGGACGAACAATACCCACGGCAGCCTGTTCTTCTACGGCCGCAACGAGGCCCTGACGGGCGACCTCTCCGACGGGACCCGCCTCGAGGACTTCCGTCGCGAGCAGTGGGGAGGCACCATCGGCGGCCCGATCAAGAAGGACAAGCTGTTCTACTTCTTCGCCCTGGAGGGCATCACCGGGGACTTCACCCGGCCGAACTTGTCGGTCCCGATCGGCGAGCCCTGCCCCATCTCCAACCCCACGGTGCCCGCGAACGAGGATCTCATCAACTCGAGCTCCGACTGCCAGCGGGTGGCGCTGCTCAACTTCCTCCGGGACAACGTGGGCATAGACGACGGGCGACCCATCGCGCACCCCGCCACGACCGTCGCCAGCCTGCTCAAGGTCGACTGGAACATCAACGACACCAACACCCTCGCGGTCTCCTGGAACTTCAACCACTCCAAGAAGGAGAACGAGACCTTCGACGTGGCGACCTTTGGCAACTCCGCCAACGGCACCGAGGGCGATCCGGCCCGGATCAACGTGCTGAACGCCAACCTCTTCAGCACGGTCTCCCCGACGAAGGTGAACGAGTTTCACTTCACCTACTCGCGGGAGATCCGGCCCCGCACCGCCAACGGGTCCGGCCTGGCCGCCGACACCGGGATCGGCTTCGGTCCCTCCTTCCGCTTCGGCGACCCGTTCTTCCTCCAGCCCAGCGTCGACGAGACCTTCTGGCGCACCCAGCTCCGCGACACCTTCACCGTCGTGAAGGGCGAGCACACCATCAAGTTCGGCGGGGACTGGACCCACAGCCTGAACGACCAGGTGTTCCGAGGCTTTTTCACGGGCCGCTATCTCTTCGGCTCCGCGGCCGGCTTCCTGCGCTACGCCTCGCCGGCGGCGCCGGGCGGGTTCGGGCCCAACACCATCAGCTGCACGGACGGTAGCTACGTCACCGCCCCCGCCTCGTGCCCGGCGGGATCGAGCTTCGCCGGTGGCCCGCTGTTCCTCTACCTGCAGGACGTGGGAACCGGGTTCGAAGGCGTTCCTCCCCCGGGCGCCTCGAGGATCACCAACGACGAGTTTGGCTTCTTCGTCCAGGACAAATGGAAGGTGCGGCCGAACCTCACACTGAACTACGGGCTGCGCTGGGACGCACAGCTCATGCCGGAGACGGTGGACCCCGCGACGACAGCCTACGCGCAGCTCATCGGCGACCCGACGTTCCCTTCCGACGGCACGATCCCGGACCAGTGGGACATGTGGCAGCCACGCCTGGGCTTCGCCTGGGACGTGGGCAACGACGCGAAGACGCTGGTGCGAGGCAACTTCGGCATCTACAACCCGCGGCAGAACATGCTCAGCCAGGTCGGGTCGGTGACGACCAACGGCCTGCAGCAGCGAACCGAGTTCCGCTCCTCGGAGCTGGCGACGTTCGGCGTTCCCATGCCCACCTGGCCCGGGGTCTTCGCGCCCTCGCCCAACCCCCCGGGTGTGTTCCCCGACTTCACTGGGATTCGCGTGTTCGACAAGGACTACAAGAACCCCCGGATCACCACCTGGAACGTGGCCGTCGAGCGGGAGATCGTGAGCGACGTGGCGGCCTACGCGGACTTCACCTGGTCAAAGGGCGAGAACCTGACCCGCTTCCTCCAGATCAACCGCACGCCCGGCGAGTGCTGCGACGTCGCGCCCGGCACCGGCAACACCGTCGCCTACGGGCCCGGGCCGTTTGGCCCGGCGCTCGGCGACGTCTTCGTCACCAACAGCCGCGGCCGGTCGGAGTACCGCGGCCTGACCGTGGGCCTCCGCAAGCGCTACTCGAACGGCTTCCAGTTCGACGCCAACTACGTCTACTCCACGGACAAGGACACCGACTCCAACGAGCGGGACCCGTTCACCGACCGCAGTTACGACATCTCCGACCTCGAGAAGGACTTCGGCTACTCCGACCGCGATATCCGGCACCGCTTCAACGTGTACGGCTTTGGCGAGCTGGGCCCCCTCGACATCAACGTCCGCTGGCAGGTCCGCTCGGCCCAGCCGATCACCGCAAGCCCTCGCGTTCTCGACGGCGTGGACCGGGGCCGCAACAGCGAGCGCAAGAACAACAAGTACAACTCCTTCGACTGGCGCCTGGCCTGGCCCATCCACTTCGGGTCGAACAAGCAGTACCGGCTCGTCCCGACGATCGAGATGTTCAACACCTTCAACAGCGAGAACCGCATCAACCCGCTGAGCACGAACCTGCTCTTCAACTTCGACGGCTTCCTGCGGACCGGCGTCGGCGACCCCCGCCAGCTGCAGTACGCCATCAAGTTCGTGTTCTAGAGACGACGACGAGGCCCCGCCCGGGCCTCGTCGCCCGCCACCGGCCCCGGGGAGGACGCCTTCACGCCCTTCCCGGGGCCGTCTTCGTGGTGCGGTCGTGCCGAGTGGTCGACCGGCCACTCAGTAGAAGACCGCGCCCTCTCCGCGCTCGGCGACGAGGCCCCCAGACCTGCCCGACCCAGGCAAGGGTGTCGGGGGGCTCGGACTCCTGTGACTCCTCGTCGCGCACCTCCGGGTGCCGCGGCGCCGGACCCTCGAGGGGCCCGGCCGCGCGCCGGTCAAGCCGGATTGCCTTCGACCTTCTTCGCGTCCCGGATCGTGGCGTTGGTGATGAGCGGCTTCGCCCAGACGCCGATCGAGAGGATGTAGCCCAGGGGCAGATAGAGGATCATCATCCCGTAGCGCAGCCCGAGAAGATCCCCGAGCCCTCCCACCACCGGAGGCAGGAGGGCGCCGCCCACGATCCCGGTCACGAGAATCCCCGAGAAGGCCCCGTGGTGCCGGTCCATCGAGTTGAGGGCCAGCGAGAAGATGATCGGCCACATCACGGAAGCGCAGAAACCGATCGCGGGGAAGGCCCAGAGTGACACCTCGGCCGGCCCGAGGAGGGCCAGGGTGAGGGCGAGCATGGCCGCGGCGGCGAAGCCGATGAGGACGCGACGGCTGTCGAAGAGCTTCAGGAGGATGAGGCCAAGGATGCACCCGGCGGTCATGAGGCCCCAGAAGTAGGACACCGCCGACTTTCCCTCCTCCAGCGGGTCGAAGCCGTGGTAGGTCGCCAGGAACTTCGAGATCCAGTTCGCCACGCCCTGCTCCATCCCCACGTACATGAAGATGCCGAAGAAGAAGAGCCAGACGACGGGCTTGCGGAGGAGCTCCTTGTAGGTGGCCACCGCCCCCGCCCGCTCGTCCTCCTTGAGCACGACCACCGGCAGCCGCGCCGCCGCCACCACCACGAGCATCACGAGACAGATGACGGCGAACACCCAGTAGAGCGACACCCAGGGGAGCGACTCCGGGACGACACGGGCGAGGGCGGCGATCAGGGCATTGGCCGACTGGTCGGCCTGCAGGCCCTGGACCAGGTAGGCGTAGAGCCAGGGGCTCAGGAACGAGGCCAGCCCGAAGATGAGCTGGGCCGCCGCCGAGTTGAAAGCGAAGTTCTCCTCCCCGCCCGCCACCCGGAGGAGGGGGTTGATCGCCACCTGCAGCATGGCGAAGGCAGCGCCGATCAGGAAGAGCGAGGGCAGCATCACCCCAAAGCGAGGTGTCGTCGCGAAGGCGATCGATCCCACGAAGGCGAGGACGAAAGAGGCGACGAGGACCGGCCTTTCACGGAATCGCTCGAGGAGCACTCCCGCGGGAATCGACATGACGCCGTAGGCGATGAAGAAGGAGAACGCCACGAGGCTGCCCACGAACAGGCTGAGACGGAAGTCCTCGATGATGTTCGGGATGATCGACCCCAGGATGTTCGTCACCAGCGAGATGACGAAGAAGATGAGGAACACCAGCCAGACGGCGAACGCGCTGCGCTTCATGCGGGCTCTCCCTTCTCCCTGGGCGAAGCCTGGCCGCCGCCCTCGATTCCCCGGGGGTGGCGGGCGATGTCCAGGCAGATCGGACCGGAGTCTACCTCACATCGGTGCCCCGTCATTTCCACGGACTGCCCGCGTCGTTCTTCTCAGGCGGCCTTTGGCAGAGCCGGGGGTTGCGGAAGGTTCCGAACACCATGTCCCAGAGCCTCGGGGTTCAGCCCGAGAAGGGGGAAGAAGATCCCCTCGTTCCGAGAGCGGTGGATGGATGTCGCTCTCGGAACCTGTGGCCGTTCCAGGAGCGGTGGATGGACGTCGCTGTCGGAACCTTCCGTTTTCCTGGAGCCGTCACCGACCCGCCGTCAACGTCTATGGCGGATCCTTCGTCGCACGGCCCTGACGGGTTCCTCAGGATGACTGTGTTCTGAGCAGCGGGTATTGCGGACGTCGCTCTCGGAACATTCCGTTAGCCGGAGGCCGTTCCCAACCGGGGCGATGCCTACTCGGGCCGCTCCCGCTGCGAGTCCCAGTAGACGTATGCCCCGAGCAGCAGGAAGACGACGAGGCCGAGCCAGTTCCCCCAGGAGTCCAGCCAGGCCCCCATCCCGAGGAACGCGGCCTTCGTGAGGTCGGGCACGATCACCACCCCCGCCGAGTCCTCCACGAAGCGGAGCAGCGCCGCGAACACGCCGACGAGGGCCCCGCCGGCGATGAACCCGGAGGCGATGAGCGTCCCCTTGTCGTGACGGGCCTTGGCGAGGGCGGAGTCGGGAGAGGACCGCTTCAGCAGCCAGGCCACGAGCGCCCCGATCACGAGGGGAGAGTTGAGCTCCATCGGCAGGTACATGCCCAGGGCGAAGGCCAGTGCGGAGATGCCGCAGAACTCGGCCGACACCGCGAAGACCGCGCCCAGGCCGTACAGGAACCAGGGCGCCCCGGCCTCCCCCATGACCCCGCGCAGGACCGCGGCCATGGCGTTGGGCTGCGGCGCGGCCAGGGGGTTCGGGTGCTCGGGGCCAGGGGAGAACCCGTAGACCTGCGCCAGGAGCAGGATGACCGCGGTCGTGGCGGCGGAGGCGATGACCGAGGCGAGGAGGTTCGAGATCTCGATCCGCCGGGGCGTGGCCCCGAGCCAGTAGCCGATCTTGTACTGCGTCACGAGGGAGCCGCTCATCGAGAGCGCCGTGCACACGACGCCGCCGATCAGCAGGACCTGCAGCATCCCCTCCTCTCCGGCGAGCCCCATGGCCGACAGGGCGACCGCCGTCACGATCAGCGTGGTGAGGGTCATCCCGGAGATCGGGGTGATGGAGATCATCGCGATGGCCCAGGCCGAGACCGCGGCGAAGAGGAATGCGATCACGAGGGCCAGCACCGTGGCCGCGAAGGCGACCGCGGTCGCCCTCTCGTTGGCGGCCAGGACCGAGAAACGGAAGTAGAGGAAGACGGCGAGACCCGTCGCCGCGATCCCGATGAGGTTGGCCGACATGGGAAGAGCACGGTCCGTGCGCACCACGCTCTCTTCCTGGACGCCGCCCCGCACGAGCCGGGCGATCTCGCCCAGCGCTTGACGGGAGGCCTGCACGATCACCGGCGACATCTTCACGATCGAGATGATGCCGGCGGCGAAGATGCCGCCGATGCCGATGGGTCGGACGTACTCGAAGAAGATGTCCTCCGCCGGCATCGCGGCCAGCGCCGGCAGCCCCGCCGTGATCGGCCCCTCGATGTACTGCCCCAGGTAGGCGAACACGGGCACCAGGACGAAGAACGAGACCATCGACCCCGCGAAGATGATCGACGCGTAGTCGAGCCCCATGATGTAGCCCAGCCCAAGCACCGCGGCCGAGGTGTTCAGGGTGAAGACGGCCTTGTACTTGTCGGTGAACCCCTGCAGAGCGCCAATCGCCCCGGTCGAGAAGTTCTCGGCCCAGCCCCGCATCGACGGCCCGACGAAGTCGAAGATCGCGGCCAGGATGGCGGAGTAGGTCAGCACGAACGCGCTCCGGCCACCGCGCCTGCCCGCCATCAGGATCTCGGTCGTTGCCCGTGCTTCGGGGTACGGCAGCTTCCCGTGCAGATCGCGCACGAAGTAGCGCCGGAAGGGGGCGAGGAAGAAGACGCCGAGGAGCGCCCCCAGGAGGGGCACGAGGAAGATCTGGAAGTAGGAGGATCGCCCCTCCAGTCCGAGGATGAAGACGGCGGGCATGGTGAAGACCGACCCGCCGGCGACGATGCCCGAGGTCGCACCAATGGCGAGGACGTTCACGTTCTCGACGAGGGTGGAGGCTCGGGCGCGAAGGGTGTGGACGATCAGGGCCGAGAAGCCGACGGCGAGGATGGAGATCGGTATGGCGGACTCGATGCCCTGTCCCAGCTTGAGGGCGAGATACGTCGCCGCCGCCGAGAAGACGATCGACCAGAGGATGCCCTGGACGACAGAGCGGACCGTCACCTCGGGAACGAGCTTCTCGTGCGGGATGACGGGCACGTAGTCCTCGCCAGCCCGCAGCTCGCGGAAGGCGTTCTCGGGCAGGCGGTCGTCGTCCAGGGGCGTCTGCGGGTCGTTCTCACTCATGGCATCACACGGGGTACTGATCCATCACCCCTTCGGACGCACGGCGTGACAGCTCGTGGTAGCCGGGCGAGGCGGCGGCGTAGACCTCACGGGCCAGCTCGCGGGTGCGCGGGTGGCCCCCCAGCGCCTTGTACAGGGGTCTCAGGTACTTCATGCGTCCTACGCGGAGAAGCACCTTCCGGAGGCGCGGAAAGGCGGGCTCGTAGTCGGAGGCGGCGGCGATGGTCAGCCACTCGACGAGGATCTCGTAGTTGCCGCGGGACGTCAGCTCCAGGTTCCGGTCGAGCCAACGACAGGCTTCCTCGTCGAGAGGTCGCGGCAGGTGCTGCAGGTACACGAGCATCTCCGCGGGCGACCACGAGGAGACGTCTTCCGGGGTCGGACGGACGCTGCGCTCGAAGTCGGCGGCGAGGGCGGTCAGGGCCTCGAGCCGGGCCGAGCGGAACACCGGCGCATTGGGCGGCATCCCCGTCTCGTAGAGCCAGCTCTGGGCGTCCACCTCGGCGGCGACGCCGGGCAGCTCCTTCTCGACGAACTCCATGAACTCCTCGGTGGTGATCGAGGTGAACCGGAAGCGTTCGATGTAGCGGCGGATGAAGGCATCGAAGCGCTCTCGGCCCGCCGTTCGCTCGAGGAGAACCAGGAACCGAGAGCCCTTCTCGTAGGGAATCGACGAGAACACGTCGTCGGGATCCGTGTCCCGCAGATCGTTGCGCAGGCGCGTGATCGTGGCGTCGGCACCGAACCTCTCGAACTCCGCCCGCAGGGCCTTCTCTCCGATGGCCCAGCCGAGGACGGCCGCGTCCTCGCCGTGCAGGGCCTCGACGATGCGGCGCTCGGCCCACACGGTGGAGCCTTCGTTCAGCCAGAAGTGGTCGACGTTGGCGTTGGTGACCAGGTTCCCGGTCCAGGAGTGCGCCAGCTCGTGGGCCACCACGTCGACGAGCGAGCGGTCTCCCGCCAGCAGGGTCGGGGTCAGGAAGGTCAGGCGGGGGTTCTCCATGCCCCCGTACGGAAACGAGGGCGGCAGGACGATCATGTCGTAGCGGTCCCACTCGTAGGGACCGAAGAGCCCTTCCGCCGTCTCGATCATGTCTTCGATCCCGGCAAACTCGTGGGCCGCGGCCTCGACCGTCGCCGGCTCCGCCCAGACCCGCGAGCGGGGCGAGAGGTCGCGCGAGTCCAGATCCCCCACCGCCAGCGCGATGAGGTAGGTCGGGATGGGCTGGGGCATGTCGAAGAGGAAGGTGCGTGTGCCGGGCCGGTCGCCGGGCTGCTCTCCGACCGGTCCCGCCGACATCACCGCGGTCAGGGCCTTGGGCACGGTGATCGCCGCCCGGTAGGTCACCCGCGCACGCGGCGAGTCCTGGACCGGCATGCAGGTCCGGGCGTGGATGGGCTGGAAATGGCTGAAGAGAAAGGGGTGGCGCTTTCCCTCGGTCTGCGCGGGGTCCAGCCACTGAAGCCCGATGGCGTCCGGAGACGACGAGTACTCGACCGTCAGCCGGCGGGTGCCGGGCGGCAGGTCGAGCCGCAGGCGGCGTCCCAGGACCGGCTCTTCCCTGCCGAGCTCGAAGGGGATCTCCTCCTCGTCCTCCCCTTCGACCGAGTGGATCTCGAGACCCTTGGTGTCGAGATCCAGGGGGCCGGAGGACGGCTCGCCCAGGTCGAGCAAGGCCCATCCGTAGAGGCTGCGCCCCTCGAAGTCCACCTCGAGCTCTAGCCCGAGGTGCCGCGTTCGGGGCTGAGCATCGTCAAAGTACGAGTGCGGGTCGGTGCGGGCCATCGGCGGTCTCCTTTCGCGCGCCTGAGGATACTACCCGGCGCGGCGCCGTCGAACACCGACCCCCAGGAAAAGAAGCAGCGCGAGGGTCGTGGCCGCCGAGACGGCAAGCCCTGCGAATACGGACCGCGGGCGGTAGCGCAGCTCCACGAGATGGCGGCCGGGGGCCACCGGCACGGCCCGGAACGCGAAGTTCGCGCGCCGCAAGGGGGCCGCGACGCCGTCGACCGACGCCCGCCAGCCCGGGTCCCACGCGTCGAGCACGACCAGGTGTGCGGGGCCGCTGGACTCGACCTCGACCCGTACGGCGTCGAACCCGAGATCGAGGAGACGGGCCTCCCCCCGGAAGCCCGGATCCGCCGGTCGCGGGGGCGTGTCTGCCAGCAGAACCTCGCGGAGAGGATCGAAGCCCGGGTCGAGCAGCATCACGGGGCTGTCGTCACCCACCGGGTTACGCACACCCCCGACGACGAAGACCCGAGGCAGGGGGTCCGGAACCCGAAAGACCCCCACGGCACGCACCAGGGGCGTGACGATGGAGGCGACCTTCTCCAGCGGCTCGAGGCCTTCGTCGTGGAACGCGAGCACGTGCTGGACCCCCCCGAGCTGGAGCAGGCGGAGGTGGGCCGGGGTCTCCTCCGAGCGAGCGAGCAGGTACGTGAGCTCGTGATGTCGGCGCGTGGCCACGACGACGGGCTCCAGCCCGAAGCTTCCGAATAGACCCCGGCGGGCCGCGAGGGTCCCGCCGAGCGAGAGGTTCAGGCCGAGGGCAATCGAGCCGTCCTCGCCCAGCGGGTTCGGCAACGCCGGCGGAGGAAACGTGAAGAGCGCGCGCCGGTACGCCTTGTCGAAGATGCGCCCGGCGTACTCGAAATGGAGAATCCGCCGCGGCGGTGGGGCGTCGAGCGCGCGGAGGGTCTCGGGCGGGCGGGCGAGGAGCGGGCGGGGGACGGTCGGGTTCAGGCCGGAGTGGGCCACGGCCAGGTCGATCACCACCAGCGAGGCCGCCACCAGCGGGGCGCGGGCCCCCAGGGGACGCCTCAGCAGCACCAGGCCGACGCCCGCGGCGAGGATCCCCGCGAGGCCGGCCCTCCGCGCGAGCGGTCCGAAGAGCGCGGCCCGCTCGGGTCCAGAGGGCACGGGCTCGAGAAGGAGCGCGACACTCTCGGAGCCGGCCCAGAGAACGAAGAGCGTGACGACGGGCAGGAGGACCCCCACCCAGATCCGGGCGTGGCGCCAGTATCCGGGCGGGAGCGGCTGCCGCAGACGATGGACGCCCAGGCCCGCCAGCATGGCCCAGACGAGCGCCACGAGCACCATCGCCTTCGCGGGAAAGCGGAACAGCCGAAGGCCAGGCACGAGCCCGGTGAGCAGCCCGGGCAACGGGGTGTGCGGTCCCACCGCGATCAGAGCCCCGATCACGCCGCTGACGCACAGGACCCACAGGAGACCGCGGCGCCGCAGACCGAACGCCGCCGCCACCAGCGGCGCCCCGGCGGCCCCGAGATAGATCGACGCCAGGAGCGGGCTCACCGCTCCGAACAGTGGCTCGCGCAGCCCCATCCTCAGCGGGAGGTCCTGGACCGGGAGCGGCAGCAGCGTCTGCAGGAGAAGGAACGGATGGATGGACCAGAAGAGCTGGAGCGCGTCGAGCTGCTCGGCTCGCATCGTCCGCCCGAGGAGCTCCCGAGCCGGCACCCACAGGGCGGCGCTGAGGCCCACGGCGGTGACCGCGGCGGGGATCACGGCGTGCACCAGCCGTCGCACTCGTCGAGCGGCGGCCGGGCGCCTCACGCGTCGAACGGCCAGCAACGCCCCGGGTATCAACCCGAGCAGCGTCATGTCGATCGAGCCCGTGAGGAGCTGCCCGGTGAGTGCCACCCCCCAGACGACAGATGCGCGGGCCGAGCGGCGGCGCAGGGCCCTCTCCTGCGCGCACAGGACCCACGGGATCCAGGCCGCCCCCGCGAAGTGCTGCCACAGGCTCACGGTGGAGAGGAGCGGCCCCGAAAGCATCCAGACGAGGGCGGCCACGGTGGCCGCGGGGCGAGACACACGCAATTCGCGGGCCAGCAGGAACGCACCAAGGCCGGCGAGCAGGAGGTGCCCGGCCGAGTAGAGCGCGTAGTGGGTCTCCGGAGACACCAGCAGGTTCAGCCAGGTCGGTGGGTACAGCACCTGCTGGCCGGGATCCGCCAGCATCGGCTGGCCGAACCCGACGTGCGGGTTCCAGAGGGGCCAGGCCCCGGAGGCGAGACACCGCGCAAACGACTCCGACTCGCCCAAGTACAGGACGGCGATGTCACGCTCGAACAGCGTCCGGCCGCCGAAGAGGGCGCCCCCGAACATCGCCACCGCGACGAGGCCCATGAGGGCCCCGGGCAGCCAGGCGCGGAGCGGGCTCGGGGATCGCAAGGAGCGCTCTCGGGCGCGGGCTCAGGGCACGGGCTCTTCGGTCACTGCCGTCGAGACCAACGTCGGCGAGGCCGATCCTCCTGGCCCGAGGAGGATCTCGATGCGGCGATTCTCGCGCCGACCCTCCTCGGTGTCGTTGGAGGCCCGGGGCTGATACTCCGAGCGAGCCGCGGCAGAGAGGACGCTCGGGTCGACCCCGGCCTCGTCCTGAAGGAACCGGACCACGTTCGTGGCGCGGGCGGCCGAGAGCTCCCAGTTCGTCGGGAACCGCTGCGCGAGCGCGCCCCGGATGGGAATGTTGTCGGTGTGGCCCTGGACCTCGATGGTGCGGCCCTCCGTCTTCTTCAGGACGCCCCCGACCTTCCTCAGGATGGCGATGCCCTCCGGCTTGAGGGCGGACTCCCCCGAGTCGAACAGCACCTCGTCGACCATGTCGACGCGCAGCTGATCGCGGATCCGTTCGACCTGGACCTGCTTGTCCGCGATCTCCTGCTCCAGCTCGCTCAGCAGCTCGTCCTGCGCAGAGTGAAGGCGGGTCAGCTCGCCCTCCTTCTTCTCGACCTCCTCCCGCAGCTCCGCGCTGGCCTGTTCGAGCCGCGCACGGATGGCGTCGAGATCGGCTGCGCGCCGGCGGTACTCCGCGGCGTCCTGCCGAGCCGTCACCAGCTGCTCGTTGGTCGCAGCGAGCTCCGCCTGCTGGTTGCCGAACAGCCAGTAGCCGATGGCCCCGCCTGCCACCAGCAGGAGCATCAGAAGCCCGATGATCCACTTGACCATGATTGCCTCCCTCTCTCGAGCGGCCCTATTGTCGCAGAAGGACGGGCCTTCCTCGGTGACGGGGGGCACGCCGGGGCGGACGAGCGGGCGGCCCGATCGCTGCGTCGACGCGCCGAGCGAACGTGGGCGCGGCGCAGGCACCTCGCGACGCCGCTCGACAACAGGACTAGGATAGGCGTGGGCTATCGGCCCCGGGTTGAACCTCGCTGGTGCCTGCGAGCCAATCAAACGCGGAGGACGACATGAAGCGATTGCTCCGCTTACTTCACATCTTCGTCTTCTCGACGGGCCTTCTGGCCGCGCTCCACTGGAGCGCGGCGGAGGCTCGGGCTCTCCAGAACGAAGCGGGTTTCATCGCCATGGAGCCGGTGGACTTCCACTTCCACTACGGCAGTCGCGCGTCGCGGCTGGAGCTCACGTCCTCCGAGGCTCGGATCTGGTACAGCTTCCACGCCGCCGACCGCGACCCCGCGGCACGGCCTCTCTTCGTGTTCTTCAACGGTGGCCCGGGATCTGCGTCGAGCTCGGGCCTGATGAGCATGAACACGTCCCGCTACACCCTGGACAACAGCATCGAGAGCGGAGGAGGCAACCAGTACATACCGAATCCCACGTCCTGGACGCGCCTCGGGAACCTGCTCTACGTCGATCCCCGGCAGACCGGGTTCTCCTACAGCGTGCTGAACGACGTGGAGGACTGGGACACCCGGTTCCGGGAGTTCAACGCTCAAAACTTCAACACCTTCTTCGACGGGGCCGAGGTCGTCCGCCTGCTGCTGCGGTTTCTCGCCCGGCACTCCGAGCTTCGCGACAACCCCGTCGTCATCGTGGGCGAGAGCTTCGGAGGCGCGCGCGCGACGGCCATGCTGCATCTGCTGCTGAACTACGGCTCATACGGCGATGGGACGGAGATGTACCAGGACCCGGCCCTCGCCACGGAGATCCAGACGCACCTCGAGGCGGTCTTTCCGGAGTACCAGGGGCGCATCGTCCCTCCCGAGGTCGTCGCCAGGCAGTTTGGCCACCAGGTCCTCGTCCAGCCGACCCTCAGCATGGGTTATCAGTGGGAGGTCACGGAGCACCTGTGGAGGCAGCCCGATTCCGTGCTGTACCAGATCGGCCGCGAGGTGGGGATCCCCTACGACCCACGGCGGTTCCCGGACCCCTTCGAGTACATCGAGAACGTGGCGGGACGCGACCCGTACACCTACACCAAGCCGGCCGGGTGGTTGACCAGTTTCTTCGCGAACGCGGGCCGGCTCCTCCGCTTCACGTCGCAGCTCTCGCTCGTCACGGGGACCGACGTCACGCGGATTCCGGGGCTGTACGCCTCCAATCGATCGCGGGCCTACCGTGTGTACGACCAGAACTACGACAGCGAGGGCCGGACGGCGGCGGGCGGCGACGACTCCCTCGACGAGCTGCTGTTCCTGAGTCTGGGCCGAACGGAGGAGTGGCTCGCGCTGGTCGAGCCCGGGGACGTGGAATCGGTGTTCGGCCCGCTGCAGCCGTGGGACCGGTACTTCCTCGGCCTCAACCGGGAGGCCAACTGGGCCTTTCACTTCTTCAACGTCGCCCGGGTGCGCGGGTACGAGGTCAACTACCGGGTGCCCCGTTTCGGCCGCATGTTCCTGGCAAACGTGGCGCACGTGCGCACCTTCGTCACGAACGCCGCTCTGGATCTGGTGGTCTACTCCGAGGCCATCCCCGCGGCGCTCGCCCGGCACACGGAGATCCTGACGAATGTCCGGCACGAGCGGCTGCTGCCGGCGGGCGCGGCGCGGCCGGGACAGATCGTCCTCGAGTACAGGTCGGATGGAAACGCGAACCTCCCGGCCGTCGGCACGAGAACGATTCGCTTTCCGGTCTATGCCACGAGCTGCCACGCCGTCTCGCTGACCCAGCCCGACGACTTCAACCGCGACGTCACCTCCTGGCTGGCGGATGCGGGCTTGACCGCGGAGTGAGAGGAGGCACTCGACATGAAGACTTCACGTGTTGTCCTCGTCCTCCTCTCGATCGGCGCGTTCGGGGCAGGCCCCCGCGCATGGGCGCAGGGCGCGGTCCCGGGTGAGACCGTTCCCGAGCGATCGTGGGAGCAGCGACGGTACGTGGTCGAAGCGTACGGAGGCCTGGCCAGCGCGGCGGGCACGGACCTGAACCGCCTTCAGGGCTACGACCAGCAGGTCCAGCAGCACCTGTTCGATTCTCAGCTGGACGCCCTGCGGAACAGCGGCCAGATCGCGTCCTGGGAACGGGAGCAATCGGGCGAGAGGTCCACGATCGACGCCTCGCGGTCCCTGGGGTTGAGGGTGACGCGGCGGCAGAACGCGACACTCGCTTTCTCGGTGGGGCTCCAATACCTCACCGCCGGAGGGTCGAACGACGTGCTCTCCCAGTACACACGCCAGGAGTACGACGGTAATCAGACGATCGAAGAGCTGTCCTATTCGCCCTACACTCTCTCGGTCAAAGCCTGGGCTCCGCTCGTGGGGATTCACCTCGGCCGGCCCCTGGGAAGCAAGCTCACGCTGGAGGGGTTCCTCCTGGGGGGACCCCTCTTCGCCGACTTCGAGTACGTGTCCGATTGGAGCTACGCCTTCTCGATGCGGGGACCCGACATGAACGGGCTCGTCTTCGAGACGGCGGGAGGGCTCGATGGCAGCGGCCAGGGAACCGGCATCGCCGCGGAGGTTGGGCTCGGGTTCCGATTCGCGATGGGCGGGAGGTTCGCTCTCTTCGCCGAGGGCGGCTACGCGTATCAGAGGGTGACGAGCCCTTCGGGTCCGGGGAGTCAGATCCGTGAAGGCGAGAGGGTCGTGTGGGAAGGAGAGTGGGCACTCACGGAGGACAGCCTCAGCGCACCCTGGGGGAGCGTGGATCTCGAGCGGCCCACCAACGACTGGCCCGAGGGCTCATCGGACGGCCGGCTCGGGGACTTCGACCTGGATCTCTCCGGCTTTCGGCTGACCGTCGGGGTTTCGTTCGGTATCTGACCGCTGAGCGAGCGCAAACCCTCGATTCGTAGCCAACCCCGACTGGCAAACGAGCCACCCGAGATCAGAACGCTAGACGAGCCCCCATGGATGCCTCGTCGCGCCGTCGAGCGGAGCTGGCACCCCGGCCGGTTACGCCGGCAGCCTCCTACTTTGCGAACGCGGTCAGACCCCGATCGGGCCGCATCTCACGCAGGAACTCCTCGACCGACGCGCAGAGGATCCCGTCGACCCGCAGCCGGTCGTCGCCTCGGTACAGGAGAAGAGGCGTGCATTCCGGGTAGTCGGAGACAAATGTCTTCAGGGAGCGCAGGTCGCCCGCCCGGACGCGAATCGAGTTCTGCACCTCGATAGCCCAGAAGCCGGCCTCGCCGTGGACGACGAAGTCCACCTCCACTCCCGAGCGGGTGCGCCAGAAGAACAGCCGCGCCTCCGCCCCGGAGTACGCGATCCAGGCTCGTAGGTGCTGGGCCACGAGACCCTCGAGGGTAGCGCCCTCGATCTCCTCCGGCCGGTCGAGCGGTCCGCGAGGCCGCAGCGACCGAAAGACACCGGCATCGAACAAGTAGAGCTTCGGGTGCACGCTCGTCTGTCGTCGGGCACGCCGCGAGAACACCGGCAGTCGGAACGAGAGCAGGAGGTCCTCGAGCACCTCGATGTACCCCGCTACGGTCTTTCGCTGGACCGCGCACTCGCGGGCAAGGTTCGCGACGTTGAGAACGGATCCGTGCGAGAAGCTGGTCACCTCCAGGAAGCGTGCGAAGTCGCCGACGTTGCGGGCCCAGCCCTCGAGCTGCACCTCTTGCTCGAGGTAGAGAGAGACATACGCGTCCAGGACCTCTTTCGGGCTCGAGGAGGCGACGACGAGGGGAAGGAGGCCCCGCTCCAGAGCATCTTGGAGACGGAACTCCGGCAGCTCTGAGGCCATGAACGGATGGAGCGTGCGGTGGAGAGCCCGGCCCGCGAGCAGATCGACGCCGCCGCGCCTGAGCTTCCTGGCCGAAGAGCCGGTGAGGACGTAGCGCCGCGGTGGGCCGGACTCGATGAGCTCGTGGACGACGTTGAGCAGCTCCGGGAGGCGCTGCACCTCGTCGACCACCACCGTGGATCCCCCCGGCACGCCCAGGGCGCGCTCACGCAACCGCTCTGGACGCGCGCTCAGCTCCCGATGGACCTCTGGGCGAAGGAGATCGAGGAACACCGCCTCGGGCAACTCGTGGCGGAGCCAGGTGGACTTCCCCGTCCCCCGTGGGCCAAAGAGGAAGAAACTCTGGTCCGGAATCCTGAAGAATCGTCTCTGGATTTCCATTTTGAGTCGCAGAATGGCATTTCTAAGTCCATTTTGTCAAGAACCTGGCGCCCTTCCAGTACCGCAGCTCATGAGAAGAACCGGCAATGGGATGGGGCTCGGGCTTCGGCGGCACGCGCGATCCCCTCGGCCGCACCGTCTCTGCATCCTTCAGTTCGAGGTCGCGCTCAGGCGGAGACGTCGTCGTCGAAGTCGATGACGTACTGCCCGTCCCGCATCAGCTTCAGCTTCAGGCCATCCGCGCGGTGCAGGTCGACGCGCGTCGGGACCACGCGGGGCTGGATGGCGGGCACATAGACGCGGTCCTGATGGACGACGGCCTCGGGGCGGCTGAACTGCTTCGGCCCGACCCGGCCCCCGAAGTGCTCGCTGCGTCCGAAGGCGATGTGCAGGCCCAGCTTCTCGTCGAGGAGCACCTCGCCGATCGGCTCGATGCCGAAATCGCCGAGGACGCCGAGACCCAGCTCGGCCATGTTCCCGTAAGCGGGCTCCCGGGCCAGGTGCTCGGCCTCGCGCCGCGAGTGGGGGCCGTCGGTGAGGACCTCGACGGCTCGGTTCTCGTCGATCCGGTACTCGACGACCTCGTCTCCGAACTGCACGGGGAGCACCCCCGCGCTCGTGCTGGGCTCGCCCGGCCGCTCGCCCTCATAGGGCACGATGTAGGACTCGCCGGAGGGCAGGTTGCCGGCGGTCCCGGGATCGGGGAAGAGCCCGCCGGACGCGTGGCCGGTTCGATGCCTCAGGTCGAGGCGCAGCGACCGGGTACCCGAGCCGTCGACGGTGAAGACGAGATCGGCGAAGGCGGCGCGGTCGAGGAGCGCCTTGAGGAGGCGGACCCGACGGTTGATCTCCGTGTAGTCCAGGCGCAGGGCGGGGACCATCGGCGGACCGAACCCCGGCATGGTCGCGGCCCGGAAGCCCAGCCTGCGAGCGAGCATCTTCAGGGGGGCGGTGGCCGAGAACTCCGTCGGGGCGATCACGAGCCGATGAGTCGTGAGCACCTGATCGAGCGGCTCCGCCTCGGCTTCGTCCAGGTCGTGGGCCGTGCCTGGCCGCGGGCCCGCCCCCTGCCTCCACGCCGCCTCGGGGAGGTCCGCGTTGTTGCTGCGGGCGTTCCGATACCAGTAGAGATGGACGTCCAGCCCGTGCACGGGCTTGGCTGAAGCAAGGGCCTCGGCCCAGGCCGCCGCCAGCTCGCGCCGGATCCGCCAGCGCTCGTTGTCGGGCACCACGCGATCCGGGAGGTCGACGATGAAGGCCAGGGCCCGATCGGCATCGCGGGGCTGGAAGACCCTCTGGACGAGTGCAGTCAGCTCCTCGGCGGTCAGCGCGGACGGGGCCATGGGCAGCCTCCCTCTCCGTCGATTCTGACACGTCAACGGTGGATTCCTCGTCGCACGTCCACGACGAGCTCCTGCTAAGGACCACAAGGCTTTGGGTCACGCGGCGGGGGCGCTTCAGGGGCCCGCTCGCGGGGACGCTCGCTCGGGCGTCGGCCTCTTCAACCAGATGTTCGCCCCGAAGATCGTGGAGAGGATCCTGAAGACGGCGCCTCCCGGCGCCGACCTCACGAGCTGGCGCTACTGAGGGGCTACCCTCGCTCGGTGAGGGCGACCCCGGCGATCACGAGGGCCGCGCCGAGGACCAGGTTGGCGCTGAGCGTCTCGCCGAGGTACGGCACCGCCACCACCGCGGTCATGGGCGGGATCGTGTAGAGGTAGACGCCCACCTTCTGGGACTCCGTGCGCTGGAGCGCGGCGAAGTAGAGGAAGGTCGCGAGGAACGAGCATCCGACACCCAGGAAGGCTACGGCCACCCAGGCCTCGACGGTCATGCTCGCGAGCGAGTAGCCCGTCGCCCGCATCTCGAGCCAGCCCACGGGAAGCATCCACAGTGCGCCGATCAACGTGACCCACGCCGTCACCTTGAACGCCCCGAGCTCGTCGGTCGCCTTCTTGCCGAGGACCGTGAACAGGCCCCACATCACGATGCTCACCAGGACCAGGAAGTCGCCCTTGACGTGCGCGTCGACCTCGAGGGTGGTCAGGGTCTGGGGTCCCATCACCACCAGCACGCCGGCGAGCGCCAGGGCCACCCCGAGCCCCTTGCGGATGGTGACGTGCTCGCCCAGCACGATCGCCGACAGCAGGAGGATCGTGATCGGCGCCGTGACCGCATAGAGAGACGCATTGGAGGCGGTGGTGTACTGCAGCCCCACGGTCTGCAGGCCGTAGTGAAGCCCGGTCCCAAAGAGGCTCAGCCAGAAGAGGTGCCGCAGCCCTCGCCCACCACCGAGGCCCGCCACTCCACCCGAGACCGCCACCCACGGCACGAAGCACGCCGCCGAGACGAGGAGCCGCAAGGTCACGACCACCAGCGGCGGCGCCGCCTCGAGCGCCACCCTGGTGGCCACGAACGACACCGCCCACAGCACGCAAGCCGTCACGAGCGCGGTGCGGGCTCCGACCGGCATGGGTGTCGGCTCAGCCAAAGAAGAAGTAGGTGACGGCGATCGCGCCCAGGATTCCGGCGAGGTCGGCGGCGAGGCCGCAGCCGACCGCGTGGCGAGTCTTCCGGATGCCGACGGACCCGAAGTAGACGGCCAGCACGTAGAAGGTGGTCTCGGTGCTTCCCTGGATCACGCTGACCAGACGCCCGGCGAAGGAGTCGGCCCCGTGGATGTTCATGGTCTCGATCATCATGCCCCGGGCGCCGCTCCCGCTCAGGGGCCGGACGAGCGCGGTCGGAAGCCCGTCAACCCATCGGGTGTCGAGGCCCATCCCCGTGACGGCCCAGCGCACCGCGTCGAGGAGCATGTCCAGCGTGCCGCTGGCCCGCAGCACGCCGATCGCCACGAGCATCGCCACCAGGTAGGGGATGATCCCCACCGCCACCCCGAAGCCTTCCTTCGCTCCCTCGATGAAGCTCTCGTAGAGGGAGACCCGCCGCCGGACGGCCAGGACCATGAAGAGGATGATCACGCTGAAGATGGTGAAGCTGCTGAGGAGCGAGGACTGGGCCTGCATGGTCTCCCGGTCGAGCTGGCTGAAGTACGCCACCAGCCCCCCCACGAGCGCGACGAGACCCGCGACGTAGGCGAGAATCACGGGATCCCGCAGCCGCAGCCGCTGCACGACGGCCGTGACCACGAGGCCGGCCAGGGTCGAGCAGGTCGTCGCGATCAGGAGCGGGAGGAAGACGTCGGTCGGGTCCGCGGCCCCCATTGTCGCTCGATAGGTGAATATCGCCACCGGGATCACCGTGACCGCCGACGTGTTGAGGACGAGGAAGAGGATCTGGTCGTTCGTGGCGGTGTCGGGCTCCGGGTTCAGGTCCTGAAGCTCCTTCATCGCCTTGAGGCCGAGCGGGGTGGCGGCGTTGTCCAGCCCCAGCATGTTGGCGGCCATGTTCATGACGATGGAGCCGGTGGCCGGGTGGCCCTTCGGGATCGACGGGAACAGACGCTTCAGAAGGGGCCCGAACGCGCGGGCCAGCAGGTCGACCGCGCCCCCGCGCTCGCCGATCTTCATGATGCCGAGCCACAGACACATGACGCCGGTGAGACCGAGGGCGATCTCGAACGCGGTCTTCGAGAGATCGAAGGCCGCCGCCACCATGTCCGCCCAGACCCCGGTCTGACCCAGCACCAGGGACTGGAAGACGGCGGCGACGAAGGCGACGAGGAAGAAGCCGGTCCAGATGCGATCGAGCACAAGCGGATGCTAGCCTCGATCCGACCTTCTTTCCACGACGAGCGAGCGCGCCCTCTCTCAGAACAGGATGCCCAGCTCGAGGAAGGCACGCGGACCCTCGAGGTCGTCACCGGAATCGAGCTCGAGGTCGCCGAGGACGAAGAGCCCACGCGGGAGCTGCCCACGACCGATGAGCCGGATCCACTGCTGAGTCCGATCCTCCATGGTCTGCTCCACCCGGTACCGCGAGTACCCGTAGGAGAGGTCCACCGTGTGGCCCGCCGCGGCGCGCCAACCCGCCCGGGCGGAGACCATACCTCCCTTGGTGTAGCCGTTCGTGAATCCGTAGCCGTCCAGCCCGCCCGAGATCCCGCGGAAGAGGTTCGAGTGGCGTACACCGCCGTTGAAGGAGTAGGCGTTGGAGATGTCCAGGTCGGGGTGGAGCGGGTCCTGCTCCTTCAGGCTCATCCCGAACCCGGCGGTGGCCCCGAAGCCCCCGGGCTTGGACAGGTTCACCCCCGCCCGCAGGCCCTGCCGGAGAAGGGAGTCGAAGATGTCCTCGGGCACGAGGCGGTTGCGATAGTACCGATAGTTGCGGAGACCGCTGTAGGTGACGTAGGCCCACGTGGTGGGGGTCACCCTCAGGTTGCCGGTGAGACCGATGTTGGAGAGCTGGTAGCTCTTGCCGGTCACCTCCTGCCGCCACCCGCGGTTGAGGTCCAGCTCCGCGCGCTGGAACACCGACCAGCGCCCTCCGCCGGCGAACCGGCTCTCGAGGCTGAGGTACTCGCGGCTGACCTCCCCATCGGCGTTCTCACGCACCGCCGCGATGAGGACGTCGTAGCCACCTCTCGTGTACCGTCCTCCGGGAGACAGGCGCACGAAGCCTCCGTACTTCCCGCCGATGCCGTCGAGGTTGGCGATGTCGGCCTGGCGGCCGCCGAAGGCCCCGATCTGGATCTGCGGGCTGAGGTGGAAACGTCCCAGCACACCGTCCAGGTAGCCGATGCCCACGAAGCGCGAGACCCCGATGCGCCCCAGCTCGAAGCCGAGGCGGCCGTCCGGGGGGTCGTAGCGCAGCGCCAGCTCGTAGATCCGGTCGGTCCCCTGGCTCTTCAGGGTGCGGCGGCTGAGCTCCCGCGACCGGATGTCCTCGCGGAAGCGACCGCGCAGGGCGAAGGTCAGGGGCTGGCCCGCGATGTCGTAGAGGCCCAGATCGACCCGGGCCGTGCGCTCCTGGTAGTCGAGGTCCGTCTCGAACCCGTCGGTGCTGCGGTAGTAGCCGAGCGAGGCCGACCCCGTGGGCCCGGGCCCAGGGAGCGCTGGACGGCTCGTCGACGCTCCTTTCTGCCGGCTCCGAGGGGAGCGCCGCGGCCGACGCCGCGGACGGCTCGGCCGCGGCCGGCGCGCCGGAGGTGCTCGACGGCGACAGGCCCGCCCCGCCCACGAGGAAGGCCCGGTCTCCCGGGCGGACCGGGCGCGACTCGCTGAGCGGCTTGCAGGACGCCGACCGTTCGGCCGCGTACAGGACCTCCAGCTCCGCCACGACCGTCGAACCGTCGAAGACCTGGAGACGGCGCCCCACGTCGAGACCCGCGGCCCGCCCTCCGTCGAGGTAGACGTTCGCCGCGGAGAGGTACTGGACGGTGAAGAAGGGACCGCGGGCCCCCGCCCTCCCGGGGCGGGGTCGGCGCCGGCTCGGTCGTGCCGAGGGGATGGAGAGGCGACGGTGGGCAGCGGGCTCGGCTTCGGCAGGCTCCCCCTGGCGTGCGGACGGCCGCGGGGCGTCCGCCGTCTTCGCCCGGACTGGAGGATCCTCGGCGCTCTCGACGAGGACAGCGACGTCTCCCACGCGAACCGGACGCTCCCGGAAACCACCTTGCAGCGGGCCGTGCGCTGGGCAACCTGCACGACCTCGAGCTCGGCGACGACGGTCATCGCCCTCCAGGATGCGGAGCCGGTCACCGACAGCGAGGCCCTGGACGAGCCCGCCGTCCACGTCGACCCGGGCCAGGGACTGTCGGGTGACCTTGATCTGCGTCTCGGCCGGCGCGGAAGAGGCCAGGGCGAGGCTCAAGCCGAGAAGCAAAGCTGCGGTGACAGGGTGTCTCATCGCATCCCCCTCACCGCAGGCGACGGAAGCCACCGCGGGCATCGTCGGCGACTCCGTCGCGGTGGCACCGGTAGCAGGCAGAGCTCTGGTACGAATAGCCGCTTTCGTCTTCGTGCTCCTCGTCCAGCTCCGCCCGGTTCGAGTGCTCGTGGCAGGAGAGGCACTCGAAGACCCTGTAGTTCCCCGGGTTCACGTGGCAGTCCCTGCAGCTCGACCACTTCCCGCGGTGTTCTCCCGAGTAGATCGGGAAGTAGCGCCCGTCGTGGTTGAAGCTCGCGGGGCGCCAGGCGCTGGTTGTGTGGCAGGCCTGACACTGCATCGGGAATCCTGCGGCCTGGTGGTTCGGGTTGGCCGTCCCCACGTACTCCGTCTGGTGACACGCGTGGCAATCGGTGGGCGTCCCCTGGTAGCGCCCGCCCTCGTGGCACCGCGAGCAGTCGATCCGGGCGTGAGCGCCGGTCAGGGGGAAACGGCTCAGGTTGTGGTCGAAGGTCGCGGGCCGCCAGGCCTGGATCGTGTGGCACCCCTCGCAGGTCGTCGGGAAACCAGCGGAGATGTGGCCCGGGTCGGTGGCCGCGGCGTAGTCGTTCTGGTGGCAGGACACGCAGGCCCCCGACAGCCCCGCATAGCTTCCGCCCGAGTGGCAGCGTGCACAGGCCAGCCGGGCGTGGCCGCCGGCGAGCGGGAAGCGCTCGGGGTGCGAGAAGCGGGCGCCCCGCCAGGTCGAGGCGGTCACCTGGTGGCAGTCTTCGCACCGCCGCGAGAATCCCGCTTCGAGGTGGCTGGGGTCGGTGGTCTGAGAATAGGTTTCGAGGTGGCAGTTGCCGCATTCGGCGGGTGTGGTCGCGTACTCCCAGGGCCGTTGCTCCGCGTGGCAGGCCGCGCAGTCCAGACGGGCGTGCACGGAGAGAAGAGGGAAGCGCGTCCGGCTGTGGACCTGAAACATCTCGCGCTGGTTCGTCCAGGTCCTGGGGGTGTGGCACGACTCGCACCGGAATCCCAGCTCGCCCCGATGGGCGTCTTGATGGCAGTCCGCGCAGGCCGTTCCCACGCGGTGGAAGACGAGGGTTTGATGACATCGCCGGCAGGACACCTGCGCGTGGGAGGCCTTCAGAGTGAACCCGGTCGAGTCGTGACGAAAGGTCGGCGGCCTCTCGACGGGCAGCCATTGCTCGGGGTCATGGCACTCGAAGCAGTCGAGGGTCAGGTCTCCGTGCGGCTCGTCGTCTGAGTCCTGCCCGCGGAGAAGCGGGGAAAAGCAGAGCAGGAGAGCACCCACGACGAGGGTCGAGCGTCTCCTGGACGGTCTCCGCGGTCCGTCGCCCGGGGGGACGTCGGCACCCGGAGCGAGGTCATCGTCGCCCACGCGCTTTTCGTGGCGACTCGGTCTCGTCTTGTGGACTGGGAACACAGCTACTCCCGTCATTTCGTCGTTGACTGACTGCGCGTCTCGGGCTGGATGACGGGAGCCCGCCGCGTGGGGCGTATGCACCACGCTAGAAGAAACGGGGCGAACGTCTCCGTGTGCACGATCACACCGGAATGCCCAGAACGGTCGTTTTGTGCGCCGGATCACCCGGTCCCGCCGACCGATCGGATCAAACGCGCCATTCACCCCACTGCAGACGGTGGCACCCAGCGGTTTTCGCCGTCGCGGGTTGCCTCGCAGCCCACCTCTATCGAGAATGAGCGAAATGAGCGATCCGCGGGTCTCCTCCCCGGAGGCGGAGAACCCGATCGAGGGTTTCACACCCGAGCAGCTGCGGCAGCTCTACCGCTCGGTTCTCCTACCCCGGATGATCGAGGAGAAGATGCTCCTGCTCCTGCGGCAGGGGCGTCTGTCCAAGTGGTTCTCGGGGATCGGCCAGGAGGCGATCGCCACCGGGGTCGTCACGGCCCTCGGGCCCCGCGACTTCATCCTTCCCATGCACCGCAACCTCGGGGTGTTCACGGGGCGGGACCTCGACCTGCCGCGGCTCTTCCGTCAGCTCCTGGGCCGTGAGGGCGGCTTCACCAAGGGAAGGGATCGGACCTTCCACTTCGGCCACCTCGAGAAGGGCATCGTCGGGATGATCAGCCACCTCGGGGCAATGCTGCCGGTGGCCTGCGGGATGGCGCTGGCCGCGCAGCTGCGAGGCCACGGTCGGGTGGCGGCGGCCTTCACCGGCGACGGGGCGACGAGCGAGGGGGATTTCCACGAGGCGCTGAACCTGGCCGCCGTGTGGAAGCTGCCCGTGCTCTTCCTCGTCGAGAACAACCAGTACGGGCTCTCCACGCCGATCCACGAGCAGTACGCGTGCCGCCACCTCGCGGACCGTGGCATCGGGTACGGGATGCCCGGGGTGAGAGTGGACGGAAACGACCTCCTCGGCGTTTATCGAGCGGTGCGGGACGCGGCCGAGCGCGCGCGACACGGGGACGGGCCGTCCCTCGTCGAGTTCGAGACGTTCCGCATGCGCGGCCACGAAGAGGCCTCGGGGACGGACTACGTGCCGAAGGCCCTCCTCGAGGAGTGGGCGCGGAAGGACCCGGTGACCCGGTACGAGGCGCTCCTCCTCGAGCGGGACGTTCTGAGCCAGAGCGACTTCGAGACGATCCGCGCCGCCTACAAGACGCGCATCGACGCCCTGGTCGAAGACGCCCTCAGCGCGCCCGAGCCGCGGACGAGCGTCGAGGAGAAGATCGCGGACGTGTTCGCCCCGAGCCTCCTCGTCCCCCGTGCCCCGGACGCGCAGCAGGAGGAGCGAGCGCCCGAGAGACGGTACGTGGACGCCATCTCCGACGGCCTGCGAACGGTCATGCGCCGCGACGAGCGGGTGGTGCTTCTCGGCCAGGACATCGCCGAGTACGGCGGGGTCTTCAAGGTCACCGCGGGCTTCGTCGAGGAGTTCGGGAAGGCGCGCGTGCGAAACACGCCGATCATCGAATCCGGGGCCATCGGCGCCGCCCTCGGGCTGGCCCTGGGCGGCTACGTTCCGATGGTCGAGATGCAGTTCGGGGACTTCATCACCTGCGGCTTCAACCAGATCGTCAACAACCTCGCCAAGACGCACTGGCGCTGGAATGAGCGGACCCCCGTGGTCATCCGGGTGCCCGTCGGCGGCGGGGTCGGCGCCGGTCCGTTTCACTCGCAGAACGTGGAGTCGTGGTTCACCTCGGTGGCCGGGCTCAAGGTCCTCGCCCCCTCCACGCCCTACGATGCCAAGGGGCTGCTCATCTCCGCCTTCGAGGACGGAAACCCCGTCCTCTACCTCGAGCACAAGCTGCTCTACCGCTCGGCGAAGGCCCGCGTCCCGGACGGCTACTACGCGCTGCCGATCGGCCGGGCCCGCGTCGCCCGGGAGGGACGGGACGCCACGATCGTGACCTACGGGGTCGGCGTCACCTGGGCCCTCGACGCCGCGGAGGCCTTCGCCGGCGACGGACGCGAGATCGAGGTCATCGATCTTCGCTCGCTCATGCCCTGGGACGTCGAGACGGTCGCGGCCTCGGTGCAGAAGACGGGTCGCTGCCTCGTCCTCCACGAGGCCCCTCTGACCGGCGGCTTCGGGGGCGAGATCGCCGCGGTCATCGGACGCGAGGCCTTCGAGTGGCTCGACGCCCCGGTCTCCCGTCTCGGCGCCCTGGACACCCCCGTCCCGTTCGCGAAGGCGCTGGAGGCGCTCCACTCACCCAAGGGCCGTCTGCTGCCCGCGCTGCGGGATCTGTTGGCCTACTAAAGCGCGACCGGCCAACAGGCCCGGCTCGCACGCGTGTCCCCTCCCTGGGGACACGCGGGTGTCCGTGGCCTATCTCAGGCATTCCCCGACCTGTCGGAGGCGACGCTCGCGCGTCGCAGCGTACACTCGGGGTCGACGCTCGTCTCGCAAGCTCGACTGCGCGCCCCCCGAGCCCCTATTGGCGGTGTCCGGCCCGCTTCGCTAAGCTATCGCTGGGCGGCGCGAGAGGAGGCGGCGTGGTGGCGATCGCCATCCTGGGGATGGCTTTCACGGTCTGGATGGCGGTGGAGGCGGTCCGCCGCGGCGATGCCTCCGCGTGGCTCTGGATCATTCTCCTCTTCGGTCCGATCGGGGCCGCCATCTATTTCTTCTCCGAGTACGCCGACGGCCTCTTCCGAGGCCCCGTCCTCCAGCCCCGGAAGGTGACCGCCGCCGACCTCCGTGCCGCCGAGGCCGACGTGAAGCGGCTCGGCAACGCGGCCACGTGGACCGCCTACGCGTCGGCGCTGCGCGGGCGCCGCGAGCCGGCCAAGGCCGTCGATGCGGCGCGCAAAGCCCTGGAGCACGACCCCGAGAACCTGGAGGCCCGCTACGAGCTCGGGCTGGCCCTCGAGGACTCCGGTCACCACGACGAGGCGCGAGCCGAGCTCGACCGGGTTGTCGCCGCCGATCCCACGTTCGACTCCGACGGCGCGCTGTTCGCCCTGGCCCGCGCCCAGCGGGGCTCCGGCCAGGACGCCGCGGCGAGGGAGAGCCTGGAGACGCTCGCCTCACGTTCGGCCCGCCCCGAGGTCCTGTTCGAGTGTGCCGCGGTGCAGGCCCGCCTCGGCGACCGGGCCGCGGCCGCCCAGAACCTGCACCGGATCATCGCCGAGGCCGAGGCGGTCCCGGACTACCTGAAGGGGAACGTGCGCCCCTGGGTCCGCAAGGCGGAGCGGGCGCTGCAGAAGATGGGCGGCCAGAGTTCGTGATCCGCCTTCTTCTCCTCGCGCTGGTGGCCGGCATCGCCGTCTACCTCGTGCAGCGCTGGCGCCGGGAGCGACGTGAGGAGGCACTGGCCCGGGCCCGCTCGGTCTTCTTCGTGGTGTCCCAGGACCGGCCCGACCCGAAGCGTCCGTCGGCGAGGATGAGGACAGTCACCGCGGGCGGGGGCCTGTTGCGATTCCGGGTTCCGGAGAGCTGGGTGGACGAGCCAGCAGTGGGTGCCTTCTGCGCGCGGGCCTCCAACGCGCGCCGCTTCTTGGCCGAGTTGCGCACCCTCGAGCACCCGGGCGCCAGCGTCGAGGCCCTCGCGGAGCACCTCCGCGAGTCGCCCGACGGACTGAAGGGGCAGGTGGACCGTCTTCCCGGGGACCGTGTCCTGCTGAAGCATGTGCGCGACGGCGCCGAGGCCACCGTCGTCGGCCTGACCTACTGCTGGCGTCTGGCCACGCCGCGCCCTCCGGACCGGGCCCGCGTCGCCGAGTTCAGCTTCAGCGTTCCGCTGGAGGCCGCCGACGCCATCACCGAGGACGACCTCGCCCTCCTCGAACGCGAGATCCGCGAGGCCGTCTTCGCCGACCCAGCCTGAGTGAGGGACAGTCCTTGTTGCCGGCGGCCGGCGCCGCCGGCGCGATCAGATCACGAGCTCCTCGGGCTGGTGGAGGCGTGACTCCCCGCTCCGCACCAGCGCCCAGCGGGTGGCGATGGGACCGAACATCTCGTAGATCGCCACCGAGGCCAGGACGATCGCGGTCACCGTGGGAGCGAAGTCCGGGAAGCGGTGCTCGGCGGAAATCGTCAGCCCCACCGCCAGGCCCGCCTGGGCCAGCAAGGTGAGACCGAGGAATCGCTGCACGCTCCCCGCCATGCCCAGACGGCGGGCGCCGACCTGCGCCCCCAGGAACTTCCCGACCGCCCGACCCACCAGGTACACGAGCCCGGCCAGACCGAGCGAATGGACCAGGGACAGGTCCAGGTCGGCCCCGGCCAGCACGAAGAAGATCGCGTAGAAGGGAGGGTCCGCTTCCGCAAGCGTCTCGAAGAGGGGCTGGCTGCGGTGCGAGAGGTTCACCATCGTCGCCCCCACCGCCATGCTGGCGATGAGTGGCGACAGCTCCAGGACGCGCGCGACCCCCACGCAGAAGAGGATCGACCCTCCGAGGAGGATGAGCGTCTCGCCGGTCTCGGTGATCGCCGACGCCCACCGGGCGAGGAGCAGGCCCACCAGGAAGCCCAACGCCACCGAGCCCACCAGCTGCCACACCAGCGGGTAGAGCGCACCGTAGAGCGTGCCGAAGAAGCCTCCGTAGGCGTCTGCTCCGGAGGAGAGGTCGATGACCGCCCCCACCAGGCTGAAGGCGATGATGCAGTAGATGTTGTTGAGGGCGATGATCACGAGCAGGCTGTCCGTGAGCGGGCCCTCGCTGTCGACCTCGCGGATCACCATCAGCGTGGAGGCGGGGGCAGTGGCCATGGCGATGGCCCCGAGAAGCAGCGCCGCCTGCCACTCCACCCCGAGCAGCAGCATCCCGGCGGTCACGAGGAGCGCGGCCAGCGCCGACTCGTACAGCGTGAGCAGGAGCACCTGGCGGCCGACGCGACGGAAGCGCGAGGCGTCGAAGACGGTGCCGACGGAGAAGAGAATGAGCCCGAGGGCGACCTCGCTGAGGATCTCCAGGGCAGCCAGGTTTCGGGTGCTGACCCACCCGAGCATCGACGGACCGAGCACGACGCCCGCGAGGATGTAGCCCGTGACCTCCGGCACCTTGACGTACTTCACGAGGTGGCCGGAAGCGAGAGCCAAGAGCAGGATGAGTCCGAGCGAGGAGAGCTCGTTCATCTACTCGAGCAGCAGCCCAAGGCGCCGCCCTCCCCTCTCGAGCTCGACGAACGCGGGGCGGCGGCGGGCGAGGGCGCGGCGGAGCTCGGCCGCGCTCCGTGGCTCGACGTCGTCGACGCGGACGATTCGGTCGCCGGTGCGAATCCCGGCCTCGTCCGCGCGGCTTCCGGGCGAGACTGAGCCGATCGGGAATCCTGCGGGGCTGGAGGCCAGCCGGACGCCGTGATCGTCGTCTTCGGGCGTCGCCGGGGGGGCGGTCTGGGCAGAAAGGTCCACCTCGACCGTCCGCCGACCCCGTCGCGCGCGAACGAGCCGCATCCCCAGCTCCGCTGGAAGCAGAAGCGGTTGCAGATCCTGGGGAGCGCCCACCTTTTGCTCGCCCAGACCGACGATGACGTCGCCCGGGCGCAGGCCGGCGTCGGCGGCCAGGTGGCCGTTCCAGGTCTCGCTCACGAGCGCCCCCTGCTCGACGCCGAGATGAGCGCTCGCGGCCCCGCTGAGAGAGACGGCCCGCAGTCCATAGAGAGCGAGCATCTGGCCATCGAGGCCGCGACCCCGTGCGACCAGCATCGAAACGCTGTCGGGGCTCAGCGCCGCGTAGCCCTCGCCACACGGCAGGATGACCGCCGCCAGCGCCCCGTCGAGGTCGAAGAGCCCGCCTCCCGCCATCTCGGTCGAGAGGGCCACGCTCGAGACGACCTCCTCCACGACCACCTCGTCGCAGGTCGTGAGCCGCGTCTCGAGGTAGTGGCCGGGCACGAACGCGAGGTCCCCCTCCTGATGCCAGACCGAGAGGATCCATTCCGCCGGGCTCAGCTCTTCGGCCGCTTCGATGCTGTCGGTGCGCATCTGCGTCTCGCCCGGCAGCTCGTAGGCGGCCAGAGGAAGCTGCGGGCCGGCGATCGTCCGGGTCGCGGTGAGAAGGTGGCCGGCCGGCGTCACGACGACGGTCGAGTCCGGCGCGTGCATGTCCCGGCCCGCGGTCAGCACGAGGCGGGGGTCCCACAGTATCCCGCTCCCCGTCCCGGCACCCACCTGGACGACTCGGAAGGCCAGGCCGGCGGCGACCTCCGAGAAGTGCTCGGTCATGTTGTCGAGCGCCCGCCGCTGCGCCATCCTCGCCAGGCGCTGCATCTCGGTCTGCGACAGCGGGGGTGGCGCCTCCGACTGCGGCGTTCGGGGCTTCAGGAGGTAGCCCACGACGAGGATCGCCACCGCCGCCAGGGCGAGGGCGGCGATGTACTTCGGACTGTGACGAGTCTCGCCAGGCGCCGACTTCGGCAATACCGCCTCCCGGACGCTCGATCGGCCGGATGTATGCTAGCCCCGATCCGAATCCAAGTGTCTCGCCAGGGGATTCCGGGCCGGGGTTACCCGATGCCGGACGATGCCGGGTGTCCTGCAGGCCGGCTCTCGGCCGCGCGGCTCCCTCTCACGACTTCGGCCCGGCCTCCAGGAGCTCCCGGGCCGCGGAGATCTGGAGCGCGCTGCCCACGAGGCAAACGACGTCCCCGACCGCGAGGACGTCCTCCGGCGAAGGGTGAACGGCCGTGGCCTCGCCGCGGCTCACCGCGACGAGGGTGGCCCCGGTACGCGCACGGAGCTGCGCCTCGGCCAGGGTGCGGCCAGTGATCCAGGCCTTCTCATGGACGGGCAGGCTTTCGACCTCGAGCCCCAAGGGCAGGCGCGCCGCGACCGTGGAGGCCGGCGGCACCGCCGCCCTCTTCATCACCTCACCGATGATCTTGAGCGAGGCCTCGTACTCCTGCGCCACCGCCACCGTCGCCCCGGCCTGGAGAAGCACGGGCACGTCCGCGACGTAGCGGGCGCGCGCGAGGATCGGCACCCCGGGAGCGAGCCTTCGCACTGCCCGGACTGCGCGCAGCGTTGCCACGGGGTCGTTGAGAAGGATCGCCACCTGCCGTGCGTGGCCGACACGCGCGCGCTCGAGGATGTCTGGACTGGTCACGTCCCCGTAGTAGACAGGCTCCCCGCGGCGACGAGCTTCGCGGACCCGCTCGGCGTTGATGTCGAGGATGGTGAAGGGGATGTCCGCGCCCCGCAGGACCTCCCCCAGCATCTCACCGCCGACCCCGAAGCCGAGCACCACCACGTGCCCGGTCAGAGCTGCGGGCACGCGGCCCAGCTCCTGTCGGCTGCGGCCGAGCAGCCGGTCGAGGGCCCTCCACCGCCCGGCTCGGGCCCCGATGTGGGGCCCCAGGCGAAGAGCAAACGGGGTGACGAGCATGGTGATCACGGTCGCAGCGACGAAGAGCCGCATCTCGTGCGCGTCGAGCAACCCGACGCGTCGCCCCACGTTGGCGAGCACGAAGGAGAACTCCCCCACCTGGGCGAGGGCGAAGCCGGCCACGACCGCCACCTGCAGCGGGAAGCGCACCGCGAGGCCGGCCAGGGTCGCGAGAAGGGCCTTGCCCACGAGGAGGGCGCCCACCAGGCCGAGGACGATCCCGGGGGCGGAGACCAGCACGCGCACGTCGAACAGCATCCCCATGGAGACGAAGAAGAGGCTGGTGAAGATCTCCCGCAGAGGCAGCACGTCGGTGAAGGCCTGGTGGCTGTACTCGGAGTCGGCCAGCACGATCCCCGCCAGAAAAGCCCCGAGAGCCAGCGAGAGGCCGGCGAGCGAGGTGAGCCAGGCGATCCCCGCGCAGATCAGGACCACGGCCAGGGTGAAGAGGTCGCGGCCACGGCTGACCGCCACGAGGTGCAGCGCTCTCGGAACCACGCGGCGAGCCAGGACGAACGTCACCACGACCACGACGACGGCGATGCCCAGCGCCCTGACGACCCCCACGGGCCCACCGCCCTCACCGGCGAGCATGGGAACGAGCAGGATCATCGGCACCACGCACAGGTCCTGGAAGAGCAGGATGCCCACGATGAGACGTCCGTGCGGGGCGTCGGTTTCGCCGCGCTCGGTCAGGCCCTTCAGCACGACGGCGGTCGAGGAAAGGGCTGCGAGGAAGCCGAAGAAGATGCCCGCTGACGACGAGAAGCCCGCGAGCGTAGCCAGGCCGGTGGCAACGAGGACGGTGAGTGTCACCTGAAGCCCGCCACCGATGACGAGAACGGCCCCCAGGCGTCGCAGCTCCTTCAGCGAGAACTCGAGACCGATCGTGAAGAGGAGCAGGACCACGCCAATCTCGGCGAGGCTCTCGATCTCGTGGGCGTCGCGGATCCAGCCGAAGCCGCTCGGGCCGATGAGGGCACCGGCGACGAGAAAACCGGCGATCGTGGGCAGGCGTAGCCGCCGCAGCAGGAGGACGACCACCAGGGCCGCCCCGAAAAGCACGACGAGGTCGCGGAGGATGTGCAGCTGGGTCACTCGCTCAACCCCGGGCGTGCAACGCGAGGAGCACCCAGCCGAGCATCATCGCCACGCCCCCGATCGGAGTGACAGCGCCCAGCCACCGGGGTGCCCCGAGGGCCATGGCGTAGAGCGTGCCGCTGAAAGCCGCGCTTCCGAGGAGGAAGGACCAGCCGGCCCAGTCGCCCCCGAGGCGGTGGTACTGGAGGAGGCCGAGCAGGACCAGGGCCACGGCGTGGATCAGCTGATAGCGGGCGGCGGTCTCCCACCACGCGAGTCCCTGCTCGGTCGCCACGGACTTGAGGCCGTGGGCCCCGAACGCGCCCAGGCCCACGCCGACCAGACCCCACAGCGCCCCCGCCATCACCCAGTTCATGTCCGATCTCCCTTCCCTTTTCCACCCGGGCTCGCCCAACCAGACCCCGGGGGTGCGGTGCGGGTCAGGGATGGGTGTTCTGCCGGCGTTTTCGGCTCACCCCGGTCCGCGAAGTCGATGACGAGGCTGCGGCCGGACACGCTGGCGGCGGTCGCCCGCCGGCGTTCGGCGAGGTCTTCCGCGTGCCGGACCCACCACTCGCGGGCCGTCCTCCTCGGTCCAGCTCCCGAAGCCGTCGCAGGCCCTCAGCCGCCGTCGCAGGTCGCTCGCGCCGTCGGGCCGCTCCGGGGGCGCCTTGGCGAGACAGGACAGGAGGACCGCCTCGAGATCGGGGGGCACGGGGCTGTCGGTCCTCTCCGACGGTGGCACCGGCTCGGAGTGCAGGTGGTGGCCGCAGACCTCCACGACCGAACGGCCGGTGAACACGTCGGACGCCCACCAGCAGGAAGTAGCCGACGGCACCCAGCGCGTAGAGGTCGCTGCGGGCGTCCAGGGTCTCGGGAGCGGTGATCGCCTCCGGGGCCATGTAGAGCGGCGTCCCGGTGAGCGTCCCCGCCGTCGTGAGCGACGCGTCGCCGCCACGCTCCACCTCCTTCACGAGACCGAAGTCCACCACCTTGGCCACGTCCGGGGCCCCGGCGATCTCGCAGAGCAGGATGTTCGCGGGCTTGATGTCGCGGTGGATCAGGCCGATGCCGTGCGCCTCGACCAGCGAGGCGGCCACCTGCTCGAGCACGTGGAGGACGCGAGCAGGCGGCAGGGGTCCCTCCACGTCCACCACCTCCCGGAGGTTGGCGCCCTCGAGCAGCTCCATCGCGTAGTAGAAGACGCCCTCGGGAGTGCGGCCGTAGTCGTAGACCGTCACGGTGTTCGGGTGGGCCAGCCGCGCGGTGAGCCGCACCTCGCGCTCGAAGCGGGCGATGGTGCTCTCGCTGCTCTTGTCGGCCGGCAGGAGCTTCACCGCCGTCGGGCGCCGAAGCATGGCGTGGCGGGCCCGGTAGACGACGCCCATTCCCCCTTCGCCGAGCTTCTCCTCCAGCAGGTACTGTCCGAGCTGACGGGCCTCCCGGACCTCTCGGCGCAGCCCGTAGAGGACCCTCGAGGTGACGGTGCACACCGCAACCGTCAGCAGCCACCAGGCCGACGACTCGACCGCGACCATGGTTGACAGGGGCGCCGGCACGAACTGCTGGAGGACGGCGAACGACTCGCGCTGGAAGCCGAGGGAGTTCCCGACGACGACCGGAACTCCGACGAGGGCGGTCAGGACCGCGGTGCGCACCGGCGGGCTGGGGACGAACACCGCACGGACCATCATCCCGAAGCAGTGGCGAGCACCACGATGTAGTCCGGCCGAAGGATCATGAGCGGCATCTGTGCGCCCATGAGGCTGTACCCGATGGCGCTGCCCATCAGACCCACGCCTTCGACGGCCTGGACGAATCGGCGCGAGCGGGGTCGACCCCGGCAGAGCGCCCAGACCGCGAGGAGGGATGCGGCCCCCAGGAGGTGAGAGCCCATCCATGCCCGTAGACCGTCGCCGACCCGCCGTCGGAGAGGAGCCCGACCACGTTGAAGACCCAGAAGGCAAGCCCCGCGAGCCCCGCCACCTTTCCGAACTGCGCCACCCGGTGCTGGAGGAAGCGCAGGCCTTCGGTCGTGGGATCGGAATCGGGTCGATCGCTCATGCTTTCGTGTGCCTCGGACGTCGCTCGGTCCCGCTCCGAACGAGACTGCTGCGGCCCGGACGTGAGACGAACGGGTCATCGTACACCGGCCTTCGCCGTTGCCGTGCCTCCCTTCCTCCTGAAACCAGGCCCCCAAGGGCGGGGGTCACCCCCCCGAGACTGACGGCGCAGTAGACTCGGGCCGGACGGTGTCCGCGAGGGAGGAATACCGATGCCGCGAATCTGCCGGATCCTGACGGCTTCTGCGAGTGTGCTCTTCGTCACGGGGACGCCCTTTTCTTCCACCGCCCGGGCGGCTGACGTCACGGTTTCTTGCGCCGCTCTCGAGCGGCTGGTCTGGCAGGTGCTCCTGACCGAAGGCGGCCGCGGCTACTTCGAAGGCGGCCCGGACGACACCTGTCGCTACGCGTTCGTGCAGGAGCCGAAGGTGTCGGGGGTCGATGGGAGGCTCCGTATCCGCTTCCTCTTCAGCGGACGAGCGGGAGCACAGGTGGGGGGACGGTGCGTCGGCCCCGGCGACACCTTCGACCTCGTGGTCTCCGGGGTCCCCGCCCTCTCCGGAGGAGAGCTCGTCTTCGAGGACCTGAAGGTCGAGGCCCCGGACACCGTGTACTTCCGCCTCGTCTCCGGTCTCGTCGAGAGCCAGCTCCGGCAGCGCCTCCGCTACCCGTTGAAGCAGGACCTCGATCGGGTCGCGGCCACCCGGGCCGCGCCGGCCGGTTTCGCGATGTCCGTCGACGACCTGGAGATGAGCCGGGTCCGGATCGATGCCGACGCGCTTCGATTCTCGCTCGACCTCGGTCTCAGCATTCGCTGACGACCCCGGTGTTCCCCAGGGGGACATTCACCTCCCTGGGGCGACGGCCAGTCCCCATTCTCGCGCGGCGGTCGGGTCGTGATTCGAGACCCGAGCCCTTACAATCCGTCTCTCTACAGTCCGGGAGGGGGTGCCGCATGCTCATCGTTCACGTCTACGCCCACGTCAAGCCGGAGCACGTCGAGGCCTTCGAGCAGGCGAGCCTCGAGAACGCTCGGGAGAGCCTGAAGGAGCCGGGAGTCGCCCGCTTCGACCTCGTGCAGGAGCTCGACGATCCCACGCGCTTCGCGCTCCTCGAGGTCTATCGCACCGAGGCCGACACCGTGAAGCACAAGGAGACCGCCCACTACGCGAAGTGGCGGGACATCGTCGAGCCCATGCTCGTGGAGCCGCGGTCTCGCACGAAGTACCGGAACCTCGCACCCGCGCGACCCGGGCTGGGAGACCCCCGGGGCCTGACGACGATGCCCTTCCAGTTCGCCACCGCCGCCGAGGTCGTCTTCGGCCGTGGATCGATCGATGCCCTTGCGCCGAGAGTCGTGTCCCTGGGTCGTCGTGTGCTCGTCGTCACGGGCTCGGACGCCTCGCGCACGGGCGTCCTCGAGCGGCTGAGGGAGGCCGGAGTCGACGCCACACCGTTCCGGATCACCGCCGAGCCCACGACCGGCGGTTGCCAGCGATGGCGTGGCACGCGCTCGAGAGGCGCGAGTGCGAGGTGGTGGTCGGCGTCGGCGGGGGCTCGGTGCTCGACGGGGCGAAGGCCATCGCCGCCCTGCTGACGAACGGCGGAGAGCCGCTCGACTACCTCGAGGTGATCGGGGCCGGCCGGAAGATCGAGACAGCCGCCGGCTCCCTTCGTGGCTGTCCCCACGACCTCGGGCACCGGGTCCGAGGTCACCCGCAACGCGGTGCTGGCCTCTCCGGAGCACCGCGTGAAGGTCAGCCTGCGCAGCGTCCTGATGCTCCCGCGCCTGGCGCTCCTGGACCCGGAGCTGACCCTCAGCGTCCCGCCCGCGGTGACCGCGAGCACGGGACTGGACGCGCTGACCCAGGTCCTCGAGCCCTTCGTCTCGAGCCGCGCGAACTCCGTTGACCGACGCGCTGTGTCGCGACGGCCTCGCGCGAGCCGCGCGCTCGCTGCGACGCGCGTACGAGGACGGGCGCGACCTCGACGCCCGCGAGGACATGGCCCTCGTCAGCCTCTACGGCGGGATGGCGCTGGCCAACGCCGGGCTCGGCGCGGTGCACGGCTTCGCCGGCCCCCTCGGCGGGATGCTCGGGGCGCCCCACGGGGCGCTCTGCGCCCGGCTGCTTCCGGGCGTGATCGGCGCCAACGTCCGGGCGCTCCGCGAACGCTCCGCCGCGAGCCCGATCCTCGAGCGCTACGCCGAGGTCGCGCGGATCCTCACCGGGCGCGCCGAGGCCACCCCGGAGCACGGAGCGGTCTGGGTCCAGGATCTGTGCGAGGCGCTGTCGGTGCCGGGGCTCTCGGCTCACGGCCTGTCGCCCGCGGAGATCGGGGCAGCCGTCCCGAAGGCACGAGAGGCCAGCAGCATGCGCGGCAATCCGATCGAGCTGACCGACGAGGAGCTGCATCGCATCCTGGAGGAGGCGCTTTGACCTGTCATTCCGAGTCGGGAACCGGCGGTGGCCGGTTGCCGGAGCAAAGGACAAGCGTGTCACTCTGAGTGCGGCTTCGCGGGTCGTCGCGCGAAGAGTCTCTTCGTCAGCCCAACGGAGAGATCGTTCGTCGCCCGTCCTTGCAGAGCTCCTCAGATGACAATCCTGTCCTTGGCAGCGCGGCTCCGCGGGCTCCTCAGCGGGCTTCGCTTCTTCCATCGCGAAATGAGGCTGACGTTCCAGCTTTCTGAGGGAGAATGGCGGTGGGCCGGCGGCCGGAAGCCCGTGGCCGTCGCTCGAGTCTCCCGTGCACGAGCAGCTACAGCAGCGCTTCGAGCGCCTCGAGAGGACGCGACGGGACGTGGTCGCCCGGCTGGAGGGGCACGACCGGGCGAGACTGAACCGCCCCCGCGCCGACGGGGGCTGGTCCGCGCTGCAGGTGCTCCACCACGTGATCGCCGCAGAGTCCGGCACTCTCCGCTACATCTCGAAGAAGATGCTGGCCGGCGCGAGCCTGCCTCGGGCCGGCCTCTCAAGCCGACTGAGGCGGTTCACTCTGCAGATGGCGTTCGTCTCTCCCTTGCGGTTCCGGGCCCCGGGAGTGACGGCCGACGTGCCGGACGAGGTCGATCCGGCCGAGCTGCTCGCGAGCTGGGATGAAGCCCGCGGCGGTTGGCGAAGGCTCCTCGACGAGTTCCCGGAGGAGATCCTCGACCGGATGGTCTTCCGTCACGGCATGGTGGGGCTGATGGGTCTTCGCGACACCCTCGACTTCCTCCAGTCCCACCTCGACCACCACGCGCGCCAGGTCGAGCGGTTGCTCGAGACGGACTGATCCAGGGATCCCAGATCAGGCCACGGGACGGCGAGGGTGGGTTCCTCGCCCGACGTTCGGGCGGGCTGCCAAGGACACGGCTGTCATCCTGGAGGAGCCCGTCGCGGACGTGCAACGAAGGATCCGCCACCAACGTTGACGGCGGATTCTTCGGACCGCAGCCCCGGGGCAACGGTCCTGCTAATGACAATCCTCGTTTCCGGCTCGGCTACGGCGAGCAGGGCGCCTACGGGCAGGAGCCGATCGAGATCCCGAACATCGACCGGCTGGCCTACTCCTCGGCCCAGGTCAGGACGACCTTGGCCGCTTCCCCGCTTCGCAGCGCCGCGAAGCCCGTCTCGTACTCCCCCGCCGGCAGGCGGTGGGTGATCATCGGGGTGATGTCGAGCCCGCTCTGGACCATGACCGTCATCTTGTACCAGGTCTCGTACATCTCCCGGCCGTAGACCCCCTTGATCGTCAGGCTGTCGAAGATCACCGTGTTCCAGTCGATGGTGATCGGCTCGCTCGGGATCCCCAGCATGGCCACCTTGCCGCCGTGGCACATGTTGGCCAGCATCTCGCGGAAGGCCCCGCCGTTGCCGGACATCTCGAGGCCGACGTCGAAGCCCTCCTTCATCCCGAGCGCCTCCTGGACCTCGGTGAGCGGCCGCTCCCGCGTATCGACGGCCAGCGTGGCACCCATCCGGTCGGCGAGGGCGCGACGGCTCGGGTTGGGGTCGGTCACGACCACGTGCCGTGCCCCGGCGTGGCGCACCACCGCGGCCCCCATGAGACCGATCGGGCCCGCTCCGGTGACCAGGACGTCCTCCCCGAGCACGGGAAAGGAGAGAGCGGTGTGGACCGCGTTCCCGAACGGATCGAAGCAGGCAAGGACGTCGTGGGAGATCGAGGGGTCCGCTCCCCAGACGTTGGTCATCGGGATGCAGACGAGGTCCGCGTAGGCTCCGGCCCGGTTCACGCCGACCCCCTGGGTGTGGGGGCAGAGGTGACGCCTCCCCGCCATGCAGTTGCGGCAGCGGCCACAGACGATGTGCCCCTCGCCGCTGACCAGGTCCCCGGGCTGGAAGCCCGTCACGTTGGAGCCGATGGCCTCGACGCGACCGACGAACTCGTGGCCGACGACCAGGCCCATCGGGATGGTCTTCCGCGCCCAGTCGTCCCAGTTGTAGATGTGGACGTCCGTGCCACAGATGCCGGTCTTCAGTGTCCGGATGAGCACGTCGTTGATCCCGGGCTCCGGGACGGGCACCTCCTCCATCCAGAGGCCGGGCTCCGGCCGGGATTTGACGAGGGCTTTCATCGTGCGAGCCATGGGGACCTCCGTGTTCGAGACGCCCCACTATAGTTCGCTGATCGTTCTAGGGCGAGGAAGGCCCGGCCGGCAGCCGCAGGCGACGGGTGGAGCCTCGGCCTGGGTCGGACACGGCCCCCGGCCCGAGGTGCCGAAGAAGCGCCGTGACCCGCGGGCCTCCGCCGAGGTAGCATGACGGCATCGAAACACCCCATTGGCGGGCGCGGGCTCGGGTCGTCCGGGCACGCCCCGGTCACCGCCCGTCGATTTCTACGGAGAGCGTGCCGATGACGCAGCCCCTCCCGGAGGACAACGCCGTCCGGCGATTGCACGCGGAGTACACGACCGTCCGGGCCCTGGCCGAGGCCAGCTCGCTCTCCGACGCGGCACCGAAGATCCTGCAGGCGATCTGCGAGACCTTCGACTGGGCCTACGGCGGCCTGTGGCGCGTGGACGTGGGTGCGGGTCTTCTTCGGTGTGTCGACGCGTGGCACCTCGAGCCGGGCCCCGGCGAGGACCTCGCGGCCAAGACCCGCGAGACGACGTTCAAGATGGGCGAGGGCTTCCCGGGGCGCGTCTGGGCGAGCGGTGAGCCCCTCTGGATCCCCGACGTCGCGAGAGAGGCCGATTTCCCCTGCGCCGCCATCGCCGAGCGGGAGGGTCTCCACACCGCGGTCGCGGTCCCGATCCCCTTCCGGGACCGGGTCGTCGGAGTGCTCGAGTTCTTCAGCGGGACGATTCCCCGACCCGATATCGGTCTGCTCGAGATGCTGACCACGATCGCCAGCCAGGTCGGCCAGTTCGCCGAGCACAAGCGCAACGAGGAGGAGCTGGCGACTCTGTTCCGCCTGTCCCGGGACATGCTCTGCATCGCCGACTTCGAAGGCTACCTCCTGCGGGTCAATCCGGCCTGGGCCAAGACCCTCGGGTACACCGAGGAGGAGCTCACGTCCCGCCCCTACATGGACTTCGTGCATCCCGCCGACCGCGACGCCACCGTCGCCGAGGCCGACAGCGTTTCGGGCGGGACGAGCGCGCTGCTCTTCGAGAACCGCTACCGGTGCAAGGACGGGTCCTACCGCTGGATGTCCTGGAACTCGACGCCGGTCACCGACCAGGGCCTCATCTACTGCACGGTCCGGGATGTGACCGAGCAGAAGAAGGCCGCTGCCGAGCTGAAGAAGGCGCGCGAGGCCGCCGACGCCGCCAACCGCGCGAAGAGCGACTTCCTCGCCAACATGAGCCACGAGATCCGCACGCCGATGAACGCGGTGATCGGGATGACCGAGCTGCTCCTGGACACCCCGCTGAGCTCCGACCAGAGGGAGTACATCGAGACACTGGACGGTGCCGCGGAGTCGCTTCTCGGGCTCATCAACGACGTTCTCGACTTCTCCAAGATCGAGGCGGGGATGCTCGAGCTCAGCCCCGTGGAGTTCGACCTCCGCGAGGCCCTGGAGAACACGCTGCGCACCCTCGGCCACCGCGCCCACCAGAAGGGGCTGGAGCTCGCCTGTCGTGTGGCCCCGGACGTCCCCGAGGCCCTCGTCGGCGACGCCTCCCGACTCCGTCAGATCGTCCTCAATCTGCTCGGCAACGCCATCAAGTTCACCGAGGAGGGCGAGGTTCTGTTGCAGGTCGAGAAGGAAGCGGCGGGGCCGGGAGAGGTGGGCCTGCGGTTCGTGATCACGGACACGGGGATCGGCATCCCGCGCGACAAGCAGGACGTGATCTTCGAGGCCTTCGCCCAGGCGGACGGCTCCACCACCCGGGAGTACGGCGGGACCGGGCTCGGCCTCGCCATCGCCGCGAGGCTCGTGCGGATGATGGGCGGGTCCGTCTCCCTGGAGAGCGAGCCCGGGAAGGGCAGCCGGTTCACGTTCACCGCGCGCCTCGCCGTCCCGGCCGGCAGCGCTGCCCGGACCAGCCGCGTGCCGGCCTCTCTCAAGGGGCTCCGGGTGCTCGTGGTCGACGACAACGAGACGAACCGTCGGATCCTGGAGGAGATGCTCGGTCTCTGGGAGATGCGTCCGAAAACGGTGGCCGGAGGCAAGGCGGCCCTGGAGGAGATGCGGGAGGCGGCGGAGGCCGGAGAGCCGTACCCGCTGGTGCTGCTCGACGGAAACATGCCGGGGATGGACGGCTTCTCCGTGGCCGAGCGCATCAGGGAGCAGCCCCGCCTCGCCGGCGCGTCGATCATGATGCTGACGTCCTCCGCTCGACCCGGGGACCGGGCGCGCTGCCTCGAGCTGGGGGTCGCCTCACACCTCTCGAAGCCCATCAAGCGCTCCGATCTCTTCGACACCCTGACCGAGGTCCTCGCGGGGCGGGTCGGGACGGGCGTCCGGCGTGCCGGGCCGACTGCCGGCCCCCTCTCCAAGGGCCATCGACGTCTCCGTGTCCTGGTGGCCGAGGACAACGTCGTCAATCAGCAGGTCGTGATGGGCTTCCTCGACCGCGCCGGCCACGCCGCCGTCGTCGTCAGCACGGGGCCGGAGGTCCTCGTCGCCCTCGAGCAGCACAAGTTCGACGTCATCCTCATGGACGTGCAGATGCCGGAGCTCGACGGCCTCGAGACCACGAGCGCCATCCGCAAGCGGGAACGCTCGACCGGGGGCCATATCCCGATCGTGGCGCTGACCGCTCACGTGGTGAAGGGCGACGCCGAGCGGTGTCTTGCCGCCGGGATGGACGCCTACGTGGCCAAGCCCCTCCGGGGCCGGGACCTCTTCGCCGCGATCGAGTCGGTCCTGGAGCCAGCTCGGATGCCCGCGTCCACCGAGACCGCGGCCGCGGCCATCGACGAGGCGCGGCTCCTCGAGCGGGTGGGGGGTGATCTGGAGGCCCTGAGAGAGCTGGTCGACGTCTTCCTGGCCGACGCGCCGTCCCTCCTGACCCGCATCGACGAGGCGATCGACGCGAAGGACGCCCGCGCGGTGCGGGCCACGGCGCACACTCTCAAGGGGGCGGTATCGAATTTCGCCGCGCCCTCGGCCACGAAGGCGGCGGCGCGCCTGCAGCGGATCGGCGAGGGCAACGACCTCGGCAGCGCGCGGGCCGCATCGGACGTTCTGCGACGGGAGCTCGAGCGGGTCCGCGACGCGCTCTCCGCCCTCGTCTCGAAGCCGAACGAGCCCTGAGCAAGCGCGACTGGCCACCAGGCCAGGCTCGCCCGCGTGTCCCTTCGCTGGGGACACGCGGGTGTGCAGGGCCTATTCAGTCCAGGTACTTGACGAAGACGACCTCGTTCTGGGCCTCGTTGTACAGGAGCTCGTCGACCATCGCGCGCGTGAGCACCAGCCCGAAGCCGCCGGGGCGCAGGCCTTTTTCCTCCCGCACCGCGGCATGGTCTATGGGGCGGTCCGAGGGGTTGGAGACCGCGGCGTGGCTCAGGTTCTTGAAGTCGAAGCCGCGCCCCGGATCGGAGATGCGGTAGAGGAGCATGCGGCGGGCGCGGAGATAGGAGATGCGGACGGTCTGGTCCGGGTCGAGCTCGCCGCCCCACTCGATGGCGTTCATCAGGAGCTCCCGGAACGCCTGCCCCACGCCGCTCCGAACGTCCTCGGGAAGGTCGGTCTCCAGCTGCGCGAGAACGGACTGGATCCGCGCCGCGGCCTGACGGTCGCAGGGGACGACCAGCTCGACCCAGTCGGGCTTCGCCGAGATCACCTCGATGGGCCTCTCGGGCCCCGCCTCGAGGACCTCGCTGATCATTCCGATCAGCTCCGAAGGCTCCACCGGCTTCGTCAGGTACCGGCAGGCGTGCCCGCGCAGCGCCCGCAGCACCGTCTCGGGCGCATCGTCGACGGTCATGACGATGACCTTCGGCGGGGAGGGCTTCTCGCGGAGCTGGGCCATCACCTCCAGGCCGTCCATGCCCGGCATCCAGATATCGAGCAGGACCAGGTCGAAGGGCTTGCGGCCCAGGCGCGCGAGGGCCGAGGCGCCGTCCCCCGCAGTCTCGACGGAGTATCCGGCTGACCTGAGCTGAAGTCGAATCAGGTGCCGGGTCGACCTGTCATCGTCGACGACGAGGATCTTCTGCACGGCTCCCTCGACAAAACGCGGCTTCGTCTCTCGATCGAAAGACGCCCGCTTTCTCGGTGGTGTCGGCGTTCGAGGTGCTGCCGCCATCCTAGGTCGGGGGGTCTCGCGGCGTCAAGGGTTTGGACTATTGGACGAGCCGGAGTGGACGGCGCGGCCCGGTGCCGGCACAATGGAGATCAGGCTGGGGGCCGTTCCAACCCCATGGGAGGGCGCAGAGGGCTGTGAAGCTACACACCAAGACGACCGTGCTGGCCGCGACCGTTCTCGCCTTCGGCTTCCTGGGCTGCCGCTCGGCAAACAACGACCTCGCGCCCGAAGTCCCCGCGGCACCGGAGGAGGCTGCTCCCCCGGTTGCGGAGGCCACCGCAGAGCCGGACCCGGCCCCGGTGGCCGAGTTCGAGCCCCTGGACGATGCGCGCGCCGACGCCTCGACGGGAAGAGAACCTCTGGAAGGTATGGACCCCAGCGACGAGCTCGCGAGCGAGCCGGAGCTCATGCAGAAGGAGGCGCTCGAGCTGTGTCAGTCGGCGGAGCGGCTCCTGGACCAGGGAGAGGTCGAGGGGGCGCTCCTGGCCGTCGACCGGGCCTACGAGCTGATGCTGGCCCTGCCCGGGAACGGCGACGACAGCTTTCTCCAGGCCAAGGAGGACATCCGCCTCCTGGTGGCCGACATCATCAGCCGCTCGTACCGCGCCGGTCGCAGCGCGGCAGCCCGGCCCACCGCCTCGTGGGATCTCGAGCTGCCCATGGTCGACAACGATCACGTGCGGAGAGAGATCACCAGCTTCACCACGAAGGAGCGGGACCAGTTCATGGACGGCTATCGGCGCTCGGGCCGGTACCGCCCGATGATCCTCGCCAAGCTGGAGGAGGCGGGACTTCCCAGCCAGCTGAGCTGGCTTCCGATGGTCGAGAGCTGGTTCAAGGTCCGGGCGTTCTCGAGGGCGAGCGCGGTGGGCATGTGGCAGTTCATCTCCTCGACCGGCCAGCGCTACGGCCTGAGCCGGGACTCCTGGGTCGACGAGCGGTTCGACCCGGAAAAGTCCACCGACGCCGCCATCGGCTACCTCGCCGACCTCCACGGCCTGTTCGGCGATTGGCCCAAGGCGCTCGCCGGCTACAACTGCGGAGAGGCCCGCGTGCAGCGGCTCCAGCGCCGCTCCACCACCGAGTACCTCGACTTCTGGGATCTCTACGAGCTCCTCCCCCGCGAGACGCGGCGCTACGTGCCCCGGCTCTTCGCCGCCCTTCAGATCATCGAAGACCCCGCGAAGTACGGGATGACGCTCCCCGAGCTCGACGACCCCCCGGAAGACGTCACCACGGTCACGGTGGCGCGCGCGGTGAAGCTCGAGGCGCTCGACACGCTCCTGGGGCTCGACAAGGGGACGCTGGGAGAGCTGAACCCCGAGCTTCGCTACCGGGGCACGCCCAAGCGTGCGTACGAGCTCAAGGTCCCGGCCAGCCGGGGGCAGACGCTGATCGCGAGCATCGACTCCGTCCCCGAGTGGCGGCCGCCCCAGACCCAGTACGTGATCCATCGGGTGGGGCGTGGCCAGACCCTCTCGGTGATCGCCCGGCGCTACGGCACGAGTGTCCGCGCGATCATGCAGACCAACAACCTCCGCAGCGCGAACCGGATCCGGGAGGGGCAGCGCCTTCGCATACCCGTGCAGGGCTCGGGGGCCGTCCAGCGCACCTCACGCACCGCAGTCAACGGCGTCCACACCGTACGGCGCGGCGAGTCGCTCGGCGGCATTGCCCGCGCCTACGGGACGACGGTGAGCCAGCTCAAGAAGGACAACACGCTCAACTCGGACGTTATCCACCCCGGGCAGGAGCTCCGGGTGGGGCCGGCTTCGAGCGGCGGCTCCGGCTCCGGGGGCAAGCAGTACACCGTGGCGCGGGGCGACACCCTCGGTCGGATCGCCGACCGGCACGGCGTCGGGCTGACGGCTCTCCTTCGCGCGAACGGCCTGAGCACCCGGAGCACGATCTACCCCGGCCAGGAGCTGGTGATCCCCTGACCGTCCCGAGCGCACGGAGTGGCCGAAGCGCGAGGGACCTCGGCCTTCCCTGGCATCAGCTTCCTCGTCGCCCGTCGCGCATTCGTCGTGGTCCCTTGCCCAGGGCGACCGGCCCTACTCCCGGCCCCCGCTCCTAGTTGCTGGCGACCGGCTCCGCGCCGTGGCCGTGTGCGTGCTCGTGCCGCATCTGGGCCGCGAGCTCCTTGATATCGGTCAGGTCGCGCCGCATCTCGCTCCACCCGTACCAGAGGGCGTAGTCCGGGTTGGCGTGGAAGGTGCCCTGGAACGCCCGCATCCGGTGTTTCAGGAACATCTCGAACAGCCGCTGCTCGATGACCGTCGGCGCGTCGTGGAAGGCCAGCAGGTCCGGGAAGGCGTGGTCATAGCCCTCCGGCTTCTCGAGAACACGGTCCTCGTAGAGCTTGACCACGATCCGGATCGCCTCGGCCATCAGGTGGTCGACCTCGCGGATCATGTCGTCGCCCTTCTCGAGCTCCTCCGCCGCGAACGTGCGGGAGTGGCACTTGGCACACGTGTCGAGCATCGCGTCGCGGCCCTTCTGCCAGCTCTCCTGGTCGAGGCGGGCGACGTCGGCGGCCTTCACCACGTCGAGCCGGCCCGTGGGGTTCCCGAGGGGATCGAGGACACCCAGGCCCTGCAGGATCGTGACCTGATCGGCCTTCCACTGCTCGTCCTCGGGCAGGGGCAGACGCACCGCCAGGAAGCCCCAGGGGGCGCGCACCTCGTGGTTGCCCTCGTCCATGTGGCAGGTCTGGCAGGTCGGGGCCGCCGCCGACTCGGGCAGGACGCCGCTCTGCTTGAGCAGGGCGCGCACCCCGTGCTTCGAGGCGGAGTACATCTCCCACTGCGGGTGGTCGAAGCCCATGTGGCAGGTCTGGCAGGCCTGGGGCTGCCGCGCCTCCTGCACCGAGAAGGCGTGGCGGGTGTGGCAGGCGTCGCAGGAGGCGAGGCCGAACCCGCGACCGTCGGTCTGCAGCTTCCGGATCTCCGCCTCGTTCTTCAGGCCGAGCTTGTGGCAGCCGCCGCAGCCCTTCATGCCCTCCATCATCGCCACCGGCTGGGCGTGGGCGAAGGGCATGGCCTTCATCGCCGCCCAGGCGAGCGCGTGCTTGCCCTTCTTGAACTGCTCCACCTGCGTCTCGTGGCACTCGGCGCAGGTCTCCGGTGTCGGTATCTTTGCCAGGGCCGCGTCCTCGGGCGAGTTGTGCTCCTCCCCGTGGCAGACGGAGCAGTCGACCCCGACCTCGGCGTGCCGGCTCGACGTCCAGTCGGCGACCAGGCCGGGGGTGCGCTCTCCGTGGCAGTCCACGCAGGTGACGTCGGCGGCGAGGGGGAGCGCGAGGGCGAAGAGGGAAACGAACAGGAGAACACTGCGCACCATGGAGCACCTCCAGAGGCCGATCAGGCAGGCCGCCGGGATGTTACTCCAGTATGCGCACCGGGTTCATGATGGCCGTCATACGGACAGAGGCGCTACTCGGTCTCTTCGTCCCGGTCGAAGAACATGGACACCTCGAGCGGCTTCTTGAGGGTCTTGTGCTCGAGTCGGTAGCCGATGAGCAGCGTGTTCCCCGGGGGAAGCATCGTGTAGACGGCGGCGATGTGGCCCCCGTCGCTCGAGCCCTCCTCCGTGACGAGCTGCGAGCCCTTCCAGTACACCTTCACCCGGAGGGTCCCCCCCAGTGGACCCTGGCTCGAGGCCACCCGGCCGAAGTAGTAGGTGGAGACCTCATCTCCGAGGCCGGTCTTGAAGTCCTTCGCGGACTGCTCGACAGTCAGGTAGCGCGACTCCGGGTCCTCGACGACGCCCAGCAGCCATCTCCGGATCCACACGCGAACGAGGTCCTTCTTGACGTCGCCCTGGGTTGAATCGGGCCCCACCGCCTCCCGGACTTTGGCCCGGAGGTCGTCGCTCCGCTTCTCGTTGAAGACCCAGACCCCGCTGAAGTCGGGTTGGTCTTCCGCCGTGGGAGCGATCCCGGGCGCGAGAAGCCCGGCAAGGACAACGAGGGCGAGGAGTCGGGGAAACGACCTGATTGAGCTCATGGGCTTGAGGATACCGCGACTCTCGGCCGCGCACCACAGCCCGGTTTTCGGATGCTCTGAGCACATTTGCCTCAGGCCGGGGAGCCTGGCAGACTTCGTGCTCTCATCACGTTCTCGGGGCTGTTGTGCGCAGATCTTACGCCCCGGAAGGGCCTGATCATGAGCAAGTACCGCATCGCCTGGTTGCCCGGTGACGGCATCGGCGTGGAGGTGATGGAGGCCGCCCGCATCGTTCTCGACGGGCTGGAGCTGGATGCCGAGTACGTCCATGGCGACATCGGCTGGGATTTCTGGTGCCGCGAGGGCGATGCGTTCCCGCGACGCACCGTGAACCTCCTGAAGAACGTGGACGCCGCCCTCTTCGGGGCCATCACCTCGAAGCCGATGAAGGCGGCCGCGGCCGAGCTGGCCCCGGAGCTCCAGAGCAAGGACCTCTCGTACCGCTCCCCCATCGTCCGGATGCGGCAGCTCTTCGACCTCTACGTCTGCCTCCGGCCCTGCAAGGCCTACGCCGGGAGCCCCCTCAACTACCGGGAGGGGATCGACCTCGTGGTGTTCCGCGAGAACACGGAGGACCTCTACGCCGGCGTCGAGTTCTCGCCCGTCCCCCCCGAGCTCGCCAAGACACTGGACACCCTGAGCAAGCCCTTCGGGCGGTTCGCCAGCCTCGGGGGCGACGAGTACGCGATCTCCTGCAAGATCAACACGGAGAAGGGCTCGGAGCGGATCGTGCGCGCCGCCTTCGAGTTCGCGAAGACGCACGGTCGCAAGAAGGTCACGATCGTCCACAAGGCCAACGTGGTGCGGGCCACCGACGGGCTCTTCCTCGAGGAGGGGAAGAAGGTGGCCCGGGACTACCCCGACATGGAGTGCGACGACGCGAACATCGACGCGATCGGGATGTGGCTCCTCAAGAACCCGTTCAACTACGACGTGCTCGTGGCCCCGAACCTCTACGGCGACATCATCTCCGACCTGTGCGCGCAGATGGTGGGCGGCCTCGGCTTCGGCTGCTCCGGCAACATCGGGGACGACCTGGCCGTGTTCGAGCCGACCCACGGCTCGGCTCCGAAGCACGCGGGCAAGGGCAAGGCCAACCCGATCGCCACGATCCTCGCCGCGAAGATGATGCTCGACTGGCTCGGGGAGAAGGAGAAGGCGGAGCGGCTCGAGCGGGCCACCGCCGCCGTCATCGAGGAGGGGCGGATCCGCACGTACGACATGGGCGGCGGCGCCACCACCCTCGAGATGGGCAAGGCCATCGCCGACCGTCTGCCGGTAGCCCGTCTGAAGTGAGGCCGCAATGAGGGAGATCGTCGTCCACGAGGTCGGGATGCGGGACGGCCTGCAGATGGAGGAGCAGGTCGTTCCGACGGAGCAGAAGACCGCCTGGATCGAGGCGGCGCTGCGCACCGGAATCGACATCGTCCAGGTCGGCTCCTTCGTTCACCCGGGGCGCGTCCCCCAGATGGCCGACACCGACGCGCTCTTTCATCACTTCAGCTCGCCCGGGCGCAACCCCGACGGCGTGCTGCTCTCGGGACTGGTGCTGAACGAGAAGGGACTCGAGCGGGGCCTCGCCTGCGGGGTGGAGATGTTCTGCATGGGGGTCTCCGCCTCCGAGACCCACAGCCGGAAGAACACCCGGATGAGCGTCGCCGAAGCGACGCATCGCATCATCGGAATGGCCCGGAGCGCAGAGAGCGCGGGCAAGCGCGTCCAGGTCTCGGTCCAGTCGGCTTTCGGGTGCGGCTACGAAGGGCCGATCGCCCAGGAGGGGGTCCTCGCCATCGTGAGGAGCTTCCTGGACGCGGGGCTCCGGAACCTCAGCCTCGCCGACACCGCCGGCCACGCCACGCCCGAGCAGGTCGAGGACCTCTACCGGGAGGTCTTCGCGCTGGACCCGGACATCGAGTGCGCCTGCCATTTCCACAACACCTACGGCCTGGCCCTGGCCAACTGCTATGCGGCGCTGCGGGTCGGGGTCACCTCGTTCGAGGGCTCGGTGGCGGGCCTGGGCGGGTGTCCCTTCACCGCGGTCGCGGGCGGCAACACCTGCACCGAGGACCTCGTGCACGCGCTCCAGCGCGCGGGCCAGCGCAAGGACGTCAACCTGCCCGCTCTCATCGATCTCGCGCGCGACGTCGCCCGCTTCTTCGACCGCGACATGCCGGGGGCGGTCTACCGGGCGGGGGCCATCCCCGAGCACGGGTCGATGCCCCCGGCGCCCAAGGAGGGATGACGCCATGCCCGCTCTGTCCGGAGTCCGCGTCCTCGACCTGACCAACGTCCTCTCCGGTCCTTTCTGCACGCTGCAGCTGGCGTTGCTCGGGGCCGACGTCGTCAAGATCGAGAACCCGACGGGTGGAGACCTCGCCCGCAAGCTCGGTAACGTGCCCGAGTACAACAAGCAGCTCCGCGGCACGAGCTTCCTCGCCCAGAACTCCAACAAGAAGTCGGTCACCCTGAACCTGAAGGACGACGAGGGCAAGGCGATCTTCAGGAAGCTCGTCGCCAACGCCGACGTCGTGGTCGAGAACTTCCGCCCCGGCGTCATGACCCGCCTCGGGGTCGGCTACGACGAGCTCGCCGAGATCAATCCCCGCCTCGTCTACTGCGCCATCTCCGGCTTCGGCCAGACCGGGCCCGACGCGAAGAAGCCCGCCTACGACCAGATCATCCAGGGCCTGAGCGGGGCGATGGACATCAACGGCGACGAGCGGCTGCATCCGCTCCGCGCCGGCTTCCCGGTGTGCGACACCGTGGGAGGGCTGAACGCTGCATTCGCCATCCTCGCCGCGCTCTACCACCGCGAAAAGACCGGTGAGGGACAGATGATCGACGTCGCCCTCCTCGACTCGATCATGCCCCTCATGGGCTGGGTGGCGGCCAACCTGCTGATCGGGGGCAAGCCCCCGGTCCCGATGGGCAACGACAACTTCACCGCCGCCCCCTCGGGCACCTTCGCCACGAAGAACGGCCACATCAACATCGCCGCCAACAAGCAGGAGCAGTGGGAGGCGCTCACCGAGATCGTCGGGGCCGAGGAGCTCAAGACCGACCCTCGCTTCCAGGAGCGCGACGAGCGCAAGAAGAATCGCAAGGCCCTGACCCCGCTGCTCGAGGAGAAGCTCGGGCAGCGCCCCACCGCGGAGTGGGTCGAGGCGCTGAACGCCCGCGGCGTCCCCTCGGGGGACATCCTTCCGCTGGGTGAGGCCCTCGACCAGCCGCAGGTTCGGCACCGCGGGACGCTCGAGACCGTGGAGGTCGAGGGCGTCGGCGAGGTGAAGCTGTTCGGCCTCTCCGCCCAGCCTGAGCAGACCCCCGGAGGCATCACCTCCCCCCCGCCGCGTCCTCGGGGCCCACACCGAGGAGATCCTGAGCGGGCTGGGCTACACTCGCGAGCAGGTGGCGGCCCTGCGCGACCAGGGCGTCGTCTGACAAGGAGAACCCCATGGGCATGACCGTCGTCGAGAAGATCCTGGCCCGGGCCGCGGGACGCGGCGAGGTGTCGGCGGGCGAGGTGCGTCGAGCCCGCCGTGGACCTCGCCATGTCGCACGAGAACGCGGCGCTGGTCATCAACCAGTTCCTCGAGATCTTCGCGGGCACGGGGCTCGAGCCGAAGATCTGGGATCCCTCGAAGATCGCGATCATCTTCGATCACCGGGTGCCGGCGGAGTCGCCCAAGACCGCGACCAACCAGAAGAAGGTGCGCGAGTTCGTGGCCGAGCAGGGCATCACCCGCTTCCACGACATCCGCGGCGACGAGGGCGGCATCTGCCACCAGATCCTGCCCGAGAACGGCTACGTCCGCCCCGGCGCGGTGGTCGTGGGCACCGACTCCCACACCACGAGCCACGGCGCGCTGGAACGCCTTCTCCTTCGGTATCGGCGCCACCGAGATGGCCAGCGTCTGGTCGCTCGGAGTCGTCGCTGAACGTCGAGGTGCCGGGGACCATCAAGATCGTCGTGAGCGGGCGGTTCCCCGAAAGCGTGGGCCCCAAGGACCTGATCCTTCACCTGATCGGCAAGCTGACGCGCCAAGGGTGCCAACTTCCGCGTCATCGAGTTCCACGGCGAGACCATTCGAGCGCATGTCCACCTCCGGCCGGCTGATCCTGTGCAACATGACGGTCGAGGCCGGCGCCACCTCCGGGCGTCGTCCCCGGCGACGAGGAGACCGTCCGCTACCTGCGCGACGAGGCGGGCGTCACCGACGCGGTTGACCTCGTCCACCCCGACGCCGACGCGACCTACGAGCAGACGATCGAGCATCGACGTCTCGAGCCTCGAGCCCCAGATCGCCTGCCCGCACACCGTCGACAACGTCAAGCCGATCGCCGCCGTCAGCGGTACGAAGGTCCACCAGATCGTCATCGGCTCGTGCACCAACGGCCGCCTCGACGACATCGCCGCCGCCGCGAAGATCCTGCGGGGCAAGAAGGTGGCACGGGGCACGCGCATGCTCGTCTTCCCCGCCTCCGGGCGGATCTTCCAGGAGGCGCTGGACAAGGGCTACGTCGCCGACCTCATGAAGGCGGGCGCGGTGGTCATGAACTCCGGCTGCGGCCCCTGCCTCGGCGTCCACGAGGGCGCCCTGGGCGACGGCGAGGTGGCGCTCTCCACCACCAACCGCAACTTCAAGGGCCGCATGGGCAACCCCAACTCCGAGGTCTACCTCTGCTCGCCCGAGGTGGCGGCCGCCTCGGCGCCTCACCGGCGTGATCACCGACCCGCGGAAGGGAGCATAGCCATGGCCAAGGTGGTCTTCAACGTCGGCGACGACATCTCGACCGACGTCATCTACCCGGGCCGCTACATGGCGACCGTGCTGCCCACCGAGACCCCGCAGTACGCCTTCGTCGACGATGCCGAGTTCAACGCGAAGCTCAAGGCGGCGGGGTCCCCAAGGGCAGCGTCCTCGTGGCCGGCAAGAACTTCGGCTGCGGCTCCTCGCGCGAGCAGGCCGCGTCGTGCCTCAAGGGCTGCGAGCTCACGATCGTGGCCCGCAGCTTCGCCCGCATCTTCCTCCAGAACGCCATCAACCTCGGCCTCGACGTCGTGACGGTGCCGGGCATCGAGGCCTCGGAGGGCGACGAGCTCGAGGTCTCGGCCGACAAGGTCGTCAACACGACGACCGGCAAGACCTTCGCGGTCGAGCCCCTGCCCAAGTCCCGGCAGGCCATCATCGACGCCGGCGGGCCTCATCCCATACACCCGCAAGCGCGTGCTGGAAAACGCGGGGAAGGCCTGACCGGAACCGTCGTCGCGGCAGCACCAGGACGCTGCGAACTCCAACGGGCCCGGGCCCGTCACACGCGGTCACCCCACCGGTGTGCTTGAGCTGTTCAGCCGACAGGGGCCTGAGAGAAGCGCTGATACTCGAGAATCATGTAGGAGAAATCGAGCTGATGGCCGAACTGGTGGACCACCCCGATCGACTGGACACCGGGTGGTGCGCCGGGCTCGCGTCTCCCCCACTCGCAGTTGGCCCCTGGCCAGCCGTAGAGGGACCCGACCGGCAGACCGAAGTTCTCGAGCTGCTCCGTGAACGAGCTTCCTTCGTGTCCCCAATAGACCCTGGTTCGGGCCCGGGCCGCGGGCAGGGCGCGCCGGTAGAAGTCGAACTGGGGCGGCATCATGTCGAAGTCGCCGTTCTTGATCATCGGCCAGTAGACCAGCCGCTGATTCTGGGCCGTGAAGCTGCCCCCTCCCCAGGTCCGGTAGTCGGGCGTTTCCGTCTTCACGCCGCGCTCGTTCTTGACGAACAGGGGATCGAACGTGAAGACGCTCCCGTTGAACTTGGTCGGCCATCTCCCATATGCGTTGCACGCCTGCAGGAAACGGTAGAGCTGGTAGTTCCGGCCGATCTGCCAGGCTCGGTCAGTCGGATCGAGCTTGTCCGGGTTGATGAAGAGGTGGCTCCGTTCCCAGAATCCCGCCCACCATCGGCGGTGGGCGGCCTGGGCCGACGTCTCGGTCCGGTCGGCATCGAGGACCAGTGCGTTCAGATCCCGCCGCCACGCATCGAGGCTTTCGGGTTGATCCGTGTGCAGATAGACCTTCAGCGCGTGGCTCTGCCGCGGTGTGCGGCTGACCAGCCTCCATGCCCTGAAGCCGGTTTCGGCATAGCGGCCCTCGACGATGTCCCCTGCGACCATCCCTTCGGCCTTCATCATTCCGCCGAAGGTCCGGTTGCGCAGCGGGTCGAAGATCCGATCCTTGATCGTCTCGAGGCCCTGCTGGCGCAGCTCCTTGTCGATCAGCAGGTCGTCGTTGTCGTTGGCGTGATACCAGACGACCGCGTCGCCCGCGTGCGCCACCCGGTCCGCGCGCATGATGACCTTGCCCGGGTAGCCCACCAGGCTCATGCAGGGGAAACGCGAGCGGCGGCAATCTGCAGGGATCTCGCGATCGGCGTTTCGCCAGCTCTCGTATCGGGCCTCGACTGAGACCGGGGCCTGCGCCTCGACATCGACGTGGATCACCGGGCGCTGGACCTCGACCCAGATCCGGATCGTCGTTCCGGGCATCTGCTGAGTCTCGCCGGAGATCTCGATCATCCCCCGGCGGAGCTTCAGCTCCTGGCGAAACCGGGCCCCTTCGGCGAAAGGGCTCGGAGTGAGCCTCAGGCGCACCCGCCCCAGCTTCAGCATGTGGTTGTTCTCGTCGAACGTCCCGCTGCGGCCGATGTAGAACAGCAGCTCGCCGTGCTCGACCCAGACGTTGAGCCCGACGTCGCCTCCACCGACCGGCATCGATTCGGCGGCGCTCCGGCTCTGCGTTGTCCACACGACGTCGTAGGTGTCCAGGGAGTCGGCACGCACGGACCCATCGAGCGACAGACCAAGCAGGCCTACTAGAGAGAGTGTGGTCCGGATGGTGCCCGCTCGAACCATGTCGACTCATTATCCTCATCGGGCAGAGCATCGGGAACGACGTCGACGCCCATGGGCCCGGGCCTGAACACTCGGGCGGCGGCACCCCCTCAGCGCAAGGCCTGGTGGCGCGCCTGAAGGGCCATCACCGCCTCTCCCTTCTCCAGGTACGTCCGGATGCCCTGGGCGGCGGCCAGGGCTGCCGTCGTGGTCGTGATGTAGGGAACGCCGTGGCGAATCGCCGCCTTGCGAAGGGTCGAGTCGTCGTGCTCGCTCTTCGAGCCGTGAGGCGTGTTGACGAGGAGATCGATCGACCCGTTCGTGATCTCGTCGACGATGTGGGGCCGGCCCTCGTGGACCTTCATGACCGCCTCGCAGTCGATGCCCTTGCCGCGCAGGAACTCCGCCGTTCCGTCGCGTGGCCCTGAGGGTGAACCCGATGCCCGAGAACTCCCGGGCCGCGGGCAGGACCCGTTCCTTGTCCCGGTCGGCGACGGTGATGAGCACGTTGCCCCGGGTCGGCAGAGGTTGCTGCGCCGCCTCCTGCGCCTTGAAGAACGCGAGGCCGAAGGAGTCCGCCATCGCCAGCACCTCCCCCGTCGACCGCATCTCCGGACCCAGCAGGGGGTCGACCTCCGGGAACATGTTGAACGGAAACACCGCCTCCTTGACCCCGAAGTAGGGGACCTCCCGGCTCTGCAGGTCCAGGTCGGAGAGCTTCGCGCCCAGGGCGAGCTTCGTCGCGGCTCGGGCCATCGAGAAGCCGCACACCTTGGAGACCAGCGGGACGGTGCGAGAGGCTCGGGGATTGGCCTCGAGGACGTAGACCCGGCCATCGAGGGCGATGGCGTACTGGATGTTCAGCAGGCCCACCACACGGAACTTCACGGCGATCCGGCGCGTGTATTCGTTGATGGTGTTCATGTGCTGCGGCTCGATGATCACCGGAGGGATGACGCAGGCGGAGTCGCCCGAGTGGATTCCGGCAAACTCGATGTGCTGCATGACCGACGGCACGAACGCCGTCGTGCCATCGGACAGTGCGTCGGCCTCGGCCTCGATGGCGTTCTCCAGGAAGCGGTCGACCAGGATCGGCATCTGCGGGCTGATCTCGGTGGCCTGGTCGACATAGTGATGCAGCGACTCCTCGTCGAAGACGATCTCCATTCCCCGGCCGCCCAGGACGTAGGAGGGACGGACGATGACGGGGTAGCCGATCTCCTCGGCGATCGCGAGGGCGTCCTGGGAGCTGCGAGCGATCCCGGACGCGGGCATCGGGATCGCGAGCTCCGCCATCATCTCCCGGAAGCGCTCGCGGTCTTCGGCGAGATCGATCGTCTCCGGCGTCGTTCCCAGCACCGTGACCCCCGCCTCCTGGAGCTCGCGGGCGATGTTGAGCGGGGTCTGGCCGCCGAACTGGATCAGCACGCCCTCCGGGCGCTCCTTCTCGTAGATGCTCAGCACGTCTTCGACGGTGAGAGGCTCGAAGTACAGCTTGTCCGAGGTGTCGTAATCGGTGGACACCGTCTCGGGGTTGCAGTTGACCATGATCGTCTCGTAGCCGGCTTCTCTCAGGGTGAAGGCGGCGTGGACGCAGCAGTAGTCGAACTCGATCCCCTGTCCGATCCGATACGGACCGCCACCCAGGACCATGACCTTCTTCCGGTCTGGAGACGGCGACGGAGTCCTCGGCGTTGTAGGTCGAGTAGTAGTAGGCCGCGTCCTCGACGCCGCTCACGGGAACCGCGTCCCAGGCCTGGGCGACGCCGAGGGCGAGCCGCTGCTCCCGGAGGTCCTTCTCCGGGACCCCGAGAATCCGGCTCAGGTAGCGGTCGGCGAAGCCGGCCTTCTTCGCCTGCTGCAGCAGCTCGCCGGGAAGCGCTCGACCCTTGTGCTGGAGCAGCGCCTCCTCGAGCTCGACGAGCTCTTTCATCTGCTCGAGGAACCAGCGCTTGATGTGAGTGCGCTGGTGCAGCGTGTCGAGATCCGCCCCCTTGCGGAGGGCCTCGTACAGGACGTACTGCCGTTCGCTGGTGGGCTCGACGAGAAGCTCCAGGAGCTCGTCGAGCGAGCGGGTGTGGAAGTCGCGCGCGAACCCCAGGCCGGCGCGACCGTTCTCCAGGCTGCGAATTGCCTTGTGAAACGCCTCCTTGTAGGTCTTGCCGATGCTCATGACCTCGCCGACCGCGCGCATCTGCGTTCCCAGCTTGTCCTCGACGCCCTTGAACTTCTCGAACGCCCACCGGGCGAACTTGACGACGACGTAGTCTCCCGAAGGCGTGTACTTCTCGAGGGTGCCGTCTCGCCAGTACGGGATCTCGTCCATGGTCAGGCCGCAGGCCAGCAGCGAGGAGATCATGGCGATGGGGAATCCGGTGGCCTTGGAGGCCAGGGCCGAGGACCGGGACGTCCGGGGGTTGATCTCGATCACCACCACCCGTCCGGTCTCCGGGTCGTGGGCGAACTGCACGTTGGTGCCGCCGATGACGCCGATGGCATCGACGATGTCGTAGGAGTGCTGCTGCAGGCGCTGCTGGAGCTCGGGGCTGATCGTCAGCATCGGGGCGACGCAGAAGGAATCGCCGGTGTGGACCCCCATCGCGTCGACGTTCTCGATGAAGCACACGGTGATCTTCTGGCCCTTCGCATCCCTGACGACCTCGAGCTCGAGCTCCTCCCAGCCGATCACCGACTGCTCGACCAGGATCTGGTGGACCCGGCTGGCCTGGAGCCCGCGCTGGGCGACCGTCCGGAACTCCTCGATGTTGTAGACATGCCCGCCGCCCGTCCCCCCCATCGTGTAGGCGGGTCGGATCACCAGCGGAAACCCGATCTCCTCGGCGATCTCCTCGGCCTCCTTCAAGGTGTGGGCCGCCTTGCTGCGAGGCATCTCCAGGCCGACGAGGTCCATCGTCTCCTTGAAGGAGATCCGGTCTTCGCCCCTCTTGATGGCGTCGACCTGAACGCCGATCACCTTCACCCCGTACTTCTCGAGGACCCCCTGCTCGTGGAGCGTCGAGGTGAGGTTGAGCCCGGTCTGGCCTCCGAGGTTGGGGAGGACCGCGTCCGGCCGCTCCTTCTCGATGATCCTGGTGATCGTCTCCGGGTTGAGCGGCTCGATGTAGGTCGCATCCGCGTAGCTGGGGTCGGTCATGATGGTGGCGGGGTTGGAGTTGACCAGGACGATCTCGTAGCCGAGGCCCTTCAGGGCCTTGCAGGCCTGGGAGCCGGAGTAGTCGAACTCCCCCGCCTGACCGATGACGATGGGGCCGGAGCCGATGATCATGATCTTGTGGACGTCTGTTCTCTTGGGCATCTGCAGGGGGACTCCCGTATGTGGCGTCTGGCGTGCAATCAGCCAGGGCGAGTGGCGATCCGCCTCTGGTCCTTCCGATGACGGCCCGAAACTTGACACATCTCATCGGCCAGAGCCACTCGCGACCTCGCACGGGCCGACATCACCTGTGCCGCCCTCTCGAGCGTTGTCTCGGCGAAAGCCTATCGCTCGAGCAGCATCTCTCCGAGCGCGAAGAGCGCGGGCTGTCCGCCGGTGTGAACGAAGATGATCGGCTCGCCGCGGCCCAGCTCGGCCCCGCTGCGCCAGGTCGAGCAGCCCCGCGAAGGCCTTGCCCGTGTAGACGGGATCCAGGATCAGGCCCTCGGTCGCGGCCAGCCGGCGGATCGCGGCGACGCCGTCCTCCGAGGGTGTGCCGTACGCCTCCCCGACGTAGGTCTCCTCGATCAGGGGCACCTGCTCGGGCGCGAAGGTGACGGGCGAGCCCAGGTGGGCGCACGTCTCGCTCGCCACGCGGGCGACCGTCTCCGGGAAGTCCGTCCAGAGTCGGCCGATGTCGATGCCCAGGACACGGAGCGGCGACTCGGCCAGGCGCAGCCCGGCCAGCAGGCCGGCCAGCGTTCCACCGGTCCCGGCCGCGGTCACGACCCAGGCGTTCGCGATGCCCCGTGCCCGAGCCTGCTCGTGGATCTCCAGGGCCGCGCGCGCGTAGCCGAGACACCCGCGCCAGCTGTGCCCGCCGACCGGGTATGAAGTAGTGCGCGCCCACGCGCAGCCGGGCCAGCAGCCGCACCAGCCGGTTGGCGCGCTCCATGTTCGCGGCGTCGACCGCGGGGACGGCGGGCCGGGAAGAAGTGCATGCGGGCGCCCGCCAGCTCGTTGAGCAGGAGGTTCCCCGTGAGCTGCGACGGTCGGCGCTCGAGGTAGAAGAGATGCGGCTCCAGGCCGAGCCCGAGGGCGGCGGCGGCGGTGATCCGGGCGTGGTTGGATTGCAGCCCGCCGTAGGTGACGACCTTGCGCGCCCCGGACTCCCGGGCCTCCGCCAGCAGGTACTCCAGCTTGCGGGTCTTGTTGCCACCGCCGGCGGGGCCGATCCCGTCGTCGCGCTTGACGTAGACCGGCCGCCCGAGCTCCGCGCTCAGGCGCGGCAGGTGCTGGAGCGGGCTCGGGTACTCCGCGAGGGGCACGCGCGGGAAGGTGTCGAGGCGCTCGCGGAGTCGATCCTCGGCGCTCATCGGGCCCTCGAAGGGTCCGCCGCGCTCGACGTCAGGTGCTTCGCCAGCCTCCGGGCCAGCCCGATGATGGTGAGCACCGTCGGCCGGCCGAGCGCCTCCGGGAACGCCGCGGCGTCGCAGACGTAGAGGCCCTCGACCTCGGTCCGCAGATCCCGATCGAGCATGGCTCCCGATGCGCACCGTGCCGCTGGGATGGGTGCCGCGCAGCGGCGTGGTGAAGATCGAGGCTCGGGTCGGCCCCGGCTCCGGACGAGGATCCCGCGGCAGACCTCCTCGGCCCGCGCGAGGCGAGCGCGGTCGTCCTCGGTCAGGGGCTTGCTGATCGTCCCGTCCGGGAAGACACCGCCGGACACCTCGTCCTTCAGCTTGATCATCACGCCCAGGACGTTCTTCCAGCGCGGCCAGGTCAGGGCGTGCCTCACGCCCTGTGAGGCGGCGATGAAGGGATAGAGCAGCCAGGGATCGACCAGCGTGCTGAGCATGTAGCCGGCCTCGAGGTCCTCCCACGACCAGGTCATGGGCGGCTCGCGTCCGATGCCGTCCTCCTTGGCAAACCCGTAGACCATGACGGTGGCGTCCATGGTCATCCCGACGCCGGCCTCCGTCAGTCCGGAGGCCTGGAGGATGCGCGGCGTCCCGATGCCCCCGGCGGCGAGCACGACCGTCTCCGGCGCGGGCCGTGAAGGGCCGGCGGCCGAGCCGCCCCTCGACGCCGACGACGTGGCCGTCCTCGATCAGGGCCCGGTCCACCCGGGCCCGCGTGCGCAGCTCGGCGCCGCCGGCCACGGCCTCGTCCACGTACTCGGCGGCGTTCCACTTGGCGCCGCAGCGGCAGCCCAGCATGCAGCGGGCGCCGCAGTCGAAGCTCGAGCAGCGGCGCCGGTCGCATGAACTTGGCCTGGGGCTGCCAGTCCTGGCCCAGCGCCTGTGCCGCCTCCGCGATGCGCGTCGAGGCCTTGCCGAGCAGCTCGTCGGGCAGCGGCGCGATCCCGAGCTCCTCGATCGTCTCCGCGACCTCCGCCTCGATGTCGACGCCGTAGCGGTCCTTGAGCCACGCCGGCGGCGGCGCGGCGCAGCCGCAGTACATGCTCGTGGCGCCGCCGAGCATCAGCGGGCGCACGATGTTGAGGCCCTCCCGCGTGAACAGCAGGCTCGCGCGGTCGGTGTAGAGCGCGGCGCCGAGGTAGGTCCCGTACCAGGGGCGCGGCCGGTGGTCCGCGCCGCGCTCGAGGAGCAGCACGCGCCTGCCCCGCTTCGTCAGCTCGCGGGTGAGGGTGGCGCCACCCGGGCCCGAGCCCACGACGATCACGTCGGCTTCAAGTCCGAAGCGGAGTCCCGCACCGTGCGCCTGCCTTCCTCTCCTTCCGCACCCGGTCGATCTCCCGCGAGACCGCCACCCCGCGCGTCCGGAGCGAGAACCAGACGAGGCGCTTGCGGTCCATGACGAAGAAGCGCTTGCCGTACCGCCGCAGGGCCTTGCGGTCGATGCCGAACCCGAGCCCCGGCGCGGTCGGCGTCTCGAGCGTGCCGCGCCTGGTGGACGAACGGCTCTCCAGCAGCGCGTCCCGGGCCTCGACGGTCCACCCGGGCGGGCTGATCGGGTACTCGAGCTCCCTCTCCCTCGGCGAAGCCGCTCGCGGCCATCAGCTGCAGGTTGACGGCGAAGCCGATGCCGTTCGTCCAGGTGTGCGGGCTGTAGACCGAGACCGTGCTGGCGGCAGAGCTTCGCGACCTCCCAGGTCTGGGCGATGCCCCCGGTGAAGAGTCGCGTCCGGCTGGAACACGTCGTAGCAGCGACGCTCGATCATCATCTGCAGCTCCGGCAGGCCACCGCCGTTGCAGCTCGCCCCCGGCGATCGGCACGCGGCTCGACGTCGGTCAGCGCGGCGAGGTCGTCGTAGGCGTCCATCGGCAGCGGCTCCTCCAGCCAGGCGACGCCGGCGTCCGCACAGGCGTCGGCGAAGCGCCTGGCTCGGGCCAGGTCCCACAGCGGGGCGTCGGCGACGACCGTGACCCGCCAGCCCTGGTTGGCGTCCACGCCGATCTTCATCCGATCGCCCACGGCCTCGGGCGGTCTCGACCACCTGCCGGATGTCGGCGGCCTCGTCGAAGTCGTGGACGCGCAGCTTGATCGCGCGAAAGCCCTCCTCGTAGCGGGCCTCGCGCCTCCTCGATGCGCTGCTCGGGCTCGCGGACCTCGCCGGTGGAGGCGTAGAGCCGCACCGTGCACGGGCCTGCCGCCCAGCAGCTCGCAGACGGGCTTGCCCTCGCGCTTGCCCCGGATGTCCCAGAAGGCCGGCTCGACCCACCAGTTGCGCCAGCCCAGGTAGGCCACCTCCCGCAGGCGCTGCTGGACGAGGCCGATGTCGTCGGCGCTCCTCGCCGATGAGGTACGGGCCGAGAAGCTCGCCGAGCCCGGCCCGCTCCCGGCCCATGGCCGGCCCGGCGCTGCACCCCTCGATCCCGTCGTCCGTCACCACCCGGATCAGGGTGAAGCGGTTCTCCGTCTGCGGGAAGCCCGGGATCCAGCTCGGGTAGAAGCGCGCGGGCAACGGCACGGCGACGTGGTAGCAGCTCGATCCGGGCGACCGTGCTCATCGGCGGCTATGGTATCTGGGAAACCTCATTTCCCGGGCGAACGAAACCTGGGAATACACGGCGATCCGTGCTTGTATGTGGGGTGCTGAGGTCAGAAATGCTCCGAGCCGAGGGTTGTGCGGTGTCGCTGCTTTTGTGTTCGTTTCTGGTTGTCGACCCCACGACGCTGCGGGGGTCCTCCGAGATGACTCGTGAAGAGGCCATCCGGGCGGCGAAGGAGCTGCTGGCCACGGAGGTCAGCCTCGACGTCGCCGAGATCAGGGTGCGCCGGACGGAGTCCGTCCAGTGGCCCGACGCAGGCCTCGGGTGCCCCCGCGACGGCGAGGTCTACGCCACCGTCCTCACCCCCGGCTACCGCGTCCTGCTCCAGGTGAGCCGCACGGTCTACACGGTTCACGTCGGCGGGGGTCGAGCCGTCGTCTGCGGCGGACCCGTCGGTCCGCCCGCGGGTGCTCGCGTCAGCCCCGGCCTCCCCGAGCGGGTCCCGGAGGACCGGGAGACGGCGGTCAAGGGAGAGGTGCCGGAGGAGATCCTCGACGCCGTCCTGAACGACCTCGCGGATACGGACGAATGCGAGTCGGGAGAGCTTCGAGGTCGTTCGCGCGGAGGAGACGGTCTGGAGCGACGGCTCACTGGGCTGTGGCCAGCCCGGAGTGAACTACACCCACGCGCCCGTCCGGGGCTACCACGTCGTCCTGCGCCACGACGACCGGGACTACGACTACCGGGCCGTGCGAGAGGACTTCTTCATCCTGTGCGAGCGGCCGCCGGTGGGGGCGCCCCCGCCGCGTGGGACGAGGGATCCGCGTCAAGACTGAAAGAGCGGGGGCCCGAAGGCCCCCGCTCGGAACTGCGGTCGCTCGCGGGACGGTCCGTCTCGCGAGTGACCGGAACGACTGCGGCTAGCTCACTTGTGGTGCCCCGTGTCTGCCACCTGCACTTCTCACTCTTCTCCACCTTGAAGAGGAGCGCTTCGGTGTCCTTCGTGGCGCCTCCGCGAGCGCCTGCACCGCGATCGCCGTTGGTGATCAGCATCACGCCCAGCTCCGGAGTGTTGCCGGGGAAGGGACCGAAATCGATGACCTGCATCTGGCCCATTCGACTTGCCCGGGATGTCCACAGGAATGCCGAAGTACTGCTCACCCAGCGGGGTCACGGTCAGGCCGTCGACCAGAGTCGCCGGGACCACCGTAGTACCAGTCCTGGGCGTCGACCTCCATGTCGACGTTCGTCGCCAGCATGTCGCCGTGCCGTCAGGCCAACCTGCTCGGCGCAGATGTAGCAGCACGGTGTTGCCGGTGTTCATGGAGTGCTCGGCGAAGAAGAAGGCGACTCGCGGCCCGGTGGTCAGGTTCAGCGACCCAGGTCACCTGGCGGCCGTCGTCAGAGGCTGTCGAAGGTCGACGATCACGGTTGAGCACGACGTAGTCGTAAGTCGCCATCCTGGTTGGTGTCCAGCGAGACACTGGTGGCTGACCGGAATCAGGTGCTCCTGCCGCTCCCAGGTGTTGATGGCGAAGGCCCAGAGGAACGAGGGATCAGCGGAGCAGAAGCCGGCCGGCACCGGGAAGGTGTTGATCCCCACCGCGCGGATGTCCGGTGTCGGGGCCTGCTCACCGGGTCCGCCTTCAGGCTGGTTCGGGCTGACCGCGAGAAGCGAGTAGGCGTCGTTCTGGGCGGTGCCCACACCGATGTTGATCAGCTTGACGTCATCGATGCCGTCCTTGAACTTGAGGAACGGCGAGCCGAGGACCTTCGCGGCCTTCCGCGGCAGGACGTGCCAGGGCAGGTGGATCGGGTGGGTGCCGTCGTCGAGGACCAGGTAGCCGTCGAACTCGTTGAGGTTCAAGCCGCTCGGATTGGCGCCCATGCTGCCGGAGTTCATGAAGTTGCCCGGGAGGAGCGAGCCCTTGATCGGTCATCTTCACGGGGAAGATGGTGTCCCGTGCCCGGGCCTCACACTGATCCTCCGGGGCGCGTGACAGGGTGACCGCACCCGATGGCCTCGTCGTCGGCATAGCGGAAGGTCGGCGTGATGGAGTACGTGATTCTCTTGTCCGAGTAGTTCCGCACCCGGACCTTCTTGTGCAGCGTGATCGTGTTCTTGCTGACGTCGACGAAGCCGAAGCTCAGCGCACCGGACGTGCCTCCGTCGTCCCACGCCGCCGCCGGGGCACCAACGGCCCGGTCGACGCGGACCTCGCCGCCACCGATGCGGGTGATGGGAGCCAGCCCGGTGAACGGGTCGGTGTCGATGTTCGTCTCACCGTTGTTCATGAGACGCGCCTTGACCTCGATCGGGCTCAGGCCGGGCTCCGCCTCGAGCAGCAACGCCGCCGAGCCGGTGACCATCGGCGCGGCGCCGGAGGTGCCGCCGAACGGCCCCTCGCCGGTGCCGGTGCCCGCGATGGCGGAGACGGAAGCGCCCGGCGCTCCGATCTCGGGCTTGATCAGGGTCGTGTTCTCGTTCTGCGGGCCGCGCGAGGAGGAGCCCACCATCTGCCCGACCAGCGGGAGCTGCCGTTGGCCGGGTCGAACGTGACGACCGTGTTGCCGGGATGGCCGCTCTTGATGGCGTTCGAGTCGGCCTGGCTGATCATGTAGCCGGGGATGGTGATCGGACCCTCGCCGCCGTCGCCTCCGGCGAAGGGCGTCGCCCGGCGCGACGAGGCCGATGATGCCGACCAAGCCGCCGCCTCGCTGATGTTGTTGATCTTGAGCGTGAAGTTGCAGGCCCCACGGTCGACGAGCACGATCTTGCCGGCCAGAGAGCCGGGCGGCGAACGGCGCGACAGCCGTTGAGGTTGCCGCCGGCGCCGTCGCCGTACTGCACCGAGCGGGCTTCGATCGTGCTGACGAGCGGCACCGACCACGGCTGGAAGACCGCCGGGTAGTCGACGCCGTCGACGGTCGATGACCTGCTGGAGCAGCGCGCCGAGGGCACCTGCGTCTGCGCGGTCGACAGCGCGGTCGCCGCCGCTCCCGGCGTGCCGGTGACGTAGGGCTTGTCGGCGCTGTTTCCGGACGACGTGACGGTCAGCACGCCGACCGCGGTCGCGTTGTCGACGGCCAGGGAGAGGTCGTCGTCGAAGGGCTGCCCGTACGGTGACCCCAGCGACATGTTGACGATGTCCACGTGGTCGGACGTGTCGCCGTCGCCGTTCGGGGTCGACGGCCAACTCCATGCCCTGGATCAGCGCGATCGCCCGAGCAGGCGGTGGATGACCGACGAGCAGACCTTCACCGCGTAGAGGTCGACGCCGGGGGCGACGCCGCCCACGCCGCCGATGATGTGGGCGACGTGGGTGCCGTGACCGGCACCGGGGCCGTCGTCCAGCGGGTCGGGATCGGGGAGCTCGCCGGGCCACCGCGTCCGGCCAGTCGCTGCCGACGAAGTCGTAGCCACCCACCACCTTGGCGGTCGGGAACGTGTCCGGGCTCGATGATGGTCGGGTCGTCAGCCGCATAGTCCGCCGGGTTCCCCGAGCCGCCGAGGGCGGCGTGGTAGTAGTCGATGCCGCTGTCGAGGACCGCCACGCGGACACCCGAGCCGTCCTCGCCAGCGGCCTGGACGGCAGCCGCTCCGATGTAGGGGACCGTCTCGGACAGGTCCATCCGGTAGTTCGCGACCGGGGCGATCCGTTCCACCGCCGGGTCCTCGGCGAGCGCGGGCAGTGCCGCGGCGTCCACGTCGAGGAAGACGGCGTTGAGCACGGTCTGGACCTGGGTCAGCACGTCGGCGCTGGGGGCCGCCTTCCGGCACCGGCCCAGGAACCCACGTTGCTCGTCCAGGATCTCGAAACGCCGGGTGACGCGGGCGCCCGCCCGATCGTAGTCGAGCTCGGCCAAGGGCACGTTGTCGAGCTTCCCGACCGCGGGCGTCTTCAGCCGGACGATGACCTGCTGCCGGCCGACGGCGCCGACCAGGCTCTCGTGAAGCGTGCCCGGTCTGCCGACCCCGCTGGTCTGCAGTGGCGCCGCCAGCTTCAGCTCGGCGATCCCCTGCGGGAGGCTGCGCTCCCCGCGGTCAACCTGACCCGCGGCGAAGGGTGCCGCAGCCAGAACGGATATTGCGGCCAGCGCGACGATGCGTATGGGCACCAGGGCGTGACCTTCACTCTCTCGCATGTGTCAGACCTCCACAGCGCTCACCCGATACTGCAAGACGCGGGCGAGCAGGAGGGAGGCTCGCCGGCGAAGCAAGGCATCGGAACGGGTTGAATGCCGATCGCGCACGAGCCTTCCTGGGCTCGTGACGATCAACAAATTGGACTATGGCGCGAACGCTACTTCCAGCGCACGACATGAGTCAAGGGTGAAGTTATTCGTCAAACTGGCAGTTGCCACAAAACGCTACATCTCGACCAAACAGCACAAATAACTCGAGTGTTTCGTCTCCACGAAAGTGGGGCGGTCCTGAACGAGGCCCCTCGCGAGTGCCCTTTCCTCGCGGTGATATGCTGCGCCTCCGCCCGGGCCTGCGGCTGCGTGCAACGCCGCCGGAGAGATCCGCCGTCTCGCCATTTGTGGGGAGGTGACTCGTGATCCGCCATCTGCTCTGTAGAACCCTACGAGCTCCGGGGACAGCGTGTCGTCTCCTTGCCCCGGCGGCCGCTCTGCTGGCGCTGACCGCCTGCACCGCGGCCACCGAGTACGACGTCGTCCTGCGGAACGGAATCGTGTACGACGGCAGCGGATCCCCCGGCGTCGCCGCCGACCTCGCGATCCAGGGGGACCGCATCGCCGCGATCGGTCCCCTCACCCGGGCCCGGGGCAGGACGGAGATCGACGTGGAGGGCATGGCCGTCGCCCCGGGATTCATCAACATGATGTGCTGGGCCAACGAGTCGCTGATCGAGGACGGGCGCTCGCAGAGCGACATCCGGCAGGGCGTGACGCTCGAGGTGATGGGAGAGGGCGAGTCGATGGGACCTCTCAACGACGCGATGAAGGCGGAGATGGTCCGGCGCCAGGCGGACATCACGTACGACGTCGAGTGGACGACCCTGGGCGAGTATCTCGAGTACCTGGAGCGTCGCGGCGTCTCCCCCAACGTGGCCTCGTTCATCGGCGCCGCCACCCCCCGGATTCACGTCCTCGGCCACGAGGATCGCGCTCCCACGCCGGACGAGCTCGATCGCATGCGGGCCCTCGTCGGCCAGGCCATGGAGGAGGGCGCCCTCGGTGTGGCGTCGTCGCTGATCTATCCGCCGGGAAGCTTCGCCGAGACCGATGAGCTCGTCGCCCTCGCCCGGGTGGCGGCGGAGTACGACGGGATATACATCTCCCACCTGCGCAGCGAGGCCGCGACGCTCCTCGAGGCCACGGACGAGCTCCTCACCATCGCCCGCGAGGCCGGGATCCGAGCCGAGATCTACCACCTCAAGGCCTCCGGGCAGGCCAACTGGCCGCTGCTCGACCGGGTCATCGAGAAGGTGGAGAAGGCTCGCGCCGAGGGCCTCGCCATCACCGCCGACGTCTACACCTACCCCGCCGGCTCCACCGGCCTCAACTCCACGATGCCGCCGTGGGTCCAGGAGGGGGGCTTCGAGGCCTCGCTCGAGCGCCTCCGGGATCCGGCCGTTCGGAGCCGCATCGCGCGTGAGATGGGCGAGGAATGGGCCGACGGAGAGAACATGTTCCTCGGCTCGGGCAGCCCGGACAACATCCTCCTCGTCGGGTTCAAGAACGAGGAGCTGAAGCCGCTGACGGGCAAGACGCTGGCCGAGGTCGCCACGATGCGCGGCACCTCGCCGGAGGAGACGGTCATGGATCTCGTCCTGGAGGACGAGAGTCGAGTCGATGCCGTCTACTTCACCCAGTCTCCGGAGAACCTCCGCCGGAAGATCGCCCTCCCCTGGGTGAGCTTCTGCTCCGACGCCGCGTCGCTCGCCCCGGAAGGCGTCTTCCTCGAGAGCAGCACGCACCCGCGGGCGTACGGGAGCTTCGCCCGCCTGCTCGGGACGTTCGTGCGCGACGAGAAGATCCTTCCCCTCGAGGAGGCCATCCGCAAGCTGACGGCCCTGCCCGCCGACAACCTCCGGATCGTGACCGGGGTCGACTCCGGGAGGGCTTCTTCGCCGACGTCGTCGTGTTCGATCCCACCACGATCAAGGACCACGCCACCTTCGCCGAGCCCCACCAGTACGCCACCGGCGTCGCGCACGTGTTCGTCAACGGCGTCCCGGTGCTCGAGAACGGCGAGCACACCGGCGCCACGCCCGGCCGGTTCGTGCGCGGACCCGGCTGGATGCCGGAGGGCTGATCCCCCACTCCCGCAAAGCCTGCTCGGGAGACAGACAGGCTAACCCGGTGTCGCTCAAGCGGCTCGTCTACATCGACGGCCACAAGGCGGTCATCTGCCGCGCACTCAAACCCAATCCCTCGCCGGGACAGGATTTCGTTGCCCTCGACCCACTGGAGTGGCTGGCGCGGGTGTGTGATCACACCCCCGACCCCGGCCGGCACCGCACCCTCGCCTACGGCCACTACGCCAACCGTGTCCGGGGCGGGCGCGCCGCGCGACAGGAAGGAGATCACCGAGACGGTGAGGGCAAGCTGGCAAGGAGACGACGATGTCCCGCGAGCTGTCCGACCAGGAGGCCCAGAAGGACCGGTTTGCGAGCTGGACTTCGGGACGGGATCGAGTCGTCGCTCGTGAACGGTGCCTCGCACGACCTGGCCCGAGCCGTGTGCCTGGCCATCTGCCTCGACCTGGCAGCCGAGCTGGCCCTGGAGGACGCAGAGGCGTGGCGGCGAGGGGTCGAGGCCCTGCGGGGCCACCCCCGGATCGCGGAGAACCTCTACGACGAGCAGCCCGGGACCCCGGCCCAGGCCACCCTTCAGGCCGAGGCCACCGCGGCCTGGTTCGGCCCGCCCGACTCATGGTGAAAACCAGCGGGTAGAGCCGGCCCTCCTTCTTCAAGATTGCGCTGAGCAGACTTGACAGTTGCGCCCGGTCGAAAGCCTCGATCTCCTCTTCGTGGACAGCCCGTGCACGCCACCACTTCTTGCGCTGTTTTACAGCGGGGGTGTCCCGAGGCCGATCACTGGCTGTTTCCTGTATCTCTCGGCCAAAGAAGGCGGAATACGCGCAGCTCCTCTCCGGATGGTAGGGTTCGGCCCGCGATAGCGTCGGACATTCTTACATTTGAGAGCCAAAGGGCCACACCGTCGGACAGCAAAAACGGCTGCAGTTCAACCAGTTGCGGGAGCTGGCGCGGAAGGTGCACGTCGAAACGGCGGGGGACCGGTGAGCATACGCAGGCAGGCCGCGAAACCCAAGGAGGTCAGCAAGTGGACAGGAACGGCCTCATTCTCGGCGGCGTTCTGACCCTGATCGGGTTAACTGGCACGGCTCACGCCGTGCCGGTCAACCTCTTGACCAATCCGGGCTTCGAAACCGGTGACTTCACCGGTTGGGTCGTTGGCGGCAATACGCCTGGTGCCGGGGTATCGACCGACGGCAACCCGATCGCCGGCGTCGACCCGCGGATCGGCCCAAGCTTCACCAATGTGCGCTCGGGGAACTTCGCCGCTTCTGCCCTGGTCTCGACGTTCCCGCTCACGTTTCTGACCCTCTCCCAGACCTTGGCCGTGGTGGTCGGCCAAGCCTACTCAGTCGGCTTCTGGGTCAACGTCGACGCGCCTGGGATTTTCGGCGTGGGCCTCTCGCCCACGGGGATCAACGTCAACGGCAGTCCGCTCAGCCTGAGCCGCCCAAGCCAGCTGGACACCCTCAACGGATTCAATGGAAGCGGTCCCACCAACTTTGCCCTCGTCTCAGGCAGCTTCACGGCCGTCCTGCCGACGGCGACTGTCAACTACACGCCGCTGACCGGAAGCGGAACCTGGATAGCCGGGCTCAACTTCGACGACTTCCACTTCGTCGCAGAGCCCGTGCCCGAGCCCGCCACATTGCTCCTGGTCGGCAGTGGCCTGCTCGGCCTCGTGGCTCGCCGCCGTCGCGCCGCGTAGTTCTCTCCATCTCCTCCGGGACAGCCGCCCCCCGTGCCCAGCAACCCCGCGCGGGCCCGCTTCTTGGAGCAGCACCCCGACATCAAGACCAACCAGGACTTCATCTGCTCGACCACCTGGGCCTCAGTCCGCCTCTCCTGAGGGCCCCGTCGGCCCCTCCCGCAGCCCGCACCCCCCCGCGCCTGGCGAACAAGACCCCTATTAGGTTGGCGAACAGAAACCCTGCAGGTCGCTCGCAACCGAAGAAGACCCCCGCGTCCTTCTCGGTGAACGATGACAGCCCCGGGTACGGGCTCCGCTCCTCCACCTCCAGAAGCGACACCGCTTCCGAAGGAGCGGCCAAAGACCGCGTCGAGGACCAGCGCTAGGTCGTGACCGGACTCGTAGTGGTCCTCCGTGCCCTTCTCCAGGCATCGTCGGACGATCGCGCCCGCCGCCGGGGAGGTCCCCCGACCCAAAGACTCGAGATTCGGGGGTGTCTCCTCCATGATCGCGGTCAGGGTCGCCGTTGCCGTGCCCCGACGGAACGGGTGTTTCCCGGCTAGAAGCTCGTAGAGCACCACACCGAATGAGAAGACGTCTGAGCGTGGATCGACAGCCCCCCGCACCGAGGAGCTCGCCGACCTCGTAGGGCCCCAGGCGTGTTCCCGCAGACAGAGCCATCGCCCGCCCTCTTGAACGGGCACCGGTTCCGCGTATGAATGAACCGCGATACGATGTGTCGATGCTGTCCGAGTACCTGGCCGCCGCCCTGGGCAAGGCCCGCTACGAGATCCTGCCCGATGATGGCTCCTACTACGGCGAGATCCCGTCCTTCGACGGCGTGTACGCGAACGCGACGACGCTCGAGCTCTGCCGCGAAGAGCTCCGTGAGGTGCTGGAGGAGTGGATACTCTTCCGCGTGTCGCGGAGCCTTCCGCTCCCGGTGGTCGACGGTCACGAGCTGACGATTCGGGCCACGGCCTAGCCGAGATGCCCGCGTTCGGGCCGATTCGACGAGCCGAGCTGGTCCGAGCTCTCCGAGGGCTCGGCTTCGAAGGGGCCGTACTCAGGCGGAAAGCATCAGTTCATGATCCGGGGACAGGTCACGCTCCGCATTCCGAATCCACACCAGAGCGACATCGGCCGGGACCTGCTCGCGCGCATCCTGCGGCACGCAGGGATCGACCGAGAGACGTGGGAGAAGGCCTGATCCCCTGCCTCACCACGTCGGCACCTCCTCCCAGCCCGGGAAGGGGCCGACGTCCAGCGTCCAGCCCGTAGACGAGCTCGGGTCGCGGACGACCCGCAGGTTGGTGAGGGCGTCGAGCTTCGCCATCAGCTCCGCATGCGGGAGAGTGTGGAGCGGCGGCTCCGCGACGTCGGGCGTGGGCCAGAGGTGGATGGCGTCGTCGCCCACCGAGGCGATCCAGCGGCCATCGGGAGAGATGGCCACGGTCCAGGCGACTCCCTGGTGGCCTCCGAGAAGCAAGTGGGGCTCCTCGCCGGTGGCCGGCCCCACCCGCACGACGCCCTCGGTGTCGCCGGTGACGATGACCCGTCCGGAGGGATCGATGGCCCCGCCAGAGACACGCTGCCCGTGGGTCTCGATCCGTCGCGAGGTGCGATCGACGAGATCGAGGACCAGGAGCTCCTCCTTTGCCTCGGTGGCCGGCGTGCGGCTGGCCCACACGAGCAGGTGCCGACCATCCGCGCTCAGATCGAAGCCGGACCCGCCCGCGGCGTGGAGGGTCTCGCTCGACACGACCCCGTCCGCTTCGGAGGGCAGAACGAGCCGGGTCACCCCACCCGCACCGATCCCGGCCGCGAGAAGGCTGCCGTCCGGAGCAAAGCGAAGCCAGTCGAAGCCCCACCACGAATCGTCCGTGAGATGAGCCAGGGAGTAGGTCCGACCCTCGCCCGACGGCAGGTCCCAGACCCGGATCGCCCGGAGCTTCGGGTCGCGGAGCGAGGGGTTCATGTCGAAGGGGGACGCGGCGGCGCGGCGGCCCGAGGCGTCGAATGTGGTGCCGATAGTCCACTGGACCTTGCCCTCCCAGCCTGTCTCGAGCCGGCGCGGGGACCCGGAGCCGACGGGGACGAGAAAGGCGCCACCGTTGGCCGTTCCCATCAGCACCTGCTCGCCGTCGGGGCTGAACGCGAGGTCCCCGCAGGGCTGATCACGGGCGAAGTCGGGGCTCACGAGGTCGCGCCTCACCCCGTCCTCGGGGTCGAGGGACCACAGTGAGGGCCCGGCGCTGCTCCCCATCCGCCGGCCGTCGGAAGAGAACCTGATCCGAGTCATCGCCAGTCCGCCCTGATGACGGAGCGTCCGCCTCCAGAGGCTCGCGAGCGACCAGAAGGCCACCGTATGGGCGTTGTTGGTGGCGAGCCAGGTGTCGTGTGGGTCGAACGCGGCGGTCAGCCAGAAGAACGGGTCGGGGCGGTCGAGGCGCACGGGCGTTGCGTCCGGGGGATCGCGCAGGTCCCACAGGTCCACGGAGGCGCGGGGGCGGCCCACCGCCAGGCGTCGGCCTTCGCGATCCACGGCGAGGATGTCGAAGAACGTCTCATCCGCGGGAGCGAGGACGCGTGAAGAGAAGCCGTCCCCCGACCAGAGGCGCACCTCCCCGGACGTGTCCACGGACACGAGACCCTTCTCACCCAGCAAGGCGACGTCCGCCAGGTCGGCGCCGAGCCGCCCGATGACCCGTTCAGCGGACGGAGGCGACGCGTCGAGTGGACGAACGAAGAGCGTGCGTTCCCGGCCGAAGGCGATCCGACCACTGGCATCGATGTCCCACGGCCCCGCCCAGTCGCGCCGCCCCACGACCTTCGGCTCACCCTCGGCCAGTGGCCAGGCTCGGATCAAGGGCCTCGCATCCTCGCTGGACATGCGCGTGAAGGTCACCAGCGTCTCGTTCAACACCCAGCCGGAAGAGCGGACGCCACCCAGCTCCACTCGCCGCGTCTCCCGCAGGTCTGGCAGGGAGAGGAAGCGCAGGCTCTGGCCCGGGCCTCCCGTCACCAGCCTGTCCCCCTCCGGGGTGAACGCGAGCACGGTTGGGCCCTCCGTCACGGGGGGCGGGCAGAGCCCGGGGCGGCCCCCCGTCCGCCGGAAAGAGCAGGACGTGTCCACCCTCGGACCGCGTCGCCAGCCAGAGACCGTCCGGGCTCAGGGCGGTGTAGGCGAAGTAGACCCCACCTGGAACGCCCATCTGCCTGGCAATCCGGTCGACGGGGAGGACGCGGGCCACCGGCGCGCGCCAGAGCACCTCGACGACGAGGCGCCGACCTTCGGGCGTGTCGGCCAGCTCCAGGCTCTTGCGTGCGTAGGCGAGGGCTGCGGTGGGGTAGCGGTCGATCTCGTTCCGGGCGAGGGCGACGAGCTTGCCCGCTTCGGCGCGCCGGGCCTCGGCTCGCGCTTCATCGCGGGCCCTCGCCGTTTGCTGGCGCGACACGGCGATCGCCGCCGCGACCCCGGCCAGGATCACGATGACCGCCGCCACGGCGCCGCGTCGAAGTCTGCCTCCGCCGCCGGGCGCGCTCGACCATCGAGCGTGAGAAATCCTCCTCGAGCGCGGTCAGCTTCCCCGGGTAGCGCTCCCGCCACAGCTCGAACTCCCGGAAGGCGGTGCCGCTCCACAGGAGGTCCGGCGTCCGACCCTTCTCCTCCCAGAGGTGCGCCGCCTGCTTGAGCTGGTCCCGGAGCTGCGCGCCGTCCTCGTCCTGGGTCTGCCAGCGCACCAGCCGCGGCCAGGCCTTGAGCAGCGACTCGTGCACCACTTCGATCCGGTGGTGGCTCGGCTCGTCGTCCTCGCCCTCCACTTCGTAGGACGTCAGAAGCCGCGCGTCGATGAGCTGACCCAGGACCTCCCCTGCCGCTTCCTGGTCGGGGAAGGCCGACAGAAGCTCCTCGCGGTCCATGACGGCCCGCGTGCCCTGGGCGGTGACGAGGTTGCGGAAGATCTCGCGGACGAGTCCCTGGCGCTCCGAGCCGATCCGATCCATCGTCGCCTCGGCGTGCTGGGCGAGGGCTCCCTCGACCCCCGCGATCTCCTCGGTAGGCCTCGCGGGTGAGGAGCTTCTTCTCCCGATCCCGCTTCTCCCACAGCCGCGCCACCGCGAAGGCCAGGAGGGGAAGCGCTCCCCGGTTGCCCTCGACGAGCGAGACCATCTCCTCGACCAGCGCATCGTCCTCGAACCGGTAGCCCGTCTTCTTCGCGGGCTCGACGACGGCGCGACGCAGCCCGTCGCGGGCTCAGGGCGGTGAGCGGAGTCAGCGTCTCGAAAGACGGGCGCGAGGGGCTCGTGGTCGGAGCATCGGATCAGGAAGTCGTCGCGCATCGAGAGCACGACGTGCACGTCCGCCTCGGAGGCCAGCCGCTCGAGAAGAGCCGCGATGCGGGCCTGCGTCTCCGGCGGGTTCAGGGTGAAGAGCTCCTCGAACTGGTCCATCACGAGCAGGGCCTCGGCGTGTCGTGAGCGCCAGCGCTTCGCGGCGCTCACCACGCGCTCCGCCTCGCCGCTCTGCGAGAACTCGGCGACACCGGCGAGCAGCTCCCGATCGGCCTCCGCGTCTCCGGCGAGCTCCGGCGTCAGCGCCCGGGCGAGGCCCAGGCCGGGGTTCGACCCGGGTGTGGCGTGCACCGCCGCCCATCCCTCCGGTCGGGACGCGATGACCCCGGCCCGCACGAACGACGTCTTTCCCACCCCGGAGGGTCCGATGACGGCCAGGAGCTTTCGGTTCCGAATCCGTCCCCACAGCTCCTCGACCTCGCGCTCCCGCCCGAAGAAGACCCCGGCGTCCTTCTCCGTGAAGGAGCACAGCCCCGGGTACGGGCTCCGCTCCTCCACCTCCAGAAGCGACACCGCTTCCGACGGAGCGGCCAGAACCGCCTCGAGGACCATCGCCACGTCGTGACCGGAGCCGTAGCGGTCCTCGGTGGCCTTCTCCAGACACCGCCGGACGATCCCGCCCACCGCCGGAGGAATCCCCCGCCCCAAGGACTCCAGAGCCGCCGGCGTCTCCTCCACGATCGCGGTCAGCGTCGCTGCCGCCGTGTCCCGCTTGAAGGGGTGCTTGCCCGCCAGAAGCTCGTAGAGAACCACCCCGAACGAGAAGACGTCCGAGCGGGCGTCCACCGGCTGCCCCCGCGCCTGCTCCGGGGACATGTAGGCCACCGTCCCCACGACCTGGCCCGCGGCGGTCGACCGCGACGGCGTCGGCGCGTCCGTCTGGACCTCCTCCCGACGCACCAGCTTGGCCAGGCCGAAGTCCAGGACCTTCACCCGCCCGTCCGTCGTCAGGAACAGGTTCTCGGGCTTGAGGTCGCGGTGGACGATGTCCTTCGCGTGGGCCGCCTCCAGGCCCCGGGCGGCCTGCAGGGCGTAGCGCCAGGATCTGCCGCACGGTGGGAGTCCGCCGCGAGACGAGCTCCCGGAGGTTCTCGCCCTCGAGAAGCTCGGTGACGACGTAGGGGACGCCCTCGTGCGTCCCCACGTCGTGGACGGTGAGGATGTTGGGGTGGTTGAGGGCGGCGACGGCCCGGGCCTCGCGCTCGAAGAAGCTCGAGGCGCTGCGGCGTCCTGGCGCGACCTCCTCGGGGAGCACCTTGACCGCCACGTCGCGTCCGAGGCGGGGATCCCGGGCGCGGTAGACCTCCCCCATGCCCCCCGCACCGAGGAGCTCGACGACCTCGTAGGGTCCGAGGCGGGTTCCCGCCGACATTGGCATGCCGACCCTCCCGCGGTGCACCTGGGAGCGAGACTGCTCCCGTTGGCGGCCGGCGGTCCAGGCTTCGTCACTCAGAAGGCTGAGCGCCGGGGGAGAATCGAAGGAGATCCACCGTCGCCGTCCCCTGGGCTCTGTCCGAGGATCCCCTCGCGTGGCGACCGCCTCAGAGGAGAGCCGTGAACTCCTCGACGCTCAGGCCGGCCGCCCGGATCAGTGCCCTCAACGTGCCCGGCGCGAGCTCGGAATGCTGCGGCACCGAGAGGCTGGCGATGTGCCCGGCCTTGAGGAGAACGACGTGGCTTCCCCTCTGACGGTCGACTCGCCAGCCGGCCCGCAGGAACGCCTTGACGGCTTCGGCGCCGGATACGACCGGCAGCTTCACCATCAGACGGCGACCTCGACCTCCCGGATGGCGATCGGTGACCGGCATGCCGCTCGCCGCTCGTGCCTCCACGCAGGCCGATCGCCTCCCGGATGTTCGCGATCGCCTCATCCTCGGTCCGTCCCTGAGACACGCAGCCGGGTATCGCCGGGCACTCGGCGACGACCATGCCCGTCTCGTCGCGCTCCAACGTCACGACCAGTCTCATGCGGAGCTCCTGACCTCAGATGTTATCCCTGGATTCTACCAGCGAATCTCACGAAGGGGCCCGAGACGCGGCCGATCCGCACCGCGGGGCAGGAGCTGGGAAGGCCCGCGGGCGCCGGTCACCAGGTCGGCACGTCCTTCCAGCCGGGGAAGGGGCCGACGTCCAGCGTCCAACCGGTGGACGAGGTCGGGTCACGGACGACCCGCAGGTTGGTGAGCGCGTCGAGCTTCGCCATCAGCTCCACGTGCGGCAGCGTGTGAAGAGGTGGCTTCGACACGTCGGGCATCGGCCAGAGGCGGATCGACTTCCTCGGTCGCCGAGGCGATCCAGCGGCCGTCGGGCGAGACGGCGAGGCCGAACACCGCTCCCTCGTGACCGAACAGCAGGTGGGGCTCCTCGCCCGTGATCGGGCCGGCCCGCACGACGCCGTCGCGGTCTGCCGGTGACGATGACACGCGCCGACGGGTCGAGGGCGGCCCGAGACAACCGACCGCCGTGTGTCGTGATCCGGCGAGACGTGCCTGTCCTCGAGATCGAAGAGACGGAGCTCCTCGAATTCGCTGGGCGCACCCCTGTCTCTCGCTTCCCAGCACGAGAAGGAGCCGGCCGTCGCGGCTCAGGTATGACTCGTGTCGACCCGGCCTCGAAGACCGTCTCGCTCGAGACGGCCCCTCCGGGCTCGTCGGGGAGGACGAGGCGCCGGACATTCCCCGGCCCTGCCACATACAGGCTGCCATCCGGGGCGAACGCCGATGCTGGCGAACCCCATCCAGTCGGCGTCGGTGAGGTGAGCGAGAGAGTAGACCCGCTCCTGTCCCGATGCCAGATCCCACACCCGAAAGACGCGCTGCCGCGGATCCCTGATGCCACCTCGTATTCTGCGGACTGGCGATCGCTCGGTCACCCGACCGATCGAAGGCGACCGGCATGGTGAAGGCCGGTCCCTCCCACCCGCCCGAGAGCGGTCGCGACGGCCCCCCTGCGGTGGGACAGAAGAAGGACCTTGCCGTCCATGGTTCCCACGAGGACCCGGTCCCCCGTGGGGTCCGTCGCGAGCGAGGCACACGGCTCCGCGGGGGCGAGATCCCGCGCACTCCCGTCCGCCGCGTTCAGAGGCCACAGGCGCGCCGGCTCGCCGACGCTACAGGTCGCCAGCCAGCGGCTGTCGTTCGTGAAGGCCATGCGCCAGATGGTCGAGGTGAACCCGCGGAGCACGCGTCTCCATGGCTTCCGGAGCGGCCAGAACTCGATCGTGTCGAGCCCGTAGGACGTGGCCAGCCACTGGCCGCCGGGATCGAAGGTACCAGCGATAGCGAGACCCCCGGTCCCGGGTCGACCCAGGACGATCGGCTCCGTGCTCGGGAGGACCGTCCAGGTCCCAGAGGTAGATCGGCGTTGTTGGGGCCGGCCTGGGTCAGAAGACGTCCCTCCGGATCGAACCGCGTAAAGAGCGCCCTGGTACCGGGACCCTGGAGAACGCGGAGGGGAGCCGCGCGCCCCCGGCCGTCGACCAGACCCGGATCTCCCCGGACCGATCGACGGAGGCCAGGCGGTCGCCCCGGGGGGCGAAGGTGACGTCCTGCACCTCGTCCCGGCGCGCTCCCGAGGACCCGCTCCGCCGAGGTGCGCGAGGGTCGAGCGGGCGCACGCGGACGGTCCGGCCCCGGGCATAGGCGATCGTGGTGCCGCTGGGGTCGAGGTCCCATGGCGTCCCGGGGAGGCTGAACGTCCCCAGGACCTTCGGCTCCCCGTCGGGCAGAGGCCAGGCTCGCATCAGGAACTCAGGTCTCTCCTCGTGCATCCGGGTGAACGTGAGCAGTCTCCCGCCTCGAACCCAGCCAAAGGACCGAAGCCCCCCGAGCTCCGCGCTGCGGATCTCCCGCAGGTCGGGCAGGGACCAGAAGCGCAGGCTCTCTCCCGATCCTCCGGTGATGAGGAGATCGCCGCGGGGGCCGAACTCGAGCACGCTCGTGTTCCCGTCGGGCGGGCGCGGCAGGGCCCGCGCCGGCCCGCCGTCCCGCGGGAAGATCAGGATCCGTCGATTGCTCCCGCTCCGAGTCGCGAGCCAGCGACCGTCGGGGCTGAGCACGATCTCCGATGCGGGCTCGGGTCCTCCGGGAGTCCAAGCTCCTGCGCCATCCGCTCCACCGGCAGGATGCGGGCCACGGGCCCGCGCCACAGGACCTCGACGGCGAAGCGCGCGCGCCTCGAGCGTGTCGAACAGCTCGAGGCTCCCGCGGGCGTAGGCCAGGGCGGCGGTGGGGTCGTCCTCGAGATGCGTCTGGCCGAGGGCGAGGAGCTTGCCCGCCTCGGCCCGAAGGGCCTCGGCCGCCGCGCGGTCGCGGGAACGAACCGCCTGTTGCCGCGAGACGCCGATCGTGATCGCGACGGCGGCGAGAGCCACGAAGGCTGTCCCGGCGGCCAGCCGGAGCCGCAGCCGGCGTCGCCTCGCCTTGTCCGCCATGGAGCGGGCGAAGTCCTCCTCGAGCGCGGTGAGCGCCCCGGGATAACGCTCCCGCCACAGCTCGTACTCCTGGTACGCCGTGCCCGTCCACAGCAGGTCCGCTCGTCCGCCCCTTCTCCTCCCACAGGTGCGCCGCCTGCTTGAGCTGGTCCCGGAGAACCGCCCCCTCCTCGTCCTGCGCCTGCCAGCGCACGAGTCGCGGCCAGGCCTTCAGCAGCGACTCGTGCACGACCTCGATCCGGTGGTGGCTCGGCTCGCCTTCCTTGCCCTCGACCTCGTAGGACGTCAGCAGCCGCGCGTCGATCAGCTGGCGCAGGACCTCTTCGGCGACCGTGCCGGTCGGGGAAGGCGGAGAGCAGCTCCTCGCGGTCGATGACCGCCCGCGTCCCCTGGGCGGTCACCAGGTTGCGGAAGATCTCGCGCACCAGACGCCTGGCGCTCGGAGCCGATCCGGTCCATCGTGGCCTCGGCGTGCTGGGCCAGAGCACCCGCCACGCCTCCGACCTCCTCGTAGGCCGCACGCGTCAGGACCTTCTTCTCCCGGTCCCGCTTCTCCCACAGCCGCGACACCGCAAAGGCCAGCAGCGGCAGCGCCGCCCGCGCCCCCTCCACCGCCTGGACCATCTCGTCCACCAGCGCTTCGTCCTCGAACCGATAGCCCCGCTTCTTCGCCGGCTCCTCGATCGCCCGTCGCAGGTCCTCCGGCTTCAGCGCCAGAAGAGCGGTCAGGCCTTCCAGGACTGGAGCGAGAGGCTCCTGCTCGAGGCACCGGATGCAGGAAGTCGTCCCGCAACGAGAGCAGGACGTGGACGTCGGCCTCCGAGGCAGAGCGGGCGAGCAGCGTCGCGAAGCGTGCCTGGGCCTCGGGCGGGTTCAGCGTGAACAGCTCCTCGAACTGGTCGACCACCAGCAGGGCCTCTCCGTGGCGTCCCGACGCCAGCGGCCGAGCAGCTCGCACGGCCACCTCGGGATCCTCGAAGTCCGCCAGCCGTCCCAGGGCCTCGGTGTCTCCCGCCAGCTCGGGCCCCAGCGCCCGGCCCAGCCCCCGGAAGGGCTGCGCCCCCGGGGTCACGACCATCGCCGTCCACCCCTCGGGGCGGCTCGCCACCACCCCCGCCCGCACGAACGAGGTCTTCCCCGCCCCCGAGGGTCCGATCACCGCCAGGAGCTTCCGGTTGCGGATCCGGCCCCACAGCTCCTCGACCTCGCGCTCGCGCCCGAAGAAGACCCCCGCGTCCTTCTCCGTGAACGACGACAGCCCCGGGTACGGGCTCCGCTCCTCCACCTCCAGAAGCGACACCGCTTCCGACGGAGCGGCCAGGACCGCCTCGAGGACCATCGCCACGTCGTGACCCGAGCCGTAGCGCTCCTCCCTCGTCTTCTCCAGGCACCGGCGGACGATCCCCCCCACCGCCGGGGGGATCCCCCGACCCAAGGACTCCAGACCCGCCGGCGTCTCCTCCACGATCGCGGTCAGCGTCGCCGCCGCCGTGTCCCGACGGAACGGGTGCTTGCCCGCCAGAAGCTCGTAGAGAACCACCCCGAACGAGAAGACGTCCGAGCGGGCGTCGACCGGCTGCGCCCGCGCCTGCTCCGGGGACATGTAGGCCACCGTCCCCACGACCTGACCCGCTGCCGTCGACCGCGACGGCGTCGGCGCGTCCGTCCGGACCTCCTCCCGACGCACCAGCTTCGCCAGCCCGAAGTCCAGCACCTTCACCCGACCGTCCGTCGTCAGGAACAGGTTCTCGGGCTTGAGGTCCCGGTGGACGATGTCCTTGGCGTGGGCGGCTTCGAGGCCTCGGGCGGCCTGGAGGGCGTAGCCCAGGATCTGGCGCACGGTGGGAGTCCGCCGCGAGACGAGCTCCCGGAGGTTCTCACCCTCGAGAAGCTCGGTGACGACGTAGGGGACGCCCTCGTGGGTCCCCACGTCGTAGACGGTGAGGATGTTCGGGTGGTTGAGGGCGGCGACCGCGCGGGCCTCGCGCTCGAAGAAGGCGAGGCGCTGCGCGTCGCCGCGCCACCTCCTCGGGGAGCACCTTGACCGCGACCTCGCGCCCGAGGCGGGGATCCCGGGCGCGGTAGACCTCCCCCATGCCCCCGGCCCCGAGGAGCTCGACGACCTCGTAGGGCCCGAGCGTCGCGCCGGCAGCGAGCGTCATCGCGAGCTTCCAAGGTGGCTGTCATTCCGAGGGCCCCGGCTCGAGGCTGGCCCGAGGAATCCGCCGTCGCCGTTCCGGAGAGCCCCTCGGACGGTGGATCCCTCGTCGCATGTCCACGACGGGCTCCTCGGGATGACAGGACTCACCACGTCGGCACCGTCTCCCAGCCATGGTAGCCGGTGAAGTCGGGCCAGGTTCTGTAGCCGGTGTGAGACTCCTCGTCGGGCACGGCGCGGAGGTTGGTGAGGGCGGTGAGCTTGGCCATGAACTCGTCGTAAGGCAAGGTGTGGAACGGGCGGCTTGGAGAGGTCTGGCATGGGCCACAAGCGGACCACCTTGTCGCCGTCGCCCCTCGAGGCAATCCACCGTCCGTCCGGCGACACTCGCGAATAGGTGTAGGCCCGCCCGTGGCCGAGGAGGAGGTGGGGCTCCTCCCCGAAGATCGATCCGACGCGGATCTCTCCATCGGAAGGTCCGCTGATCAGGATGGAGCCGGTCGCGTCGATGGTGACCCCGCCCCCCGGGCGAGGGGGGAGCAGGGTACGGGAGCCGGTCTCGAGATCCAGGATCGAGGAGGCCTTGCCGCTTTCGTCCCCGAGGTAGAGACGGCGGCCGTCGCCGATTGACCGGACAACGGAATCTCCTCCCCAAACACCGCCGGACGATGAGACAAGAGAATCTCCTGCGTTGAGCAAGATCTCGACTTCCTCGGTGGTCGCGTCCCAGCGGCTGAGAACGCCCCCGCGGGCCACCAGCAAACGTCCCTGTGGGTCGAAACTCCAGCCCGAGACGTGCCCCTCCCCCGGACCGTCGAGCTCCCACCGCTCTCCGGTCTCGAGGTCGAGCACGACGACGACGTGGTTGCGGTCGGCCGAAAGAACGGCGCTGCTCGCCACGAGGCGCCCGGCGGGATCCACGGCCACCCAGAGATTCGCAAAGCCTTCGAGGAGGCTCGGCTCGGCGCCGCCCAGCGGAACCTTCCAGGCCCCGGATCGAAGGAGACGAGATGACGAACCGGCCGCGTGGATCCACCGAAAGACCCATCCCCATCCCCGGGCTCGTCTGAAACACGACGATCGGATCGAGCCCGGCGCCGCCGGACAGATCCCACGACAGAACCCTTCCGTCGTTGACCCCCTGGGTGAAGAGCCGGGAGCCGTCGGGGGAGAACTCCAACCTGGCCACACCGCCTTCGTGTCCGCGCAGGATCCGACAGTAGCGGTCCGTCAACGGCCACACAGCAGTGCCGTATCCCCAGCCCGAGGTTGCGAGCCAGCGGCCGTCGGGGCTGAAGGCGAGCTTGTTCATTTGCCACCCCTCGCGGTCGAAACGCAACGGTTCCGTTCCGCTGGGCCCGCGGAGGTCCCGCGGCCGGCCGCCCTGGTCACGCCCAGCCTGGGCGAGGAGCGAACCGTCGGCGCTGAAGGCGGTCCACGTGGCGTTGGGCCTCCCCTCAATCCGGCGTTCCGGACGGCGTCCGTCGCCGTCGAGCGGCCACAGGTAGAGCTGGCCACTCGAATCGGCAAGCGCCATCCGATCGTTCGACGGATCGAACGCCTCCGGAGAATAGGACATTCCAGCCGCCTCGGGGTACCGCGCGATGACCCGGCCCGCCTCGGTGTCGAGCGTCTCGATTCGGTGCAGCTCTGCCAGGCTCTCTTTCGCAACCAGGATCACGCCCCGAGACACGTCCGGTAGCACAACCGTCTCTGTTGTCCCCACCACGGCACCGACGAGCCGGGGAGGCCCGCCACTCAACGGCCAGCGGTGAATCAAGTACCGGCCTTCCCGAGAGCTCGATGACGTTTCCCCGACTTCCTGCCAGCTCACCGTGACAACCGCTTCGCCGCCGGGCTCGAATAGGCCCCACGCCCAAGTCACGTCCGGTACGCGGAGGACACGTTCGGTCTGCCACCCGTCGGTTTTTCCGATCCGGACCTCGGGTAAGCCGGCCGATCCAACGAGGTGCCGACCGACAGGGGAGAACACCAAATGCCACACCCAACTCTTGCCTTCGAATCCGCTCAACCGCACGGGCGGGTCGCCACGACGCGGAAACAGAGAATCTGACCCTTGGCCTCCCACCCGTAGCCGACGGCCAGATGACGTCCATCGGGGGCGAATGCGAGCCCAAACGGACGGTCGCCGTGCCAGGG
>CAVOYO010000011.1:0-208067 GCA_963700695.1 uncultured Acidobacteriota bacterium | reverse complement strand
CCGTCTAGCCCGCTCGTCGCAGAGTTTCGGGGACACAATACGAAACTCGGCCCTCGCGACCGGGAGTTCGTATTGTGTCCCCGTTACCCGTTACGCCCGGGTCTCAGGGCTGAAGCGCGGGGACCTCGCCGGCCAGGTACTTCGGGAGCTCCGACGGCGAGAACTGGAGCCCGGTGTAGAACGGGCCGAACTCGCCGTACCACACCGACGCCTCGTCGAAGCGCATCTCGTAGATCAGCTTCTTGAAGACGACGGGGTCGTCGGCGAAGAGGTCGACGCCCCACTCCCAGTCGTCGAACCCGATGGCTCCCGAGATGATCTGGTTCACCTGTCCCGCGTAGTGGCGGCCGATCTTCCCGTGCTCGAGCATCATGCGCCCGCGCTCCTCGAAGGGCTCGGCGTACCAGTTCTTCACCTCACCCCGGTGCTTGTTCATCGGGTAGAAGCAGACGTGACGGCGCGCCGGGGGCTCCAGCCAGAGGCGGCCGGAGACCCGCCTCTCCTGCTCCTTCATCTCGGCGTCGAAGGCGGCCTCGAACTCCTCCGATCCCGTCTTCAGGCCCTGCTCGGCCAGGCGGGCATGGATGCGCCCCGTCATCTCGTACAGGCCGAGCTCCAGAATGGAGACGAACGAGGTCGTCGGCTCGAGGAAGGCCGCGAGCCCGAGACGGGCCACCGCGAGCTGCGCCGCCTGGAACGCCTCGAAGTCCCGCCGGAAGTGGATGAGCAGAAGGTCGCCCTTGTGCCCGAGCATCGTCACCGGGATGGTCGAGCCCTCGGGCCCCCGCGGCATGGCCGCCAGCGCCTCGGCAGCCTCGGCGGCCTTGGCCTCGCGGTCGGACGGCGACAAGGCCCTCCACTCGCTCCAGCGAACGCGGAACATCTGGTGGAGAACGCTCCACCCTTCGAGGGTCTCGGGGACCCGGGGGTCGTGCATCTCGCCTGCCTCCCTGGATTCGACGTTGCTCTCCATCTTACCCAGCCTTGACGCCCGGCTGCGCGATAGCGCTGGATTTCCGGCCCCTTTCGGCAAGAATCCACGCTGGAGCCAGACCCGTGACGCGTCTTCACCTCTCGAAGGTGAAGGTCCCCGCCATCCGCGACCTGCTGGGCTTCGTCGCCTTCGTCCTGCTCTGCTTCGGGGTGTCGGTCTTCGGGGGCTGGGTCGCGGCCCCGGCCCTGCGCCCGTGGTACGAGTCTCTGGCCAAGCCGCCGTGGACCCCGCCGGGCTGGGTGTTCGGGCCGGTCTGGATGATCCTCTATCCCCTGATGGCGATCGCGGGCTGGACCGTCTGGAGAGAGGGCCGCTCGCGCGTGGCCGTGCTGTCGTTCCTTCTCCAGCTCGCGCTCAACGCGGCCTGGCCGTGGCTCTTCTTCGGCCTCCGCCGTCCGGACTGGGCCCTCGTCGACATCGTCGCCCTGGTGGTGGCCATCCTGGTGACGATCGTCGCGTTCTACCGGCTCAGGCGGCGCGCCGCGCTTCTCCTCGTCCCCTACCTGGCCTGGGTCGTCTTCGCCGCAGCGCTGAACCTCGCCGTCTGGCGTCTGAATCCCTGATGACTCGATCGCGACCGCACCCGACCTTCCGGAGGGCCCGGAGACCCAGGCGCTTCCGCAGTCGCAGGGCCATCTCCTCGGCGCCGACGGCCGGCCCTGTCTCGCGTCGGTCTTCTCCACGGATGGCGTGATCAAGCTGGGCAGCCCGGTGCGCCGCCTCGAGAACGCGGCCCCCGGCCGCTACGCCTTCGCCGTCGAGGGCGGCGCCCGCCAGGAGGTCGAGGTCCGCGAAGGCATCGTGTCAGCCGTCGCGCTCCCGCAGCCGCGAGCCGGCCGACGCGGCCCCGAGGTGCGCCAGGGGCCCTCTCCACAGCGCGCCACTCTGAGCGCTCTGCGTCGGGCGTCGCGCGAAGAGTCTCTCCGTGGGTCAACGGAGAGATCCTTCGTCGCACGCCCCAGGACGGAGCTCCTCAGGATGACGAAGCGAACAGCGGCTTCAGGTACCCGAGGCTCTCCTCCGCCCAGCGGGCCTCGGTCTCGACCGTCTTGTCGGGCGTGCTCTCGGGGGGTGTCCAGAGCTCCACGATGGCGCTCTGGCACCGGCCGTGGCCCCGCACCTGCTCGAGGAGCCACGGGATGTCCAGCATCCCCTGGCCTGCGGGCGTGCCTTCGACCACGAAGCCCATCATGTGGGAGACCCGCCGCACCGTGAAGTCCTTGATGTGGAGGTTCAGGGTGTAGGGGGCGAGGATCTCGGTGACCTCCCGGACCGCCTCGCCCGCCCCCATCGAGTTCACCGAGTCGAGGCAGATGCCCACCTGGTCCTCGTCGGTCCGCTTCACGATCTCACGGAACTCCGCGGCCACCAGCCGGTCGTGGTTCTCGATGGCGAGCTTGATTCCGGCCTCCCGCAGCCGGGGGAGCGCCTCGCGGACGACCGTCACCACCTCGTCGACCGAAGGCACGAACCCGGGCCCGTCGATCACGAAGCGCAGGACGTGGGAGCCGAAGAAGGCCGCCACGTCGATGAGCGCGGCGAGGTGGTCCGGCGTCATCCGCCGCGCCCCGACCTCGACCGCCACCCTCCGCTCGTCGGCGAGCCTGGCCAGGGCGTGACGCTCTTCGGTCGTCATCCTCTCGAGGGGGAGGTTGTCGGCGATCTGCGCGCAGTGGAGCCCTGCGGCGTTGGCCTTCTTCACGAGGTCACCCGCGCTCAGGGGCGCGCCGGGGAGGTGACCGGGAACGCCCACCGCCCACGTGTACGTGTAGGTGCCGATGCCGAGCCGCATGGCCACTCCTCCCTGCGAGCCGGGCGCCTCGTCGGGCACGGCCCGCTCGTGCGCCGCGGCGTTCGGAGATCCCCCCCCGATCACCGGCTTCGATGATGACACGGGGTCGTCTGTCGAGCGCGCACGTCAATCCCTGGCGAGCGCGGCGACACGCTCGATCGTCTCCCACCAGCGTGTGGTGGCTGGCCCGCCCACCGCCTTCTCCACGACCTGGTTGGGGAAGACGAATCCCCCGGGCCGACGGTGCCACAGGCCCATCGCAAAACGTCCGTCGACGCGGTCGAACCGGACGCTCCAGGCCTTCCGCCCGGGATCGAACAGGGGAAGCTCGGGTGGGTGCCGGGGCTTCCGGTCGAGGACCGCGACCCACCCGCGCTGGTCCTTCGAGAACCCGACGCCCGCGAAGGGCACACCGTCCACGAGGGCCAGGATCTCCTTCGCCGGCACCACCACGACCCCGGGCTCGAAGGGCAGTCGCTCCAGGATCTCCCGCCGGATGCGTGCCGCGGGCGCCTTCCCCCGCACGACGAACGTGCCGGCCGCGCCCACGTTGACCACGTCGAGAGGCGCGAGGTCACGAGCGAGCTGCGCCGGGCGGAAGACGTTCCGGCCGCCCACGTTTGCCGCCCTCAGGAAGACGACGTGTCCCATTCCCTTCGGCTCCCCCTACTGCTTGATGATGGTCCCGTCCCGGCGGCGGATGGCGCCCCACCCGCCGTTGTACTGTTGCCTCTCGCCCTTCTCCCCGTACCCGAACGGGTACTTCGCGGCAGCCTCCTCGTCCACCTCGATGCCCCATCCCGGGGCCTCGTTGGCGTACAGGTAGCCGTTCCGCATCTCCGGGCAGCCGGAGAACACCTCCCTCGTGGCGTCGTCGAAGGGTGAATACTCCTGCACCCCGAAGTTCCAGCTCGCGAGGTCGAGGGCGACGTTGCAGGCGTGCCCGACCGGAGAGACGTCTCCCGGCCCGTGCCAGGCGGTCTTCACCCCGTGAAGCTCGGCCAGGATCGCCATCTTCCGGCACGGTGTCAGGCCGCCGGCCTGGGAGGCGTGAACACGGATGTAGTCGATCAGCCGCTCGGTGATGAGGGGGGTCCACTCGTGGGGACTGTTGAAGAGCTCGCCCATGGCGATGGGGGTCGCACACTGTTGCCGGATGAGGCGGAACCACGCGATGTCCTCGGGAGAGACGGGGTCCTCGAGGAAGAAGAGCCTGAACCGCTCCATGTCCTTGCAGAAGCCCACCGCCTGGGTGGGCGAGATCCGCTCGTGGACGTCGTGGAGGAGCTCGATCTCGTCGCCCAGCTCGACCCGCGCCCTCTCGAACAGATCGAAGGCCCGGCGCATGTAGGCGGCGGGCTCGAAGAGCGGCTCGTCGTGAAGAGACTCGACCCGGGCCACGCCCCGTCCCGAGCCGTAGCCCGCCATCCCGGGGACGCCGACCTGGATCCGGACGTGGCGGAAGCCCTTCTCGATGATGGCCCGGGCGCTTTCGAGGGCGTCCTCGATCTCCGCCCCGCTGGCGTGGGAGTAGCAGTCGGCGGCCTCGCGCATCTTGCCCCCGAGAAGCTGGTACACCGGCATCCCCGCCTGGCGCCCCTTGATGTCCCACAGTGCCATGTCGACGCCGCTGATCGCATTGTTGAGGACGGGACCGTTGCGCCAGTACGAGCTGTTGTACATGGCCTGCCAGAGGTCGTCGATCCGATCCGCCTTCCGTCCCATCAGGAACGGCTTGAGATACCGGTCCACCGCCGGCACGACGAGGTCGGCGCGCTGGGTGTAGGTGGCGCACCCGTACCCGTAGAGACCGTCCTGGTCCGTCGTGACCTTCACCACCACGAGCCGGAGCCCTCTCGGCGCGGTGGCGATCGCCCGCACGTCGGTGATCCTTGGAGACGGGAGGGCCCGGAGCGCCTGCCCGACCTGCGCCTCCGCGGCTGCCGTCCGCTCGCTCAGGAGGGTGGCCAGGCCGCCCCCGGCCGCCAGGCCCATCGCCTCTCGTCGCTTCATGGTGCCTCCTCTCCGCCGGTCGCCCCCGGCGTCGGCCGAGATCGTACCCCCACGGGGCGTTCGTCGGGTGACGGATCCGGGTTGCGGTCCCGAGCCGAGGGGCATAGTGTCTCGGCGTTTCCCGTCGCCTGGCCTGCGAGGGCGACGTCCCAGCTCGGGACAATGTGAACGAAAGGGCTCGGTGTGTCAGCAAGAACGACTCTCTCCTTCCTCCTCCTGATCCTCTGCGGCCCCCCCCTGATCGGCCAGTCCCTGACGAACGAGCGGACGCAGTGGTTCGTCGACGCCCGCTTTGGCATGTTCATCCACTGGGGGGTCTACAGCGGGGCCGAGGGGGTCTGGAAGGGCGAGAAGCTGCGCAACGACAACGACTACGCGGAGTGGATCCAGTACCGGAACCGCATCGAGAAGGACGAGTACCTGACCCTGCTGGATCGCTTCGACTGGGATTCCATCGACCCCGAGGAGTGGGTGGTCCTGGCGAAACGCGCGGGCATGAAGTACGTGACGATCACCGCCAAGCACCACGACGGGTTCGCCCTGTGGGACAGCCGGGTCTCCGACTACGACGTGGCCGACCACACCCGCCCCCGGAGGGACATCGTCGGGGAGCTGGCCGCCGCCTGCCGGAAGCACGGCCTCAAGCTGGGTCTGTACTACTCCCACTGGGTGGACTGGGAGCATCCCGGGGGATGGGACCACACGAAGGAGCTCCATCCGATCGCACCCGAGCAGTTCGACCGGTACTGGCAGGAGAAGGTGATCCCCCAGATGCGGGAGCTCCTCACCGGCTACGGCCCCATCGGGCTGATCTGGTTCGACATGTGGGTCCACCACTCCGGCACGATCGTCACGAGGCAGCAACTGGTGCAGCTCAAGAGCCTCATCCGCGAGCTCCAGCCCGACTGCTTGATCAACTCCCGCCTGGGCCTGTCCGTCGAGGAGGACGACGACGTCGACTTTCGCACGATGGGGGACAACCAGTTCGGCCGTCACCGCCTGGACTACCCGTGGCAGAGCCCGGGGACCGTGGCCCACTCCTGGGGATTCCACGCCCTGGACGGGAGGTGGAAGTCGACGACCGTGCTCCTCCAGTCCCTCATCAACAACGTGAGCCTCAACGGGAACTTCATGCTGAACGTCGGCCCGCGGAGCAACGGCAGCGTGCCCTGGGAGAGCGTCCAGCGGCTCGAGGAGATCGGGCAGTGGCTCGATGTCAACGGCGAGTCGATCTATGGCGCCGGAGCCTTCGACCTGCGCCCGGACCAGCACGACTGGGGGCGGATCACGCACAAGGCGGGGCCCGAGGGGACGCACACGCTGTACCTGCACGTGTACAACTGGCCGTTCAACGGCCGGCTGCCCGTGACCGGGGTCGGCGAGGCCCCCCGCCGCGCCGCGCTCCTGAAGGACGGGACCTCCCTCGTGGCGGAGCACGAGGGCCTCCTCACCACGGTGAGCCTGCCGGCTGATCCCCCTGATCCCCGGGTCTCCGTCGTGGCCCTGGAGTACGACGAGAGGCCGGAGGCCGTCGATGGCCTGGTCGCTCGCACGGTGGACGGGGGGCATTCGCTGAGGCACGAGAATCGGACGTCGGAAGAGGGCGAGAGAACGGTCGAGCCGGCCGATCGGCGCGGCACGGTGCCGGCGCACGTCGTAATCGACGTCGACTACGCGTGTCGATGGAAGGTCTTCGTCGAGAAGCCGGGACGGATGCGGGTGGATGCGTCCTACAGCCTCCAGGGCGCGGGGGCCAGCGGCGCCCTGTCCGTCGCGGCGGCGGGGACCACCCTCGAGCACGCCGTTCAGCTCACCGGCCAGACGGTGGGGGAGCCGAACCAGCAGTGGCACATCGACAACTTCGCCTCACACCGGGTGGGCGTGATCGAGTTCCCCGAGCCCGGTGTCTACGAGGTGTCGCTGCAGGTCGAGGCGGAGACGGAACATCCGATCAGGTTCCAGTGGCTGTGGATGCAGCCGGAGGAGCGCGGGCGCTGACGGCCTGCCGCGTCGTGCCCTTCCAGCTCGGTCGAGTTGAGTGAATGTCACTCCACCGACTCTGGAATCAGTCGCTGCGACGGCGCCTGTCGCAAGGCCAGGGCAGTTCTGACGTCGTGCCTGACCAGCGCCTCGCGAGCGCTTCAGTCAGTCTCGGCCTCCGGCGCCTCCTCAACCGATCGCGCGGGCCGCTCGTTCACCTCGAGACGGAACACGTCGGGCCGCGCGTAGTGACCCACCACGTCGAAGTCCAGGCGGCTCCGGGCCACCTCGCCGAGGTCCAGCTCGGCGGTGAGCAGTCCCTCCCCGTCGAACAGGGGGCCGGCGAGGATCTCGCCGAGGGGAGAGACGATGGCGCTGCCTCCCCGGCACATGACCTCCGGCTGGTCCGCGAGATCCTCGCTCGCCTCGAGGTCCTCCGGGTACATCGATCGTGTGACGAACTGATTGCGGCCAGGACGAAGCAGCGCCCTTCACAGGCGATATGGCGGATGGTCGCCTGCCAGGTGTCGCGCTGGTCGGCGGTGGGGGCCAGGTAGAGGCTCACTCCCTTGCCGTACATCGCCATGCGCGCCAGGGGCATGTAGTTCTCCCAGCAGATCAGGCCCCCGATCGTCCCGAACGGCGTGGCCGTGGCGAACAGCGTGCTCCCGTCCCCTTCGCCCCAGATCAGGCGCTCCGATCCGGTCGGCTTGAGCTTGCGGTGCTTCCCGAGGAGCGTCCCGTCCGGCCCGAAGTAGAGCAGAGTGCAGTAGAGCGTTCCCCCGGACACCGCGTCTCGCTCGATGACGCCGATGGCCACGTAGGCCCCGGCCGCCCGGGCCGCCTCGCCCAGCCTTTCCGTCGCGGGGCTCGGCACGTCGACCGCGTTGTCGCGGTAGCGCTCCCACAGGCGCCGCCCCGCCTCGCTCCGCTGCCCCACCACCATCCCGAACCCGAGGCCTCTCGGGTAGGCCGGCACGAAGGCCTCCGGAAGCAGGATGATCCGGGCGCCCTTCGCCTGCGCCTCGGCAATGAGCCGGCAGGCCTTGTCGATCGTGGCCTCGCGATCGAAGAGCACCGGCGCCGCCTGGACGACGGCCACCTCGACGGACTTCAAGGCATCAGCCATGGTTGTCGACCACCTCGCGGTCGGAGTATATCGCTCGCGTTCGCCAGGCCCAGCGCGCATGCGCATGTGCCTCCGCTGGCTCGCCGGCCCCGTCGATCACGGACGTCTCGCGAGCGAGGTCGCCAGTCAGCCGGCTCTGGCCGAAGGCCTCGACCCTCGCGTCGGCGCGCCGGGAGCTAGAACCGGCGATCTCCCGAGACGACCTTCGGGCGGCGCCAGAGGGCGAGGGCGTAGAGCCCGACCCCGGTCAGCAGGTTTCCCGCCAGCGAGCCGAAGACGGAGTAGTAGCAGAACCGGTGGCTCTCGACCTCCTCGCCGGGGATCAGGGCCATGACGAGGGTTCCCGTGGTCACCAGGAGGCCGGTGCACCCCACCAGTGGGCGTCAGGCTACCACGGACCCGCGGCCGCCGACCTGGCCCTCGTTGACCGTCGACCCGGCGCGTTGATAACGTCCCGGAGCGCCGGCCCAGGCGGGCCAGGCGTGGAGGCTCAGCGATGTCCGACGACGCCCCGGCCCCGATCACTCTGCGAGCCGGACCCCTGACCCTGGCATTCGACCGCGGCGAGCTGAGGTGGATCCGGCTCGGCGATCATGAGGTCCTGCGGGGGATCTACACCGCGGTGCGACCGCCGGACTGGTCCACGGTGCCCGTGGCCCTCGAGAACGTCCAGGTCGAGACCGGCGCCGACCGCTTCAGCGTGCGCTTCGACGCCGCCCACCGGGCGGGCTCCGTCTGGTTCGCGTGGGAAGGGCGCGTCGACGGGACGCCGGACGGCCGGGTCCGCTTCGAGATGGACGGCGTGGCCCGCTCGACCTTCCTCCGCAACCGCGTGGGGATCTGCGTGCTCCATCCGGTCGCGGACTGCGCCGGCGCCGCCTGCTCGGTGGAGACGACCGACGGGACGGTGAGGTCCGCGGTCTTCCCGCGCCTCGTCTCGCCCCACCAGCCCTTCCTCGACCTGCGCGCGATCCGCCACTTCGTGGCTCCCGGGCTCGAGGCCGAGGTCCGGTTCGAGGGAGAGGTCTTCGAGATGGAGGACCAGCGCAACTGGTCCGACGCCTCGTTCAAGACGTACTCGACGCCCCTCTCCATTCCCCTTCCCGTCGAGGTCCGCGAGGGGGAGAGGATCCACCAGGCGGTGACCCTGACCCTCCACGGTGAGGTGGAGAAGGAGGCGCACCCGCCGAAGGCGGTCGCTCGCGGGTGGCTTTCCGAGGAGATCGTCCGCGTCGGAGTGGACCGCGCAGACTCCGTGCCGGTGCCCCGGATCGGCTTCGGCCTGGGGCCGGGCGAGCTCCCGGTGGAAGCCCTCGATCGACTGCGCGCTCTCGCCCCCGCCCACATCCGGGTCGACCTCCGGCCGTCGGAAGGAGGGTGGCGGGAGAAGCTCGGCACGGCCGCCGAGGCGGCGCGCGCCTGCCGGACGGGGCTCGAGGTCGCGGCGTTCGTCTCCGCCCAGGACGCCTCCGAAGAGCTGGCGACGCTGGCCGAGGCGGCGCACCGCGCCGGTGCCCCGCTGGACGCCTGGCTCGTCTTCGACGCCGGGAGCCGAACGACGACACCCGACCTGGTGGAGAGCGCCCGCCAGTCCCTCTTCGGACGCACCGGGCCCGGCGCTCCGGTGCCGCTCCTCGGAGGGGGCACCGACGCCTTCTTTGCCGAGCTCAACCGGGAGCGCACCGCGGCCGAGGGCCTGGACCTCGTGAGCCTTCCCGTCAGCCCCCAGGTCCACGCCTTCGACGACGCGACCATCGTCGAGAACACCACGAGCCTGGAGTGGGTGGCCGACACCGCGCGCGGCTTCGCTGGAGACACACCGCTCGCCCTCTCGCCGGTCACGCTCTTCCCTCGCCCGGGGACGGACAACCGTCAACACACCGTCTTCGGCGCCGGCTGGACCCTGGGGCTCGTCGCCGCCGCCTCCTGCGCCGGATTCTCCCGTCTGACTCTCTTCGATCTCCTGGGGCCGGCCGGCGTGATGCAGGGCGGTTGCCTGCTGCCGGTGGGCCAGTTCCTCGCCGATCTGGCCGCGATCGCGGGCTCGGCGCCCGACGCCCGCGTCGTGCAGGCCGCGCCGGACGACCGCGCGCGCTGTCTCACTCTCGCGGTGGAGGCGAACCGCCTCCTGCGGGTCTACGTGTTCAACGCCACTCCCCGCCCCCAGGACGTGGTCGTCACCGGCCTCCCTTCAGAGGCCTGGCGGAGGAGCTTCCGCTCCGAGGTGGCCGGCGAGGAAGCCGCTCACGGAGCGGCCACGGCCCAGAAGGTGGTGGCGACCAGGGGCGAGCACCCCCTCCGCCTCGACGGGCACGAGATCTTCACCCTCGACGCGGAGGTGGACGGTGTGGGCGGCATCGAAGGTTGACGCTCTGACCCCGGAGCCATAGTGTGTCCGCGTCTGCCCGGCCGCCGGGGACGCCGACCGCGTCCTCCCGCGGGCGCGGGCTCTGATCTGGCATCCAGGAGGCGAGCTGATGACCACTCCGACCCCCGCCTTTCCACCCCTCGACCCACCGCAGCGCGTTCTCCTGGGTCCCGGCCCCAGCGACGTTCCCCCTCGCGTGCTCCAGGCCATGGCCGCCCCGACCATCGGTCACCTCGACCCGGAGTACCTCGGGTGATGGACGACATGCGGGAGCTCCTGCGCCAGGTCTTCCGGACCAAGAACGAGCTCACCGTGGCCATGCCCGGCACCGGCTCGAGCGGCATGGAGACCTGCGTCGTCAACCTCATCGAGCCCGGCGACGAGATGATCGTCTGCGTCAACGGGGTCTTCGGCACTCGCATGACGGACGTGGCCGGCCGCTGCGGGGCCGAGGTCCACGTCGTCGAGGCGCCCTGGGGTGAGACGTTCGAGCCCGACGCCGTCGCCAAGGCGCTGACCGCGCACCCGAAGGCGAAGGTGGTGGGCATCGTCCACGCCGAGACCTCCACCGGGGCCCACCAGCCCCTGGTCGAGATCTCGAAGCTGGTGCACGAGGCCGGAGCGCTCCTCCTCGTCGACGCCGTCACCTCGCTGGGCGGGGTCGAGCTCGACGTGGACGAGTGGCAGATCGACGCCTGCTACAGCGGCACCCAGAAGTGCCTCTCCTGCCCGCCGGGCCTGGCGCCGGTGACGTTCTCCCCGGCCGCCTTCGACGTGGTCCGCAACCGCAAGACGAAGGTGCAGTCCTGGTACCTCGACCTGTCCATGATCGCCGCGTACTGGGGTGAGAGCCGGGTCTACCACCACACCGCGCCCATCAACATGTCCTACGCCCTGTACGAGGCCCTGCGCATCGTGGTGGAGGAGGGGCTGGACGCCCGCCAGGCCCGGCACCTCCTGAACCACCGGGCTCTGCGGGCGGGGCTCGAGGCCCTGGGCCTCCGGTACATCCCGTCCCGTTCGCTGCCGAACCTCAACGCCGTCCACGTGCCCGACGGCGTCGACGACGGGGCCGTCCGCAAGCGGCTGCTCCAGGAGTACGGCATCGAGATCGGCGCCGGCCTCGGCCCGTTCAAGGGGAAGGCGTGGAGGGTCGGCCTCATGGGTCACTCGTCGACCCACCGCAACGTCACCCTGGTCCTCGGGGCGCTCGAGACCATCCTCGGCCGCGGCGGGGCCCTCGCCGCGGCGGGTGAGGTCTACGGGGCCGAGGCCCGGTGACCGCTTCGGTCGGCACCCAGGCCCTCCTCTCGCTGCTGCCCATCGCGGTGGTGGGCCTCCTGCTGGTGGCGCTGCGCTGGCCGGCGAGCCGGGCCATGCCCGTCTCCTACCTGACGGCGGCGGGCCTGGCCCTCTGGGTCTGGAAGGTTTCCGTCCTCAAGGTGACCGCCGCCACCCTGAAGGGCCTCATCGTCGCCGCGACCCTCCTCTTCATCATCTTCGGCGCCATCCTCCTCCTGAACACCCTGCAGGAGAGCGGCGCGCTGCGGACCATCCGCCACGGCCTCACCGACATCACCTCGGACCGGCGCATCCAGGTGATCATCATCGCCTGGCTGTTCGGGTCCTTCATCGAGGGCGCCGCCGGCTTCGGCACCCCCGCCGCCGTGGCCGTGCCGCTCCTCGTGGGCCTCGGCTTCCCGGGCATGGCCGCCGTCATCGCCGGGATGATCATCCAGAGCACGCCCGTGTCCTTCGGGGCCGTGGGCACGCCCATCCTCGTCGGGGTGAACACCGGTCTGTCCGGGGATGCCGCCGATCCGGGCCTTCGCCGAGGCGGGAGGCTACCCGGTCTGGACCGACTTCCTGGCCATGATCGGCCTGAAGGTGGCGATCCTCCACGCCATCGCCGGGACGCTGGTCCCGCTGCTGGTCGTGGCCTTCATGACCCGCTTCTTCGGTCCGAACCGCAGCTTCGCCGAGGGCGTCCGCGTGTGGAAGTTCGCCCTCTTCGCGGCGTTCGCCATGACGGTCCCCTACGTCGCTCGCGGCGTGGCTCCTCGGCCCCGAGTTCCCGTCTCTGCTGGGCTCCCTGATCGGCCTGACCGTCGTCGTGTGCGGCGACACGAAGGGGCTTCCTGGTCCCGCCCCCCGAGGAGGCCTGGGAGTTCGGCCCCCGTGAGACCTGGCCCGCCGAGTGGACGGGGTCCATCGACCCGCGCGACCCCGACGGGGCCAACGACCGGATGGGGGCGCTGCAGGCCTGGTCGCCGTATCTCCTGGTGGCGGCGCTGCTGGTCCTCACCCGGCTGCGCTTCTTCCCCCTCTCCGGGCTGGCTCAAGGCCTGGGGAGTCGGCTTCACCGACCTCTTCGGGAGCGGCGTCTCGGCCCGGGTCGAGCCCCTGTTCCTCCCGGGGACGATCTTCGTGGTGGTGTCGCTGGCCACGTTCTTCCTCCACGGGATCGACCGCGGGGCCTACCGCCGGGCGTGGGGGTCGTCGCTGGGGGCCACGGGCCGGGCCTCGGTGGCCCTGGTGTTCACCGTGCCCATGGTCCAGGTCTTCATCAACACCGCGCGGAGGGGCGGCGGGCTTCGACGGGATGCCCATCGCCCTGGCGGACGGGGTGGCCGCACTGGCCGGCTCCGCGTGGCCGATCTTCGCCCCCTTGATCGGCGGCCTGGGGGCCTTCGTGGCCGGGAGCAACACCGTCAGCAACATGATGTTCTCGCTGTTCCAGTTCGGGGTGGGCGAGCGCATCGGCGTCGATCCGACCTGGATCGTGGCGCTCCAGGCGGTGGGGGGCGCCGCGGGGAACATGATCTGCGTGCACAACGTGGTGGCGGCTTCGGCGGTGGTGGGGCTGGTGGGGAAGGAAGGGGCGGTGATCCGCCTGACCCTGATGCCCTTCCTCTACTACGCGCTGCTGCCCGGGGCCATCGGCTACTCCGTCGTCTGGTTCGCCCAGCGGGGCGCCTTGAATCTCGGCACGGTCCTGGCCGCCCTCGTTGCCGTCGGGGCCGTCGTGGTGATCGTGACGCTCGGCCGGAAGCCGTCGGGCTCCTGACCAGGGGCGCCGTCCTTCGCGGCGGGATAGAATCGTGCCGTCACCTCTCTCAAAGGAGAAGCCTTGAGCCTTTCTGTCGGCCATCGTGTGGGGGGTGAGCCGGTTCTCCTGCGTGGGGGGAAGACGGTCGACCTCTTCCCCCGGCCCTCGCCCGACGGGCGGCTGGTCGCGTACATGTCCTTCGGAACCGGCGAGCCCAAGATCTTCCTGACTCGCCTTCCGGGCGGGGAGGGGCGCTGGCAGGTGACCGTGGAGGGCGGGTGGTGGCCCCGGTGGAGGGGTGACGGCCGGGCGCTCTTCTTTGCGCTGGGGGATGGCCTCTACGAAGTGGCGGTGAGGGGCGGCCCGGGGGAGTAGAGTGGCAAGCCGAGGAGATCATCCTGGAAGGGAGGCAGTCGTGAGCGAACGCGTAGGCTTCATCGGCATCGGCATCATGGGGCAGGGGATGGTGCGGAACCTCGCCAGGGCGGACCTGAGACCGGTGGTCTGGAACCGTACCCGCAGCCGCCTCGACGACCTCGTGGCCGAGGGCTTCGAGGTCGCCGAGAGTCCCGCCGCCGTGGCCGCGGCCAGCGACGTGGTCATCACCTGTGTGAGCGACACCCCCGACGTGGAGAAGGTCATCCTCGGCGACCAGGGGGTCATCGAGGGCGTCGAGGCCGGGTCGCTGGTGATCGACATGAGCACCATCAGCCCCCGGGCCACCGAGGAGATCGGGAAACGCCTGGCCGAGAAGGGCGTGCGGATGCTCGACGCTCCCATCAGCGGGGGGAGCGAGGGAGCGGCGAAGGGCACCCTCAGCATCATGGTGGGCGGCGAGGACGACGACGTCGCCCGGGCCCGGCCGTTCTTCGAGGCCATGGGCAAGGCCATCACCCACGTCGGCCCCCTCGGCTCGGGCCAGCGGGTCAAGCTCGTCAACCAGATCCTGGTGGTGGTCAACGCCCTCGCGGTCAGCGAGGCCCTCCTGTTCGCCCAGGCCGGCGGACTGGACCTCGAGAAGACGCTCGAGGCCGTCGTCCCCGGGGCGGCCGGGAGCTGGATGCTCCAGTTCCGCGGACCCCAGGTCATCCAGCGCGACTGGCGCCCCGGCTTCACCATCGACCTCCAGCAGAAGGACCTCCGCCTCGTCCTCGAGGCCGCCGACGAGGCCGGCGTCCCGGTGGTGGGAACCAGCCTGGTCTTCAACCTCTACCGCACGCTCCAGGCCGAGGGCCTGGGGGGAGAGGGGAATCACGCCCTCGTGAAGGCCCTGGAGCGACTCTCCGGGATCGAGGTCGGGAAGGCTGCCGCAGGGGCGACGCAGTGAAGGGTGGAGGAGCCCTCGTCCCCGCCGGAGCGGTGGGGGCGGTCCTCGCCCTGCTTCTCGTTCCGCCCCCGGTCGTCAGCGCCGACCTCATGATCATCGCCAACGACGAGAAGATCTCCTTCACCGAAGAAGGGGCCGAGCAGAGGATGCCGGAGCGGGCCGAGCTCGACTCGGTCTGCATCTACGACATCGCCTCCAGCCCCGAAGCCCCCACACTCGTCGCGAAGCTGGGGCTGCAGAGCTCGGTCTACGGCCCCCCGACCAACCTGGCCATCACCCCCGACGAGACCCTGGCCTTCGTCACGAACCCGGTGCGCCTGGAGATGGAGGGGGAGGTTCCCGTCGTGGTGCCCCACGACGAGCTGCACGTGATCGACCTGGAGGAGACCCCGAGGCACCTGGCCACCCTGACGGTGGGCCAGCAGCCCTCGGGCATGGACATCACCCCGGACGGTCGTCTTCTCCTGATCGCCAACCGGGCCGACGAGACCGTGAGCGTGCTGCGCATCGGCGGGAAGGGCGTGTCGTTCGTCGACACCGTCCAGGTCGGCGCCCCGGCGGCCGCGGTGCGCGTCACCCCGGACGGCCGGCGGGCCCTCGTCGTCTTCAAGCAGGACAACAGGGTGGGCGTCCTGCACATCCGGAGCGAGACGGTCACCTACGATCCCGGGGAAGACATCAACGTCGGCATCTCCCCCTACAACGTCGACGTCACGCCCAGCGGCGACCTGGCCCTGGTCGCGAACTCCGGGGTCACCGGGGGCAACGATGGCCACGCGGACTCGGTGAGCGTGATCGATCTCGCCGCCGATCCCCCCCGGGTCATCGATGTCGTGGGGGTGGGCGACGGTCCCGAGGGCCTGGCCATCAGCCCCACCGGGGCCCTCGCGGTGGTGGCCCTCATCGATGGGAGCCAGAACGCCGCGGCGAACCCCCGGACCGCCTGGGCGGCAAAGAAGCGCGGCAAGGTGGCGGTCCTCGAGATCAGCGGCAAGACGGTCCGCAAGACGGGCGAGGTGGAGGTCGGCGGGATGCCCGAGGGCGTGGTGTTCAGCCCGGATGGCCGGTACGTCTACGTGGGCAACTTCCTCACTCGAGACGTCTCGATCCTCCGAGTGGAGGGCGGCACGGTCATCGACACGGGCCAGACCATCGATCTGGAGGCGAGCCCCGCCGCCATGCGCGGTCCGCGGTAGCGCCCTCCCTCAGGGGAAGAGGAGCGCGTTCAGCACCCGGTCGCCGCTCGTGTAGATCAGGCTGATTCCCAGCACGTTGCTGAAGCCGTGGACCATGATCGGCAGCCAGAGATTGTCGCGGCTCCAGACGAAGACGATCCCGAGGACGAGTCCGATGAGGCCCGTGCTGATCATCCCCGCGGATCCCTGGTAGGAGTGGGCCAGTCCGAAGGCGATGGCGGGTAGAAGCACTGCGATGGCCACCGCCGCGGCGCTCTCGCCCAACACGATCCTCAGCCTCTTCAGCAGGTAGCCCCGGAAGAGCATCTCCTCGAGGAAGCCCCCCAACACCCACCCGATCGCCAGCATGAGCAGGTAGTTGGCGAGGTTGCCTCTCATCCCGTCGAGCGAGCTCACGTCCACCGGCGCCCCGGCCAGTCGCTCGAGAAGCGGGTCGACCACGACGCTGAACAGGAGCTGGACGGCCACTCCAATGGCGAGCCCGAGCAAGATGGTGCGTGCCCAGCTCTCGGGCCTCCGAAACCCGATCTCGGCGAAGCTGCCGTACCGGACACCCAGCAGCAGTGCGACCAGGATGAACACCCAGCCGCTGATCACCCCGAAGGGGGGAAGCGCGGAGATGGCGACCAGGAGAACGACCGCGAGCACCGCGATGGTCGTCCGGTTCGTGAAGACCCCCTCGAAGAGGGCGCGGCCGAAGGTTCGTGGTCGTTCCGATGGCTCGCTCATCAGGGCACCCTCGTGGTGGCGGGCCCGGGAGCCGCGTCCATGTCCTCCGACTCGGCCGGCCGGGTCGCCTCGTCGAGAAGGTACCAGAACGAGCGGTAGGGCTTCCCCGTGGCCCGGCTCAGCCCGATCTCGCAGGTCCGGCTCGAGGAGTAGAACCCTTCGAAGGCGCCGGACTCGATCTCCCGCGCCTCCGCGGCGGTGGCCGCGGCGGTGAGCTCGGGCACCAGGTACCCGCGGTCGCCGGCGAAACCGCAGCAGCCGGCGCTCGGAGGAACGACCGCCCTGGAGCAGAACGGCTCCACGACCTTCGAGAGCAGTCCGTCGATGCCCATCTTCACCGTCGAGCACACGGGGTGCAGGGCGACCGCCCCGTGCCGGTGGCGGACCTCGAGGTGGGGCACGACATGATCCAGAGCGAACTCGAGCCCGTCGAGCATCTCCAGGCGTTCGTGTCGTTCGCGGAGGCCCGGCTCCAGCTCGGGCCCGCAGCTCCGGAGCGTGTGGGCGCAGGGGCTCGTGTCCAGCACCACCGGCAACCGTCCCTCGTCGGTCCAATCCCAGATGGCTTCGACGAACCGGCTGGCCGAGATTGCCGCAGCCTCCTTGTACCCCTTGGAGCCGAAGGGCATCCCGCAGCAGTGCTCGGAGACACCGTCCGGGATCCACACGGGCACGCCCGCGCGCTCGCAGACGGCCACCACCGCCTCGGCGAGGGGGCGGTCGCTGCCGTCCGGAGCCACGGTCCTCGACACGCAGGAGGGAAGGTAGACGGCCCCGGCGCCTGCCCGCGACGTGCGGGGCAGGTCGGCGCGAGCGGCTCGCGGAAGATCCGGGGAGTCGAGGGGTAGGTCCATCCCGAGGGACCGGCCCACGCGAGCCATCCCCGCCGCGCCCCGGACGCCCAGGTCTTCACGCGCGACGTGGGCCGCCCGCAGTCCCGCCCGCGCCGCCCTCCCGACCGCGCCGAAATGGCGGGCCATGGTGCGGGCCAGCCCCCTCCGCCAGGCCGGGTGGGCCTCGTCGCGGAGGTGCTTCACCAGCAGACCGGTGTCGATGCCCACCGGGCAGCCGGTGGCGCACATCCCGTCGGCGGCGCACGTGTCGAGGCCGGAGTACTCGAACTCCCGCTCGAGCTCCCGGAGCAGCTCCGATCGTGGCTCCTCCCTCCGGAGGCGGGTCATCTCACGGCGGAGGACGATACGCTGCCGGGGGGTGCGGGTGAGGTCGCGGCTGGGGCACAGCCGCTCGCAGAACCCGCACTCGATGCACGGGTCCACCATCTCCTCCACCGGCTCGAGGGACTTGAGGTGGGTGATGTGGGCCCCGGGGTCGTCGTTGATCAGCACCCCGGGGTTGAGGAGCCCCTCGGGGTCCACCAGCTCCTTGACCTGGCGCATGACCGAGAGGGCCTCGGGACCCCACTCGAGCTCGAGGAACGGGGCCATGTTGCGCCCGGTGCTGTGCTCGCCCTTGAGGGCGCCGCCGTAGCGGACCGCCACCAGGTCCGCCAGCTTCCTCATGAATCCATCGAAGCCCCGGACGGCCCCGGGGTCGTCGAAGCGCTGGTTGAGAACGAAGTGCAGGTTCCCGTCCCGGGCGTGGCCGAAGACGATGGCGTCGTCGTAGTGGTGGGCGGCGCACATCTCCTGCAGCTCCCGCACCCCCTCGGCCAGGGCCTCGAGGGGGAAGACGACGTCCTCGATGATCATGGCCGTCCCGCGCTGGCGCTTCGCTCCCACCGAAGGGATCAGGCCCTTGCGCACCGCCCACAGGTCCGCCTGCCGCGCGGGGTCGCGGGTGAAGATCGGCTCCGACTGCAGGGAGAGGGACGGCAGCAGGTCGTGGCAGCCGGCGAGCCGGTCGGCGAGATCGGGGTCGTCGGACTCCTGGTACTCGAGCAGCAGCGCCGCCGCGGTGGCGGGCAGGCCGGGAATGCGGTCGGGCACTCCGGGACGGCCCACGACCGCGGCCAGCGACGCCCGGTCCATCAGCTCCAGGGTGCGGGCCCCCGACTCGCGCAGGGGCACGATGGCCGAGCAGGCCGCGGGCACGTCGGGGAAGAACAGCATCCCGGTGTGCTTGAGCGGGTAGTCGGGCACGGTCCGGAGCACCGCCTCGGCGATGAAGCCCAGGGTGCCCTCGGAGCCGATCATCAGGTGCGAGAGGATGGCGACGGGGGTGGCGTGGTCCAGGAAGGCGTTGAGCGAGTACCCCATGGTGTTCTTCATGCGGTACTTGTGGCGGATGCGGTCGCACAGGGCGGTGTCGGCGAGGACGCGGTCCCGCAGCTCGAGGAGTCCGCGGGCGACGTGAGGCGACTCGGCCGCGAAGCGCTCCTCGGCGTCCCGCGCCGACGAGTCGACGACCGTGCCGTCGGGCAGGACGAAGACCATGGACTCGAGGGTGTGGTAGGCGTTGAGCTCCACCCCGCAGCACATGCCCGAGGAGTTGTTGGCCAGGACCCCGCCCATCATGGCGGCGGCAATCGACGCGGGGTCGGGGCCGATCTTCGCCCCGCGGGGCGCGAGAGCGCGGTTCACCGCGGCCGCGATGACCCCGGGCTGCACCAGCACCGCGGCGCCGTCGTCGAGGACCTCCACCCCGCGCCAGTGGCGCGACACGTCCACGAGGACCCCGTCGGTGACGGCCTGACCCGAGAGGCTGGTTCCCGCGGCCCGGAAGGTGAGGGGCACACGCTCCCGGTGGCTCAGTCGGAAGAGCCCCTGGACCTCCTCGATGGACCGCGGCTGGGCCACGCCCTTCGGGACCATCCGGTAGACGCTGGCGTCGTTGGCGAATGCGAGGCGGTCCAGGGCGCTGGTGAGCACCCGCTCCGGGGGAAGGACGCCCTCCAGACTGGCCCGGAGATTCTCCACGGTCTCGACACTGCTCACCGGCGCCCTCCGTGGAGTCGATCATACCTCTCGGGTCCTCCCTCGTTGACCGTTGAGCGACGCGGTTGGTAACGTCCGGCGACACGGCGCCGGAGGGCGCCCTGTACGCGGAGGCCCGCTCATGCCCGAAGACGCCCCTGGAGGTGCCGTGAAGCCCCTGAGATTCGCGGCCCTGGGCACCGGCTTCTGGGCCCGTTTCCAGCTCGCGGCCTGGCGCGAGGTCGGGGGCGCCGAGTGCGTGGCCCTCTACAACCGCACGCGGAGCAAGGCCGAGTCCCTGGGCCGGGAGGTGGGCATCTTAGCCGTCTACGACGACGCAGAGGAGCTTCTGGAGAGCGAGAGGCTGGACTTCGTCGACATCATCACTGATCCCTCGACCCACGAGCGCTTCGTCACCCTGGCCGCCGGCCGTGTCCCCGCGGTCATCTGCCAGAAGCCCCTGGCCGAGAGCCTGGAGAGCGCGGAGCGCATGATCCAGGCCTGCCGAAGGGCGGGGACCTCCCTCTACGTCCACGAGAACTTCCGGTGGCAGGCCCCCCTGCGGGCCCTGAAGGCGGTCCTGGACGGGGGGCGGCTCGGCCGCGTCTTCCGGGCCCGGATCGAGATGGTCTCGGGCTTCGACGTCTTCGCCAACCAGCCCTTCCTCCGCGCCCTGGAGCAGTTCGTTCTCACCGACGTGGGCACCCACGTCCTCGACGTGGCCCGCTTCCTCTTCGGGGAGATGGAGAGCCTGGTCTGCCACACGCAGAGGATCCACGCCGACATCGCGGGGGAAGACGTCGCGACCGTGCTTCTACGGGCCCGGGGAGGGGTCTCCGTCGTGGTGAACCTCGGCTACGCCGGCACGCCCCTCGAGCACGAGCGCTTCCCCGAAACCTTCGTCTTCGCCGAGGGCGACCGGGGCTCGGTGGAGCTGGGGCCCGACTACTGGCTCCGGACGACGACGGTCGAGGGCACTCTCTCCCGGCGTGTCCCGCCCGCCCGGTACGACTGGGCCGACCCCCGCTACGACGTGGTCCACGCCAGCGGCGTCCCCTGCAACGCCAACCTCCTCGCCGCCATCCGCGGCGAGGGCGTCGCAGAGACCACTGCGGAGGACAATTACGAAACCCTGCGGCTCGTCTTCGCCGCCTACGAGTCGGCGGAGTCGGGAGAGGTCGTCCGCATTCCCTCGTAGCGTCGGTTCACCGAAGTCGTGTTGTCCGTCACGCGCTCGAGGCCTCCGGAGGCTCGGCGGCCACCCCGGTGGGGGGGCCCCAGCTTCGAAGCGGTGCAGGGGCCTCGCCGGGGGCCTCGCCCGCCGAGCCTCTTGCCGCTCACCCCCATGGACACGGCTTCGGTTGCGGAGAGCTACTGGCTTCCGAGGCTCCAGGAGAAGGCGTACCGGCCCGAGCCCACGCGGAGCGTGGTGGCGTCCTCCGACTGGGCGACCTCGCTGACGCCCTCCGCCCCGCTCGCGGGAACGCCGCCCTCGGTCACGTCTTCGGCCGTGGCCCCGGGGAGTCGGACCGTCGCCGTCGTGTTGGGCGGGACCACCACCTCGAGAGTCATCGCTCCCCCCAAGACCTTCCAGCCCGAGGCGACCTCGCCGTAGGGGGACAGGTGGGTCGCCCGGGCCTCGGTCAGGCCGCCGCCGGGGTGGGGGGCGATGATCACGTGGGCGTAGCCGGGGTGCTCCTCGTCGACCCGGATCCCGGCCACGCGGGTGTACAGCCACTCGCCGATGGCCCCGTAGGCGTAGTGATTGAAAGAGTTCATCCCGACATCCTGGAAGGTGCCGTCGGGCTTCTGGCCGTCCCAGCGCTCCCAGATCGTGGTGGCTCCCTGGGTCACCGGGTACAGCCACGAGGGGTACTCCTTCCGGTTCAGCAGCATGAAGGCCTCGTCCCAGTAGCCGTGGTCGCTCAGGACCGGGCAGATGAGCGGCGTGCCCAGGAAACCGGTGGTGATGTGCTCGAAGGTGCGCACGTCTTCGGCCAGGCGGCGCGCCGCGGCCGCGCGCACGGCCTCGGGGAGGAGGTCGAAGGCCAGGGCCAGGGCGTAGGCGGTCTGGGTGCCGGAGGCCAGGCGCCCGTTCGGGGTCAGGAACTCCGCGGCGAAGGCCGCGCGGATCTTCTCGAAGAGGCGCCGGTAGCTCGCGGCGTCCTCGTCCTTGCCGAGGACCCTCGCCGCCCGGCTCAGGAGGTCCGTGGAGCGGGCGAAGTAGGCCGTGGCCACCAGGTCCTTGTCGGTCGTGGCCCCCGGGTAGTCCGACCGGGTGGTGTTGAAGGCGAGCCAGTCTCCGAAGGTGAAGTCCCTGTCCCAGATGTACCGATCGCCGGCCTGGCGCTTCTGGTAGTCCACCCAGGCCTTCATGCTCGCGTACTGGTTCTCGAGGATCCTCGAGTCGCCGTAGGCCAGGTAGTGGACCCAGGGCACCACCACCGCCGCGTCGGCCCATCCCGCGGAGGCCGAGTCGCCCGAGTCCTTCCCGCGGGAGAGGACGTTGGGGATCACGTGGGGGACGGCGCCGCTCGACTGCTGGTCGGCGGCCAGGTCCTTCAGCCACTTGACGAAGAAACCCGACACGTCGGCGTTGAAGCAGGCGGTGGGAGCGAAGGCCTGGGCGTCGCCGGTCCACCCCAGGCGCTCGTCCCGCTGGGGGCAGTCGGTGGGCACGTCGAGGAAGTTTCCCTTCTGCCCCCACCAGATGTTCTTCTGGAGCTGGTTCAGGAGAGGCTCCGAGCAGGAGAACGTGCCGGCCGGCGCGAAGTCCGAGTGGATCACCACACCGGTGAGGTTCTCGGGGGCCGGGGTGCCGGGGAGGCCCGAGACCGCGACGTAGCGGAAGCCCTGGAAGGTGAAGTGGGGCTCGAAGACCTCGGGGCCGCCCCCCTTGAGGGTGTAGGAGACGGCCTGCTTCGCGGTGCGCAGGTTGGCGGTGTACACGTTGCCGTCCCTGTCGAGGACCTCGAAGTGCCGGAGCGTCACGGTGGCGCCGGCGTCTCCTTCGACGGCGAGACGGACCCAGCCCACCATGTTCTGTCCCATGTCGTAGACGGTGTCGCCCTCGGGGGTGGTGAGGATCTCCCTGGGCGTGATCTCCTCGATGCGCTTCACCGGCGGGGCCTCCGGCGCGACGAGGATGTCCTTCGGTCCCTCGACGACCCTCACGCCCGACCAGTCGGCCACGTCGTATCCGGCGTCGGTCCACCCGGGCCTCTCGAGACGGGCGTCGTAGGTCTCGCCCATGTAGATGTCGGAGGTCAGGATCGGTCCGGTGGCCGCCTTCCACTGGTCGTCGGTCCCGACGATCTCCACGCCGCCGTCCTCGTAGACGATGCGGATCTGCAGGAGGAGAGCGAGGCGCTTGCCGTAGACGCCCTTGTCGTCCTGCCACCCGAGGTAGCCGCGGTACCAGCCGTCGCCGAGGGTCACGCCCAGGGCGTTGGCGCCCCTCCTCAGCAGCGCCGTCACGTCGTAGGTCTGGTACTGGAGGCGCTCGTCGTAGGCGGTCCAGCCCGGGGTGAAGAGCTGGTCGCCGACGCGCTGGCCGTTGATCTCGGCCTCGTAGAGGCCATGGGCGGTGACGTAGGCCCGGGCCCGGGCCACCTTCCTCTTCACGTCGAACTCACGGCGGAGCAGGGGAGCCGGGTTGGAGATCGTGTAGTCTTCCTTCAGGTCCGGCTCGATCCAGCGGGCCGTCCAGTCCCCGGGGGCCAGGAGACCCATCTCCCAGTACGCCCAGTCACTCCACTCCGAGCGCTCGTTCCCCCCGTCCCAGACCCGGACCCGCCACCAGGCCCGCTCCCCGCTGGCGAGAGCCCCGCCCTCGTAGACGACGTGCTGGGACTGGCCCGACTCCACCTTTCCGGTTGCCCACAGAAGGCGTTTCCCTCGTCGCAGGTTCCGGTCGGACGACGCGACCTCGATCTCGTACGCCGACTGGCTGACCCCGCGACGGTCCGCGACGAGCTTCCACCCGAGGCGCGGCCGCGCATCGTCGATGCCCATGGGGTTCGTCCGGTAGTCGCACCGCAGGTCGGTCACCACCACCGCGTCTTTCGCGACGGCGACCGCCGGGCCCAGGAGGCCGAGGGCAGCGAGTCCGATCAGGCAGGAGTGCAGGGGCGAGATCGTCATGGGTCCTCCGGGGTGCGGGGGAGTCTGACGCACCGCCGGGCACACTACGACCCCGGAGACTCCGTCGTCAATGGGCCATGGGCGTTCGCGTCGGGCGCCGCGCCCGGTGACGCCCCCTGGGGAAGGACACTTTCCCGGCCAGGGGAAGGGGAGGGCCTCCTGGCGTCGCAGCCTCTCCCGCCCAGGCGCGCACGCTTCGACCCCGGGGCCCTGGAGTAGACTGGGCCCGCGTCCGGCCTCTGGGCGCCCGGCAAGCCGCGGTCTTCGCGGCGACACGTTGCCGACAGCGAGGAGAGCCATGCCCCACGGTGCCTCAGCCCGATCCGTCAGCTCTGCGGTCTTCCTCTTCCTTTCGATGGCGGTGCTGCCCGCGGCCGCAACCGACGCCCCCTCGTCCCGCTCACACGAGCCGCAATACGTCCTCCTCTGTCGCGCCCAGGACGCGGTCAGCTCCTACGCCGCGGGGAAGGTCCGCTCCGCGTTCGAAGCCCGGGGCGTCCTCGCGCGGGACCTGCCTCTCGATCGGCTAAACGAGGCCCTCCGTTTCGAGCTCGAGGCCCCGACGGACGTGGAGAGAGGTCGGGGCAGACCAACCGTCGTCGTGATCTCGACGACCGCCCACGACGCCGTGCAATCCGCCTTTCGAGCCCTCCGGGGCGAAACCCTGTCCCTGGGCCCCGAGGCGTTCGCCCTGCGACGGACCGCGTCCGAGAAAGGACGGGTCGTCTGGGCCCTCGGCGGCGACGACACCGGCCTGGTCTACGCGGCGCTGGACGTCGCGCGGCAGGTGCGCCGGAGCGGACTGCCCGACCTCACCGAGAAGACCGAGGCGCCGGCCTTCGCCTTCCGCGCCCTCAAGTTCAACCTCCCCTGGTCCACCTATCGGGAGCACGAGACCCTGAGCCTGCACGCCGCAACCTGCCGCGACCTGGGGTTCTGGGAGCGGTTCCTGGACATGATGGCCGAGAACCGATTCAACCGCCTGACCTTGTGGGCCATCCACCCCTGGACCTACATGGTGCGTCCGCACAACTTCCCCGAAGCCTCCAGCCTCTCCGACGACGATCTGCGGGAGTGGCAGTCCTTCTGGCACGCACTGTTCGGCATGGCCCGGGAGCGGGGCATCAAGACCTTCATGGTGAACTGGAACATCTTCACCTCGCCGGAGTTCTCGAAGGCCCACGGCGTGGCCGAGTACGGCCAGCACCTGGACTCGGGCTACAACGGCGACGGCGACTACTCCGAACTGGTGCAGCGGTACAACCGCGAGGTGGTGGCCCAGGTCCTCGAGGAGTACCCCGAGCTCACCGGCATCGGCGTCAGCCAGAACGAGCGCATGAAGGGGGTGCCCGAGGAGACGTGGCAGCAGTGGACCGTCGACACCTACTTCACGGTGGTGGAGGAGGCCGACCGTGAGCTGGAGCTCATGGTGCGGGGCCACACCCATCCCGCGCCGGCCCTGACCCGCGCCGCCATCGAGTCGAACGCCCACCGGCTGCCAGACCCCGTGTGGCTGCCCCTCAAGTTCAACTGGTCTCACGGCCACGCCTCGCCGCGGCTGGCCTACATCCACGGGGGGTCGTCCTCGGACGAGTGGTGGAACCCGGCCCCGCAGAACTACCAGGTCGTCTTCACCATCCGCAACGAGGACTTCTTCGTGCTGCGCTGGGGCCAGGCGGACTTCATCCGCGAGCTCCTCGACCGTAACGACCAGGAGTACGTCGGCGGCTTCATCATCGGCTCCGAGACCTACATCCCGGCGAAGGAGTTCATCACCCGCCCCGGCGACCACCTGACGTGGGACTACGCCTTCGAGAAGCAGTGGCTCTTCTACGAGATGTGGGGCCGTCTGCTCTACGACCCCGACACGCCGAACTCCGAGTTCGAGGCCAGCTTCGACGAGCGATACGGTCCCGGGGTGGGAAGCACCATGGTCGCGGCGCACCGGCACGCCGGCCGGATGCCACTGGCCCTGGCCTCCTACCGGTCCAGCTCCTGGGACTTCACCCTCTACTCGGAGGGTTTCCTCGAGGGGGCCGAGCAGACCTGGCGGGGGCAGAACCTCGACGCCACCTCGGCGTTTCTCTCCGTCGACGAGATCATCGGCAGCGCGGTGCTGGACGACAGGCTGTGCAACGTCCGCGACCACGTCACGCGAGAGACGAGGGGGGAGAGAGGTCCGGGCTGCGAGATTCCTCCGGATGCCCTGGCTGCCAGCCTCGAGCGAGACGGCCGCGCCGCCCTGTCGCTCATGGACGGCCTGGACACCGCCGACCCCACGCTCCGCCACGAGCAGGCCGACGTGCGGGCCTGGTCTTATCTGAGCCTGTACTTCGCCGAGAAGCTACGGGGCGGAATCGCCCTGGAGCGCTGCCGGCAGTCCGGCTCTCGTGCGTCCGGCACTCAGGCCGTCGCCCATCTCGAGAAGGCGCGAGACTACTGGGACGCCCTCATCGCCACCGTCGATCCCTACTTCGACGAGATGCCCCTGCTGCACCTGGGTGACGCCTACATCACCCAGGAGTTCGATGTGATGGTGGACCGCTTCTCCTGGAAGCACTTTCGCGACCAGGTCCAACGCGACATCGCCCTCGCCCACCAGTGCCCCTAGAGTTTCGGAGTTTCGGGGACACCATACAAAACTTCGTGAGATGATGCGCGGCGATCATCGAAGCGGCCTGTGTCGCGAGGGCCCCTTCCGCTCCGAACTCCACCCTCTGCGCCGCCGTCCCGGGCGCGGGCATGAACGAGGCTCGATGATGCGCAATTGGATCTCTTCCCTTTCTCTTCTGGCCGTGGCTCTGCTCCTGGGGAGCGCCCCGGGCGCGGCGGCGGAGACCTTCCCCCTCACCCTGACCTTCGAGAAGGTCCAGACCGAGAACCGGCTGGACCTGGCCGACCTGCCCGGGGACCTGCCCCGGGACTGGTCGGGGTACGAGGCCCTGGTCATGGAGGTCAAGGCGTCCTCCACTCAGCGGGTCTACCTCCGGGTCCACACCGCCGACGGGGCCAGCCGGGTCCTCTTCTTCCCGTACGCCAATGTCTGGATGCGGGCCGCGATCCCCGTGGAGATGCTGGCGGCGCCCCCGAAGACAGGCCACGACATGGCTTCGGTTGGGAACCGGTCACGCACGGGCTACTACCTGCGCCTCTGGGGCCCCTTCGTTCGCCTGGACGCGGTGGAGGCCATCAGCTTCGAGATCGCCTACCCGGTGGGCACGCCGACCCTGGAGATCCGCTCCCTGGAGCTGGCCCGGACCTCCCCCGGTGATGCCGTCCTGGAGGGCCTGCCCGTGGTGGACGCGCTCGGGCAGTACCTTCACGACTCGAACGAGCCGGCGACCCTCGAGGAGCTGAAGACCGACTGGAAGAAGGAGGAGAAGACCCTGGCTCCCGGTGACTTCGGCTACTGCCCCTACGGCGGGTACGAGGCCACGAAGGCCGAGGGCACGGGCTTCTTCCGGGTGGAGGAGCGCGACGGGCGGTGGTGGTTCGTGGATCCCGACGGGCACCTTTTCCTGTCGGCGGGCTGCGACGTGATGCGACCGTACATGGCGACCCCGGTCGAGGGGCGCGAGGAGCTCTTCACCAAGCTTCCCCCGGAGAAGCTGCGTCCTCCCCGCTGGGGCGACCGCCCGGCGGGAGCGTCCTTCTTCACCTGGAACCTCTTCCGGCGCCTGGGCGAGGACTGGATGGAGCGCTGGGTCGACCTGACCTTCCGGCGGATGGAGGCCTGGGGCCTCAACACCGTGGCCAACTGGAGCGACCCGCAGCTTTGGGAAGCGGGCCGCAAGCCGTACGCCATTCCCCTGAAGAGCTGGATTGACGGTACCCACTACCTGGGCCTGCCCGACGTCTACGCCGGGGAGTGGGAGAAGGTGGTGGACGAGCGGGCACGGGAGCAGTGCGCCCCGCGCAAGGAGGACCCCTGGCTGCTGGGCTACTTCCTGGCCAACGAGCCCCCGTTCCCCCAGAAGGAGCTGCAGACCGTGGGCCTGATCCTCGCCGGCCCGGACACCGCCACGAAGCGTGAGCTGAAGCAGTGGCTGGCCGAGGGCGACACCGAGGAGCGCCGCACGGAGTTCGTGGACCAGGCCTTCGACCGCTACGTCCAGGTCACGAGCGCGGCGGTGAAGAAGCACGACCCGAACCATCTCAACCTCGGGATGCGCGGTGGGGGCAGGCCCACCAAGGCCGAGATCGCCGCGGCCCGGGCCTTCGACGTCTACAGCGTCAACGTCTACAACTACCAGGTCCCGGCCGAGCGGGTCCAGGAGATCGCCCGGCTCACCGGCAAGCCGATCGTCATCGGCGAGTTCCACTTCGGAGCCCCTGGGCGCGGGCTCGAGGCGGGTCTGGTGGAGGTCCGCGACCAGGAGCAGCGCGGCGTGGCCTACCGCTACTACGTGGAGCAGGCCATCTCCATGCCCGAGCTGATCGGCACCCACTACTTCCAGTGGGCCGACCAGCCCTGCACCGGCCGCGGCGACGGCGAGGCCGGCAACATCGGCCTGGTGGACGTCACCGACCGACCCTACCCGCTCATGGTCGAGGCGCTCCAGAAGACCCACGGGCGCCTGCACGACGTCCACGCCGGCAAGCTCCCGCCCTTCGACCAGGAGGCGGCCCCCAACTGAGAAGAGTTTCGAGTTTCGGGGACACCTTACTCAATTCCCGCCAGCGGCCGGCGTCAGGGCGTCGGGCGGGGCGTTGCTCGCCCGCTCCCTCCCGGGTTCGAGTCGGTTCGAGGGCGCGGGCCCCGGCGCCGGGGACGGAGGGAGCGCCCGACGATTCGCTCGAGGCCTTCGACGAACCCCGGATCCCCGAGCGGCCGGCCCGTCGATTCGTGGGTTCGGAGGTCCTCCGCGAGGCCCGGTCTCTGCCGTTCGCCCAGGAAGGCCCGCCAGTCGCCGATCCGCTCGAGGAGGGGTGCCACGTTCACCAGACCATCGTCCCGGCCGGTCAGGTGCGCCCTCGCGCTGCTGTGGGGCCACTCCGCCGGCGTGCTGGCCAGGCCTGCTCGGACCGGGTTGAGCTCGACGTAGCGCGCGCAGTGGGCCAGGTGCCCGGGGTCCATGGGGTAGGACGCGAACCGACCCTGCCAGAGGTGTCCCTTCCAGCCCTCCCGTTCGTTGACGGTCCGAGTGTAGCGACGATGCGCCTCGCCAATGGCCGCGCGAAGGGCCGACTCGCTCTCGGGAACAGCGACCAGGTGGACGTGGTTCGGCATGAGGCAGTAGGCCCACACGTCCACTCCGTGCCGGCGACACCAGGTGGCCATCAGCTCTTGGTAGCTCTGGTAGTCCTCGTCGCAGAAGAAGGTCCGCTGTCGACGGTTTCCACGCTGGGTGACGTGATGCGGCACGTTGGGGACGACCACCCGCGCCAATCTGGCCATGGGCGAACGCTATCAGGAGCAGCTTCCCCGGTGGGTCCGGAGCGAAGGGGCTATTTCGGTCGGCGGGCCCCACACGGTTCTGGGGGGGAGTTTCGTATGGTGTCCCCGAAACTCTCTTATCTCAACCGGCGCCAGACCTCCTCGAGCTCCAGCTCGCCGAACCGGCCCCAGAGGTGCCACTCGTCACCCTCCAGGCGGAACTCGAAGGTGTAGGACTGCCCACGCATGTGTTCCAGGGAGGCATAGTCCACGTGCTCCGTGTACTCGTTGCCGTCGATCTCGCAGCGGCCGCCGTGCGCCCCGTGAAAGACCTCCGGTCCGTCCTGGGAGATGTAGACGAAGTGCCCGGTCCCGATGATCTTCAGCCCCTGCCGATCGGATCGAGCGATCTCGACCACGCTGCCGTCGGCCCGGGTCTGCTTGCCGCGGACCATCTCCCAGGCTCCGTCCAGCGGGCCCGGAGACTCCCCGGCCAGGGCGGCGCTGCCCAGGACGAGCATCAACACACACGCGGCGATGAGTGTTCTCACGGTTCCCTCCTCCAGCGCCGGGCTGGCATCTCGAGGCTGATGGCCACCTCGGCGGTGGCAGCCTAACCGCCTTCGCTCGGCGGAGCCAGGCACCCGGGGTCAGAGAGCGTCTCGCGCCGGCCCCGGGGGGCGTGTTGTAGACTGCCCCCGCCCAGAGCCAGGAGGCCCCCCATGCCCAAGATCGCGATGATCGGAGCCGGCAGCCTGGTCTTCTGCAAGACGCTGATCATGGACATCCTGGCCACCGAAGCGCTGCGGGGCAGCGAGATCTGCCTGATGAGCCGCACGAAGCCCAAGCTCGACCGGATGGAGGGGTTCGTCAAGCGCGTGATCAACGAGAACGACCTGCCGGCCAAGGTGACGGTCGACGCTCGACCGCCGCGAGGCGCTCGAGGGCGCCGACTACGTGATCGTCATGATCCAGGTCGGCGGCGTCGATGCCTTCAAGCTCGACTACGAGATCCCGCTGAAGTACGGCGTCGACCAGTGCATCGGCGACTCCCTCGGCCCCGGCGGCGTCTTCCGCGCGCTGCGCACGATTCCCGTCCTCGTCGACATCGCCCGCGACATGGAGGAGCTCTGCCCCGACGCCCTGCATGCTCAACTACGCCAACCCGATGGCGCGCGTGCTGCTACGCCCTGGGCAAGGCGTCCACGGTCCCGTTCATCGGCCTGTGCCACGGCGTGCAGACCACGCTCGACCTCATCAGCCGCTACGTCGACGTGCCCAAGGACCAGATCGACTACCTCTGCGCCGGCATCAACCACATGGCGCTGGTTCCTGTCGCTGCGGGACAAGCGCGACGGCCGCGACCTCTACCCCCTCCTGCGCGAGAACATCGAGAAGCCCGAGTACTACGTCAACGAGAAGGTGCGCGGCGAGGTCATGCGCCACTTCGGCTACTTCATGACCGAGAGCACCGGGCCACCTGTCCGAGTACGTGCCCTGGTTCCGCAGCCAGCAAGCGCGCCCTGGAGCTCTACTGCGACGAGCCCGACTTCGGCGGCGCGTCGGGCGCCTACTACAAGTACTGCGAGATGCTCGCCGAGAAGTACGGGGACGTGGACTACCTCGCTCTCGAATCGCCGAAGCTCGGCCGGCCGCAGCGTCGAGTACTGCTCCTACATCCTCGAGGCCGTGGAGACGGACAGCCCGTTCCGCCTCAACGGCAACGTGCGCAACGACGGCTACATCACCAACCTGCCCGAGGGCTGCTGCGTCGAGGTGCCGGTGTTCGTCGACGCCGCGGGGCCTGCACCCCGTGCGCGTCGGCGACCTGCCGCCGCAGTGCGCGGCGCTGAACCAGAGCAACGTCACGGTGCAGGCCCTGGCCGTCGAGGCGGCGCTGACCGGCGACCCCGAGCTCGCCATGCAGGCCATGGCCATGGACCCGCTGACCTCGGCGGTGTGCACGCTGAAGGAGGTCCGCGAGATGACCGCCGAGATGCTCGAGGCCCAGCGCCAGTGGCTGCCGCAGTTCGAGGGCAAGCAGCTGGCGCCCCGGCCGGACATCGACGTCCCGAAGGGGACTCAGGGCGTGGACGTCCCCCTCGACCCCGCCCTCGCCATCGCCAACCGCTTCGGCAAGCTCGCCACCCAGACGACCTCGGCCTGACGAATCCGAGGCGATGCTTCAGGTCGGCGGCGTTGCCAGTGCCGTGGCCACGTGCCCCTCCTCCGTTCCCTCCCCGGTCGCGTCCGGGCGCTCGCGGCCGCCGACGGCCGACACGGGCCCCATTCGAGAGCGGACTTGGCTTTCAGGCAAGGCTCAGGGAGAGGCCAGACGCCGCTGGAGCACGTCACGCGCCTCGCGGTACACCTCGAGGGTCTCCTCTCGATGGCTCTCCTCCCGAAAGCCCTCGAGACGCCGGGTGTGGGCGATGAGCCGATCCATCTTCTCCAGGAGGTCCTGCACCGACTCCGGGACGACCACGGCCTGGCCTCCCTCGAGGAGGTATACCGGGCTCGTGTGGGCGAAGACCTGCGGGGCGGGTTGCCAGGCCTCGGCCGGGCCCGGTCCCTCGAAGGCGCGGGCGGCCGCCCAGGAGCTGCGGTCGAGGCGCAGCGTCGTCTCCAGGGCCAGCTCGCGGTCCGCCCCCTTCTCCTCGGCGACCACCTTGCCGTTGACGATCAGCTGGAGCGTCTCCAGCGTGCCGCGCGAGCGGGCCCGCGCCCGAAGCCGGTGCGGGTCTCCAGGGCGGATGTCCACCCGGTCGCCCGGGCCATACCGCTCGTCCACATCGAGCTCCAGGATGGGGCCGTTGGTCGAGAAGCTCCGACCCTGCTGCAGCGAGCGCATGAAGGCCGGGTAGTCGAGCGGGTGCTCACCGAGCTGTACGTACACCCGGTTGTGCCCGACCGGCGTCGCCTTGACGCCGTTCGCCGATCCGGCCGAAAGCGGCAGCTCGATTCCCGAGTTCAGGATGCGGTAGTAGAGGTCCATCATCCACAGCGCGAATCCCCGGGGGCCCCGGTAGCCGAGCTCCATCGGCCAGTGGGACCAGGGCGCCAGGTCCGTGTCCACCTCCCGGGGGAGGAAGTGGTTACAGTTGAGCTCGATGAAGTCGATCTGCCCCAATGCCGCGTTGGCGAAGGTGTCGAGCCAGAAGAGCTTGTCCCCTTCCACGAAGCCTCCCCTCTCGTGGACCTTGCGGGTGTAGGTGGTGGCGGGCGGATACAGCTCGTATCCCGTGAAGGGAAGGGGCAGCTCTTTCGCCAGCAGGATGACGGCTCCCGGCCCGCCCTGGATCCGCTCCACCTCCTGGGCGTTGGCGGTGAAGAGCCGTCGTCCCGGCTCGACCACGACCGGGAACTCGGAGGGCGAGGCCCAGGGCCGGCTCACGTCGGTGCTCCAGACGTGGGTGGTGATGGTGGGGACGAAGCTGAGGTCCTCGGCCCGCAGGATCAGCGGGATGTCCGCCGGATCCCGGTGAACGTGCATGTCGGCCGAGTGCCACCCCCGGACGCTCATGTCGATCCAGCGGCCCAGACGGACCGGTACGGTCGTGTCACCGGCGACGTCGAGGTCGAGCTCCACGGGGAGGTACTCCAGCCCGCGCTCGATCTTGAGCCTGTACCTCCCAAGCTCGAGGTCGAGATCGAAATCACCGGAGACCAGGAAGTGGCGCTCGTCGCCTTGCGAGTAGGACGAGAACCCCGCAGGAAGGAGGGCCTCATCCCCCCTCCAGAGGGAGACGCGAGCGGCCACCGGCTGCCCCCCGGCGTCGTCGGCGATCTGGACGCGCACCGTGGCTCCCGCCGCGGCCCCGAGCCCGGCTCCCGCCCACCAGATCAGGGCCCACGCCAGTCGTATTCTGAGTCTCGAGCTCCTCATCCCGGGTCCTGGCGCGAGTATAGTGCGCCGGGTCCAGTCCTGGTTCCCGCGGGACGCCCGAGCACCCGGACGACGTTCCTGTGGGCGTTCTCGAGGTGCGCGAGCTCCTGGCGGCTCGGCCTGCATTCCCGGGGGCGTCCGTGATACATGAAGGGCGCCCGGTCGCCGAGAGCGGCACCAGGGACACGGGAGGCCAACGATGTCGAACTCGCTCCGAGCTGCAGGGCCGCTGCTCCTCGCGCTGCTCACGCTCGTCCCGGACGGGGCCTCCGCGCGCACGCGCGACGTGCTCGTGTACGGGGGCACGGCCGGTGGTGCGGCGGCGGCGGTGGCGGCGGCGCGGGCGGGCCGGGATGTCGTGCTCCTCGAGCCCGGACGTCACATCGGGGGAATGCTGTCCGGGGGCCTGGGCCGCACGGACATGGACCGCCAGCAGCACGTGATCGGGGGGATGGCCCGGCAGTTCTTCGTGGAGGCCGGCCAGCGCTACGGCGAGCCCATCGCCTGGACCTTCGAGCCCAGCGTGGCCGAGGGCATCCTCAGGGGCTGGCTGGAGGACGCGGGGGTCGAGGTCCTCTTCGAGCACCGCCTGGACACGGTGACGATGGAGGCCTCCCGCATCATCGGCATCACGACCCTGAATGGCGCGGAGTTCCAGGCGAAGGTCTTCATAGACTCCTCCTACGAGGGGGACCTCATGGCCCGGGCCGGGGTTTCCTACACCGTGGGCCGGGAGGGCCGGGACCGGTACGGGGAGTCCCTGGCCGGGCGGAGGGAGATCCAGCCCGGCAACCACCAGCTCCGGGGAGCACCGGTCTCTCCCTACGACGACGACGGGAACCTCCTGCCCTACGTCGTGCCCGACACGGACCTGGGCGAGGTGGGGTCGGCCGACAGGAAGGTGCAGGCCTACTGCTTCCGCCTCTGCCTGACCGACGTGGAGGAGAACCGCATCCCCATCACGCGGCCCGAGGACTACGACCCCACCCGCTACGAGCTCCTGAAGCGCTACATCCGGAGCCTGTCGGTCTTCGCCGAGATGCCGCGTCTGATGGCCCCCTCGCCCATGCCCAACGGCAAGACCGACCTCAACAGCGGCCCCGCCGTCTCCACCAACCTCCTGGGGGCCAGCTGGGAGTACCCCGAGGCGAGCTACGAGCGCCGCGAGCAGATCTGGCAGGAGCACCTGAGCTGGACCCACGGGCTTCTCTACTTCATGGGGAACGACCCCTCCGTGCCCGAGGACATCCGGACCGAGGTCCGCCGCTGGGGGCTGACCCGGGACGAGTTCACCGACACCGGGGGCTGGCCCCACCAGCTCTACGTGCGGGAGGCCCGACGCATGCTCGGCGAGTACGTGATGACCCAGCACGATCTCGAGACGAGGCGCACCAAGTACGACTCCATCGGCATGGGGGGCTACAACATGGACGTGCGGGAGGTCCAGTGGGTGGCCCACACCGTCTACCGGTTCCCCATGCCCACCGAGGAGGTGCTCATGGAGGGGTACATCACGGTGCCGGTCGAGCCCTACCAGATTCCCTACCGATCGCTCCTGCCCCGAGTGGACGAGGCCGAGAATCTCCTCGTGACCTCGTGCGTCTCCGCATCCCACATGGCCTACTCGTCCATTCGCATGGAGCCCCAGTACGTCATCCTCGGGCACGCAGCCGGGGTGGCGGCGGCCCTGGCCGTGGAGTCGGAAGTGGCCGTCCACCGGGTCGACCTCGAGCGGCTGCAGGGCCGCTTGAGAGAGCAGGGGCAGATTCTCTCCCTGGAGGAGCTCTAGAGATGTCACGCGCTCTCATGTCTCGCACCGTTCGGAGCCTCGTGGCGGTTGCCGTCGCCACAACCCTCCACTCGACCGGCACCAGGACGGAGGCGGGAGAGGCCCCCCGCTTCAACACCGTCCTCTATGGAGCCTCGTACTACCACGAGTACATGCCCTACGAGCGCCTGGAGAAGGACGTCGAGCTCATGACCCGGGCCGGGGTCAGCGTGGTGCGCCTGGGCGAGTCCACCTGGAGCAGCTGGGAGCCCCGGGAGGGTGAGTTCGAGTTCGCCTGGATGGACCGGATCATCGACCGGATGCACCGGGCCGGGATCAAGGTGCTCTTCGGCACCCCCACCTACTCCATCCCGCCGTGGCTCTACAAGAAGCACCCCGAGATCCTCGTCACCCGTCTCGGCGGCGTGAAGGCCGGCTATGGGCCACGGCAGAACATGGACATCACCCACCCGGTCTACCGCCGGTACGCCGAGCGCATCATCCGTGAGCTGGTGTCCCACTACCGCGACCACCCGGCGATCATCGGGTTCCAGATCGACAACGAGACCAACTCCTACGGCACCGCGGGCCCCAACGTGCAGGAGGCCTTCGTGGAGCACCTCAGGGAGAAGTACGGAAGCGTCGACAAGCTCAACGAGGTCTGGGGGCTCACCTACTGGGGCCAGCTCCTGAACGACTGGGACGAGGTCCCGCCCCGGGACGCCAGCGTCAACCCCGGTCACAAGCTGGAGTGGGAGCGCTTCCAGCACCGGATCGTGACCGAGTACCTGGCCTGGCACGCGGCGATCGTCCGGGAGCTGAAGCGCCCCGACCAGTTCGTGACCCACAACTTCGACGGCGGCCTGCGGACCGACCGCGACGAGTGGGCCATCGCTCGGCACCTCGACGTCACCGGGGTGAACCCCTACCACGCCACCCAGGACGACCTGGACGGCTGGATGGCCGCGGTCTCGGGAGACCTCTGCCGCTCCTTGAAGCGACAGAGCTACCTGGTCGTGGAGACCGAGGCCCAGACCACGGGCTTCGGCTCGTCGGCTTACCAGTACCCGCCCTACGACGGGCAGCTTCGCCTGAGCGCTTATAGCCACCTGGCCTCGGGAGCGAACATGGTGGCCTACTGGCACTGGCACTCCCTGCACTACGGGAACGAGACGTTCTGGAAAGGCGTGCTCTCCCACGACCTTGAGGAGAACCGGGTCTACCGGGAGATGGCCCGGGTCGGGGCCGAGCTGAGGCGGCTGGGGCCGAAGCTCGTGGACCTGAAGCCGCGGAATCGGGTGGCCATGCTCTACAGCGTGGACGCCTACCACGCCCTGGAGTTCATGCCCTTCAACGAGGGCGGCACCGGGGGCACGAACCTGCCGAGCTGGCAGTTTCCGCCCCGGGACTTCCGCGAGCCGGTCATGGGCACGGACTACATGACCCTCTTCCGGCAGCTCCACGAGGCCCTCTATCGGTTGAACGTGGGTGTGGACTTGGTCTTCCCGCAGACCACGAGCTTCGCCGACTACGACGTCCTCGTCGTCCCGGCGCTCTACGTCGCCAGCGACGCGCTCCTGGGCCGGCTCGTGGCCTTCGTGGAAGGGGGCGGGCACCTGCTCCTGACCTTCAAGAGCGGCTTCGCCGACGAGCACTCCCGCGTGCGCTGGTCACGCGCGCCCGGCCCCCTGCGCGAGGCCGCCGGCTTCTCGTACCAGGAGTTCTCCACCCTCAAGGAGCCGCTGCCCCTCGCCGGTGACCCATTTGCCGTGGGAGACCAGAACCGTGTCTCGGTGTGGGCCGAGATGCTGCAGCCCGAGGGGGCCGAGGTCCTGGCCCGCTACGACCACCACTTCTTTGGCCGGTTCCCGGCCCTCACCCGCAACGCCCACGGAAGGGGAACCGTGACCTACGAGGGAACGGTCCTCTCCGACGCGCTCCAGGCGAAGGTCGTGCGGGACGTCCTCGCCCGCGCCGGCCTCACCGGCCCCGACCAGGACCTCCCACCGGCAGTGAGGCTCCGCCAGGGTATGGGACGTGGAGCGAAGATGCTGCGGTACTACCTGAACTTCTCTCGAGAGCCCCAGTCCTTCGACTACCCCCACGCTCCCGGCACTGACCTCCTGACCGACACCGCCATCGCCACCGGCCAGCCGGTGACCCTCGACCCCTGGGGCCTGGCGATCATCGAGGAGGACTGAGCCGCTCGAGGTTTCGGGGCACAGGACTCCCGAGGCGCAGTAGAATCCCGCGCGAGAGAGGAGTCGCCATGACACGCATCTTCGTCGCCGCCACCCTGGCCTTCTCACTGGCCGCGCCCGCCGCCATGCTGCATGCCGAGGAGCCCGCCGCAGCCGGGGCGAGAATCTGGGAAGAAGACCTCACCCTGCCCACCTACCTCGTGGGCCCCAACGGGAAGAACCCCCGGTTCTACTTCGGCCGGGCGTACCAGGGGGCCCAGGGGCGCGTCTACCCGTATGCCATGCAGGAGAGGCTGACCCAGGAGCGGGTGGACAAGACCTACCGGGCCGTCTATCTCGAGAACGAGTACATTCAGACCAGCATCCTGCCCGAGATCGGGGGGCGGATCTTCACCGCCCTCGACAAGACCAACGACTACGACTTCATCTACCGGCAGACTGCCATCAAGCCCGGCCTCATCGGCATGCTCGGGGCCTGGATCACCGGGGGCATCGAGTGGAACGTGTTCCACCATCACCGGGCCACCTCGTTCATGCCCGTGGACTACGCCCTGGCCACGAACCCCGACGGCAGCGTCACCGCCTGGATCGGGGAGATCGAGCTGCGGCACCGGATGAAGTGGCGCCTCGGCATCACCGTCTACCCCGGCAAGTCCTACATCGAGGCCACCCTCATCCCCTACAATCGGTCGCCCTTCCTTCACTCCATCCTCTACTTCGCCAACGCCGGGGTTCACGCGAACGACGACTACCAGGTCGTGTTCCCGCCCGCCACCGAGTGGGTGACCCAGCACGCGAAGCGGGAGTTCGCGGCCTGGCCCATCGCCCACCAGACCTACAACCGGGTGGACTTCACCGCCCAGGGAAAGGAGTTCGGGACGGACGGGGTGGACATCAGCTGGTGGAAGGACAACATCCAGTGGATCTCGTTCTTCGCCTACAACTACGAGGACGACTGGGTGGCCGGGTACGACCACGCCCGGCAGACCGGCACCCTGGTCCTGGGCAACCACCACGTCGCCCCGGGCAAGAAGTTCTGGACCTGGGGCAGCGGGCTCCACGGCCAGGTCTGGGACAAGCTCCTCACCGAGAAAGACGGGCCCGAGCTGGAGCTCATGGCCGGCGGGTACTCGGACAACGAACCGGACTACAGCTGGCTCCAGCCCCACCGCACGAAGAAGGTGAGCCACTACTTCTACCCTCTTCGCAACATCGGCTCCCTCAAGAACGCCAACATCGAGGCCGCGGTGGGACTGGAGGTCGTCGACGGACCGGCGGTCCGGATCGCCTTCAACACCACCTCGCGGCGTGAACGGGCCCGGGTGGTCCTGAAGGGCGGCGAGGAGGTCCTCCTCGAGCAGGTGATCGACATCGACCCGGTCCGGCCCTGGGCCGGGGAGGTCCCCCTGCCCGGCGGCTTCGAGGAGGCCGACCTGCACGTCTCCCTCCTCTCCTCGGAGGGGGAGGAGCTCATTGCCTACTCGACGGCGAAGACCTCGCCCGGGGCCTTCCCGGGGCGGACGTACGAGGGCGACGTCGAGACCGGTCGGAAATCACCCATGCCCGAGCCGGTGACCCCCCCCGCTCCCCCGAAGGAGATGGAGTCGGTGGAGATGCTCTATCTCGCCGGCATGCGCCTGGAGCAGTTCTACAACCCCTCCGTGGACCCCATGCTCTACTACGAGGAGGCCCTGCGGCGTGACCCGGGAGACCTGAGGGTCAACACCGCGGTGGGCATCCTCATGCTGCGGAAGGGGATGTTCGAGGAGGCGGAGGTCCACCTCCGCAAGGCCGTGGAGCGGGCGACCTGGAACTACACCCATCCCCGGGACGCCGAGCCTCTCTACTACCACGGCCTGGCCCTCAGGTACCTGGGCCGGGACAAGGAGGCCTACGACGTCCTGTACGAGGCCACCTGGGACGACGCCTTCAACTCTCCCGCCTACGACCTCCTCGCCGAGATCGCCAGCGAGAGGGGCGAGTACGCGGCGGCCCTGGACCACGTGGACCGCTCCTTGGCCACCAACGCCCTGGACCTCGAGGCCCTCAACCTGAAGGCGGCCCTCCTGCGCAAGACGGGGCGAGCCGAGGAGGCGCTGGGTCTCGCCTCGGCCACCGCCGCGGGGGACCTCCTCGACTTCTGGTCCCGGAACGAGGTCTATCTCTCCCAGCGGGAGCTGGGTCGCCAGGCCGAGGCCATGGAGACCCTCGCCTCCCTCCGGAAGCTGATGCGGGACGAGGTCCACTCCTACCTGGAGCTGGCCGTCGACTACGGCAACATCGGCGCGTGGGACGAGGCCATCGAGGTCGTCGAGCGACTCATCCAGGCCGAAGACGCGAGGGGGAGCACCTATCCGCTGCTCTACTACTATGCGGGCTACGCGTCACAGCAGAAGGGAGCGGAAGGCGAGGCCGCCCGGTACTTCCAGCAGGCCCGGGAGATGCCCCCCGACTACTGCTTCCCCTTCCAGCTCGAGATGATCGACGTCCTGCGCACGGCCATGGAGCACGACCCTACCGATGCCATGGCCCCCCTCTACCTGGGGAACCTCCTCTACGACTTCCAGCCCGAGGCGGCCATCGCGGAGTGGGAGAAGGCCCAGGCCCTCGGCTCGCAGGTCCCCACCGTCTATCGGAACCTCGGGATCGGCCACGAGCGGACCCGGGGGGACCGGGCGAAGGCCATCGAGATGTACGAGAAGGCGGTGGCGCTGGATCCCACCGACACCCGGGTCATCCACGAGCTGGACTCGGCCTACCGCAACGCCCAGGTGCCGGTGGAGAGGCGCCTGGGGATGCTGCAGGACCATCACCAGACCCTGGTCTCGGACGAGTACACCATGCCCCTGGCCAGTGAGATCGAGCTCTACGCGCTCACCGGCGAGTACGACAAGGCCCTGTCCATGGCGAAGGCCCACCACTTCTACATCTGGGAAGGGGGCGGGGGACTCCACGACACGTTCGTGGACGCGAACATCCTCCGAGGCCGCGAGCTCCTGGAGGAGGGTCGGCCGGAGGAGGCGCGGGCCTACTTCGAGGCGGCCGGAGAGTTTCCCCTGAACATGGAAGCCAAGAAGTACTACGCCAGCGGCCGGTCCTGCGAGGTCTTCTATCATCAGGGGGCCTTCTACGAGGCCATCGGCGAGGAGGCCCGAGCCCGGGAGGCTTTCGAGATGGCCGTGGCCGAGAGGCAGTACTACGATTCGTACGGCGAGCCCCATTTCTATCGCGGCCAGGCCCTCAAGAAGCTGGGCCGGGCCGACGAGGCGAAGCCGCTCTTCGAGGCCCTGATCGCGAGGGGACGACGCGAGCTGGCCGAGATCGAGGTCACCACCGGGATCAGCTTCTTCGCCAAGTTCGGAGATCGGCTCACGGGCGACATCCGCCGGTCCAACGCCCACTACCTGATCGGGCTGGGGCTCCTCGGTCTGGGCGAGAAGGACGAGGCCCGGGCGGAGCTCCAGAAGGCCGCGGACTTCGACATCTACAACCTCTGGGCCCAGGTCATGTCCGCCCGGGCGGAGGCAATGGTGGGCTCCTGACAGCCCGCGCCCGGGTCCCGAGCCGGATCACCGGTCGTGGGGTGTGATATGAGCCGGGTGCCGGACGGCCAGAGGGGAGGTGGCCCATGACCGGATTCCTCGCAGAGCGGACGCGACGTGCCTCACTGGGGACCCTCGCCGTCCTGGGGCTGGTCTGCCTTGCCCATGGCTCCCCGGTCCCCGATTGGGAGAACCCGGAGGTCTTCGGGCGGAACAAGGAGCCCGCCCACTGCACCCTCCTGCCCTATCCCGATGAAAGCACCGCCCTCGTGGGGACGCGCGAGGCCTCGCCCTTCTTTCAGTTCCTGAACGGACGGTGGAAGTTCCACTGGGTCCGCAAGCCCGCCGACCGGCCCGTGGAGTTCTACCGGACCGACTACGACGTGAGCGGCTGGGACGAGATCCCCGTCCCGTCGAACTGGGAGCTCCAGGGGTACGGGATCCCCATCTACACCAACACCATCTACCCCTTCAGCCCCGTCGACCCTCGCCCCCCCCACATCCCCCACGAGTGGAACCCGGTGGGGTCGTACCGGACGGAGTTCACCGTCCCCGAGGAGTGGGAGGGAAGGCGGGTCTTCCTCCACTTCGAGGGCGTCAAGAGCGCGTTCTACCTCTGGGTCAACGGAGAGGAGGTGGGGTACAGCCAGGGCAGCATGACCCCGGCCGAGTTCGACGTCACGGCGTACCTGCGTGAGGGCCCCAACGTCCTGGCCGCCGAGGTGTACCGGTGGTCCGACGGCAGCTACCTCGAGGACCAGGACACCTGGCGCCTGAGCGGGATCTACCGGGACGTCTTCCTGTTCTCCACTCCCACCGTCCACCTCCGCGACTTCTTCCTCCGCCCCGACCTCGACGCGGACTACCGGGACGCGACTCTCCACGTCACCGCTCGAGTCCGCAACTACGGCCCCACTCCCGTGGGCGGCCACACCGTCGAGGTGTCTCTCCTCGACCCCGAGGGAGCGGTCGCGGGGACGCGCCCTCTCGTCACCGGGGCGACGGCCGAGCTGGCGCCCGGCGCCGAGGCGGTGGTGGAGATGGCGGCCGAGGTGGCCGCGCCCCGGAAGTGGTCCTCCGAGACCCCGCACCTCTACACGGCCCTGCTGACCCTCCGGGACCCGTCGGGGCGGATCCTGGAGGTGGAGCGCGTCGACCTCGGCTTCCGCGAGGTCGAGATCCGGGACGCCCAGGTCTTCGTCAACGGGGTGTCGGTCAAGCTCAAGGGGGTGAACCGCCACGAGCACCACCCGGACACCGGCTTCACCCTCTCCACCGCCGACATGGTTCGGGACATCGAGCTCATCAAGCGGGCCAACATGAACACCGTCCGGACCTCCCACTACCCCAACGATCCCCGGTGGTACGCCCTGTGCGACCGGTACGGCCTCTACCTGGTGGACGAGGCCAACATGGAGACCCACGGGATCTCGTACGGCCTCAACCGGCTCCCCGGGAGCCTCCCCGAGTGGCGGGCGGCGTCGGTGGACCGGATGGCCAGCGTCGTCCAGCGCGACAAGAACCACCCCTCGGTGATCTTCTGGTCCCTGGGCAACGAGGCCGGCCACGGCGACAACATCCGGGCCATGGCCGAGTACGCCCACCGGGTCGACCCCACGCGGCCGGTGCACTACCGCCAGATGAACAGCGCCGTCGACCTGGACAGCCTCTCGTACCAGACGGTGGAGTGGCACGTCGAGCGCGCCCGCGAGAACCCCGACCGGGCCTTCTTCGCCGAGGAGTACGCCTACGCCCGGGGCAACGCGGTGGGGAACCTGAAGGAGTACCAGGACGCCTTCGAGGCCCACCCCCAGCTCGTGGGAGGCCTCATCTGGGACTGGGCGGACAAGGCGCTCCGGAAGCACGCTCCCGACGGGCGGATGTACTGGGCCTACGGGGGCGACTTCGGTCCCCCGGGGACCCCCTCCGACGGCACCATGACCTGCAACGGGATCGTGACCCCCGACCGCGAGCCCGAGCCCGAGTACTTCGAGGTGGTGAAGGTGTACCAGCCCGTGGCCGTCGAGGCCGTGGACCTGTCCCGGGGCCGGGTCCGGGTCCGCAGCAAGCACGACTTCGTGACCCTCGACTACGCCGAGGTCCTCTGGGAGCTGACCGCCGACGGCGAGGTGGTCCAGAGCGGGCGGCTGCCCGGCCTCGACCTGCCGGCCCGAGGCGAGCAGGAGCTGGTGATTCCCTTCGAGTCACCCGCCCCCGAGGCCGGACGGGAGCACTGGCTGAAGGTCTCCTTCGCCTTGAAGAAGGAGACGCCGTGGGCCCCGAAGGGCCACGTCGTGGCCTGGGAGCAGCTCCCCGTGCCGGTGGAGGTTCCCGAGCCTCCCACCGTGGAGGTGGCCTCCATGCCCCCGGTGGCGCTTCGGACCTCCCCGGAACGCTTCACCGTGGTGGGTGCGGACTTCAGGGTGGCGGTGGGGAGGGAGAGCGGCGCCCTCGAGTCCCTCGTCCACCAGGGCCGGGAGCTCGTGGTCTCTCCCCTGGTTCCGAACTTCTGGCGGGTACCCGTGGACAACGGCATGGAGAACCAGTGGGACCACGCCACCAACACCCCCACCGGCGGCATGCCCGTCCGCCTGGGGGTCTGGAGGGACGCCGGGCCGACTCGCCGAGTGGTCTCGGTGACCGCCGAGCAGCTCTCGCCACAGGTCGTGGAGATCGTGACCCACGTGATGCTGGCGCCGGGAGACACGGACGACTACACGATCTACACCGTCTACGGCAGCACGGACGTCGTGATCGAGAGGAGCTTCCGCCCCGAGAACCTGAAGCTGCCCGACGTCCCTCGCTTCGGGATGCAGATGGCCGTCCCCGGAGCCCTCGACACCCTCACCTGGTACGGGCGGGGCCCCCACGAGAGCTACGACGACCGCAAGACGGGGGCCGCGGTGGGGCGGTACTCGGGCACGGTGGAGGAGCTGATCCACGACTACGTCCGCCCCCAGGAGAACGCCAACCGGACCGACGTGCGCTGGGCAACCCTCACCGACGTCCGGGGGGACGGCCTGCTCGCGGTGGGGATGCCTCTGCTCAACGTGAGTGCGTGGCCCTACACCCAGATGGACCTTGAGAAGGCCACTCACATCAACGAGCTCCCCCGCCGCGACACCGTCACCTTGAACCTCGACCTCCGGCAGATGGGGGTGGGGGGGGACGACGGCTGGACCGAGCGGGCCCGCCCCCACTACGAGCACACGCTGCCGGTGAAGACCTACGATTACCGTCTTCTCCTGCGCCCGTACTCGCCCTCCATGGGATCGCCCCGGGACCTGGCCCGGCGGCGCTTCCCCGATTCCGGGGACGAGCCCTGGCTGAACCGTCCTCCAGTCGAGTCGGGGCAGACCGCGGCCGCCCTGCCGCCGACGCCCGAGCGTCGAAGGTCGCCGTAGTCACGGGCAACGCGCCGGAGGACAGTCGACCCCCGGGTACCGACCATGTCCCATCACCGCCGTCTCGAGCACGCGCTCGACGTGCCGTCGAACCCGACCCTCGGGCGGCTCGAGCCGGAGCGACGTGGGCGGTGTCGTCCCGGCGTCCTCTCGGGCAGGTGTCTCCCCCGGGGAGCCGTCTCCCGGTGTCCGTCTGCGTCATGGAGCGTCCCCTCGGGTGCGCCTGATGTCCTGCGGCGTCACCGCGTGTCGGGGATCGCCGGCTCGGGGCTCCCCTGAGCGCGCCGCGCTACGCGCGCTCAATCGGCGTTCATGGCTGGCGCGCACCCTCGAAGGGCCCCACGTTCCGGGGGCCGTCGGCCGCGACCGGGTTCTGCCAGAGGTCCCGACCCCCGTGGTCCGGGATGGGGAGGGCGGCGCCCACGGCCGGGGAGTCCGCGATGAGCCGGTAGAACAGCATCCGTCGTACCGCCTCGGGGTCGGTGGGGAGGTCCCTCAGGTCCAGGGGCAGCACCAGCCGTGGGTCGGCGACCCGGCCCACGAGGCGACCGGCGAGGACCTCCTTGCCCGTGGCCTCGGCCCACTCCTCGAGGGTCTGATACTCGCGGTCGGGATGCACCGCGAAGGGAGAATCCTGTCGAGGGAAGTAGATGTTGCCCTCGAAGCGGGCGTCGTCGAGGGGGCCGAGGATCACCGCGTTGTCGGAGACGAGGATGTTGTTCTGGAAGACGAGGCCCTTGATGTCGTGGGTGGAGGCGATGGCGTGGCGGGCGTTGATGATCAGGTTGTTGTGGACCAGGGCATCGGAGATGCCCTCTCCCCCGGCCCAGAAGTAGATGCCGCTGAAGTGGTTGGTGCGACCGTCGTCGATGCTGATGTTGTAGCGGCAGATGTTGTCCTTCCAGGGCGCTGCCCCCGGGTACTGGCAGAGCAGGTATCCGGTGCCGTGGTTGGCGTACGACAGGTTGTACTGGAGGATCGAGTTGGTGGCACCGCCGTCCAGGTCGAACCCGCCCCCGTCGTGGCCTCCCTTGGACGTCTTGTTGTGGTGGGCGACGTTGTGCTGGATGACCAGCCGGTCGCAGAACCACCCCCAGATGCCCACGGGCCCGTTGCCCTCGCGGGGCATGTCCCAGCCGTTGTTGTAGGCCTCGCAGTACTCGACGAGGCCACCCTTCAACCCGCCCACCACGATCCCGTTGCCGCTGTGGTTGGTGGTGTTGGTGGGGTCACCCGGGTTGTCGTGGGCCACGGAGTGGCCGATGTAGAGGTCGCGGGTGAAGGGCAGGTCGCCCTCCCTTCCCTGGACCGCGATGCCCGCGAACCCGTTGTGGTGGACGCGCACTTTGGTGATCCGGGTGCCCTCGTCGCCCCCGGTGGAGATCCCCGCGTGGCGGAAGCCGCTGGCCTCGAGGGCGTCGAGGGTGTTGTGGGCGCCCCCCTCGATACGCACCCCGGCCCCGTCCTCGTTGACCTTGCGGCCGTTGCCCACGAAGGCGAGGTCCTCCACCGTGACAAAGCGACAGTTCTTCAGGACGAAGCCACTCCCGGCCCCCGCGTCGATGGTGGCTCGACCCGGGCCGTAGGAGGACACCACCACCCGCGCGTCCGCGGTGCCCGCGACGCCGGAGAGGGTCAGGGTTCCGGGGAAGGTCTCCCCGCCCCTGAAGAGGACCCGGTCGCCCGGTCCCAGCTCCGCGGCCTGGACCCTCTGCAGCGACTTCCAGGGGGCCTCGGCCGAGGTGCCTGCTCGGGAGTCGTCTCCCGAGACGTTGCTGACGTAGTACATCGTTCCCGCCGCGGCCCGAGGCGGCGCCGCCAGGACACCCAGGGACAGGATCATCAGCCAGGCCACCATCGGAATTGCTTTCTGCATCGGGTCCTCCCTTCTCAGGGCGGCACACGCTCCAGCCCAGGATTTCGAGAACGCCTCGGCCACGACGTGAGACACGTGCCCCCGTCGGCCTCGACCGCGGGCAGGGGCCCTTCGCCTCAGGCCCCGATCCGAACCGGGCGACCCGGCTCGCCGGAGCCCTTCGGGTGGGGCACCTCCGAGGGGCGGCTGCGTCATCCGGACGGGGGGGGGCCGGTGGAGTCGCGGATGAGGAGCTCGGAGGAGATCTGGATGACGCGCCCCAGGACCCGGGACTCGCCGTCGGAGGGCATGAGGGCCTCACTGATGATGTGGCCGATCCGGTCCCGGGGGATGTGGATCGTGGACAGGGGCGGAAATGCGAACTCCGAAAGGCTGATGTTGTCGCAGCCCACGACCGAGACGTCGTGGGGGACCCGGAGGTCGCGCTGTCGCAGCGCCTTCAGGGCGCCCAACGCCATGAGGTCGTTGACGCAGACGATGGCGGTGGGCCGGAAGCCCGTGTCCAGGAGGTGCTGGGTGGCCCTCAGCCCCCCGTGGGGGCTGTCTTCGTCAGCCACCGTGGTGCTCTCGGTATTCACGCAGCAGCTCTTGACTGTCTCGAGGAAGGAGCGACGGCGGGCGTCGAGGGGCTCGAGGGCGGTGTGGTGGCCCACGAAGGCGAAGCGCCGGTGCCCGAGGGAGTAGAGGTACTCGACGACCTTCCGGGTTCCACTGGCGTAGTCCACCGCGATGTTGACGAAGTTGGAGACCGGCGCTGCCTCGTCGAAGAACACCAGAGGCATCTTGCTGTCGGCCAGCATGTCGGCGAGGCCCGGGTCCGTCTCCGACACGATGAGGGCCAGGCCCGCCAGGCGCCGTCCCCGCATGAGGCTCACGTGGGTCAGGAGCTGCTGGGGCTGGTAGTCGGTGTTGGCGACCACGACCTCGAGCCCGCGCTCGTGGGCGTCGCCCTCCAGCGTCCGGAAGATGTCGAGGAAGAAAGGGTTCCCCAGGTTGGAGACGACCAGGCCCAGGGTCTGGCTGCGTCCATGGGCCAGGGTCCGGGCAGCGAGGTTGGGGTGATACCTGAGGTCTTTCACCGCCCGGAGGACGCGGGCCCGGGTTTCTTCGCCCACGCGGCCCGTCTTGTTGAGCACCCTGGAGACTGTTGCCGCCGAAACGCCGGCGCGCCGGGCGACCTTGGCGAGAGTCACGGGCAACGTCGCGCCTCCCGTCCCGGCGCGGACCGTCGGGTTCCCACCCCGCGCGACCACCCTTCCGGGCTCTCGACGGCGCGTTGGGGGGTTCCTTTTCGCCGGCTCGACGATCCAATCTGGTGAGTGAGCGGTTTCATTGGGCAAGCGCTTTCCCTAGGTGCGCCTAGGCTATCACGAGAGGTCAAGTACCTTGATTCCCCAACCCTCGAAGAATCCGTCGAGTGCCCGCAAGTCGCTCCAGAATCATGAAGATGCCTGATCCAATCAGATGGAGTGCATTTGCGGTTGACAGGCCCCAGGCCGCCGCCTAGTATCGCTTGCGAGCGAGTAAGCGCTTTCTCACGGATGTTCGTATCCAGAGCGGTGTTTCTCGCAACGAGTAGCGATGGTCATGATGAAGGCGAGCCCCACGCTCGCGCATTCCGAACGCACCTCGCGACCACCCGGCCAGCCCTGTCGGTCCCCCGGGCTGGGTTTTCTCGCTCCCACCCCGGGGGCTCAGGCATTCTCCTTCTCAGGAGGTCAGACGATGTGTAGCAGAACGCCCGCATGGCGCTGGGCTGTCCTGTGTGTCGCTCTCATCTTCGTGACGGCGGCCACGGCACAGGCCCAGTCTGGCACCGGAACCATCAGCGGTCTCGTCAAGGATGAGAGCGGAGCCGCCGCGCCTGGTGTGGTGGTCACCGCCACGAACACGGGCACCAACGCCGTGACCGAGACGGCGTCCAACGCCGACGGGCTGTACTCGATCCGCAACCTGCCCATCGGCGTGTACTCGGTGAGCTTTGCCCTCACCGGCTTCACTCCCTATACACGGGACGGCATCCAGGTCGGCCTCGCCGAGGCCATCACTCTGGACCACACCCTCACCGTGGGCACGCTTCAGGACGCGGTCACCGTCACCGCGGACACCGCCCTGCTGAACACCTCCAACGCAGAGGTCGGGACCTCGATGACGAGTGACATCGTAACGGACCTGCCCCTCAGCGTCTCCGGCGGGCGGGCCCTCGAGAACTTCGCCTACGCCATCACCCCGAGCGTGGAGGGGAACAACTGGGAGTCCCGGATCAACGGGTCCGCACCGTTCATGAAGGAGGTGGTCCTCGACGGCACCTCGGCGGTGATCCAGATCGGCGGGCACATCGGCGAGTCCAGCCCCCCCATGGAGGCGGTGGAGGAGTTCCAGGTCCAGACCAGCGGGATCCCCGCCGAGTACGGACGCACCGGGGGCGGGCTGTTCAACTTCTCGCTCAAGTCGGGCACCAACCAGTTCCGCGGCAGCGTGTACGGGTTCCTCAAGAATGAGGCCCTCAACGCCAATACCTGGCAGAACAACTACCTGGCCGGGATCGACCCCGAGAACGCCGACGAGTACGAGCGCGCCGACGACCGCCAGTACGTCATGGGCGCCAGCCTGGGCGGGCCCGTCATCAGGGACAAGGCCTTCTTCTACCTGGCGGTGGAGGAGTACCGGCAGTCCCGCTTCCTGCTCGGGGGCCTCAGCCAGACCGTGCCCACCCAGCAGATGCTGAACGGCGACTTCAGTCAACTCCTGAACACCGGCGCCGCGCCGCTCGGGACGGACTCCGCCGGCAACCCCATCTATCCGGGGGCCATCGTGGACCCCACGACCGGTCAGGTGTTCCCCGGGAACGTCATCCCCCAGGACCGGATCAGCGGCACCTCCCAGCAGATCACCGACATCTACGCCCAGCACTACCTGCCCCAGATCGACCGGCTCTCCCAGAACTCGGCCCTTCCGTACTACAACAGCCCCGACTTCAAGCAGCACCAGATCAGTGCCAAGGTGAACTACCGCTTCTCGAACGCCAGCGTGCTGACCAGCTCGTTCATCTGGACCCAGCGCCCCCGCACCCTCGTGGACCAGGGCGGGATCTGGGACCCCAACGACCCCGAGAAGGACGGTGGACCGCTGGCCCGCGCCCGTCTCCAGGACGTGGGCAGCCGGCAGTTCCGGGCCAGCCACAGCTGGACCATCTCCCCGAACGTGATCAACGTGGCCAACTTCACCTACAGCACCTACGACAACCCGAGCACCTCGCTCCAGGCCGACGGGGGCTGGCCCCAGACTCTGGGCTTCGGAGACACCGGAGTGGGGAACTTCCCCCAGGTCAACTTCGGCAGCGCGGTCAACGGCATCGAAATGACCCAGATCGGTTACGGGGCGAACTCCGGATACAAGGGCAAGACCTGGATCCTCAGCGACAGCCTGAGCTGGGTGACCGGCAAGCACATGTTCAAGTTCGGCGGCGAGTTCCGCAGCATGGGCATCGACTCCACGACGTCCACCGGGGTGCTCAGCTTCAACTTCAGCAACGACACCACCGGCGTACCGGGCCAGCCCTGGTCCAACCAGGTGGGCTTCGGCTTCGCCAGCATGCTCTTGGGCGGGGTCGCCAGCGCCAACCAGGAAACCGACGGCGACCTCTTCGGCGGTCGGAACTACTTGTCGCTCTATGCCCAGGACGACTGGCGGGTCAGTGACAACTTCACCGTGAACGTGGGCCTGCGCTGGGAGACCACCGGTCCCTGGCGGGAGAAGAACGGCCACTGGGCCGAGTTCAGCACCACGGAGATCAACCCCGTGACCGGGATCCCCGGCGCGATGGTGTACGGCACCAGCGGGGACACTACCTTCGAAGGCGACCGCGACCTGGGGCAGTTCGGCCCCCGCATCGGCTTCACCTACACCCCCACCCCGAAGCTCGTGGTCCGGGCGGCCTATGGGATGTTCTACCAGCCCATCGGGGCCGACTACTGGGCCGGCGTCCCCTACAACTTCGCCCCGGGCTTCCGCGCCACCAACCGGGTGGACACGATCGGCCAGGGCCGCCCCGTCTTCAACTGGGACAACGGCTACCCCGGCCAGGAAGTCCCACCGGGCGACCAGGACCCCAACTACATGCAGTGGGGCCCGGTCAGCTATAACAAGAACGGCCTCAGCTCAGGACGGATCCAGCAGTGGAACGCCGGTGTCGAGTACGAGGTCACCAACGACCTCGTGCTCGGGGCCAACTACATCGGGACCAAGAGCACGGGCATGATCAGCGGCGAGCTCGAGCGCGCCCAGCCGGACATGGGCGCGGTCACGAGCCTCACCCAGGCCGGCAACGAGTGGGCCTGGGTGAACAGCCCCGAGTCCGCGGCCGCCGTCGGGGTGCCCTACCCGTACCCGGGCTTCGCGGGCTCCGCCCACATGGCGCTGAACCCCTACCCCACGGTGGCGCAGGCCTGGGCCCAGCCCCAGATCTTCGTGGGCTCGCCCTACGGCTCCGCCGACTACACGGCCCTGCAGGCCACCCTGGTCAAGCGCATGTCCAAGGGCTTCGCCGCCAACGTGTCCTACACCTGGGCCCAGTCTCACGGCAACCAGAGCACCGGCTTCCAGGAGACGTGGTCGAGCGGGGGCGTCCAGGACGTGTCCCCCGCAGGTCTGGACTTCGAGGCCAACGTGATCGGCAGCGCCGACCGGACCCACATCTTCAAGGGCTACGCGGCCTGGGAGCTGCCCTTCGGCCAGGGCCGCAGGTGGCTGAACCAGGGCGGCGTCCTCGACGCGCTGTTCGGTGGGTGGCAGCTCAGCTTCATCTTCCGCTACGAGACGGGTGTGCCCCTGAGGATCACCTCCACCAACTGGTACCAGGCCTGGACCTATCCGGTGTACGTCAACGCGGACCCCAACGGCGACTACAGCACCCAGTTCAGCGGCAACTATGACGCCGGCAGCGCCACGGCCCCCGGCAACAAGTACTTCAACGGGGACAACTACGCCAACCCGGCCTACGGCGAGTTCGGCGAGGGCCCGGGCCGCTTCGAGCAGCAGCGCGGCTTCGGGTTCTCCGGCGAGGATTTCGGCCTGCTGAAGAATTTCACCTTCGGCGACCGCTACCGCCTCCAGGTCCGCCTGGAGCTGATCAACGCGTTCAACCGGCACTACTACTCGAACCCCGTGACCAACATCGGCAGCGAGAACTTCGGGTACGTCATCAGCACCACCGGTCAGCCCCGCCAGGGGCAGATCGGCGTGCGTTTCGAGTTCTAGACGTCTGACGTTCTCCCTGGGCGAGGGGCCGGCCGTCGTGGCCGGCCCCTCGTTATTTGGGTAGTCTGGATTCGACACCGGTTGTCGTCCCTTCGTGAGGCTGTCCTGGAAGACGTCCGCACATCCCGCACCGCGCTCGCCGGCCTCCTGCTCCTCGGGTGGACTCCGTGTGTGCTGGCGGGCCCGATCCGCTTCGAGGAGATCTCCGGGGTGGCGGGCCTCGACTTCGTCCTGACCAACGGGGCCACTGGCGACTTCAGCCAGGTCGAGCTCATGCCCGCCGGCATCGCCGCGCTCGACTACGACGGCGACGGGTGCACCGACGTCTTCTTCGCCAACGGCGCCCGCATCGCGTCTCTCGGCAAGGACGGGCCCGCATTTCACAACCGGTTGTTCCGCAACAACTGCGACCTGACCTTCACCGACGTCACCGATGAGGCCGGCCTCCGGGGCCAGGGCTACTCCATGGCCGTGGCCACGGCCGACTACGACAACGACGGGGCCCCTGACATCTTCGTGGCCGGGGTCCACGAGAGCTTCCTCTATCGAAACCGCGGCGACGGTACCTTCGAGGACGTCACCCGGAAGGCGGACCTGGCGGGCGACCCGAAGGGGCCCGCGGGCCCCATGTGGTCCATCTCCGCCGGGTGGCTCGACTACGACAACGACGGCTGGCTCGACCTCTTCGTCTCCAACTACGTCCAGTGGGACGCGGACACCGAGCCCCGCTGCGGGACGCCGGGATACCGGCAGCACTGCCACCCCGACCTGTACGCGGGCCTTCCCAACCAGCTCTTCCGCAACAACGGCGACGGGACGTTCTCGGACGTCTCGACGGCCTCGGGGATCGGAAGGGAGATCGGGAAGGGCATGGGGGTGGCCTTCGCCGACTACGACGGCGACGGCTTCACCGACGTCTTCGTGGCTAACGACTCGGTGCGACACCTCCTCTTCGCCAACCGGGGCGACGGCACCTTCGAGGAGGTGGGCTTCGAGACCGGGGTGGCCCTGCGCGAGACGGGAACGCCCATCGCCGGCATGGGGGCGGACTTCCGGGACCTGGACGACGACGGTCGGCCGGACCTCGTGGTCTCAGGAATGGTGAACGACACCTTCCAGCTCTTCCGCAACCGCGGCGACGCGCGCCTGTGGTTCGACGACCACACGGTGAGGTCCGGCCTGGCGGTGGCGACCCTCCAGGTCACCGGGTGGAGCCTCGGGGCCTTCGATTTCGACAACGATGGGGGGAAGGATCTCTTCTTCGCCGCCTCCCACTTCCCGGGACTCGAGCGCTTCGTGGGGCGCTCCAGGCTCCGCAACCGCGTCTTCCGCAACCAGGGCGGCGCCCGGTTCCGGGACGTCTCCCGGGAGGCGGGCGAGGGGTTCCAGGTGAGCGGGCACCACCACGGTGCCGCCTTCGCCGACTTCGACAACGACGGACGGGTCGACGTCGTGGTGAGCACCCTGAACGCCCCGGCCCGGCTCTTCCGCAACGTCACCGCGGACCCGGGGAACTGGATCGCCTTCGCACTGAGGGGCGTGGCCAGCAATCGCGACGGACTGGGCGCGCGGATCCAGGTGACCCTGTCCGACGGACGGACCCTTCACAACCACGCGACGACCAGCGTGGGCTACGCGTGCTCCAGCGAGCGCCTGGTTCGCTTCGGGCTGGGGACGGCGGAACGGGTGAGGGCGGTCGAGATCCGGTGGCCCGGCGGCCAGGTCCAGCGCCTGGTGGATCTCGCGCCCAATCGGGTCGTCCAGGTGGAGGAGCCGCACGAGAAGACCGGAGAGGTCGAGCGATGACCTGGGCCGCCGCCGCCCTCGCCCTCCTGCTCGCGGCGCCGGTCGTGGACTCGACCGAGGCCGACCGGTTGTTTGGCGCACAGCGGTATGCCGAGGCCGCCGCGGCCTATCGCGCCCTATTGGAGGACGATCCCGACAACCCGGGGTTGCTCCTTCGCCTCGGCGCCTCCCTCCTGCGCCTCGGTCGACCCGACGAGGCGGTGCCCCACCTCGAGGCCGCCGAGAGGACGGTCCCGGGGGACGCCGCGATCCTCCAGGTCCTGGGCCAGGCCTACTTGGCCGCCGGCCGCTTCGCCGATGCCGCGAAGAGGTTCCGGGGCGCCCTCGAGATCGACCCGGGGGACCCGGGTCTCCTGGTGCGCCTGGGCGCCTCTGAGTATCGGGGGAGGACTTCGAGGCCGCGGCGAGGAGCTTCCGCGCCGCCGTGGAGAGGGAGCCCGACAACCCCCGGGCCCTGGCCGGCCTGGGCATGTCCCTGAACGCCCTGGAGCGCCCGGACGAAGCCCGACCCGTCCTGGACCGGGCGCTGGAACGGGCCCCCACCGACCGCATGGCACGCCTGGCCCTGGCCCGGTCGCTCACCGAGCTCGGGGAGTTTCTGCGCGCTGACGAGCTCCTGCGCGGTCTGACGGAAGAGGAGCCCGGGGACCGGGAGGCGTGGTCCTTTCTGGCCACCCTCCGGTTCCGCCACGGCTACCACGAGCAGGCCCTGGAAGCCCTCGACCGGTGTCTCGCCCTGCGCCCGGACGACCGGGACACCCGCATTCTCCGGGCCCGCAGCCTGGTGAAGCTGGGTCGCCTGCCGGAGGCCGAGCGTCTGTTCAGGGAGCTTTCGACCGATCCCAGCGGGGCGGAGGACTGGGAGCTCCTCCTCGGCCACGTGGAGTACAGCTTCGCCGCCGGCGACCTCGGCACCGCGCTGGTGAAGGTCGACGCCGCCCTCGCCCGAAGGCCGGACTCGGGCCTGCTGCACTACTGGAAGGCCCGCATCCTGCACTACGAGGGCGACGTGGCCGGGGCGCAGGCCGAGGCCGAGCGCGCGGTGGCCCTGTCGCCCGACCTCCAGGATCCACGGGGTCTGCTCGTCCGCATCTATCAGTTGCAGGCCATGGAGGCCGAGGCCGCCGAGCAGATCGAGTGGCTCCGCGCCCGCGAGCGCGAGGTGGCCCGAGGGGGCCGGCGCTGACCATGAGGCGACACGAGCTGCCGCACCGTTCCCCCGAGATGAAGACACGGGGATGTCGCTCGGCCCGCCGACGGCTCGCTCTGGCGGCTTCGGTCACCGGGATCCTGGGCCTGCTCGCCTGCACGGGCGAGACGCCGAGGAAGGACGAGCCCCCCCGCGCCTCCGGGAGTACGGAATTCCGACGAATCTCCGCGACGCCTTCAATCCTGCTCGTCAGCCTCGACACCACCCGGGCGGACCACCTGGGCTGCTATGGGAATCGGGAGGCCTCGACGCCGAATCTCGACCGCTGGGCGCGCGAAGGGGTCGTGTTCGAGAATGCCCTGACCCCGGTGCCGGTCACCCTGCCCGCTCACGCGTCGCTCCTGACCGGACTGCTCTCCCACCGCCACGGCGTGCGCGACAACGCCCACTACCGCCTGCCCGAGGGGCCCGAGACCCTGGCCGGCCGCCTGGCGCAGTCCGGCTACGACACGGCGGCCGTCGTCGCCGCCGCCGTCCTGGATCGCCAGTTCGGGCTCGGGCGAGGCTTCGGCCTGTACGACGACGCGGTGAGCGGCGAGCGCCTGGAGATCGCGGAGCGCAAGGCCACCGCGGTGACCGATCGGGCCCTCTCCGTGGCCCGCGGTCTCACTCCGCCCTTCTTCCTGTTCGTTCACTACTTCGACCCCCACGCCGACTACGAGCCGCCGGCCCCCTTCTCCGACCGGTTCCGGTCCTCCCCCTACGATGGGGAAATCGCCTACGTCGACCAGCAGCTGGGGCGACTGCGACGCGAGCTCGCCGCGCTCGGGCGGCTTCGGGACACCATCGTCGTCATCGTCGGCGACCACGGCGAGGGCCTGGGCGAGCACGGGGAGGACACGCACGGGGTGTTCCTGTACCAGTCGACCCTGCACGTGCCCCTGATCGTGGTCGTGCCTGGCCTCTGGCCCGCCGGGACGCGCGTGAGCGAGCCCGTCTCGCTCGTCGATATCACGCCCACGCTCCTGGAGCTGACCGGGCAGCCGCCCCCCGCGGACCTGGATGGACGCTCCCTCGCCCGGCTGGTGGAGAGTGGGCCGGCCGGCGCTCGCTGGTTGCCCCTGGAGTCGGAGTACGGCTTCAACTCGTTCGGCTGGGCCCCGCTCTCCGGCCTGACCGACGGGAAGCAGAAGTGGATCGGGGCCCCTGAGCCCGAGCTGTACGACCTGGCGACCGACCCCGGCGAGAAGCGGAACCTGGCGGCGGAGCGACCCGAGGAGCGGGACCGCCTCGCGAGCCTCTGGCGCGAGCGGGTCGCCGAGGGCCGCCGCAGCCCGTTGGACGCCTCGGACCCCGAGAGCGCGGCGAGGCTCGCCCGCCTGGCCGCTCTCGGCTACGTCACCACCCCGGCAGGGGCGTCGCGAGACGACGACGAGCTCCCAGACCCCAAGCGGGCCATCGGCGATCTCGACTCGATCAACCAGGCGCTGGGGCTGTTGAGCGCCGGACGGATCTCCGAAGCCGAGGGGATCCTCGCCGAGGTGACTAACCGCTCCCCGCGCAACATCTCCGCCCTTGTCCTTCTCGGGTCGAGCCGTCTGATGGGGGGCCGGCCGGCGCCCGCGGTCGAGCCCCTGAGGCGGGCCACCGAGATCGCCCCGGGCAACGCCGAAGCCCACTTCAATCTCGGGCTGGCCTGGCTCTCCGTCGGCAAGCCCGAGGAGGCGGAGCGGGCCTGGCGGCGGAGCCTCGCCATCAACCCCCGGCGCCCCGACGCCGCGGCGAACCTCATCGACCTGATGCTGCGCGCGAAGCGTCTCGACGACGCGCAGGTCGCGCTGAACCAGGCCCGCCGCCACCAGTTGGGGGAACCGATTCTCGACTTCCTGGAGGGGAAGCTCGCCATCCAGCGTCGGGATGCCCCACGCGCCCGGGCGGCTCTCAACCGCGCCTTGAAGGGCTCCCTCCCCGAGCCCGCCGCCAGCGAGGCCCGGGAGCTCCTGCGCCGTCTGCCCTCCTGAGTGTCATCCCGAGCGCGGCGCTACGCTCGCGCTCCCGATCGTCATGCTGAGCGGGGAGAACGGCGGCTCGCCGGATGCCTGAGCAGGAGCCTCGTTCTTCGAGGGTGCGACGAAGCATCTCCCCGCAGCTTCGACAGAGAGATTCTTCGGGCCCGGTCCAGCCTGCGGTCCTCAGAATGACGGCGCCGAGTCCGTCTCCTCCCGGACCACCAGCACCTGATCGCCGCGGACGTTCTCGAGGACCTGGGTCTGCCCTCCAGGCCACGTGATCTCCAGGCGCTGCACCCGGTCCTCGTCGCCGAGGCCGAAGTGGACCCGCCGGTCGCTGGAGCCTCCGTAGCCCACGGCCGTCGTGGCGTGGCGGACCAGGACGCGGCCGGAAGGGAGAATCACCCGGACGGAGGCCCCGAGGGCGTCCCGGTTTGAGGATGTCCCCACCAGTCGCAGGATCAGGAAGTGGCCGGCAGCGTCCGTCCGGTTGTGGAAGACCTCCACCGGCTCGTTGAGACGGGTGACGACAGCGTCGATCCTCCCGTCGTCGTCCAGGTCCGCGAAGGCGGCGCCGCGGTGGAGTCCCCGCTGCTGGAAGTCCTCGCCGGCCCCGGCGGTCGCGTCGTGGAAGGTCCCGTCGCCGAGGTTGCGGAAGACCCGGTTGGACTGTCGTGACGAGCGGCTCGAGTACAGCTCCTCGTTCGACTGCACGTGCCCCCCGGCAGTGAAGAGGTCGAGGTGACCGTCGTTGTCCAGGTCCACCATCCCCACGCTCCAGCCTCCCCAGGGCAGAGTCAGGCCCCCGAGCAGGCTCCCGAACGTCTCGTCTCGGAACATCCCGTTGCCCTGGTTCCGGAAGAGAGGGAATGTCTCGTTGGACAGGGCGGTCATGAAGATGTCGGGCCGGCCGTCGCCGTCGTAGTCGCGGAAGTCGGCCCCCATGCCCGAGACCGGCCGCCCCGCGTCGATGTAGCCCACGCCGGCGTAGAGCCCCGTCTCCTCGAAGCGGCCGTCGCCGAGATTGCGGAAGAGGAAGTTGCGCCAGGCGTCGTTGGACACGAACACGTCCAGCCAGCCGTCCCCGTCGTAGTCGGCGAAGGCCACGCCCATGCCCTTGCCCCGGTGGGCCCCGATCCCCGATTCGGCCGAGACGTCGGTGAAGGTGCCGTCGCCCTCGTTGCGGTAGAGGATGTTGGGCAGGGGGTCGTACATGTCCGGGTGGCAGTACGTGCGGTAGCCGGGCTTCGGGGCGCCGCAGCGGTGGTCCTTGGTCAGGCTCCACACGCAGTAGTTGACGACGAGGAGGTCCAGGTCGCCGTCGTGGTCGTAGTCGAGCCAGCCCGCGCCCACCGCCCAGGCCTTGCCATGGCCGTCCAGCGTGCCCTCGACGCCCGCTTCGGCCGTCGCGTCCTCGAACGCCCCGTCGCCGCGGTTGCGGTACAGGGTGTTGCGGTTGACCCCCGTGACGTAGAGGTCCACGTGGCCGTCGTTGTCGTAGTCGCCGGCGGCTGCGCCCATCGAGTACCCGGCCCCGGCCACGCCCGCGTCCTCGGTGACGTCCTCGAAGGCCAGGCCGCCCCGGTTGCGGTAGAGCCGATTCGAGAAGCTCTCGTTCGCCTTCTCGAGCGCTGGGATCGTGGCCCCGTTACAGACGTAGATGTCGATCCGCCCGTCGCCATCGGAGTCGAAGAGGGCGACCCCCGCGATCATGGGCTCGATCTGGTACCGCTCGGGGGTTTCGGAGTTCCGGACCACGTGCCGCACCCCGGCCCGCGTGGCGACGTCGGCGAACCGGACCTGGGAAGAGACGGGGGTGGCGCTGCCGAGGCACAGGGCGGGCAGGAGGAGGCTCAGCGCCTTCAGGGGCGCGCCCCTCGCCGTGGTCAACGGCCCCGCTGCCTCTCCGACAGCCTCATGTGCCGTTCCCCGCACTCTCTATCGCCCTGCTCGTAGCAGACCCGCCCCAGGAGGTAATGCACGCGAGGCTCGCCCCCGTCCACGGCAAGGGCGGCGCGGAGAGCCGTGGCGGCCTCCTCGAGGCGTCCCAGCCGGTGCAGGCTCCGCCCCAGCTCGAAATGGGCCCCGGCGTTCGAGGCGTCGATCCGGGTGGCGCGCCGGAGCTCGGCCACGCTTTCCTCGAGGCGGCCCGTCCGCTGGAGAAGGATCCCCAGCTCCAGGTGGGGGAGGGCATCCCGGCCCGGCGACGCGTCGGCGAGGGCGACCGCCCGCCGGAGCCGCTCCTCGGCCCGGGCGGGGTCGCCGAGCCCGTACTCGACCGACCCCAGGAAGGCCAGGGCCCGCGCCGAGCCCGGGTCGAGCTCCACCGCCGCCTCCAGGAAGCGCGCCGCCTCCACCAGACGGCCCTCCGACTGGTAGAGGCGCCCCAGGAGATAGCGGGCCTCCGCGTCCCCCGGGTCGAGGCGCGCCGCCTCGACGAAGGCGCGCTCGGCTCGGGCCGCCTCGCCCCTGGCGGTCCGGACCCGCCCCAGCGTCTTGAACGCCCGCGGCTGGACGGCGTCGAGCTCGATCGACCGTTCGAGCGCCTCCGCCGCGCCGTCGAACTGCTGGCGGGCGAACCGCACCTGGCCGAGGCTCAGCCAGCTCTCGGCGCTGTCCGGGACCTGCTCGACGTAGGCCTCCAGCGAGGCCTGGGCGGAGCCCAGGTCTCCCGCCGCGAGCGAGGACCTCGCCCGATCGAGGTGACGGGCGGGGTCGTCCGAGCCGGCCGTCAGCGGGGGCACCGCGAGGGCCAGGCCGAGGAAGACGACCCTCGCTCCAGCCCCACTCCGCTTCCTGTCAAGCTGCACGGAGACCAGTCTACAGCTGCTGGCCGGCGGGCCGTGCCCGTACTCCGCGCTTCACGGTTTCCGGGCCGTGGCGAGTCCCGTCTGCCACTCGTTCCCCTTTTTGCCGGCGTAGACCATGTAGTGGGTGTCGCCGACCTCGACGACCTGGGCCGTCAGCACACCGTCGGCGTCCCACGAGTCGGGGTCATCGGACGGGCTGAACACGGGGTTGTGGGGATTCGCCTCGAAGGTGCGGAAATCACGTGTGCGGACATGGCCGATCCGCCAGACCTCGCCGTCGTAGCCGCCGTACAGGATGTGGAAGTAGTCCGGCCCCTTGAACAGCTCAGTTTCGCGAACCGCCCGACTGTCCCAGGCCTTTCCGCTGCCCGTGAAGACGGGGTTGGCGGGGTTCTTCGTGACGGATGCCGGGTCGCGGGTGGGGGCGGTGGCGTGGCACAGGGTCAACCCGTCCTGGTACGACCGCGTGGCCTTCCCGGTGTAGACGATGTGGATCGTGTCGCCCTCCACGGCCACGGAGGGGTGGGTTGATCCGTCTCGCTCGTGGTCGGTGTCGGCGGCGATCACCGGGGTCGAGCCGACCCGTGTCCAGGTCCCCATGTCACCGTCGCTGACGAGGAGGCCGGTCTGCTCGGGTGAGTCCTGGCCCTTGCCCCGGTAGTACATGTAGTACTTGCCGTCAAAGGGGTTGCGAAAGGGGAAGGGGTACTCGACGGCCGCGTCGTCGAATCCGCTCGCCGAGGGCACGACGATGGGGTTGCGAGGATCCTGGGTGATGTCGGTGAGGTCGCCGACGGGAGCCGTGGCGTGCATCAGCAACCAGCGCACCCCCTGTTCGCGCTTGCACCAGTAGTAGTGCACGGTGTCGTCGACGACGATGGCGTGGGTGGCCGCGGCCCACATCGGGGGATCCAGGGCGATGATCGGGTTGCCGCTCTCGATCCGCTCGAAGCTCGCGAAGAACTCGAAGGGGATCGCTTCCTCCCCCCGCAGTCGATTGCCGGAGTCCGGCTGGGAGTGGTCGACCGGGGACGCGCAGGCCAGGGCGAGGGCCACCGCGACCGCGGCCGTCCCCGTCGCCAGGATGGGTCTCATGGCCTTCTCCTCATCTTGATGCGCATCGTACTCGTATTCGTCTTCATGCCCATCTTGGCCTGGACGCCCCAACCCGACCTGGAGTAGTTTCCCGCATGATGGCTTCAGGACGCCGCGGTGTTCCGCTGGTCCTGACCCTGGGAGGCATGCTCCTGGGCGCTCCCTCATGCCATGGCGATCCTCCGACCGGAAGCAATTCCCCGGCCAAGGGCGATGGGGAGTGGGCGCTGGTCTGGAGCGACGAGTTCGACAGCGGGTCGACGCCGATCGCGCCGGACGCCAGCCACTGGGGCTACGAGCAGGGGTACGTGCGCAACCAGGAGTGGCAGTACTACACGAACGACATCCGGAACGCCTATTGCCAGAACGGCTTCCTCCACCTCGAGGCCCACCAGCATGCACCGGGGACGTTTCCTGCGGGCGGCCAGGAGAGGCAGGACGGAAGCATCAGCAGCGCGAGCCTGATCTCTCGGGACCGGGTGCAGTTCCAGTTCGGATATCTGGAGATGCGCGCGCGGATCGACACGCAGTGGGGCAGCTGGCCGGCGTTCTGGTCGCTCGGCGCCAACGTGGCGTGGTGGAAGACCGGGGATGCGCGCTGGACGGCGCGGTGGGACGGCGAGCAGGTGCCGCTCGACACGCTGCCGGCGAGCTGGCCCGAGGAGTTCCACACGTGGGGAATGGAGTGGGACGCGGACGGTGTGCGGCTCTACATGGATGACGTGCTCTACAACGAGTGGGACTCGGGCGTGGACCGCGGCGACGGATCGATCGAGGGCTTTCAGCAGCCGCACTTCTTCATCCTGAACCAGGCGATCGGTGGCAAGGCGGGGGGAGATGCGTCGGGCGTGGTGTATCCGACGCACTACGAGGTGGACTACGTGCGGCTCTACGAGAAGGCGCCGAGCCCGTAGCCCACGGGCGCGCGCGGGCAGACTTTCTGCGACTCTGGAAACTCCGGATGTGCGTCGACCATCGAATTCTGCAGCGTCTCCGCTCGCGGTCCCGAGACCCGGGAAGACGGAACTCGCCCCGGATCCGGACGTGAGAGACTACCGATCAGAGAAGGAGAAACAACCATGAGATACACGCTCGTCGCGGTCGGACTGCTGATCAGCCTCACCCTCATCGGCCCCCCGGCCGAAGCGCAGACTGGTGGGGCCCGGGGCAAGGTCGTCGATCAGGAAGCTGGCGGGATCCCCGAGGCCAACGTCGTCATCGAGTTCGTCGGGGGCGCGAACGAGAAGTTCGAGCTCCGCACCAACAAGAAGGGTGAGTACATCCAGGTGGGGCTGAGGACCGGGCCCTACCGGATCACCATCTCCAAGGACGGCTACGAGAGTCGGAGCGTCCAGGCCCGCATCGGGATCGGGATGGCCACGGACATCGAGAAGGTCCAGCTCCTGCCCGCGAAGGTCGTCATCCAGCAGCCGGATTCGGGGGAGGAGGTCGTGCGCGAGATGTTCGCGACGGGCGTCGAGCTCGCCCAGGCCGGCCAGCTGGACGAGGCGGCGGCGGTCTTCGAGGAGATCAACCAGGCCCACCCGGGCATTCTCGAGGTCAACCGGAACCTGGGCTTCATCTACGTGCAGCAGAAGGACTGGGCGAAGGCCGAGGCGAGCTTCTCCGCCGCGCTCGAGCTGCGTCCCGGGGATCCGGACTTCGTCGCCGCCCTCGTCAAGATCTACGAGGAGTCCGGGCAGGAGGAGAAGGCAAGGGAGCTGATCGGCCGGGCGGCGAGCGAGAACCCCGAGGATGGCACTGCCCAGTTCAACCAGGGGATCTTCCTGCTGAAAGAGGGGCGGAACGAGGAGGCGATGGGCGCCTTCGAGGCGGCCCTGGCCGCCGATCCACCCGCGTTCGAGGCCCACTACTATCTCGGGACCCTCCTCGTCGGGCAGGGCAAGGTCCCCGAGGCCACCGAGCACCTCGAAGCGTACGTGGCCGCGAACCCCCCGAACGCCCAGAACGTGGCCACCGCCCAGGGGCTGCTCGAGGCGCTATCGCAGTGATGCGTCCGACCGGAGGTCGATGGTGAGACGTCCCGGTGGCCGTTTCTGCCGCTGGGCTGGTCTGGCCCTGCTGCCGCTGATCGGCGTGGCCCCACCCCTGGGGGCGGAGCCCGATCGGCCCAACATCGTTCTCATCGTCGCCGACGATCTCGGTTACGGGGACGTGGGCTTCGGCGGGAGTGTCCAGATCCGGACACCCCATCTCGACCGCCCACGTACGTCACCGCCGCCGGGGGCGCCGTCACCGCCGCCGACGAATTGGACGGGGTGGACCTCGTCCCCTACCTGACCGGCGAGGTCGAAGGCCGCCCCCACGAGGAGATGAGGTGGCGTTTCACCATCAGCGCCGCTGTGCGCGAGGGCGACTGGAAGCTGGTCCGGCTCGCCGACCGCCTGCCCATGCTCTACGACCTCGCGAGCGATGTTTCCGAGCAGAACGACGTGGCCCTGGAGAACCTCGAGCGCACGCGGACGATGCTGAAGCGGCTGGGCTCGTGGGACGTCACTCTTCCGCACCCGGTGTTCATGGAGGGAGCGGTCTGGAAGAAGCGCCAGCTGGAGCTCTACGACCGTACGTATCCACTGGAGCAGCCGCCGGCCGCGGCAGACGTGGCGGCGCTGGAATAGAGCAACGCTCCTCGGCCGCCCCCCAGGCGCGGCGTGAACCCGCCCCGGGCGCTGCGCTAGACTCTCCCTGTGAGACGAACTGCCCCGAAGCTGCTCCTGGCGTTCCTGATTCCGGCGACCGCCGCCGGCCTGTTCGCCCAGGAAACGAGCCCCGACCCGCCCGCAGCGGAGACCGCCCAGGAGGTCCTGCCCCGGTTCGAGACCGAGGTCGAGCAGGTCATCGTCGACGTCGTGGTCGTCGACAAGGAGGGCCAGCCGGTCCCCGGACTCGGTCTGGACGACCTGGTCGTCACCGAGGACGGCGTCCCCCAGGAGATCGTCAGCTTTGAGGCCGTCGCCCTGCCCGACGAGCCCTCGCCGCGGCCGCCGGCTCCGCCGCGGGTCTCGAAGAACACCGAGCCCACGGCGGTGCGTGGCCGGACCTTCGTGATCGTCTTCGACGACATGCACCTGACGCCGCAGCGGGAGCGCGACGCCAAGGGCGCGGTGGCCAGCTTCCTGACCAACGGGGTCCGCGAGGGGGACTACGTGACCCTGGTCGCAACGTCCGGCGACGCCTGGTGGACGGCGAGGATGGAGTCGGGCCGCGACAAGCTGATCGACATGCTGGGCCGGATCACCGCCCGGCGCGTCTTCGACCTCTCCCTCGAGCGCATGAGCGACTGGGAGGCGCTGCGCATCCACGTGTACCGCGACGAGCAGGTGGCGCGGCAGGTGACGCAGCGTTTCCAGGACCTCGGCGTGATGACCATGGTGCAGGCGGATCGCGACAATCCCTTCACCGGGACGACGCTGGACCCCTTCGTGACCGCGCGGGCGAGGGAGGTGTACTTCGAGACCCGGACCCGCAGCCAGGTCACCATGGAGATCCTCGAGCGCGTTCTCAACGGGCTGGGCGGGGTCCAGGGGCGCAAGTCGGTGATCCTGGTGTCGGAGGGCTTCGTCCACGACCCCAACCTGGAGGCGTTCCGGCGGGTGAACGCGGCCTCCCGACGCGCCAACGCCGCCATCTACTTCGTCAACGCCCGTGGCCTTCAGGGGATGCCGGCCGAGTTCTCCGCCCAGTTCGGCCCTCCCATGCTGCAGGAGGAGATCGGCTTCACCCTGTCCGCCATGAGCTCCCTCGACGACGGTTCCGAGGGAATCGCCGACGAGAGCGGCGGTTTCACCGTGAAGAACACCAACGACCTCGACCGGGGGATCCAGAGAATCGCCCGTGAGACGCAGATCTACTACCTCCTCGGCTACAACTCCACCAACCTCGCCCGCGACGGGAGGTTCCGCAGGATCGAGGTCAAGCTCGAGGACGGCAAGGGCCTGAAGGTCCGGGCCCGCAAGGGCTACTACGCCCCGTCGGCCGACGGTGAAGCCGAGATCGAGGAGCGGGACGACATCGATCCCGTGGTCCAGGCGGCGCTGGACTCTCCCTGGGCCGAGGACGGAATTCCCCTGCGGATGACGCACTACGTCCGGGGGGAGAAGATCCTGAGCAAGGCCGAAGTGGTCCTGGTCACCGAGGTGGACGTGGGCGCCCTCGACTTCGAGGAGGTGGACGGTCGCCAGGTGGCCGAGATCGAGTTTCTCCTCGTGGTGGCTCATCGGGAGAGCGGCGAGTTCTTCCGCTACGACCAGACGGTGACCATGCGGCTGCGGCCGGAGACGCGGGAGCAGCTGGTGCGGGAGTGGTACCCCATCGTCCGGGAGTTCGAGCTGGCTCCGGGTGACCAGCAAGCCAGGATCATCGTGCGCCAGAAGAGGACGGGAGTGCTGGGCTCGGTCATCCACGACTTCGAGGTGCCCCCGGTCGAGCGGTTCCGCACGTCCACACCGGTCCTCACCGACATCTGGCGAGCCAGCCCCGGGAGCTCTGCGGTCCAGACCCAGCTCCTGGCCCGACGGGAGTTTCGGGAGGGCGCCGAGCTCGTCGTCCAGCTCGAGGTCTATGGGGCGGAGAAGGACGCCACGGGCATGCCCCGGGTGCACCAGGGGTACGAGATCCTCCGTCCCGACGGCTCCATCTTCAAGCGTCTCGACCCCAGCCCGATCGCACCGACCTCACTCGGCTCGTTGGTGCGGATGTTCATCGTCTCCCTCGACAACGCTCCGCCGGGCGAGTACGAGATGAGGCTGAGCGTCCGCGATGAGCTGTCGGGCAAGTCCCTGGACGTCCGCGAGCCGTTTCAGGTCGTGACCGCGGGAGAGGACTCCGGGTGAGCAAGGATGTGCTCGGCGCGGTGCGTTCGGTCCGCCGCCCTGGCCGATGCAGAAGCGAGTCCGGCCCGAGAGCGCGCCCGAGCCGGACCCTCAGTCGCTATCGAATCAGCGGCGCGATCACCAGCGAGACCACCGACATCAGCTTGATGAGGATGTTCAGGCTGGGGCCGGAAGTGTCCTTGAAGGGATCGCCCACGGTGTCGCCCACCACCGCGGCCTTGTGGGAGTCGCTCCCCTTGCCGCCGAAGGCGCCTGCCTCGATGTGCTTCTTGGCGTTGTCCCAGGCGCCGCCGGCGTTGGACTGGAAGATGGCCATCAGCACGCCGGTGACGATCGTTCCGGCCAGCACCCCGGCCAGGAAGTTCTTGTCGATGAGCCCGGCGACGACCGGGATCAGGACGGCCATGAGGCCGGGGATGATCATCTTCCGGAGGGCGGCGGCGGTGGCGATGTCCACGCAGCGGGCGTAGTCGGCCTTGACGCCCTCGGCGCCGTCCAGCAGCCCCTTGATCTCCCGGAACTGCCGGCGGACCTCCTCGATCATGTCGAAGGCCGCCTTGCCCACGGCCTCCATGGCGATGGACGAGAAGAGGAACGGCAGCATGCCGCCGATGAGCAGGCCCGGACAGCACCATGGGGTTGAGGACCGAGACGTCCTCTGGCCGCAGGTCGGCCTGCTGGCGGAAGGCCGCCATGAGGGCCATGGCCGCGAGCGCCGCCGAGCCGATGGCGAAGCCCTTGCCGATGGCGGCGGTGGTGTTGCCCACCGCGTCCAGCTTGTCGGTCCGCTGCCGGACCTCGGGGGGCAGACCGGCCATCTCGGCGATGCCGCCGGAGTTGTCGGCGATGGGGCCGTAGGCGTCGACCGCGAGCTGGATGCCCACGGTGGCCAGCATGCCGAGGCCGGCCAGGGCGATGCCGTAGAGCCCGGCCAGGTTGAAGGTCCCCACGATGGCGACGGCGAGGAGGAGCAGCGGCCAGCCCGTGGACCGCATGCCCAGGGCCGAGGCCGGCGATGATGTTCGTGGCCGCGCCGGTCTGGGACGGCCTCGGCGACCCGCTGCGCCGGCCTCTTGGACTCGGCGGTGTAGTACTCGGTGATGAACCCGATGGCGACCCCGAGGGCCAGCCCGATGATCATCGAGCCGTAGAGGCCGACCCAGGCCTCGGGGCAGAGCCACCGGATGACGGGCAGGGCCACGACGAGCATGACGATGGCGGCCCCGAGGGTCCCGAGGTTCAGGGCGGTCTGGGGGTTGCCGCCCTCCTTCGTCCGCACCACGAAGGTGCCGGCGATGGAGCAGAGGATCCCGAAGGCGGCGATCACGAGAGGCAGGATCACGTAGTTCAGCGGGCTGGCCACGTCGCCCAGGCTGGCGGCGAAGGGCAGGCCCAGGACCATGCCTCCGATGATGGCGCCGACGTAGGACTCGAAGAGGTCGGCGCCCATCCCGCACACGTCGCCCACGTTGTCGCCCACGAGGTCGGCGATGACCGCCGGGTTGCGGGGGTCGTCCTCGGGGATGCCCGCCTCGACCTTGCCCACCAGGTCGGCGCCCACGTCGGCCGACTTCGTGTAGATGCCGCCGCCCACGCGGGCGAACAGCGCGATCGACGACGCGCCGAGGCTGAAGCCGGAGAGCACCTGGAGCACCTGGTTCTGCATGACCTCGAGGCCGGTGCCGAACATGTTGGAGTAGACGACGAACAGGATCGACAGGCCGAGGACCCCCAGGCCGACGACCGACATGCCCATGACCGTGCCGCCGGAGAAGGCGACGTTCAGCGCGGCGGCGATCGAGTCGCGCGCCGCGGCCGCGGTCCGGACGTTGGCCCGGGTGGCCACCCGCATCCCGAAGACACCGGCCAGTCCCGAGCAGATGGCGCCCACGAGGAACGAGACGCCCACCAGCTGGGTGCCGTTCTGATAGTTGGCGACGAAGAGAAGCACGGCGACGGCGCCGGCGAAGACGGCGAGGACGGAGTACTCCCTCTTCAGGAAGGCGATGGCGCCCTCTCGAATGAAGGACGACGATCTCGGCCATGCGCTCGGTGCCCGCGTCCTGGCGATTGACGTACATCGCCTTGTACCAGGCGAACACGAGGGCGAGGGCACCGAAGACCCACAGCCAGTTGACGATGGTGTGCACGCTCGAACCTCCTTGTTTCGGCGGGCCGATCATACCTTTCCGGCCGTGGCCGCGCACGATTCGCACCTGGGCCATGGGCACTACGCCACGGATCACCGATTTTCGGGTAGGGGCCGGGTCGCGTTGACCCCCCGCGGGACCGCTGATAACGTCCGCGCACGCTCGGGAGGACGACGCCATGACGACCGTCGCGCTCGTCGGGGCCGGGGGCAAGATGGGCTGCCGGATCACCGACAACATGAAGAAGCAGAGACGACTACCGGATGCTCCACGTGGAGGTGGCGGAGGCCGGCCGGCAGCGACTGGCGGAGCGCGGGGTGACGCCGGTGGCCGCCGAAGAGGCCCTGCCCGCCGGCCGACCTCGTCGTCCTCGCGGTGCCCGACAACCGGATCGAGACGATCTCCGAAGGCCCTCACGCCACAGATGAAGGACGGCGCCCTCCTCGTGTGCCTCGACCCCGCCGCTCCCTGCGCCGGGCAGGGTGGTGGTGCGGCCCGAGCGTCGCCTGCTTCGTGGTCCACCCCTGCCACCCGCCGGTCTTCAACGACGAGACCGACCCCGAGGCCCGGCGCGACTTCTTCGGCGGGGTCAAGGCGAAGCAGCACATCGTGTGCGCCCTGGTCCAGGGGACCGACGACGACTACGCCCGCGGCGAGGCCCTGGCCCGGGCCATGTTCGCCCCGATCATCGACGCCCACCGCGTCACCGTGGAGCAGATGGCGATCCTCGAGCCGGCGCTGGCGGAGACGACCTCGGCCCCGGCGATCATGATGATCAAGGAGGGCCTCGACGAGGCCATCCGCCGGGGGGTCCCCGCCGCGGCGGCCCGGGCCTTCCTCATGGGCCACATCAACGTCCAGCTCGCCATCACCTTCGGGGAGATCGAGGCCCGCTACTCGGACGGGGCCCTCAAGATGCTCCGGGAGGCGCAGGCGAAGCTGTTCCAGCCGGACTGGAAGAAGGTCTTCGAGCCCGAGAGCGTGCGGGCCCAGCTCGAGTCGATCCTGAAGCCCCCGTCGACTGACTGCGAGGCAGCCGGAAGCGAGGAGCATGACATGAGCAGCCCGAGAGCCACGGGGAGTCCTGCTGGCCTGCGGTGGCCGCGGGCGGCGCTCTCCTGCTCGCCGCCCCGGTCCCCGAGGGCGGGCGCGGGCACGGTGGGCGTGGCCTTCGAGACCCTGCAGACCGAGTTCTGGGTGGCGGCCATCGACGCCATCCGGGCCGAGCTCGACTCCCGGGACATGACCATGCTCGAGGCCATCGCCGACGGCGACGCCAACAAGCAGCTCGAGCAGGTGCGGGGCTTCATCGCCCGGGGCGTCGACGGGATCATCGTGGTGCCGAAGGACGGCAAGAGCGTCATCCCCATGATCCGGGCCGCCAACGAGGCCGGGCATCCCCATCGTCCTCTTCAACCGGCCCCCGGACCCGTCCGAGCGCCCGGTCGGTGGCGGTCGTGGCCGACAACCTCGGCATCGCCCGGGCCACCGCGGAGCACCTGTGCGAGGCTGGCCCGGGCAGAGCGGCGAGAGGAAGAAGGCCGCCATCCTGGTGGGCGACCTGGGCGACCAGAACTCGATCCAGCGCCGCGACGGCTTCGACCAGGCCATGGCCGCCTGCGAGGACGCGGTGGAGGTGGTCTCCCGCATCCCCACCGAGTGGAACCAGGAGAAGGCCCTGGCCGGGGTGACGAACGCCCTCCAGGCCCACCCCGACCTCGGGCTCATCTTCACGTCGTCCGACTTCATGCTCCCCTCGATCGTCTCGGCCCTGAAGTCGGCGGGGAAGTACCACAAGGCCGGCGAGGAGGGGCACGTGATCCTCGGGGGCTTCGACGGCGACGCCACCGCCTGGCAGATGCTCGTCGACGGCTACCTCGACGCCACCGGGGTCCAGGACGTCTTCTTCGAGTCGGAGGCGTCGGTCCAGGCCCTCGACGACCTGAAGGCCGGGAAGGACGTGCCCGCCGTCGTCCTCGACGAGGGCTTCGTGATCCACTCCGGCAACCGCGAGGAGGTCGAGGACCGGATGTGGGGCGCCCGGGTGGCGCAGCAGGCGGCGGGCGGAGGGGCGTGAGCCGGATCCGATCGGCTCCTGGCCGGGCACTGGGTCGCCCTCCTGTGCCTGGTCCTGGTGCTGGTCCTCGGGCCGGTCGTCCCCGGCTTCTCCTCGGCCGCGAACCTCCGCAACGTCTTCTCGAGCCTGCTGCCCCTCCTCGCGGTGGCGGTGGGCCAGACCCTGGTCCTCATCACCGGCGGGCATCGACCTCTCGGTGACCGCGGTGGTGGCCCTGGCCAGCGTCCTCGGGGCCCGGGTCATGACCGCCGACGGGGGCCTCCTGGCCGGGCACCCCCTCGCGATCCCGGCGGCGGTCGCTGGTCATGCTCGCCACCGGCCTCGTGGTCGGGGCGGTCAACGGCCTCTCGGTGGCGCGCCTGCGGATGCCGCCCTTCCTCGCCACCCTCGCGGTCATGACCTTCGCCAGCGGCTTCGCGATCTGGCTCACGCGCTCGGAGGGCATCGCCGGTCTCCCCGAGGGCTTCCGCCTCCTCGGGGCGGGCTCGGCTGGGCCCCGTCCCGATCGCCCTCCTGGTGGTGGGCCCCCTGGCGCTGGGCGCCCACGTGCTCCTCGACCCGCACCGTCCTCGGCCGCTGGCTCTTCGCCGTGGGCGGCAACGCCCGCACCGCCCGGGTGTCGGGCGTGCCCGTGGAGCGCGTCGTCCTCTTCGCCTACGTGGCCTGCGCGGTGTGCGCCGCGGTGGCCTCGATCCTCTACACCGCCCGCCTCGAGACCGGCTCGCCGGTCCTCGGCCAGCGGATCCTCCTCGACGTCATCGGCGCGGTGGTGATCGGCGGGACGAGCCTCTTCGGCGGGCGGGGCAGCGTCCTCGGGACGGTGTACGGGGCGCTGTTCATCACCCTCCTCGACAACGGCCTGAACCTCATGGGGCTGTCGAGCTTCACGGTCCTGATGGTCAAGGGCGCGGTGATCCTGGCCGCGGCCCTCGTGGACGCGGTCCGCGAGCGCCTGGAGCAGGGACGGTGATCGCCTCCGACCGGCCCCGGGGCGCGCCCCTCCTCGAGGTCGAGGGCATCGGCAAGAGCTTCGGCGGGGTGCCGGTCCTCGAGAACGTCGGCTTCTCCCTCGAGGCCGGGCGGGTCCTCGGGCTCGTGGGCGAGAACGGGGCGGGCAAGTCGACGCTGATGAACGTCCTCGGCGGGGTGCTGGCCCCGGACGCCGGGCGCATGACGCTCGGGGGAGAGGACTACCGCCCCCGCACGCCCGCCGAGGCGGCCGCCCGGGGGATCGCGTTCATCCACCAGGAGCTCAACCTCCACGCCAACCTGAGCATCGCCGAGAACCTCTTCCTCGCCCGGCTTCCCGCGCCGGCGCTTCACGCCGTTCCTCGACCGCGGGTGGCTCGCGCGCCGCGCGCGCGAGGTCCTGGCCGGCGGTGGGGCTCGAGGTGTCGCCCTGGACGCCGGTGTCCGAGCTCTCCGCGGGCGAGCGGCAGCTCGTGGAGATCGCCCGGGCCCTGGCCGCCGACGCCCGCGTCGTGATCCTCGACGAGCCCACGACGTCGCTCTCCGCGTCCGAAGCGCGAGAGGCTCTTCGCCCTCCTCGGCCGGCTGAAGGCGCGAAGGGCCGCGGCCTCATCTACATCTCCCACGCCCTCGGCGACGTCCTGCGCCTGGCCGACGACGTGACGGTCCTGCGCGACGGGGCGGTGGTGGCGTCCGGGCCCGCCCGCGACTTCGACGAGCCGTCGCTCATCCGGCACATGGTGGGCCGCAGCCTCGACACCGTCTTCCCGTCCCGCGCCGGGGCGCCCGCGCGCCGAGCCGGCCCTCGAGGTCTCGGGCCTCACCCGCGCCGGGGCCTTCCGCGACGTGAGCTTCACCCTGCACCGCGGGCGAGGTCCTCGGCCTCGCCGGCCTCATGGGCGCCGGGCGCACCGAGGTCCTGCGGGCGATCTTCGGCCTGGACCGGCCCGACGCCGGGGAGGTGCGGCTCCTCGGGACGCCCTCTCGGCCGCGGCTCGGCCCGGGACTCGGTGGGGCGGGGGCTGGCCTTCGTCACCGAGGACCGCCGCGAGGACGGCCTCGTCCTCGAGGCCTCGGCCACCGACAACCTCGCCCTCGTCTCCCTTCCCGCCCACACCCGCGGGGGCCTCATCGACCGCCGCCGCCTGGCCCGACGCCCTCGCCCGCCAGGCCGAAGCCGTGCGCCTCGAGGCGGCCGCGGGGCTGGACCGCCCGGCGCGGACCCTCTCCGGCGGCAACCAGCAGAAGGTCGTCCTGGGCAAGTGGCTCCTGGCCGAGCCGTCGGTGGTCCTCCTCGACGAGCCCACCCGGGGATCGACGTGGGGGCGAAGCAGCAGGTCTACGAGCTGGTGACCGAGCTGGCCGACGCCGGCACCGCGGTGCTCCTCGCCTCCTCGGAGATCGAGGAGCTGCTCGGCCTCGCCGACCGCATCCTCGTGATGCGGCGGCGGCGCGCTCGTCGACGAGCTGCGATCGGCGGGAGTTCGACCGCGAGCGCATCCTCACCGCCGCCCTCGGCGGCCCCGGGGAGGCCCCGGCGTGACCCGCCTCCTCCTCCGGTGGCCCGCCCTGTGGCTCCTGGCCCTGGTCATGGGGGCGTTCTCGCTCCTCTCCCCGCGCTTCCTCGAGGTGCCGAACCTCGTCAACATCGTCGTGCAGTCGGCGTCGCTCGGGATCCTGGCCACCGGCATGACCTTCGTGCTCCTCACCGCCGGCATCGACCTCTCCGTGGGCTCGCTCATGTTCGTCTCGGCGGCGCTGGCGGGGAAGCTGGTGGTCGGGGGCTGGTCGCTGCCCGTCGCCTTCGCGGTCGTGGTCGCTGGCCGGGACTCGCCGGCGGCGCCCTCAACGGCCTCGCCGTCACCCGCCTCGGCATCAAGCCGTTCGTGGTGACGCTCTCGACCCTCTACATCGGCCGCGGGTTCGCCCTCTGGCTCACCGAGACCCGCGCCCTCAACCTCCCCGACGCGCTCCTGGCCGTGGGCTCCGCCCGCCTCGCCGGGGTGCCGGTGCCGGTGCTGGCCCTCGGCGCGGTGCTCCTCGTCGCCCACCTCACCCTCCAGCGGACCGCCCTTCGGCCGCCACCTGTACGCGGTGGGGGCCGACCCCGAGGCGGCGCGGCGGGCCGGGCTGCCGGTGAAGCGGCTGCTCCTGTCGGCCTACGCCATCTGCGGCCTCCTCGCCGCCCTCGGCGGGCGCGGTGGCGGTGGCCCAGCTCGGCGCGGTGTCCCCGACCTTCGGGCGCGACCGCGAGTTCGCCGCCATCTCCGCGGCGGTCCTCGGCGGCGTGAGCCTCTTCGGTGGGCGGGGGAGCGTGCTCCCCGGGGTGCTGCTGGGCGCGCTCCTGATGCAGACCGTCGAGAACGGCCTCGTCATCGTCAACGCCGACCCCTACCTCTACCCGATGGTCATGGCCACGGTGATCTTCGTGGCCGTGCTCCTCGACAGCCTCCGCGCCCGGTCTCGGGATTAGAAAGATACGGGGACACCATACTTATCTCCAGTCCCTGACGGTGAGATAAGTATCGGTGTCCCCTTATCTCTGCATGAGCGTCAGCTTCCCCACGTCCTTCAGGTCGAGGAGTGGCCAGTCGGGCGGGGCGGGGGAGCCGTCGCCGAGCTGCACGCAGCGCGCCTGGGGCTTGGCGAAGGAGTCGGGGCCGTGGGCAGGAGCGCCGCGACGCGCACGACGGTCCCGTCCTCGAGACGCAGAAGGGTCCCCGGCGGGTAGGCGCCGAGGGCAGTTGATGAGCAGCTGGAGGAGCACCGGGTCGTAGAGCGTGCCCGCCGCCTTGCAGCATCGCCGCCAGGGCCATCGTCGGGGAGAGCCGGCCGCTCCGCCGGGACAGCGTGTCGTAGTCCTCGGCGATCCGCACGATCCGGCCGAAGAGGCCGGGGCGCGGCTTCGCGTTTGCGTCCTGGTGGTGCTGCAGGGCCACCAGCACGCGGCGGGTCTTGGCCTCGTGAAAGCCCCGCTGGCGCATCAGCAGGCGGGCGCCCGCCGATGGGGTGGGCCTCGAAGGTGACCTCGGGTGAGTCCGGCGCCGCCCGGCCGCGTAGCCGCAGTCGTGGTAGAGCGCCGCCACCCCGAGGTCCTGCATCACGTCCTCCGAGAGACCCGCGGCGCGGCCGATGAGGAGCGAGAGCTGAGCGACACGGAACAGGTGCCGGGCCAGAGGGCGGAGCCTCGGGGGGATCGACCCAGAGCTCCTCGGCCTCGAGGTCCGCCTCGAGCAGCTCGGTCACGATGCGCCGCAGGGGCAGCGGGTTGGGCACCCGCCCGGCAAAGAGGTTCTGGTACGCCTCGTCGATGGCGGCCAGGGCCCGGGGGAGCGAGGTCCTGCCGCTCCGTGATGTCGCTCGCCACTCCGCCCGCCATCCGGAAGCGGAACCGCCCGTGGAGCTCCAGGCCGTTCACGCCCCGGGCCTCCAGGGTCTGCGTGAGCGCGGTGCGCGGCTGCTCCGCCGCGGGGTCCTCGCCGAGGGCGCCGACCAGGCCGCGGATGCCCGCGTCGTCGAGGGGCTCGTGGAAGGTGACCTCGCCCACGTTGTGCCGCTCGAGCTCGTTGCCGAGCTCGTGGATGGCGCTGTCCTTGTCGCCGGTTCGGATGCGGATGTCGTTCACGTAGACCTGGTCCTCGACCGCCACCAGGTGGATCGGGCCCAGGATCTCGTGAAGCCGGACGAGGGTGCGGTGGAGCTCGGCGACGGGCTGGTCGAAGGCCCGGTTGTCCGGCGAGTGCATCCGGGTCATGCGCAGGAGACCCGACAGCAGGTAGGCGAGTCGCTCACCCAGCTCCCGCACCTGGTCGAACAGGGCGCGGTCCTCGCCGATCCGGGCCCTCCCGAGGGCGCGACCCAGCTCCTCCTGGGCCTGGGTCAGGTCGTCGAGGTCTCTCGGGTCCGCGGAGTCACTCACGGGGTTCCCTCTCGCTGCCCTGGCGGCGCGCGATCAGCGCCTCCGCCTCCGCCGCCACCTCCTTCTCCCCCTTCTCGGCGAGAAGCTCCAGCAGTGCGTCCGCCTCCTCGCCACCGATCCCCTCCAGCCCCGCGAGGGCCACTCGCTGCAGGCCCGGTGGCGCCGTCAGTGTCTCCTTTCGCCCGAGCAGCCCCCCACTCTTCAGCTGCAGCCAGCCCTGGAAGGTGTCGAGGGCCGCTCGTGGAGAGGAGAGGGCGAGGGCGCGCCCGGTGGCCTCCGCCTCCGCCGTGGAGAGCGAGTCGCGCCCCTTCTCGGCGTGAGCGACGAGCGTGGGGGTCACCCGGCTCCCTCCGCGCTCGGCCATCACCGGAAGAGCCGACAGACGCACTCTTTCCCGGGGCGACTCCACCAGGTGCCGCAGCGCCCGGGCGATCTCCGGGGTGACCTCCGCGGACTGGAGCTGTTTCAGGGCCTCGAGCTGAATCCCGGGTTCGTCCGAGGTGGTGGCTTCCACCGCCGCCTGGAGCGCGGCCGGGGGAGCGATCTCGGCGAGCAGCTGGAGAAGAGCCACCTTCGCCGGGCCCTCCGCGTCGTTCATTCGGTCCACCACGATGTTCGCTGACAGACCGCGGGAGTGGACGACCATGCGCCTCAGGAGCGCCGCGTGGGGTCCGCTGCCCTCGGCGATGAGAAGATCCACCAGGCGCCCCACCACCTCTGCCGGCGCCTCCTGGAGCACCTCGGCGAGGGGTGCGGTCAGGCCCGGGGTGTCCGCGGGCAGCGCACGCACGACTGCCGCCAGGGTCTCCTCGTCCAGGAAGGTGCTGACGAAGGAGTCCGCCGCCCCCGGGGCCGTGGCGAGCACGGGGCGCGCTGCCCGCACCAGCTCGACGGCCAGGTCGGTTCGTCCCTCGACGATCAGGAACTCCCGTGCCTCGAGGGCGAAGCGGGTCTCCGGCTGCACGTCGCCCGTCCCGGCCGCGAGGCCGAGCAGCTCCAGCGAGACTCGGACCGCCTCCGGGGCCGCGGTTTCCGTGACCTCCTCGGACCGCACGCGCTCGAGGAGCTCTTCCGAGACCGCGCGATACCGCAGGGGTGCGGCCTCCTTCAGCGGTGGCAGGGGAAGGTCCCACTGCCCGGGGGGCTCCCGGCGCTCGTGACCACCGCCGTGGGGGCCGGCGAGGACCACCGCCTCGTCCTGCTCCTCCTCCGGCAGGAACCCCTCGATGGCCACGACGCGGACGTGCACGAACCCGGCCTTGCGCAGGAGGGTGACGAGATCATCCTCCTGCTGGCGGACTGCGGTGTAGCGGATGGACAGGATCTGGAGGAGACGCACCAGCTCTTCCCAGGAGGTGGTCGGCCCGAACTCCACCCGGCGAACTCCGTCGCGAAAGAGGCGGAAGGCCAGCGAGCGCTCCCGATCCCCGTCCTTGTAGACGACCTCCTCGCCCAGACGCAGCTCGAACGGCTGCACGTCGAGGGCGAGGCCGCCGAAGGTGTCGAGGAAGTGGCGGGTCTTCTCCCGGTACTCGCCGATCAGCTTGCGAACGACCTTGTTCGCGGGGTCGTACAGGGTGAAGCTGCGCGCCGCCTTGGTGAGGGCGACGAGAGCGTCGTGGGCGGCCACCGCGGGAGGACTGCCCACGAGCCGTCCGGGCTCGACGAAATGCTCCTCGGGCAGCTCGTCCTCGGCCGTGGGAGGGGGCGCCTCCGAATCAGGGGCCATCTATATTAACCGTGCCCGAGGGTCCCCGCGCTGCAAATCGACGGGCCCGCCGCCGAATTGGCAGGGCCGCTCAGGCTGGCCGAGCCCCCAGGAAACGCACCAGCCCGCCCCAGCGGCGGTCCACGCGGAAGCCGTGCTCGCCGAAGAACTCCTGCGAGACGAAGTGGGTCGACACGACCTTCACGCCCCGCGTCGTCATGCGTGAGCAGAAGTCCTCGAGGAGCTCCGCGCTGAGCCCCCGCCCCTTGAGCGAAGGCGCGCGGACGATGCCGTCGAGGTGGGCCACCGTGGCCTCGGGCTGGCGGTAGCAGATGCCGGCCACGATCTGGTCCTCCCGGTTCAGCACCACGTAGTAGAGCTGTCCGGGGGTGACCTTGATCGGGCAGCCCGACGCCCAGGAACAGCCGCAGCAGGCGGCCGATCTCGCCGGGCGCGATGGGCTCGCGCACCGGTAGTCCTGGCCCTGGTTGTCGGTCGAGGTGCGAGGTGACCACCACCCGGGCGTGGGCGCGGTCGCGCTCGCCCACCGCGGTCACGTCGAGGGGCCGGGAGAGCTCGGCGCCCGGGAAGACGAGTCGGCTGAGGACCAGGCGGTCCTCGGGGCGGCCGAGGGTGGACTGCAGGCTCGACAGCTCGAGCATCCGCGTGGGCCGCACCTCGGGCCGCTCGAGCATCCGCTGCAGGAGCCGGTCGAAGGCCTCGAGTCACCTCCGGCTGCGGCGCGGGCGAAGTAGGTCCGGCGATAGAGGATGTAGCGGGCGGCGACGCCGAAGCGCTCGACGTCGTAGAGGCGGTACAGGTCCTCGATCTGCTGCTGTCGGGCCTCCGGCGGTCGCGCCTGGCGTTGGCCGCGTCCCAGGCCTCGTAGCGCTCCACCGCGCAGCGCACCGCCAGGGGCACGTAGTGCTCGGTCCCCAGCGTCGCGCAGCCGTCTCTCGAGGGCGGGACGCAGCTCGGCCTCCAGCCCGTCGGGCCGGGTGGCGTTGAGCTGCTCCTGCAGAGCGCCCGAGGAAGCCGCGGGCCTCCTCCACCCCGAGCGCCTCGACGCAGGCCTCGAAGATCCAGCCCACGTCCAGCATCTCCCGGGCCTCCGGGTAGTGGCCGGCGGTGCGGCGGAAGAAGTTGCGGTGCATGGGCCGCACCAGCGACAGCGGCCCCCCGTAGGGCTGCCAGCCGGCCAGGGACAGCACGGTCACGTCGGTGCGGTAGTCCGGCCCGGGCACCGCCACGTTGGTGGGCGCCACCGTCCCGGGCACGATGCGCCGGTCGCTGTGGAGCCAGCCGGTGAAGAAGGCGGACAGCGCCCGCACGAAGAGGTTCCGCCACTCGCGCGGGCCCGGGCCGGGACTCGGCCTCGCGGCGGGCCCCGAACTCGCGGATGCGCTCCCACGCGCTGAGGTCGCTCACCCAGGCCATGGAGAACGCGCCCAGCGCCGAGCGCGCGCAGGCGAAGCGCGGCACGACCGGCGCCCCCAGCGTCTGGCTGTGCAGCGCGATCATCCAGCGGATCGACTGGCGCACGCTGGCCGCGTCCACGTCCCGCCGCAGCACCAGCAGCAGGTCGTAGTGGTCGCCGGGGCGCGTGTTGACGCTGACGCGGTACATGCGGTGGGTCGGGAGCGAGAACACCCGCGACACCCAGATGCCCTCGGGGGAGACGTCGCCGAGGTCGAAGCGGGCGCCGTCGAAGGCCAGCAGCACCGCCTCCTTCAGGAAGGTCGTGCCCACGAGGACGCCCTCGAGGCGCTCGATCTCCGAGCGGGTCAGCCGGTCCTGGTAGGCCAGCTTGCCCCGCCAGCGCTCGGCGTCGGGGTCCTCGCCGGACTCCGGCCAGGTGCGCTTCGAACCAGGCCCCCAGGCGCTCGAAGTCCTCGCTCGCGTGCGCGGCGAGCTCCGGGTCGGCGTCGTGGAGAGTCCAGCTCACGAGCTCGGCCCGCACCGTCGCGTAGAACTCCGGGTGGACCCGCGTGAAGTCGCCGAGCAGCGCGAAGACGTCCTCGATCGCCCGCCGGACCTGGGGCGTCGCCGGCCACGTCAGGTGGCGGCGGTAGTGGGCCAGGCGGCGGCGCAGCGCGTCGAGGCGGTCGGGCTCGACCCGGGCGTGGGCGATGGCCTGGATGCTCTCGGCGCTCAGGAAGGGCAGGCCCGAGTGGAGGAAGGCCGGGAAGACCTGGCCGTAGTCCGGCGTCGGCTCGTCGAGGAGGAGGACCTGGTAGGCGAGGCAGCGCACCTCGAGGGTGGGGTGCCGGGCCAGGGCCTCGAGGCGCCGGCGGATCAGCGGCCCGAGGCGCTCGTCGGCGTCGGCGAGGGCCTCCTCCAGGGACCGGACCGCGTCGAGCGCCTCGCCCGGCTCGGCGAAGAGGGCGGCCGTGGCCAGCTCGTTCACCCGGGCCAGGCGCCGTGCTGCGCAGGTCGGGCGGGGTCGCCGGCTCGCGGCGGGCAGCTCTCGCCCTCCTCCCGTCGAGGGAGCGTGAGCTGGGGCGAGAGGCCGCCCAGAGGGCAGGTCCCAGCCCTCCTTGCAGGGGCAGAAGGCGATCAGCGACGGGTTTCCGACCCAGAGCATCGGCTGGCGGGCGAACACGCCCAGGTCGACGACGTCGCCGTCCAGCCGGTAGATGAGATCCCCGACGAGGACGCCCTCGGCCCTCGGGCCGCCGAGCCAGCGGGAGCAGGGCCTCGGTGCGGCGGTTGAAGAGTCCGTCCGCCCGGGGCTCGATGGCGGTCTCCAGGACGCCCGAGGTCCCGGTAGAACCAGCGGGGGATCGCGGACCTGGAGGCCCGCGTGCTCGATCTCCACGAAGCTCTTCCGGTAGAGGCCCTCGATCGTCTCCGCGAAGTGCTCCTCGATCACCTTGCGCCGCAGGGTGCCCTTGGGAGTGAGCTCCTCCCGGTCCGCCTCGAAGTCGCGGTCGAGGAGGGCGAAGTTCACGACCCGCTCGTAGGGCGCCAGCTCCCGGTTGGCGGTGGTGATGATCTGGCGGAAGTACTCGTCGGTGTCGTCCGGGGAGGGCGAGGCGGCGAGCACCGGGTCGTCCCGGTCGGGGACGATGAGCAGCACGTTGTAGTCGCGCCCGTCGCCCACCAGGAAGGTTCGCCTGACCCCCGGCACGCCGTCCAGCAGCCGCTCCACCGCCGCCGGGGCCACCGTCTGGCCCCGGCTGTTCTTGTAGATGTCCTTGATGCGGTCGACGATCTCGTAGTGCCCGCTCGGGGCGCTGGTGGAAGATGTCGCCGGTCTTCAGCCAGTACCCCTCCTCCGGGTCCGGCGGGTCGTCGAGGTAGCGGGCGACGTACGGCCCCTGGACCTGCAGCTCGCCCACCTCGCTGAGGCGGGCGGTCGACGCCCGGGCAGCGGGATGCCCACCGAGTCGTCCTCGTACTCCCCGGGGGGCGTCATGGTGATGCCCGCCGGTGGCCTCGGTCATCCCGAACCCGCTGTTGAGCGCGACCCCGTGGCGGTTGAAGAAGCGGAACGCCGCCGGCTCGAGACGCCCGGCCGCCGAGAGGCCCCAGCGCAGGCGGTCGCCCACGATCTCCCGGAAGGCCTTCTCCCGCGCGGCCTCCTCGTCGCCCGCGGCCATCGCGGCCAGGGCCCGCTCGCGGATCTGCTGCCAGCGGTGGGGGATGCTGATGAGGCCGGTCGGGCGGCATCTCCCGCAGGCCGGCCAGGAGCGACTCGAGCGACGGGTTTCCGGCGAAGACGTAGGTGCCGCCCCAGAAGAGCATGCCCATCATCTCGAGGTAGCGCCCGAAGGTGTGGAAGAGCGGCAGGTAGGAGAGCAGGACCTCGTCGTCGCCCACCTCGGGCAGCGCCGCGGCCCGGGCGAAGCGCTTGGTGATCAGGTTGAACAGCGTGAAGCAGACGCCCTTCGGCATCCCGGTGCTGCCGGAGGTGAACATCACCGTCGCCCGGGCGTGGAGGTCGGGGCGGGGGCGGCCGGCGAGGAGCCGGTCCGCCTCCTCCGGCGCCGAGCCGCGACACGGCCTCGCCGAGATGCGACTCGTCGTCCCTGCGGAGGCGGGCCTCGGGGTTGAGCAGGAGGATCTCGGGGGTCTGCTCGACGTGGGCGAGAGCCGCCTCCAGGTTCGCGCGCTGCTCCTCGGTCTCGGTGACCACCACGTTGATGTCCAGCGTGCGGAGGATCCAGCCCAGCGCCTCGGGGTTGAGGTGCGGGCTCAACGGGGTCACCAGGATCCCGTAGGTCAGGCACGCGAGGTCGCAGCACGCCCCCTCGAGGCTGTTCCCGGCCAGGATCGCCACCCGGGGCTCCTGACCGGCGGTGGCCACGAAGGTGGCGGCCAGCAGGCGCAGCCGCCGGGCCACCTCCTCGTAGCTCCAGGCGCGGGCGTCGGGCCCCCCCAGCTCCCGGAAGAGCGACCGCTCCGGGTGCTCGGCCACCCGCTGGGCCATCATCGTCTCGAGGTCGTAGCCCGAGAGCGGGATCAGCTCGAAGGTGGTGTCGGCCCAGGCGTAGCGGGCGTCACGGTCGGGCAGCGCCTGGAGGAACGCCGGCCGGCGCGTGAGGTCGAGGTACCGGTGCCACTCGGCGGCCGGGACGTCGCCGCGCCTCGCCGGCGCTCAGGAGCGCCTGGGCGGTCTCGAGCAGGCCGAGCGCCGCCTCGGGCGACGTGTCTCCCGAGGCCCACCCGGCCAGTTGCTCCGTCGAGCTGCTCCGTGCCGACTCTGGCTGACATCCCACCCTCCGGCCGCCCTGCACGGCACCCGCTAGATGGTATACGTGGGACAGCCCTGGAGGCTCGGCCGGGCGATCGGTCCCGGGGCCGACCGGCTCCATGCCCGGGACGCACTCCGAGCAAGGAGGATCCCCGCATGGACCGCTCGAAGCTGGTCGTTCTTCCTCGATGCTCCCGTTGCTGAGCGCCTGTGCCAGCTCCCCGTCGACGCGCGCGCCCGGCCGCCGGCGCCGGCGACGGGCGCCGGCGCCCGGACGCGGTGGAGCAGGGCGTCGCCCTCTACCAGCAGGGACGCTACGCCGAGGCCGAGGCGACGCTGGCGCCCGCCTCCGGCGTCCAGGCCCGTGCCTACCTGGCCGCCAGCCGCGTGCAGGCTGCAGCAGTACGCGGGCGCCGAGGCCGCCGGCCCTCGAGGCGCTCCAGGCGAGCCCGGCCGACGCGGTGGCCTCGGCCGCCCTCGGGGAGGCCCTGGTCGCCCAGGGCAAGCTCGACGAGGCCATCCAGCGCCTCACCGCCGTGATCCAGGCCGACCCGCGTCTTCCCTACGCGCACTACTGGCGTGGCCAGGCCTACCACCGCAACAAGCAGATCGCCCGGATGGTGGACGACTACCAGGCGTTCCTGCGGCTCGCGCCCGACGCTCCCGAGGCCCCGGCGCTGAAGGCGCTGCTGGGCAGCCTGAAGTAGGGACGCCGCCGGTGAGGCCCCGGCGATGAACGATCCCGCGCCCGCCCCGAGACCCTTCGCCGCGGACCAGTCGAAGAACCCGCCCCCGAAGAACACCCTGGACCGCGTGCTGCGCCGCTTCGCCCGGGCGTCGTACTTCGTCTGCGGTGCTGCTGCTCTACGCCCTGGTGTCGACCGCCCTCGGCCTGGCCCTCGCGCCGGCGCTCTGGTGCTTCGACCGCGTGGCGCGCTGGAGCGCGTCGTTGCCCGCGCCCCTCCACTGGTTCGCCCTCGGGACCAGTGCCGCCCTGTGCTTCTTCGTGGCCGGGCTGGCCCTGCTCGTCGTGGTCCCGGTCTACAACTGGATCCTGCCCACCCGGATCCACCCTTCAAGGGGGGCTACTACTCGATCTACACGATCCCGTGGTTCCTGCACAACGGGCTCTTCTACCTGGTCCGCTACACCTTCCTGCCCTTCGTGACCCTCACGCCCTTCGGCATCTGGTTCCTGAAGGCCATGGGGATGACGATCGGCCGCCACGCCTTCGTCAACACCGAGTACATCTCCGACCCCGCGCTCATCACTCTCGGCGACGACGCGGCCCTGGGCGGCAGCGTCCGCATCTTCGCCCACTACGGAGGGGGCGGCAGCTTCGTCGTCGCCCCCGTCGTCATCGAGCGCCGCGCCACCATCGGCCTCGGCGCCACGGTCATGGGGGATGTCGAGGTGGGGGAGGGGGCGACGGTCCTGCCCCACTCGGTGCTGCTGCCCGGTTCCCGCGTGGGGGCGGGGGAGACCTGGGGCGGGGTCCCGGCTCGCCGAATCCCCCGGGAGGAGATGGAGCGATTCAAGGAGGGCATCCGCGGCGCGCGGACCGTGGAGCTGCCCTGAATCCGGCTCTCCGGCCCCTCGGGCGCCGGCCCAGGGCCTACAATCTCCGCGTGATCGCTGCCTCATCGAGAGGCTGACTGCGGGGAGGAAACGTGAGAGGGCGTGGTTCTGCTCTGTGCGCGCTGGTCGCGCTGGTGTTGGCCCTCCAGGCCTGCGATGAGGCGACGACTCCGATGCCGACCCGCCGCACCCTGGGGTGGCCGGCCAGCGAGGCTCTCGAGACTCTCCGCGACCACCTGCATGCCGAGGGCTCGGGGGCCGAGGTGAGGGAGTTGTTCCCCGACCTGGAGCAGGTCTACGTCGACGACGGCCACGGCAAGCCGTTCCTCGCCGCAATCCTTCCCATCACGTACTACTGGTCGCCCAGCGGCGGGTTCACCGCAGGGATCTGCAACATCGACAAGACCCTCTTCATCTGCCCCTACCGCGTCAGCAGCCTGATCACCGAGGGGGAGTTCCTCCGGTGCGACGTCTCCGACTACTACGTCCAGACCGAGGGGGCCCCGTAGCCTCCCCGCGCGTGTCAAGCGCCGGGCAGGTCGGTGGTGGGGGGCACCGTGTCCTTCCGACGGTCGACCAGGCTCTGGATCACGTGGTAGAGGAACGGGATGAAGAAGACCCCGAGGACCGCGGAGGCCAGCATTCCGCCGAAGACCGCGGTCCCGAGGACACCCGGGAGCGGGCCCCGGCCCCGGAGGCGATCACCAGGGGGATGACCCCGAGGATGAACGAGAAGGCGGTCATCAGGATGGCCCGGAAGCGGAGCCGGGCCGCTGCTGCCCGGCGTCTTCGTCCGGGTCCGGGTCCCCGGCCGCCTGATGCCGGCGTCGACGTGTTCGAGAGGAAGTTGATGTACCCCTCGTGGGGGAAGCCTTCCTCCACCTGGGTGCCGACGAAGAACTTGACGGCCTCGCGGATCTCCTCGTTCTGGGCCAGCAGGGCGCTGGAGGAGAGAACCGCCGCCTCGGCCTGGGAGAGCTCCGCCCGGGCCCGGACCTCCGCCCGCTGGACGGCGGCGAGTGCGACCGTGCCCGCCCTCCTGGCTGCAGTGGGCCCGCTCTGGGAGTCTTTCATGGGTTCCCCAAGGCTGGTCTGGAAGGCGCCACCTTGGCATCGGACTCCCGTGGGGACTTGGGCGCGCTGGTCCCGCGTGGCACAATCCAGCCCATGAAACGCCTCGGGGGGTTGATCCTGGCGGGAGCCCTCGTCCTTCCGGCCTGCACCGTCGGTCCGGACTACACCCGCCCGGTCGTGACCACCCCCGACGCCTGGTACCAGGCCCACGTCCAGGGGATCGCCGAGGGCGCGGCCCACGTCCAGACCTGGTGGACGGTGTTCGATGATCCCCTCCTCGCCGAGCTCATCCGGGACGCCGAGGAGAGCAACAAGGACCTCCAGGGGGCCTACTTCCGGATCCTCGAGGCCCGGGCGATCCGGGGGATCGCGGTGGGCGACCGGTACCCGCAGGTCGACGTGACCGCCGAGGCCAGCACCGCCGAGCCCAGCGAGAGCGCCACCGGCCTCACCGAGCAGGTCGACACCTTCGCTTTCGGGGCCGGGCTGGCCTGGGAGATCGATCTCTTCGGCCGGATCCGCCGTGGGGTCGAGGCCGCCACCGCCGAATACGACGCCAGCGTCGAGGACTACCGTGACGTGCTCGTGACCCTCCTCGGCGAGGCCGACCAGGCGTTCAAGCGGTACGAGCAATCGGTGCTGCTGGCCCTCGAGGAGGTGCAGACCGCCTTCGTGGCCTATGCCAAGGAGCGCCTCCGTGCCGAGCAGCTGGGCGAGGCGACCGACGCCACCCAGCGCGCCGTCGATCTGGTCCGCACCCAGTACGTCTCGGGCCTCACCAACTTCCAGAACGTCCTCGACACCCAGCGCACCCTCTTCCAGCTCCAGCAGCAGCTCGCCAACAGCGAGGGCCTGCAGGTGCAGAACCTGGTGGCCCTCTACCGGGCCCTCGGCGGGGGCTGGGACCTGGAGGCTCCGGACGTGACCATGCCCGCGGAGCTGCAGAAGGAAGCGGACGAGGAGCGCCTCTTCTCCATTCCGCCCAGCGGGGGCTGACCTTGAGCACCGCACCGTTCGGCTTCCTGCGCGTGGCCGCGGCCTGCCCGCCGGTCCGGGTGGCCGACCCCGAGCGCAACGCCGACGCGACCCTCGACGTCGTGCGGCGCGGCCGCGCGAGCGGGGGGCCCAGGTCCTCGTCCTGCCCGAGCTCGGTCTCACCGGCTACACCTGCGGCGACCTCTTCTTCAGCCTGTCCACCCTCGTGGCCGGGGCCGAGCGGGCCCTCGAGCGGGTCTGCGCGCGAGACCGCGCGGCGTCCCGGCGGTGGTGGTCGTCGGGCTCCCGGTCGAGCAGGAGGGCCGCCTCTTCAACGCCGCGGCCGTGCTCCAGGCGGGGCAGGTGCTCGGCGTCGTGCCCAAGACCTACCTGCCCGGCTACGAGGAGTACTACGAGGAGCGCTGGTTCTCCTCGGCGCGCGAGGCGCGCGAGGCGGAGGTGCGCCTGGCCGGCGAGATCGTCCCCTTCGGCACCGACCTGCTGTTCCAGGTCCCGGACGAGCCCGGGGTCACGCTGGCGGTCGAGATCTGCGAGGACCTCTGGGCCCCCGTTCCCCCGAGCTCCTTCCACGCCGTGGCCGGGGCCACCGTGCTCCTCAACCCGTCCGCCTCCCCCGACCTCGTGGCCAAGGCCGAGTACCGGCGCGAGCTGGTGCGCCAGCAGTCGGGGCGCACGCTCGCCGGCCTACGTCTACGCCAACGCCGGCGTCCACGAGTCCACCACCGACCTCGTCTTCGGCGGCCACCTCATGGTGGCGGAGAACGGCGTCCTCCTCGCCGAGGGCGAGCGCTTCCGTCGCGAGGGCGATCTCATCGTGACCGACGTGGACACCGAGCGGCTGCGCGTCGAGCGGGCGCGCCAGACCTCGTTCGCCGACGCGGTCCACGCCGCCGAGTCGCGACTACCGGGTGGTGCCCCTCGAGCCCATCCCGGCGCCGTCGCCCCACCGGCTCGTGCGCGCCGTCGACCCGCACCCCTTCGTCCCCTCCGACCCCGCCACCCTCGACGAGCGCTGCCGCGAGGTCTTCTCGATCCAGACCGCCGGCCTGGCCCGCCGCCTCGAGCACGTCGGGGCGAAGCGGGTGGTGCTGGGCCTCTCCGGCGGGCTCGACTCGACCCTCGCGCTGCTCGTGTGCGTGAGGACCTTCGACCTGCTGGGCCTCGACCGCCAGGGCATCCTCGCGGTGACGATGCCGGCCTTCGGCACCAGCGAGCGCACCCGTGGCGAACGCGCACCGGCTGGCGGCGGCGGCGGGCGCCGAGCTGCGGGAGATCGACATCCGGGCCGCCTGCGAGCAGCACATCCGCGACATCGGCCTCGACCCCGCGGACCGGCAGAGCGTCACCTTCCAGAACCTGCAGGCCCGCGAGCGCACCCAGGTCCTCATGGACCTCGCCAACAAGGAGGGCGGGATCGTGGTGGGCACCGGGGACCTCTCCGAGCTCGCCCTCGGCTTCGCCACCTTCGCCGGCGACCACATCGCGATGTACAACGTCAACGCCAGCGTCCCCAAGACGCTGGTCCGCCGCCTCGTGCGGTGGGTGGCCGACGCACCACGCGAGCGCGACGGAGCGCGAGGTGCTCACCGAGGTCCTCGACACGCCGGTCTCGCCCGAGCTGGTGCCCCCGGAGGAGGACGGCGCCATCGCCCAGCGGACCGAGGAGATCGTCGGACCCTACGAGCTGGACGACTTCTTCCTGTTCTGCCTCCTGCGCCTGGGCGCGGGGCCGCGCAAGATGCTCTTCCTCGCCGAGCACGCCTTCGCCGACCGCTACGACGAGGCGACGCTCCGGCGCTGGCTCCGCGTCTTCCTCGAGCGGTTCTTCGACCAGCAGTTCAAGCGCTCGGTGATGCCGGACGGGCCCAAGGTGGGCTCGGTGAGCCTCTCGCCGCGCGGCGACTGGCGCATGCCGAGCGACGCCTCGCGGGCCGCCTGGCTGCGCGAGCTCGACCGACAGGAAGGACCATGATCCGCGCCGTCCTGCTCTCTCCCGGAGACCTCGAGGCCGACCTGCAGGAGACCCTCCTGTGGCGCCAGAACGTCGAGCGGGTGCAGGCGGCCTCGGCCGAGGAGGTGCACCGCGCCGTCGTCGACGGGGGAGCGGACGTCCTGGTCGTCGACTCGGCCCACCCGGCGGCGGCCGAGGTCACGCTCGCCCTGCGCCACGACCCCCTGACGCGCGGGATCTCGATCGTGGCCCTCGGGCGGTCCGAGTTCGGGTTCGCCCACGTGGACCTTCTCCAGGCCGGGGTCAACGCGATCCTGCCCCTCCCGCCGGGGGCGGACTGGGACGACCGTCTCATGCGCCTCGTCAACGTGCCCGTGCGCCGGGTCACGCGCTTCAAGGTCGACCTCGCCCTCGAGGGGGGTCGGCGGAGCGGGGAGATCTTCTCGGGCCGGGCCCTCAACCTGAGCGTTCACGGCCTCCTCCTCGAGAGCCGGCTGGCCCTGGAGGTCGGCGAGGACCTGCGGCTGAGCCTCGTCCTCCCCGGGATGCACGGCCCGGTGCACGGGACAGGGACGGTCGTCCGCGAGACCTCGCCCGTTCTCTTCGGCGTGGAGCTGACCGCGGTGGAGGAGGACGGCTGGGTCCGCATCAAGCGTTTCGTGGAGACGACGCCGGGAGCCGATTCAGCCGGGCTATAATCCATCGAGGTATTCACTCCCCGCCCGCGGGCGGCTTCCCACTGCGCCAACATGAATGAGACGAGCCAGCTGACGAACATCCGCACCCTGCCCACGGCCGACATCGAGCTGCCGCCCTCGCTCGAGCGGCTGCGCGACCTGGCCTACGACTACTGGTGGAGCTGGTCGCCGATCGCCCAGCGCCTGTTCGCCCGGATCGACCCCGTGGCCTGGCGACGCTACCACAACCCGGTCCAGCTCCTCATCAACGTCGAGCCCCAGCAGTGGATGCGCCTGCTCTCGGACCCCGAGTTCGTGCGCCTCTACGGCGAGACGATCGCCTCGCTCGACGAGTACCGCGCCCAGCCCTCCTGGTTCCAGGAGAACGCCCCGAAGTTCCGGGGACCGATCGCCTACTTCTCGATGGAGTTCGGGATCCACGAGTCGCTCGGGATCTACTCCGGCGGCCTCGGCGTCCTCGCCGGCGACCACTGCAAGGCGGCGAGCGACCTCGGGGTGCCGCTGGTCGGGGTGGGGCTGCTCTATCGCTCGGGCTACTTCCGCCAGACCGTGGACGCCGACGGCTTCCAGCAGCACATCTACCCCGACTACGACTTCGCCCGGCTGCCGGTGCTTCCGGTCCAGGCGCCGGCGGGGGGGATGCTCACCGTGCCCGTCGACCTGCCCGGCCGCGTGGTCCACGCCGCGGTGTGGAAGGTCCAGGTGGGCCGGGTGCCGGTGCTCATGCTCGACACCGACATCCCGCTCAACGACCCCGCCGACCGGCCGATCACCGGCATCCTCTACGTGCGCGGGCGGGAGATGCGCCTGTGCCAGGAGATGGTGCTCGGGATCGGCGGCGTGCGCGCCCTGCGGGCGCTCGGCATCCAGCCCGCGGTCTGGCACATGAACGAGGGCCACGTGGCCTTCCTCGGCCTCGAGCGCGCTCGCGAGCGGGTGATCAACGGCGACAGCCTCGCCCCCGCCCTCGAGGTCGTGAAGGGAGCGACGGTCTTCACGACCCACACCCCGGTGCCGGCCGGCAACGAGACCTTCGACAAGGAGCTCGTGCGCCGGTACCTCGAGCCCTGGGTCCGCGACGTGGGCTGCGAGCCGGACGAGGGGCTCGCCCTCGGGGCCGACAACGGCAACTTCAACATGACCGCCCTCGCGATCCGGCTCGCCGCGCGCTCCAACGGCGTGAGCCGTCTGCACGGCGAGGTCTCCTCCGACATGTGGCGACACCTCTTCGCGGGCGAGGAGAAGGAGCCCGTCGGCTACGTCACCAACGGCGTCCACACCCAGAGCTGGGTGGGCCCGGAGATGCGCCGCTTCTACGCGCAGCACGTGGACCCGGACTGGGAGCAGCACCTCCTCGACCCGGAGTACTGGCAGGCCGTGAGGGAGGCCCCCGACGACGCGCTGTGGGCGGCCCACCGCGCGCAGAAGGAGCGGCTCATCCGCTTCGTGCGCGAGCGGACGCGGCTCCAGGCCGCGCGTCACGGCCGCAGCCCCGACGAGCTGCGGCAGGTCGAGGGGCTGCTCGATCCCCACGCGCTGACCATCGGCTTCGCCCGCCGCTTCGCCACCTACAAGCGGGCCTTCCTGATGATGACCGACCTCGACCGGCTGCGGGCCATCCTGACCGACGCGACGCGCCCGGTGCAGTTCATCTTCGCGGGCAAGGCCCACCCCGCCGACCGCGAGGGGCAGGAGGTGGTGCGGCGCATCGTGTCGCTCACCCAGGGAGAGTTCCACGGGAAGCTGGTCTTCCTCGAGGACTACGACATCGGGGTGGGCCGCGCCCTCGTGCAGGGCTGCGACGTGTGGCTGAACAACCCCGCGCCAGCCCCAGGAGGCGAGCGGCACCTCGGGCCAGAAGGTCCCGATCAACGGCGGCGTCAACGTCAGCATCCTCGACGGCTGGTGGGCCGAGGGCTTCCGCGGCGACAACGGCTGGGCCATCGGCGACGGCGGCGATCGACCCCGACACCGGGGCCCAGGACCACAAGGACGCCGAGGCCCTCTACCGCGCCCTGATCAGAGGGGTCATCCCGCGCTTCTTCGACCGCGACGAGAAGGGCCTGCCCCGGGAGTGGATCCGCACCATGAAGGCGTCGATCGAGTCGGTGGTCGCCCCCTTCAGCGCCCACCGCATGGTGCGCGACTACGTCCTCGACAGCTACCTGCCGGTGGCGGAGAAGCGCGAGCGGTAGCTCTCCGGCCTAGTCCGACTCGATCTTCCGGCGGGCGTCCACGAAGGGCTGGTAGAGCCGCTTGCGCTCGGCGAGGGTCGAGCGGATGACGTTCTCGCAGCGGCCGGCGTCGTGCGGGCTGAGCACGAGGTCGGCCTGGGTGGCCCAGGCCTGGGTGCCGTCGGCGGTGCGTGAACTCCTCGCCGACCAGAACGACGAAGACGCGCCGGCGCGGGTCCGGGGGAAGCCGGAGGATGCGCTGGGCGAGGGTCTCGGACTGCCCGGGCTCGGCCGTGGTCGCGCGCGGTGACCGCGACCTCGTAGACGCCCTGCTCGAGCAGGCGAGCCCCCTCCTCGACGTCGTCGACCACGTCCACGTTGTAGTCCAGGTTGCCCAGGGAGGTGGTGATCGCCGTGGCGAGGGCGGCGTCGGGCAGCGCGACGAGGGCGTCGCTCGCGTCCTTCGAGCCCGTCGTGCTCCGCGTCGCACCGGCGCCGGAGCCGGCGGTGCCGGCGGCGGTGGAGCGGCCGGGGGCCCGGTCTGCGGCCGTCGCCTGGGCGCCGCGAGGCTTCCGCCGACGGGGAGGCGGGACCCGGCGCCTCCGCTCCCCGCCCCGGCAGCGCGACCACGTGCTGGCACTTCGGGCAGCGGACCTTGAACGGGCGGTCCGGGACCTTGGAGTCGTCGATCTGGATGCGGGTCGAGCACTGGGGGCACTGGGCCTGCACGGTGCTACCTCTCGATCAGGTCGTCCATGTCGGAGCCGCCGTCCTTCCCCGGGGCCTTGCCCCGCCGCGCGCCTCGGGCCGACCGGAACGAGCCGGTGCCGCCCGGCACCACCATCGAGTCGGACGGCGCCAGCGGGATCGCCTCCTCCTCGGCCGAGGCGCCGCCCCCGGGTCTCCAGCTTGAGCTGGAGGTTGGTGCGGTTGGTGGCGTAGGAGAGCCCCACCTCGCGGTCGATCGATCCCGTCGTGGATCAGCCGCTCGAGCTCCGGTCGAAGGTCTGCATGCCGTCGAGCCCGCCCGCCTCCATCGCGTCCTGCAGGCTCTTGCCCTCGCGCTCGCCCTCCTGGACGTACTCCCTGGTGCGGGAGTTCGCGCGCAGGATCTCGCAGATCGCGATCCGGCCGCCGCCCTTCTTCGGGACCAGGCGCTGGCTGACGATCCACTTGAACGACTGCGAGAAGCGGGTGCGGATCTGAGCGCTCCTCGTTCTTGGGGAAGACGCCGACGATGCGGTCGATGGTCTTGGCGGCGTCGATCGTGTGCAGCGTCGAGAGCACGAGGTGGCCCGGTCTCCGAGGCCTCGAGGGCGATCGAGATCGTCTCGACGTCGCGCATCTCGCCGACCAGGATGACCTTGGGCGCCTGGCGCAGCGCGGCCCGCAGGGCGAGGGCGAAGGTCTGCGGTGTCGGTGCCCACCTCGCGCTGGTTGATCGTGGCCTTGTTGTTCGGGTGGAGGTACTCGATCGGGTCCTCGATGGTGATGATGTGGATCGCCTTCTCCTGGTTCATCTTGTTGATGATCGCGGCCAGGGTGGTCGACTTGCCCGAGCCGGTGGGCCCGGTGACCAGGACGATGCCGTTGCGCTCGTTGGCGATCTCGTTGAGCTGCGGGGGCAGCCCGAGCTCCTCGACGGTGGGGATCTCGTTGGGGATCACGCGCAGCACGATGCAGTAGGTGCCGCGCTGGGAGAAGACGTTGACGCGGAAGCGCGTGCGCTTGGCCAGGCTGTAGGAGAGGTCGGTCGAGCCCGTCCGCAGCAGCTTCTCCGCGAGGTCGCGCTTGCCCTGCGAGGAGCCGCATCGCGATCAGCTCGGTGTGGTAGGGCAGCAGCTTCTCGATGCCCGCGTAGGGGACCGGCCGCAGCTCCCCGTCGATCTCGACCTGGGGCGGGCGTCCCACGGAGAGGTTGAGGTCCGAGATGCCGGGAGCCATGTCCAGCATCGTGTTGAGCAGGGGATCGAGGTCGAAATACGCCATGTGCGCCGCCTCCGGACCGGTGATGATAGCACGCGGCCTCGCCGCCACCCTCCACCGCGCCCCGAGTTTCGGGAGTTTCGGGGACACCATACGAAACTCCCCCCTCGTCGAACGGGGTTGTGTATGGTGTCCCCAGACCGTCCGGCCCGGGACGGTCTGGAGAGTCGCGCAGCAAGGAGGCGAGATGACCAGCGAGGAGACCCCGTCGTCGCGACAGGAGCTGTGGCGCCTGGCGTCGGCCGCCCCGCTGCCCCTCCTGCTCCTGCTGTACGCGGTCTGGACGGATCTCGTGACCCTGGACGGGACGGGTTTCCACCTGGACTGGAGCGTGGGCGACTTCTTCGAGTGGCTCGACGATGGCGGCGGGGACGGTGCTGCTCGTGGGGGCGCTGCTGGGTGCGGCGCCCGCCCGGTGCGGATGCTGGCCATGGCCATCTACTCGCTGGCCCTGGCTTTCGGCTTCGGGGCGGCGGGCGTGATCGCCATCGTGCACGCGTTCGGCGGCCCCCGGGGGGACCTGGACGCCCCGGGGTGGGCCCTGGTGGCGCTCACCCTGGCCTCGACCCTGTGCGCGCTCGCCCTCCTGGCCCTGGGGGCCCTGCTGGTCGACGACATCCGGGCCGCGGACGCCGAGCAGGCCTGAGGGCCGTCGGCATCGTGTAGACTCGCGGTCGGGAACGAACGGATCGTGGCCAGGACCTGTCTCGCGTGCGAGAAGGGCGTGCCCAAGCGGGGCCGACGGCGCTGCCCCCTGTGCGGCCGGGTGTTCCGCTCCGGCTGGGAGGGCATCGTCACCCACTGGAAGGCCCGCCACCAGTCGGAGCTGGACTACGCGAGATTCTGGGAGTCGCTCTGCCGCGCCCACCGGGCCGGGCGCACCCTGGAGTGCCCGTCGTGCCGCAAGGGCATTCCCCGCACCCGCAAGTGGCCCCGGCAGTGCCCCGAGTGTGCCCAGGTCTTCCGGGGCCGCGGGTGGTCCGGCATCGAGTCGCACTGGCGCGCCGAGCACCCGGACGTGATGGCGTACGAGGACTTCCTCGCCTCCCTGTGCCCCGCCCACCGCGGCGGCGGCAAGCCCGGCATCGACTACCTGCCCCTCGGGGAACGCTAGCTCAGGTCGAGAGGGGGCGGTCGCCCACTCGCCGGATGGGCGCGTCCTCGCGCAGGAGATCGTCCCAGGTCACCACCCGCTCCTCGAAGAAGGCCTTGCGTCCGAGCAGGGCCGTGAGAAGAGCGGTCTTCCCCATCTCGATGCCACAGTACGGCTGGTCTCCCTCGCGGATGCACCGGAAGAAGTCGTCGATCGCCATCTGGGTGGAGTCCTCGTCCTCGGGCACCTCGACCACCCGGGGTTCGGCGTCCCTCTCGCGAGCCACGAACTGGTGGCCCCACAGGTCGCAGGCCCCCTTCTCGCCATAGAAGTGGGTGGCGCTTCCCCCCAGCCCGGGGGCCGCGTACTTGATCATCGTGAACGTGACGATGCGCTTGCCCGGGTACTCGTACACGACCGTGTAGTGGTCGCTGGTGTCCCGGCCCCTCGGCTCGTAGACCATGTTCTGGCCGCCCAGCCCGGTGCACTTGATCGGATGGGAATCGAGGGCCCAGTTGATCTGGTCGATGTTGTGGATCGACTGCTCGACCAGCTGGTCTCCGGACTCCTCGATGCTCCAAAGCCAGCGCATCTCCTGCTCCTCGGCGCCGGGGCCGTACCAGTTGGACATCCGCCGGGCGTTCACGAAGCCGATCTCACCGATCTCTCCCTCGTGGATCATCTGCACGACCTTGCGGTAGGCGGTGGCGTAGCGGAGCTGCTGTCCGATCTGGAGGATGCCCTTCGACCTCCCCGCTTCCTGCTCCACCTCCTCCAGGTCGCTCACCGTGAGAACCACGGGCTTCTCGGCGTAGCAGTGGAGGTTTCTCCGAAGGGTGTCGACGATCTGCTGCCGGTGCGGCAGGGGTGGGGAGGCGATGAACACGGCGTCCAGGTCTTCCTTGTCCAGGAGCTCCCGGTGGTCGGTGTAGGTCGTCGGCTTCTCGTCGGGGAACATCGCCAGGGCTTCGTCCAGTGCCTCGCGTCTGGGGTCACAGATCGCGACGACCCTTGCCCCCGGGACGTTGGCAATGCTCCGAATGTGGGCTCGTCGGCCACGGCCGCCGGTTCCCAGGACCGCGCAACGGATCTCGTTGCTCCCCTGGGCCCCGAAGGCCCTTCCGGCCAGGCTCAACGCCACCGGGGCGCCAACCGCGGCGGCCGAGCTCGTCTTGACGAACTCCCTCCGTGAGATCTCCGGCTTCCCTTTGGTATTCATGTGTTCCTCCAGAGCTTGTTTGAGGGTGAGTCCCGACGTGCGTCTCGGGACGGAATCCAGGACGAACAGGTGCTGATGAGTCACAGGGCCTTCGGCTTCTTCTCTGCCAACTCTCGTCGGGCCCGGCCCGAGAGCGGCACCACGATGAGCTGGCCGGTCAGGTCGTTCGTGTCCACGTAGACCTCGGTCTCGAACACGGTCGTGAGGTTCGCATAGGTGAAGACCTCGTCCGTCGGGCCCGCGGCGGCCACCCGGCCCTGACGCAGCAGGTAGATCCGGTCGCAGTACTCGGCGGCCAGGTTCAGATCGTGGAGCACGGTGAGCACCGCGGTGCCGTCTGCGAGGGCCAGCTCCCGGACCAGGTCGTAGAGCTCCGTCTGGTGGCGAATGTCCAGGAAGCTCGTCGGCTCGTCCAGCAGCAGGGCCCGGGGCTCCTGGGCCAGGGCCCGGGCGAACACGACGCGCTGGCGCTCGCCGGACGAGAGCTCCTGGATCGTCCGGTCCTCCAGGTGGGCCGCCCCGCAGCGGTCGAGGGCCGCCCGGGCCAGCTCCACGTCCTGCGGCGTCTCGAAGGCCAGGCCCGCCAGGTGGGGGTGGCGACCCATGAGGACGATCTGCAGGACGGTGAAGGGGAAACCGAACGTGGTCTCCTGGGGCACGACCGCGAGCTTCGCGGCGAGGTCCCGCCGCGGGGCCGTCCGCACCTCGGCCCCGTCCACCCGGGCCGAGCCCTCGTACTGCGAGAGGACTCCCGAGAGAATCTTGAGGAGCGTGCTCTTCCCCGATCCGTTCGGTCCCAGCAGGCCCACCACCTCGCCCGGCTCCACGCGGACACAGACGTCGTCCAGGGCGGTGTCGCGGGCATAGCGGAAGCCCACCGCCTCGGTCTCGATGCGGACGCCCCGTGGCTCAGGAGAACTCATAGCGAGACCCCCTGCGGCGCAGGAGAACGAGGAAGAAGGGGCCGCCCACGAGTGCGGTGACCACCCCCACCGGCAGCTCTCCGGGAGCCACGACCACCCGTGCCGCCAGGTCGGCGAGCACGAGGAAGGAACCGCCCCCGAGAAACGCCGCCGGCAGCAGGAGCCGGTGATCCGGGCCCAGGAGCAGGCGCAGAAGGTGGGGCACCACGAGACCCACGAACCCGATCAGCCCCGCGACGGAGACGGCCAGGCCCGTCAGCAGCGATCCCAGGACGAAGGTGCGTCGCTTGATCTGCTCGACGTCCACCCCGAGCTGCACGGCGCCCTCTTCCCCCACGGTCAGCGCGTTGTAATCGCGGGCCATGGAGAGAAGCGCCACCGTCGCCGCGACGCTGGCCGCGGCGAGGAACCCCACACCCCGGTAGCCCAGCATGGGGACCGAGCCCATCAGGTAGAACACGATGGCGTGGAGCTGCTCGAGCGAGGCGATGGTCTGGATGAAGTAGATGAGAGCCGCGGCGAAGGCATTGAAGATGGCTCCGGTCAGGAGGACCGTGTAGACGGTCAGCTTGCCGCCGACCGTGGCCACCCACTCGATCAGGAAGAGGGCCCCGAGGGCCCCGAGGAAGGCAAACGCCGGCACCGCCAGCTCTCCCAGGAGGCTGGCCGCCCCGCCAAAGCCGAAGAGCAGGGCCAGCACCCCGCCGATGCTGGCTCCGCCGGAGACGCCCAGGACATAGGGATCCGCCAGGGGGTTTCGGAGGAGCGCCTGGAAGACCACACCCGCCACCGAGAGGGCGCCCCCGAGGACGGCGGCGGCGAGGACGCGGGGCAGGCGCACGTCGAAGAACACCGCCCGGGACTGCTCCGAGAGCGGCGCCCCGCCGGGCAGCAGGTCCACGAGCGACAGCGAGCCCGTTCCCCACGCCACGCCCATCAGCACGCTCAGCGCCAGCGCCGACGCCAGCGCCAGAGTCCAGGCGAGGAGTCGCTTCGAGGTCAGCGGCTCACTGGCGCGCACCGTCGCCTCCCTCCAGCGCCCCGAAGTCCTCGGGAGACGGCTCGCCGAAGATCTCCGGGTGGATGAGCTGACCCATGAAGCGGGTCATCCGGGGCAGACGCGGGCCGGGAATGACCAGGCGGATGGGGTCCACCCAGTAGACCCGGTTCTTCTCGACCGCCGGCAGGAACGGCCAGCGGCCCCACGGCCCCGGCACCCGGCCGCGCAGAGCGCGGTCCCCGTTGTCGGAGGTGTCGACGATGACCTCCGGGGCCCGCTCGAAGATGACCTCCATGGACATCAGCTGCCAGTCGGAGACCGCGTCGGCGGCGACGTTCTCACCGCCCACCGCCCGGATCATCTCGTCCACGTGAGACCCGGGACCGGCGACGTAGACCGGGTCGCGGTCGACGACGAAGGCCACCCGTCGTCGGGGCGCGTTCCGGGCGAGCTCTCGGATCTCGTCCATCTCCCTGCGGATCCCCTCGACGACCCGACGGGCCTCTTCTCCGCGGCCCACCTTCCTCCCGACGGAGACGATCGAAGCGAGCATGCTCTCGTAGGTGTTGGTCTCGAGGGCGAGCACCTCGACCCCCAGCTCGCGCAGCCGGGCGTGGGCACCCTGGGCGGCCTGGCTCGACGTCGTGAGGAGGAGGGTCGTTCCCAGGGACAGGACCGTTTCCACGCTGGGGGCGTGGTACGCCCCGACCCGGGGGAGCTCTTGCAGGGCCGGAGGCCAGACAACGTAGTCTCCTCGACCCACGACCCGGTCGGTTGCCCCCAGGATCTCGAGGACCTCGGCCGCGGCCGGCGCCATGACCACGATGCGCGGCCCCGCGGGCTCGACTCGATCACTCCTGGACCCCTCCCGGGCGCAGCCCACGGCGAGGAGAAGGGACAGGAGGACGAGCGGGCGCCTCAACGCCCGGCCCCTCCCGCCCCGAGGCGCAGGCCGGCCCGGATTGCCCGGCCCAGCGCCGGGTAGCCCAGTACCTCCTGGTATGTCGCGTCCGTCAGATTCTCCCCCACGACCCAGACCGCGAGCGGACCCGCGACCCGGAAGTGCACGCGGGCGTCGAGGCGGGTGTAGGCCACGTTGCGGGTCAGGCCGAGGCCCACGAAGTCGCTGTCCGCGCGCGCGCCCACGTGGACGACCGTCGCCCCCGCGCTCCACCGGGGAAAGTCGAGGCGCGCGGCAAGGGAAGCCTGGTTGCGGGGGCGGCGCAGGAGCGGCTCGCCCGTGGCGTAGATTGGGCTGAAATCGTTGGCGCTCTCCAGGATCTCGCTGTCCGTCCAGGTGTACTGGCCCAGCAGGGCGAGCCACGGCTGCGGGCGGGCGTCGAGCTCCACCTCCACCCCCTGCGCGCGCGTCCGGCCCAGGTTCACGTACGTCCCCTCGAAGGTGTCGTAGTCGACCACGGTGTAGGCGATCTGGTCGCGGTAGTCCTGGTAGAAGGCGGTCACCGCCGCGCGCAGGCGGCTGCCGAAGAGGCGCTGCTCGAGGCCGAGGTCGAAGGTCCGGCTCTCCTCGGGGTCGAGATCCGGGTTGCCCTTCGCGAAGAACGACTCGCCATAGGACTCGAGGAAGCTCGGGGCCTTGATGCCCATCCCCGCGCTGGTGCGCAGCGTCGTGGCGTCCTCGCCCTCGCGAAGCCGGAGGGCGAGCGCGGCCCGGGGCACCGCCTTCGTGCCGTAGGCGCCGTTGCGCTCCACGCGTCCCCCGAGCGTCAGGTACGCGCGCCGGCCGACGAGCACCCGGTCCTGCACGTAGAGACCGAAGTTCGTCCGGTCCGGCCGCAGCAGGTCCTCCGCCCGGTTGCCCAGCGCCCCGGTCTCGTACTCGCCGTCGGCACCCGCGCTCACGAGGTGGCGCGTGCCGAGGGAGAGGTCGGCCTGGTATCCGGCGTACAGCCGCGAGGTCTGGTTCTGGAACCCGTCGGGGTTGGGGAAGTCGCAGATGGGGAACGCGCCGGTGTGCCCCTCCCACTCGGGCGTGTCGCAGCCGGAATCGATGGGGTTCAGCGAGAGCTGCTCGGTGCGGGTGTATCCGAGGTTGAACAGGTGGGACGCCTGCCCCGCGGCGTGGCGCACCGAGGTCGACACCACGGTGTCCTTCCTGTCGAACGACGCGTCGAGGTCGGGCCGACCGTAGGCGGTGGGACCAGCGGTCCCGACGTCGCCGCCGTCGTAGCGCACCACCGCGCGCATGTGCGTCTGTGGCCCGAAGCGGAAGCCGAGGGAGGAGGCGAGGGCGGTCTGCTCGAAGCGGCTGTTGGGCTCCGCGTTGTCGGTGGTGAGCCGCTGCACTCCGAGGTTCCAGTCGAAGCCACCATGGGCGCCGGTGGTGGCGGCCTGGTAGCGCTGCCAGGCGAAGCTCCCCGCCTCCGCCTCGCCTCGCAGCGAGGGCGCCTCGTCGTCGCGGGCCCGGCGGGTGACGAGCTGGATGACACCGGCGAGGGCGTCGTTGCCGTACAGGCTGCTCGCCGCGCCGCGGACGACCTCGACCCGCTCCAGCTCGAAGGGCAGCGCTCCGCTCCAGTCGAACGCGCCCCCCGGCTGGTTCACCGGCACCCCGTCGACCAGCACCGCGGCGTAGCGGGCCTCTCCGCCCCGAAGAAACACCGAGCCCTGCATGCCCGTGGCTCCGGCCCGGGCGGTGGCGGTGCCTGGCAGCTCCTGCAGCAGCGGCAGGAGCGACGGCGCGGCACGCCCCTCGATCCGCTCCCGGTCGAGCACGCTCGTGCTCACTCCCAGGTTGGAGCGCGTCGCCTCTCCCCGGGCCGCGGTCACGACGACGCGCTCGCGCACCGGGGCGGGGGAGAGCACGAGGTCGAGCCGGACCTCGCTCGAGCCGACCGTGGCCCGGGCGTCGCCGGCGAGAACGAGGCCCGGGGCGTCGACGGACGCCGCGTACTCCCCCGCGGCGAGGCCGTCGACCCGGTAGAGACCGTCGGGACCGGTGGTCACCCGTCGGGTGCCCGAAGGGCCCTCGACGGTCACCGCGACGTGGGGCAGCGCCCGCCCGTCGCTCGTCCGGACCGAGCCTTCGAGGACTCCGCCGGGGTCGGCCGCGCCCGCGCGGGGCCCCGCGGCCAGCACGAGCGAGAAGAGGGTGACGGACACAGCACGAATGAGGAAGACGCGCAGACGCATGAGACCTCCTTGCGGAGGCTGTTCGCGGGGGCGTGGCGGATGTCCGGTGGGTGGGGTCCGCCGGGTATCCAGGAGCTCCTTCACGCGAGAAGCCTTTCTTGGTTTCGACCGGTCAGGGCAGGTTTCCTGGCTCCCGGTTCGTCGCCTCGCTCCCGGCCTTCCCCGGGGCGAGCCCCGAGTGGCGGCGCCTTTCAGGCGCCTGAGGGAGCGGGCTCGCCGGCTACAGTGGCGGGACCGCGCAGGCTTCTGACCTGCTTCCCTTTTACCCCCCCAAAGCGGGAGGCACCCTGACGATGGCGGGGAGTCTGACAGTGTTCGGTCGGGCCTGTCAACGATTGTCACCGGTCCGGCCCGGGCCGCCCGGGCGGTGTCCGCCCGTGTATCATGGGAGTTTGTGACCACTACCTCCATTGCCATCGTGGGAGGGGGCATCTCGGGCCTTTCGGCGGCCTGGGAGCTGCAGAAGCGCGGCGTCCCCTGGCTCCTCCTCGAGGCGGGGCCTCGGGTGGGTGGGGTCATCCGGACCGAGGAGAAGGACGGCTTCCTCCTCGAGGGCGGCCCCGACTCGATCCTCGCCCAGAAGCCCGAGGGCGTGGCCCTGTGCCGCGAGCTCGGCCTCGGCGACCGCCTCATCCCCACCAACCCGGAGCTGAAGGCCGTCTACATCCTTCGCGGGGGCCGGCTGCACGCCCTGCCCGAAGGCATGATGCTGGCGGTGCCGACGAAGATCCTGCCCTTCCTCAAGAGCGGCCTCTTCTCGTGGCCGGGCAAGCTGCGGATGGGGCTCGACCTCGTCCGCCCCGGTCTGCCGGGGAACGGCGACGAGTCGATCGCCACCTTCCTGCGCCGTCGCTTCGGGGAGGAAGCGGTGGAGCGTCTGGGCGAGCCGCTCCTCGCCGGAATCCACGCCGGCGACCCTGAGCGGCTCTCCATCCTCGCCACCTTCCCCCGTTTCCGCGACCTCGAGGTGAAGCACGGGAGCCTGGTGCGGGGGATGTGGGCGGCTCCCCGGCCGAAGCCGAAGCCCGGCGCACGTCCCCCGGCGGCCTTCTACTCGCTCCGGGGTGGGCTGCGCGAGCTGGTGGCCGCCCTCGTCGAGCGTCTCCCCGCCGAGTCGATCCGGATGGGAGCCGCGGTGCGCTCTGTCTCCCGCGACGGCGACGCCTACTCGATCGCCCTCGAAGGGGGCGAGACCGTGACCGCGGGCGGGGTGATCGTCGCGGCCCCGGGGCCGAAGATCGCCCCCGCCCTCGAGGGCCTGCTGCCGGACGTCTCCCGCACCCTGGCCGCGGTTCCCTTCGCCTCCTCGGCCACCGTCCTGCTCGGCTACCGGCGGGAGGATGTCGCCCACCCCCTCGACGGGTACGGCATGGTCGTCCCCCAGACCGAGGGCCTGCGCACCACCGCGCTCAGCTTCGTCTCGACCAAGTTCGCCCACCGGGCCCCGGAAGGGCACGTGCTCCTGCGCGGCTTCCTCGGCGGCGTGCGCGACGGCGGTGTCCTCGACCTGTCCGACGAGGAGATGGCCGCGACGGTGGCCCGGGACATGACGCCGGTTCTGGGGCTCAAGGGCGAGCCAGTGCTCACCCGCATCTTCCGCTGGCCGGGGGGGACCCCCCAGCTCGAGGTGGGACACCTCGAACGCATGCGGGCCGTGGAGCGGGCGGTGGGCGAGGTGCCGGGTCTGCACCTCACCGGCGCCGGGGTCTGGAGCACCGGCATTCCCGACTCGGTCGCCGACGCCACGCGCGTGGCCGCCGCCGCCGGCGAAAGAGTCCAGTGAGAAGAGCGACGCTCTCGTTCGTCCTCGCGCTCGCGGCGGCGCTCACCGCCCACCTGCCCGCGGCGGCCGGGACCTCCGATGCTCCCGCGGTTAACGGCAACGGCATCTCGGCCTCGGTCGTGCACGTGCAGGTCTACCGCTCGGGCTTCGACTGGTCGATGCCCTGGCGGCAGAAGGCGGTGCAGGGGGCCCTCGGCAGCGGCTTCCTCATCGAGGGCGGCCGGATCGTCACCAACGCGCACGTGGTGGCCGACGCGCGACAGATCCTGGTCCGCCGCCCCGACCAGGCCAACCCCCGGATCGCCCAAGTCGAGGCGGTGGCCCACGACGCCGACCTCGCGGTGCTGCGCGTCGAGGACTCCAGCTTCTTCGAGGGCCTCCGACCCCTCTCCCTGGGCGAGCTGCCCCGCACCGGGAGCCAGGTCCTGACCTACGGGTTCCCCCTCGGGGGACAGGACGTCTCGTCCACCGCGGGCATCGTCTCCCGCGTGGAGATGCGCGGCTACGTGCACACCGGGGCCGACGCCCACCTCGTGGTCCAGACCGACGCCGCCATCAACCCCGGCAACTCCGGGGGGCCGGTGGTCCAGGACGGCCGGGTGGTGGGGGTCGCCTTCCAGGGCTTCCCGGGCTTCGACAACATGGGCTTCTTCATCCCCATCCCCGTCGTGCGCCATTTCCTCGAGGATCTCGAGGACGGCACCTACGACGGCTTCCCGGACTCGGGTCTGGAGAGCAGCTCCCTCCTGTCGCCGGCCTACCGCCGCGAGAGAGGGCTGCCCGAGGGCCTGAGCGGTGTCGTCGTGAACCGGGTCGTGCCCGGGGGCACCGTCGCCGGCGTCATCGAGCCCGGGGACGTGCTCCTGGAGGTCGACGGCCAGCGCATCGCCAACGACGGCACCGTCGGCGTCGGTGACGCGCGAATCACCTACCGGACCCTGTTCGACGCCCGCCAGATCGGCGACACGGTGCGCCTCGGAGTGTGGCGGGACGGCCGCGAGGTGGAGCTCGCGGCCACGGCCCGCCGAGTGGCCCGATACGACCGGATGCGCAACCGCTACGACGTCGCCCCCCGCTACGTCGTCCACGCCGGGCTCGTCTTCATGCCCCTCGAGGCCGAGCTGCTCAAGATGTTCGGACGCAACTGGGCCCAGAACGCCCCCCGCGACCTCGTGTGGCACCAGCTCTTCCGCGAGGCCGAGCACCCGGAGGAGGCGGACCGCGAGGTCATCGTTCTCGTGCGGGTGCTCCGCCACGCCGTCAACTCGCGGATGAGCTTCGCGGGACCGGTGGCGGTGGAGGCGATCAACGGCCTCCCCATCCGCTCTCTCGAGGACGTGGTCGAGGCCTTCGCCTCCGGCGATGGTCGCTTCGACGAGATCGCCTTCGAGGGTTTCGCCGGCATCGAGGCCCTGGACCGGGAGAAGGCGAAGGCCGCTCACGAGGAGATCCTCCGGCAGTATGCGATCACCCACGACCGCAAGCTCTAGCCTGGCCATTCTTGGCGCGGCGCTCCTGGTGCTCGGGGGCAGCCTGCCCCTGGGAGCCCAGGAGACCGCGCCGGCCCGGAAGGCCCCGCCCGACCGGAAGGCGTCTCCCGCGCAGCAGGCTCCGCCCGCCCCGGAAGCCCCGTCCGCCGAGGAGGCTCAGCCGACCCCCCGCGCCCCGTCCGTGCCCCCGTCGACGGCGCTCAACGGCAACCTGCGGGCGGGCGTCGTCCGGGTGCTGGTGAGCGGACAGGAGTGGAACTGGCAGACGCCCTGGGCCAAGCAGCCGCCCTGGACCCGCCCCCTGACCGGGCTCGTCGTCCCCGGCCGCCGCATCCTCTGCGCCTCCACCTCCTTCGGAAACCACCTGCTCGTCGAGGTGCAGAAGCTGGGCGAGGACGCGAGCACCCCCGGGCGGGTGGTGCTCACCGACCCCGAGGGGCCGCTGGCCCTCGTCGAAGTGGACGACCCCGATTTCTGGGAGGGCCTCGAGCCGCTCCCCTTCGCCGACCCGCTGCCGCGCGAGGGCGAGCTCTCGATCCTGCGCTGGAGGGACTCCGGGCTCCTGGACAGCTACCCGGGCAGCGTGCGTCAGATCCGCGCGGGCCGGCACGGCCTCTCGCGGACCCACCTGCTGACCCTGGACGTGGCCACCGGCGCGGACGGCCTGGGCGCGTCGGAGGTGGTGATCCATGACGAAGAGGTCGTTGGCCTTCTCACCGGGCGCGCCGGCGACACCTGGTCGGCCATCGCCTCTCCCGTCCTCGAGCGCTTCGTGGCCGACGGGGCCCGGGGAGAGTGGCGCGGCTTCCCTCGTGGCGGCTTCGCCTGGCAGAACCTCACCAATCCCGTCCTCCGGGAGTCGCTCGGCCTGACCGACGGCGAGAACGGCGTCCGCCTCACCCGGGTCCTGCCCCACGGGACCGCGGCCGGCGGCCTGCGCGCCGGTGACGTGGTCCTCGAGGTCGACGGGGTCGGCCATCGACCCCACCGGACGGTACGAGCACCCGGTCTACGGCCGGATGCTCTTCGCCCTCCTCTTCTCCGACGGCCGGCGTCCAGGAGACACCATCGACGTCAGGATCCTGCGGGATGGCGAGCGCATGATGGTCACAGTGCCCCTGCAGCGCATCCAGGCCGAGGCGGACAAGATCCCCCCCTACGTCTACGGTCACGGCCCGGACTACTCGGTCGTCGGCGGGCTCGTCTTCCAGGAGCTCACCGTCCCCTACCTGACGACGTTCGGCGACTGGCAGCGGCGGGGCCCGCCGCGCCTGCTCATCGCCTGGGACCGCGAAGCCGCCGAGCCGTCGCCCGAGAGCCCGCGGATCGTGCTGCTCTCGAGCGTCCTCCCCGACGCCGCCAACCTGGGCTACGAGGGCGTGCGCAACCTGATCGTCGAGCGCGTCAACGGCCGCCCCATCGGCAGCATGGACGACCTGCGCGAGGCCTTCTCCCATCCCCGAGGGGGACTACCACGTCGTCGAGTTCCTGCCCGGGCTCTCGCCCGAGCGGCTCGTCCTCGACGTCGAGGAGACGAAGGCCTCCGAGGAGCGCATCCGCGCCGCCTACGGTGTGGACCGCCTCGACTCGGAGAGCCCTCCCTGAGCCGGTTCTCCCGGCCGTCCGCGGGGCGGAGCCGACTGAACCCCCGCCTGAGCCGTCCGCATCACGCCCGATCCTTCCCGGTGCGGTAGAGTGTCGAGTTGCGGGAGGAACGGCCATGAAGCTCTCTGAAAGACTGGCCCGGCTCGGCACGGAAACGGCCTTCGAGGTGCTGGTTCGCGCCCGGGCCCTCGAGGCTCAGGGCAAGAGCGTCATCCACCTCGAGATCGGCGAGCCGGACTTCGACACCCCGGCCCACATCACCGAGGCCGCGATCGAGGCCCTGAAGAGCGGGGCCACCCACTACGGGCCCTCGGCCGGGCTGCCCGAGCTGCGCCAGGCCGTCGCCGAGGACTCGTCGGCGCGGCGCGGGGTCCCGGCCACCCCGGAGATGGTGGTCGTCACCCCCGGCGGCAAGCCGGTCATGTTCTACGCGATCCTCGCCCTCATCGACCCCGGCGACGAGGTCCTCTACCCGAACCCCGGGTTCCCGATCTACGAGTCGATGATCAAGTACATCGGGGGCATCCCGATCCCGGTGCGCCTGCTGGAGGACCGGGCCTTCGAGCTCGACGTCGACCAGCTCGTGAACCGGGTCGGTCCCGAAGACGCGGCTCATCGTCATCAACTCACCCCCACAACCCCACCGGCGGCGGCATCCCGGAGTCGGGGCTGCGGGCCATCGCCGAGGTGGCCGTCGCGCCACGGCATCCCCGTCCTGTCCGACGAGATCTACTCCGAGCTCCTCTACGAGGGCCAGCACGTCTCGATCGCCTCCATGCCGGGCATGGAGCCCCACGCGATCATCCTCGACGGCTTCTCCAAGACCTACGCGATGACCGGCTGGCGGCTCGGCTACGGCATCATGCCCGCGCCCCTGGTCGAGGTCGTGGCCAAGCTCCAGACCAACGCCGTCTCCTGCACGGCGACCTTCACCCAGAAGGCGGGCGTCGCCGCCCTGCAAGGGCGACAAGGAGCCCGGTCCAGGCGATGCGGGCCGAGTTCCGCCGCCGCCGCGACACCATCGTCGCCGGCCTCAGCAAGATCCCCGGCTTCCCTGCCCGCAGCCGAAGGGAGCCTTCTACGTCTTCCCCAACATCGCCCGCACCGGCTACTCGTCGAAGATGCTGGCCGACCGCCTCCTCGACGAGGCGGGGGTGGCGGCGCCTCTCCGGCACCGCCTTCGGCGAGTGGGGCGAGGGCCACCTCCGCTTCAGCTACGCCAACAGCCTCGAGAACATCGAGGAGGCGCTGCGGCGGATCCGGGAGCTCCTCGAGAAGTAGGCCCGCGTCTCTCCGGCACGCTACTCGCGGACTCCCCACGAGGCCGTATTTCGGGGACACCATACGGAACTCCCGAGTTTCGGACACCACCCAGACCACCGTGGTAGATGAGTAAGGTGTCCCCGTAACCGGGCCGTAACTCGCGGGAGACGCCCTACTCTCGGATCTCCCTCACGAGGCGAAAGCCCAGGAACGACAGGCCGCCATCTTCGTCGTAGGTTCGTCGGGTTTCCGAGTCGACACCGTGCGCGTGGAACCAGTCGCCGCCCCTGGCGACGACCAGGTCTCCAACGACGGTTCAGCGGGTCTGTCTGAGTGACCGGGCTCGTAGGGCGCGAACCTGTCCCGGCAGAACTCCACGACGTTCCCGGACATGTCGTACAGGCCCCAGGGGTTCGGAGACTTCACGCCGACGGGCCCGGTCGACCCGTGGGGATAGCCGCCGAGCCAGGCGTTCCAGATCGCGCCCTTGTCCTCGGGGTCGTCCCCCCAGTAGGTCCTCGTGGTCGTGCCGGCTCGGCACGCGTACTCCCACTCGGCCTCGGTGGGGAGCCGGTACCGGTCGTCGCCGTCGAACTCGTTGATCTTCGCTATGAACTCCTGGGCCTCGAGCCAGGAGATGTTCTCCACCGGATGGCTCAGGCGCCCTCCGAAAGGAGGAAGGGTTGTTCCAGGTGAGCTTCCTCATGACGTGTTCCACTGGGCCTGCGTCACCTCGTACTTCCCGATGTAGAAGGGCTTCGTGATCGTCACCTTGTGCGGCGGACCATCCGACTTCCTGGCGCTTCTCGTCCTGGCTGCCCATGACGAACGTGCCCGGCTCGATCCTCTTGAAGTCCATGTAGGCGTTGTCGGCGATCTGGAACGACTCGTAGGTGTGCTGCTTCGCGTCTTGGGGATGCGCCAGGGGCGTGCCGAGGACGACGACAGCCAACCCGCCCCACTTCAGGAGGTCCATTCCGTTCATTGGACTCGCTCCTCGAGCGATCAGCGCTCAGCGGGAGGGAGGCGGCTCGTCGAGCCCCTTCACCAGGACCTTCGACCGCCGGCCGCTCGCGTCGTAGGTGGCTCGCCGTCTGCGTCGGGGGCAGGTCGTCCGGCGTGCCCTCCACGAAGCCGCCCTTGATCCGGAAGAAGTCGAACGCCTGCGTCGAGAGGGCCAGGAGCCGGGCGAGCCCCTTCTCCCGGGCCCGGGCCTCGACGAACTGCATCATCTTCTGCCCGATGCCCTCGGTTCTCGTGGGAGGGGTGGACGTAGAGGCAGGCCAGCTCCCCGAGAGCCTCCGTCGGCGTGGACGTGGAGGGCCACGCAGGCGATGGGGTTGCGGTCGACCTCGAAGATGTAGAAGTCGTCGAGCCGGGCCTCGATGGCCTCCCGGTCCCTCGGGCGCCAGCTCCTCGGTCTCGATCGACGTGCGGATGAGCTGCTCGATGGTGCGCACGTCGCTCCGGCGCGCGGGCCGGATCTCCTGGTACTCGTTGGCGTAGACCAGGGTCCCGATTCCCTCGTTCGAGAAGACCTCGGCGAGCAGGCCGTCGTCCACGTGGCCGTTGATCACGTGCACCCGCGGCACGCCGGCCTCGCACGCCGCCACGGCGTGGCGGGCCTTCGAGAGCAGCGTCTCTCCACCGCCCCCCGGCGTCAGGGCCCGGGCGAGCTCGGTCACCGGGATCTGCCGCACCAGCTCGCCGTCCACGCTCAGCCCGTCGGCCGTCGTCATGAAGATGAGCTTCACCGCGCCCAGGGCCTTCGCCAGGGCCACCGCCACGGCGTCGGAGTTGACGCGCCAGGTGCCGCCCTCGCCGTCGACGCCGAGGGGCGGCGACGACGGGCACGATCCCGTTGGAGAGGAGGGTGTCGAGCAGTCCCACGTCCACCCGCTCCACCCTCCCCGTGAAGAGGTGATCGACGCCCTCGAGGATGCCCACCGGGTGGGCGATCACGGCGTTGGGGACGGCGGCCTGCAGGTCGGCGGCGGCGAGGCCCTCCAGGATCTCGTGGGTGAGCCGGTTCGAAGCGGTGAGGGCGAGCTCCAGCGTCTCCGCGTCGGTGACCCCCGAGCCCTCGAGGTCCGACGGCGTCAGGCCTCTCTCCGCGGCCAGGGCCCGGATCATGACCGAGGCGCCGTGCACGAGCACCGTCCGGATGTTGAGCGACCAGAGGACCGCCACGTCCATCAGGATGTTGGCGAAGTTCTCGTCGGCGACGGCGGCGCCGTCCATGGCCACGACGAAGGTCTTCTCGCGGAACTGGGGCACGTACTGGAGGATCCCGCGCAGGTCGGTCGGTTTCACGACTGCACCCTAGCAGGGCGCTCGCAGGGTCGACAAGAGGGGCGTCGGCCGTCCTGGCTTCGGTGCTATCCTCGTCGTTCCCGCTTCGGGGAGAGGACGAGCATGGGTGAGCAACGGCGTGTCTTCGCGACCACCGACATCGGCCGGGAGGCCCTCGACCGTCTCCGGGAGCGAGGGCTGGGAGGTGGAGGTCTACGATCACCTGCCGGCGCCCCCGAGGAAGCTGATCCTGGAGAGGGTCCGCTCCGGAATCGACGCCCTGATCACGACGCTGCGGGACAGGATCGACGACGAGGTCTTCGCCGCCGGGGCGGCGGCGGGCCTGAAGGTCGTGGCCCAGGACGCGGTGGGCTTCGACAACATCGACCGCGAGGCGGCCAACCGGCACCGGATCCCGTTCACCAACACCCCCGAGGTCCTCACCGACGCCACCGCCGAGTTCGCCTTCTTCATGCTGGGTGCGGTGGCGCGCAGGCTCTACCCGGCCGAGGTGCAGGTCCGCGAAGAGCAAGTGGACCACCTGGCACCCCTACCTGCCCTGGCTCGGCGACGAGGTCTCGGGCCGGACTCTGGCGGTCATCGGCATGGGCCGCATCGGCAAGAGCGTCATCAACAAGGCCGTCGGCTTCGACATGGACATCCTGTGCCACGACCCGACCTACGAGGAGCACAGCTTCATCGAGGCCATCCGCTGGCTCATGGAGGTGCGCCACCGCGAGCGCCTCTGCCCCCGGCCGCAGACGATCGAGTACGTGAGCCTGGACGACGCGCTGCGCCGCGCCGACTTCGTCTCCCTCCACGTGCCCCTCACCCTGCCCGGGACCGCGGAGGAGCCGACGCTGCACCTCATCAACGAGGAGCGGCTGCGGCTGATGAAGAGGACGGCCTACCTCGTGAACACCTCGCGGGGGCCGGTGGTCGACGAGCGGGCCCTGGCGAAGGCACTCCACGAAGGCCAGATCGCCGGAGCCGCCCTCGATGTGTTCGAGACGGAGCCCCTCCCCGCGGACAGCCCGCTCCGCGACGAGAAGCTCTGCGGGAAGCTGCGGCTCTTCCCCCACGCGGCCTCGGCGGCGCGTGCCACCCGCCTCTCGCCCGACCCGAACGTGGGGATGGCCGGCCGCTGCGTCCAGGGCGTCATCGACGTCCTGGAGGGCCGCTACGACGGCGACCCGCGCCAGATGCCGTTCGTCGTCAACAAGGAGGCGTTCTAGGCCTCACCCGGCGACCGGGTCCCGCTTTCGGGCCACGGCCGCTGGCTCTCGGCGTCGATCCACGCCTGGACCCACTCGGGCAGCTCGGGCGACCACCCGGCGCGCCCGGTGGCCTCGAGGACCCGCTCCACCGTCACCAGCCCGCCTCGAGCGGTGACGCCGGTGCGCACGAGGGCCGCCGAGCACACCCGGCGGTCTCGTTCCATCGTCTGGTGGAAGTAGAACCACCGGTCGTCGTGGCCGACGATCCGGGTCCGCAGGTGGACCCGGCACAGCGGCGGGACCCGGTGCCGGAATCGCACGCTGGCTCCTCCCACCGTCAGACCCCAGCCCTCGCGATGAACGGCCTTCCAGAACCCGCTCCGCACCGCGAGGTCGAAACGACCCATGTCCATGAGCGTGAGGTGACGCCCGTTGTTGACTTCCGGGAAGATGTCGATGTCGCCCAGCCCGATCCGCAGCTTCACGACGCTCTCGCCGTCGAAGTCGAGCCGGGGCCGGAACTGGGCCGCCAGCAGGACCCGGGCCGACCTGAGGTACGGGTACACTATCCGGCCCGCGAGCCGTTCGGTACCGGGCCCTCCGGCACCGCCAGCACCGGGGTGATCCCGTCGGCGTACCCCACGTCGAACAGCATCCCCTCCGACACCTCTCCGGCCACGCGCTTCGGCTCCAGGTTCACCACGAACAGTGCCTGGCGGCCCTCGATCTCGCGGGGGTCATCGCGCTCGCCCTTCATTCCGGCCAGTATCGTCCGGGTGTGGTCGCCGAAGTCGACACGGAGCCGAATCAGCTTCTTCGATCCCGGCACGTCCTCGACGGACCGGATGGTCCCCACCCGGACATCGATCTTCTCCACATCGGCCAGCGAGACCAGCGGTTTGACCGGAGCTGGCGTGACCTTCATTCATCGCCCTCCTTCCTGCCGGGACCGCACCTCGCCCTTGCCATCGACCACCCTGAACGTGAACTCGAAGTCGAGGTAGATCATGATCGGGGTCTGCTCCCATCGGGTGAAGTCCGGCTGCCCGTCTCCGTCGAAGTCGGGTCCCGGGGCGGGCGTCTGGCGAAAGGCCGGGGCGAATCTCCAGGACTGAACGGCCACGCACGTCGCCGCCCAGAAGGCGGAGTGACACTGATCCTCCGCCAGCGGTCGGCTCGGGATGCTGCGCACGCTCTCGACGCTGCCGTCGGCCGCGACGTACACGCGGATGGGCACCACGCCCTGCCGACACCCTGCCTCGAGCGCGTAGGGCGGGTACTCGGGGAGCTCGTTGTCGTCACTCGCGTAGGCGGGTGTGATCGTCTCGACCTCCGCATCCGACGGCGCCGAGGACTCCTCGGTCAGGACGCGGACGCTGGTCTCACCCTTTCGCGGGGGCTCCGGAGTCGTCACCGCCTGCGGCTGTCGAACGCTGCAACCGGCAGCCAGGACGAGAGCTCCGGACAAGACCGCGAGTGGCTTCACCGTCCAGCTCCGGACGGCATTCAAAGGGCATCCCCTCTCTGCTTGGCCTAGCCGAGCGCCTCCACGTACTCCTTGATGGCCTGAGCCTGGCTCTCGCCGTCGAGTCCGGCCTCGGCGAGGACCATCGGTCCCTGTCCGCTGCCCAGGTAGTGGCCCTTGCGGTACGGGTGCAGCGTGCGGGCCCGGCCGAGGTCGGAGCGGATCCACCGGTACATGGTGGGCAGGGTGAAGCCGGTGATGCCCATCGCCTCCCGCGCCCGCACCTCGGGGAAGACGCGCTGCTGCTCCTCCTCGGGAAGCAGGTCGAACAGCTCCGCGCTCGCCACGGAGTAGACCCACGGGTCGATCCCGTTCTTGCGCGAGGATGGGCAGCGCCTGCTCGACGAAGGCGAAGGTGACCGCGCTCTCCTGGAGGACGATGGTGCCCTTCCCCGGTCCCTCGGGCTTCTTCAGGAGGTACACGCCGGTCGCCGCCGCCTCCGGCGGGGCGAGGCCGAGCGCCGCGCGGTCGGGGACGGTCTCGTTGGGCCGGGTGACGAACGGCGCGATGACCGCCGGCCGGCGCCGAAGCGCCGCCGCCAGCAGCGGCCAGATCTCCTGCGGGTCCCAGGGGGTGAGGGTGATCGACGTGCCCCGGGGGAAGTTCTCCTGCAGGAGCTGCAGGGCCTGGGGGTCGGCGTGGGTGGGGCCGTCCTCGCCGGTCTTCAACCCCGCGTGGGCGCAGACGAGGATCATCGGCGGCCAGGGGCCGTGCGGGGCCCGGGCCTGGCACCCGATGGCGTGGAGGCGTGCCGCCACGTGGCCGAGGGGGGCGAGGAAGGCGCCGTAGGAGGACCCGACGCCGATGTGGCGGCCGAAGGTCGACAGCCCGGAGAGGATCCCCGCCATCGCGTCCTCGCAGATGCCGCCGATCGAGAGGGTGCGCGCGGCGGGGTTGTCGGACGCGTTCCAGTAGCCCTCGCCGAAGCCCGCGGCCACCGTGTTGACGCTCGTGGAGCCCAGGAGGTCCGCCGCCGCCGACCAGGAGCGCCCCGCCCGAGGCCTCGTTGTAGTGCTGGAGGGCCTTGCCGAGCTGGCCGCGAAGCGTCGTCACCGAGCCCGGCTCCAGCCGGATCTCGGCCGGCGGGTCGTCGGACGGCCGCGAGCTCGTAGACGGCCTCCGACTCGAGGCGCGCCCTCGCGCGGCCGGCGATCGCGCCCGTCGAGACGCTTCCGCGCGGCCGCGAGGCGGCCGGCGAGGTCCTCGGCGGTGGGGCGGTCGCCCTCCACGGCCTGGCGCACGAGGAGGAGAGCGTCGTAGAAGCACTCCTCCATCGTCGGCACTCCCGTCGCCTCCCATCTCGCAGCGGTGGCTCGAGGCCTCGCAGGTGGGCAGCGTGAAGCCGGCCCGGCTCGAGAGCGGCGCGAGCACGCTGTAGAAGCCGTCCGAGCAGAGCTTGTGGCCGGCCCCGTGGGAGGCCCGGCCCTCGATGCCGTACAGCCAGCCCTTCATCGTCCGGTAGACGACCGCGGTCGGCTGACCGTTGTCGAAGGAGGCCGCCCGGCGCTGGGCGGCGATGACCTGCTGGAAGTCGCGCCCGTCCGCCACCTCGACCACGTTCCAGTCGTGGAGGTAGAACAGCTCCATCGGTGTCCACTGGACGTACTCGCCGGGCTCGTCGCCGTCGCGGCACACGCGGTTGGAGTCGATGGAGGCCTGGTTCCAGTCGACGTGGAAGACGACGTTGTCGAGCCGCGCGGTGCCGGCCGCGGCGAGGGCCTCGGCCACGCGACCGGGGGTGAGGCCGCCCTCGCCCTCGATGACGTGCACCCTCGGGGCGTCCTTGCCGTAGTAGTCGCGGGCGCCGAGGGCGAGGCCGATCGAGCTCGCCACGCCGACGCCGGAGGCGCCGGTCGAGAGCCGAACGAACGGCGTGGCCGGGGTCGGGTGACCGTCGAGGGCCTTCGCCTGGTGCTTCACGAAGAGCGGGGGTCCGGGTGAGGGGGTTGCGGCGGAAGCCGAGCAGGTCCTCCAGCCGCAGCCGGTGGGCGATGTCCGCCGGGCAGCAGCTCCGGGCTCGCCGACGCGCGCCACCTCGTCGCGCAGCGCCCACATCGCGTAGAGGCCCATCGCCTTGTGGCCGGCCGCGTACGAGATGATGTCGGCGTCCTCGCGGTCGGGCTGCGCCAGCTCGTAGTCCATGGCGTCGAAGAGAACGCCGGCCACGATGCGGCCCGAGGAGATCGACCCGCCCGGGTGCCCGACTGGGGGACGTAGTTGTAGAGAAGGGCGCACAAGGAGCGGTAGAAGAGGTCGAAGGCCTCGAAGCGGCCGAGCTCCTCGGGGGTGAGAGGGGCCGCCTCGGGCCCCGCCACCTTGATCCACTCGGCCCGCCTCGGGCCGAAAGCGATGGACATCAGTTCCTCCCCCCACACCCTTTGCGCTGAAGAGCGACGCTGGTGTGTCAGGCCCCTATTCTCCCGGGAGACGACCTCGCGATGATGAGACAAACGGCCCATTCGGGGGGGCGAGGAGTTCTTGTGCGCGGCCCGCCGGCGCCATCTCGGGGGTGGAAGTGCGGCTTTCGGGTGAATAATACGAAGAGGGACTTCTTCCCCCGGGAGCCCCCCCTCAAATGCCCGAGTTGATTCTGCCCAAGCGCGCTCGCCTTCATGCCGCGGTGGTCCGGGGGCGCGGCGCCGTGTGGCCGCTCGCACGGCTCTCCCTCCGCCGGCCGCCGCCGGACGCGTCGGCATGAGGGCGACGGCTCTGGCCGCGGCCCTGGCTCTCGGGGCGGCGGCGACGGCGCTCGGGCAGGCGCCGCCCGAGGGCGAGACGCGCGAGGCGCGCGAGCAGGCCCGACTGTGCGAGCGTCTCAACGAGGAGGCGGGGGTCGAGGCCTGCCGCGCGGCCCTGGCCCTCGGCCTCGGGTCCGAGCGCGGGGACCCATCCGTGCGGTCCTCGCGCAGCACCTGGTCGATCTCGAGCGCTGGAGCGAGCTCGCCGAGCACTACCGAGAGGACGTCCGGCTCGCTCCGGAGGAAGCCCCGCCGTGGCGCGGCTCGGCTCCACCCTGCTCTTCGCGCTGAACGAGGAGGCGGAGGCCCTCGCCGCCCTCGAGGAGGCGGTCCGTCTCGACCCTGCCGACGCGGCGACGCACTGTCTGCTCGCCATCGCGCTCCACTCCATGGGCCGCCCGCGGAGGCGACGGCGGCCTTCGACGAGGCGCTGAGACTCGATTCGACGGTCCTCGACGGCCGGCCGGCGGCCCAGGCCGTGCGCGAGGCGGCCCGGCGGGGTGAGCCGTGGCCCTGACCGTCAGCTGAGAAGGAGGAACGTCATGCCGATCGCGAGAACTGGAGCCCGGGCGGCCGTGAGTCCCTCCTCGAGCAGCTCGACGAGGCGTACGACCGCCAGTCCTGGCACGGGACCAACCTGCGCGGCTCGCTCCGCGGGCTGAGCGTCGACCAGGCGGTCTGGCGGCCGGCCCCGGACCGGCACAACGTCTGGGAGATCGTGATCCACGCGGCCTACTGGAAGTACGCGGCCTGGCGGCGGCTCACCGGCGAGAAGCGCGGCGCCTTTCCCCGCGAGGGCAGCAACTGGTTCGCGAGCCCGAATCCGCCCACCGAAGCCGGTGGCGAGCCGACGTGGCGCTGCTCGGAGACTACCACCGGAAGCTGCGCGCGGCCGTCGCCGGGCTCGAGCGACGCCGACCTGCCGGCGTCGCGCTCCCGGCGGCAAGGAGACGGTCGGGCGGCTGGTGCGCGGCATCGTCGCCCACGACCTCTACCACGCGGGCCAGATCCAGCTGCTGAAGCGGCTCCTCCGGCTCGCTGAGCGGCTCTACTCCAGCTCGACCACCACGTAGAGGAGCTGTCCGGACCGCTCGACGTGGAAGACGAGCGACTCGCCCGGCCGCGGGCCCGCCGACCGCGGAGCGCAGCTCGTCGAGGCCCCGCACCGAGACGCCGTTGACGGCGTAGATGACGTCGCCGGGCCGCAGGTCGTCGTCCCCGTCCCGGGCTTCCCCCGGACCGCGCGCGCCACCAGGACCCCCTCGCTCCCGCGGAGGGGACCCGCGGCCCGGGCGAGGTCGTCGTCGAGCTCGAGGGCGAGCACGCCGAGGCGCGAAACGAGGTTCCGCTCCGGCGTCACGAGCGCGACGAAGCGGTCCGGGTCCCGGGCCGCGCTCGACCACGGTCACCGGGAAGCTGCGCCGCACGCCGGTCCGCACGATCTCGATGGTGACGGTGTCGCCGAGGCCGTGCCGGTACAGGTTCACGTCGAGCTGGCGCGCGTTCTCCATCGGCTTGCCGTCGAGGGCGACCACGACGTCGCCCGCGCGCAGGCCGGCGGCGGCGGCCGGGCCCCCGGGCAGCACGTCCGAGAGCACGACGCCGCGGTGCACCCCCAGGCCGAGCCCGTCGCCGAGGGCGGGGGTGATGGTCTGGGCCCGCACGCCGATCTCTCCGCGCCGCACGCGCCCCTGCTCGCGGATCTGCTCGTAGACCGCGCGCACGATGTTGCTGGGGGCGGCGAAGCCGATGCCCTCGTTGCCTCCGGACTGGGAGAGCGATGAGGGTGTTGAGCCCGACCATGCGGCCCTCGACGTCCACCAGCGGGCCACCGCTGTTGCCGGGGTTGATGGAGGCGTCGGTCTGCACGTAGATCATCGGCGAGTCGGGCTTGAGCTGGCGGGCCACCGCGCTCACGACGCCGAGGCTCGCCGAGTTCTCCAGGCCGAGGGGGCTGCCGAAGGCCAGAACCAGCTGGCCCTGGTGGAGCTGCTCGGAGTCGGCCAGAGCGAGGGCGGGCAGGCCGCCGGCCTCGACCTTCAGCACCGCCAGGTCGGTCTCGCGGTCGGCGCCCACCACCCGTGCCGGGAGGCGGCGGCTGCGCGGCCGCAGGATCGAGCCCGTCTCGCCCGGCTCGCCGGAGGCGGAGCAGCTCGACGTGCACGGCGCGGGCGCCCTCGACGACGTGGGCGTTCGTGACGATCCAGCCCTCGGCGTCGACGATCGCGCCCGAGCCGTAGGATCGAGCCCGGGACAGGAGCGCTCCGCCGCCCGACGTGTAGCCCGAGGCCACCACCTGCACGACCGAGGGAGCCACCTGGCGAGAGAGCGTCTCGAGCTGGGCGTCGAGGGCGGCCAGGCTGTCAGTGGCCTGCGAGCGGCCCACCGTGGCCGCCCTCGCGGCGCCGGCGGCGAGCGTGGCCGCGGCGCCAAGGGCACAGGCGGCGAGGAAGCCACGGGTCGCGACATCGAACACCTCCCCTGCGGCTCGATCAGACGTCCAGCTCGACGATCACCGGCGCGTGGTCGGAGGGCTGCTTGCCCTTCCGCTCGTCGCGGTCGATGAGCGCCCCGGTGCAGCGACCGGCCAGCGGCTCGCTCAGGTCGATGTGGTCGATGCGCAGGCCCTTGTTCTTGGGAAAGGCCAGCATACGGTAGTCCCACCACGAGTAGAAGCCGGGCTCGTCGTGGTGCAGGCGGAAGGCGTCGACGAGGCCCCATGCCCGCACCGTCCTCGAAGGCCGCGCGGGCCTCGGGGTGGAACAGCACGCTCGCCTCCCACGCCTCGGGGTCGTGGACGTCGCGGGCCTCCGGGGCGACGTTGAAGTCGCCGCAGAGGGCCACGAGGTCGGTCTTGCGCGAAGCGGCGGTCGAGCCAGGCGCGCAGACGCTTCAGCCACTCGAGCTTGTAGGCCCACTTGTCGGAGCCGACCTCGGCGCCGTTGGGGACGTAGACGCTGACCACGTGGACGTCCGCCGACCCGGGCCGCCGACGAGCCGGGCCTGGGTGTCGTCGCCGTCGTCGCCGAAGCCCCGCTCCACCTCCTCCGGCTCGAGGCGCGAGACAGGATGGCGACGCCGTTGTAGGTCTTCTGGCCGTGCACCGCGGCGTGGTAGCCCGCGGCCCGGAGGGCCTCGAAGGGGAAGGCCTCGTTCGTGACCTTCAGCTCCTGGAGGCACACCACGTCGGGCTGCGTCGCCTCGAGCCAGCGCAGCAGGCGCTCCTCGCGGGCGCGGATCGAGTTCACGTTCCAGGTGGCGAGCTTCATGCCGGGTCCTCCTGCGGGATGGCGCAGCGTCGACTCTATCGCCGCGCCGGCGGCGCGGCGAGGGCTCCAGCTCCGCCTGAAACAAACGATCTATTCCATTCGAGACCGCCGAGGCGTAAATCCGAACTCAGAGGGAGACTCCCATGCCGACTCCATTCCAGCTCGTCCTCGGTGTCGCCGTCCTCGTGGGACTGGGCGTCCTGCTTCGTCTTCGGGCGCCGGCTGGCTCGGCGCCTGGCTCCGGTACCGCGACACCCGGGTCGTCGTCTGTCCCGAGAACCGCGAGATGGTGGCGGTCGAGGTCGACGCCGCCCACGCCGCGTGGAGCGCCTCCCAGGGCCGCCCGGACCTGCGCCTCGAGGACTGCACGCGCTGGCCGGAGAAGGCCGGCTGCGGCCAGGAGTGCCTCGAGCCAGATCGAGTCGGCGCCCGAGGCCTGCCGCGTGCGCACCATCCTGGCCGACTGGTACCAGGGCAAGACCTGCGCCTTCTGCGGCCGCGACGTTCGGCGAGATCCACTGGCACGACCACAAGCCCGGCCTGCTCGCCCCCGACGGGCTCGCTCGCGACCTGGGGCACGTTCCGAGCCGGAGCAGGTCATCGACGTGCTGGCCACCCACAAGCCGGTCTGCTGGGACTGCCACCTGGCGGAGAGCTTCCGCCGCGAGCACCCCGAGCTCGTCACCGAGCGCCCCGAGCCGCACCGGGCCGCCGCCCTCGATGGCCTAGGCCCCCGAGCGCGCGGCGAGAGACAACGAGCGCGCGAAGGACCTCGAAAGCCCCGGGGAACGCCTTTCCCCTCGCGGCCGCCAAGGCCCGGCTACCGCCCGATCGCCGCCCCGTCGGGCGCCGCCGGTCGGAGCCGCCCTCGAGCCAGCGGCCTTCTCCCGGATCGCGATCGCCTGGACCGAGCCCTGCGGACGGCGATCCCCTCCTCCACCTGGTGACCCCACTCGCGCAGGATCTCGAGGGTGTCCGGGGAGAAGCCGTTGCGCTCGTAGCGGAGCAGGTCGGGCAGCCACTGGTGGTGGACGCGGGGCGCGTCGACCGCCTCCTGCGACGTTCATCCGGAAGTCCACCACGTTGACGATGGTCTGGAGCACCGTGCCCGGGATGCGCCGGCCGCCGGGGCTGCCCACGACGAGGGCGGGCCGGCCCTCGCGCACGACGATCGTGGGCGTCATGTTCGACAGCATGCGCTTGCCGGGCGCGGCCAGGTTGGGCTCGGTGCCGATGAGCCCGCTCGCGTCGGTGAGGCCCGGGCCGGCGTTGAAGTCGCCCATCTCGTTGTTCAGCAGGAAGCCCGCGCCCGGGACCACGATCTTCGAGCCGTAGCTGTCCTCGAGCGTGTAGGTGAGCGAGACCGCGTTGCGGTCGGCGTCCACGACCGAGACGTGGGTCGTCTCCGTTCCTCTCCGCGGGCCACTCGAAGCTCGACGGCGTGGAGACCGAGGCGCGGCGCGGGGGCGATGGTGCGCCGGAGCCGGTCCGCGTACTCCTTCGAGATGAGCCGCTCGACCGGCATGTCCTTCACGAAATCGGGGTCGCCGAGGTAGCGGGCCCGGTCGGCGAAGGCCCGGCGGAGGGCCTCGGCGAGGTGGTGGACGTAGCGCGCCGAGCCAAAGCCCATCCCGGGAAGGTCGTACTCCTCGAGGACGTTCAGGACCTGCAGGAGCGACGACCCCGCCCGAGCTCGGGGGCGGCATGGTGAGGACCTCGAGGCCGCGGTAGCGTGCCCGCGCAGCGGCGTGCGGCGGTAGCGACCGTAGTAGCCCGCAGGTCCTCGCGGGTGATGAGCCCGCCGCCCCGTCTTCATCTCCTTCTCGATGAGCCCGGCGGTCTTCCCCTCGTAGAAGCCCGCGGGCCCCTGCTCGGCGATGCGCTCGAGCGTCTCGGCGAGGTCGGGCTGCTGCAGGAGGTCGCCCGTCTCGTAGGGCACGCCGTCTCTGCGAGAACTGGGCGACCGAGGCGGGGTAGGCGCTTCATCCCGGGCAGCACCGCGCGCAGCGACCGGGCCAGCCCGTCGGTGACCATGAAGCCCTCGCGGGCGAGGGCGATCGCCGGCTCGAGCAGCCGCTCCCAGGGCAGCCGGCCGTGTGTCCCTCCAGGCCAGGTGCAGCCCGGCGACCGTGCCCGGGCACGCCCACCGCGAGGTGGCTGTCGTGGTGCCGCTCGGGGTCGTACTCGCCGTCCTTCAGGAACATCGTCGGCGTGGCCCGCGGCCGGGGCCTTCTCGCGGAAGTCGTAGGCCACCGCCTCGCCGCCGCGCCGGGCGGTAGACCAGGAAGCCGCCGCCCCCGATGTTGCCGGCGGAGGGGTGGACCACGGCCAGGGCGAAGGCCGTGGCCACCGCCGCGTCCATCGCGTTGCCCTCGGCGAGGAGCATCGAGGCCCCCACCTGCGAGGCGATGGCGTTCTGGGAGACGACCATGCTGTTGCGGGCGCGGACGGGCACGGAGCCGGCCTCGGCGAGCGCGGCCGAGCCCAGCACCAGCAGCAGCGTCAGAGTGCGGGCCTTCATGGAGAGCTCCTCCGTGCGGCGGCCTCGTCGGGCGCGGGCGGTCCCCGCGCAGCCTGCGACGGGCCGACACCGAGACGCTACCACCGGCGCGCGGAGCGCTTCCAGTCCGCGCCGGCTTTGTGGTGTGATGCACGGCGATCGAGGTGAACCATGTCGCGTGCTGCCCTCTCTCATCCTGGCCCTGGTCGCCCTGGCCGCGTCCCCCTCGCCGGCAGAAGCGCCCGCTACCCTGCGGCTCGACTACTTCCACACCGCCGAGCGCCGGCGAGGAGCGCTTCGCCCTCGACGCGGTGGTGCTCGAGGGCCCCTGGCCCGGGAACCCGGACCGCCCGCTCGACGACCTCAACCTCGGCAAGTACCTCTTCGAGGTGGTCGACCGCGCCACCAACCGCACCGTCTACTCGCGCGGCTTCGCCAGCATCTGCGGCGAGTGGGAGACGACGGGCGAGGCGCAGCGCGTCGCACCGGACCTTCCACGAGTCGCTGCGCTTCCCGGAGCCGGCGGGCCCGGTCGCAGGTCGTGCTGAAGAAGCGCGGCGCCGACGGGCTCTTCCACGAGGTCTGGTCGGTGGTGGTCGACCCGGCCGACCCGACCGTCGACCGGACCGGCCCCCCGCCCGCGGCACGGCGTGTGGGCGGTGCTCGAGAGCGGACCGCCGGCGACGAAGGTCGACCTGCTGCTCCTCGGCGACGGCTACACCGCCGCCGAGATGGAGAAGTGGCACCGCGACGCCCGGCGGATGGCCGACCTGCTCTTCGCGACCTCGCCCTTCAAGGAGCGCCAGGCCGACTTCAACGTGTGGGCGGTCGACACGCCGTCGCGGCGAGAGCGGCGTGGCCCGCCCCTCGGACGGGGTTCACCGCCGCTCCGCGCTCCGCGTCACCTACGACGCCTTCGGCTCCGAGCGCTACGTCCTCGCCTTCGACAACCGGCGGCTGCGCGAGGCGGCGGCCGCGGCGCCCTACGACGCGATGGTGCTCGTCGTCAACGGCCGCAAGTACGGCGGCGGCGGCATCTTCAACCTCTACGCCACCGTGGCCTCCGACAACGCCTTCACGCCCTACGTCTTCGTCCACGAGTTCGGCCACCACTTCGCCGGCCTCGCCGACGAGTACTACACGTCGGACGTGGCCTACGAGAGCACCGCGGCGCGCCCGGAGCCGTGGGAGCTGAACGCCACCGCGAGCGCGACGGCGCCCAAGTGGGCGGACCTCGTGACCCCGGGCACGCCGCTCCCCACGCCCTGGGCCAAGGAGGCGTTCGAGGAGGCCCAGAAGGAGATCCAGGCGCGGCGGCGGCGGATCCGCGCCGAGGGCCGCCCCGAGGAGGAGATGGAGGCGCTCTTCCGCGAGGAGCAGGAGCGGGTGGACGCCCTGCTGGCCCGGGGCGAGCACAGCGGAGGCGGTGGGGGCCTTCGAGGGGGCGATGTACGAGGCCCAGGGCTACTACCGCCCCCAGGCCAACTGCATGATGTTCACGCGGACCACGGAGTTCTGCGCGGTCTGCCGCCGCGCCCTCGAGCGGGTGATCGACCTCTACTCCCGACCTGCTCCGGACTAGAGTGCGTCGGCCGCCGCTGCGGCCTGCCGAGAACCCGGGACGGTCAAGGCTGCGGCGGCCGGGCCCCGGCGAGAACCCTGCTTCACCTCGAAGCGGTGGGGCCCGCAGCCGGGTGGCCGACCGCAGCCGCACCGCCAGCGGACAGGACCGGCCGCGGCGGCCGCCAGCGGACACGACAGTACCGTCCCCTCGGGGCTATCATGACGTTGCTGTGACCGAGTCCAACGACGACGGGCCGTCCCTCTTCGACACCCTGCCAGGGTCGTTCGGCGACCTCGGTCCGCTCGGCCGCGAGCGGGCCCTCGAGCCCGGCGCCACTCTGTGGCAGGAGGGCGACCCCGGCGACCACGTCGTGCTGCTCCTCGAGGGCCGCCTCGAGGTGTCCCACCAGGCCCCGGACGGCGAAGACATCGTCCTGCGGCACCTCTACCCGGGGGCGGTGGCGGGGGAGATGGCCGCCCTCGACGGCCAGGTCCGCTCGGCCACGGTGCGGGCGCGCAGCGCCTCCCGCGTGCTCCTCATCCCCGCCTCCCGCTTTCGTCAGTTCCTGCGCGAGCGGCCCGACGTTCTCGAGCAGCTCTTCTGGCTGCAGCTCGAGCGCGTTCGCAGCCTGACCTGGCGGGTCAGCCGCACCCACCACCGCGCCATCACCGATCCCCTGACCGGTCTCTACAACTACGGCTTCTTCCGCGAGCGCCTGGCCATGGAGCTCGAGCGGGCCCAGCTGACCGGGGACCCGATGGCCCTCGTCATGTTCGACATCGACCACTTCAAGGACTACAACGACACCCACGGCCACCAGGAGGGGAACAAGGTCCTGGTGAAGGTGGCGGAGATGCTGAGGAAGACGGGGCGACGGGGCGACGTGGTGGCCCGCTACGGCGGCGAGGAGTTCGTCACGCTGCTCTACGGCGCCAGCGCCTCCGACGCCTGGCGCCTCGCCGAGACCTTCCGGGGCGCGGTGGCGGCGCAGGCCTTCGGGGGAGAGCGCGGGCAGTCGCCGGATCACATCACGATCAGCGGGGGGGTCGCCACCTTCCCCCTCGACGCGCAGGACGACCTCGCCCTGATCAAGTCCGCCGACGCCCGGCTCTACCGGGCCAAGGAAGCCGGCCGCAACCGCACGGTCGGCCCGGAGTCACCGGGATCGTGAGACGCGCCGCCGCCGGCCTCGCCCTCGCCGCCCTCCTGGCGGCTCCGTCCGCCCGCGCCGGGGAGATCCCGGAGGCGATCCTCGTCTTCGAGGCCGAGGACGGCCGGCCCGACGCCGTCCCCTCCGCGGCGCCGCCGCGATTCGTGCTGCTCCGCGACCGCCGGGTCTTCGTCGGGGGCAGCGAGCCGGATCTACTCGGCCTACCTCGACAAGGACGAGGCGAAGTCGATCGAGCGCCGGGTCGAGGCGCTCCGCAAGTCGGGCCTGCTCGACGGTCCCGTCTCCTTCGGCGGCGACACCGCGAAGCGGTACCGTCTGCGCCTGCCTCGGGACGGAGACCGCGACGTGGTGATCACCGGCGATCCCGCCGCCGCCCCCCCGGAGCTGCAGGGCCTCGCCGCGCTGGTCACCGACCTGCTGCGCTTCGACCACCCGAACCTGCGCCCCTGGGCGCCCACGGAGTACGCGGTGTCCGCGCGCGAGGGCATCCTGGTGGGCGGGTGCCGCGCGTGGCTCCTGCCGCTGTCGTTCGAGCTCGTGCTGGCCGGACCGCAACGGATCGCCGCCGACGAGGTCGAGCGCTGGCCCACCGGCTCCGATCCCGCCTCCGTCTGCGTGGACGATCGACGCTACGTGGTGACGCTCCGGCCGCTGCTGCCCGGCGAGCAGCCCTGATCTCGCCTTCCGGCTTGACACCGGGGGACGGAGGCCCCATAGTCGAAGACCGGAGGAGACGATGACCCAGTCGCAGTGGGTGGCCCTGCCTTGAGGCGAGGGCCGCGGCACTCGCGGCGTCGTCGTCACCATCGCAACGACAGGCCCGGCGGACCCCAGCAGGGTTCGAAGGGACCGAGAGATCCCCGCCAGGCCCCGATTCCGACAGAGGGGCCGACCACGCCGATTCAGGGAGTGGTCGAGCTCGCCGAGGGGGCGGGGGGATACGTCAGGCAGGCCGCACAGAACTATCTGCCTCAGAAGGACGACGTGGTCGTTCCCTACGTCGTCGCTCGGGACAACGGTCTGCGTGACGGGACGGAAGTCGAAGGACTCACCCGCGATGGTGCGAACGGACGCCGCATACTCGTAGAAGTCGAGAAGGCAGGAGGCCTCACTCCCGAGGAGTACAAGGCCCTCCCGCACTTCCAGGACCTGATCTCCGTCAACCCCGACGAGGCGTTCGCCCTGTCCGGAGAGGGCTCGGAGATCACCCTGCGCATCATCGACCTGATCGCGCCCGTCGGACACGGGCAGCGCGGGATGATCGTCTCTCCGCCCAAGGCGGGCAAGACGACGCTTCTCGAGCACCTCGGTGTGTCGATCTCCACCAACCACCCCGACGTCCACCTGATCCTGCTGCTCATCGACGAGCGGCCGGAGGAGGTGACCCACTTCCGGCGCGTGGTGGACGCGGAGGTCCTCGCCTCCACCTCGGACTCGGCCGCCGACGCCCACATCAAGCTCGCCCGCCTGGCGATCGAGCGGGCCAAGCGGCTGGTCGAAGGCTGGCCGCGACGTGGTGATCCTCCTCGACAGCCTCACCCGGCTCGGCCGGGCGTCGAACCGCGAGATGGGGCCGGGCGGCCGCACCATGAGCGGCGGCATCGACAACCGGGCCCTCCAGTTCCCGCGGCAGTTCTTCGGGGCGGCCCGCAACTGCGAGGGCTCGGGGAGCCTCACCATCCTCGCCACCGCCCTCATCGAGACCGGCTCCCGGATGGACGAGGTCATCTTCCAGGAGTTCAAGGGCACCGGCAACATGGAGCTCATCCTCGACCGGGCGATCGCCGACCGGCGCATCTACCCGGCGGTGGACGTCCTCCGGTCCGGGACCCGCCGCGAGGAGCTCCTCGTGTCGCCCCAGGAGCTGCAGAAGCGTCACCTGCTGAGGCGTGCCCTCGCCGACCTGTCCCCGGTCGAGGCCGCGCAGTTCCTCATCGACAAGCTCCAGAAGACGCCGTCCAACGCGGTCTTCCTCTCGAACCTCGTGGCCCCGTCCTCGAACTCGCGCGGCCCGCCGCTACCGCTAGGTCTCGCCCGGGAACTGTCCCGATGCAGGTCGAGCACCACGGCTGGCACTCCGAACGGCTCGGTCGGGGGCTGGGGATCCGGGTCTACGGGCACTACGGGTCGCCGATCCTCGTCTTTCCCACCAGCGGGGGGGACGAGTGGGAGTACGAGCGCATGGGGATGGTCGAGGCGCTCGCCCACCACGTCGACGCCGGGAAGATCAAGCTCTTCTGCGTGGGCTCGGTCAACAACGACGGCTGGCTCAACGACGCCGCCCACCCCCGCCACCGCTCGTACGTCCAGGCGATGTACGACGCCTACATCGCCGAGGAGGTCGTGCCCTTCGTCCACGGCCACTGCCAGACCCCGGGAATCGCCATCACCACCACCGGCGCGTCCTTCGGGGCCTACCACGCCGCCAACAGCCTCCTGAAGCACCCGCACCTGTTCCGGCGGTGCCTGGCGCTGTCGGGGGTCTACGACCTCCGGCGCTTCATGGGCGGGGACTACGACGACAACTTCTACTTCAACAACCCCGTCGACTACGTGGCCGGCCTCTCCGACCCGTGGGTCCTGGGCGAGCTCGCGAAGGACGACATCCGGCTTGTGACCGGCACTGGCCCGTGGGAGGATCGAGGCCCGACCTACCGGATGTCGGAGGTCCTCTCGTCCCGGGGGATCCGGCACTCGGTGGACGACTGGGGGCCGGACGGCGGCCACGACTGGCCGTTCTGGAAGCGCCAGATGGACGAGTACGTGTCCCGGCTCTTCTGAGCGGGAGGCGGACCTCCCGTTCGCCGACCGGCGCCGGCCGTTCACCGATTTTCACGGGCCCGGGGGCATTCGGATTCGTACAGTGAAATGGACCGACGCGGGACCACCAAGGAGGGACGAAAGTGGCGGACCTGAAAGGCGAGCTGGCCACGCTGAAGATCGACCGCAGTCGGCCGAAGCGGAGCCCCTGGCGCTGGCCCCTGCTCCTGCTCCTGCCGGTGGTCGTGGGCCTCGTGGCGCTGTACGCGCTGCGCGCCCGCCAGGCCCTCTCCGCCCCCGAGATCGAGACGGTCACGGTGGCGGTGAGCCGCGACGTCCAGCCCAGCGCCGGGACCCCGATCCTCACCGCCTCGGGCTACGTGGTCGCGCGCCGCCAGGCCGTCGTCTCGGCCAAGATCCAGGGCCGGCTCGAGGAGCTGCGGGTCGAGGAAGGCAGCGAGGTCAAGAAGGGCGAGGTCCTGGCCCGCCTCGAGTCGTTCGACTACGAGGCCGCGGTCGCGCGGGCCGAGGCGGTCGTCCAGCGGGCGGAGGCCGACCTCGCCGAGCAGGAGCGGCTGCTCAGGGTGGCCGAGAAGCTCGCGGCCGAGCAGATCCTGGCCGAGGACGAGCGGGAGGCCGCCGAGAGCCGGGTCCGGATCGCCAAGGCGCAGCTCGCCCAGCAGCAGGCCGACCTCGCCTTCGTCGAGGCCCAGCTGCAGAACACGGTCATCCGCGCCCCCTTCGCCGGCGTCGTCATCAAGAAGATGGCCGAGGTGGGGGAGAGCGTCGCCCCGATTCCCCCGGGCGTGAACATCTCCACCTCGTCCGGGGCCATCGTGGCCCTCGCCGACCTCGCCACCCTCGAGGTCGAGGCCGACGTGGCCGAGGCCAACGTGGCCAAGGTCGGCAACGGACAGCCGGCCGAGGTGACGGTGGAGGCCATCCCGGACCGGCGCTACGAGGCGGTGCTGCGGCAGGTGATCCCCACCGCCGACCGGACCAAGGCCACGGTCATGGTCAAGGTCACCATCCTCGACAAGGACGAGGACCTCAAGCCCGAGATGAGCGCCAAGGTCACCTTCCTCGAGCCGGAGCCGGAGGGCGGGGAAGAGCCCGAGGAGGCGCCGGCGGTGGTGCTGGTGCCCAGCGAGGCCGTGGTGTCGCGGGACAGCCGATCGGTCGTCTTCCTCGTGCGCGAGGGCAGGGTCCAGGAGCGTCCGGTGGTGCTGGGAACGACCCGCAAGGGGCAGGTGATCGTCAAGGACGGCCTGGCCGGCGGCGAGACGATCGTGGCGCGGCCCCCCGATGGCCTTGCGGACGGCGACGCGGTGAGAATCAAGGCATAGCAGCAGCACAGCAGGAGCGAGCGGTGGGTCGTTCCCGGTTGAACCCGGGATTGCCCGGCGCGGGAGTGTTCTCGACATGGCGATGGTCGACGTCCGGGACGTCCGCAAGGTCTACCGACGAGGCTCGGAAGAGCTCGTGGTCCTCGACGGTCTCAGCCTCCAGGTGGAGGAGGGCGACTTCGCGGCCCTCATGGGTCCGTCCGGCTCCGGCAAGACGACCCTTCTGAACCTCATCGCGGGGATCGACAAGCCCACCTCGGGAGACGTCGTCGTCGCCGGGACCCACGTGGGCCGGCTGAACGAGAGCCAGCTCGCCGACTACCGCAGCCACAACGTGGGCTTCATCTTCCAGTTCTACAACCTGATCCCGGTCCTCACCGCCACCGAGAACGTGGCCCTGCCGCTGCTGCTCACCAGCCTCTCGAAGAAGGAGCGGCGCGAGCGGGCGCTCACCGCTCTCAAGGTCGTGGGCCTGGCCGACCGCGCCGACCACTACCCGCGCCAGCTCTCCGGCGGGCAGGAGCAGCGGGTGGCCATCGCCCGGGCCTTCGTGACCGACCCCAGGGTGCTGGTGGCGGACGAGCCCACCGGCGACCTCGACGCGACGAGCGCCGACGAGATCCTCGAGCTCATGGAGACGCTCAACCGCGAGTTCAAGAAGACCATCGTGATGGTCACCCACGACCCGCGGGCCGCGGAGCGGGCCCACACCCAGCACCATCTCGAGAAGGGCGTCCTGAAGGACTGATGGCTCGTCGCCGAATCCGTGTTCGATCCCTGGAGCCCCGGGCGCTCGGCGGCCACCGCCGGTTCGCCTGCGGGCGCGCCAGCTTCGAAGAAGAGCTGCGTCCTCGTCGGGGGCCCCGGCCGTCTGCGCGCCTCCTTGCCTGGCTCATGAACACGGCTTCGGCGACCCGCCACTTGGAGGAGTGAGAAGACATGAAGTACGTGCCCTACCTCCTCAAGCACCTCCGGCGGAACTGGGTCCGCACCACCAGCACCGTCCTGGCCATCGCGCTGTGCATCTTCCTGTTCTGCACCGTGCAGTCGGTCCTGGCCACGATCAACTCGCTGCTCGAGAGCTCCAGCGCCAACCGCCTGGTGACCCGCCACGCGGTGAGCCTGGTCTTCAACCTGCCCCTGGCCTACAAGGCCCGCATCGAGGGCCTCGACGGCGTGCGAACGGGTCTCGGTGGGCCACTGGTTCGGCGGCTCGCTGCCCGCGGAGAAGGAGGAGGTGGGCTCCGAGAGCTCCTCGTCCACCACCGACTTCAGCAACTTCTTCCCGAACCTGGCGGTGGAGCCGGAGCCCTTCCTCGCCATGTATCCCGAGTACGAGCTGCCGCCCGACCAGTACCGGGCCTTCCTCCAGGACCTGCGGGGCGCGGTCATCGGCCGCAAGCTCGCCGACCGCTTCGGCTGGAAGGTGGGGGACACCTTCTTCCTCGAGAGCTTCATCCCGCCCTACCGGAAGCCCGACGGTCCCTTCGAGTTCGTGGTGAAGGGGATCTTCGACACCGACGAGGCCCGCTACCCGGGCACCGACACCAACATGATGCTCTTCAACTACAAGTACCTCTACGAGGCCACGGGACGGAACCTGGGGGCCGGGGTCTACTACGTGGAGATCGACGACCCGGACCAGGCGGGGGAGATCAGCCAGGCCATCGACGACCTCTTCGCCAACAGCGACGCCGCCACCCGCACCGAGACCGAGAAGGCCTTCGCCGCCGGCTTCATCTCCATGGCCGGCAACCTGGCCCTCCTCCTCAACGGCATCGGTCTCGCGGTGACCTTCACCATCCTCCTGGTGACCGCCAACACCATGAGCATGGCGGTGCGGGAGCGGCGCACGGAGATCGCGGTCCTCAAGACCCTGGGCTTCAAGAGCGGCCAGGTCATGGGCCTGGTGGTGTCCGAGGCGCTGCTCCTGGGCGTGATAGGGGGCGCCCTCGGGATCGGGGGCAGCCACGTGATCATGTGGACCCTGACCCACGCCCCGGGGATCCAGGACGCCCTGGCCGGGATCGGTCTCACCGAGCTCAACCTCCAGCCCGTGGTGGCCGCCCTGGGCTTCGGGGTCGCGATGTTCCTCGGGTTCGCCGCCGGCTTCGTTCCCGCCCTCGGAGCCTACCGGGCGCGGATCACCGACATGCTGAGGACGGTCTGATGGCTCTCCCGCTCTCCTACAACCTCCGCAACGTGCGGGTGCGGTGGCAGGTGACCCTGCTCGCGATCGGGGGCATCGCCCTGGTGGTGGCGGTGTTCGCGGTGCTCATGTCGATGTCCGAGGGCTTCAAGGCGGCGCTCAGGTCCACCGGCCGCACCGACAACGCGATGATCGTCCAGCGCGGCTCGGCCTCGGAGCTGACCTCGGGCGTTCCCCTCGACGACCGCAACAAGATCGTCGTCGACGAGCGGATCGCCCGCGACTCCGAGGGGCGGCCCATGGCCTCGTGGGAGTGGGTGGTGGTCATCGGCCTGCCCCGTCTGAGCGACGGCATGCCCGCGAACATCACCCTCCGCGCCGTCACCCCCCGGGCCTTCGAGGTCCGGGGCGGGATCGACGTCGTGGAGGGACGGACCTTCACCCCCGGCCTCGACGAGGTGATCGTGGGGCGCAAGCTCCTCGCGCGGATCGAGGGCATGCGGGTCGGGGGAACCGTCAAGTACCAGCAGAAGAGCTTCGACATCGTCGGCATCTTCGAGTCCCAGGGCGGAGCCTTCGAGAGCGAGATCTGGGGCGACTTCGACACCTTCGGGGCGATCTTCCAGCGGGGCGCGGGCAGTCAACTCGCTCGTGGTCCGGATGAAGGACCCCGCCGCCATCCCCGAGCTCGACCGCTGGATCCGCGACCAGCCGCAGATGCAGCTCCAGGCGCTCGAGGAGCGCCAGTACTACGAGGAGCAGGCCGGCGCCCTGGCCACGATCCTCCGCAGCCTGGCCACCTTCGTGGCCTTCGTCATGGGCGTGGGGGCGGTCTTCGGGGCCATGAACACCATGTACGCGATCGTCGCCGCCCGGACCCGCGAGATCGGGACCCTGCGCGCCCTCGGCTTCTCGCGGCGGTCCATCCTCGTCTCCTTCCTGATCGAGTCGGTGATCCTGTCCTTCCTGGGCGGGGTGATCGGCGTGCCTGCTCGCCTTCCCGATGAACGGCTTCTCCACCGCCACCGGCCAGACCCAGAGCTTCAGCGAGATCGCCTTCTCCTTCCAGATCACCCCCGAGATCGTGATGATCGGCCTGATCTTCGCCGTCGTCATGGGCATCATCGGGGGCCTGCTCCCGGCCCTGCGGGGGGCGCGGCTCCCCATCACCACCGCGCTGCGCGAGGCCTGAGGTCGGCGACGGCCGTCTCGATCGGCGGCAGGGCCTGGCTCCAGGATGCCGCCCGGGGACGGAGACGGGTCACTCGAAGCCCTCGACCAGCATCAGGTCCGCTCTCTTGTGGTCGAGGAGCCCGTAGACGAGATCGCGTCCGTCCGGGGAGACTGAGAGCCCCATGATCCACCTGTCGAGCTCGGTCACGGTCTTCGACGTCCGGGACTCGATGTCGACGTATCGAATGCTGTGGGCGGGGACGTTGAGCGCGTAGAAGAGGCCTCGCTCCGTCGCCACCGCTGCGTCGGGAGCCACGGCGAGGATCTGGACGGGCTCTCCCCCCCCGGCGGGGATCGTCCAGAGCTGGTCGTCGTTGGCGAAGTAGACCCGGAGGCCGTCCGGGGAAACTGCCAGAAGCCTCCCGCCGTCCTTCGTCAGCTGCACCGGCGGACCTCCCCGGGCCGGGACCCGGGCCACGTGCCACAGACCCTGTCGAAACGAGCTGTAGTAGACCCAGCGGCCGTCGGGCGACCAGGCCGGCGACTGGTCGACGACCGGACCGCTCGTCAGGGGCTGGGACCTCTCGGATCGAACGTTCACCGCGTGGAGGTCCCCCTCGACCGCGAAGACGATTGCCGTCTGGTCCGGGGACCAGGAGAAACCCGGGTCCGGAGTGAGGGGGCTCCCCCCTCGACCGACGAGCTCCAGGCGGTGGGCCCCCTCGCCGGCAGCCGAGGCGATCCAGATGCCTTGACCTCCCGTCCGGTCCGAGTGGAAGGCGATTCTCTCGCCGTCGGGTGAAAAGACCGGGTGCGCGTCCAGCCGGCTCGATCCGATCAGTCGAGCGGGCTCGGAGGCCAGTCTCCCTCCGACGTCCAGCTGCACCTGCCAGATGTCCGCCCCCGTGATCCACTCCATGTACGCCAGCCGTCTGCCCGTCGCGCTGACGGCCGGCGCAAACGCACCCGCGCTCACCGAGGGCAGCGGACGAGCCTGGCCTCCCGGCGCCGCGACCCGGAACAGACGGGCCTGGGGCCACGGCCCGGCCGCGAAGACCACCTCCTGACTGTCTGCGGTCCAGGCCAGGCCCCACAGCCCCCCGAGCTGCGCCCCACGGGCCAGCCTTCGCGGACGACCGGACGGCTGGTGCTGCCCGTCGAGCCCGACCACGTGAAGGTCCCCGTTGACAGAGAAGGCCAGCCGGGTCCCGTCGGGGGAGACCGCCGGATCCTTGTTTCCTTCGCCGACGGAGCCCTCATCGGGAAGGGTCAGCCGAGCTCTTCCACCGCCGTCGATCGAGATCCGATACAGCGCGTAGGTCAGCGACGGGCCCTCCCGGTCGGGGACGATCAGGCTCCGGCTGTCCTGCGTCCAGGTCGGCCTGAAGCCCCAGGCCACCGGCACGTCGAGTCGAGCGATCTCCCGCTCGGCGCCGGCCGCCGGAGAGACCACCATGAGCCTGAGAGGTCCCTCGAACCGGGTGACCAGCTCGCAAGAAGGCGATCCAGCGTCCGTCAGGAGACCACGAAGGGGCGTGATCGAGCCCCGGACCGAAGGTCCGGCGCACCGCCGTCTCCTCGCCGATCCGCTTCACGAAGATCGCGTCCTCGCCCTCGACGGTGCGCTGGAAGGCCACCCGGCCGCCGTCGGGAGAGAAGGTGGGCCAGGTCTCGAATCCCGGATCCGTCGTCAGGGGGACGGGCTGGAGGATCGCGCCCTCCGGGCCCTGCCGGGCCGCCCACCACGCGAGGCTCACGGCGAGTCCCGCCACGAGCACACCTCCGGCGGCCAGGTGCCGCAGCGCGAGTCCGGGTCCGGTCGTTCGCGTGTCCGCCGCGTCCGGCATAAGCTCGGTGACGTCGGCCACGAACTCGTAACCTCGCCTCGGCACGGTCCTGATGTGTCGCGAAGGATCCCTGACTGACTCCAGCGCCCGCCGCACCTCCCAGATGCTGTGACTGAGGATCTGCTCCGTGACGTGGGTGTCGGGCCAGACCGCCGCGAGCAAGCTCCTCGCGGGTGACGAGGTGGCCGTGGTTCCGCACGAGCAGGACCAGGACGTCGAACGACTTCGGCCTCAGGGGGATGTGGTCGCCGTTCCGCGAGAGCCGGTGGTCGGAGAGAGAGAGGACGAACTCACCGAAACGGTAGATTGCCCTCGCCGACTCGGAGTCTTCCCTGCCGCGCCCATCTCGAATCGGAGAGTCGAGCGACATTTAGAGAAATCTTAGATGGCGCCTGGTCTGCAGCCGCCTAGCTTCTGCCCTGGGAACGGTCTCGTCGGATCTCTCCGACGATTCGGCCGAGGCTCCCACCCACCGGCCCGGCGGGAGTTGCCCGAAGTCTAGCAGAGTGCGTTCAGGTGGTGTCCTCGAGAGTCGGAGGCGTCTTGGATAGCCCCAGGGAGAGAGCAGCCCGCCGCGCCGCCGAGGACCTCAGGGCCAGCGCTTCATCACGGCCGGATGCGATCAGGAGGACAAGGCAGTGAGAAAGAGAGCTCTTCTGACGTCGGCAACGCTGTTCGTTCTCGTGGGCGTGGTGCCCGTGGACGCGGAGGTGATCTTCAGGGGTCGGGACGCCGTCGGCCTCTACTACGCGCATCCCTGCACCGGCGAGACGCTCTACTTCGCGGGGTGGTGGCACGGAACCGCCACGTTGGTGTTTGCGAAAGACGGGAGTGGCCGGTACCAATACCACCAGAACGAGCACACCGAGGTCTTCGACGTCGAGGGAGGTCAGAAGGTCGGGATGTACAACAAGACCATCCGCGAGGATCTCAAGGGGTTCTATCCCGACGGGGACTACTCGTACCTCACCACCTTCAACCAGCGGATGTCACTCCAGGGGGCATCCCGCGATCATCGTGCACACCCGGACCCTGCTCACCTACATTGCCGGAGAGTGGGGCATGGAATCGGAGATCGTGAAGCTGGAGTGCCGAGTGGACTGAGGGCCGCGCGTCGCGCGCGTCGAGCCAGGGCCTCGCCCGGACGATCGCGACGAGGCCACCTCCCGCCACATCCGAACCGGTATCATCTGAGTCCCGTGACGAGATGACGCCGCCGGCCCTGCACACCGCCGGTGTGGGAGCGCTTCGATGCCCCCACCCTCGCCGCGCGGGGCCTCGAGAGCATGAAGGCGGCGACCGCGCGCCTCGCCTGGTCTTCGGCCGCTGATCGGCGTGTGGCCGCGGCCGTCAGCCAGCCACCCAGTGCGCCCTGGCCTCGCGCGGGGGCACGCTGTGCAGCCGGACGGCTGGAAACCCCACGGTGGCGGCGGCGTACACGTCGTGGTGGTCCGGAAGCTCGAGTAGCTCCCTCAGGGCCGTGAACCCGCCGACCTTGAAGCCCGAGGCGGCCCGGGACAGGTACCCGTTCCAGCAGGTGCCGAGACCGAGGGCGTGGGCCATGAGCATCATCGGATACATCACGCAGTCACAGTCGGTCTGCGGGGTGGGAGTACCCAGCCTTCTCCGCCGTGGGAGCCGGTGGGGCCGAAGCCTCCCACCTCCCCGATCTGCTCCAGGAGCTCCCTTGGCAACTCCTGCCCCTTGTAGGCGCGCACCGACCGTCGTTATCCACTGCCACGATCTGCCCTGGAAGGAGTGTGTCCGGGTCTTCGTGGCCCGGCCCCGAGCTCCCGGAAGTGGGTCTCCAGGGTGTGCGTTCCCGTCGCGGGCGCCACGACGTCCGTGGTGGCCATGGTGGTGAAGAACGCCAGGAGCTCGCCCTGGTGCCGGCTGAAGAGGCGGGCCACGCGCACCACCGCCCACGTCAGGGCCACGGGAACATGGGTGACCCGGGCCGGGCGGTCGAGAACCCTGAACGCCAGGGCTGCCACCTCTTGCCAGGTCATGACGTCGGGTCCGCCCACGTCGATCTCGCGGCCCCCGCCCTCGACGGCGTCGGCGCAGAGAGCCGCGAGGTCCGCGCCGTGGATCGGATTGACGCGGTTTTTCCCCGGGCCGATGAGCCAGACCCGGCCCCTGCGGGCCATCTGGAGGAACTGGCCCATGTCCGAGAAGTACCCGGTGGGGCGCAGCACGGTGTAGTCGATTCCCGATGCCCCGAGCTCGTCGACGAACGCCTCGTGGGCGTCCACGATGTCGAGATGGCGCAGCCGGGGCCCGTTGAAGACCGAGACGTAGACGAACCTGCGGACGCCGGCCCGAAGGGCCACGTCGAGGAGGTTCTTGTTCCCCTGGTAGTCGACGTCACGGAAGGTCAGCCCGTCCCTCTGTCTCGTGATGCCGATCGACGAGAAGACCACCTCGACTCCGTCGCACAGGTGCTCGAGGGTCCGAGGCCGGGTGACCTGCCCTTCGACGGCCTCGTCGAGGGACTCCTCTAAGGGGGCGAGCCTTTCCGAGGAACGACCCACGGCTCGGAGGAAGTGGCCCCGGGACTTGAGCTCTCGGGCGACGAAGCCGCCCAGATAGCCGGTGGCCCCGGCGACGAGCACGCGTGTCACGAGGGCAGCTCCCTGCCTGTCTGTCTCACGATGCCCCGTCCGTGATCTGACGGAGGACGCGGACGGCCTCGGGGCCGTGCGGGCCGGTCGCGGTCTCGTCGGAGAGGACGAAGCCGGCGACTCCCCGCTCGACGAGGTCGCCGACGTGGCAGGCCTCGGAGCGCGTGGGCCGGGGGCTCACCGTCATGTGGTGGAGGACCTGGCCCGCCACGAGGACCGTGGCGCGGCCGAGGGTGGCGTCGAGGAGGCGGCGCTGCAGCGCCGGGAGCCTCGCCAGCCCCACCTCGGCGCCGAGGTCTCCCCGGCAGAGCCACAGGGCGTCGGAGCGCGCCAGGATGTCCTCGATGCGGTCGAGGGCCTCGGGCTGCTCGAGCTTCGCCACCAGCGCGGGGGGCCTGACGGCCGCCGGCCGAGGCCGAGCGTGTCTCGTGTGGCCTGGAGGATCCCCGGCACCGCCGCGTAGGAGACGGCCAGGGTCCCGACCCCGAGCTCGAGAGCCACCCGGAGGAGCTCCCGGTCGGCGTCGAGGAGGCGGGGGGGCAGCGCCGACCTCGCGTCCCGCGAGGGTCAGACCCTTCCGGTCGGAGATCCGGCCCGCCTCCCAGGGCACGCGCCCTCGCCTGCGGTCCCGGTGGCCTCGATGATCCTCAGGTCCACGCGCCCGTCGTCGATCCGGACCGTGTCCCCCGGCTCGAGAGCCTCGAGGAACTCGGGGCGGTCCACGGGAAGCACGAGGGTGTGGCCGCGATGCCCAGGCAGAGGCGACGGCGTCAGGAGAACGTCGTGGCCCTCGTGCACCTCCTCGGGCGGACCGAGGCCGTCGATCCGCGTCTTGCCTCCCTGGAGGTCGAGGGTGATTCGGGCACTCTCGAAGCCGCCTTCGACCGCCGTGGCGATGAATCGGCGCAGCCCCTCGACGTCGAGGTGGGAGCCATTGAGACGCACCGCGTCGGCCCCGGCGTCCCGGAGGGCGGCGACCGCCGCCGGGCTGGCCGAGGCAGGCCCGAGGGTCACGACGATGGTCGTTCCCATCGCCTTCCGGTCCGTGTCTCCGCTGGTCTCACCCAATCTCGTCGTCTCTCGCCACACCCGGTTTCCTCGAGGGTCGCTTCAGCCTACCACTCGGGCCGGATCCGCCGCCGCACGGTCTTACGCTGCGCGCACAGCGTCGCTTCGGCGATCGGCCGCGCGGCCCGGTAGAATCACCGCGTGACTCCCCGTTGGATGCCGCCGCTGGGGCTCTTCGCCGGGGCCCTGGCCGCGCTCGGCGCGTGCACCCCGCGTGCCGCCGAGGCACCCTCCGGTCCGTCGCCCGGCGCCGCGCGGCTGCTCATCGAGGAGGCCGACCTCGGGCCCCAGGCCCAGAAGCTCCTCGACGAACCTGAAATCCGACCCCTTCGTCTACTTCCGCTTCATCAACCGACCCTGGGCTCGGGCCACCTGCGAGGCGCTGGGGGCAGCGCTCGACGGTCTGCCGCACGTCCACCTGCACGGGGATGCCCACGTGGGCCAGTACGCCTACACCCTCACCGACCACGGGCTGGACGACCTGGACGACTCGATCAGTGGTCCCGCGGCTCTCGACATCGTCCGCTTCCTGGGCTCCCTGGACCTGGTCACCCGGGCCCGCGGGTGGACCGACCAGCGCGAGAGCCTGTTCGGTGAGTTCTTCTCCGGATATCGGGCGGCACTCCTGGATCGGGATTACCAGGCGCCGGTCCCGTCGTACGTCTGGCGCATGCGGGATCGGCTCCTGGAGCAGCCGGCGGGGGAGGCCGAGTTCCTCGCGTGGGCGGATTCGCTGGTGGAGCCCGTCGAGAGCGTGGACAGCCAGAGCATCGAGGAGCGGCGGCGACGGCTGGCGGACCTCATCGGGACCGAGCAGCCCGAGCTGCCCTCGTTCTATCTCGAGCCGAAGCGGATCGGCTGGCTGCGGATGGGCGTGGGCAGCGCCCTCACCCCCAAGCTGCTCCTGCGCTGCGAGGGCCTGACCCGGGCCGACGAGGACGACCTCCTCCTCGAGGCTCGGGAGCTGAGCGACCTGAGCGGGGTGTCGTGTCTCGACGTCTCCCAATCGGAGCAGGCGGCACGGATCATCGAGGGGTACGGGCGGGTGGGTCGCATCCGCCACGACATCATCGTCGTGGTCCCCGGCCCACCCGAGCCCGAGCCGGGATCCCGGGAGTGGTGGGCGCGGAGCTGGGAGCCCTCGTACCGGGAGCTCCGGCTCGACGAGCTTCTCTCCCCCGGGGAGCTGGCCGAGGTCGTCCACGATGCCGCTGCCCAGCTCGGGCACGGTCACGCCTGGACGCCCGAGGATGACCCGGGTGAGGCGCTGCGCGTGCGCAACCTCGTGTGGCTGGAGCGCATGGAGCCCGGCATGCGTGGCGTGGCCCTGCAGCTGGTCGAGGACCTCCTGGAGGCGTGGGAGGTCTTCAGGGCGCCGGCGCGCGGCTGAGAGCACAGCCGGTCATTCTGAGGAGCTTCGTCGTTGAGCATGCGACGAAGAATCTCTTCGTTCGGCGACGGAGAGATTCTTCGGGCCACGGCCACGAATGGAGGCCCTCAGAATGACAGTCCTCGCGCGATGCTCAAACCCGGCGCGCTCGGAATGACTACCCCGCCAGGATCGGCATGCCCATGAGCGGCCAGATCAGCCAGACGAAGAGGCCCAGGACGAGCATCAGCAGGACGCTCGCCGGGATCCCGGCCTTGAAGAACTCCCCGGAGGTGAACTGGCCGCTGCCGTAGGCGATGGCGTTCGGGGCGGCTCCGATCAGCAGCAGGAAGGGCATGCCCGCGGTCACCAGGGAGGCGTAGAGGATGACCTCGGGGGCCACCCCGAGGTACCCGGCGATCACCAGCGCCACCGGCAGGCAGATGGCGATGGCGGCCACGTTCATGATCACGTTCGTCATGACGAGGACGAACAGCGCCACCCCCATGACGAAGACGAACCAGGGGGCCCCCTCGAACAGGACGAGCCAGTGGACCGCCATCCAGCTCGCGGCCCCGGTCTGCCACAGGCACAACCCGATGCTCATGGCGCCGCCGAAGAGCAGCACGATGTTCCACGGGATCTGCTCGAGGTCGTCCAGGGTGAGGATCTCGAGCAGGAAGAAGAGGATGGTGGACACCAGGATGATGGCGCTCTTGTTCAGGGGCTCGAGGGCAGGGACGAAGGAGCGCGCCATCATCACCCCCACGGTGGCGAGGACGATCACGAGGGCGAGGACCTCGTCCCGCGAGATCGGCCCCAGGCGCGAGTGCAGGTGCCGAGCCCGCTCGCGCAGGCCGGGGATGGTCTTCTGCTCCGGGGGGAAGAACACCATGCAGAAGCCCCAGAGCAGGAAGACCATGACCCAGCCCACCGGGAACATGTACCAGGTGAGCTCGAAGAAGGGGACCTCTCGCCCGGCGATGTCGTTGAAGAACCCGATGGCCACCGCGCCCCGGGCCGCCCCCAGGAGGGTGACGATGCTCCCCGCCCCGGCCACGAAGGCCATGCCGATGAAGAGCCCCTTGCCGAACCGCGTCGGCCGGTCGTCTTCGGCGTAGAGCGAGTAGATCGCCATCAGCAGCGGGAAGACGGCGGCGGCCACCGCGGTGTGGGCCATGATGTGGGTCATCGCCGCCGTCATCACGAAGCAGCCCAGGTAGATCATGCTCGTGCGCTCGCCCACGAGCACGAGCACCCGGTAGGCCATGCGCTTGGTGAGGCCGGTCCGGGTGAAGACCATGCCGATGACGAGCGAGCCGATGATGAACCAGACCGACGGCTCCATGAAGTCGCCGAACGCCACCTTCGCGGGGCGGATCAGGAGCAGGGCCTGGACGACGCCGATGGCGATGGCGGTGACGCCGATGGGCACGACCTCGAAGACCCACCAGACCAGGGCCAGGACGAAGAGGGCGATCGAGGCCTTTCCCTCCCGGGTCAGCTCGAACGCCTCGCCCATGGGGTCCACCGCGTCGGGCCACGCCGGCGACAGCAGCACCGCCACGAAGAGCCCCAGCCCCAGGAGGATGAAGAAGATCCGACGCCAGTCCACCTGGCGTCCCGCGCGGGCGAGGCGCACGTGCTCCGGCATCGGGGGGAGGCCGCGCCCGGCCGGGGCTAGAGGACAAGCTTGGACACCTCGTCGAGGACGTCGACCGAGCGGACGACCCCGACCACGCTCCCGTCCTGGAGGACCGGGATCATGCTCAGGTTGTTCTCGACCATCTCGTAGATGATCTTCATCAGGTGGTCGTCGTGCTGCAGCGTGACCTTGATCGGCTGCATCACGTCGCCGACCGGCCTCTCCGCCCGCTCCTTGATCCGGCTCGCGACCTTGCCGTTGCCGAGCTCGAAGAGGTCGGGGTCGGCCTTCACGTGGAAGAGCTTGCGCGGGTAGCTCTGCCGCTTCTGCTCGAGGAACTGGGGCTCGAGGCCGCGCAGGATGTCGCGCCGGCGCACCACCCCGAGCAGCTCGTAGGCCTCGTTGAAGACGAGGAAGGCCCGCGGCAGCGACACCTTCCCGTCGACCTCGATCCGAGAGCTGCGCAGCGTGGCCATGGCCTGGCGCAGGGTGAACCAGTAGGGCATGTGCGGGTAGTCGCTCAGCGGGATCATCAGGTCGCTGGCGCGCTTGCTCTCCATCAGGGTCTCCCTCCGTGGGCGGAGCCGGCCTCAGCGGCCCTCGATGCCCGCGCCCTGCAGGCACTCGGCGACGACCGCCGCGGGAAGGCCGGACTGCTGCGCCATCTTCTCAGGATCGTCGCCACAGCGCTCGCGCAGCCGCCGGAGATACTCGGCCTGGAAGGCCCGCTCCGCCTCGGCGTACGGCTCGCGCTCGAACAGCGCCGCGGTCGCCGCCGACCTCGCGCTTCAGCCGCTGCCAGCGCATGGCCTTGTTCACCGTGTGGAGGATCTGCTCCTTCTTGAAGGGCTTGGTGATGTAGTCGAAGACGTCGTGAGTGAGGGCCTCCATGGCCGTCTCCAGGGACCCGAAGGCGGTGAGGATGATGATCTCCTCGTCGCGGCCCTGCTCCTTGACCGTGCGGAGGATGTCGAGGCCGTCCATGCCCGGCATCTTCAGGTCGGTGAGGATCAGGTCGAAGCTCTCGTTCTCCAGCAGCCTCGGCACCTCGAGGGAGCTGTTGGTGGTGACGATGGAGTAGGGGGTCTTCTCGGAGATGATCCTCTCGAGCAGCCTCAGCATGTGGACCTCGTCGTCGACGGCGAGAATGCGCTGCGTCACTGGAGTCCTCCTTCGATCCCGGGCTCGTCCGGCTCCTCCTCGTCGAGGCCGGTGGTCCGGGGGCGGTCGCACACGGGCATGGACACCGTGAAGGTCGTGCCCGAGGGCTGGTCGGGGTGGTCCTCGAGGCTCGAGCTGGTGAAGCTCATGCGGCCTCCGTACTTGGTCACGATCCCGTAGCAGAGCGAGAGCCCCAGCCCGGTGCCCTCGCCGACCTTCTTGGTGGTGAAGAACGGGTCGAAGACCCGGGCCTTGATCCGGTCCGGAATCCCCGCTCCGGTGTCGGTCACGCGGAGGTGGACCCGGTCGTCCTCCGCCTCTGCAGAGAGAGTCAGGGTGCCCCCCTCGTCCTTCATCACCGCCACCGCGTTGTTGATGAGGTTGAAGACCACCTGCTGGTACTCGCGCGAGTCCCCGCAGACCCGGGGCAGGCCCTCGGGGACCTCGTTGCACCAGCTCGACCTTGGCCGTCATCAGGGTGTTCTTGACGATGCCGGCGACGGTGCGGATGCAGTGGTGCACGTCCACCGTGTCCTCGAGGCCCTCGGTGACCCGGGCGAAGCCGAGGAGGTTCTCCACGATCTTTCGGGCGCTCTTGCCGCTCTCCTCGATCACCTTCAGGTCCTCGTAGTCCGCGGTCCCGGGCTCCGCCCGCTCGAGAAGCAGGTCGGTGAACCCCAGCATCACGGCCAGGGGGTTGTTGATCTCGTGGGCCACCCCCGCCGCGAGGTTCCCGATGGAGGCGAGCTTCTCGGTGTGGTAGATGCGCTGCTCCCACTCCATCTTGGCCGTCACGTCGCGGATGATGACCGTGCTCCCGATCACCCGTCCCTTCTCCGAGTGGACCGGGGTGCGGGTGATGTCGACCGTGACCCGCTGCCCGTCCTTCGTGATGCGCGTGGCCACGTAGTCCCGGACGAAGCCCTTGCGGGCCGCCTCCTCCTGGATGCGGCGCAGCTCGGCCTCGGCGTCGATCTCCGGGGGGACGAGCCGGCGGAAGGTGTGCCCGACCATCTCCTCCGCGGTGTAGCCGAACAGCAGCTCCGCGCCCCGGTTCCAGACCTGGACGTGGTTGTCGTTGTCCACGAAGACGATGGCGTCGGCGGAGCTGTTGAGGATGCTCAGCATGTACTCTTCCTGGCGGCCGATCTGTCGCGCCAGGGCCGCGGAGCGCCGGCGCTGGTCGGCGACGGCGAGGGCGGCGAGCACGAGCATGCCGACGATGAGCGCTCCCTCCGCCGCGTACTGGCGGCGGTACACTCGGCGCACGGCCTCCGCCACCTCGGTGGTGGGGGCCACCACCGCCACCGACCACACGTGGGTCCCGCCGAGGACCGCGCTCGGGACGGGGGTGAAGGCGATCAGCTTCTCGATCTGGCCCTCGACGCCGCGGTGCCAGCCGCTCTCGTAGATCCCCATGCCCTCCTCGCCCTGGAGCATCTGGTCCCGCATGATGTGGTCGATCTCGCTGAAGCTGATGTAGGGCTGGCGCTCGTGCCGGGCCTCGAAGGCGCTCCGGCCGACGAACTCGTGGTCGGGGTGGTAGAGGAACATCCCCTCGGCGTCGATGGCCCAGGCGTAGCCGGTGCGGCCGGAGCGGATCGGGCCCAGGGCCCGGGAGATCAGCCGGGTGACGTCGAGCCGGGCGTACAGCACGCCCGCGTCCTCGATCGAATGGAGGGGGTGGCAGATGTCGGCGGTGACCGGCACCGACTCCGGCCCCTGGTCCTCGCTCAGCAGCGGGCCGAGGATCGCCGGGTGCGACGGCCCCGTCGAGCAGTCGGTCAGTCCGCGGATCATCGTCTCCACGTCGACCGAGGGGTCGTGGTGGCGCGGCCAGGACCCGGCCGTCGGGGGAGACCACGGTGATGGCGAGCACCCCCTTCGGGCGTCCCCACTCGTAGAAGGCCCGCAGGCCGTAGCCGTCCCCGGCCGTCCCGGGAAGGTTGTGGGCCAGGCTCTCGATGGCCACCGCGATGTCGCCGAGGTCGGCGTCGACCTGGGCCGCGGCCTGGCGGGCGAGGATGAGCTGCTGCTGGTTGAAGTCGTCCCGGATCTGCTCGAGCATGATGCCGGCGTTCTGGTAGACCAGGAACACCGCCACCCCGAGGGCCACGAAGAGCAGGGCCATGGCCAGGAGGCCGAGGCGGGGCCACGCGCCCACCAGGCCGGCGCGGCCGAGGAGGTGACCGCGGGGGGTCCTCATGGCGGGGCCTCTCCGTCGGGACCCTCGAGTCCGAGCTTGCGGGCGAAGTCCTCGGTGTACCAGTCGGTGATGTTGTCGTTCGAGAGGGCCATGTCCAGCTGCTTGGTGAGCATGGTGAGGCGGCCGAGGAGGCGCAGCCGGTCGGCGATGGCGGCCTCGTCCGCGTACGAGAAGCTGGTGTCGAGGAAGTCCCCCCGGCTCGCGTGCTCGAAGCCCATCCTCGAGAGCAGGTCCATCATCAGGCGGATGCGCCGGGTCCGGCGGTCGGCCGAGGCCCCGCCTCCCTTGAACTGCATGCGGATGTAGTTCTTGCTCGGCTCCGGGGTCAGCATCGACTCGAAGGTGGTGAAGTGGTAGCCGAGGTGCAGGCTGAGGAGCATGTACTGCGCGCTCAGCAGGGCGAAGCTGGCCTCCGCGAAGTCCTGCCGGCTGCCGGTGCCCATCTGGGTCGTCACCACCGACACGAACCCGCTCAGGTTCACCGGCCGGGCGTGGGCCGGCCAGCCCTCCTCCTCGACGCCCTTCCAGAAGGCCTTGAGGGGCGCGGACCGCAGGTCGTCCACCGCGACCTTCCGCTTCCCGTCCTGCTCGGCCGCGGGGCCGTCCATGTCGATCAGGCGGACCTCGAGGGGGATGGTCGTCTGCGAGCCGGAGGCCGAAGCCGTGGCGGTGGCCGACCTTCATGGCCCCGGAGAACATCTCCTCCATCGCCTTCTGGTGGGCGAAGCGCGTGATGTCGTGCAGCGTGCGGCACCCTTCGGGGCGGAACTCCGGGGCGCCGGGGTGGAGGAGATTGAGGGGGACGACCTGTCGCCAGGACCCTCTCCAGCAGCTCGAAGATCGCGGTGTCCTCGAACAGCTCGTGCTCGGGACGCCGGGCCTCGGCCAGCTCGGGGTGCTCGCCCGCGAAGATCGATCCGCCGGTGGCGTCGACCGTCACCCGGTCGCCCTCCGGGATCGCGGTGGCCTCGTCGATGCCGGCCAGGGTGGGCACCCGGTACTCCCGGGCCAGGGTGGCCATGTGGCTGGCCACGCCGCCGACCTCGGTCACGATCGCGCTCGCCTTGCCCATGACGGTGACCAGGCCGGGGAAGGGCCGCGCCGAGACGACGACCGCCCCGTCGGCGACCCGGTCGAGGTCCCCGGGGCCCCGCACCTGGCAGACCGGGCCGGTCCCGGCGCCGCAGCAGACGGTGGTGCCCCCGGTGCGCAGCTCCGACAGGCCCGAGACGTCGAGAGCGTCGGTGCAGGCGGCGGGGCGGAGCACGCGCAGGGGCCGGGTCTGGAGCAGGAGGATCGCGGCCCTCTCCGGTCGACGGGCCCACTCGATGTCCTGCGGGCTCCCGTAGTGCTCCTCGAGGCGCGCCGCGTAGGCCGCCAGCGTGGCCAGGGCCTTCTCGTCCAGCGACGGGGACGTCCTGCTCCGACTCGGGGACGACCTCCTCCGCGACCGTACCGTCCGGGCCGGAGGGCCAGGCGGACGGGCTTGCGGGCCACGGTGGAGCCCAGGACCGATCCGTCGCCGCGGGCCACCCGGAACAGGTCGGGCGTCAGCGTGCCGTCGACGAGGTACTGGCCCAGCCCGAAGATCGAGTGGACGAGAACGTCGGTCTCGTCGGGGCGCAGGGGGTCGCGGGTGTAGACGACCCCGCTCGCGGCGGCGTCGACCATCGCCACGCAGGCCACGCCCATCGCCATGTCCGTCTCCCGGAGGTCGTGGCTCAGGAGGTAGTAGATGGCCTGGGGGGAGAACTTGCCGGCCAGGACCTGACGGTAGCGGTCCAGGATCTCGTCGCGGCGGACGCCGAGGAAGGTGGCGTACTGCCCGGCGAAGCTCAGGAGCGCGTCCTCGCCCAGGGCGCTCGACCGCAGGGCGAAGCGGCTCGAGCCCGAGCGCGCCTCGAGCTCGGCGGCGGCGGTGGTGAGGGCGTCGGCCAGGTCGGAGGGGATCTCGGCCTCGCGTCACCATCTCCCTGGATCGCCCGGCTGGCCTGCTCGAGGTCCTCGAGGCGCCGCACGTCGAGCGACTGGATGTGCGCCGGTGATGCGGGCCTGGAGGTCGTTGGCGTCCACGAAGCGCTTGTAGGCCCAGGCCGAGACCGCGAAGCCCTCGGGCACGGGCAGGCGCGAGACGGCTCGCCAGCTCCCCGAGCTGCGCGCTCTTGCCGCCCACGCTGTCGGCGCGCGAGCGGTCGAGCTGCGCCGAAGGGGATCGTGTAGTCGTCTTCCGGGACCTCGCGGCGGCCCTCGAGGACGGCGTCGATCTCCGCCTCGATGGCCGCGTGCCGCTCCCGGAGCGCGGCGTACGGCCTCTCCGCCGAGGGCGATCATCTTCTCGACGATGTCGGCCGACGCCCTCCCGGACCTCGGCCCGACTCGACGCGGATGTAGTTGATGTCGAACAGGTGCTCGCCCTGGGACTTCTCCTCCATGTCGGCGATCACCTTGAGCACCCGCTTGTTGCCGTCGAGGAGCGCCGGTGAAGCTCCCGAACCTCTCCTGGACGGCCTCGCAGCTCGGCCTGTCGCTCCTCGTCGGGCTCCCGGAGGAAGCGGCGGCACCAGCTCATCGGGCGCTCTCCGGCGCGAGGTGCGCTCATCGACAAGACTCCCCGACCGACGGCGAGTGCAATCCGCGGGCCTGACGGCGGTTCGGCGCGATCGGCGTCGGCCGGTTTGGCTCGTTCGTTGGTGTCGACCGCCGTGCGCAGTGTGAAGTCGGGCCGGTCAAGCGGCCCGGCCGCTATCGTGATTGATTAGAATACCCTTAGGGCGACGCCCGTGCGGCAGGTCGTCTCCCGCCGCGCATTGTCCCCTCGCTGCCCTGAGCGGACGTCCAGACCGGACCGTCCCGTCTCCCGTGTTTCGCGGACGAAACACGCGAGGTCGGTGCCCGACGCCGTTTCCGTCGCCGATGCGGCGGCGGCCACCGGGCCGCGCCCGGCGCCGGCCGTCGTATACTCGGGACTGACCGCCGCTACCCTGTCATGAGCCGCCGCTCTGACCCATGGGTCTTGCCCCCGGAGTCCGACTCGGCACCTTCGAGATCGTCGCGCCCCTCGGCGCCGGCGGCATGGGCGAGGTCTACCGGGCCCGCGACCTGAAGCTCGACCGCGAGGTCGCGGTCAAGGTGCTGCCCGCGCACCTCGGCGACGTCTCCCGAGGCGCAGGCCCGCTTCGAGCGCGAGGCCAAGGCCGTCGCCGCCCTCGCCCACCCGAACATCCTGGCCATCTACGACTTCGGCGAGGACCAGGGGGTCTCCTACGCCGTCACCGAGCTCCTCGAGGGCGAGACGCTCCGCGAGCGGCTGACCGCTCGAGCCGCCTGCCGGTCCGCAAGGCCACGGACCTCGCCCGCCAGATCGCCCGCGGGCTGGCGGCGGCGCACGAGAAGGGGATCGTGCACCGCGACCTCAAGCCGGAGAACGTCTTCGTCACCACCGACGGGCGGCTGAAGATCCTCGACTTCGGCCTGGCGAAGGTGGACCGGGGGCCGGGATCCGGAAGAGGGCGGACGATCTGGAGACGCTGTCCCGCCACACCGCGCCCGGCACGGTGATGGGGACCGCGGGCTACATGTCGCCGGAGCAGGCGCGGGGCCAGCACGCCGATCACCGGACGGACATCTTCTCCCTCGGGGCCGTGCTCTACGAGATGCTCTCGGGCGACGCGCGCGTTCCAGGGCGAGTCGGCGGCCGACGCCATCAGCGCCATCCTCAAGGAGCACCCGCCCGAGCTCGAGCTCCATCGGCGTCGCGCGTGCCGCCCGCGCTCGAGCGCATCGTCTCGCGCTGCCTGGAGAAGCGCCCCGGCGAGCGGTTCCAGTCGGCCCGGGACCTGGCCTTCGCGCTGGAGGGAGCCTCGGACCGGCGAGCCCGAGGCCCGCGTCGACCGGCGCGCCGTCGCTTCCCACGGTCGCGGTCCTGCCCTTCGCCAACATGAGCCCGGACAAGGACCAGGACTACTTCTGCGAGGGGATGGCCGAGGACATCATCAACGCCCTCACGAAGGTCGAGGGGCTGCGGGTCGTGGCCCGGGCGTCGTCGTTCCAGTTCGCGGGACAAGGCCGCTGGACCTCGGGCAGATCGGCCGGACCCTGGGGGTCGACAAGGTCCTCGAGGGCAGCGTGCGCACCGCCGGCCAGCGCCTCCGCGTCACCGCCCAGCTGATCAACGTCGGCGACAGCTCCCACCTCTGGTCCGAGCGGTACGACCGCCAGATGGAGGACGTCTTCGCCATCCAGGACGAGATCTCCGGGAACATCGTCGACGCCCTCCGGGTCCGGCTGGTGGGGGAGGGCGAAGGCCGGCGGCTCGAGAAGCGACACACCGACGACGTCGAGGCCTACCACCTGTACCTCAAGGGCCAGCACAACTGGTACCGGCGGGAGAGCGACTCGCTGCAGAAGGCGGCGTCCTTCTTCGAGAAGGCCGCGAGGAAGGACCCGGGCTACGCCCTGGCCCACGTCGGCCTGGCCAACGCCTACAGCAGCCTCGGGCTACTACGGCATGGAGCCGGCCCTGGCCCGGGAGAAGGCCCAGGACGCCGTCGACCGCGCGCTCGCCCTCGACAGGGCCTCGGCCGAGGCCCACGCCGCCCGCGGGCTGCTGCAGATGTGGCTCCTCTGGGACTGGGCCGGGGCCGAGCGAGAGCTTCGAGCGGGCCGATCCGAGGGCAATCCCGACGACGTCCTCGCCCACTGCTGGTTCGGCTTCCTTCTCGGCTCGACCGGGCGCTACCGGCGGGGCCGTGGAGATGGCCGAGAGGGCCCTGGCCCTGGACCCGCTGTCGCCCTACGCGAACACCTGCCTGGGGCTGTCGCTGTTCACCCAGGGTCGGAGCGACGACGCGGTCGCCGCGCTCGACCGAGCCCTCGAGATGGACTCGGACTTCCTCTACACGCTGTGGGTCCTCGGTGGCGGCCTACTCCGACAGCTCCCGGCACGACGAGGCGGTGGCCGTTCTCGAGAGAGCCGTCACCCTGTCGGGCGCGCGGCTTCTACTACCTGAGCTGGCTGGCCCGCGTCGTGCGGCGCGTCGGGGCGCCGCGAGCAGGCCGAGAGCCTCATCGCGGAGCTCACCGAGAGGTCCCGCGCCACGTATGTCTCGCCCACGTTCTTCGCGTGGGCCTTCGCGGGGCTCGGCGACACCGCCTCGCGCTCTGACCTGGGTCGAGAAAGCCTGCGAGGAGCGCAACCCTCCCCTGGCGATGCACCAGGACACGCTGCTCCGGGGGCTCCACCGGCGAGCCGCGGTTCCGCGCGGTCCGGCAGCGGATGGGACTCGAGACCTGACGATCGATCGGCCGTTCTCCGGATCCGTCCACGGGTGGACAGCCGCCCCCGGACGCGGCGATCATCGCTGACCTCCATGCGCCTGCGCCCACTTCCTCCCCGTCCCGCTGATGCTCGTCGCGCTCGTCGCGTGCCGTGACCCCGACGCGCCCCGGCCGGTCAGCGTCCTCCCCACGCCGTCGCCCGGCCGTGCGCGCTCCGTCCGGTGACGCGGCCGCGCGCCCGCTCTCGACGCGAGACGACCCGGCCCGGGACGTCCGACCGGTGGCGCCCACCCCGACGCCGGCGCCGCCGCCGCTGCCCCCGGGGGCTCCCGACCCGTCCGAGGCCGGCATCTCCGACCTCGCCCGCCTGGCGCGGTACGTCTTCCGCGAGATGCGCGCGGGCCAGGGCGCCTGCTCCTTCGCGAACCCCCTGCGCGACCCGGTCAGCTTCGCCTTCCACATCGAGGTGCAGGGAGGGCGGATGACGGAGGTCCATCTGGCCTGGGCCGGGGTGCGGCATGCCGAGGACATGCACCGGCTGGAGCCCCCGCCCCCCGAGCTCAGCGCCTACGTGGAGTGCCTGACCCCCCGCCTCCAGGCGCGTGGTGATGGACCCCGCGCCGGCGGACGGCGCCTACCAGCCCGAGTACAGCTACCCCGGCCACACGGCCGGGCGGTAGGCTCCGGCGTCCGGCCGCTGATCGGCTCCGTCCCGCGCTGACGGCCCCGTGACGCGGCTCACGGCTCCTGGAACGCTCTGGTGCGTCCGGCGGTCCCCGTAGCGCACGTCGAGCCGGAGGCCGGCCGAGTCCGGCGTGAGTCCGATCTCGAGGGCGGGGAGCGTGGCGTCGCCCGGTCTCGAACGTCACCGGGGCCTGCCAGACCGTCTCGCCCTCGGGGGTGCGGGTCATGACGTTGCCGTTCTGGAGAAACTCGCCGGGAGCGATCTTCCGGACCTCGAGGCTCATCCCCTCGTCCTCCGGCGTGTTCGGGTGGAAGACCAGCGCGTAGTTGCCGGCGGGGAGCGCGGTGTCCTCGATCTTCAGGGCCCTCGTCGTCTCCATCCGAGCGAACGGCCAGCTCCGGCGGTTGTAGAAGCCCTCCCCCGGTCGCTCCATGGCCGCGAAGGTCTCGGGGCCCCAGGGCATGTTCAGGTGGAACACCTGCACGCCCGGCGCCTCCACCGTCTGGATGGTGATCGCCGGCCGCTTCGGCTCGGCCGCCGGGCCCACCGCTGTCCGTCGCCTGCGTCGCCTGCGCCAGAACCAGAAGAAGAGCCAGAGTGGTCATCAACCCATTACAGCACACGACGGGGTCAGGTCGTGAATGTTGAATTGCGTCACCTGGAGAGGACGTCTGTCGATCCCCGATTCACCATTCACGACCTGACCCCCTATCTCGTCGAAGGGCGCGTGGAGAGGAAGGAGAGGCTCTCGGCGAGGCGGGCGCGGACGAAGTCGTAGCCGTGGTCGCCGGGGGGAAGCTCGAGGGTGTGGGGCACGCCGCGCTCGTCGAGGATGCGGCCGAGGGCGCGGTGCCCCCGGGCGAGGCCGTAGCGGTCCTCCGCCCCGCAGTCCATGTAGAGGGCGGGGCTGGTCGAGGGCTCGAGCGTCGCGCGCCAGGGCGAGCGGGTCGTTCTCTTCCAGAGCGCCGCGTCGATCGGGTCGCCGAAGACCCCGTGGAAGGCCCGCATGTGCCCCGGCCGCGCGCCCTGGGCGGCCGACGGGGGCGTCTCGAGCAGCATGGCGCTGTGCGTCGCCACCGCCGCGAAGAGGTCGGGGCGGGTGAAGGCGATGCGCAGCGCGGCGTAGCCGCCCATCGAGATCCCGAGAAGGGCCCGGGACGCGCGTCCGGCCTCGACCCGGTACGTGGACTCGACGTGGGCGATGAGGTCCTTCGTCACCAGGTCCTCGTAGCGGCCGCGGGGTCCGTTGACGAAGAAGGAGTTGCCCCCGTCCACCGCGACCACGACGAAGTCCGGGACCGCGCCGCTCTCCCGGAGCGCGCTGAAGCTCCCGGGCGAGGCCACGGCGCTCCCAGAAGCCGGACGCCCTCGAAGAGGCCGTGCAGGGCGTAGACGACGGGGTAGCGCTCTCGAGGACTCGTCGTAGGAGGGCGGCAGGTCCACGACGTAGCTCACCTGTCGTCCCAGGGAGGGCGACTCGAAGGACCCCGAGCGGACCTCGGCGGCCGGCGGGCGTGGCGCAGAGGCCGCCAGCGAGAGCGAGGACCGCCGGCACCCACGGGCGCGCGATCCGAAGAGGCGAGAGGGTGATCTTCACGAGGTGGAACCTCCTGGCGGGTCGTCCGCGTCTGCGTGCCCGCGAGCCGGGGATGGGGCGGCGACGGCTCCAGGTGCCGCACGACCTTGCGCAGCACCGCGTCGAAGCTGCGCGGGGTGAGCCGACCGGTGAACGTGTTCTGCTGCGACGGGTGGTACGAGCAGAAGAGGCGGAGCCCCGGGGACCCCCGAGATCGTGGGTGACCCCGTGGCCGAAGGCCAGGCGGCCCGGCCGGAAGCCGGCCCGTCTCCCGGAGCATGGCCAGCAGACCGTCCATCCCCACCCGGCCCAGCACGAGCACGGCGCGCAGGCGGGGGGCGAAGAGCGCCCACTCGCGGGCCAGGTAGTCCCGGCAGGCGAGGATCTCGTCCCGCGTCGGCTTGTTCGCGGGAGGGGCGCAGCGCACGATGGGCGTGACGAAGGCGTCCCTCAGGCGCAGCCCGTCTCCGAGGTCCGTCGACTCCGGCTGGTTGGCGAAGCCGGCACGGTGCAGCGCCGCGAACAGGAAGTCTCCCGAGCGGTCCCCGGTGAAGACGCGGCCCGGTCCGGTTGGCCCCGTGGGCCGCGGGGGCGAGGCCCACGACGAGGAGGCGGGCCTTCGGGTCACCGAAGCCCGGGACCGGTCGACCCCAGTAGTCGTCGTCGCGGAAGCGCTTCACCTTCTCGCGGGCGACCCTCCGGCACCACTCGCGCAGGCGCGGACACCTCTCGCAGGCGACGACGTCGCGGCTGACCCGGGCCAGGCTGTCACGCATGCCCGCGGTCATCCTGAGCAGGGAAGCGGCGCGCTCCGGAGGGGCGTCGCCCGATGAGGGGCGTGAGCCGTAGGGGGCGAGGGGACCCGGGGTTCCAAACGGATTCCGAGTTCGACGTCCAGGGGGGCGAACTCGGAATGTCAGCCCTCCGTGCCGGTGGCCTTGTCGTCCGACTCGGACCCCGTCGCCGCCGGGGCCCCGGCCTTCGCTTCGCCCTTCGCGGCCAGGCTCGCCTTGAGGGCCTCCATGAGGTCGATGATCTGGGCCTTCGGGGCCTCGGGCGCGGCGGTGATCTCCTGGCCCTCGACCTTCTTCTGGATGGCCTCGAGGTAGCGCTTCTTGACCTCGTCCTCGTAGTGCTCGGGGTGGAACTCGTCGGACGCGATCTGCTCGATGAGCTGCTCGGCGAGCTTCAGCTCGGCGTCGGTGAGCTCGGCGTCGCCGATCGGCACCTCGGAGATCGGGCGCACCTCGTCCGCGTAGAGCAGCTGCTGCATGACCAGGCCCTTGCCGGCGGGGCGGATCAGCACCAGATGCTGCTTGCCGCGCGCCGCCCACTTGGCCAGGGCCGAGCGGCCGGTCTTCTTCATCGACTCGTTGAGCAGCTGGTAGGCCTTCTCCCCGCCCTTCTCCGGGCCCACGTAGTAGGGCCGGTCGAAGTAGACCGGGTCGATGGCGGAGGCAGGGACGAACTCGGTGATCTCGATGGCCTTCTGCGCCTCCTGGGCCATCGCCTCGAGCTCCTCCTTGGTGAAGGCCACGTACTGGTCCTTGGAGAACTGGTACCCCTTCACCATCTGGTCCCGGGGCACGATCTCGTTGTCCTTCGGGCAGACGTACTGCTGCTTCAGGCGCGACTTGCACTTGTCGTGAAGGAGGTTGAACGAGACCGCGGAAGAGGACTCCCCGGCCGAGTACATGCGGATCGGGATGGACACCATCCCGAAAGACAGAGTTCCCGTACCGATCGAGCGGGCAGGCATGAAGGCATTGTGCCACAGCTCGACAACTCGTTGAGAGTGAACGAGTTGGATCCGGATGGACGCTCAGGATGTTGGGGTCGGAGAGAAACCGAGCCCCATACCTCGGGGCCGGTCCGGCTGCGGCGTTCCGGCCGAGCGCCCCACCTCCGGGGCCGTGCCCGTCCGCGAGGGTCTCGAGACGCTGCCGGGAGCCGATGGCCGCTATGATGGGTGCGTGAGAACGATCGACGTCGTCGTGATCGGCGCCGGGCCGGCCGGGCTCGCCGTGGCCATTGCCGCCGAGGAGGCCGGGCTGAGCTGCGAGATCGTGGAGAAGGGTGTGCTGGTCAACTCGATCTACCACTTCCCTCACGGCATGACCTTCTTCACCACCCCGGAGCTCCTCGAGATCGGGGGCCTGCCCTTCGTCACGCCCTACGAGAAGCCGACCCGGCTCGAGGCGCTGAAGTACTACCGGCGGGTCGTCGACACGTTCGGCCTGGGTGTCTCCCTCGGGGAGAAGGTGCTGAAGGTGGAGCGCGACGGCGATGCCTTCCGGGTCACGACCGGTCCGGACGGGCCCGACGGCCCGGCCGGAGGGCGCGAGCGCCGCACCCGCAACGTCGTCTTCGCCACCGGCTACTACGACCACCCCAATCGCCTGGGCGTTCCTGGCGAAGATCTGCCCCACGTCTCCCACTACTACGACGAGCCCCATCCCTTCTACCGCAAGCGCGTGGTCGTGGTGGGGGGGAAGAACTCGGCGGCGATCGCGGCCCTCGAGCTGTACCGGGCGGGCGCCACCGTGACCCTCGTGCACCGCGGGGACCGACTGTCCGACTCCATCAAGTACTGGATCCGCCCCGACATCAAGAACCGGATCAAGGAGGGCTCGATCGCCGCCCGATTCGAGGCCCGGGTGGTCGAGATCACTCCCGACCACGTGACGGTCGAGGGGTCGGGTGGTCGGGAGGAGATCGGGGCGGACGCCGTCTTCCTCCTGACTGGCTACCATCCCGCCCCGGAGCTGCTGGCGAGCCTCGGTGTCCGCGTCGACGAGGAGCGCCTGAAGCCCGAGCACGACCCCAACACCTTCGAGACCAACGTCCCCGGGGTCTACCTTGCCGGATCGATCGTCTCCGGCCGTGACACCAACCTCACCTTCATCGAGACCGGCCGCTTCCACGGGGCCACGATCGTCCAGGCCATCCTGCGGAGAGCACGAGCGCCGGTGGCCGGCTCAGACTGAGGGCGCCTGGACGTTCGCCTGCGCTCCGTCCTCTCCCAGGGTGGCCCCGAGCGTCTCGAGGAACAGGTCGGCGTCTTCGGCTGTGAAGACCAGGGGCGGGCGCAGCTTGAGGACGTTGTGGTGGGGCCCGTCGGTGCCGGTGAGGATGCCGCGCTCGCGCAGGCGCTCGACGACGTAGGCGGCCTCCTCGGTCGCGGGCTCGAGGGTCGTCCGGTCGCGGACGAGCTCCACGCCCAGGAAGAGCCCCGAGCCCCGCACGTCGCCGATGAGGGGGTACGACTCCTGGAGCTGGCGCAGGCCCGCGATCAGGTGCTGGCCCACGCGGCGGGCGTTCTCCTGCAGCCCCTCCTCCTCGAGCGACGTCGAGCACGGCCAGGCCCACGGCGGCGGCCACCGGGTTCCCCCCGAACGTGCTGAAGAACTCCATCCCGTTGTCGAACGAGGCCGCGATCTCCGGCGTCGTCACCACCGCCGCGAGGGGAAAGGCGTTCCCGATCGGCTTCCCGAGGACCACGATGTCGGGGACGACACCCTGGCGCCTCGAAGCCCCAGCGGTGGGTGCCCAGGCGGCCGAAGCCGGTCTGCACCTCGTCCGCGATGCACACGCCGCCGGCGCCGCGCACGTGCCGGTACGCCTCACTCAGGTAGTCGGGGGGGAGCACGACCTGGCCGGCCACGCTCGGCAGCGTCTCGGCCAGGAAGGCCGCGAGGCCCCGCTCCTCGAACTCGCAGTCGCGCCACGATCTTCCCGACGTCACGTCGCGTACATCACCCCCGCGTCCGGGTCGCGGCGCCGGTAGGGCCCGCGGTAGTCGTCGGGAAGGGGGGCCACGTGAACCCAGGGCCGGCGTCCGCGGCCACCGGGGCCGTCGAACTTGTAGGGGCTCACGTCGACCAGAGTGGTCGTGTGCCCGTGGTAGGCGTGCTCGAGGACGATCACGTCCTCGTGGCCGGTGTGGGCGCGGGCGAGACGCAGGGCCAGCTCGTTGGCCTCGCTTCCCGAGTTGAGGAGACGCACACACGCTCAGGGACCCCGGGAGGAGATCGGCCAGCCGCTCCGCGTAGCGCACCACGTTGTCGTGGAGGTAGCGCGTGTTCGTGTTCAGGAGCGCCAGCTGCTCGCTGTGCGGCCGCGCACCACCCGCGGGTGGCTGTGCCCGACCAGCGGGACGTTGTTGTAGACGTCCAGGAAGGCCCGACCCGTCTCGTCGTACAGGTACTGTCTCCAGCCGCGGACGATCTTCAGCGGACGTCGGTACGAGAGGCTGAGGCTGGGCACGAGCCGCTCGCGACGAGCGGCCAGCGTCTCCGAGGGCGGCGGCTCCGGGGCCGGGAAGCGGTCGGCGGAGATCCCCAGGAGGACGTTGGGGTCGGGAGAGAGGCCCGTCCACACACCGCGCTGGCTGGCCCAGGCCACGCCCGGAAACTCGGCGTCCTTCTCCAGCAGGTCGAGGATGATCTGGAAGTGCAGGTGCGGCGTCCAGCCGCCGTTCGTCGGGGGCGCTCCGACGCGGGCGATGAGCTGGCCCGCCGCCACCTGCTGGCCGACGCTGAGCCCGTCGAGGCTGTCCCCGCTCAGGTGCCCGTAGAGCGTGAAGAAGGGCGTCCCGTCGTCCGTTTCGTGCCGCAGGATCACGAGGGGGCCGTAGTCCTGGGGCGCGGTGTTGTGGGCCAGCGTGTGCACCACCCCCTCGAGGGGCGCGTGGACGGGTGAGCCTGGCTCCACGAAGAGGTCGATGCCGAGGTGCACCGTACGGCGCTCGTCGGTGGGCCGCTCGCCCGCCCCGAAGAGCCCCGAGAGGTAGATCCCCCGCGCCTCGTCGTAGCGGCCGACTCCCACCTCGATCCCGGCCGCCTTCATGTCGCCGAAGAGGCGTCCGGTGAGGGTTGCCTCCTTCGGCTTCCCGGGATCGGCGCCGAGCAGGCGGCTTCCCACGCCCAGGTCGAACACCAGGCTCGGCGTGGTGCGCAGGTCCACGTCCAGAACCGGGGACGCCTCGTCGGACCGGGCCCGCAGCCAACGTTCCACGCCCGGACCCCGGGGGACCGGGGGCCAGGCCGCAGGCCTCCCGAAAGCGGTAGTGGGCGAGGCGCGGGTGGACCGCGGCCAGTCGTTCGAGGGCCTCCCACGCCGGGGCCTCGCTGATCGTCACGTAGGGGTCGTCGGGCTTCAGCCGCTTGACGCGGGCCGAGTTCGTGACGCTGACCGCGAGGCGCGTGCCGACGAGCGCGTACAGGAGCGCGATCTCCGCCTCCTCGAGGGGGTGGGCGGCGTGGTAGCCGGCCACCAGGCGGGCCGCGGCCCCCACCGGGTCGGGCTTTCCCATGATCGCGTAGGCGGCGGCGACCGCCGGCTCGGCCACCAGCAGGCCCCGGTGCATGTCACCGAAGTCGACCACGCTCACGACCTCCCGCGGCCACTTCCGTGGGCTCCCGGCGATGGCGTTGTGGTCGTTGGCGTCGCCGTGGATGACGCTCCGCCGAAGACGCGGCAGCGACGGCACGACCTCGGTCTCGTAGAGCGTGAGGAATCCGCTCGACCAGAGCGCGCCGCGGTTGACCGTCGATCTCGGTCAGATGTCCCCGGATCCATCCCGCACGAGCCAGGTCCCACTTCAGCTCGCGCTCCGCCGCCGGGTGGGAGAAGTCGCCGAGGGCGGCGTCCATCTCGCCGAGCAGCCCCCCGAGGCTTCCGAGCAGCTCGGGCGAGTGGGGCCGGGCCCGGGCGAGGACCGTCCCGGGGACGTACGTCAGCATCCAGGCGAGCCGGCGGTCTCCCCCGAGCTCGACGGACGCGACCGTGTCGCCCCGGGTGGTGAGGCGCACCCGCGGGAGCGCGAGGTGGGGGGCGCGAGCGGCCAGGTGCCGGAGCGCGTCGCACTGCAGCTCGACCAGACCCCGCTCCCGCTCGGGGTGCATCACCTTCAGGACGAAGCCCGGCCCCTCGCCGACGGTCACGTGGAAGTTGGAGTCGTACTCGCCGGGCAGGGACCGGGCTTCGACGTCGAGACCCCACAGCTCGCGGGCCAGGCGGACGGCCTCGGACCCTGGCACCGGCGCCACCGGCCGATCCTCGCGCATCACGGCCGCGATCTTAACCGCTCCGAGCCCCCCGACTCAGTAGCCCCGGGTCTTGTCGACGACGTTGAGGAGGGGCTCGCCCCGCGTGAAGCGCCGGAGGTTCTTCAGGAACACGCGGGTCCCGTCCGCCACCCAGCCCGGCACGTGGTCGGCGCAGTGCGGCGACAGGAGCACGTTGTCCAGACCCCAGAAGGGGTGCCCTTCCGGAAGCGGCTCGGTCTCGAAGACGTCGAGGGCGGCGCCCCGGATGCGTCCCTCCTGGAGGGCGGCCACGAGAGCCGCTTCGTCGACCACCGGTCCGCGGCCCACGTTGACCAGCACCGCGGTTCGCTTCATGGCGGCGAGGGCCCGCGGCGTCGATGAGGCCGCGAGTCTGTGGCGTGAGGGGGGCGGCGACCAGGACGTCGTCCGACCGTGCCATGAGGTCGTGCAGGCGCTCTGGCGGCAGCACCTCCTCCACCAGGGAATCGTCCCCCGAGAGCCGCGGTCGCCGACGCAGGGCGAGGACCTTCACTCCCAGTGGACGCACGAGCGCCGCGGTGGCCCGCCCGATGTCGCCGTAGCCGACGATGCCGAGGGTGCGCCCGTGGAGCATCTCCATGTCCTCGGGATCCCAGGCGCCCTCCTCCTGCCTCCGCAGAAGGCGCCGCAGGTCCTTCAGGAAGAAGAGCAGCGCGGCAACGACGAATTCCGCCAGCGAGTGGCTGAAGGCCCCTCGCCCATTCGTCACGAGGGCAGGGCTGGCCACGAGCTCGGGCACCAGAACGCCCTCGAGCCCCGCCGAGCGGGAGTGGAACCACTCGAGGTCCGGGACCCGGGCGAGCACGCCGGCGACCCGGCGGGGTCCCGACCAGCAGTCGAAGACGACGTCGGGGTGGGGCGCTCCGTCGAACTCCTCCGGCTCCGCGCCCACGACGAGGCGCACACCCTCGGGGGCGGGGTCGAGGACGGCGAGGCTCTCGTCCCCGGGCTGGGCCACGACCCACGCGACCACGGAGCGGTGAGCCGGCGTCGGAGAGCTCATGAGTCCGCGCGCGGGTCACTGCGCTGGCGGGTGAGGGTCAACTCGGAGGTCTCGACCGCCAGGGGGGCGGTGGCGAGGGCCGGGCCGTGCTCCTTCCACCAGGCGGCGGCGTCCTCGCTCGTCCAGTCCCCGAAGGCCTCGCACTGCTCGAGACGGCGCCGGACCTCGCGGGCCCCCGCCGGGCGCCCGGCCGGGTCCTTGGCCAGGCAGTCGAGGATCAGCGACTCCAGCTCCGGATCGACGGGCTGGCCGAGGCGGACCGACGGCGCCTCGGGGGGGGTGTGGAGGTGGTGAGAGCACACCTCGACCAGCGTTCGCCCGGTGAAGACATGGGTGCCGGTCAGGGCGAAGTAGCCGACCGCCCCGAGGGCGTAGAGGTCGGAGCGGTCGCTCACCCGGTCGGGGGCGGTCACCGCCTCCGGGGAGAGGAACAGGGGTGTCCCGGCCACCACGTCCGCCCGGGTGAGCCCGGCGTCACCACGGTGCGCCACGTCCTTCACCAGGCCGAAGTCCACCACCTTGGGGAAGTCGTCCATTCCCCCCCGCCGGCAGAGGATCACGTTGGCCGGCTTGATGTCGCGGTGGATCAGGCCCGCGTCGTGGGCCTCGGTCAGGGCCCCGGCCACGCGGTGGAGCACGTGGAGCACCCGGGACGCGGGGATCGGGCCGCACTCGGAGACCACCCGGTCGAGGGAGGCGCCGTCCAGCAGCTCCATGGCGTAGTAGAAGACGCCGTCGGGCGTGCGGCCGTAGTCGAAGATCGTGATGGTGTGGGGGTGGGTGAGCCGGGCCGTGAGCTGGACCTCCCGCTCGAAGCGCTTCAGGTCGGCCTCGGCCGCGTGCTCCGGCTTCAGCAGCTTGACCGCCGTCGGTCGCCGCATCATGCCGTGCCGGGCGCGGTAGACGACCCCCATCGCGCCCTCGCCCAGCTTGCTCTCCAGGGTGTACTGGCCCAGCCGGCGCGCCTCGCGCACCTCGGCGCGAAGGCCGAAGACGACGCGGGAGATCACGGTCGCTCCCACCGAGATGATGACCCACCAGATCGCGTAGGTGGTGACCCCCACGACCGGGAAGTTGGCCGTGCGCAGGGGCGGGGCCCCCGCGGTCGTCGGGGCGTAGAACCAGGGGATGACCACGTAGGGGAGCCCGAGAAGGGCGGTCACGACGAAGGTGCGTCCGGGCGGCGAGGGAACGAGCGCCGCCCGCAGCGCGAAGAGCAGACCGCCGCCGGTCACGCACATCATCGACATGTAGGCGTCGGACGCCTTCTCGAGGGCCAGGCCGGGGACCGTCCCCGGCACCTGGGCGACGAAGTGGGCGGAGGCCTCGGCCGTGAGGTACCGGGCCGTCAGCGCGATCACCACCGAAACGACCCCCAGCCCCACCCACTCCACCGCCAGCACCAGCCACGGCGGCCGGCGGCCGCGCCGCAGGGCCAGCCACAGCACCCCGAAGAACAGCGTCGAGAGGCGATCCATCCAGATGCCCGTCTTCAGGATTGCCGGATCCAGCAGGAAGACGACGATGTCGGGCATCAGCGCGATCAGGAAGACCACCTTCCAGAACAGCGCCACCCGTCTGCTGGAGGAAGGCCCGCTCCTCCTCGGTGAAGCTCATGCCCCGCAGCGTCATTCCGGGAGTATAGCCGCGGCCCCCGACTGGCCGAGACCCGGGAGCCGGGCTGCCCGCGACCGCCGTCTGTGGTTAAGCTAACGGAATGCACACAGCTCTGGCGCCCCCGGTGCCGAATCATGCCCGACGAGCCTGAGCGCGACGACGGCGCGGCAGCCGAGCGTCTGCGGAAGTACCGCGAGAAGCGCTCGGCCGGGACCACCCCCGAGCCCTTCGGGGGCGGCGATGGGGCGACGGAGGTGTCTGCGTCCGAGGAGGCTCCCGAGTGGGCGAAGCCGCGCCTCTTCTGCGTCCAGAAACACGCGGCCCGGCGCCTGCACTACGACTTCCGCGTCGAGCTCGGGGGCGTGCTGCGCTCCTGGGCGGTCCCCCTGCGGTCCCTCGCTCAACCCCGCCGACAAGCGCCTCGCCGTCCAGGTCGAGGACCACCCGGTGGAGTACGCCGACACTTGCCAGCGAGCATGAAGCGCTTGACCGCGTCGTTGAATCCCCTGCTCGAAATGGCGCCGTACTTCGTCGGGGACCAGGAAATGCTCGTCGGGGGGCCAGCCGTACGCTTCCTTGGTCAGCCGCACTTCCTCCTCGCCCAGCGGTGCGCCATGAGCGTCGTGGGAATTCTGTTTGTGCGGGGCGCCGTAGCCAATGATGCTCCGCGTCTTGATCAACGTCGGGCGTTGATCCTCCTCGGCGAACTGCCGCACCGCGGCTCGCAGGGCGTCCAGATCGTTGGCGTCGTCGACCTGGAGGACTTGCCAGCCGAAGCCTTCGAATCGCTTGGCGACGTCCTCGCTGAAGGCCAGGTCGGTGTCGCCTTCGATGGTGATCTTGTTGTCGTCGTAGATCCAGCACAGATTCGACAGCTTGAGATGCCCGGCCAACGAGGCCGCCTCGCTGGAGATGCCCTCCATCAGGTCGCCGTCGCTGCACAGGGCATACGACGTTGTAGTCGAACAGATCGAATCCAGGACGGTCGTACTGGGCGGCCAGCCACCTGGCCGCGATCGCCATGCCCACGCTGGTTGCCGACGCCTTGTCCCAGCGGGCCCGGTCGTCGTTTCGATTCCCGCCGCATCGCCGTATTCCGGATGGCCCGGGCAGGGGCTGCCCAATTGGCGGAAGTTGCGAATGTCTTCCAGCGAAATGGCCAGCGTCGTCCAGTCGGCCGCCCATCGTGCGTCCACGCTGCTCGCACGCCGGCCAGGTGCAGCACGGAATAGAGCAGCATCGAGGCGTGGCCGCAGGACAGAACGAATCGATCGCGGGCCGGCCAGGCGGGGTGCCGCGGATCGTAACGCAGCACCTCGTTCCACAAGCAAGTAGGCCACCGGCGCCAGCGCCATCGGCGTGCCCGGATGGCCGCTGTTGGCCGCCTTGCACCGCGTCCATCGAAAGGGTGCGGATGGTGTCGATCGCCAGCTTCTCAATTCCCACGGTGCCAATGGCCATCTTCCAACGCCTCACAAAGGTTGGACTTGCGTCGCTGCAAAGGCGCCAGTGTAAGTCGGTCGAGCGACGCTCGTCAACGCTGGGGCCGTTCGGCCGCGGATCGCCAGAGGGCAAGGAGCAAGGAGCAAGGAGCAAGCGGGTGCGGAGCCGGTTGACTGAATGCCGTGGGGCTCAGTTCTCCTTCGCCGCTTCCCCGGCGTCCAACGGAGAGTCCGGATCGTCGCCGTCGAACTTGGCGCCGGCGTCGATCCAGCGCCGGATCAGACGGATCGCTTCCTCCGGCAAGGCGGGCGACTCGGCGGGCATGCGTTCCTCGGTATCGTCGGTAAGCAGTCGCCGCACCAACTCGCTCTTTTCCGCGGAGCCACGGACGATGACTTCGCCCGAGTCGCCCTCGGACATCAAGCGGCGGTAAGTATCCAAGCGGTATCCGGATTCCTCCTTCTTGGCGCCGTGGCAGGCGACGCAGTGCTTCTTCAAGGTCGGCGCCACGTCCCGCACGAAGCTGGGATCAGCCGCGCGAGCCGGCGACCAGGCGGCCGCCACGAGCAGAACCGCCGCCAGCGCCGCCATGCCGTGGATGGTGAATGAGAAAGACCGCCGCGCCGCCGAAAGTGGATGAAGCAGTCGAGTGAAAGTGGATGCCCACATCGCCTTGTTCCCTTGAGTGTTTCGTAAAGGCCATAGGCTACCGAACAGCCTGTCATGGTCAACCCAAAAGCAACTGCAAGTCCTCGGGACTGAGCGACTTGAGAATGCTGTTGTCTTGCGTGATCACCGCGTCGGCCAACGCTCGCTTCGACTTCTGCAATTCGATGATCTTCTCTTCCACAGTATCTTTGCAGATCAGGCGATATGCAAACACACGTTTGTCTTGTCCCAAGCGATGAGCGCGATCGATGGCCTGCGACTCCACGGCGGGATTCCACCAAGGGTCGAGCAGGTAAACGTAATCGGCGGCCGTCAGATTCAAGCCGTGGCCGCCGGCCTTCAAGCTGATGAGAAACAGGGGACAATCGTCATCCTCTTGGAAGCGGCGAACCTTCTCCTGGCGATTGCGAGTTCGCCCGTCGAGATACTCGTAGGTGATCTTCTTGGCGTCGAGTTCCTGGCGAACCAGTCCCAGGAACTTGGTGAACTGCGAGAACACCAGCGCCTTGTGCCCCGAATCCAGGACTTCCTCCAGGTGCTCCATCAGGGCGTCCATCTTGGCGCTGCGCGCTTCGATCGCTTCTTGTCAAGCAAAGCCGGATGGCAGGCGGCTTGCCGCAGGCGAAGCAGCGCCTCGAGCACGTGCATCTTCGAGCGATTCAATCCGTCCGTCGCGACCTTGGTGGACAGGCTCGCTCGATAGTAATCCCTTAACTCATTGTAGAGTTTCTTCTGCGCCGGGCTCATCTCACAGTGAATGGTCTGTTCCGACTTTTCGGGAAGCTCCTTCAGCACTTGAGACTTGGTGCGGTCGCAAGATGAAGGGCCGCAGCGCCTTGGACAACAGAGCGCGCTCCTGCTCCGCATCGGGGGCTTGAGTGCGGTTGACCCAGGTCTCGAAGCGCGGCAGCCTGCCCAACATGCCGGGGTTCAGGAACTCGAACAACGCCCACAACTCGCCCAGATGATTCTCGATGGGTGTGCCGCTGAGTGCGAGTCGATGTTTGGCGGTCAGCAGTCGGGCCGCCTTGGATGAGAGCGAGGCGTGGTTCTTGATGGCCTGCGCCTCGTCCAGGATCGCCAGTTCCAAGGGTTGGTCCTTCAACCACTCAATATCCCGCCGCAGGACGCCGTAGGTGGTGACCGCCAGATCGTAATCCGCGAACGACTCGGTATGTTGTCCTCGATCAGGCGAGGAGAAGTCCAGGACTTTCAAGTTCGGCGTGAAACGCTTGGCCTCGGCGATCCAATTGAAGACCAGGCTGCGAGGCGCCACGACCAACGACGGCAGCGGTTCGCGGCCTTGTTCCTTCCGGAGCGACTCCAACAGGGCCAGGACTTGAATCGTCTTTCCCAGGCCCATGTCGTCGGCCAGGCAACCGCCGAAACGGAACTCGCGCAGAAAATCGAACCATCCCAGGCCTTCGCGCTGATAGGTCCGCAGTTCACCGCAAAAACCTCGGGGCTCTTTCTTGGGCTTCACTCCCTCGAAACCGCGGAGTTTCTGTTGCACCTCTTGAAACTGTGCGTCGAGATCGGCGTTCGGTTGATCGGCTAACAAGGAATCCAGCAGCAACGCTTGCGAAGGTCGAAAACGCAGCTTGTCGTCATGCACTTCGGCCAGGTCGCCGAGCGCCCCGAAACGCGTCAACCACTCTTCGGGCAGGATGCCGTGCGAGCCGTCGTCCAAAACGACGAAATCATCGCCGCGACGCAACGCCTCCAGTAGCCGCGGTGCTTGGGCGGTTTGGCCGTCGAAATCGAGCGTGGCCTCCAGGTCGAACCAATCCACGCCGGAGCGGACGCTGACATGGATTGCGCCGGGGCTTCGGAGCGCGGCGCCGTCCGCCAGCACTCGCCAACCACGCGACATCAACAACCGCGTCAGTTCCGGGAATTTGGCGTTGCTGACTTCGACCAACGGCTCGCCCGTGCCGGGCGCCCGGCGATAGCTGCGCAGCGGCATGCTCTGCAACTGATCGGCGAATTCATGTTCCGCGGAGCGATCGCGTTCGATGACCTCCTTGGCGTCCCAATTCAAGAAGCCTCGATTGGTCGCGGCGTAGGGCACGCGGCGGTCGTCGCCGTAGTCGAACAAGACCCTGCCTTCGAGAAACTTCGAACGCGGAGCAGGCTTTTCGAAAGTCAAACAGGGTTGGGGGCGCCCGGTGGTCGGTTGAAGTTCGAAGTTCTCCGGGTAGCGAACTCGCAGATCGCTCTCGTTGTTCCAGATCCACTCCACAAATTCACGGCGACTGTCTTGCTCGATGACCAGGCCAGGATTGTCGAACATCTCGAGGAGCCACTCGATCACGGCGTCGGCTTCCAAGAGCGTGATCCTGTCCTCGAAGATCGCCAGATGATTGCTGACCAGCATCGCGTCCTGCAGTGGAATTTCTTGTCCCGCGGTGTTCTCCAACGCGCCGTCGGCCACCCAATCGCCGTTGGCTTCCTCGTGAATTCGCAAGACGAACGTCAGACGCTCGTCGGCGTTGAACGCGACGCCCTCGGCGCAGGAGTTCGTCATCGTCGACCAGGATCAAGCGACCTGTCGCGCACATTTGTTGGAGCACGGGGATTTGCGCGGGCATCAGCAAGGTCGCCTCGCACGATTGCGCCGAGGAGCGGCCGTAGTAGTTCCCGTAATAATAGTCGTCCGTATCGTTGAAGTTCAGCTGGTCCACGATCATCTTGTCGCGTTCATCGGCCAGATCCTCTCGGAATCTCCGCTGCCAATTGCGTGGGACGCCAAGGTTGCCGTCGAGTCTTAGCCGTTGACACTCGAGGCGGATCGTGAATTCGCCGGTGGTGTCCACCTCATTCAGGTTCAACAGGTAGGACAGAAAATAGGAGTCTGTTCGGGTGGATTGCACCGATCGTCGCGAATTCCGGAGAGCCTTCAGCGTTTCGACCCTGGATTTCCAAGCCGGGACGGGCGGCCCGGAGGATCCGCCCGAGTCCAGCAGACGAATCACCGAACCACGCTTGAAGATCCCCCCGGCGGAATCGTAGAACGTGTTCAATGCGCTGAGTGCGTGGATGCAGTTCGCTTCGGGACAACCGCACGAGCATTCCGCCTGAATCCACTCCACGCCGGGCGGAGACGCTTGGGGCCTGACGCCCCAGGTGAGACGAACGTTTTCCGCCTTCGTTTGGCGCCGCACCAGGAAGTCAATGACGGGCGGCTTTAGGGCGACAGGAACCGCCGCCCAACGCTGCGAACTCTTTAAGACGAATCTCTCGTCCAAACGGGTGCTTCCATTGCTCATGGTGATCTTCCACTATGGCTGCGAGTCTCGGACGGCCCGCCGATCGTTGGACAATCCCTCATTCTAGCCGCGGGGCGGTCAGTAGGTGAAGTCGCCGTCAGGCGTCGTCTGCGCACTCTCCAGCGTCTCGTCGGTGCTTTGCGGATCCACCTTGCGGCAGCATTCGGTCAAGTCGTCCGCCAGACCCCGCATGAAGTCTCGCCATTGCGTCGCGTCTTCGTCGGGTGGCTCCAATTGCGCGAACTCGCCGGCCAGCAGGATCATTCTCAGCAGATGGCGAAAGACGACGCCCTCTTGAGTCTGCAACCGCTTGCTGCGGATGTAGCTGTCGAAGTTGCCTTCGAATTCCAGGACTTCGCCGGCGGCCCAGACCGGCGTGATCCGCACATCGCGGACGCCTGGAAAATCGTGCTCGAACAAACGCCAAAGCTTCTCGGCCAGGTTCAAGGGGCGCGGCGGCGGCTCGTCGGTCCATACTCGACGACCCTCTTCATCCTCTTCATCCTGCCGGCCTTGCAATTCCTCCAGCGTCGCCAGACCCAACTGCAACAAGCGCGGGTCCAGTCGCTCGCGAGCCAACAGCCCGGCAGGCATCTCCTGCAAGTTGGGAGGCCGCACAAAGCGAGCCATCGAGCCGGGCATCTCCAACACGCTTTCCATCGCCAGGATGCGTTCGTTGGCGTCGGCCGCTCCCAGTTGCTTGCACAAGTACACGCCGTACATCGGATTGACGCTTCGTAAGAGCAGCAGATCCGGCAGAGCTTCGGTGATGTGGGCCAGCACCGGCTGATAATCGGCCAGCAACGACTCGTCCAACGGCGGTTGCGGCTCCAGTCGGATATAGCCGGCTCGCCACATGGTCAACAACCGCCGTTGCAGATCCTTGCGAGCCTCGATCAACCGTTGCGGCGTCATCAAGCGCTTTTCGACCAGTTCGCGAATGCGGTCCACCTCCGGCGACAGCGCCAGCAAGTACGCCAACAACCGCCAGGGCAGGGCGCCGCGACTAGCCAGCTTGGCGGGCGAGGCGATGCGCAATTGCTCGAACTGCGCTTCGGTCCAGTATTGCTCCGTGCTCCTTCGCTTCGGCTGCTTCTTCTTCAGCGCCTTCTTCGCTTTCCGCAAGCCCGGATCCTTGGTGTCCTCGGGAATCTGATCGTACTTGACCTGCCAACGTTGCAGCTTGACATCGTCCTCGTGGGCCATGGCGAAGACGAAGCCCTGCGAATCGAATTGCGGGCGTCCCGCCCGGCCGAACATCTGATGCGCCGAACTCGCATCCAACAACTTCTTTTCTCCCGGTGGGCCCTTCAGCAAGGAAGGCAAAACCACGCTCCGCGCCGGCAGGTTCACTCCCGCCGCCAACGTTTCGGTGCACACCGCCACCGACAACAGTTTCTCGTGGTACAGCGTTTCCACGATGCGGCGATACTTCGGCAGCAAGCCGGCGTGATGCACGCCAATGCCGCGCATCAACAGTTGCTTCAGCTTCGGACCAGCCCCGTCAGACAGGTCGAATGTCTCCAGGCGATCCGAGAGTGCTTTCTTACCCGCGTCGGTGATCAGCTTCTTGCCCTTGAATTGTTCGGCCAGGCTCCAACACATCTGACGATTGAAGGCGAAGATCAACGCCGGCGTGTGGGGCTCGCCGTCGCCTCCGGCGTACATCCATTCCAAGTGATCGCTCAGCAACTCATCGCCAACCCAGCGAAACGTCAACGGCACGCGACGTTCGTCGCTTTCCACCAGTTCCAAGCGTCGCTTATGGCAACGACTGAGCCAGAAGATGAAGTCCCGGGAGTTGCCGACGGTGGCCGACAGCAACAACAACCGCGTGGTCAAGGGCAAGAGCCCTAAGCTCAGCTCCCAGACAATCCCGCGTTCGGGATCGTTGAAGCTATGGAATTCATCCATAACCACGGCCGAGACGTTGTCCATCCCAAAACCATCGGGATGCAGCAAGCGATTCAGCAGGATTTCCGCCACCACGACTTTCAACGGCGCATCGGGATTCACTCGGCGATTGCCCGTCACGAGTCCCACGCTGTCGGCGGAAAACCCCCAACGCACCGCGGCGGCCTGGAGCTCGTGAAACTTCTGATCGGTCAGTGCGATCAACGGCGTGGTGAAGTACGCGGTGGCGCCCGTGTGCAGCGCTTCGAACATCGCTGCTTCGGCGATGACGGTCTTCCCCATTCCCGTGGGCGCGCACACCAACACGCCTTGTTCGCTGCCGAACCACGCTGAGCAGCGCTTCCTCCTGGACGGGGTAGGGTTCGAAAGGCAGCTGCTCCAAGTAGCGATGCACCAGCTCTTCGCGGTCATCGCTGTGTACGGCGTCCATCCGGTGTTCCTTCCCAATCGCGGTTACAAAGGGGGACAGGCCGACAGCCCCCGTCTCAATGATCTGACTGGCCCTTGGGGACCGCGCCCGGAAACTCCCCGGGTGTGTGGTCGATTTGAACACGCACCGAATCGAATTGAGCGCGGATGACGTCGGTCTCCCGCATGGCGTAGCGTTGCGTAAGTCGTGTTCGCACAACAGGTAAGCGAGTTCTGTTGCGATTCAGCCAACCTTCGGCCCTCGGCGTGCGTAGAAGATTCTAGCCGAAGCGGCCGCGTCCAGGGGAGACGCACTCACTGTACGGAGACACCACCATGGCCCGCCGATCCACATCCAGACGCCGATCATCGTGGCACACGGCGGTGATCATCGAGTTCTTGGCGGTTCTGGCTATTGGCGCCCTGGCGATGTATCGCTCGCCTGCGCCCGACGCCGCGCCCACGCCCTCGCAGCAAGCCAATCTTTGGCAACCGTCGCGCGACGAAGCGATCGCGCCGGACCGGACGGCGTCCTCCAATGCTCCGCGCGATATCGTCTGGACCGACCGCGAGGTCGAAGAAAGGTTGGAAAACGCGGGGCAAGCGTTACGTCTGCTGGCTGGCCAAGCCCTGCGAGAGCATTGGCAAGACCTCACCCGCTAGGCAGTAAGTCCCGAATGCGACAGCCAGTCCCGAAGGGCAACGCCGTACGCGGAGTTTCGTTTGTTGCATGACTCGACTCGGGAAGGTGTTCATGCACGCCGCGTTTCCTGGGGTGCGCTGCGCGACCCCAGGCTTTGGGGTTGCACCGCGTTGCGGTGCGAAGGCTGGGCGAGCAGCGGCGCTCCGCTGGGCTGAACCTTCCCGCTTCAGCGCGTGTCCCAGCCCGTGGACCGGTTTACAATACTTGCCGGACTTTCCTTGACCCGGCTCGCTTGGCTGAGATCATGCCGCAACTGCCACTTCATCTGCAAACGCTCGTGCAGGAATTGCCGGGCGGCGGCGCCTTGGCCAGCGCGATCGGTTTCGAGTTGCATTCGCAGTTTCACAGTACGGCCGAGCTGGCCGACAAAGAGCTTTCCCGCTTGCTTGTGCATGTCGCTCGGCAAACGGCGTCCGGCTTGCTGTACCAACGCCGCGCGGGCGGCGAGGCACGGGCGGCGTCGTTAAGGGTCGAGATCCCGCCGCCTCGGCATCAGAGCCTTTGGCGGCAGGCCTTTCCCTTGCAGGTCATGTACGCCCTCTGGAGACACGACGCGGATCTGTCGTGCGCTTGGGCCCCCGCGCTGAACTTGCAGGTCCTCGCCTCAGCCGAGCAGGAGGTCGAACCGCGGATCCGCTCGGCCGTCCTGCATCAGCTGGCCTCATCGCATCCGCCGATCGGCATGCGCGACTTGCTGTTGTTGCAGCGACACGCGGCCGCTGACCTGCGGACGACCTCCCTGACGCTGGAGACGACAACGCTGAAGCGAGCCGCGCAGCAACAAGCGAATGACGACGAACCGAAGGACGTCGTGCAGCTTTACGATGTGCTGGACGAGAGCCGTTCGCCGCAAGCCTACGAAGTGCACGACGCCGTCGAGCAGTTGGCGCGATCGCTGCAAGGTCGTCATCCGCGAAACGTCTTGTTGGTCGGGCCTTCCGGCGCCGGCAAGACCGCATTGGTTTACCAATTGGTGCGGGAGCGAACTCGTCACCGGCTCACGCATTCGCCTTTCTGGGCGACCAGCGGCGCCCGCTTGGTCGCCGGCGCCGTGGGGTACGGCATGTGGCAGGAACGGTGCGAATTGTTTGTACGCAAGGCGGAAAAGGAGAAGGCCATTGTGCATCTTGGCAATCTCCTCGAGCTGACGCGTGTGGGACAATCCGCGTCGGACGCCCAGAACATCGGCGGCTACCTGGCGCCCCGATTGCAACGCGGCCGCCTGCTGGCGATCGCCGAATGTACGCCGCAACAATTGGCGATCGCCGAACGAGAGCATCCCCAATTGCTGGAGGCCTTTTTGCGGCAGTCCGTCTCCGAACCCGATCGCGCCCAGGGCGCCGGATTCTGCAAGCTTGCGCGGAGCAGTGGTCCGAGGAACGCGGCGCGCTGGTGGACGACGACGCCTTGCGAATGATCGATCGACTGCACCGCCGCTACGCGACGTACTCGGCGTATCCCGGGCGCCCCTTGCGTTTTCTGCGCAACCTGATGGGCGACGCGGGCGCTGCCGCCCCCGTGGGCATGTCCGAGGTGGCCGCCGCCTTCGCCCGCGAGACGGGATTGCCCGACTTCTTGATCCGGCCCGAAGCCGTGTTGGATCTGGACGCCGTGCGCGAGTGGTTCCGTGAACGCCTGATCGGACAGGACCACGCCATCGAATTGGTGCTGGATGTGCTGGCGGCCGTCAAGGCGGAGCTGGCGCGGCCTGGACGACCCCTGGCGTCGCTCTTGCTGATCGGGCCGACCGGCGTGGGCAAAACGGAGATGGCCAAGTGTCTGGCGGAGTTGCTTTACGGCGGGCGCCAGCGAATGATCCGCCTGGACATGAGCGAGTATGCGGATCCGTGGGCGGTGCAGCGTTTGTTTGGCGGCGGAGGTCGGGAAGGAGGCGCCGGCGTTCTGACCTCGCAGGTTCGCGAACAGCCGTTCTCGGTCTTGCTGTTGGATGAGTTGGAGAAGGCGCATCACTCCGTACTGGACTTGTTGCTGCAAGTCTTGGGCGAAGGCCGCTTGACCGATGGAATGGGCCAGGTGGCCGACTTTACCAATTCCGTCATTCTCATGACCAGCAATCTCGGAGCGGAGAGCTTTGGTCGGCCCGCGGCGGGATTTCATGCGCCCCGCCCTCGAGGACCAAGCGACGCTTCACTTCACCAGGCAGGTCCGCGAGTTCCTCCGCCCCGAGATGTACAACCGCATTGACCGGATCGTTCCCTTCTTGCCTCTGTCGGCGAAGGTGATCCGCGGCGTCGCCCGACGCGAGCTGCAACTGGTTCGTCGCCGCGAAGGCCTGCAGCATCGCCCAGTGGAATTGCAAGTCGAGGAGCAGGTGCTGGACTTGCTCGCCACGCGGGGCTTCGAACCTCGTTACGGCGCCCGTCCACTGAAGCGAACCATCGAACGAGAACTCTTGATCCCGTTGGCCAACGGACTCAATCAGTACCAGGATCAGGCGATGCTGCAAGCGACCGCCTCGCTTGACGGCGACAGCCTGCGAGTGCACGTTCAGAGTCGTGCGAAATCGAATCAACAGGATCCGCGTCCGGCGGACGGAACCGGCCCACCAGGCCTGACGGAATTGACGCTGCAAGTCTCCGAACAACGTCGTCGCTGTCAACGCGTGCTGCGCGGGCCCGCGATGCTGGAATTGCTCAACGAACTGGAGCGACTGCGGCGACTTGAAGAGCGAGCGTCCAAGCGACGGGATAAGAACCAATTCGTATGGAACGCTCGACTCGCGGCCATCACGCAGATCAACTCCCTGGCGCAGCGGTTGCAACAGAAACAGCAGCAGATCTTCGAACTGGAGGACCGAGTGCTGTTCGCACACTACTTGGAGCGACCTTTGGATGTCGTCGCGATCTCCCAGGAAGCGACGCGACGTCAGCAGTCGTTTGGAGAGGCGATGCTGGACCTGTTTCTACGCAACGATCCGGCGCCGGACGAAATCGCCGTCCTGGTGTTTGGACCGCGCCGCTGGGTCCGCCCGCTCGTGCAGGGCCTGGCCTCCCTGCTCGCCGCGGAGGCGCACTGCGAACTGTACGGATTGTTTCCCTTCCGACCCGAATGGGACACCGACAACCCAACGGGCGAGCGGGCCGACTTCACTTGGAGCAACCGCGTCACCGCCGACGAACGGAGGAGCAGCAAGTCGATCTGTGCTTTTCGCCCAGCAGTTGCAGGACCTTTGGAGCGAGGCCTGGAATCAGCAGGGAGTTGGCGTCGCGCTCAGGATGGTTCAGAAGGCGGTGGCGCCCATGATGAAAGCCCAAGAGGGAGTTCACGCGTTCGCGCAACTGGAATCCGCCGGGGACTGCGACGAGAGTCCTCCTCGGCCGGCGCGAGGATCGTCGCGGACCGCCGGACTGGATCGCTGCCTGGTGGAGACCACCCAAGCCGCGTTGGCCGATTACGCGCCACCGGCCAAGATCGAGCGTCAAGGCGGTGTTCCCTTGACGCGGCCCCATGTGGAATACGTCTTCGCCGAGAATCGTTCCCAGTGGATCGCCCGCGGCGAGATCTTCAATGCCCGAGGAATGTTGTTGCAGGATAGCTCGCTCGAGGCGCTGGCGGCTCGAGTTGTGCGCACCGAATTCGAAATTCAACTCGAACAGGCGCTCACCTAGGCGGACGGCGCCACTTTCGAGCGGAAGGAAACTCGAAGCGCAAGAGTGTAAGCGAGGGAATGGGCTACGAAGAATCCCTCGCTTACGCTCTTACACTTCGGGTTTCCATCCTACGCCCGCATGTCCTCGAGCTGAAACAACTTGAGAACGAAACCGCGCCGAACGTGGCGCAGCGCAACTAGGCCTCGGTCACAATGCGAGTTTCCATACCGGTTTACGTCGTTCCCCAAACGAAGCCCGAAGGCAGGGTGTTCGTGGTGCGTCCCGTGTTCGCCCCCTTGGTGGTCGTGACCGACGTGGAACTGCAACGCGCTTTGCAGCGGATTGCGGGGAAACTCTCGCACGCCTTGAATCTGCTCGCGGAGCAGGAATCCCATCAGCTTCTGGCGGACGCTTGCTTCGATCCGGAACTGCAAGCGCATGTCTTCAAGTTGCGGCTTGATCTGCGTCGGCGAGACTATGAAGTGAGACTGCTCTTCGCTTCCTTGCGCGACGGCGATCGTCAAGTCGTCTTGGCCCCCGGAGTCAACGCCCTTGGCTTTGATGTCGAGGAGCAGGAATCCATCGAGGCGCGGGCCCACGAGGCCTGCAACACCTATTTTCGCCAGCGCGAGAAGGATGGCGCCGATGTCGCGGCAGAACTGCGGCGCGTGGCGTTGCAAGGCGCCGCCTGGATTCTGCATGTCGACGCGGACGTGCGGGTGCGGCGTCCACCGCCCGCGCGGAAATCGCCGCTCGCCCTCTTGTTTGGCGAGGCCGATGCGAGCGGCCCCGCGGAATTGCGCCGCGTCGGTCGCTGCCTGGACGAAACGGTTGATGATGATCATGCGGCCGCGATTCAACGCGACCAGGAAGTCGCCGATCTGTTTCGGTTGCTGACCGCCGCCGATCGCCGCCCCTTGGCGATTGTCGGTCCGCATCTGGTCGGCAAGTCGGCGGTCTTGCGGGAAGTTGTCAAACGTCGCGTGCGAGAGAAAGTCTCTCGGTCCAATCAAGGTAAGACATGGCTCTTGGAACCCGGGCGCCTGGTTTCCGGAATGTCCTATGTGGGCCAATGGGAAGAGCGTTTGCTGGCGATTCTGAAGGAAAGCAAGAAACGCGACCACGTGCTGTACTTCGTGGACTTTCTGGGAATGTTTCAAGCGGGCGTCACTTCCTGCAGCGCCCTGTCGATGGCCGATGTTCTGCGGCAATGGATTCGTCGCAGCGATGTGCGAGTCGTTGCGGAGTTTACCCCGGAAAGCTGGAATCGCATGCGGCAGCGCGACCAATCGCTCGCGGATCAATTCCATGTGCTCCCGGTCCGTCCGACCCAAGACGAGCAAACCTGGAAAGTGATGTTGCACGCCGCGAGACTACTCGAAGGAGCGTTTGGCTGCGTATTCGAAACCGCGGCCATTCCCGAAGTGCTTGGTCTCACGCGCCGCTACGAACCGCAATCGGCTTATCCCGGCAAAGCGGTGCGTTGGCTTCATCGATTGGCCAGCCGTGCGGGCGAGGAACCGATCACGCGGCAAGCGGTGGTCGATCTGTACAGCGCCAGCACCGGCTTGAACCGCGACATTCTGGACCGACGGCAACGGTGCACTCGCGACATGGTGCGGCAGAGTCTCGGCACATCGATTATCGGGCAGGAAGTCGCGTTGAACTCCCTGGTCAACGCCATCATGTTGGCCAAGCGCAACTCAGCCCTCCCGAGCGGCCTCTGGCGACGTTGCTCTTCCTGGGGCCCACGGGAGTCGGCAAGACGCATTGCGCGAAGGCGCTTGCGAAATACCTGTTTGGCGACGAGCGTCGCTTGTTGCGGTTCGATATGAATGAGTTCTCCAGTGCGGACGCCGTTCCGCACCTGGCGGGTTCGCCGCAACGGCCTGAAGGTCTGCTGACCAACGCGATCCGCCGTCAGCCGTTTCAGGTGCTCCTGCTGGACGAGATCGAGAAGGCTCATCCCGATGTGTTCGACTTGCTGTTGCAGGTGCTCGGCGAAGGGCGCCTCACCGATGCCAACGGTCGAGTCGCCGACTTCACGCAAGCCATCGTGATCCTGACCAGCAACCTTGGGTCAGCGCAGTCCGGTCGAGCACTGGGATTCGATAGATCCTTGGCGGATGCGCAACGAGTGTACACGCGAGCCGCGGAGGAGTTCTTTCGACCGGAGTTCTTCAATCGTCTGGATCGCATTGTCCCTTTTCAACCCTTGGGACGTCACGAGACCGAACAGATCGCGCGGCAGTTGTTGCAGCAGGTCTTGCAGCGCGAGGGATTTCTCCGCCGTCAATGTCTGGCGACGATTGACGAGGCCGCCATACGCCAAGTCGCGGAGGCTGGTTTTCATCCCGAGCTGGGGGCTCGCGCCTTGAAACGCGCGATCGAGCGCGAAGTGGTCGCGCCGCTGGCCGCACGCCTGGCCGCCGTGCATCAGGCGACGCCGGTGGTGATCACGATTCTCGCCAGCGCCGCCGGGTTGGTATCCGTGGTCGAAGTCGTCGAATCCGATGCGCTGGCCCGCGCGGTGAAACGCGTGGCCATGCGACCCAACGAAGCGACGCGGGCCGCTCGAAGCGCACTATCTCGCTTTGTACCATGGCTCGCCCGACGCCGCTCCGACAAAGCGATCGTGGCTGGATCGTTGACCGCCGAGCAGGCCATGTACTTCGAACTCAAGGAGCAGCTGGATCGGCTGCGCACAAGTCGGCGAGCTGGAAAAGAAATTGGAGGAGGCTCGCGAACAGCGGCATCCCCCGCAGTTTCCCCACGCTCCGGTTCGCCGACGATATCATCGCTACGACCAACTACACCTGGCCGGCGAACTCGCCGCGGCTCAGGACGTTCACGCCTATCTGGATGATGTGCTGCAAGCGGCCTCGCCCTTGGATGGCGCCGAGCAAGCGGTCTTCGGCTTGCGCTGCGCGACAGCGCTCTTTGATTCCATTGTGCGGCAGGGTCCGCGCAGCGGGGCGGTGATGCTCCTGCGGCCACTGTCGCATCCGGGCGACGCCTTTGTCCAGAAAGCCATGCCTCAGTACTCGCTCGAACCATTCGATGTGAGTACGGTCCATCTGGGCGAGATGGACGGGTTTCAGGTCATCCACCACAACGGCGTCGCCGCCTGGCCGTTGCTGGAGCAGGAAAACGGCGTGTGGCTGGTGTATGGGGAGGACGACGAGCTGGCCGCGATCCAAACGATCGTTCGGCCTCTCTCGTCGCAGGATGATCCGCGCGTGGTCGCCGCCGAATGCATCAAGACCTGGCGCCGCTGGCGCCGCGGCCTGGCCGACGATCCGTCGCTTGCGGAACATAATCCGCTGAAGCCGGGTCCCTTGCTGCGGGCGCTCAGTTTTCAGACGGGCGGCCTTGACGCCCGTACGGGGTTGGTCTTGCCGCGCAGGTTGACCGAGGACGACTATGTCGCGATCCTGGCCGCGGCCTTGCCGGACGCCGTTGAATTCAGCGCGAACCGCCGGAACTCCGACGACGCGCCGCGGGGGAGCCAAGCCGATGAGTAGCTTTCGCCAATATGCATTGGTGTGGCTCGACGCCGATGGTTGCTACACGGCTCGAGCGGTCGACGGCCAACCCTGCGCCGCGACCGACGCCACGGCCGCCGCGGCGGTGGGCCAGTTGCAAAGCTATTTAACTTGGCTGCACGACCGGGAGCCTTGGACCCGCGCGCCCGATCTGGTCGATCCGCAGCTGGTCGTCGTGAAGACTTCGATTCGTCCGGCCATGGCCGATTCCAAAGGGCATCAGATTTTGTTCGCGCCGTTGCCCTTGAAGTTGCCCACGGTGCGCGGCCGCCGCCGCAATGGTGATCCGGTGTGGTGCGTTCCCGCACTCGACGCCTGCTTCACCTGCACGCATGACGCGCGGGGCGAGTCCCTCTTGGTCGATTTGGTCCGAGCGAAACTGAATAGTCTGCCAGCCGCTGCTCTGCGACCCTTGCTCCTGCCCGTCGAATGCAAACTGCACGACTTCCATGTGCGGACTCCCAATAAGTGGAAAGACCCCGAGCCGGAATTGCCTGCGCTGCGAGCGGTCGCCGAATCGTTGGGGGATCGCGCCGCGCGCCGCGGTCTGTCGCGAGCCTGGAGGCGACAAGCGGAGCTGGAAGCCCTGATCGCGCGGCTGAAACGAGATCGCGCATCCCTGTTGCTGGTCGGGCCGCGAGGAGTGGGAAAAACATGCCTGCTGGCTGACGCTGTTCGCCGCATGGAACGCGAGACCCGAGCGGAGGACGAAGCGGACGACATCGACCATCCTGAGTTTCGACGGCGATTCTGGCAGTCCAGCGGCTCTCGATTGATCGCCGGCATGCGATACCTTGGACAATGGGAAGAACGCCTCGAGGAGGTCATCAATGAGCTCCATGAAATCGGCGGCGTCTTGTGCTGCGAGAATCTATTGGAGCTCGCCACCATCGGCGGTTCCAACCCCGAGGGGAGCGTGGGAGCATTTTGTACTCCGTTCCTCGAACAGGCCGAACTGCGGATGATTGCCGAGGCCACGTCCGAAGAGCTGGACGCCTGTCGCCGAATCCTGCCGCGCTTGACCGACTGTTTTCAGATCATGCACGTCGAGGAGTTCTCCGATCCAGACGCACGGGCCGTGCTCCGCATCGCGGCGGAATCGCGAGCCAAGCAAGCCTCCCTGGACTTCGACCCGTTGATCGCGCCTCAAATCCATCGCTTTTTCAAACGCTTTCTGCCCTACGATGCATTTCCGGGAGGCGCCGTCGCGTTTGTGCACCAGGTGTTTGATCACGCGAAACAAAACAAGATCGCCCGCGTCGATGCCGACGAAGTCCTCTCGCGTTTTATCGACCATACGGGATTGCCAGAGCTGTTTCTTCGCGATCCATGGACGCTCTCCTGGGACGAAGCGGTTGCGGGCTTTCAAGAGAAGATCATTGGGCAGCCCGACGGCGTCGAAGCCGCGGCGCAGTTGCTTACGACAATCAAGGCGGGGTTGAACGATCCGCGGCGTCCGCTGGGTGTTCTTCTGTTTTGCGGTCCGACCGGCGTCGGAAAGACCGAGCTCGCCAAACAAATCGCCAAGCAGCTATTTGGCGCCGGACGTGAGCCCGAGAAAAGACTGATTCGCCTGGACATGAGCGAATACGCCGGCTTTGACGCCGCGGATCGCTTGACCACGGACGCCAAGGGTCAGCCCAGTGAACTCGTGCGCCGCATCCGCGAACAACCCTTCTCGGTGCTGTTGTTGGATGAAATCGAAAAGGCGTCCCTGGAAGTCTTCAACGCGCTCTTGGGCGTCTTCGACGAGGGCCGACTCACCGATCGCCTGGGCCGCGCCGCGATTTTCCGCAGCGCCGTGGTGATCATGACGTCGAACCTGGGCGTCCGGCGACAGACACCCATTGGCTACGAGGCCGAAGTCTCAACGATCTACGAACGCGATATCAGGACTTTCTTTCGCCCTGAATTCTTCAACCGTATCGATCGCATTGTGACGTTCCAGACGCTGACCCAACAGCACATGCGGCGGATCACCGAAAAGGAACTCAAAGACCTGCGGTATCGTGAGGGGATGTCCCACCGCGCCGTGGATTTGACCTGGACGGCGGAGGTCGTCGATCTACTGGTGGAGCAGGGCTTTGACGCACGCTATCGCGCGCGGCCGTTGCAAAGAACGCTCGAACGCCTGGTGGTCGCGCCCCTGGCGCGGTGGCTTGTTCGTCATCCCGATCAGCAGCAGCCGCGCCTGAGGCTGAGCCGCAACGCATCCGAAGTGCTCATCGAGAGCGCACATCCCGAGCAGGAAGCGAGTTGAAACGCGACCCCATCCGCGTGTCTCCATCTCTGACTCTGACTCTGACTCTGACTCTGACTCTGACTCTGACTCTGACTCTGACTCTGTCTCCCCCTCTCCGTGCCGCTGTGTCTCCGTGGTTGATCCCGTGCATCACTCTTCGTAGCTCATGTCCCTTTCCTCCAGGGCGATCGCTTCTTCGTGTGCGGCGAGTTGGAAGAGACCTCCGCGCCGAGCGCCTGGGCAAGCAGGAAACGCACCTGCGATTTTTCGACGGGAGTGGTTCTGGAGGATGATTCGGCTTCGCTCAGCCACCGCATCCCCGCAGCGCAGTGCATCGGCGAATCGCCCCTCGATGGAAAGCAGTTCGACTTTGGCGCGCAACGCCTCGCGACGCACGGCCAACGCGGATTCCGGATGACTTTGGATCACCGCGTCCATCGCCCGCAACGCATTCCACGCTTCGACAAGCTCCCCGCCGCGACCTAAGGCGATGGCCAACAACGGCGTCGCCGCGGTCGCTTGCAGTCGTTGCGGTCCGTACACGTTGACGAGCGAGCATTGGGCTTGTTGCAGTCGTCGAGCCGCTTCTTGCGGTTGGTTCACGGCCAGACACCATTGCCCCAACGCGATTTCTCCCAGCGCGGCGTCGCAGCGGGACAACTGGGCGCTCGCTTGCTCCAGAAGCAACTTCACGGCCTTGGCGTGCCCGCGCGCCTCGCGCGACGATCCGCGATCCATGGCCAGCCGCAACTGCGTGACGCGAAGGTCGAGCTCCAACGAAGGCCGCTCGGAGCGGACTCGGCGAACGGACGCCGCCGCCCGCGTTGCGAATCGATCGGCTTGGCCAAAAAAACCGCCCGCCCGCCACGCTTCGGCACAGGCGGTCAACAGCACGGTTTGGTCGCCATCGCATAACACGGAAGCGCGTCGGTTTCGATCGTGACGCAACGCTTTTTGCAGCCAGGCGCGTTCTTGCTTTCCATTTCCCAGCTGGCCGTAGGTGCTCGCCAGAGTCATTTCCAGCAGCGAAGCCATGCGAGGTTCACGGTCCGCGTCCAGCTGTCTCCAACTCTCTAACAAGATCCGCGCGGCCATGGCCGCCTGGGAGTCCGCCGTCAGCGACTTGGCCCATTCGATCGCATTCACCGCCAAGTTGATGGACTGCGCACCGGGAGCCTGCCGCAAGACATGCTCCACGCGCGCAAGAACCAGGTGGCCCCGGTGAACTGATGGTTCTGCTGACAAATCGAGCCGCATTCCCGCAAGACGCCGGCGATGGCGAGGGCTTCGTTGGGGTAAACCCTGTGAGTGAACCGCGCGACATGTTCGAACGCGGCTCGGGCTGCTTCGTCTTCCCCGCATCCTAGTTCCGCCAGGACCCAATCACCGTAGGTGGGCAGGACAGGGCGCAGCAAGTCGTTGGGGCGCCGGACGGTTTCCAAGCATTGGACCGCCTGACGCAGGTGGGCGGCGGCGGACGGATACTCGCCTTGACTCAAACGCAGGCCGCCCAAACCGGAATGCGTCTTCCACCTCAATGGAGCGTGTCGCCCGCTTTCGGAAAGATCGGCTAACGCCGATTGCAACAGATGTTCCGCTTCGGTCCAGCGTTGACGATGGAACAAGTCGAAGCCGCGCCGCACCCGACCGGCAGGCGACTTGGGTGAGACTTCGCGCCAATACCAGAGCAGCGACGCCGTGGACGCCGCCAACATCGCGCAGTGGAGAAACGATTGCATGGAGAATACGTCCGCAGGCCAGCCCGTTGGGCGACGACGGACTATCCAAAGTCGCCAGGCAAGTTCAGGTCGTCGATCTGGTCAGCCGTGGGACGGCCCGCCAGATCCCAACCTCGACACCGCTGGTAGTGCTCAATCATAGTTCGCAATGTAGCGGCATCCAGTTTGGCTGCGGGATCATCGGCCAGCGCCTGGTTCAACATTCGCGGCGGCAGCGTGTCCTCGGCGGGGGTCCAACCGGCGTGCAGGTTGAAGAGCCGCTTGGCGTTGATGATCCGGCGGGAGACCGCTCGCAGGTCCTCGGGCCGGAGCTTCCAGCCGGCGACCAGGCGCAGCATCTCGGCGGATTCGGCGTGGAAGTCGTCGAGCGTCTTGCGAAGGAACTTGCACAGGATCAAGGAGTCCATGATTGCCGCGCGGTCCTCGGATTCGATCGCCAATTCCACGCCGCGAGTTTGCAAGCCGCGGCGATCGACTTCGTGAGAGAAGTCGGCCTCATAAGCGTTGCTGCGATTGTGGTCGGCTCCCCGCGCCGACGGCGAAGCCCAAGGCCATCGTCTGGAGGGCTCGAGGTTCGTAACCGGGAATCTCCAACCCCTTCACATGCGGGGCGAAGTCGTGAGAGTCGCCGCCAATCGTTTCCGCCAGACTGTCGCGAACCGTTCGCCAACAGGTCGCCCAGGCCCTCTCGCGAGCCAATCAGCTCGATGGCTCGCAACATCGCGTCGCCGTCGCCGAACCTTAGCCAAGGCGCATCCAGCAAGCCGCGCTCCACGCATTCCATGGCGAAGGCGATCGTTGCGCCGGCGCTGATGACATCCATGCCCAGTTCATCGCATCGCTGCGAAGCCTGGAGCACGATCTCCGGATCATCCACGGCGCACAACGGGCCCAGCGCGAACAGGTTTTCATATTCCAGACGAACGGGGCGACCTTCCTGATCCCGCAGGGCGTACATGTGCGTGCAGCCGATTGTGCAGGCACGGCACGAGCTGCGAGTCACCGCGCGGCTGTCGCGCAGACTCCTCTGGGGCCAGACGCTCGGCGTGCTCGAACGATCCTTGTTGAAAGTTACGAGTCGGCAGCGACTTGAGTCGATTGAAGAGCAGGAGATTCGCGGCGGTGCCCAGCTCGCGATACTTCTCCGTCGCCGGACCCAGGGAGCGTTGCGAGAGGCGCCGCGCATATTCGGTGAGCTCATCAGGAAACGCCCAGGTGGGACGGCGGTCGCCGCGGACGACAACGGCTTTGATATTCTTGGCGCCCAACACGGCTCCATTGCCGCCTCGCCCCGCATGGCGTCCATCATGCGAGATGCTGGCGTAGCGCACCAGACGCTCGCCGGCGGGGCCAATCACGGCGACCGACGCTCCCGGATAAGCGCTTCGCAGCCGCGTCTCGGCGTCCTGGCACGTTTGTCCACGCAGCTCCTCGGCCGCCACGACTTGCACTTTGTCGGGCTCCACGACCAGAACGCTCAACCGAGCCGCTCGTCCGGTCAACAGCAACGCGTCGCATCCCAGTGCTTTGCCGGCGAGGGCAAAGCCGCTGCTGACCAACGAGTCGTTAAAGCGGTGCGTCAGGGGGCTCTTGCCAACCACCGCGAATTTGGCCGACGTGGTCAGCGGGCTGCCCACCAAGGGGCTGAAGACGAACGCCAGACTCGCCCGTGGTGAGAGCGGGTCCAGGCTCGCGGTCCCTTGCACAAGCAGCAGCCAGGCGCCCAGTCCGGATCCGCCAAGGTATCCCCGCAGCACGTCGCCAGGCAAGTCAAGCCGACGAGCCTGGCGCTGCCCACGTCGATCATCAGGCAACAACCATGGACGCCGTGCATGGTGCTCGTCATGTTTTCCATGCTCATGCGCGGACTCACCCACCGGCGTCGGCTGCAAAGATCAAGACAACGTCTCCCCGCGCGTACTCTTGGATTCCGGCGCGTGTAAAAACCGATCACCGTTCACATTCGCCAGGTAAGCGGACGCCAAGCGGCCCTGCTGGTCCAAGCACGATTTCCCCCAAGCGGGAAACCGCGAGCCAATTCGCCCAAGACTCGCCGCCAGCGTTGCATCTTCCGAGGGCAATTCGATCGCAATCCTCGCCACGCCGGCCCGCTGCCGTGGAACGCCAAAAAACTCGACCTTGACGCTCACCGAAGTTGCCTGAGCGGTCGAGCGGTTTTCGACGGGAGGATCTCCTGGTTGGTTCGTCACGCTACTTTTCGATGAGCCAGATGTTGCGGTATCGCACGGGATTGCCATGGTCTTGCAAATAGATCGGGCCGGGGGCCGGTCCGGGCTTGACGGTCGCGGCCGTGGTGGAGCGTTCTCCAGGCAACTCCACATCGTTATGGATCACCACGTTGTTGTGCTTGACCGTGATTCGCGGACTGGCCGTCAGTTTGCCGTCTTGATACTTCGCGGCCGTGTAGTCGATATCGTAGGTCTGCCACTGCAAGGGAGGCAAGCACATGTTCAGGTCGGGAGCTTTCACCGAATACAGACCGCCGCATTCGTTGTCTTTTCCCTCGAGACCAAAAGAGTCGAGCACCTGCACCTCGTAGCGTCCCTGCAAATAAACGCCGCTATTGCCGCGGCCTTGTTGCGAGTCTTCGGGTTGAAACGGCAACATGAACTCCAAGTGCAAGTGAAAGTCGCCGAACAGCCGTTTGCTGGTGGTTCCCTGGATCAGCCAACCTTCTTCGCTGAGCTTCCCGCCATTCCAGGCGTCCGCGTTCTTGCCGTCGAACAGCACCACGGCGCCTTCGGGCGGCGGGTTGTCGTAAGTGGGACTCACTCGCCCGATCTTCTTCAGCCTGCCAGCCGGGCGGCCGTTGTCGCTGACCACGAAAGCAGCCGTCTTCCGAGTTTGGCTTCCCAGGATTCGGCCGCGAACACGAGCTTGCCCATCGGTCATTTGGGCTTCGGCTTGCAGAGGCGCTTCGCGATTCCAACCCGCGCCGGGCAGCCCGCCCTGGAAGGCCTTGGCACCGAAATCGCCCCTTGCCCAGGGCGATCACCTGCAAGCCGATTTGAACTTCGCCGTCAGTGGTCTTGATGTCGCCGAGATACTCGCCCTGGATGGGGTAGTCGGGTCCGGCCTCGCTGGCCTTCAGGTAGGTGGGGCCCTTGCCCAACGCCGTGGCGGAGACCAGGGGCGACAGAGACGCACGCGGACAGGATCAGGCAAACAGCGAGATTTCTTACAGAGACAGTTCTGATCGATGACGACATGCAGGATCCTCCGGGATGCGGGACTCGAGCTCTGGACGGGGGTGAAGGCATGATGCGACGGGGGCTGTTTTGCCAGCCGCATTCTACCGTAGACTCCGACCGCTTCGTATCCAGCCTCCGCACCGCAACGCGGTGCAATCCCATCCAGTCTCCGCACCGCAACGCGGTGCAATCCCAACGCCTGGGGTCGGCGCAGCCCAGGAACCGTGTCGCCCGCCCAGGCGGCGCTGCCAGGAACCGCCAAACAGGTTAAGATAGAGCCTCCTGGCCGCGTTACGCCGTATTCCGCGAGAAATGCATGAGCGAGAACTTTATCCTGATTCCCGGTCGCACCAGTCGGCAAGGTTGCGGCATCAGCGAAGGAAAGTTTCGAGCGAACTATCAGGAAGAGACGCACATTCTGCAGGTGGCGCCCGAGGACATGCGGCGTCTGGGTTTGCGAGAACGACGACGCGTGCGGATCACCAGTGAATTCGGCGCCATCGAGGTCGCGGTGACCGCGGCCAAGGGCGACGAAGTTGCCGCCGGGCTTGCTGTTCATCGCCTATGGCGACCTCTCCAGTCGATTGATGGGCGGCGACACGCACGGATCCGGGATGCCGACCAGCAAGGGATTGGACGTGTCCTTGGAACCGCTCGGCGCCTGACGAGCTTCATGCCCGCGGATTCGCAACTGCGCCCCCGAGCGCAGCTCGTCCGCCAGACCATCCACCTTTACCCGAGCACTTCGCGATCATGGCCCAAGCCGCCAGTCCGTCCGCCAGACGCAAGCTCGCCCTTGAAAATCGTCGAGGACGCCACCTGCACGTTCTGCGGCTGCGTCTGCGACGACATCGAACTGCACGTCGACGGCCACAAGATCGTCAAGGCCAAGCGGGCCTGCGTGCTGGGCACGGCCTGGTTCCTGAACCACGAGATCGAGGACATCGCCGTCCTGCCTGATCGAAGGCCGGCCGGCGTCGGTCGAGGAGGGCATCGAACGAGCCGCTCAGATCTCTGGCCGAGGCCCGGTATCCGCTTGATCTACGGCCTGAGCGACACGACGATGCGAATCGCAGCGCGTGGCGGTCGGCATCGCCGACTGGATCGGCGGCAACGTCGACACGACGACCAGCGTCTGCCACGGTCCGTCGGGCATGGCGTTTCAGGGCGTGGGCGAAGTGACCTGCTCGCTGGGCGAAGTCCGCAACCGCGGCGACCTGATCATCTTCTGGGGATCGAACCCGGCCGAAAGCCATCCGCGGCACTTCACCAAGTACAGCCTGATGCCCAAGGGGATGTTCGTGCCCAACGGTCGCAAGGACCGCACCTGCGTCGTGGTCGACGTGCGCAAGACGAAGTCCGCCAAGGCCGCCGACATCTTCCTCGCAGATCAAGCCGCGGAGGGACTTCGAGGCACTGTGGACCCTGCGGGCGCTGGCCCAGGGCGTGGAACTGGATCCCGAGATGGTGCAGCGCGAGACCGGCCAGCCGCTGGCGGTCTGGCAGGACCTGATGGACCGCATGAAGGCGGCCGAGTTCGGCGTGATCTTCTTCGGCATGGGCCTGACCATGACCCGCGGCAAACACGCCAACAGCGAAGCGCTGCTGGCCCTGACGCGCGACATGAACAAGTACACGCGATTCGTCTGCAAGCCGAATCGCGGGCACGGCAACGTCACCGGCGCCGACAACGTCGTGTCCTGGCGCACCGGCTATCCGTTCGGCGTGAACCTGGGTCGCGGCTATCCGCGTTTCAATCCCGGCGAATACACCGCCGTCGGACGTGCTGGCCCGCCGCGAAGCCGATGCGGCCTTGATCATCGCCAGCGACCCGATGGCCAATTTCAGTCAGCCGGCGCGCGAGCATCTGGCGTCGATTCCCTACATCGCGCTCGATCCCAAAGAGACGCCGACCACGCGGCGGCCGACCGTCGCCTTTCACTGTGGCCACCTACGGCATCAACGTCGCCGGGCACCGTCTATCGCATGGACGACGTGCCGATTCCGCTGCGGCCGGCCTTCGAGTCGCCGCTTCCCAGCGATTTCGACATCTTGTCCGCCTTGGAAATCCGTGTGCAAGAGCTCCAGCGCCGCGATCTTCCACAACGTCCATGAACGCCGCTCGCTTGAACGACGGAACGGCTATCGACCGCCCCTCCCTCCGCCACACGACGCCGCGGCGCGTCCCCAAAGTTGTGATTCACATGGCTAACACGCAATGCCGCTGGGCTCTGCAGCAAATCGATTTTGCTCGTCAATACACCCAGCCGTTCTTCGAGGACGTTCAGGATCAGGAGTGGTTCGCCATGCCCCACGGCGCCCAGTCGCACCTGGCCTGGCAAATGGGACACTTGGCCATGGCGGAATACGCTTTGGCCTTGGTGCGGATTCGCGGCCGAGAGAAGGAGGACAACGAGTTCATCAGCAAGAACTTCTTTCGCGCTTTTCAAAAAGGCACCACGCCCACGCCCGATCCGGCGGACTACCCGTCGGTCGCCGAGATTCGCGAGACATTCGACGCCGTGCATCAACGCGTGATGAGCGAGGCGGCCGGTTTTGTGGACGAGCAATTGCTTGATCCTTTGCCGGCCCCCTACGCCGTGCATCCCAACAAACTGGGATCGCTCCTGTTCTGCAGCGCTCATGAAATGCTGCACGGCGGCCAGATCGGGATGTTGCGGCGGATGCTGGGCAGGGAGCCCCTGCGTTAACAACGCGCTGGCGACCCGTCAGTCAACACGGTAAACCAGAGAGCATTCCACGAGTTACCCGAGAAGGCGTTACCCCAGCATGTCGGACTCGCTGTTCTTGATTCAAGGCGGCTACGTGTACGATCCCGTTCATGGAGTGGACGGTCAGGTCCAGGACCTCTGGATCCGCAATGGTAAGATCGTGTCGCCGCCCACCGATCCCGACGATGCGCCCGCGCGGATCTCAAACGCCGCCGGATTGGTGGTCATGCCCGGCGGCGTCGACATGCATTGCCACATCGCCGGGTCCCAAGGTCAACACCGCCCGCAAGATGCGACCCGAGGAGAAACGGCTGCGCCGAACCGGTGCGGCGCACCGCCACGCACGCACAGCGGCACGATGGGCAGCGTGCCCAGCACGTTCGCCACCGGCTACAAGTACGCTGGGCATGGGCTACACCACGGCCTTCGACGCCGCCGTCCCGCCGCTTGGCCGCCCGGCACGCCCACGAGGAGTTCGAGGACACGCCCTGCATCGACAAGGGGTTCTATGTCCTGATGGGCAACAACCATTATCGTGATGAAGGCGATCAAGGACCGCGAGCCGGAGCGACTGCGAGGCTTTCGTCGCCTGGCTGCTGGGCGCGGCCAAGGGCTACGCGCCCAAGCTGGTCAATCCCGGCGGCGTCGAAGTCTGGAAACAGCACGCCTCGGGAAACGTGCACCGACCTCGACCAGCCGGTCGACCACTTCGACGTGACGCCGCGCCAGATCATTCGCGAAGTCGCCCGCGCGGCCAACGAACTGCGGCTTGCCGCATCCGGTGCACATCCACTGCAACAACCTGGGCCTGCCCGGCAACTGGACGACCACGCTGCGAGACGATGAAGGCGCTGGAAGGCCACCGCGGGCACCTCACGCATATTCAGTTTCACAGCTATGGCGGCGGCGATGGAGACGAAGATACGTTCAACTCGAAGGTCGCCCAGCTGGTCGAATACGTCAACGAGCACGACAACATCACCGTCGACGTCGGCCAGGTGATGTTCGGCGAAACCACCAGCATGACCGGCGACGGACCGCTGGGCTACTACCTGCACAACATCTACGGCACCAAGTGGTTCAGCGGCGATACCGAAATGGAGTCGGGCTGCGGCATCGCCCCGATCAAGTACCGCAACAAGAGCCTGGTCCACGCCCTGCAATGGGCCATCGGCCTGGAATGGTATCTGCTGGTCGAGGATCCCTGGCGGGTCGCGATGAGCACCGATCATCCCAACGGCGGCTCGTTCCTGGCGTATCCGCAGATCATTCGGCTGCTGATGGATCGTGCAGTATCGTCGCGACTGTCTGAAGCAGGCGCATCGACGCGTCTCGCGAACGCTCGCAACTGGCGGACCTGGACCGCGAATACACGCTTGAACGAAATCTGCATCATCACGCGGGCCGCGCCCGCGCCAGGATGCTGGGCCTGAAGCACAAGGGCCATCTGGGCCCGGGCGCCGATGCCGACATCACGATCTACTCGCCGCATGAAAACAAGGAACAGATGTTCGCCGCTGCCGCGCTACGTGATCAAGGCCGGGCACGTGCTGGTCGAAGAGGGCGAACTGCGCGAGCCCTGCGACGGCGAGACGCTGCACGTCGCGCCGGAATTCGACGACGGCGTCGAAGCCAGCATTCGCGAGTGGTTCGAACAGTATTACTCGATTCGCTTTCGCAACTACCCGGTCACCGGCGACTACCTGTTGCATCCTCGGGAAGTGGCCTGTGGGAAGTGATCCCGAACAACCAACGCCGGAGACCGCGACTCCCAGCACGGCTCCCAGGACTGATCCCCGCGCGGCGTCCGATTCGGCGATGGTCGGCGCGGTCGTCTTGTGCGGCGGCAAAAGCAGTCGCATGGGCGCCGACAAAGCCTCCTTGCCCTTTGGCGCCGAGAGCATGTTGCAGAGAGTGGTGCGGTTGATTCAGCCCGCCGCGTCTCGCATCGTCGTGGTCGCCGCCCCCGACCAGCTGCTTCCGGAGTTGCCCGACGCCGTGTGGATCGCACGCGATCCCCAACCGGGATGGGGGCCCCTGCAAGGCATCGCTGTCGGCCTGGCGGAACTGGCGCCATGGACCGACGCCGCTTTCGTGACCAGTTGCGACGCACCTTTCCTGCGGGCCGCCTGGCTGCGGCGGTTGGCTGATTTGCTCGACGATCCGTGGGACATCGTGGCTCCGACCCACGAAGATCGGCCCCAGCCGCTGTCGGCCGTCTATCGCACCTGCCTGGCGTCGAAGGCTTTCGCCTTGCTTGCCGAAGGCGAGCGGCGCCCATGGACGTTGATGCAACAGAGCCGCACGCTGTTGACGCCTGCCGAAGCCCTCCGCGACATCGACCCGCTGTTGGAGAGCCTCAGGAATCTGAATCATCCGCAAGACTATCAGCAGGCCTTAAAAGAACTAGAATGAGGCTGCCGACCTCGCGATCCGCATTCCCTCGTCCACTTCCACGCAACACATCGTTACAGCATCCCATGTCGCTGACTCTCCAATATGTCCGGCCCGCACAGGCTCCCTTGGAAGTGGAGGGCGTGACGCCTTCCTCCGTCGCCTCGTTGAGCTTGGAAGAAGTCGCCGGCCTGCAAGTTTATCACGGCAACCGACAGGAACGACTCGGCGACTTCTTCGACATCAGTGGAGATCCCGACTCGGGACGCCTTCGCTGGCAAGGCGATCTTCGCGGCGTCCACTGGATCGGCGCCAAGATGGACGCCGGCGAGATGATCATCGAAGGGCCGGCCGGGCGGCATGTGGGTAGCGAAATGTCCTCGGGACGAATCCTGGTCGAAGGCGATTGCGGCGATTGGGTCGGCGCGGAATTGCAGGGCGGAGTGATCCATGTCAAGGGAAACGCGGGGCACCTGGCTGGAGCAGCCTACCGAGGAAGCGCTCGCGGAATGACGGGCGGCGTCTTGTTGATCGAAGGCGGCGCCGGCAACGAAGTGGCCCACTCCATGCGACGAGGATTCATCGCCATCGGCGGCGATATCGGCGATCTGGCCGCCTTCAACATGCTGGCCGGCACCCTGTTGGTGTTCGGTGAATGCGGCATTCGTCACGGCGCCGGCATGCATCGCGGCACCTTGGGCCTGCTGGGAAATAAACCGCCGGAGATGTTGCCGACGTTCCGCGCCGGCGGATCGGCCGACCCGTTGGTCATTCGCCTGCTGTTGCGGGACTTGAGCAGTCACGGATTTCCCCTACCAGACGATCTGGATGTCGAGAACATCCAACTCTATCACGGCGATCTCTTGGAAGGCGGCCGCGGCGAAGTGTTGGTCCGCTCGACCTCGCTGTAAGCGTCCGTCAACGCGATTATACTGGGGTGCGCTGCGCGACCCCGGGTGCGACTGCGCGACCCCAGGCTGTGTTGCACCGCGTTGCGGTGCGGTTGACGCGGCGCGGTTATGAAGTGCATCCCAGTTGCGTCAGTTGACGGCGAAAATCGGGATCGACCAAGAGCGCTCGGCAGCGTTGAACGGCGGGAGACTCCCACAAAGCACGAGGGACGACAAAGTCGTAGTGCTCTTCGCGGAGCGGCAGGAACGCCAGGTCGGCTTGCCTGGCGGCTTGTTCGATCGCGACTCCCCAATCGGCTCGTCCTTGAGCCACGGCCGCCGCGACGGCGCTGTGGTTCTCGCTTTGCGCCACATAGCCGGCGGGTTTGGCGCCTTGCAACAGCTCGTCAATTAAGATCCGCGTGCCGCTTCCTTGATTGCGATTGACCATCCGATGCGACGGCGAGCCGATCGCGCGGGCGACGGCGTCCCGGGCTTCCTGACAGCCTGCGAACAACGCTTCGTCGCGGCGATACACCACGCCTTGCCAACGTTGATATCCGGGCAGCAGGATCAAGCCGTCGGTCAGAAAGGGCGTGTTGTATTGCCCCGTAGCCGGGTCCAGCAGATGCACTCCCGCCAAATGGCATTCGCCTCGCGCCGCGGCCCGCAGTCCGCCCTGCGAACCGACGGCGATGAACTTGGTTTGAAAGCCTTCTTGCTGCAAGCGTCCCAACAACGCATCGAGTCCAAGGCAATGGCTGCCGATGGAGACCAGATCGGCCAACATCAAGTCGCGTCCCAGCAGATGCACTCGCACGGCGGCGTCGGCCGGCAGGATCTCTTCATGGCGGTCCAGGGTGACGAAACCGTCGGCCTTGGCGAAGGCCGACACCGACCACGATCCCTTGTCCATGGGGTAGGCCGCGAGTTGAGGGGACGCATCGCCGGGCTTCGGCGCGAGTTCGGCGGAAGCGGCGTTGGTGGAGGTCGGTTCGGTGCGGGGGACCAGTCCCACCAGCAGATACTCGGTGCGGCCGATCTCGGAATTGACCTTGGTCGCCAGACGAGCCGTCACGTATTGCGCCGGCGGCGCGAAACGGCCCGCCAGACGGCGGAGCACCGGCGCGTACAAATTCATGGAACGTGAAGATCGCCGACGTGGGAAAACCGGGAAGCACGACCACGGGCTTGCCCTGGCTGGCGGCCAGGCAGATGGGCTTGCCGGGTTTGAGCGCCACGCCATGGGCGACAATGCCGGGATCTTGCAAGCGGGCCACGGCGCGGTAGGACAAGTCGCCGGCTCCCTTGCTCGTGCCGCCCGAGAGCAGCACCGCATCACAGTCGCCCAGCGCCGCGGTCAATCGCTGATGGAGTTGTTCGAGGTCGTCGTGGACGACGCCCATCTCCAGCGGCTCGCAACCCAATTCGCGAATCGAATCGGACAGCACGCGATTGTTGGAGTCATAGATCTTGCCGGGCGACATGGGTTGACCGGGTGCGATGATCTCATCTCCCGTGGAGATGACCGCCACCCGCGGCCGACGATAGACGGGTAAGCCGGCGACGCCGATGGCGGCCAGCACGCCCGTCTCTCGGCTGGTCAGCACCTGGCCGGCTCGAGCGACCATTTCGCCCGCCGCGATGTCCGCTCCGGCGAAGGTGATTCCGCATCCCGCCGCCACTGCGCGGCGGACAACGACCTGATGGATGTCGTCCTCCACATCGGCGTGTTCGACCATGACCACGGCGTCGGCGCCGCGAGGCGTCATGCCGCCGGTCGCAATCGCGACCGCCTGGCCGGCCGACAATTCGAAGTCCGGGCGGACTCCCGTCGCCAGCACTTCGCCCCGCAAGTGCAGCAAGGCTGGCGTCTCCTCGTTCGCGCCGACAATGTCGGCGGCCCGCACCGCGAAGCCGTCGAAATTGGAGCGATCGAAGCTGGGCACGTTGACACTGGCGGCGATATCGCCGGCGAGCACGCGACCCAAGGCTTCGCTCAGGGGTACGGTTTCCTCGCCCGCCGGCGCCAGCCTTACCGCGGCTTGGAAACGACGTTCTGCTTCGTCACGATCCATGACCTGCAGGAATTGTTGTTGATGCGCACGAGGGGGCATGGCGACCATTTCACGCGGCCCGGAGCCGCGCCTTTATCGAGGAAGGAGTGACTCGCTGTTCACGGAAGCCGCCCAAGGAAGCTGCGCAACGTGATTGTTCCGTGAGTCCCTTTCAAGGCCGATCAAAGCAGGGGGTCCTTTGCTGGCGTTGTGTCGTAGAGATAGACATCGACGTTCTCCCCCGCGGCAAAGCCCTCGCTATCCTGCGGCAGGACCAGGAAGCCATCGGCCCGCGTCGTGGAACTCAACATGCTTGCGCCGCTAATGGCCAGGGGGACGACGCGAGTCGGCGGCTCTTCCTCGTTGCCGGCGTCTTCAGGAGCGCGCACCAAGCGAACGCGGGCGTAGTCGACGCGGCCCACAACCGACGATACTTTCCGCGCCAAGGGCCGACGGACGAGCGGGTAGGGCCAGGCGGCGGGCAGTCCGGCCAGTTGTCGTACCGCTCGTCCCGCGAAGAAGTCATAGGCGCACAGACACGACACCGGATTCCCTGGCAGCAAGAAGACCAGGGCGCCGCCCAGACGGCCGACGCCGGCCGGACTGCTGGGACGCATGGCGACGCCATGATGGGCCAACTCGCCTAGCTCGGCGAGCAACCTTGGCGCATGGTCTTCCTGTCCGACGCTGGAGCCTCCGGAGATCAAGACGATATCGGCGGGCGTTTGCATGGCTCGCCCAATCGCCGCGGGGTCATCTTCCACACGCTGGCAGGCCGTGACAACGCCGCCATCGCGAACCGCCAGAGCTTGCAGCATGGGCGAGTTCGCGTTGACGATGCGATGTTCTTCCAGGGCGCTGCCTGGCGGCAGAATCTCGTTGCCCGTGATCAGCAAGACGACGCGCGGTTGGCGAACGACCGGGATGCTGGCCATGCCGATGGAGGAAAGCACTCCCAGGTCTTGCGGCCGCAAGCGGCGACCTTGGGCGAGGACTTGTTGTCCGGCTGCGATGTCTTCGCCCCGTCGGCCGATGTTCTTGCCGATGGGAAGGGGCTGTTGCACTTCGATGTGCTTCGCCGGTTGCGTTGGAGCGCCGCGATTGGTCGATGCGGATTGCTCCACGTGTTCGACGGGAACCACGGCGTCGGCTCCGCTGGGCCGCGGCGCTCCGGTCATGATCCGCACCGCCTGTCCGGCCTGCAGGCTGCCGCGAAACGGTCGACCGGGGAGGGCTTCGCCGATGACTTGTAACGGGATGGGCGAGTAGGTCGAACGCGCCCGCGACGTCGTCGGCGCGGACGGCGAAGCCATCCATCATGGAGCGGTCGAACCCTGGCACGTCATAGCGGCTGTGGACCGACTCCGCCAGGACGCGTCCGGCGGCCTGCATCAACGGCACGGGCTCCGAGGGCGGAGCGGCGGCGTGTCGATCGACCCAGTCGGTGACTTGAGCGACGGTGGAGCGGCGGGTGAAGCCTCGCATTTGGACGTTCATGGATTATCGCGGGCGCTCCTTGCCGATCACCATTGTTTCAGGAACTCGCGCCACGAGTCGAGCTCCGCTTCGCCGAGCGTGTTTTCGCGATGCAATTCGTGCTGGACGGCCGCGTCGGCGACGCGAACCGCAACGCTTAATCGTCCGTCGCCGCCGTAGCGAAACAGGACTTCGATCGGCGCGCCCGCGGGCAAGCCGTCGGGCAAGGGCTGCACGACGCACCGGCCGATGGCCGCGACATTCGCTGGGATCCGGACTCTCGCCTTCGACAATGCGAACCAGGATGGATTTCTGGCCTCGCTTCTGGGTGCGAAACGTGCGTTTGCCGCTGGCGGGCAACGGCGTATTGCGAGGGATCACGACCGCGGTGCGGTGCGTCGTGTCGAGGCTTCGGCGGCCGCGACGCCGAGACTGTGAGCATTGACATTACGAACTTCGAAGGCTGGTTGCCGTCCGGCCAGGCCAGCCAAGAGCGCTCCGGCGTGCAAGGCGGCTCCATGGGCGACGGCCTCATCGGGCGAGACAGCGCGTTGCGGTGGTTTGCCCGAGAGATGTCTCAAGCGAGCTTCCACGGCGGGCATGCGGCTGGCGCCGCCGACCAACAGCACATAATCCACGTCGCTCCATTCCAGTCCCGCCGCTTGCAGGGTCTGCCGGGTGGTGAACGCGGTGCGTTCCAGCAGATCGCGGGAAACGTGCTCGAACTCCGCTCGCGTGATCTCAATCCGCGCGGACGCGCCGCCGTGTTCCCACAACAGAGTCCCCTGGGAGCGCGCGGTCAAGGTGCGTTTGAGCTCCTCGCATAACCGCCACAACTTGTGCTCCGCGGCCAGCGAATCCTCCGGCGCGACGCCCCCCTGAGCGACGATCTTCTCGCGCACCAGACGCATCAAGCGTTCATCCCAATCACGGCCGCCCAGGCGGGCGTCCCCGTCCGTGGCCAGGGCCGTGAAGCGATCGTTCAGGATCTCCATCACGGTGACGTCAAACGTGCCGCCGCCCAAGTCATAGACGAGCAGATTGCACGGCGTTGACGCCGCCGATAGTTGCTGTTGTCTGCCAAAGGCGATCGCCGCCGCGGTCGGTTCGTTCAGGATGTCCAGCACCTCGATTCCCGCCATGGCCGCCGCGTCCAGGCTGGCTTGCCGCCGCGCGTCGTCAAAGTACGCGGGAACGGTGATCACCGCTTGCCGACAAGGGCCGAGCGTTGCTTCGGCGTCCTTGATCAGCTTTCGCAAGACGCAGGCCTGCAGCACTTGAGGCGGAACACGACGTTGTCCCAAGAGACGCGGGTAATAGCGTTTGCCCAACGCGCGTTTGGCGCAATCCGCGACATGTTCAGCCTCTTCGACTGCGGCTTTGGCGGCCTCCTTGCCGACAATCAGCTCGAGATCGGACAGCAGAACCACGCTGGGCGTGGTCAATTCGCCTTCGGCGTTGGCGAGCGTTCGCGGTTGTCCGTGTTCGTCGAGTACGGCGACCACCGAGAACGTGGTTCCAAGGTCAATGCCGAGCGCGGGCGATGGCATGGCGTGAGTTACTCGCGGGACAGGGAAGCGATCGGCGCTCGGGCGGTGGGACGACAACCTTCATCTTACCAGGACGGCGTTTGGGCGAACACGTGCGGATGCGAAACGGCGCCGGTGAATGGGATTTCGCGGATCCGTGAAGACCGAAGGCGTAGGGAAGAGGCGCCGCGCGAGAAAAAGTTTTTCAGATTCCGTATCGCGGTGAGTCGATACTCCCAGAGCACGGAAGATCATTGTCTGCCACACGGAGGGATTCCTGGCGCCGTTTGGGGAATCTCGATGACCGAGGAACTAATCAACGCCGCGATCGGGTTGGTCTTCCTGTTCGTTTGCGCGCTCATCGGTCATATCATCGTCAGCGATCGCTAGGCCACAGTCGCCGGCAAGACGAATTCCAGGGCGCCGGCCCAGTTGGAACTCCCGCAACGGACGGCCATTCTGAACATCGGCGGTGGATTAGCCCTCGGCCAGCAGCATCTTACTGAACGAACGCGTCTTCCCAGTCGATATCCTTGCGTGTATGCACTCGCATGGCGCAATCGACAAAGTCTTGTCGGCCGTTGACCAGTTTGGCGGCGATTCTGGCAGCGAGACCTTTTCCAGTTCGTAGCAGGCGACGAAGTCCACGCCGGTGCAGATCACGCTTGGCGTCACCCCCAGGGATTCGCGGACGCCCTTGCGAATCGCCCCGCGCTTCAAGGAGGCCGGCGCCATGATCAAGAGCCGCTGCCGTCCGCCGCAATCTTGAATGACCGGCTTGGCGGCGTCCAGGCAGCGTTTGATTTGTTGATTGGCGTTGTTTGTGGCGTCCGCGGTTTCCTCCATCTGGCGGACGGCGTCCAACAGAGTCTCCTGCGAGCAAGCCGCCGTGGTTTCCAACGCCTGGTCGGGAGTTTGCAAGAGGGATTGCAGGCCGCGAAACAAGTCCGTGGGTTCCAAGTCGAGTTTGCGGAGCACCTTGTCGCTCACCAGCCGCAGGATCCGCGCGTCGTCGGTGAATTGGGCGAGGAATCCCCCGGTGCGCTGCCTTCTCGTTATGCGGGATGCGCAACTCCAGGCCTTTGATGGCGACATCCAGATCAAACAGCGCCTCCATTTCCTTGCTTAGCTTCGCGTAGACGGTGTGCGCGAAACGTCTCGCCAGATCGTTTTCGAACACGAAATAACGAGCCAGAGCCGCTCGCTCCAAGGCGGCTTGCAGTTCCTCGACGGTGGGCGCCTGGTCGCCGCCGGTCCTTGGGATACAACAATTGCTGGATCATCCGACCCGCTTCATGGAACCGGTCGCGGCCCGTGCGCACCGCCAGGGACTGTTCTTCCTCGAAGTGCTTCAGCTGGTCCAGAAAGGTCTGCCCCAAGTACCGCGCCCCGGCGAGGCGAGCGGTGCTGAGCGCGAACGCTTGTTGAATCCACGACATCACGCGGTTGGCCAGCGCGGCGGCTTGCTCCCGCAGTTGTTCCAACAGTTTCGTCGCCAGCGGCGTGGAGCCCGCGGGCTCATCGACTTCTCCAAACAACCGCGTCAGATCCTCCTGACATTGGCTCCACCAGGTCGGCGGCGCATCGGTGGATTCGCGGGCGTTGGAGATCAGCCCGCGAAGCAGTTGTTCCGGGGACGCATTGATTTCCGCCTGCACCACATGCTTGACCCGAGGCGCCAATGAGGCTCGGTCGAGGTCCAGGGACTGCACCGCATCGTGCACCAACGCATCGAGTTTTTCTCGCCGCGCGGGGCTGAGTTCAGCCCTCTTCTTGGTTTGCATCAGGATATTGTGGGAATCTTCCGGCGGCGTCCGCTCGACTCCGCGCCACCAGTGGAAAACGCCCCGCGTCAACTTGCGAACGTGCGCGTCGATTTCCCATTCGTTCAGGAATTCCTCGCGGTGAATGCCGAACAGTTGGACGTAGCATTCATCGGACTCGTCGGTGGAGCGTCGAGCCGCGCGGCGACAGGCGTCCATGAACGAGCCGCCTTCGGTCGCGGTGTCCACATAGAGGTACTCCGAGACCTCTTCAATCAATTCGGTGAACTCGCGCTCGGCGTCGCCGTTGGAGGCGAAGTAGATGTCGTCAAACGCGGCGCGGTTCCCCGGCGGCCGGATTGAGTCCGCAATCCTCGTCGCCGGGATAGCGAATCTGGCGATAATACAGCAACTCCTTGAGCGCCGCGTAGGCGTTCACGATCCCTAGCTCGCGATCGTTCAGATCGCCGCCGGTGGCGTGCACCAACACGCCGCAGATTTGAGCTTGCTCCAAGCCGATTTCGGCCGCGATTTGTCGAGCCGCGAACGCCGCGTCCAGCACCATGCCGCCGCCAGTGGCGCCCGAGACCGACGCGACCAGGACGATGCGGCAGGTCGATTCAAACGGAGCCAGAGCGGCTTCCGCCGACCGTCGAAGAACTTCCGGATCCGCGATCATCTTCAGTTCCGCACGGATGCGGTCGAACAACTTCGGCGCATTGTCCACGAACGCCAGGCGAGCCAGCGGGCGAAGACCCTCGGTCGTGAGCGATCGGGGGATGTTGTACAACCAGCGACGACTGACCCACTTCTGATAACCGCTGGCCCGCGTGCGATAGTATTCCGGACGTCGCAACGGCAGGGCCAAGGTTTCCTCCGCTGACAGCCCCGGACCATGCAGGGAAACCAGGTGATTCAACGCGCGTTGGTCGACGTCGGTTTGCAGAAAGCGGATGGCCTCCACCGACTTGCCCGCGAATCTTCGATGCATGCGTTGTTTGATGCGGTCCAGCACCGCGCCCGCCGTTCCGCCAAACCCGAGGAACAGCGTGGGACGGCAATGATGCGACGTGTTGAGCATATCGAACGGCTTGCCGTTGGATATGGGCTGATCCGACAACAGCCGGCGTAGTTGCGGTGATCGGACGACGTCCGCGCTGCGCTTCGGTCTTGGTCGCCGCCTTGCGGACCCGCACATGGGCCAGGGATTCGTCGGCCTCGCTGGTTCCCTTGGCGAGCGCGTCAATCAACGTCATGCAACTCGGGAATCGCCGGCTGGGATCCTTGGCCAACGCCCGCTCGACGGCCGGGCGATCCTCATCCGGCAGGGAGCTCAGATCCGGCGGCGCCTTGGCGTGCTGCAGCCCCAGTCTCGCCGCGCTCTTGCCGCTGAAAGGGACGCGTCCGGTCAGCAGTTCCTGGAAGACGATCGCCAGACTGTATTGATCGCTATGGTGCGACGGATGTCCTTCAAACACCTCCGGCGGCGCGTACAGGGGCGTCAAGCCGCCCATCATGGTGAAGGTTCGTTCGCCGATGTCCTTCACCAGCCCGAAGTCCGCCACCTTGACGTGTCCGCCCACCAACAGGAGATTCTCGGGCTTGACGTCCAAGTGTTGCAGTTCGTGCTTTTCCCGCATGTAGTCCAGAGCTTCCGCGGTGTCGCGGACATAGACCATCAACTCATCGCGGGGAATGCCGGGCAGTCCTTTCTGGCGGCATTCGATGAAGCGTTCCTTGAGGCTGGATTCGGCCAGTTCGGTGACAATCACCAACTGACCTTCCACGACCTCGATGCGTTCCAACGACAGTAAGAACGGATGCCGCACGTCCTTGACGCGATTCAAGGACTTCAGCTCGCGCTTGGCGCGGTCCTCGTCGAGATAGCCGTAGATGAACTTGACCGCCTTGACCAGTCCGCCCGGCGCATCGGCCGACCAGACTTCTCCATAGCCGCCGGCCCCGAGTCGGGCTTTCAACTTGTAGCCGGCGACCGTCTCGTTGGTCTTCGCCAAAGTCGGCATCAGTCGTCCCCTATCCGTTGCGTATGCTCAGCGGAGGCTTCCGTCATTGGAAGCGGGGGAAAGAGCGACTGGCTGCGTCGTGCGGCGGCGGAGTCGGAGGCCGGCGTGCGGCTCTGCGAGTGGGACGCCTGGTCGCCATCGGGCCGGGTCGAATCGTCGCCCTGATCGGCGGTGGCCAAGTCGGCCGGCGATCGTTGCGGAGCTTTCTCTTGATCCTCGCCGCGTCGTTCGCCATCGGCGTCGTCCTCGTGCGGCTGATTCACCGGACGCGGCGCTGGCCGACTGAACGTCGTGGGAGGCCGTTGAGGCCGCGGCGCCGATTCACTCGCCGCCACGCGAGCGGAGTCCGCCGGCGACGGTGCAATCTCGCTCGCCGCGGCCGAAGGAGCGCCCGCCGATGGCGACTTCGATCCAGCTCGTATCGCGGCCGCGCGGACGGCCGAGGCGCTGGCTCGCGGCGCTTCCAGGTTGTCGCCCGCGGACGCGGGCGGAACGCGTTTGCGCTGGCTCGAATCGCCGGCCTTGACCGCGGAGCCGCGGCCGGCGTGGAGCAGCGGGTCGAACTGGGCCTTCTCGGATGCAGCCTTGTGCGATTCGAGCTTGTCCACGGCCGCCTTGTTGGCGGCGAGGTTTTCCACGGCCGCCTTGTTGGCGGCGACCTGTTCGACGCGAACCTTGGGCAAGGCCTCGGCGGACGCTGAAGCCGCATCTGAGTGTTCCGCCGGCGGTTCCGATCCTGCGCCCTTGACGACCGTAAAGTAGCTCTTGACGACTCGATCAAAGTGCTCGCGACGCATTTCCAGCGGCAGGCCGTTGTAGGCGCAGTAATTGCGTATCTGCAGCAGCAGGTCCCGCGGGTGGCACCGCCGCAAGGGACGCCTTCCGGCGACATAGTGCTTGGCGACCAGGTATTCGACGACGTCCTCCTCGAAGGGAAAACGCATTTTCTTCGCGAACAGGCGAAACAACTTCAGGAATTCTTCCGGCGAAGGGTCGCGAACTTCGATCTTGTAGGGGATGCGTCGCAAGAAGGCGTCGTCGGTGAGTTCGCTGGGATCGAGGTTGGTGGAGAAGATGATCAGCTGTTCAAAGGGCACCTGGATCTTCTTGCCCGAGGGGATGGTCAGGAAGTTGACGCGATTTTCCAACGGCACGATCCAACGATTCAGGAGCTCGGTGGGCTCCATCCGCTGACGGCCGAAGTCGTCGATCAACAAGCAACCGCAGTTGCTCTTCATTTGCAGCGACGCTTCGCAGACATTGCCGACCGGATCGTGGCGGATCTCCAGGCTGTCCATCGTGAGTTCGCCGCCGACAATCACCGTGGGGCGTTTGACTTTGATCCACCGCAGATCCTGGCTGGCGGATTTCAACAGACTATCTTCGTCGCGGTCCACTTGTTCATGGAACGCGGCGTCATAGACCTTGATCAGGTAGCCGTCCTCCACGACGGCGTGAGGCAGCCAGATGTCCTGACCAAAGCATTGCGTGACGCGTTGAGCGATGGTCGTCTTGCCATTGCCGGGCGCCCCGTAAAGAAACAACCCCGCTCCGCTGTTGATCGCCGGCCCCATGGTTTCGAACATGTCCGGTTCGATCGTGATGTCATGGAAAGCGCGTTCCAGTGCGGATCGTTGAGGGCTTTCGGCGCGGATGGTCTGCGCCTCCACGGAATTCACATAGTCGGTCAAGGGCACGGGGGCCGGTCCGACGTAGGTGCAGGCCGTCATCAACGCGCGGGCTCGATCCGAGCCGAGGTCGGTGAGGCGATAATGGTAGTCGTTCAACTGCGCCGAGCCTGAGTACACCAACCATTGTCGTTGCCGCAGCGATTGAAACAGCGGCTCGAGCACGCGGAACGGCAAGCAGATGCGGTCGGAGATCTCGCGGCCGCTGATGGACCCCATGGCGAGGATCAGCTTCATCACAATGGCTTCCACGAGCGTCGGACTCAGACCGGTTTCGGCGAGGTCCTTGGGCTCGGCGGGCAAGAACGCATCGTCCGAAAGGAGCTGATCCAGCAGGCGACTCCGCACTGGACTCCCGTCGTTCGATGTCGCCTGAGTGGAACGGATGCTCATAATTCGAAACAGTCGCTGACCGTGGCGGAGTAGACGATTCGCCACAAATCTAGGTTATGTCCGGGGGAGCAAGTCCGCCTAAGTGCAAATTCTCCGCCCCAGCACGCAAAACGTCGGGGGCCGTTTGGAGCGGTTGTACCGGTCAAGCACTTTGCCCCGCCCAGGGGGCGCATTGGAGCGGGATGCGGCCGTTTGTCGCGAGTCATTCCACCGCGGTCAACGCAGCGAAGCTCGATGCCGCCGACGCGGCGCGAGCAGCGGGCGGCGATGGGACAAGCTCCAGGACCAACCAGCCATTGGCGATGCCGCTCTGACGCAGCTCGGAACCGTCCAGACGCGCCTCGTCTTGCAGAGCGGGCCCCACCAGATCCAAGGAGCGGCCTTTATTGAACACCTTCGAAAAGATGCCGCGCAACGGCAGACGATCGCGGAAACCAAGCCGCTGACCGGCCACGCGGATGATGCCGGTACGACTCAATTCCAAGCGTCGCTCTTGGGGTACGAGAACAAAGTCCACCAGGATCTGGAAATCGTCAAAACCCTTGCCATCGGAATTCTCCAACCGCTTCACGTCCAACTGCAGTCGAATTCGCTCCTCGTCAAAATCCACGCTGAGCGCCGCTTCCGCCCCGAATTCGACCATCACGCCGTCGGGAAGCTCCTCGGGAGGCGCCCATTGGTCGAACCCCCAGGATCGCGCGAAGTCGGTCAACAGCTCGCGCAACTCGAAACGACGTCCGTTCAACTGCATGCTGTCCAGCACGTTGTTGATCAATGTCTCATGGATTTGCACCGACGCGAGACTGGCGGGATCGGCATGCGGCCGAGGCGTATGGGCGCCGAGCTGGCTTTGACCAACGACACGAAACCGCCCGTTCAAGTGATCGGCGGTCGTGGTGAGTTCCAGGACTTCGGGCCGCAGTTGGAAACGTTCCAAGGGAATCGCGATGCGTTGGTCATAAGCCAACTCGGCGCCGCGGCGGGCTTTCGCGAGTTCTTCGCCGAATGATGATTGAAGCTTGTTGGCCAGCTTCCATTCGGCCTCGCGCTGTGCTTTGTCGCGCAGCCCCTCGTACTGGTTCAGCACAATTTGCCGCGTCAGCCAACCCAACAAAGGTACGCCGTCGAGCGATGTCTCCAAGCCCCGCAATTGGCTCCGCGTATGGGCCGACGCCTGGGCGTGTTCGGTCCGCACGCCTGTTCGGTCAATGCGGACGCGCTGGGGACAACGCAAAATTCCCGTCGGTGTCGTTATAGAGCGTGGCCGGGCCTCGAGAAGACCAGGTGCGTGAATCGAGTTGACCTTCCGCGGCGACGCCGATCAGCCAGGCGTCCGGACAAGGTTCCAGAAACAACTGGGAGCGGGCGGAGACTTGACTCGCTCCGTGAACGGGCGTCCCGAGAATCGTCTCGGCCACCGGCTCGTGGCGTTGCGTTTGCTGGTGCGAACCATTGCACCAGGGCGCCGGACACGGCGACGGCGAGGTTGGCGTTGCGGTAATGCGCATCGAGTTGTTGCAGGACGTCGCCGTCGGCCTGGGTCGCTTGCAGCGCGTCCAGAAGGTCCGCAAGCTCTCGCCGTTCGCGCGGCGACGCCTGGGTTTCAAAGGATTCGAGGTCGTGCACCAGTTGCGCCGAGTCGATCGGGAGCACGGCCCAAGCCCGCAAGGCTCGCGCCCATTGCTCGAAGGACGCGTCCCGCAACCAATCGCGATAACGGGCGTCTCGTTGAGCGGCGGTCAAGCGGCGGATGGCTCGCCGCGCCAGCTCGCGATGCTCGCCCGACGCTGGTTGACGAAGGCAATCCCGCACTGGTTCACAAAGCAGGTATTGTCGCCAGGTGGCGCCTTCGGCCTGTTGCTGGAGTCGGCTCTCCAGTTTCGTGAGCGCCTCGTTGACCAAACCTCGTGCGGCGATCTCCAAATCCGGGCGCCCCAAACTGTCGCGGGCGGCCGACCACACGTCCAAACGGCGTTGCAGTGCATAAGCGGCTCGCCAGAGGTCCTCACGAGCGTCGGTGGAAGGCATGCTCTTCACCAGCGTTACGGCCTCGAGGTGGAGTGTTGCGAGTCGCTCCAGCAGCTCGCTGCTCGCGGCCGAATAAAGCGAGCCGGAAGTCTCCAGTGCGTAGAGCGCATCCTGGGTGTCGCGTCTCCAGGTTTCCGCCACGCCGCTGGGCAGCTCATTCAGCATTGCGTGCAACTTGGGGAAAGCGGGCCAACTGGAGACCGCCCGGGCTGGCCGGGACGCTAAGCGTGGCGTCGCATCGAGCGTGGGGGCGCCGGAGTTGTTTTCGCTCGCCGCCGTGCCGGAGGCCGACGTTCGCCGGAAATCGCCGGCGGAGAGGAAAGAGCCGCCTGGGCCGACCGTCCAGCGTCCGGCGTTCCATTCAAGGCCGTCGGCGAGCGTTCCGCCGCGGCCATCGGAGGTTGGGTTCGTCGAATCGCGTCGCTGGGCCGCCAGGGCTCGGTTCGTAGCGGGAGAACCGTGCGCCAGCAACGGAGTGGGGGCCAAAGCGGCCCAATCACGCGCCAAGTCCGGGTCGGTTCGCGCCGCGGACATCAAGACGACATCGCGATGGACTCGCCCCGGATTCACCGCAGCCGGCAAGAGGCTGGTGGCCGGGTCTTGGTGCTCGGAGGACCGCAACGCCCAACGGTCCAGCAGCATGACCACGGCGATCCCCGCGAACAGGGAGCCGCCAATCCAGAACGTTGACCTGAGAAAATGAGTTGAAGACTTCACCGTTTCGCCTCTCGTCGCTCGACCTGCGCCGCGCTCGCCGTAATGCCTGGCGGCCGCCGTTCTCTGCCTCATCGGCGTCGGAGGCCAGGACCGATCGCGCTAGAAGTCAATTCCGTGCAACCGTCAGATCCGGCGAGCAGTCGCGACGAAAGAACGCATGGGCGAGCTGGGGAGTCTTGGAGGAAGCGGCGAATGTTTACCGCTTAGCGAAGGGAAAACGCGTCATCGATCAAGAAAGGGATTACCCCCGAGAACACAGAAGACAGAAATGCATCCGCCTCTGTGGTCCTCTGTGTCCTCCGTGGTTAATTCCACCCGGATTTTCTTAACTTGATGTGTAAGGGGGCGCAGCGCACTCCAGGCCCCTCATGGCCTTATTCGCGCAGCACGGTGTCTTCATGTTCGTAGCCGGGCCGCGCAGCAACAGAGGAACCTCAAGGTCGTACTCCCCGTATTGGCGATCCAATGGAGCTCGCCGGGAGGGATCGCGATCGCGTCGCCGGACGCCACGTCGCGCGCTTGCTTCCCCAAGTGCATCCGCCCGGTTCCCTCGAGGATGAAATAGATTTCCTCGGTGCGGGGATGGTGATGCGGCGTGGTGGTCAAGCCTGGCGCTACTCGGGCCTCGGCCAGGCTCTGCTGGCGGATGCACGAATTGCGATGGGCCAACAACTCGCGAATCTCGGACCCATCCTTGGTGCGGAATGCGGTGACTTGCTCGAGATTGACAATGTCCATGGCGTGGATCTTGGGTGATGGGCGGGTGGGTCAGGGGAGGATGCGGCGGGCGATGAAGGCCGGCGGGTAGTGTCTTGTCTCCCAGCACTCGGGGTCGGGCAGGTCTTCGGCCGAGAAACGCTCGTCAAATTCGACGAGCAGCACGCTGTCCGGTCCGCATTGGCGGGGCAGTTCGGCGAGCATGCGTTGGAGATCGGCCTTGCGGTCCACGTACAGCTGATACGGGGCGAACAAAAAAAGACGGCGACTTCGTCTTGGAGCTGCAATTGCGGCTGCCAGTAGAAGGCGTCCCCCGAGCGAATGTCCACCTGATCCTCGACGCCCAGCAGGCGGGCGTTGTCGCGGATCAAGTTAGCGGTGGGAAAGTGCTGCTCGATGAAGATCGCTCGGCGTGCTCCGCGGCTGATGGCCTCGAGCCCCAGGGCTCCGGCGCCGGCGAAGAGGTCCACTGCGATGGAGTTGCGGACGCGGGGCCCGAGCAGGTTGAACACGGCTTCGCGAACTCGTTCCTTCATGGGACGGGTGCCGGTTCGATTGGGGCGTTGCAGCTTCTTGCCTCGCAATCGGCCGCCGATGATTCGCAGCCGCGACTCGGCGGCGTCGTCGCCCGCGGGCGATCGGCCGGTTGACGCCGGTTCGACTCCGCCGCCGCGGGCGCGTCGAGCGGGGGAGCGTTTGCCTTTGGGGCGGCCTGCCATCGCGTGTCCCGAGTTGGAAAGGTAAGATAAAGCTTAGCGAGTCCGCCAGAGCGTCGCCGACAGCGAACCAACGCAATTTCCGTGCGTAGAAACCATCGGGCCGGCCTCATCATACCCCGTGCCGCTCCCTTTGTCTGGCGACGCCGGCGGTCCTGCCGGGACCGGTTCCGGCGGATCGCCTCTCGCGGCCGATCGCCCCCGTTGGAAAGCTGCATCAGGAGAGTGAAAGAGATGTTGATCGTACGCCGTTGCCTGTGGATGTTGACCCTGCTGACCGCATTGGCGTCCGTCATGACGGCGCCGGTGGAGGCCCAAGAGACCTTCCCCGAAGCGGTGAACCAATGGCGGCAAGTCCTCAAGGATCTCCGCGAACTCAAGGTGCGTTATCAGGCCGCGGACGAAGCCGAGTCCGCGGAAATCAAGAAACAATGGGCTGACAAAGTCGCTGAAGGCGAGCGATTGATTCCCGTCCTTCGCGATCTTGGCCTGAAGGCCTTCGAAGAAGACCCCAATGGCGACCGTGAACTTACCAAGTTCCTGGTCCGCATTCTTACCGATGATGTGGAGTCGGATCGCTACGAAGAAGCCTATGCACTCGCCAAGAGGTTGATCGAACTAGGGTGCGACTCGCCGCAATTGTCGAATCTTGGGGGACGGGCGGCGGCGGCGGTGATGGAATTTGAAGATTGCCGGAATTGGCTCGCCATGGCCGCTGAACAGCGTTCCTTGGACGATTACACCAAGCAGATTCGCAGCCAATTGTCGAACTATGAGAAGCTCTGGGAGGCGGAACAGGAGATTCGCAAGCGCGAGGAATCGATGAATTTGCCGCGGGTGTTGCTGACCACCTCCAAGGGCGAGATCGAATTGGAATTGTTCGAGAACGAGGCCCCCGGGGCCGTGGGCAACTTCATTTCGCTGGTCGACTCCGGATTCTATGACGGGCTGACTTTTCACCGCGTCCTGAAGAACTTCATGGCGCAAGGGGGCTGCCCTAAAGGCGACGGCACCGGCGATCCTGGATACAGCATTTATTGCGAATGCTATCAGGATAATGCTCGCAAGCACTTTCGCGGATCGTTGTCGATGGCCAATGCCGGGCGTGATACTGGCGGCTCGCAGTTCTTTATCACGTTCCTGCCCACGCCCACGTTGAACGGCAAGCACACGGTGTTTGGGCGCGTGGTCCGCGGATTCGACGTGTTGGCGAAGATCCAACGTCGCGATCCCGAGAGCCAAGCCGAAATCGCGCCCGATACGATTATCTCCGCCAAGGTGCTGCGCAAGGATCCCGACAAGGAATACGCTCCCAACAAGGTTGAGTAGCCTTCTCGGATCATGAATCTGAGGAATTTTTGCACAAATCCGGTGCGAAAAGAGCGTCACTTGCGTTATCCTAGGGAACAGGATCTGGGAAAATCGACGCCCTTGTGCACGGCTGGCGATCCCTCGCTCGGGAAATGTTATGACCACTGAGTGGTACTACCAATCGATGGGCAGCCAAGTTGGGCCCCTGACCTCGGGGGAGTTCTTGCGCAAGGTGCGGGCGGGCGAGGTCGTGCCCACGACCCAGGTTCGCAAGAACGACTCGCAATGGGTGGCGGCCGCCGAAGTGGGTGGGTTGTTCGAGGAGGCGAACAAGCCCGTGTTCTCGAAGATCTGCCCCTATTGCGGCACGGCTGTCACCGAGAAGCCTCCGTGCGTGTGTCCTAGCTGTGACCGGTTGTTGCATCGCTTGATGCAAAAGCGGGAAGCGACGCATGTGGTCATGCCGACCGCTCAGGAAGGGAATCCAGCCGATGCGAACGGCGACTCGCCGACCGCGGCGTCCTCGGACAACGGCCAGGAGTCGTCCGGGCTGATCGCGATGCTGCGGCGGGCTTTCAGTCGCTAAGCCCCCGCCGACTCTGCTAAGGGAACGGATCCTTCCCTTGTTCCGCCCCGCGATAAATCGGCGCGCTTGACCCGGCGACGTTTGACACGTTCAATAACGGGTCATGCGAAGGCGAACGCGCCCCGCTGCTCCAGCAGCTCACGCTCGCTTCGCTGTTTGAGTTGATCAACATGGCGTGCCGCGCAAGCGTGGTCTCCCTGCATGAGGTTGTCGTGCAGGGGGCGAATTTGCATGCGCGGTGGGGCGACCAGCCGGTCGCCGTCAGATCGAGGCATTCGCTTATGCACAGTTCGGGCCCCGCGTCGCGTCCCTCCCGCTTGGGTCTCTATGACCCGGCGCAGGAAAAAGACAGTTGTGGCGTTGGTTTCGTCGCCCACATTCAAGGGCGTCGCAGCCATCAAATCGTACTGGACGCGGACCAGGTTCTCCGCAACATGAAACATCGCGGAGGTTGCGGTTGCGAGCCCAACACCGGCGATGGCGCGGGCATGCTGACCGCGCTGCCCGACGAGTTCCTGCGACGCGTGACCGCCGAACTGTGGGGGCGGACGTTGCCGGCGCGGGGCGGGTTCGGCGCCGGACTTGTCTTTCTTCCGGTGGATCGTGAGCAACGTGAACGATGCAAGCAAATCGTCAACGGCTTGATCGAGCAGGAAGGGCAAACGCTGGTCGGCTGGCGCAGCGTGCCGGTCGCCGGAGACATCGCGAATCTAGGCCCGACCGCCAAGCAAAGCGAGCCGGTGATTGAGCAGCTCATCGTCGCCGGCGGGGCCTCCGGGCGGTCCCTCTCGGGAGATGCGTTGGAACGTAAGTTGTATTTGATTCGCAAGCAAGCTAGCCGCGCCATCCGTCAGGAGACTGGGTTGTCGCAGCGCGGGATGTTCTTCGTCTGCAGCTTGTCCACGAAGGTCATGATCTACAAGGGAATGCTCACGCCCGACCAGTTGTTGGCGTATTACCCGGACTTGCAGGCCGAGGACTACACCACGCACCTGGCCATGGTGCATTCGCGTTTCTCGACGAACACGTTTCCGAGTTGGGATCGAGCTCAGCCCAATCGCTTCATGAGCCACAATGGTGAAATCAACACCCTGAAGGGCAACATCAACTGGATGAAAGCCCGCGAGGGCGTCGTGCATAGCGAGTTGTTCGGCGAGGAACTGAGCAAGGCCTTTCCCGTGGTGGAACCGAATTGTTCGGATTCGGGCAACTTCGACAATGTGCTTGAGTTTCTGCTGATGAACGGCCGCACGCTGCAGGAGGCCGTGATGATGATGATTCCCGAAGCCTGGGAGAAACACCACACGATGCCCGAGAACAAGCGGGCTTTCTATGAATACCACTCGTGCGTGATGGAGCCTTGGGACGGTCCGGCGTCGATCGCGTTTACCGACGGTCATTACATTGGGGCCGTCCTGGATCGCAACGGCTTGCGCCCCAGTCGCTACTACGTGACGTCCGACGATCGCGTCATCATGGCCAGCGAAGTGGGAGTGCTGCCGGTGGATCCGGCCATTGTCGTGCGAAAAGGGCCGCCTGCAGCCGGGCCGCATGTTCCTGGTGAACTTTCGAAGAGGGACGTCTTATCCCCGACCGCGGAAGTCGAAGGAGCTGTTCTCCGAACAAAGACCGTATGGTCAGTGGCTGAAAAGAAGGTCGGATTGCCTTGAAGGCAGGTGGTTCATCGGCGGGTCGACGCGGCTGTGAAGGGATTCAACCCCGACACCTTGTTGCCGCGCATGCGAGCCTTTGGCTACACGATCGAGACGCATGCACTTCATGCTGGTGCCGATGGTGCACGCAGCAGCGGGACCCCGTCGGGTCGATGGGCAACGACGCGGCCCTGGCCTGTCTGAGCGACCAACCTCGCCTGATCTACGACTACTTCAAGCAGCTCTTTGCGCAGGTCACCAACCCGGCGATCGACTCGATTCGCGAAGAGATCATCATGTCGTTGGAGTGTTACATCGGTCCGGAACGCAATCTCTTGTCCACCTCGCCCGCTCATTGTCGGCGGATCCTGTGCCGCATCCGATTCTGACCAACGAAGAGCTTGCCGCGTTGAAGGCTTCGCCGATGGACGGCTGGCGGAGCCGCACGATTGACATCACCTTCCCCGCAGCGAGGGCGAAGGCGGCATGCTGGCCTGCCTGGATCGGATCTGTCGCGAAGCGGAGCAGGCCGTGGAGCAGGGCGACGCCATCCTGGTCTTGACCGATCGCGCCGTGGGGCCTGAGCGTGTGCCGATCAGCAGCTTGTTGGCCTGCGGCGCCGTCCATCACCATCTGGTCCGGCAAGCCAAACGCACGCGGGTCGGGCTTGGTGCTGGAAATCGGGCGAAGCCCGCGAAGTGCATCACCATTGCCTGCTGATCGGCTACGGAGCCGATGCGATCAATCCGTATCTGGCCTTTGAATCCTTGTTTCAAGCTCGCTTGCGATGGGCTGATCGCCGAGAAAGCAAGTTCCCGGACGACGACAACATCGTGGCCGCGTTATCGCAAGGCCGTCGCCAAGGGCATGCTGAAGGTGATGGCCAAGATGGGCATCTCGACGCTTCGCTCGTATAAGGGAGCACAGATTTTCGAGGCGCTCGGGCTTGCGCGACGAAGTGATCGAGCGGTGCTTCGCGGGCACGGCCAGCCGCATGCAAGGCGTGGACTTTCAGCGTGCTGGCTGCGAGAGGCCCTGCGCCGCCACGATCTGGGATTATCCCGAACGGCCCAGTCCGCCGACGACGAACCGGCGTATCTGGTGAATCCCGGCGAATTTCACTGGCGGGCCGAAGGCGAACGTCACGCCTGGGATCCGCAGTACGATCGCCGACTTGCAGGTGGCCGCCAAAGCCAACAGCCGCGACGCCTATGAACGATTCGCCGATCGCGTCAACCAGGACGCCCGGCATCGCTGCACGCTGCGCGGTCTGCTGCGCTTGCAAGCCGTGCCGAGCGGCCCGATTCCCTTGGACGAAGTCGAACCGGCCAGTCCGAAATTGTCAAGCGATTCTGCACCGGCGCGATGAGCTTTGGATCGATCAGCGCCGAAGCCCACGAGACGCTGGCCATCGCCATGAATCGCACTCGGCGGCAAGAGCAACACGGGTGAAGGCGGCGAGGATTACGCTGCGGTATCAGTCCGTTGCCCAATGGCGACTCGAAGCGTTCGGCCATCAAGCAGGTCGCCTCGGGACGTTTTGGCGTCACGATCTGGTACCTGACCAACGCGGACGAACTGCAGATCAAGATCTCGCAGGGCGCCAAGCCCGGCGAAGGCGGTGAATTGCCGGGCCGCAAGGTGGATCGCAACATCGCCCGCATTCGTCACTCGACTCCCGGCGTGGGCCTGATCAGTCCCGCCGCCGCATCACGATATCTATTCGATCGAAGATCTGGCGCAACTGATCCACGACCTGAAGAACGCCAACCCCTCGGCGCGCATCAGCGTCAAGCTGGTTTCGGAAGTGGGCGTCGGCACCGTCGCGGCCGGCGTCGCCAAAGCGCATGCCGATCACATTGTGATCGCCGGCGACACCGGCGGCACCGGCGCCTCGCCGTTGACCAGCATCAAGCATGCCGGCCTGCCCTGGGAATTGGGGATCGCCGAGACGCACCAGACGCTGGTGATGAACGACTTGCGCAGTCGCGTCGTGCTGCAAACCGACGGCGGCCTGAAGACCGGCCGCGATGTCGTTATCGCGGCCTTGCTAGGCGCCGAGGAGATTGGGTTTTGCCACCGCTCCGCTGATCACCTCTGGGCTGCATCATGATGCGGAAGTGCCACCTCAACACCTGTCCGGTCGGCATCGCCACGCAAGACCCGGAGCTGCGGAAGAAATTCGCCGGCAAGCCCGAACAGTCGTGAACTATCTGTTCCTGGTGGCCGAGGACACTCGTCGCATCATGGCCGAGTTGGGCTTTCGCTGCCTGGACGAAATGATCGGCCGCGTCGATTGCTTGGTCGCGGAAGATGCGATCCGGCATTGGAAGACCGACGGACTGGATCTGACCGCTCTGCTGCACCCGGCCCGCAAGCCCCATCCCTCGGTCGAAACGTGCGGTGCACGCGCCCTCAGGAGCACGGTCTGGAGTTGGCGCTGGACAATCGGCTGATCGAACTGGCCGTCCCGGCGCTGGAGCATGGCGAGACCGTGCGGGCGGAGCTGCGATATCGTCAACACCAATCGCACCGTCGGGGCGATGCTCAGTCACAATGTCGCCAAACGTTGCGGGGTCCAGGGACTGCCGGACGATACGATCCGTTTCCGCTTCCGCGGCTCGGCCGGACAGAGTTTCGGAGCATTTCTGGCTCCTGGCATCACCCTCGAATTGGTCGGCGACGCCAACGATTATGTCGGTAAAGGGCTATCCGGAGGGAACCTGGTGATTTACCCCTCGCCCCGCAGCCGGTTCGTGGCCGAGGACAATATCATCGTCGGCAACGTGGTCTTATATGGTGCGGTCAGCGGCCGGAGCCTTGATTCGCGGTCGAGCCGCCGAACGATTTTGCGTGCGCAATAGCGGCGCCTGCGCGGTTATCGAAGGGGTCGGCGACCATGGCTGTGAATATATGACCGGCGGTCGCGTGGTGGTCCTGGGACCTACGGGCCGCAATTTCGCGGCCGGTATGTCCGGCGGCGTCGCCTATGTCTGGGATCCCGAGGACGAATTCCCGGTCCGCTGCAATCTGGGTATGGTCGACGCTGGAGCGGGTCGAAACGGCCGAGGATCGGGCGGAATTGGAAGAGTTGATTCGTGTGCACGGGAAGCGACTCAGTCGGAGGTTGCCCACCGTCTCCTGGACCGATTGGGAGCGCCCGTCGGCGAATTCGGCAAGTCATGCCGATCGACTACAAACGCGTCGTGGAAGAAATGCAACGCGAGGCCCGCCGGCGTCGCTCGAGACTCGCCTATTGGATCTCGATCGGCCGCGTCGACACGTATGGAAGTTGGGTCGCGCGCGGCGCAGCCATGCTGAGCCGGCTCGCCCACCCGCGGCGAGCGCAACATAGCAGGAAGCAAACGTCATGGGAAAACCCACCGGTTTCAAGGAGTACCCACGCCAGAAGGTCCCGTATCGCGATCCGCTGGAGCGATTGCAGGACTTTCGCGAGATCTTTACCGAGGCCGACGAGCTCAACTCCAACAGCAAGGCGCTCGGTGCATGGACTGCGGCGTGCCATTCTGCCAATCCGACGCCGGCTGTCCCATCGATAACCTGATTCCCGAGTGGAACGACCTGGTGTATCAGGGGCGGTGGCGAGAGGCGCTGGATCGCCTGCATAAGCACCAATAACTTTCCGGAGTTCACCGGACGCACGTGTCCCGGCGCCCTGTGAAGGCGCGTGCGTCCTGGGGATCATCGACCCGCCGGTGACGATCAAGAACATCGAAAACGCCATCATTGATCGAGGCTTTGCCGAAGGCTGGGTCGTTGCCTGCCCGCCGCCGTTCGCACGGAAAGAAGGTCGCCATCATCGGATCGGGACCGAGCGGTCTGGCGCCGCGGTGCAATTGCAACTGGGATATCAACCGCGACATCAACCAGAGCGTCGTCATCTTCGAGCGGAATTCGGGTTACTCGCAGTTCTTGGGGGCCTTCCCGATGAAAACCGAGTGGCCGATGTCGAAGGATGAAAACGACGAGCGTGCAAAGGCCGATTGGCCGGTCAATGACCAGGAAACGATCACGATTGCGGGCGCCTTGGCCAGAACCCACCAGCGAAACCATCGTGCCGACCGGTTCTCCCGACTCCGATCTGATCATGAGTCCGGAGGACCTCGATGCATCCTTGCGGGAAGTACGACGAGCTGCTATCGCCCGACGAAGAATGAACGCCCCAAGGCGACACCCAGATGGCACCCAAATGACACTCCTGGCAGCATAGCTGCATGTGATTCAATGAGGCGTTATCGACAGATCAACGAGACAGAAAGGCGACGGGAAGATGACCAACATGTCAGCCGATGTGCGCCTGCTACTCGCTGGGGTGTTGATGGCCTTGAACGCTCGGTTCCAGCGGCGAGCGTTCCACCATCCCGAGGAGCCGGCATCGCAGCTGGCCTACCGCGTCACCTCGCTGGTTGATCCTCCTTGGCACTCGTCTGGTGGATGACGATCATCACGCCGACGGTGCTAGACCGTTTTCTGCCCAATGAAGTCATCACGAACAGCTGGCTGTCAGCCGTGAAGCAAGAATCAACCACCGATTTTCGTTTTCCTCCGCTTCCGTCCTGGAGTGATAAATATTGACGGCGTAAGCCTGTGTGGCTCACGAATGTGATGACGT
>CAVOYO010000010.1:0-537096 GCA_963700695.1 uncultured Acidobacteriota bacterium | reverse complement strand
TCGACCCCGGCCGCCCTCAGGTGAGCGGCCTGCCGGGTCACCGGCTCGAGGGTCAGCTCGCCGCCCTCGTCCAGCGGCGTGTGCGCGGCCGCGATCAGCTCGAACACGTTGCCCTCTCGCATCATCACCCTCGGCTATAGCACATCGGGCCCACGCCGAGCGTTTAGCCAGGGTTCGCCGCGGCGGCTTCGAGAAGGATCCATGCTCGCCTCCGCAGGAAGATCGGGTCGGCGCTCCACGGGACACGCCCCGCCGATCAGGTCAGGTCAGGAACGTCGTATTCACCGAGCTGCAGTGGATACTGGCCGTAGTCTCGGACCAGCTCACCACGAACTCATAGCCGGCATGGGATCGGCGAACTTCTTGCGGACGACCGCCTCGAAGCCGGTCCGCACCGCACCACCACCTCTTCGTCGGTCTCCTCAGGGTTTCGAACGGCTTGATGTGGGGTTCCATGTCGGGGGTGGTGACAACCCAGTCCAGGTCGTAGTACGCGGAGATGTCGGTGTCATCGGGCAGACGCTTCTCCCTGCGCCAGCGCTCCAGGAAGCTGCCCCGGAGGAAGTCACTGATCGGAACCCGATCGGGCTCCTCGTGGCGCAGGGCCTTGTTCAGTCTCTCCAGCTTCTCCAGACACGCTGCGGTTCTTTCCAAAGGGCGGCTCCCCACCATTCGCCGTCGGCCCGGGTTCGCTCTCCCGAGCCACGGCAGGCTACGTCCCGAATCCGACGCACGTCAACCCTCCCTCACCCTCCCCTCGCCTCGGCTATGGTGGGGCCAGCCCCTCCAACTCGGCGGGCAGCATCTTGTAGGCGGCCCGCTCGAATGGCCACTTGACGAGGGTCGCAGAGGTGATTAGCATTCAATACAGAATGAATATTCGCAACCCCTGATCGACTGAGCGGCTGGGGCCAGCGATGTGACGCGCCCCGTCACCCTCCGACGGGACCACGTATCGAGGACGAACGCATGAAGAAGACGACGCTTGGCGTGATCTTCGGAAACCGGGACTTCTTCCCGGACCACCTGGTGACCTCGGCCCGCGCCGACATCGAGAAGCTCTTCGCGGCGGAGGGCCTGAGGGCCGTGATGCTCTCGGAGAAGGACTCCAAGCTGGGGGGTGTCGAGTCCCACGCCGACGCCGCCCGCTGCGCCGACCTCTTCAAGGGCCACGGGGCGGAGATCGACGGCGTCCTCGTGGTGTTGCCGAACTTCGGGGACGAGAAGGGCGTGGCCGACGCCCTGAAGCTGGCCGGGCTCGACGTGCCGGTCCTGGTCCAGGGCTACCCGGACGAGCTCGAGAAGCTGGACCCGGGCCAGCCGCCGCGACGCGTTCTGCGGCAAGATCTCTGTCTGCAACAACCTCCGCCAGTACGGCATCTCCTTCACCGTCACCGAGAAGCACACCGTGCACCCGGCGAGCGAGAGCTTCCAAGAGGACCTCCGGCGCTTCGTCGGCCGTCTGCCGGGTGGTGCGGGGGATGCGATCGGTTCGCATAGGGGCCGTGGGCGCGCGCCCCGGGGCCTTCAACACCGTGCGCTACAGCGAGAAGATCCTCGAGCGCCACGGGATCAGCGTCACGACGGTGGATCTCTCGGAGATCCTGGCCTCCGCCGACAAGCTCTCCTCGGACGAGACCCGAGTGAAGGGGAAGATCGAGGAGTTCGGGGCCTACGCGAAGACCGACGCCGTCCCGGCGGAGAAGCTCCACCAGATGGCCACCCTGGACCTGGCCCTGGCGGATTTCGTGGCCGACAACGCCCTCGACGCCACCGCCATCCAGTGCTGGACCTCGGTGCAGGCCAACCAGGGCTGCAACGCCTGCACGAGCATGAGCATGATGAGCGAGGCCATGAAGCCGAGCGCCTGCGAGGTGGACGTCACCGGGGCCCTCACCATGTACGCCATGCAGCTCGCCTCGAGCTCACCCAGCGCGCTCGTCGACTGGAACAACAACTACGGCGACGACGAGGACAAGTGCGTCCTCTTCCACTGCGGGAACTGGGCGAAGTCGTTCATCCCCGAGGTGGCGGTGAAGACCGCGCCGATCCTCGGCTCGATCGTGGGCACCGACCGGACCTGGGGGGCGCTCGAGGGCCGGGCACCGGCGCGGCCGCTGACCTTCGGCCGGCTCACGACCGACGACAACGCCGGCGTCCTCCGGGCCTACGTGGGGGAGGGATCCTTGACCGACGATCCCCTGAAGACCTTCGGCAACCGCGCGGTGGCCCACATTCCCCGGCTCCAGGAGCTGATGCGTTACGTCTGCGAGAACGGCTTCGAGCACCACGTGGTGATGAATGCCTCGCGCACCGGCACTGTGCTTGGCGAGGCGTTCGGCAAGTACCTGGGCTGGGACGTCCACGTGCACGGTCTCGCCGAGTAGCCGCCATGCAGCAGGGCACGGCCTTGACCTCCGACAACGAGCTGATCGCGCGCCTCCGTGGCCTGGCCCGGGCCACGCGCCGGCGCAACCTGCGGCTGATCCACGAGGCCGGGATCGGTCACATCGGGGCCGATCTCTCCGCCACCGACATCCTGACCGTCCTCTACGGTGCGGTCCTCCGCATCGATCCCGCCCGCCCGGACGACCCCGGGCGCGACCGCTTCATCCTGAGCAAGGGCCACGCCTCGGGCGCCTTCTACACCACGCTGGCCCACAATGGCTTCTTCCCCGAGGAGGAGCTCGAGACCTTCATGCAGCCGCTCTCCCGGCTCAACGGGCACCCGCCGCGCCACAAGGTCCCGGGGGTCGAGGCCAGCACCGGGCCCCTCGGTCACGGACTGCCGATCGCGGTGGGAGCGGCGCTGGCCTCCCGTCTCGACAGCGCCCCCTGGCGGGTGTACGTCCTCACCGGGGACGGCGAGCTCCAAGAGGGCAGCAACTGGGAGGCGGCGATGTCCGGCCGCGCACTTCGGCCTGGATCGCCTGGTGCTCACCATCGACCGCAATGGCCTGCAGCTGGCCGCTCCCACCGAGAACGACGATGGCGCTGGAGCCCCTGGCCGACAAGTGGCGAGCCTTCGGCTGGGCGGTGCGGGAGGTGGACGGGCACGATCACCGCGCGCTCCTCTCCGCCTACCGTGACGTTCCGTTCGAGGCGGGGCGGCCGAGCTGCCTGATCGCCCGCACCCACAAGGGGCAAGGGGTCTCCTTCATGGCCGACGATCCGGCCTGGCACCACAAGGTGCCGGGCGACGCCCAGCTCGAGGCGGCCCTGGCCGAGCTGGAGGAAACGGCATGAGCGATCGCCACGACATCCGCGACGCGTTCGCCCGGACCCTGCTCGAGCTGGCCGTCGAGGACGACCGCGTGGTGGCCCTGTGCAACGACTCCCTGGGCTCGAGCAAGCTGGGCGGCTTCCGAGAGCGCTTCCCCGAGCGCGTCTTCAACGTCGGCATCGCCGAGCAGGACCTGGTCGGCATCGCCGCGGGTCTCGCCAACGGAGGCAAGAAGCCGTTCGCCTGTGCGGCGTCGTGCTTCCTGACCGGCCGGGCTCTCGAGCAGATCAAGGTCGACCTCGCCTACTCGGGCGCCGACGTCACCCTGTGCGGCATGAGCGCGGGCGTGGCCTACGGGCCCCTGGGGCCGACGCACCACTCCATCGAGGACCTCGCGTGGCTTCGGGCCATCGCCGGCCTGACCGTCGTCGTCCCCGCCGACGGACCCGAGACCGCCCACGCCGTCCGGGCGGCGGTCGCCCACCCCGGGCCGGTCTACATCCGCATGAGCCGGATGCCCGTGAGCGTCGTACACCCGCCCGGACACACGTTCGAGATCGGCCGCGCCGGGCGCCTGCGGGACGGAGGCGACGTGACCCTCGTCGCCAACGGCGTGATGGTGGAGCGGGCGCTGGAGGCCGCGGAGGAGCTGTCCGGCCGCGGGGTCGAGGCCCGGGTCCTGAACATGGCGACGGTGCGCCCCCTCGACCGGGACGCCGTCGCGGCCGCCGCTCGGGAGACCGGGGCCATCGTCACGGTGGAGGAGCACACGGTGCACGGGGGCCTGGGGAGCGCGGTGGCCGAGGTCGTCGTGGCGACCCACCCCGTGCCCGTGAGGATCCTGGGCTTCCCCGGGGTCTTCGCCCCCACCGGGTCCGCGAGCTTCATCCTCGAGCACTTCGGCCTGACCCCGGCCGGGATCCGCGACGCGGCCCTCGAGTCTGCTCGAGAGCCCGCGTGGAACCAGAGAAGGTGACGCGATGAGCGAGAGGGCCATCCTGGCCATCGACCAGGGCACCACGAACACCAAGGCCCTCCTCGTGGACGAGGCCGGGCAGATCGTCGCCCGCGCCTCGCGGCCGCTCACGCCGGTCTACCCGCAGCCGGCCTGGGTCGAGCAGGACGCCGGCGAGATCTGGCGGAGCGTCCGCGAGTGCGTGGACGAGGTGCTCGAGGCGCGTCCCGGACGCCGACCCGGTCGCCGTCGGGATCTCCAACCAGCGCGAGTCGGTGGTGGGCTGGGAGCGCGAGACCGGGCAGGCCGATCGGTCCGGTGGTGATCTGGCAGTGCCGGCGCACGGCGCCGCTGTGCGAGGAGCTGCGGGCGCAGGGTCACGAGGCGCTGCTGCACGAGCGGACCGGCCTCACCATCGACCCTCTCTTCTCCGCCACGAAGATGCGCTGGCTCCTCGATCAGCTCGACCGGGGACAGGAGCGGGCCGAGGCGGGGGAGATCTGCTTCGGGACGACCGACGCCTGGGTGGCCTGGAACCTGACCGGCGGCGCGGTCCACGTCACCGATCTCCTCGAACGCCTCGCGGACGCAGCTCCTCGGGCTCCGAGCCCTCGACCTGGGACGACGAGCTGCTCGGGGTCTTCGGCGTTCCGCGCGCCGACCCTGCCCGATCTCGCCCCGTCGAGCGGAGTCCGTGGTCGCTCGGTGGCCCTCGGCCGTCTCCCCGCCGACGTCCCGATCGCCAGCCAGATCGGCGACTCCCACGCCGCGCTCTACGGCCAGGCCGGGTTCCACCCCGGGTCGATCAAGGCCACCTACGGCACGGGCTCGTCGTTGATGACGCCGACACCGGCGCTGGTTCACTCGAAGCACGGCCTCTCGTCCACCGTGGCGTGGGCCCGCGGTCGGCGACACCACCTACGCCCTCGAGGGCAACATCCTCGCCACCGGGGCCGCCGTCCAGTGGCTGGGCGAGCTCCTGGGCCTGCCGGACCCGGCCGCAGGGCGTGGCCGAGCTGGCCACCCGGGTCGAGGACACCGGCGGCGTCCACCTCGTGCCGGCCTTCGTCGGGCTGGGCGCCCCGCACTGGGACGACGCGGCCCGCGGGCTCGTCAGCGGGCTCACCCGGGGCACGACGGCGGCCCACCTGGCCCGCGCCACCCTGGCCTCCATCGCCCACCAGGTCCGCGACGTCTTCGACCTCATGCAGGCCGAGGCCGGCCTCGAGCTCGAGGTGCTCCTCGCCGACGGCGGGGCCACCCGCAACGACCAGCTCATGCAGCTCCAGGCCGACCTCCTGGGGCGCCCGGTGCTGCGCACCACCTCGGCCGAGGTCTCGGCCCTCGGCGCCGCCTACCTCGCCGGCCTGGCCGTCGGGTTCTGGTACGTCCGAGGAGCAGCTGGCGGCGCTGCCGCGGGAGCGGGACCGCTTCGAGCCCCGGATGCCGGCGTCGGAGCGTGAGACGCTCCACGCCGGGTGGCAGGAGGCGGTGGCCCGGGCCCGGTGGAAGAAGGGGGCGTCCTAGGTGCAGGTCGGCGCGCGAGGCTATCGGTCCTGCTGCTTCCGGTGCTGCTGCTCGCCTGCAAGATCGCGACGATCCGGCCGATCGAGTCGGAGGACGATGGCAGCGAGGCGCAGGCCTTCGATGCCGCGACGTACGTCGAGTCGCTCTGGGCCGAGGACGTCCCCGCCGCCCTCGAGCAGGCCGTCGACCTCCGGGACTTCCTGCCGGCGCTGGCGGACGATCCCGCGGCCGCCGGAGAGAGGTGGGGCCGGCGGGAGGGGAGCGGGCCGTTCCACGTGATCGTGAAGGGCTCGGGTCGCGTCTCGACGTCGACGCGTCCTCCCGGACCGGTCTCGCCACGATCGAGATCGAGGTCCCGGGCGGCGTCGATCAGGTGCGGCTCCAGGTCGGCCCGGTGCTCCGGGGCACGTCGATCCGCGACGCCCTGCCCACCGTGTCCTTCGACCAGTTCGTGAACCAGATCCAGTACGCCGACGTGGCCAACGAGCTGAACGCACGGGTCGAGCGGGAGGTGCTCGCGTCGCTGGAGCGCGAGGCGCTGGCGCGGGAAGGCGCATCCGCTTCGTCGGGGCATGACCACGCTCGGGGAGGAGCGGCCGCTCACCGTCACCCCCGTGCGGCTCGAGGTGGAGCCGTGAGCGCGGCTCCGCTTGCCGGTGAATCCGCCGTCGGGTCCGCTCGTCCGGGCCCTGGGGGTCACGAAGACCTACGGCGGGACCGACCGCCCTCGAGGACGTGGACTTCGAGGTGCACCCGGGAGAGGTGAACGTCCTCATCGGGGAGAACGGCGCCGGCAAGTCCACGCTCATGCGGATCCTGGCCGGCGTCGAGAGGCCCACCCGCGGGCGCCTGCTCCTGGGCGGCGAGCCGATCGAGCTCCGACTCGCCCCGGGACGCCGCGGCCCTGGGCATCGGGATCATCCACCAGGAGCTGAGCCTCTTCCCGGACCTGAGCGTCACCGACAACGTCTTCATGGCGCGGGAGCGCACCCGCCACGGCGTGGTCGTGGACCGGGGGCTCGAGGAGCGGCGTGTCGCGGAGACCCTCGCCCGGCTGGAACAGCCCATCGATCCCCGCACGCTCGTGGGGCGGCTGCCCCTGGGCCTGCAGCAGATCGTCGAGATCGCCCGGGCCCTCGTCCAGGACGTGCGGATCCTGATCATGGACGAGCCCACCTCGGCGCTGAGCGCGGTGGAGGTCGCCGCGCTCTTCCGCGTGATCCGCGACCTGGTGAAGCGGGGCGTGGCCGTCGTCTACATCTCGCACCGCCTCGAGGAGCTGATGCAGATCGGCGACCGCATCACCGTTCTCCGCGACGGGCGCCGGGTGGCCCACGCCCCGGTCTCCGACGTCGACCTCGGCTGGATCGTGGAGAACATGGTGGGGCGGTCCGATCGCCCGCGGCACGCCCGTCGCACGAACGTCGAAGGCGCGCAGCGTGCTCGAGGTCGAGGGCCTGTCGCTGCCCGATCCCGCGGGTGGGCGGCTTCTCGACGACATCTCCCTCTCGCGTGCGCGGGGGCGAGGTCGTGGCCCTGTACGGCCTCATGGGCGCGGGACGGACGGAGCTGCTCGAGAGCCTGGCCGGCGCCCGGCGTCCGGTCGAGGGCCACGTGGCGCTCGATGGGCATGCCCGTCCAGGGGCTGTCCCTGCCCGAGCGCATCCGGCGGGGGCTGACCCTGATCCCCGAGGACCGGCAGGGGGCGGGCATCGTGCCCCCGCTGTCCGTCACCCACAACGTGACCCTCTCGAGCCTGCGGGACCACACGCGCGCCTTCTGGCTGGTCGGCGGAGTCAGGAGCGGGCCACCGTCGAGCGCATGCGCGGCGAGCTGGACATCCGCATGGCCGACCCCGACCGGCCCATCACCGCGCTCAGCGGCGGGAACCAGCAGAAGGCGGTCGTGGCCCGCGCCCTGCTCACGTCGCCCCGGGTCCTCCTCATGGACGAGCCCACCCGGGGGATCGACGTCGCGGCCCGGGGCGAGATGTTCGACCTCATGCGCCGCCTCGCCGACCAGGGCCTGGCGATCCTCTACTCCTCGTCGGACCTCAAGGAGGTCGTCGGCATCGCCGACCGGATCGTCGTCCTGTCCAACGGGCGTCTCACCGGGGAGTTCGACGGGCACGCGGTCTCCGAGCAGGAGCTCGTCGAGGCGTCGTACGTGGGGCACACCACGAGCCCGGAGGGGGACCAGGATGAGGGCTGAGCGCCGAGCCCTCCGGGAGATCCTCCTCGAGTTCCGGGCCTTCTTCGCCCTCGTCCTCCTGGTCGTCGTCTTCTCGCTCCTCTCTCCCGCGTTCCTGACCACCGGCAACCTCGTGATCCTGGCCAAGCACGTGGCCATCAACGCGCTCCTCGCGGTGGGGATGACGTTCGTCATCCTGAGCGGGGGCATCGACCTCTCGGTGGGATCGGTGGCCGGCCTGGCCGGCATGATCGCCGGCCTGCTGATCCACGAGGGCCTCGTCCTGGAGCCCTTCGGGGTGGTCGTCTACTTCACGGCGGGCCCGGTCATCCTCATCGCGCTGCTGGCCGGGGCCCTCATGGGCGCGCTCAACGGCCTCGCGGTGACGAAGCTGCGCGTGGCCCCGTTCATCGCCACGCTCGGCATGCTCTACGTGGCCCGGGGCATCGCCCTGCTGATCTCCGACGGGGCCACCTTTCCCAACCTCCAGGGCTCGCCCGAGCTGGGCAACACCGGCTTCGTCTTCCTGGGCTCGGGCTCGCTCCTCGGCCTGCCCACGCCCATCTGGCTGATGATCGTCGTCGGGGCTCTCGGGGCCTTCGTGGCCAGGCAGGACCCCGTTCGGCCGGCAGGTCTACGCGATCGGCGGCAACGAGCGGGCCGCGGCCCTCGCCGGGGTCCGGGTCGGGCGGGTCAAGTGGACCGTCTACGTGATCTCCGGCGTGTGCGCCGCCCTGGCCGGCCTCGTCATCGCCGCCCAGCTCGCCGCCGCGCACCCGGCCACCGGGGAGACCTTCGAGCTGAACGCCATCGCCGCCGTCGTCCTGGGGGGCACGTCGCTCTCCGGAGGACGCGGGGGCGTCGGGGGGACGCTCATCGGGGCCTTCGTCATCGGGGTCCTGAGCGACGGCCTGATCCTCCTCGGGGTGTCGGAGTTCTGGCAGATCGTGATCAAGGGACTCGTGATCGTCGTGGCGGTGGTCATCGACCAGTGGGCCGCGCGCCAACCGTCGAGGGCCCCCACTCAGCCAAGGAGCACCGCATGAAGATCCTTCGTCTCGTCGCGGCCCTTGTCGCCGCCGTGTCGCTGACCGCCTGCACCTCCGGCAGCGGGCGGGAGGGGAAGACCGCAGACACCGCCCCCGGACCCATCGTCATCATCACCCCGTCGCACGAGAACCCGTTCTTCAAGGCCGAGGCCGAGGCCGCCGACGCCCGGGCCCGCGAGCTGGGCTACGAGACCCTGCTCCTCAGCCACGACGACGACGCCAGCAAGCAGGACCAGCTCGTCGACACCGCCATCACCCGAGGCGCCGCCGCCATCGTCCTCGACAATGCCGGCGCCGACGCCAGCATCGCCGCGGTGCGCAAGGCGAAGGAGGCCGGGGTGCCGAGCTTCCTGATCGACCGCGAGATCAACGCCACCGGCATCGCGGTGTCGCAGATCGTCTCCAACAACTACCAGGGTGCGACGCTGGCCGCCCAGGAGTTCGTGCGGCTGATGGGGGAGAAGGGCCGCTACGTGGAGTTCCTCGGACGGGAGTCCGACACGAACGCCGCCATCCGCTCGAAGGGCTTCCGCGACATCCTGGGCAAGTACCCGGACATGGAACGCGTCGCCCAGCCGAGCGCCAACTGGAGCCAGACCGAGGCCTTCCAGAAGATGGAGACCATCCTCCAGGGAACGAGCGATATCGAGGGGGTCATCTCGGGCAACGACACCATGGCCGTCGGCATCGTCGCCGCCCTCAAGGGGGCGGGGAGAAGCGACGTGATCGTGGTGGGCTTCGACGGCAGCCCGGATGCCCTCGACGCGATCCGGGCGGGGGAGATGAAGGCCACCGCCCTGCAGCCCGCGGTGCAGATCGCCCGCATGGCCGTCGACCAGGCGGACCACTACATCAAGACCGGCAAGACCGGGCGGCCCGAGAAGCAGTCCGTCGACTGCCTGCTGGTCACCCGCGACAACGCCGACCGCTTCGGGATCTTCGAGCTGCTGCCCGAGCCGGGATCAGGGCCCGCCCGATGAGGGAGGAGGTGATCGTTCGAACGAGCGATGCGGCGTCGGCAACCGTCGGTGCTTCGCTGCTTCGCGGAGGAAGAGGAACGGAGTTCAACAACGAAAGACGATCATTCATCAAGGTACCGGCGTCCCGCCGTTGGGCCCGGGCGTCGTGTGTCGCTCGATTGGGCGGCGGGACACCGGTGTAAGTGGCGCGCGTCCAGGAGCTCCGCCTGATGGCCCGTGTGGCCCGCCTCTACCACGAGCGGGGGCTGAGCCAGAGCGCCATCGCCGAAGACCTCGAGCTCTCCCAACCCACCGTGTCGCGCCTGCTGAAGCGGGCGGAGGCCGAGAGGATCGTCCGGGTCGTGGTCACGCACCCCGCGGGCACCCACCCCGAGCTCGAGGAGGGCCTGCAGGAGAAGTACGGCCTCCGCGAGGCCCTGGTGGTCGAAACCGCGACGGGGGAGGAGGCGTTGCTGCGGGACCTCGGAGCGGCCGCCGGGTACTACCTCGAGACCACCCTCAAGAAGGACGACGTCGTGGGCCTCTCGTCGTGGAGCGCCACCCTTCTCGCCACGGTCGACAGCATGCGGAGCCTGCCCCGACCCACAGGATCCAGCGTCGTGCAGATCCTCGGCGGCATCGGCAGCCCCGAGGCCGAGGTGCACGCCGCCCACCTGACCCAGCGGCTGGCGAAGCTGGTGGGGGGCGAGGCGCGGCTGCTTCCGGCGCCCGGCGTCGTCGGGTCGCCGGCGGCCCGGAAGGTCCTCTTCGAGGACTCCTTCGTCCGGGAGGCCATGGCCCAGCTCGACCGCGTGACCGTGGCCCTGGTGGGCATCGGGACCCTCGAGCCCTCGCGTCTCCTGGCCGCCAGCGGGAATGTCTTCGCCCCCCGCGAGCTCGAGAAGCTCCGCCGCCAGGGCGCCGTGGGCGACGTGTGCCTCCGCTTCTTCGACGTCGGGGGGGAGCCGGTCCGGAGCGAGCTGGACGAGCGGGTGATCGGGATGACGCTCGCCCAGCTCCGGAAGGTGAAGAGAACGATCGGCATCGCCGGCGCCCGCCGCAAGTACGAGGCCATCCTCGGAGCCCTCCGGGGGCGATGGGTGAACGTCCTCATCACCGATCGGCTGACCGCGGAAGAGCTCCTGGCAGAACAGCGGTCCCGGAAGCAGGTCTGAGCCCGCAGAGCCGGGTCATCTTGAGCGTTGGTCGGCTGCGAGTACCGCTCCGGACCGCGATCCGGGCGTGCCCCCGCCAGACGCGAGCCGAGCGGTTGCGCACGAGGCACTCCTCGACGCGAACGATCAGGTGCTCGCCCGCGGGGAGGGGGATCTCCGCGCCTGCCTACAGGAGCCCGGACCCGGGCGCCCCGGCGACGGCCTCGCCATGGTGCGTCCCCTTCCACCGTCCCGCAGAACGCGTACCCGAACCCGTGGAGCGTCCGGAGAACCCCGGAGATACTGCACGGCTCACCAGCTTGCTGAGTGGGTATTATTCGAGTCGACGGCCGGACGCGCGGGGGCGCGGCCTCGGCATTCAGAGTCTACTCGCCCTTCGTGTACGCTTCCGCTTGACTAGTGTACATTCTGCGGGTGTCCAGGGCGCCATGCCCTGGCTCACTTCAGCAGGATTTGAGTACTGGGAGGCCGACCATGAAACGCATCAAGCGCATTACGGTGATTCTGTGCGTTCTGACAATGACCGTTCTGGGACCTGTCCAGGCCGGGCAACAGGAGCTTCCGCAGGTGACCGAAGACGGCCTTCACCGGGTTCCCGACTCGAAAATGGCGATCGTCTACGCGGACCCGGATGCCGATCTGGCACCGTACAAGCGGGTCATGCTGCTGGATGCTTACGTGGCGTTCAAGAAGAACTGGGCCAGGGATTATCGCCACCGCACCAGCACGCCCACCGCGCTGAGTTCCAAGGAAATCGAACGGATCAAGACGAAACTGGCCGCGGAGTTCAAGGAGGTGTTTGCGAAGGTTCTGGAAGAAGGTGGTTACCCGGTCGTCGAGGAGCCCGCGGAGGATGTCCTGCTGCTGCGGCCGGCCATCATCAATCTGGATCCGAACGCTCCGGATATCCAGGGCGCCGGGCGAACGAAGGACTACGTTTCTTCCGCCGGTGAAATGAGCCTGTACGTCGAGCTGTTCGACTCGGTGACCGGAGACCTGGTGGCCAAGGCACTCGACCGCAAGATGGACCCCGATAGGGGCTACTACACCTGGGCGAACTCGGCGACCAACAAGGCCGCCGCCGACCGCATCCTGCGGGGCTGGGCCAACATTCTGCTGGATGCGCTGAACGAAAGCCGCCAGTAAATGAAAGCAGGCGTGGTGGGCGCCGTGGTTGTAATGGCGTCTGGCTAGTCAATGTTTCGTATCCCCCGCGCGGGTATCGCCATTTTGGCGCTGTTGGGGCTGTCGCTACTCGGCTGGCCGTTCACCGCCGCCCAGGCCCAGGACCTGGAGCCAGGGCGCTGGGCGCATTCGCACCCGATTTCGGCATCTACGTCACGACGGCCTTCGATCCGAGAGCAGTCGAGGGGTTCTGGGGTGAACCTACAGGGGGCCCTGCGGCGCCGTCCGCAAACAAGCTTCCTATCGATCTCTCGATTTCCTACCGGAGGACTGCTTCAAGTCCTCGGCTTCCTGCTCCGTAATTGGATAGAACATACCGAGGCCGCAAGAAGCACCCATTCGCAAGCCGAAGCCGATGTCGTCGAGAACCGTGATGATATCGACGTCGCACAGCTGACCGAGAGACGTCCGGTACATGAACTTCTCCTCGAATGCGAGGCCCGGACAGCGGTGAGGCAGGATATTGCGATATACCCTGTCGCCGCGCATGTAGAAAAGAATGTTGCGGTCGTCTATGACATCTGTCCTGTCGATGAGATTCAGACTGACACAGTGTTCGGCATCGGTCTCACGATCGGCCATCGCCATATCCTGCGCATACGAACTGCTGCCAAGCAGCGATGCAACTGCAATCAATGGAGCGAAGTGAGTCATCATTCTCATTGCGAAACCTCCTTCGGAGAGTCTTCGCTTCCTGCACTGCTCAGCCGGCGGAACACCGTGCGAATCGCGACCGTGACGTCGTTGGCCGGATTCCGGTGCAATCTCGCGGCAACGAGTCCGCCAAGTGCTCCCGGGCCGATCACTGTAGTGTCAGGCACAACAACGATCGCCGCGCGAATATCTCGCGCAGGCTCTATTCTTCCCAAGCTGCGAACTTGATTTCCGCACCTTCGTTCAAGGCAGTCGTATCGCCGTAGGCGATGAATCCTCCGCCGTCGCCGTCCACACGAATCCGCTGACCGAGGTCGTCGCGCCCCATCCAGCCCTTGGAATTCGTAATCGACATCAGGTAGTCCCGGATGCGGTAGGTCTTGCCTTCGGACGTCAGCGTTTGAAACGAGAAGCGGAGCACCGGTTTTTCAGCCATCTCGACCTCGCCCTTCAGCCGTCCTCCCTGCATCGTGTGGTGCACCATCACCACGGCCGTCACTGGATCGCCGGGCTTGCTCGTTTCGGTGCTCATGGAGGAAGTCAGCTTGGCCCAGAAATGGCAGTTTGGCCCGTCTAGAGCGATCTCCCTTGGCTTGTCCCGCGATGAGAGGCACGCCACGCACAGCACAGCGACCGCCACAAGCAACAGATTCGTCTTCATACTCTGGCTCCGCATAGTCGGGACGATCCGGCGCTGCGGCCTGCGCGATGACCGACCACCTCAACCGCTCGCGGGAAATCTTCAAAAAGTCGCCGCGGAAACCTCGCTAGTTCGGCCGGAGCACCAGCACCCAATCGTTACCGGGAGTGGCCTCGCCCGGCGGGTCGAATCTCGCCTCACCCGCGTTCCGGAGCGACTCGCCCGGAACGATATTGCCGTCTCTCGGCGAATACCAGCTCGAAGTCACCCGCTCGCCAGCGATGGCGCCCAGTCGCAGATTGAACTCCCGGCCGATATAGGTATACGCCAGCACGTAGTCTGGCCCGCGTAGTACCGCAATCCGGTCGTAACCTTCGCCATTGTCGATCACGAGCCCGGCGTCGGGCACGCGCCCGTCGAGACCTAGCGAGAGCATCAGGCCTTTCAGGTACCGCATCTGCCCGGCTCCGTGGGCATTCAGCGCCTCGTCCCAACGCTGCTTTGCGGAGAATGCGGGCTTGTAGCGGCCCGGCACCAGCATCTGCATCACGCTGTTTTCGCCGTAAGTGTGACCGAATGCGCCGGACAACACAGACCACCAGGCATATCGGCGTACGTCGGCCGCCTGCCAGCGCGGCGCATGGGGGTAGACGAGCCCGTGTGGCATGTTTTCATAGGACGGTTCGCCATCGATAACCGGCTTGACCGGCGTGCGGGCCCGGTCCTCCTCGACGTAGCTCCAGTTGTCCTCGCCGCGTCCGTCCGGGTCTTGGGCATAGGATGAGTGTCCGGATTGGAACATGTTGAAGTCGAGCCACGGCGCACGGTGATACCACCAGGAGGAATCGGTGCGCCCGCGAGGATGGAACGTCATGAGGCGATCCGGGTTGTATTGCTTGAGCATGCGCCCGAGCACCGACCACGTCTTCGTGTTGCTGGCTCCCAGCGTATCGCCGCCGTTGATCCAGATGATGTTGGACTTGTCGTGGTAGCGCTTGCCGAGGAAATCGCCGTAGATTTTTGCGGTTTCTGCGTTCAAAGAACCGTCGTCAGCGATATCTCCCCAGGCTGGCACAAGCGCGAGGTAGATACCGAAACCTCCTGCGACCTGCAGAGCCCAATCAAGATGGTCCCAGTAGTCGTATTCGTGGGGGTCGTCGGGACTATTGCCCGGCGTGACGTAGGGACGCGTCAGGTCGTCGTCGATCAATGCGGGAGTACCATCGACCGTAGCCATGTTAGGTTTGTGCAGGACCATCACCTGGATGACGTTGAAGCCCTGCTCGCTCCGGGTCCGGAGATAATGCTCGGTGTCGGCGCGATCGAGGCGGCTGAGCATCAACCAGCCGGTATCGCCGAGCCAGAAGAACGTCTCGCCGCCAGCCCTTAGCGATCGGCCGTCGTCCGAGACCGTCAGCCGCGGCGTTTGTGCAAATAATGCGACCGGCACCAGAATCGCCAGTGCTGCGAATACGTACCGCAGCATGGTGTTCAGGAGGGCGCGCAGCAGCTTGAGCTTCATCTCCCCCATGCCCTTCACCACACCGGGATCGGCAGGGAATCGAGGTCGTGATACATCCGGTAGGGCACGACCTCTCCGATGGCGTAGAAGGGCCGGAATCTCGCGTCGACCTCCGTGCCGTCGGGGGGAACGATGCGGAACACGCCGGGGCGGTCGTCCGGCACGAGCCACGTCTCGACATCCTCCGGCTCAGGCAGGCGCGGGATGTCCTCGAACACCCAATCGTCCATCACGAGCACGGCCGGACCGCGCACCACCGCGACCCGGCGCGGGTGTTGCCGGTCGACCGGGAGCATCCGCAGGGTCAACGGTATCCGGATCTCCACCTCGTCTCCCGGAGCCCAGGTGCGGTCCAGGACGGCCCAGGTGCCGGGCGCCGCGTCGAGCGGCGCGGTCACGCCGTTGACCCTGGCCGAGGCGTCGTCCGTCCATTCCGGCACGCGGAAGCGGAGCGCAAAGCGCGTGGGCCGCTCCATGTCGAGGCGAAGCGTCGACGTTTCCGCTTCCGGGTAGGCCGTGTCCTGCACCAGGCGGACCTCGCCGCCGGGGCCGTCCCAGGTCACTTCGGAGGGAACGTACAGGTTGACGTAGACGCCGTCCGCATTCCGGTAGTAGATCAAGTTGTGGTAGTCGGTGACGGCCTGGATGTAGGACCCGGAACAGCATGAGTAGCGAGAGACCTTGTAGACCTTCATCCCGCCGGTGACGCGGTAGTCCGAGTAGTAGAAGTGCTTGCCGCCGTCTGTGATCGGCAGCGCCGCCCCGATGCCGTTGTAGAAGAGCCGCTCGATCCAGTCCCCGTAGCGCGCCTCTCCGGTGAAGCGCATGAGGTAGCGCGCCATCTTGAAGCCGGCCCACGATCCGCACACCGTCTCGAAGGTGGCATTGCGGGCCTCGAGGCTGCGGCCGAGCGAGCCGTCCGGCCGCAGGAACCGCTCCATCGGCCCGTAGCCGCCGGTGGCGTAGCACTGGGTGCGCTGCAGGTAGTCGTAGGCGTTCTGCAGGATGCGGAGGTAGACGGGATCTCCCGTCAGCTCATAGACCATGGCCGCGCTGCTGAAGGTGTTGACGTGGCTGTAGGCGTGAACGTGGTCGGCATCCGGAGGGGCCGCGGTGTCCGCGAACTTCATCCAGAAGAACGGATACCGGTAGGTGTCCGCGAAGTCCTTGAAGGCCGGGTTCCCGGTGGCCTCGTAGGCGCGGTAGACGTTCTCCCCCAGCGTGTACCATTCCGATGGCCGTCCGTTGAGCAGGTCGGCCGAGCCGGGGGTGCGCTCCTTCGAAAACGTGCGCATGGCCCACTCCATGGTGCGCTCGATCAGGGGCAGCGCGTCCGGGTTCCCGGCGTAGCGGTGCAGGTCGACCAAGCCGCAGAGGAGCTTGTCGTAGGAGTAGAGGCGCATGCGGCAGTCGCCGTCGGCGCCGATGGTCCTGGCCCATTCCGACAAGAGGAGGGCGGCCTTGTCGCGGATCGCCTCGTCACCGGTCGCGCAGTACATGCGTGCCATTCCGCTCAACCACTGGCCGAAGACGACATCGCTGTTGCGCGCAGCCCATCCGCCGAGCGGCTTGCCGGGCGCGGGCAGACCGGCCGCCAACCGATAGCCATGCAGGATGTCGTCGTCGGAGACGCCGAGATAGTAGTCACGGGCTGACCGGTACTGGTCGAGCCAGCGGCTCGACCGCAGCCGCACGCCGCGGTAGTCGAACGGTTCGAGCACGGCCCGCGATGGCGTGTCCAGCGCTGGCGGTGCGTCGGCCGCCCACGCGGAGAGTGCGACCACCGTGCCGGAAACGCAGATTGCCACAGAGAGAATGCAACGCACGGCGGAGGGAAGGTTCATGATGGATCCTCCCACGGGATTCTCCTGGATCAGGATTCTGGTCGAGTTCGTGGTCGCACTACAAGCGCCTGATCCCATCCGCCAGCGAGCCGCTCCTCCAGCCTGCCGTGGCTGGCGCGCGTGAAGGACACCAACTGTGCCATACCCGCGTTTGACGCTCCTTTCAACAGACCCGGTGAATGACACAGAATACGCCCGCGGAGCTCTGGGGCGAACGCCGGGGGCTAAGACCAACCGCCTTGTGCGGTACATGATGCGCTCGCCCGTGAGCCTGTCCCGGCTGCGCCTCACCCCCGGCGCGAAGGAGGTCGTCTACGCCGGCAAGGGCAAACATGACGCTCGGAAGCCAGCGGAAGACGAACGGATCGACGCCCGTCCGCCTCGAGCGGCCTCTCGTGATGGGGCCGTGATCGTGGCACGCGGCTCCGGGTCGTTGACGACCACGAGGAGACGCGCTCGAAAGAAAGGACACCCCATGGCCACTCAGAAGCTCGCCCTTCTCCTGGTGCTCCCGGCGCTCGGCGCCTGCGCCAGCTCCTCGTCCGGCCGTGGACCGGCTCCCGCGCCGCCGCGGGCGGCGGCGCCCGACGCGACGGTGGAGCAGGGCGTGACCCTCTACGAGCAGGGGCGCTACGCCGAAGCCGCCACCACCCTGGCCCCGGCCTCGGGTGTTCGGGCCCTCGCCTACCTGGCCGCCAGCCGTGTGAGGCTGGGGCAGTACGCGGGGGCCGAGGCCGCGGCGTTGCAGGCCCTGCAGGCCAGCCCCGCCGACCCGGTGGCGTCGGCCGCCCTCGGTGAAGCCCTGGTGGCCGAAGGGAAGCTCGACGAGGCCATCCAGCGCCTCACGGTCGTGATCCAGGCCGACCCGCGCGTTCCGTACGCCCACTACTGGCGAGGCCAGGCCTACCAACGGAACAAGCAGATCGCCCGGATGGTCGACGACTACGAGGCGTTCTTGCGCCTCGCCCCCGACGCCGCCGAGGCGCCCGCGCTCAGAGCCCTGCTGGGCAGCCTGTAGTGGGGTGGCCCGAGGTTCGCGGCCCTGATCGCGCGCATGGGCCTGCCAGTGGGAGCGGATCACTCCATGAACGAGCCGGTCCCCCGGTGATCGGCCAGTCCCTCGGCCGGCCAGCCACCTGACCACCGCCGCACTCGGCGCCCGGCGGGCTCCACGACGCCAGGTTCAAACGGTCTATTCCGGAGACGCATCGAAGAGGAAGAGAATGTGCTCGGCAGGGAGCATTCATGCGAAGGGTACGGACTGAACGGGCCGTCGGCGCCCTCCTCGCGGTCACTTTCCTGGTCCTGGTCGGCGCGACCTTCGCCACTCCTGCCGAGCCGCGGCGTTACGAGCTCGACGTCCGTCTCGAGCCCGGTCAGCGGCGCGTCAGCGTCGCGGGGCGCGTCCGGGTGGCGGCCGACGAGGACGAGACCGCCCTGACGTTCGGCCTCTACGAAACCTTCCGGATCGAGGAGTGCCGCATCGACGGCGCGCCTGCGGACTGTGCCAGGGTCGGGCCCGCAAGCCCTCGAGACGTCGCGGTCCCGCTGCCCGCGGGACGTCGGGGCGGGCTCGTGGAGCTCGAGATCCGCTATGGGGGGGCGATCGAAAACCGTCCCGGCTGGGGCACGCCCGATGCCGAGGGCCCCTTCATGGACGACTCGGCGGGCCCGGAGCGGGTGGAGCTGGCCCTCTACTCCAACTGGTACCCGTTCTTCGGCTTCGGCCCCCTGTTCGACGCACAGGTGATGCTGGCCCTCCCCGACGGCTGGGCAGTCGCCTGCATCGGGCAGGAGAAGGGCCGTCGCGCGACGCCGGAGGAGACGACCACGCGCTGCGAGGCCCGCTCCGTCAACGACGTGGTGATCGTGGCCTCGCCAGACTTTCGCTCGACTGACGTCGAGACCGCGGCAGGGAGGGTGCGGATCCTCCACACGCGCCTCCCCGAGAGCTTCCTGCAGCGGGACGTCCGGGAGACGGAGCAGACGCTCCTCCTCTTCTCGGAGATGCTCGGCGCGCCCCCGGGCAACCAGATGCTGCAGCACGTCTACTCCCCTCGAGACTGGGGCCAGGGATTCGCGCGGCCGGGGATGATCGTGATGTCCGAGGGGCGCGTCCTCCGGGCCCTCGAGGAGGACCCCGGCGTCTCCTTCATCAAGGAGAACGCCCACGAGGCCGGCCACTTCTGGTGGCGGGACGGATTCGGCCAGGGGGACTGGATCAACGAGACCTTCGCCGAGTACTTCGCCCTCCTGGCGCTGCGTGCCGCCCGGGGGGAGGAGCCCTTCCGGAACGACCTGCAGGAGAAGAGGAAGGCGGTGGGGGCCTTGCCCGATGATGCGCCCGCGATCGCGGTAGTCCCCTTCGACAACAGCCGAGACGGGTTCACCATCCGGTACTTCAAGGGCGCGCTCATGCTCGAGGCCTTTCGCGAGCACCTCGGCGACGAGGCGTTCTCGCGGGTGTGTCGCGGCTTCTACGAGGCCATCAGGGGGCGCAAGGCGGGGACGGCCGACTTCCGCGCCTATTGGAAGAACGTGCTCGGTGACGACACGCTACTGGAAGCCTGGCTAGACTCGCCCGGGAGGCGGCCCGTCCCGCCCGGCGACTGAGGCCGGTCGGCCCCGGCTGGACGGATCGTGTACCGCCAACCCGTTCGCGTGCGGCGGTCTGTCATCGACCTCCGTCGGCCGGCCGCGGGTCAGACGGCCGCGAGCGGGATGTCGATGGACCGCGCCCCTGCCGCCAGACGCTCGTCCGAGGTCGCGAGCGCGACGGTGACTCCTCGCCCCCGCAGGAACCCAGGCGGTCACGAACGGGACCAGCGAGAGCCAGAACAGCAGGTGCAGGTTCGCCCACAGCACGCCGCTGCACCCGTGCCTGGTTCGAGTAGGCTCCGTAGTAGCGCCCAGGTGTCGCTTCGAATCCGGGATCTGGACCGGAACCCAGGCCACGAACTTCTCCGCGTCGGTCTTCTCGTCCGCGGTCGAGGGGCCAGCGCCGCAAGGCAGAGGCTCAGCTCCAGGCAAGCGGCTCAGGCGAGGTTGAGCAGCCTCTCCCGCCCGCCCCGCAACGGGCGGCCCTGAGACGCCGGTGGGCCAATCTGATCCGGCGGGTATAACTCCGCTGACCCCCTCACCTGTCGCCGGTGTGGGGGGCCACTGAAGATCGTGGCCTACATCCACGATCAGTTCACGATCAAGAGGATCCTCGACCACCTCGGTCTCAGTCCGCCCGAGATCGAGCGGCCGCCACCAGACGTCCGCTACGTCCCCCTCGATCACGAGGGACGAGACATCGACACCATGGCGGCCGAGAGACCGCGCTCCCCGTAGCCGGCACCGGCGGGCTGGGGGAGCGAGTCCCCAGCCGGGGTGTGTCGCCCCGAGCGGGGCAGGCCCCCTCCACGGGCCTCCCCGCCGGACGCCGGGAGAGTTGAGGGGGCCGAACCGCGCCCCCGACCAGCGGGGCGGCCGCCACAGGACCCGAAAGACCACCAGAGACCGTCAGGGCCGCGCCCGGGCGAAAAGGAAATGTCTATTGTCCTCTCGCCCCGTGCCATCCGGATGTTCTGATACCGGGGGTCGAAGACCGCGACGCTCTCGTCGTTCGCCCGCTCGTTCTTGAAGAAGAGATAATGTCCCGAATCGTCCCGAAGCAGGCAGGCGTCGATGCAGGAGTGGCCCGGGTCGAAGAGGACCCGGGCCTCGCTGAGGGTCCGGAAGTCGCGCGTGGTCACGTACCAGATGCGGTGGTTTCGCGAAGTCCCCGGCACGGCGGGCTCTGGGAACATGTCGTCGGCCAGGGTGGTCGACCAGAAGATCATCCAGAGCTGCGTCTCCCGGTCATGGAAGAGCTTGGGCGCCCAGCCTACTCGGCCCGGCTCTCGGACGGGGGCTTCGTGATCACGCCCTACGGCAAGGACCGGATATACCTCGAGGCGGACGACCTCGTTCTCGTTCGGGATGGCCACAAGGAGACAGGGAAGCAGGCCAGTCGTGCCACCCAGCTTCACGAGGAGATCTACCGGCAGCATCCCGACATCGAGTCGATCCTCGTCGCCCAGCCCCCCCACCTCATGGCCCTCGCGGTCACGGACGTTCCGTTCGACGCGCGAACGATCCCGGAGAGCTACATCGTCCTTCGGGACATCCAGAAGATCCCCTACGGCACCTCGCTCCTCGACCCGGCCGAGGCCGCGAGACACCTCTCGTCCCGACTCCCGCCCTCGTCTGCGAGAACGAGTGCGTCATCGTGACAGGCACGAGCCTTCTCGATGCCTTCGACAGACTGGAAGTGGCGGAGTTCTCGGCAAGGTCGATCATCGGCTCCGCAGGGCTGGGGCCGATCGTTCACATCGGTACATCCAACATCGAGGACATCCGGGTGTCGTTCGGACTCTGACGATTCCACGACGCCGCGGGCGAATTGATGCTGCCGGCTCCGGCCTGGGAGAGGAACCGACGGCGGCTCCGGCGGCGACGTCTGCCGCTCATGGGGAAGCCTGCCCCCCTGGCCTCACACCACCCAGAGGTGAAAGGCCCGCGGCCCGTGGACGCCGAGCGTGACCGTGAGTTCGATGTCCGCCGTGCGGCTGGGACCGCTGATCAGGATCAGGTAGTGGTGGCTCCGGGCCTCGGCGAAGACCTGGTGGAGGTCGTCGCGCAGGGCCTCGGGTCCCATCACCGCGAGGTGAACCCGGGGCAGCAGCGACACGCTCCGCGGCTTCCCGCGGGAGGACAGCAGGCCAACCGTCCCCGTCTCGGGCAGGGCGAAGTCGACCTCGGTGACGCCGAGGTCGCACCGCGCGAGATCGCCCTTTCCGGCGGTGGCGGGGACGAGCTCCACCCCCAGGGCCGACAGGCGGTCGGCCAGCCGCAGCTCGGCGATCCGCGGGGTCGGCCACAGCGTGGCCCGCTCGATTCTCTCCTGCTCCACCAGGGCGGCGAGGACTGTCTCGACGTCGGCGGGGGAGACCCGGGCGGCGACGCCGGCCAGCGCGCGCACCTCCTCCAGGAGCCGGTCGATCTCGGCCTCGGGCGGGCCCGCCGTCCGCGGGGGAAGGATCGGGGGCCGCTCGGACACCGCCGCGGCGGGCGCGCGCCCGAGGGCCCGGCGGACGGCGTCGACGACGGGGTTGGGCGTCGTCGTCACCGTGGTCCCTCCTGGCGGCCGCGCCACCACGATCGAAAGCCGCCGCGGAACGCGGGCATGGGGCGCACCTTCGTCCAGCGGTCGAGAGGGGGGGGCAGGGTCCGCACCCAGCCCTCGCGGACCAGGGGTCGCTCGACGAGGGCCGCGAGGCGCAGCCCCAGGCGATAGAGCCACCCCGTCCCCAGGGTCCACCGTCCCACGCGCGCGGCCAGCCTCGTGGTGCGCGGAGCGGTCGCGGGGGTCGTCTCGTCACCCTCGGCCACGCGCCGCCGCAGGTGCAGGAGGATCTGCGTGATGGGGATCTTCACCGGGCAGACGTCGACGCACGCCCCGCACAGTGACGAGGCGTAGGGCAGCTCCCGAGCCACCTTCGTCCCGAGGATCTGCGGGGAGAAGATGGCCCCGATCGGTCCGGAGATGAACCAGCCGTAGGCGTAGCCCCCCACCGACTTGTAGACCGGGCAGACGTTCAGGCAGCAGCCGCAGCGGATGCACTTGAGCGTCTCCCGGGCCACGGTGTCGCGGAGGATGCGGCTGCGTCCGTTGTCGAGGAGGACGACGTGCAGCTCTCTCGGCCCTCCCTCGCCGTCCTCGCGGCGGGGGCCGGTGACGAAGGACGTGTAGGTCGTGAGCTTCTGTCCCGTGGCCGAGCGGGCCAGGAGCTTCAAGAGAACGGTGAGGCTCTCCCAGTCGGGCACGACCTTGTCGATGCCCACCACCGCCACGTGAACGTCGGGCAGGGTGGTGCACATCCGTCCGTTGCCCTCGTTGGTGACGGTCACGATGGTACCGGTCTCGGCGACCAGGAAGTTCGCGCCGGAGATCCCCACACCGGCGGTGAGGAAGCGCTCGCGGAGGGTCTCGCGAGCCAGCGCGGTGAGCCGGACGGGATCGGCGGGCGCGGGGACGCCCAGCTTGTCGGTGAACAGCTCCGCGATTTCCTCCTTCTTCATGTGGACGGCGGGGACGATGATGTGGGAGGGACCCACGCCCGCGAGCTGGATGATGTACTCGCCCAGGTCGGTCTCGAAGGCCCGGATGCCCGCCTCCTCGAGGGCGTGGTTGAGGCCGATCTCCTCCGTCGCCATCGACTTGACCTTGACCACGGTCGACGCCCCGGCACGTCGCACGAGGTCCAGGACGAGTGACCGGGCCGCCGCCGCGTCAGCCGCCCAGTGGACGTGGCCGCCGCCGGCGTGGATTCGCTCCTCGAGGCGTTCGAGGTAGGCGTCGAGGTGGGTGAGCGTGTGGAGCCGGATGTCGGAGGCCGCCTGCCGGAGCTGCTCCCACTCCGGGAGCTCGGCCACGCGTTTCGCTCGGCTGTCCAGAAACCGTCCCGTGGCCTGCTGGACGGCGGCGGGGATGTTCGCGGGGACGCGGCGCGAGTAGGCGCCGAAGTCGATGTACCCGGGCGGCGCGCCGCTCACCGTTCACCCCGGCCGCTCGCCAGGATCTGGGCGATGTGCAGGGGACGGGCGGAGGCCCCCGCCTTCTTGAGACCCCCCGCTATGTTCATGAGGCAGCCGGCGTCGCAGGCCACGACCGCCTCCGCCCCGCTCGCGACGATGGACCGGACCTTGGCCTCCATCATGGCCCGGCTCACCTCGGGGTAGATGACGCTGAAGGCGCCTCCGAACCCGCAGCAGCTCTCCTCGTCGGGAAGAGGCACCAGGTCGATGTCCCGCACGGCCCGGAGGAGCTGCTTGGCCTCCTCTCGCAGGCCCAGGCCCCGGAGCTGATGGCACGACGCATGGTAGGTCACCCGGTGAGCGAAGCGGGCCCCGACGTCCGTCACCCCGAGGACCCGCACCAAGTACTCCGTGAGCTCGTAGGTCCGCCTCGCGGTCTCGAGGGCGAGGGCGTGGTCGGCGTCGCCCTCGGGGAAGAGGTCGGTGAAGTGATGGCGCACCATGTCCACGCACGATCCCGAGGGCGACACGATGTCACCCTCGTGATCGCGGAAGGCGGCCAGGAAGCCCCGGGCCACCGACCGGGCGTCGTGATGAAAGCCGCTGTTGAAGAGCGGCTGCCCGCAGCAGGTCTGGCCCCGGGGGAAGTCCACGACGACGCCGAGGTGCTCGAGGATTCCGACCGTGTCGCGCAGGACGTTCGGGTAGAAGCTCTCGGCCAGGCAGGTGGCGAAGAGCTGCACCTGGCGGTCGACCGCGCCCGCAGGCAGCGGCGTGACCGGATCGACCTGCGTCAATGGCTCCTCTCCTCTGCCGCGAGCACCTTCACCGGTCCCAGCAGTCCGGAACGGCTTCGCGCGGGTGCGGTGCCGTAAGTGCCCGCTCATCCAGATTCTGTTGCTTCCTTAGGAGTATTACGGACCGTGTTGACGGGGCACGATGGGAATCCCGGCATGTGAAAGCGGGAGAGAACCGGGACACTACCGTCCGGAAACGATTGATGCAACGTCCTCGTCAACCGATGCGATCGGCACGATGCCGAACTTCTCCACAAGAACCGTCGCAACGTTCGGGCTCAGGAACGCACGCACGGCACCATGGCAAGTAGAAGCGACGGTTTTCTCATGAGAGCCTCCAGGCAAATTGCAGTCACATTGTCAGGTCCAGGGCGATGACCTCGTGGTCCAGGACGGACGGTACCGTACAGACAACTTGCTGCCCGTCGAGCTGATGGTCCAACGTCGCGCCGGAAACGAGGCCGTGAACTTCCTTGACCGTATGGCCCTGCGGGACGCGGACGCGAACCTTCTGCTCTCCGACGGGGAGCAGCTCGCGGAACGGCCCTTTCATCATCATCGGGTTGGTCAGATTGACCAGGTGTACAGTCATCGATTGCTTTTGGCGCCACGCCGTGACGTCGAGGATACCCGGACCGCTCACCTGGACGAGCGGGTCCTCGTTGACAGCCCAGGCGATCACGTTGCGCACCAGTCGGCCATGGTCGACGGCCATGATCTCCCAAAACGTTCGGTCGATGTCCCAAGGGACATACGCGACCCGGCTGGCCCCGATCTCGCGCAGATACAGCTCGCGAATATCGGTGTCGTCCTGTCGCGGATAGACGTGTTCCATCGGCAGATCGGGATAGCTCGGGATCAGTGTCAGCGGAGTGGGAAAATCGGTCTTGGGTGTCACGTTCAGCCGCCAGATGCCGTTGATGGTGCGGCCGGCGTCTTCGAGGCCCTTCAAGACCAGATGGAATTGACCCGTGCCGGGATCCTTTCGCAGGCGCAGATACGAGTTCTTCATCGGGCCCTCGACGGGCCCTTCGTACGAGAGGCCAAATAGATCGGTCAACCCGAAATCCGCCCTCCGTTCGCCTCGCTCGTTGTAAAGCGACGTCTCGAATGTGGCGACCAGACTGCCGCCGGAGCGGACGTATTGGCGAAGCTGTTCGCATTGCCCCTCTGAAAGCGCCGCGATGTTGGGCAGGATGAGCAGCTTGAACGGTTTGAGATGTTCTTCATCGAGCAGCCGGTCGTTGACCATCTCGAACGGAACCCGCGATTCGATCAACGCATGGTACATCCCCAGCGCGTGACCTTGGGATTGCTGTTGCCAGGGTTGGCCGCCATAGTAGCGATCGGTCTGCTCGGAGTAGACCATCGCCACACGGGCCAGGGGTGCGACGTTCCTCAGATAAGGCTCGGCGCGATAGTGCCACTGATAGATGTCATCGACGGTCTTGAGCCAGCGTCTGTCGTAAATGGTCCCCGAGAACTTCACGAACCACGGTCGCATGTTGTTGGCCGTGCCCTCCGCCACCCAGACCCGCACCTCCGCCTCGCTCTGCACAGAATCCTTCCAGCGGTAACGCTCCTCGAATCCGATGCTGAAGATGCCGCCCAGCGGCTTCATACCCATCGTGGCGCGAAGCTCCTTGGCCCGCTTGCCGTTGGACCAGGGTGGAATGACGCCACTGCGACCCTGATCATCGGTGAAGAAGATGTCCGACAGCGCTCCGGTGACAACGTTGTCGCGAAAGCCGTTGGGAATGAATCGCGAGGTGGATTTGACCTGGCGAATCGTCCGGTCCCACAGGAACCAAAGCTCCCTAAATCGTGCGGTCTCCCATTCGTGGTATTTCTGATAAGCGGCATCTTGGAGGTCGCTGGTGCGAGGCAGCTCCATCCCGTATCCATCCCGCAGAACGGTGTCCCTGGTGCGAGGCAGCTCCATCCCGCAGAACGCTTTGAAGTCCGCAACGCAGTGCTCGCAATAGCAGGTTCCGGAACCGTGCCACCGGTTGGAGAAGATCCCGTCAACCTGATAGCGTTCGGTGATCTCCTTATGCACGCCCGTCATGAACTCGAAGTTGTACGGACCGAGAGCACAGGTCACCCACAGTTCGGGATTGGACCAATGCCTGCGTTCTTGTCCCTGTGCATCGACCGCCAGCCAATCCGGATGCTCCTGGTAGACATTATCCCAGGCCGCGTGTGGGTCGGTACGGGCGATGACCGCCATGTTCATGTCGCGGCATCCCCGAACCAGGTATCCGAAGGGATCGGAATCGCCCAGCCACGCGCTGCGGTGGTGCAACGGGACGTCCGTCGGATAGTAGGCGACGACGCCCCCGGCACTGAGACAGACGCCGTCGGCGTGAACGCGTTTGAAGTAGTCCAGCCAGAAATCCGGATCGAACCGCCCCGGATCGTTCTCCACCAGCACCAACTGGGCCCAGCGCATCGGACGATCAAACCACGGTTCCTGGTCCTGGTCCTGGTCCTGATCCTGGGCCGAAGCATCCCAAGGACTGGCAAGGATCGCGTACGCCCCGGCGGTCGTCGATGTCTTGAAAAAAGCTCTTCGATCCATACCAATCTCCTTGTCAAGGTAACGTTGTCCATATCAAACTCTTCTGCAGGTACCTGTCAGCGTATGTCACAAAGGGATTTGATGAGTACCTGAAATGCGGAAGGCTGGAGCATGGTTTGGCGCGGGTGCGGTGCCGCAAGTGCCCGCAGGAGTTCCTGGTGGCCTTCTCGTGTAAGGGGCGGGGATTGTGCCCCTGGTGCGGGACCAAGCGGGCAGCGGAGCTGGCGGCGTTCCTGTCCCGCCCGCCCCGCAGCGGGCGGCCCTGAGACGCCGGTGGGCGAATCTGATCCGGCGGGTATACGAAGTGGACCCGCTCGTGTGTCCTCGTTGCGCCTCAACGATGCGCGTCGTCGGCTTCATCACCGAACCCACGCAGATCAAGCGCATCCTCGACCACCTCCGCAAACGCGACAGAGTCTCTCGCCCTCCCCCACACCCCCAGCCCGCCGTGGCCAACATCGCCTGAGAGTCGGCTCCGCAGCGGCGTCCAATTCGGAGCTAGGGGGGCGTTGTCGGCCGGCGGCCCGTGACACCGCCGCAAGCTCGTTCCGCCGTACTACTCCCCCGCCACGCGGGTCCCCAGAACTCCCTCAAGCCCGCGAGAGAGCCTCTCAACACCCTCCTAGAGCCACGCCGCGCCGGCGCACCCAGAAGCAACTCCCTATCCCTTCGCCAGGCTCGCTGGATTCGGCGATCATGTCGGAAGTCAGCTTCACCAGGAAATTGCTGTTCGCTCCGGAGATGTCCATTTCGGCATCTGCCTCGCCCTGGCCCGGGCCGACCCAGGCATCCGGACCGCACGACGCGGCGAAGATGGCAATGATGGGATGAACCACAATGCCAGCTATCATGAAACAGACGTTGCACATCACCACCTCACCACCGCGGTTTGGTCCACTCACAATTGGCGGTGCTCTCCTGCTGAGCTCGATGATGGCCGCCGTTCTGACGCCGTCGCCGTCGTTCGGTGCGGGGCCGCTCATCTGGGACGACGGTCCCGCGACGGAGTGGGAGCTCGCCTATCCCGTTGGTAACGGAAGACTCGGCGCATTGCCCTTCGGGCAGTTTCCGACCGAAAAGATTCTCATCAACGAGGAAACCATCTGGTCGCGGAGCGAGCCGATGCTGATGCCCGAGGACAGCTTCGAGCACCTCGAAGTCGTCCGGCGGCTCGAAGCGGCAGGTGACTACCAGGCGGCGGATCGGCACTTTGTCGAACACCTTCAGGATGGTATAGACCCCGACAGCTATCAATTCGCCGGCTGGCTCGACCTCGCATACACAGGCACCTCGACACTGGAATCGACGCGTCGCGAGCTCGACCTGAGTACCGGAATCGCCCGGTCCGTCCACACACTCGCTGACGGCTCGAATATTGTCCAGACGGTTTTCGCCTCCGGACCCGACGACGTGATCGTAGTAACGGTGTCCGCCGAGTCGCCTGTCGGGCTGCGCGTGTCGTTTGATGGCGGTATCGCCGAGGGTACGGACATTGTCCTTGACGGGGCCGGCACCGGACACGACGCCACCCGCTTTCGTGTGCGTGTCCGGGTAGCCACCGACGGTGAGTCGCGCACTGTGGACGGCGGCCTGGAAGTCGCGTCGACCCGGGAGACCACGATTGCAATTGCCGTCGCCACCGACCTCGATCGTGACGTCGCCGGCGCGAAGCTTGCAGACGGATGGCAGGCCGCGGCACTCGATGCACTGGAGCAGATCGCGGGGCAGTCGATCGACTCGCTCCAAGCCGCTGCCATTGCCGACCACGGGCGTTACTTCGACCGCTTGCACCTGGACCTCGGCGCGAGCCCGAAGCCGCTGATGAATCTGCCTACCCGCAAGCGGCTGCACCGCGTGAAGGAGGGTGCGGAAGACGATCCGGACCTGGTCGAGGCCTATTTTCAGTTGGGACGCTATCTGCTCATCGCCTCGTCGCGGCCCGGCACGTTCCCGGCCAACCTGCAGGGTATCTGGAACCCGCATCTTCAACCGCCCTGGGCGTCCGACTACCACATCAACATCAATACCCAGATGAGCTACTGGCACGCGGAAAGCACCAATCTGGCCGAATTGCACACGCCGCTGTTCGACCTGATCCGCTACTACCAGCCGAAAGGTCGAGAGATGGCGAGGCGAATGGGTATGGAAGGCTGGGTCATGGGTCACGCCTCCGACATCTGGGGCAACGCGAAGATAATGTCGAGCACGGCGTATTGGGGAGGGTCGTTCCTGAGCGGGCAATGGATGACGCTCCATATCCTGGAGCACTACCGATTCAGCCGCGACAAGCGCTTTCTCGAGGACAACTGGGATCTGCTCTCAGCCTCTGTCGAGTTCGTCGAATCGTGGCTCATCCCGATGCCGGGTGAGGATCAGCTCATGGCACGGCCGTCGGCCTCACCCGAGAACCGGTTCATCTATGTCGACGCCGACGGCAAGTCGCAGCAAGCTTCAATATCTGCGGGAGTAAGCTTTGACCAGTATATGGTCCTGCAGGTCTTCAGCGACTATCTCGAGGCGGCCGAGGCCCTGGAGAGGACGGGAGAGCCGCTGGTGCAACGGGTCGCAGAGCTCGTGCCAAAAGTATACCGTCCTCGGATCGGCGCCGACGGTCGCCTGATGGAGTGGCGCCACCCGTTTGGAGAGACAGAGCCCGCACACCGTCATATGTCCCACGTGATCGGCGCCTATCCGGGAAATCAGATAGCTCTCGAGAGTGGCTCGCCCATGCGCGACGCGGTAATGGAGACCATTGAGGCACGGCTGTCGCACGGTGGAGCCCGGAGAGGCTGGACGCGGGCGTGGATGATCAGCATATTCGCGCGGGACTCGGATGGCGCGCGCTCCTACGAACACCTCCGTACGATGCTGGCGCACCAGACCCTCGGCAACCTCTCGAATGCGCAATCGCCCTTCAAGATAGACGGCAACTTCGGCGCCACCGCAGCGATCGCAGAGATGCTTCTCCAAAGTCACAACGGCGAGCTGAAGCTTCTACCTGCCCTGCCGGCCGAGTGGCCTACAGGCAAGGTGGCTGGGTTGCGCGCACGGGGCGACGTCACGGTCGACATCCGCTGGAAGAACGGGCAGCCCGTCGAGGCCGTGCTGACGCCCGGAGAGAATGCCTCGGGCCGAATTCGGGTCGTGTCTGGAGACTGGAGCCGGATGGTGACGCTAAGCCCCGGCACCCCCGTCAGGCTCCACGACTTCAACTGAGGGCGGTTCTCGTCTCGCGGCCTATTTCAGGTACTTGCCCACCGATTCGGTTCGTTCAAGCTTCATGACTATGTACGGGGTCGCCTTCTCTGCATCGGGATAGAGTTTTCCATTTCCCCGAGTGTCGAGAACCTCGAAGTAATACATGAAGTCAAAACGCGCCGGGATGTGCCTGCCGGGGATCTCGGCCGCGAACTCGTTGGGCTTGCCGGTCGGCAACATCTCCAGCGTGTAGTAATCCTGATACTGGGTGACGCTGCGGTAGCGAAGGCGCACCCACTCGACGCCGGAGGGGTCGGTGATTTCAGCCGCGATGCGCAATGGTTCCGCCGGCAAGGCTGAGGTCACCGGGGTGTGGGCAAGCGTGGGGGGCGTGAGATCGTCCGGCGCCGGGTATCGCTCTGGATTCAAAACACGGTCGGGAATGTGCACCGCGGTGGGCCCCAGCCGCGTCACCACCAACCGTCGCGCAGTCCACCGGCCGGTCGATTCCGCGCCGAACATGACATTGAGGGAGCCGTCGCGGACTTCCGTCTGGAGTGTGCGTTCGACGGTTTCGCCCGCCTTACCTTGGAACGTATCGGTGCGTTCAGAACCGTTGGCCTCGATCCACATGGGGCCGAAGGCAGTGGCCTCATCCTCAATGGTGAATCCCAGTTCGTAACGGCCATCGGGCAGGGCGAGACTGAAGTCGCGCTTCAGGGGGAGGCGGCGAACGCCCTCTTCGAGCGGAGTCTCCGCGCCGAAACCCAATGTTGCGACCACCTCCCGGTGGTCCGGGCCGAGTGAGGCTCTCTGTTTCTCCAGCGCCTCAAGCCCGCGCCGCAGTTTGGGCAACTCATCGCGCCAGTGTCCCGCGAGATCGTTCGCGGGGAACTCTCGGTCCTTGGCCTCGGGCAGACCGAATGCAACGTTGTCGGTGTAGACGTCGCCGGTGGCATCCACTACCTGCTGCCACGCTTCGATGGCGCGGCGTTCCCCTTCGATGGCGCGATCGAGAGCGGCGACGTTGCCGCTTTCATCGAACAGGGCAAACATGAGGCCGGCCTGTATGCGGCGCGAATGGTACTCGGCGATCGCCGCGAGCATCCGCAGGTCAGTGACGGCGGAGCGAAACTCCTTCGAGGGCGGCACCGCCACGAGGCGCTCGGCCTCCGCGACCAGAGCGAGGACTTCCTGTCCGGCATCATGGAACCACTTGGCCGTGGTCTGGGGACGGATCTTGGAAGTGCGTCCGCCTGTCAGCAAGTTGTGCGCTTCCTCTCGAAGACTCCCGAACAGTTGGGGATCACCGGGCTCCGCCCTGGAGTATTCCGGAAGATCATTCCATCGCGAGCGCTCGGGCCATCCGCGTGTGGTGGGGAACTTGTCGCCGGGCATGCTGTAAGCGTTGATGCGCGGCAGAATCCAACTGGCCCGTTCGATCGCGCTCTGGATGTAAGGGCCGGCCTGGTTGCCAAAGTGCCTGGCAAACTGCTGGCTCCAGACATCCGCCGGCGTTGCGGGGTCGTATGCCATCCGGCCGAAGGCCATGAAGAAGGGCCAGAATCGCTGGAACTCGTAGTCGTAGTAGCGATACGGGGGATTCAGAATCGGAATGGGCGCCAGGTCGTGCGGATGCGAGGCCATCTTGGTGGCCAATGGATCAGAGATTTCGAAGCCGTCGCCATCATACAGGTGCGTGCTTTCAGCGAAGCGCCGCGCGAATTCCGGGTCGCCCCACAACAGCACGCGCGTCGTTCCGCTGTTCCAAAGACGCCACTGGACTCTGTAGTTCTGGGGGTAATTCAGAAGGTCAAAGTAGCCGTGCCGCGTCAGAAACTGGTCGAAGCGGCGAAGATGCAGCGGTTGGAACGGCAGGCCGAGCTGCTCATAGTAATACTTCATCGTCAACCGCAGCGGAACCCCGAGACGCAAGGCGAGCTCGGCCAGGTCAGCCGGGAAGTTCTTGGATCGGGCGTCCACGCGGATATGGGGATACTTGGTGGCCATCAGGCGGAAGACCGGCTCCCAGAAGTTGCGCAGGCCGACCTCGATGAGCCCTGACTCGCCGTGCGTACGGAACTGGATGCCGTCGAGATCGGGGACCAATTGCAGGAATCGGTCCAACGCGGCCACCGTGTAGGACACCAGGTTCCTGGCGCTCAATCCTTGAACTGGCCAGCGTGGACGCTGCCCGTTCACGGTCGGCAGGTGATCCCAAACACCATCGGTGTAGTAGGAACTCTTGCCCTCGTAGATGTGATCCCAGAAGCCGAGCGTAAGACGCAGCCCGCGTTCGTGGGCCATCTCCACCACGCGGTTCAGAGCGCGCACGTATCGCTCCTGATCGGCTGGAGTCACTCCCAGCGCCCTCACCTCGGGAAATTCGGGGAGGTTGAAGAACCAGGCGTAAGACGGGGCCAGAAAGCCAGACGATTCGTAGCCCAGCAGGAGCGAGAAGTTGTTGAAGCGATTCCGAACCAGGTTGTCGAAATAGGCCGCCCAGTAGCTTTCGTCGAAGAGGCGGCTTTCGAAATAGGCCTGTTGCATGGCGTAAGTCGAGACGGTTCGGTCCCGCACGGCCGGTTCTTCGCGCGTGTCGCGCACCTCTGCCAGCGGGTCCGTTCCGGTGTCGGCCCAGCCAATCCGGTCGGCGATGTCATAAAGTGCGTAGGCCAGGCCCAACTCGTCGCCGCCTGCCACCAGCACGATACTTTGGCCGTCTAGCTCGCCGCGCTGAACCACCAACGCCTCCGGCTCTGTCGGCAAGGCTGTGCCCATCCGTTGCGCGATGTCGGCGAACGTCGGCGAGGCCTTCGCGGTTCCGGCGACGACCAACGTGCCGCTTCCGGCCAGGTCGATGCCCGCATTCGTGTCGACGTCCGCGTGCTTGGCGAGGAGAGCTGCGTGCACCTTCTCCATGGCGATGCGGGTTGGCGATCCGGTTGTGCCGTCGAGTTCCAGCCGGATCAGCGGCGGGGCGCCGTGGGCGGCGACAGCCGATGCCAGCAGAAGGCTCACGACGGGGACAAATCTGAAGGGGGGTTTCATCAACATATCAATGACTCGCTGTGGACAATGTCAATTACGGCCAAATAGGGTTTGCAAACTCAAGTGCATAGCATCTCATTATGCCAGCTGGCCGGAACAGCGTCGGACGCTATCGGATCAGCTGTTTTTCGATATCGTGCCGCGCGGCGCGGGGACCTCGCTCTCCGGCGGCGCCTTGTCCTCGAAGACGGCGTGCTGCTCGACCTTTCGAAGTTGAATCGCATACTGGAAGTGGACCATGTCGACCGCGTCGTTGTGGCCCAGACCGGCGCGACCAATCTCGCGATCACGAACGCCACGGAGCCGAGGGTCATCAAGCGCATCCTCGACCACCTCCGCAAACGCGACAGGGTCTCTCGCCCTCCCCCAAACCCCCAGCCCGAAGTGGGCAACATCGCCTGAGAGTCGGCTCCGCAGCGGCGTCCAATTCGGAGCTGGGGGGGCGTTGTCGGCCGGCGGCCCGAGACACCGCCGCAAGCTCGTTCCGCCGTCCTACTCCCCCGCCACGCGGGTCCCAACTCCCTCAAGCCCGCGAGAGAGCCTCTCAACACCCTCCTAGAGCCACGCCGCGCCGGCGCACTGAGAAGCAACTCCCTGTCCCTCGGACCTCGAGTCTAGCCACGATCGGAAGGCCGGAGCGATAGAATCGCCCGAATCAAGAATGGGTCCCTGCCGGGGCGCATTCGCTGGCTGTGATACATTTGCTGCCTCCAAGGGTGCGCATCGTGCCACCATCTTCCCCCGCGGACAGATCGCCCCGGATCACCTGCCGGTGGCCGGAGTCTACGTCATGAGACCGATGATTCGCGTCACTTACCGCGTGGAAACCGCGGGCAGCGTGGAGAAACTGGCCGCCAAGATCGCCAGCGACCAATCCACCGGCACTTTTGTGGAATTGCCCGGCGAGACCGCGGACCTGAAGGCGCGTTGTGCCGCTCAAGTGGTTGATATCCGTTCTTTACCGCCGGTCAACGAACCCTCGTTTCCCTGCACCGGTCCGCGCCCGGGCGTCTACCGGCGGGCGGAAATCACCATTGCGTTTCCCCTGGAGGTGGTGGGCACCGACCTCGCGGCCCTGATCACCATCGCCCTGGGCGGAGTATTTTCGATCAAGGAACTCGCTGGCGTGCGCATCACTGATCTGCAGCTGCCCCCGGAATTCATCGCGGCGCACCCGGGACCGCAGTTTGGCATCGAGGGTTCACGCCGGTTGACCGGCGTGCATGACCGTCCGCTTATCGGCACGATCATCAAGCCCAACCTGGGGCTCAGCCCGGAGCAGACGGCGGAAATCACCCGCGAGCTTTGCGCGGCCGGCGTGGATTTCATCAAGGACGATGAGAAGCTCATGAATCCGGCCTATTCGACCGTGCCGGCACGCGTGGCCGCTGTAATGCCGGTGATCCACGAGCATGAGCAGCGCACGGGCCGGCGCGTTATGTATGCCTTCGGGATCTCCAGCGCGGACCCGGACACACTCTTGCGGCACCACGATCTGGTGGCGGATGCCGGCGGCACGGCCGCCGTAATCAACATCAACTCCATCGGCTACGGCGGACTCGCCTACCTCCGGCGGCGATCGCGACTTGTCCTGCACGCCCATCGCAACGGCTGGGACATCCTCACCCGGCATCCCGGGCTCGGCTTTGATTTCTCGGTGTATCAGACGCTTTGGCGCCTGTTGGGGGTCGACCAGTTTCAAGTCAACGGCATCCGGGCAAAATACTGGGAGCCGGATGAATCGTTTGTCGCCGCATTCCGCGCCTGTTCGACGCCGCTGGCCGGACCGGCGGACCGGGCCCTGCCCGTGGTCTGCTCCGGCCAATGGGGTGGGCAGGCGCCGGAAACCTACGCCCGGACCGGTCGCACCGTCGACCTGCTGTATCTGGGCGGCGGCGGCATCATCGCTCATCCCGGTGGCCCGGGAGCCGGAGTCCGGGCGATCCGCCAGGCTTGGGAAGCGACAGTCGCCGGAGTGACGCTCGAGGAATACGCGCGGCAGCACGAGGAACTGGCGCAGTCATTGCGCAAGTTTGGAAAGAGCGGAGAATGAAGAGGCGTTTCTTGGCCGCGACGGCCGAGGCGTTCGCCGGTTCCCCGGTCGGCGTGGGTGGCCAGAACGTGCACTGGGCGGAATCGGGCGCCTGGACAGGCGAGATTTCATCCGGCATGCTCGCCGAGGCCGGCTGCCGCTGTGTCGCACTCGCCCATTCCGAGCGCCCGCAGCATTTCAACGAGACCTACGAGCACACCAGGCTCAAAGTCGACACGGCCTTGCCGCACGGCCGGCTGCCCGTGCTCGAACGGCATCTGGCCGGCAAGCCCGGGCTGACGTGCACAGATCTGGCCGTGCGCGAGGATGGCGCGGAGGAGTATTGACCATGAAGCCAAAGCTAACCATTGCGTTGATCGGCGCCGGCGGGAAGATGGGCTGCCGGGTTGCCGATCACCTCAAGGACCGGAGTGACTACTCCCTGCGTTGTGTCGAGAGCGGCGAGCGCGGCCTCGCCAATCTGCGGGAGCGCGGCCTCGCGGCCTCGCCCCGCGACGAAGCGGTAGCAGGGGCCGACGTCGTGATCCTCGCTCTGCCCGATCTCATTCTCGGCGCCGTTGCGCACGAGATTGTGCCGCAGCTGCGGCCAGGCACTCTGGTGATGATGCTCGACCCTGCCGCCGCGCTTGCCGGCAAGCTGCCGGTCCGGGCCGATGTCACCTATTTCGCCAGCCATCCCTGCCATCCCAGTGTCTTCGAGCACTTCACCACGGACGATGAAATCAACGACTTCTTTGGGGGCACGCATGCCCGGCAGGCCATCGTCTGTGCTCTGGTCCAGGGACCGGAAGAGCACTATGCCACCGGGGAACGGGTCGCGCGGGATTTCTACGCACCGGTCACCCGGTCGCACCGGATCACGATCGAGCAGATGGCGATGCTGGAGCCTGCCATGGCCGAGACCGTGGCCATCGGGTTGATGATCACCATGCGCGAGGCGCTGGAGGAGACGGTGCGGCGCGGGGTGCCCCGCGCCGCCGCCGAGGATTTCATGTATGGCCACATCAAGGTCGGGCTCGGCATAGCCTTCGGGCGCGTCAACTTCCCCTTCAGCGAGGGGGCCACCCTGATTGCGAACTACGGCCGCACGACCATGCTGCAACACGACTGGCGGAGGTTGTTCGAACCGGAAAGCATCAAGGAGCAGGTCCAGGCCATCGTCACCGGACAAAATCCGGTCGCCTGACGCCGGTTCTCAGCGGGAACGAGACCGCCATCCGGGTCGCTGTGACTTCCGGAGAGGTTGTCAGCCGGGACCGGTCGACGGCTGAAGAGACCCGTGGACTGAATGACTCATGAAGAAGATCTTGTTGGTAATCCTATCACTCTTGTACCTCGCCGCAGGCGTGCTCATCGAACACCACTTCGACCTCTTTCCGCATCGTTCAGATTCGAAGGAGGAAGCGGATCACACGGGACACATACCCAGGTGGAACGCTGAATTCACAATAGTGCAAATCCGGTCCCCAATAGATGGGGCCATGCAGAAGGCGTACTTCTACAGGACGAAATCTTTGGAACCTAAGCCTCTGATTGTGAGTCTACACTCCTGGAGTCATGACTACACTCAGTATGATTCAATAAATCAGCTCTCCCTTGAAAATGATTACAACTACATTCATCCCGACTTCCGAGGGACAAACGACCACAAAGATGCATGTTGCGGGAATCTGGTCATTTCAGATATTGACGCATCGATCGATTTCGCCTTGGACAACGCCAATGTTGATACTTCACGAATATTCGTCATAGGAATGAGTGGAGGTGGCTATGCTGCCTTGGCCATGTTCATGAAATCAAAGCACAATGTCAGGAAGTTCTCTTCCTGGGTTCCCCTGGTGGATCTAGTCAAGTGGTATGACGAAACGAGAATACGGAAGTTGAAATATGCCGAGGAGATCCTTTCATGCACGGAATCCACTGAAGGAACCTTGAACATTGAAGTGGCGAAACGAAAATCACCATACTACTGGGTGACGCCTGCCCAGAAGCTGAAGAGTTCACGATTAGAGATGTATGCAGGCATCTATGATGGAATGATCGGCAATGGCGTGATTCCAATTACCCACTCCATCAACTTCTACAACAAGCTGTTAGCCGACGTAGGGGAAGTGGATAGTAGGAAATACGTATCGGATTCAGAGAAGCTGAAGCTTCTTGAATACAGGAAGCCGCTGTCTGATTACCCGTCAATAGCAGGAAGAAGGGTTGCGCTGGCGAAGGAATCAAACAACATTCGCTTGACATTGTTTGAAGGTGGACATGAGATGCTCAACGAGTTTGCCTTTAGAGAATTGGTGAAATGAGCCTGCCGCCAACAACGGATAGAGCACATCACGTTCGGCGAGCGCACCAGCCCGCACGCGCATGTGCGCCCAGACCTTCACGTACGCTTGGGTCGGCGGGTTCTGGAAGGCGATGGGCTTCGCGCCGCCATGATGGCGAATGCGCAGGGCGATGCCCTCTCGGCCCGGCAACGTCATGCACGTCAAGTATGTCGACCGGCTGACCTGGCTGGTGGTGGCCTCGGGCTTCGTCTTCCTGGGCATCCTGCTGTTGAGCAGCTTCGGCGACTACTTCTCCCGCGACTGGCTGGGCAACGGCGGGACCTGAGCCCCCGCGGAGACGGCGCAGCCCCCATCGAATCCCGTCCTGGACCCAGCCTGTCCCCCGAAAACGCGTCTCAGCCGGGGGGACATGTTGGTGGGTGAGTTCCGCGGCCGGGCTGGTGCCGGGGGTGCTGGGGCGAGAGTGCCTACTGGGCCTCGAGAGGAGCGCCGTTCACCGTATAGCTCACTTCAACCGAATCGGTCTCAACAAGGGCTCCGGAGCCGGTGTCCTTAACCGTGATCCAAATGGATTCAGTACCCGACCAGGTGGCAGCAGCTGGCTCGACACGCAAGATCCTGTCGTCATCAATAGAGACGCTGAGGTTGCCAGCTTCGTCCTGGGTCCATGACCATTGGAGATCGGCATCGTCATCCTCGGCATCGGTCACGTAGTCATCGAGGCTGATGTCGGTGAAGGATTCATCCGCATCTGTTTGCTGACTCGGCACCCCTGAGATTTCAGGGGCTGAGTTGAGGGTAATGAGAGCGTTAAACCAAACCACAGCCATCTTGTTGTAACCAAAACGGTTTGGGTGGAGGCCGTCGGGGGCCATGTCTGTGCAATAGTTGATGCCCGCCCCGTTCTCCATGTCAACCATGATGATGCGCTTGTCGTGCCTTGCTTCAACCATCGCCTCGACGTTGTCGTTGAAGGTGGTTGTCACCCGGCTATGCGGATGGCGATTGATGATGCGGGCCAGGATGATGTACACATCTGGATCGGATTGTCTGATGTTGTCCAGTATGTCCGAGACATCGTCGGGGCTCCCATCTACGCTATTCGTGCCGATGTGAAGCAGGATGATGTCTGCTGGGTGGGTCTCCAGGTATGCTCCGGGAGTCACCTGAACGGAGGTGCGTCCCGAATACCCCGTACTGATCAGAACGGCCAGCTGGGCATCCGTGATGCCAGGGAACCCGGCATTGTCGTCCATCTCGGCGCTCAGATACCTCTCGCCGGCATCTTCACTTCCTACGAAGTCGAAGGCGTAGCCTGCTGAAGTCAATAGGTTGTGCAGTGTATAGCGATAGGCGATTCTGTCGGCGATGGGTCGGGTGTCGCCCTTCTCGTTGTCATATGTGATCGAGTCACCCAGCGGGAGTATCTTGGCCACCTGGGCAGTAGTTGTTGTAGGTATCAGTACGAGTAGCAGTGGAAGAAGCATTGCGGCTAGCTTCTTGTGTGTCCGTCCCACAGAAGCCGTGTTGGGGTGGGCTTCCGTGTGCCACAGGTCCTCGCGGCAGGTGCGGCTGGTGTCCTTCATCTCGTGCTCCTCTGGTGACGCACCACGGATCGTAGATGCCGGCAGGGATTCTACACGTGGCGGGCCCGCCGCCTGACGAGGCAGGCTCTGAACCCATTCTACCGGGACATGCTGCGTTCCGGACCTCGCGCCTTTGCATCATTCCTCCTGTGAGCTCAACCACTGCCGCGGCTCTTGCCTGCCCTCCTACCGTCCCACCGTTGCGACCACCCGCTGATACCTCGTCAGGGGCGGCGTGCCGCGATCCGTCACCTCGGCGATGAGATGGATCGTCTGGCCCGCATCAGCATCGTCCGGCACCACGAACGCCGCATCCCGCTTCTCCCCGTCCCGAATCTCGACCGCCCCGTCGTAGCTCCCCGCTTCCCGGTACTGCCACCAGCGATACTCCAATCCATCCCCGTCCGGATCGCTCGTCCCGTGGGCGCTCAGTTCCACCGTCGCCCCCGGCCTTGCCTCGAGGTCTGGCGCATGCCCCAGCACGACCACCGGCGGATGGTTTGCCTCCTCATACGGCATCACGCACCAGTCCGCTCGAGCGGCAAAGTCGTTCTGCAGCGCGTCAGTCCACCGCCACATCGGCTTGAAGTACTCCCGGCGCTGCTCCGCGGTTGTATTCGTTCCCTCGCGCAGGCTGTTACGCCCCCACGCCGTCGTCGTGTACCAGCGTCCCTCCGGATACTCGTACCCGACCACCGGCACCGGATCGAGCCAGGTGTTCTCGCGCACCCGCACGTAGCGCCCGCCCCATCCGCCCCAGCCCGGCGACTCCAGGTTCCTGAGCCCCGTCACGATCGTGTGCAGAAACGCTGGCGAATCTCCCTCCGACCGGAAATCCCCGTTCTCCTTCGCCTTGTAGAGCGCACACAGTGGCCCATGGTGCTCCAACACATGCTCCTTCATCCACGCCCCGACCAGGTACTGCCGCATGTCCTCGGGCTGAACCTGGTCCCACCGATACGCGATCGCCTCGAACTGGTCCGAGATGATCGTGGGAATCTCGTACTTCCCCCAGTGCGGTCGGATGTAGTCCTGATAGGTCGAATCCTGCTCCCAGATGAAGAAGAACCGCAGCTTCTTCGCGACCTCCGCCATCCGCTCTGGATGCTTCTCCTCGATCGTCTTCAGCGCCCGGGTAATGGTGTTGGGCCCGCCCCACGCTTGCAGCCACACCGGCCGATCGTCCGTCTCGCGCAGCAGCACCTTGACGATGTGCTGTGACCCCGCCGTCACCTCCTCCATCTCGCCTTCCGCCTTCACGTTCCCCAGGTGCGCCCGCTCCCGGAGGTACTCGGGCGTCGGGTACCCCGCATCGTGCTTCACCAGGTTCGGATACACCTGCGCATACGCGTCGAGATAGGGCTCGAGCCAGTCATCCCCGGCCCAGTTGTGGCCCTGCCAGTGATACTGCGAGCTCGACGTCACGATCCCCTCGACGTCCCACTCGTTCGCATACAACAGAAACCGGACCATCGAGCACTCGTCGTCGATCTCGCCGTCACTCGTCACGATCACGCGAGATCTTCCCTCGGCTCCAAAGCTCGGACTCGCGGTGAGGATCAACGCCACCAACGCCAGAATCTTCTTCATGGATTCACCTTCTCGACTCGCCCGGGATTCGGGCTCGGCGGCTACCGCTCACCCGCGCGGAGGAGCAGCACCCAGTCGGTGTCCCGGAGCTCCTACCGGCGGTGTTGTCGTTCTCCCACCGATACTCGAAGCGCGGCGGCCGGGCCCCCTCGATCTTACGCGTCGCCGTCACGTGCACCTGATCCATCTTGAGGAGAAGGTCCTTAGCCGTCTCGCAGCCCTCATAGATGCTCTTGTACATTTTCTGGGAGTAGACGCTGACCCAGTACTCGCCGAAGGCGTCGGTCGCCTGCTCCATCGAGATGTCGAGGGCCTTGCACACGCCGTCCACAACCATGAGGACCAGCGCATCGTCCAGGTCGGAGACCGGGAGGATGAGCGGCTCCCTCTCGCGTCGTAAGGAGTCCCCCCGGCTCTGCCGGGGAGGCAGCCGGAGTTTGACATTTCCGGGAGTCGCAGAAAAGGACTTCCCCCCGTGAGCCGCCAAAGCATCACGAAAGAAAGTTCACGTGAACGACTACCGGAGTCTACGCCATTCAGGGGCGAAAGGGACCGAAGGTCCCGTCAAGACCGCTTTTATCGGCTCACAATCCAAAGCCCCCGGCTCTGCCGGGGGATACTTGCTTTCTAGCGGTAGATCAGACAAAGCGGCGGGCCACCCGGCGTGGTGGCAGCATGGCCCCTTGAGATCAGTCCCGAGAAGGGACTCAGTCTCGTGCTCAGCTTCCCTCGCCGGGACCCGTAGAGTGGAGCCACTCGGAAACTACGGGGCGGCGGCAGGCGACTAAAGGACAGGGCAAGGCTGGCCCCCCCAGGACGGCTCCATGGATTCCATTGGGCGGCTTGGACAGACGCAAAATCCGATAAGCCGATCTCCTCACACTTCGCTCGGTCGCGGTCTGGTCTTACGGACCGTCACGGTGCTTTGGACGGGCTCGGATTCGCACTCCGCGGCGATCGTCGTCACCATGTCGTCCGGCGACGTTGCGGGCAATCCTGTGAACCGCGCCCCGTATGCGTCCTGCTCGAAGGCGATCATCTCTCCCGTCGCCAGGAGCCTCGCCGACTTCACCGTCGATTGCAGGCCTCCAACCGAGACCGTCTCGCCGGGCCAGTGGTGGACGTGGATGTAAAGCGTGTTCCCTTTGCGGCTGAACCGGGCGAAGGTCGAGCCCCGCACGCGGCATCTCTCGGTCCCATGGACGGCCTCGCTGTTCTCGTCCATCCACTCGCCCACCTTGTTCAGGATGCGGACCGATTCTTCCGGAATGGAGCCGTCTCCCTTGGGACCGATATTCAGCAGGTAGTTCCCGCCGCCGTTCGCGCAGGTGACAAGGTTCCGCACAATCGTCTCCGGGCTCTTCCAGTTATCGTCGCTCTTCATGTAGCCCCAGCTGTCGTTCATGGTCATGCAGGTTTCCCAGTCGCCGTCCTCGGGGTGCCGGTGGATCTCCTGTTCCGGGGTACGAAAATCTCCGACCAAGTCGTTGCGGTTGTTGACGATGATGTCCGGCTGCAGACTGAACACCATCTCGTTCATTCTCTCGGATTCCCAGCCTACGGCCTCGAGGGGCCAGGGCCCGTCGTACCACAGGATGTCGATCTTGCCGTAGTTGCTGCAGAGCTCCCGGATATGGCCGTGGGTGTAGTCGACGAAGCGCCGGCGGGCGTCCTCATCCTCCGCGCACCGCGCTCCGTCCGGATGGTGCCAGTCCATCAGGCAGTAATAGAAGCCGACGCGCAGCCCTTCGGCGCGGGCCGCCTCGACGTATTCCTGCACCAGATCGCGGCCGGGGCCCTGTTTGGGGGCGCAATAGTCGGTGAGCTTCGTGTCGAAGTTGCAGAAGCCTTCACAGTGCTTGGCAGTCATCACCATGTACTTCATGCCCGCGCGCTTCGCCAGCCTGGCCCAGTCGCGGGCCGCATTGGGCTTGGGTTTGAATTGCTTTGCGAGCAGCGCGTATTCGGACCACGGGATGCCCTCCATTTCCAAAGCCCACTCGTGCCTGCCGAGCACGCTATATGTGCCCCAATGGACGAACATGCCGAACTTCGCTTCGCGCCACCACTGGATGCGGCGTTCATGGTCCGGAGGCGGGACTGATTGCGCCTGACCTTCCTCCGCGGCCTGCGGCAGTGCTGTCGTGCGGCTCACACAGGACGTGACGGCCGCCGCGGCGGCGCCCGCTCCAACGAGCGTCAGACAGCTACGTCTCGAAATGCCGGACTTAGGCATTGCCTCTCCCCTATCACGATTGCCTGCCCCCACTCTGGGCAGGATTTCCGCTGTCTGGCCACTGTCGATTGTACGCTCCCCGCCACGCGGGTCCCCAGAACTCCCTCAAGCCCGCGCCGCCGATCGGACCGAGGCGCAGCTTTCGATACGAGAAGGTCTACCGGTTGCCTGCCGCCGGGCACTACGTGAACGAGCTGACCGTCGATCGCTCGAGCCCGGGGAGAGGTGGCAAGCCACCCGCTCCCCGCGGTGGCAGCTGGGACAGAAGGGGAGGTAGGGTTCGACATCACGTCAGGTCGGGAATGTCGTACTCGCCCAGGTCGAGCGGATACCGGCCGTATTCTCGAACCAGATTCATCACGTACTCGTAGCTCTCGGCCGACACGTTGCCGGGCACCGAGTGATCGGACTGGAAGATCAGGCCACCGCCTTTCCCCGCGTTCAGCTTGCGCAGAACGATGGCCTTGAGCTCGTCCTGGCTACGGTCAGCCCACTCGATCACGTTCATGTTGCCGCAGAAGCACATCTGGTGACCGTACTCACGTCGGAGCTCCACGACGTCCAGCCCGGCCTTCGCCTCCAGGGGGTTGTAGCCGTCGATCCCAACCTCGATGAAGTCCTCGAAGACCCGGCGGACGTTGCCGCAGCCGTGGTAGATGACGGGCAGGCTGTTCTCGTGGCAGGTCTGCACCATGGCCCGGAGTCCGGGCTTGTAGTACCGGCGCCAGTAGTCGGGAGAGAAGAACATGTCCTTCGTGTAGGCGATGTCTCCCCAGATGACCATCCCGTCCAGGAGACCGTCCGCCGCCTGAATCTGGGCCTTGAGGCAGTCCAACGCGAAGGCGTTCGTGCGCTCGACGAACCGGCCGAATCTCTCCGGGTACAGACCCACCCAGAGCAGCAGGCTCTCGGGACCGACGATTCGGGTCATGTACTCGTTGGCCTCGCACTGGCTGCCGTAGACCGGGAAGTCCGGGCGCTGCTCCTTCACGGTCTCGATCCAGGGGGGAGAATCGCGGGCGAAGCCGTCTCCGACGCCGGCGATCTGGTTGTCTCCCCGTCCGAAGAAGCGTCGCTCGTCCCTCGGATCGTCGAACTCGAAGGCCTCTGCCTTCTCGATCGTATCCGTCTCGAAGCTGACGAACTCCGGCATGGGATCGGCGAACTTCTTGCGGACGACCGCCTCGAAGCCGGTGCGCACCACCACCTCTTCGTCGGTCTCCTTCAGGGTCTCGAACGGCTTGATGTGGGGGTCCATGTTGGGGATGGTGACGACCCAATCCAGGTCGTAGTAGCGGTAGATGTCGGTGTCGTCAGGCAGGTGCTTCTCGCGGCGCCAGCGTTCCAGAAAGCTGCCCCAGAAGAAGTCGCTGACGGGGACCCGATCGGCCTCTTCGTGGCGCAGGGCCTTGTTCACTCTGTCCAGCTTCGCCAGACAGGCTGGAGTCCTTTCCATGCGCTGCCCCCTCGGTTGGACGGACCGATGTCTTTCAGTCCGTGTGGAAGACCTCTTCCATGTTCGCCCACCATTCGCCCTCGGCCCGGGTCTCCAGAGGTTGCTGCATCGGCTTCATGATGTCCCACCACTTCTGCGTTTTCGGGTCGTCGGCCATCTTCGCCATGTCGGCGTCGAAAAGGAACGGGCGGACAGAAGCCCTTGCGCGATTGGACACGATTGTGACAGAGTTGCCGCCGTTCACGCCATGGCCTTCGATCGCATCAGCGCTACGTACCTGATCGCCGGCGGCGTCACGGCCATCCGACAGGCCGCCGTTGCCGGTCTTTCCCTCCAGGACGCGGCGCGGGAGCACCCGGAGCTGCGCCACTCGATCGAGAAACTCGCCCGCGTCTCAGCCGGACCCGTCGCAGGCTAGCCCGTGGCTTCAGCGGGAGCCGGGGCCGCCGCCGGGCTCCTCGTCAGCTACTACGGCGACGACTTCACCGGTTCCACGGACGCTCTCGAATCGCTGAGCCTGGCCGGTGTGAGAACGGCGCTGTTCATGCGTCCGCCTGACGAGCGCGGCCTCGCTGGCCGTTCCGACCTGCGCGCCGTCGGCGTCGCCGGGCTGACGCGCTCGATGCCGCCCGGCCCGATGGAGGCCGAGCTGGTGCCGGCCCTCGAGCGTCTCAAGGGGCTCGGGGCCCCCTTTGTTCACTACAAGGTCTGCTCGACCTTCGATTCCTCGCCCGAGATCGGGAGCATCGGGCGAGTCATCGATGTCGCTTCGCGGATCTTCGACGCTCCGTTCGTCCCTCTCCTGGTGGGCGCTCCGGCTCTCGGCCGCTACTGCGTCTTCGGGAACCTCTTCGCTAGTGCGGGCGCCGATCCCGAGCCGTTGCGGCTCGACCGGCATCCCACGATGAGCCGGCACCCCATCACCCCGGCGGACGAAAGCGATCTGCGCGTCCACCTCTCGCGGCAGACGCGCAAGCGCGTCGCCCTCTTCGACGTTCTGAAGCTGTCCCGGCCCGCTGCCGAGGCGCGCGCGGCGCTCGACGCCGTCCTGGAGAGCGGCCCGGACGTCATCCTGTTCGACGTTCTCTATGCGGAGCAGCTCGGACGGATCGGGGCGCTGCTCGCCCCCTTCGCCTCACCGGGTCGGCCGCTGTTCATCGTGGGGTCGTCGGGCGCGGGCGCGGCGCTCGCGGCTCACTGGGCAAAAGAGGGTGTCGTGGCGCCGGTGGGGGAGTTCCCCGATCCGGGTCCCGCCGAGCCGCTGCTCGTTGTGTCCGGGAGCTGCTCGCCCGTGACCGAGTCCCAGATCCAGGCCGCGCTCGGCGCAGGCTTCGAAGAGATCGCTCTGGACACGACCGCCCTGGCGCGCGACGATCAGGACGAAGCGCCGATCCGGGCGGCGCAGGCCGCGGTGGTCGAGACGCTCTCAGCGGGCCGCTCCGTGGTCCTCCACACCGCCCGGGGCGGGGACGACCCGCGGATCGGGGAGACCGCGCGCGCTCTCGCCGCGCGCGGGGTCGAGAAGCTGGCAGCGAAGACCTTCGGCGCGCGTGTCTTCGGCACCGCCCTCGGGAGGATCGCTCACGAGGCGGTGGAGCAGTGCGGCCTGCGCCGGCTGGGAGTCGCCGGCGGCGACACATCCGGCTTCCTGGCCAACGCCCTCGGGATCGAGGCACTGGAAATGGTGGCACCGATGCTGCCCGGGGTGCCGCTGTGCCGCGTCCATGCGCCCGGCTCCGCGGCCCACGGACTCGAGGTGAGCTTCAAGGGGGGTCAGGTAGGGGGAGGCGACTACTTCACCGCTCTGCGCCGCGGGCGACCCTGAATGCAGGGAGTCTGCGCGCCGCCTTGACGGGAAGTGAAGGAGACGAGATGCCAGCCAAGCGTCTGGGCCTGATTCACACGTCCGCGACCCTCGTGCCGATCTTCAGCGAGCTGTGTCGCGACAAGCTCGCGGGCGTCGATACATTCCACATCGCCGACGACAGCCTCAACAAAGACGTGGTCGCGAGGGGGCGGCTCACCCCCCGCACCGCCCGTCGCGTCGTCGACCACATCGCCTGGGCCGAGGAGGCCGGGGCCGACGTGATCCTGGTGACGTGCAGCTCGATCGGCGTCGCGGTGGAGGCCGCTGTCCCCCTGGTCGGCGTGCCGGTCCTGCGCGTCGACCAGCCGATGGCGGATCGGGCCGTCGCGACGGGCGACCGTGTTGGGGTCATTGCGACGCTGCCCACGACCCTCGAGCCCACGGCCGACCTGATCCGGCGTCGCGCCTCGGTCGCGGGGAGGAGCGTCGAGGTGGCCGCCCGGCTCTGCGAGGGGGCGTTCGATGCGCTCATGGGCGGCGACCCGGCCCGGCACGACGCGATGGTGGCCGACGCGCTCGGGACTCTGGGCCGGGAGGTGGACGTCATCGTGCTCGCCCAGGCCTCGATGGCCCGGGTCGTCGAAGGGCTCTCTGCCGAGGACCGACGCGTACCGATCCTCGCCAGCCCGCCCCTGGCCATCGAGCACCTGGCTGGGATGCTGCGGGACGGGGCGGCTTGAGCGGCCGGGCGGCGGGGATCGAAAAGGGCGCCCTGGCCCTCGCCGGCACCGGGTCGCTGCTGTTGCTCGCCGGGATGGCGACAGGACGCCCGGCCCTGGCGAAACCAGCAGGAGCCCTCGCCGTTGTTGCCCTGGCGATCGGCCTCGGCGCGATCCCCACGTTGCGAAGCTACCGCTTCACCGCCTGGATCGTCGCCGCCGTAGTCTGCGCCATGCTGTATCCCGAGCGCTTCTCGTCCCTGGGCCCGTTCGACCTGCGGGACCCGTGGATCATCCTCGGCATCGTGCAGATGGTGATGTTCGGCATGGGCACCCAGATGAGCCTCCGAGACCTGGCCGGGGTCCTGAAGATGCCCTACGGCGTCTTGGTTGGCGTCGTCTGCCAGTTTGGGATCATGCCGCTGCTGGGCTACGGCCTGGCCCGGGGCCTCGGCTTCGAGCCCGAGATCGCCGCCGGGATCGTGCTGATCGGCTCCTGCTCCAGCGGTCTGGCCTCGAACGTCATGGCCTACCTGGCCAACGCCAACCTGGCGCTCTCGATCACGCTGACCGCGTGTGCCACGCTGCTCGCCCCGCTGATGACCCCGCTCTGGATGAAGCTGCTGGCCGGCGAGTTCATCGCGGTCGGTTTCTTCAGCATGATGGTCAGCATCGTTCGGATCGTCATCGTCCCGGTGGGCGCGGCGCTCCTTCACGACTGGCTGAAGACCGCCTCCCCGGCCGGACGCAGGGCCGTGCACGCGCTGGCGGTCCTGGGACTCGTTGGGCTCGCCGCGCTGGCCCTCGGCGGGTGGGGCTGGGTGCACGAGACCACCCCGTGGGCATTCAGCGAAGCGGTCGGCATCGCCGGCTTCGGCTTCGGGGGTCTCATCGCCGGGGTCGTGTATCACCACCTGGTGCGGCACGCCCCCGCGGTCGAGCGGGCGATGCCGGTGCTCTCCATGATCGGCATCGTCTATTTCACCACCGTCGCCACCGCGGCTGGCCGGGAGGAGCTGCTGACGATCGGGTGGCTGCTGTTCCTGGCCGCGATCCTCCACAACACGGGGGGCTACGTCTTCGGCTACAGTCTGAGCCGCCTCCTGAGGCTGAGCCGGACCGACGCCCGCACGGTGGCCCTCGAGGTGGGGTTGCAGAACGGCGGCCTGGCCTCCGGCATCGCCGGCGGCATGGGAAAGCTCGGCACCGTCGGCCTCGCCGCCGCGATCTTCAGCCCCTGGATGAACGTCTCCGGATCGGTGCTGGCCAACCACTGGCGGAAGCGGCCCCCGCGCCCTGTGGTGGGACGGAGATGATTCCTCAATCGTTCACTTCGCTGGCCAGGTGGTACTCTCCGGCCACGTCTTCGCACACGGCGAATCCCGGTTCGCGACGGAGGTGCACGGGCCCGTCGGTCTCGAGCGGCCCGCCGGACCCGCTCGCGATCCATACCGTCGCGCGCGTGTTGGCGGGGACCGGAAGGATTGGCAAACAAGGCCAAGGCCCTGTTGAGGCCAGAATAAGGACATCTTCGGAGCTTCAGGAGGAAGAGGACTATGCAAACCTTGTTTCGATTCAAGGGTCAAGTGGTTGTGATTAATGGTGGCAGTCGAGGAATTGGCCGAGGAATCGCTTTGCGTTTTGCAAGAGAAGGCGCAAACCTTGTTGTCGCTGCCAATGAGGACAAAGTCTACGAAGTTGCCGACGAAATTAAGGCCCTAGGGTGTGAAGCATTACCAGTTCTTTGTGACGTAACCGACAAACAAGCCGTGTCCGACCTTTACGAAGAAACAGCTAAGACTTTTGGCCAGATCGATGTTTCTATTCAAAATGCCGGGGTCATAACCATTGCCAAATTGGAACATTTAACCGAAGCGGAATGGGACAACGTCATGGAGGTGAACACGAAGGGCGTATTTCTATGCTGCCAGGCTGCGGCCAGATACATGGTAAAACAAAAACGCGGCCGGTTGATCAACACCGCGTCTGGACAAGCACGCAAAGGATTTATCTATACCCCCCATTATGCCGCCAGCAAGATGGGCGTTGTGGGCATTACACAGAGTCTGGCCATTGAACTGGCCCCCTTCGGCATTAACGTGAATGCTATTTGTCCGGGCATCATCGAAAGCGATATGTGGGTCTACAATGACAAAGCCTGGGGCGACCTGCTTGGCGACTACAAGCCGGGTGAATTGATGCAAGAATGGGTTGACAACATTCCAATTAGCCGCGTTGGCACACCAGACGATGTGGCCGGATTAGTTACATTCTTAGCTTCAACAGATGCTGATTACATTACTGGACAAACCATCAATGTCGATGGTGGGTTGTTCATGTCGTAATCTCCTTGTCGTCAGAGAAAGGTGGCAATTCTCTAAGCACTGTGCTGTGAGCAGAAACGGATACTAGACCCTCTTCACGGGTCCGTCACCGCGCGTCAGCGTGCCGCAGACCTTCGGCGAGCGCATCAACGCGCGCCGCGTGTCCACGCCAGACCTTCACCTACGGTTCGGTCGGCGGGTTCTGCGAGGCGATCGGCTTCGCTCCGCCATGATAACGAATGCGTAGGGCGATGCCCTCTCGGCCCGGCAACGTCACCCGACGTCCATCCCGTTCGTCGACCACGCGATCGTCGTCGTCACCGAGTTCGTAGGGACGACGTGTTTTCGTAACGAATACGCCTTCGACCGGAGTGACTTCCATGTTCCACGTGTCGATGATCTCCACGGTGAACTCCATCCCGTCGGTCAGACGATTTCGAGGCAGCGTAAACGCCCATTCGGTCGGCTTGGCGTGACCGAAATACCACAAGTAGTACTCCCCGGCTTGCCCGCCGATGTCAGACCGTTCCCATCGGTCGAGGGGGTCGATTCCATGCGGCGGAGCGTCGGCCATGATCTCTCGCAGGAACGCCAGTCGCGGCGGACTCTCTCCCTTCAGCACCCCGCCCTGCCCCAGCCAAACGACGTGGTTGGGCTCGACAAAGAACTCACTGTGACCCACGTAGATCCCGGCCACCCATCCCGCCCAGAAGCGATGCACCATCTCCTGCCCGCTTAGGTTCGCCCAACGATGAAAATCTCCCTCGTAGCGCGCCTCGTCAATGATGACGGGCTTGCGGTAGACGTGACGGAGTAGTTCCGCTCGACCCGAATCCTCGACGGCGGGTCCATTCTGCATGCTGACGTGGGTCACCCAAGGATACGTGTTGTTGTAGACGCGGTTGCCGTTGTGGATGGAGCGCAGGTGGTCGTAGGGATCGGCGTCGCGCACGATCTGGAAGATTCGATCCCAATCCCCTTCGGTCTTCGTTCGGAGGAAATCGTATTCGTTGGCCATCGACCACCAGATGTTCCGGTAGGCCGCCAATCGTGCCACGAGGTAACGGACATAGCGCTCGTCCGTCGCCGCATCCATCGTGCCGAAACCCCACGTCTTGCCGTAGGGATGAAACAGAATCAGATCGCACTCGATCTCGAGATCCTGAAGCTGGGCGATGCGTTGCTCAAGGTGTCGAAAGAAGTCCGGATTGAAGCGGGAGAAGTCCCAATCCCGTGGCGGTGCGCCAACAAACGGAAAGCGGGTCGGCGGCATGAGCTTCGTGCCAAACTCCTGCGGGAATACCGCCATGCGCAGTTTGTTGAACGGCGCCTCCGCGAGCGTCCGGAGGGTCAGCTCCTCCTGCGCAACCGGCCGGTGGGTCCAGGTGTAGCAGGTGGTGCCAAGGGGCCGGAAGGGCGTGCCGTCCGCATAGCCAAAATGATAGGTATTCCGCACACCCACCGGACCATGATTGTCAGGCCCCGCTGCCATAACCTCGAAGGTGCCGACATGTCCCGTGAGCGCCCAGCGGTTACTCAAGGTTTGAAACGTCCATTCCCCCACGGTGTCCGGCATGAAGCGGATGCGATACACGCCCTCGCCGTCGTAGAATCCTTCCACCCCCTTGCGCTGCGTTCCATTGGTGAACACCGCGCCGAAACGCACCTCCACAAAGGGGTTCCCTTCTGTCGGCCCGGCATAGGCGGCTTCAAACATCCCCCACTGCTCAACGGTCTCACTCACCTCCAGCAGCGCGTCTTCAGTGGCGGCCGCTGTGACCGAGACTCCGACACCCAACATGAGCACGGCAGCGCCGCGTCTTGACCAAATGGTGAAACGGTTAGTCAAGGACATCATAAGGATAGAACCTCCGGACGCAGGCCCATCTTGTCGAAGAACAGCGTCTTGTACACGAAGCGTGGGGTGACGGGTTCCGGTGGATCGAACCGGCGCGCGTTCTGCTGGAGGCAGGTGAGGCGTGCCCGGACCGAGGCCTCCTGAAGCTCTCGCGGCCGCAGAGACTTGAGCTGGGCGAGCTCGACGACCCTCTCTTCGAAGCCGCTATGACTCATTCACACACCCGCCTTGGAGAGTATCCACGGTGCGATTCGCTGTGTCCATGCTGACGTCGTACCGGTCGTCGTGGTGAGGGCTCACACGGGTCGGCGGAGAATCCAGGGACCTCTGACGACAACACGCGGCAAGATTGCGGCCGAATCGGGACCCCCAGCCGGGCGTTCGTTGCGGCGATGTTCGCTATCGAGCGGCGACCTCGCCCAGGCGGCTGCCGTATGTCACCAGCAGCACCGCGCCGACGAGGAGGGAGAGCGCCGCCGCAAGGGCCAGATGAGCCGGGCGCCGGCACCCCCGCCACTCGCGCAGGACGAGGCCGACGAGGTTGCTGAAGAGGACGAGCATCGTCATGTGAATCGCCCAGCTCGTGAACTCGTAGCGCCCCATCCGGACGTGCCCGAGGTTGTAGAAGAAGAACTGGCCGTACCACAGGAACCCGGTGAGAGTGGCCAGGGCCAGGTTGAAGCGGAATCGCGCCGTCTCCCACCCCGCGGACGATCCGACCAGCTCGCCCAGTGTCCCGTGCCGCACGTGCAGGAAGAGGCAGTAGGTCGCCGTGGTGAGAAAGGCCCCGGTGTTCGAGAAGATGTAGATGACGTTGCCCCGCCACACCCCGGCCCCGTGGGCGGTGGCCACATCGGCGATCGCGTCGCCCGCCTCCAGGGACAGGCCGTACACCGCGGACAACACCCCGGCCAGCATCGAAATGGCCAGCCCCTTGCCCAGCGAGAACTCACCGCGACCCTGGCCCGCCTCCAGATCGAGCTCCTTCAGGCGACCGGCGAGACCGGTCACGGCTATGCCGACGGTGCCGACGACAAGCCCGGCCACGATCCAGTCGGCGCCAGGCCCGCTGAGAGTCTCCCCGAGCATTCCCCGCACGATCGGTGGAACGAGCGTGCCGAGCACGCTCGACAGGCCGACGGCGATGGCGTAGGTGAGCGAGAACCCGATGTATCGGATGGAGATGCCGAAAGCCGTCCCGCCGACGCCGTAGAGCGCCCCGAGCAGGAACGTGTTCACCATCGCGTCCCGGGGCGCTTCGCGCAGCACCGCGACCAGATCGGGAATGGTGAGGGCGGCCCCGATGATGGGCAGCAGAAACCAGCACACCGACGCCTGGGTGATCCAGTAGCTCTGCCAGGACCACCCCTGCACCTTCTTCTGGGGCGTGTAGCAGGTGGCGGCGAAGAACGCGCCGACCGCGTGCAGAGCGACACCGAGAACCGGGTGAGCCACGACATCGTTCATCGAGCTCGGGCTCCCGGGACCTTGCCCTCACGCATCGCCATGGCCACCGAGTATCTCCCACGCGTCAAGACTGACCGCTGGCCCGACCACGAAGCCGTCACTCTGGCGGGCACCACCGAGAGCTTCTGGGGGAGTTGTCGGCCGGAGACGTGCCAGAAGGCGGTTGTGCCCGAGATGACGTCCGGCCAGCAGGCCGGCCTGGCAGTTGTTCGCGCCATAGTAGGTGGCGCCCGGGTGGGGGATGTCGACGGCGATGAAGGGGATGTCCGCCTTGAGGTACTGGGACGCGATGGCCGGGGCGATCGCCTCGTCGGTCTGGAACTCGATGACGAGCTCGCTAGTGATCGTCTACACCTTCACGAATCGGATCGCGAAATACGGCTTGCCGGGCAAATCAATTGTCGGCCGACTCGGGTCATGGAAACCGTAGTGGCCGCGCTCGGTCATCCGAAACACACCGTCGACGGTGTGATTGTCATGTCCCACGTGTCGATGATGTCAGCTCGGTACGTGTTCATCGATTCCTCGTATCCCGGCTCCAGTATTGGATCGCTTCCGGGCAGGTCTGCCTGCCACTCTGATGGTGGCCGGGATGGAGATGATGGACCGCCCTGCCGTCCATACGGCCGAGGCATCACCTTTCGACGGTCGCGCCCCACCTTTCGAGGGCCGCCGCCAGCTCGGGACAGTCCTTCTCCGACCCGTCGAACGTCCCCCGCGTCATCATCAGGTCGATCCCCTGCCGGAACGCCTTCGCGCCTGCCGTCGCCCCCATCGGGTGCGCGTAGATCGCCCCGCCGGCCCCCACCACGAAGTCCTTCCCCAAGTCCGCGAAGGCCTGCGGCAGGTGCCCCTGCTTGAACGCACCGCCCACGATCGGCCACGCGCCCACCTTGTCGTGCAACGGCGCCCGTAGCCCCAGGGTCATCCGCAGGTACTTCTCTCGCGCCAGCGGGAACTTCCCGAACGGCGTCGGGATCGTCAGCAGGTCCACCCCCGCCAGCCGCGGCAGCTTGCCATACAGGAGCGGCGACGTGACCCCATGCCGCGGGCTCCCGTACAGCGCTCCGCCGAAATCCAGGTGCGCCAGAATCGGAACGTTCACCTTCCGGTTGCGCGCCAGCGACGACAGCAGCCCCAGCCCCGCCGTCAGGTAGTTGATCATCACCCCCGTCGCTCCTGCCTCGACCGCCTTCTCCGCCCTGCCCAGCGCACGCTCGGGCTCGTCGGTCACGTTCACCATGTAGAGCTTCTTTTCGCCCGTCTCGGTCTCCGCCTGCCTCAGCTTCTTGGTGAACAGCTCCACGCGCCGCAGCGCCGGCGAGAAGTCGGTATCCGCCAACACCTCGTCGTCCTTGACGATGTCCGTCCCGCCGATCGCCGCCGCATACAGGAGCTCCGCCCCCTGTTCGGGCGGGATCCCCGTCGACGGCTTGATCATCGTGTTGAGGAGCGGCCGTTCCGGTATTCCGAGCAGCCTGCGAATCCCCGGGATTCCGAACTGCGGCCCGGGCAGCGCGTCGGCCAGCGGCTTCGGAAAGGTCAGCTCCAGCAGTTTTATCTCCCCGATCATCGAGATGTTCCCGAACGCCGTCGTCAGCAGCATCGGGATCTGCCCGCCGAAGTTGCGCCACGGAAACGCCAGCTGGAACACGATCTCCCGCGCCTCGGCCTGCCGCGTCGCTTCGTTCTCGATGTCCGGGATCTCGTAGATGTTCACTACCTTCGCGCGGTGCTCCCGAAGCATCTCTGGCGTCACCCCCGGCACTTCCACCCAGGTCCCGATCGTCTGCTCGTTGGCCAGAGTCGTCAGCACCTTCGGGATGTCGCCCGTCGGCGTTCGCAGCAGGTAGGTCGCCACCAGGTGGTCGGCCAGCACCGGATCTTCGGGCAGAACGAATTGATCGAGAGCAGCCATCAGTCGTCTCTGTGTCGGGTTCGACGTGTCGAACGAAGGGCTCTGTCGGCGCGGCGTTGCGTCTAGCGACCCGCCGACGACCCGAATCGTCGCGCGCGTCGTCGACGCCTGACGCGTCACGAAGCGGTGTTGCCTGTGTGCCGCGCCGCCACCAGCGCCTCTAGCAGGTTGCGGCTGCGATGGTACTCCTCCACTTGCGACGCGTCCAGCCCGCGCTCCTCATCCGCCCGCGGCCGGGAACTGCGGCTGCAGTGATGCCAGCCCCCTCTAGACATCCCACTCCGGGGCAAGCTCCGCGGGACTGCACGTGCGAATGTTGGCGCGGGTCAGCGTATGTATCTGCCGCATCTGCTCGGCGGTCAGCTCGAAATCGAAGATGTCTAGATTCTCTGCTGCCCGCTGTTTGGTGCTCGACTTGGGGATTGCCGCGACCCCTGCTTGCTGCACCAACCAGCGGAGGCCGATCTGAGCGGCGCTCTTGCCGTGTTCCTCGCCCAGTTGACCGAGCAGTTCGCTCTTCAACACCCGGCCTTGGGCCAAGGGAGAATACGCTGTGAGCGCCATGCCGTGCCGGTCGAGTGCGCTCTTCACGATCGATTGATCGAGAAACGGGTGGTACTCGACCTGGTTCGTGATCAGCGGAGTATCGCTGAGGCCTGCCGCTTCGTCGAGCAGCCTGGTCGGGTAGTTGCTCACACCGATGTGCCTGGCCATGCCGCGGCGACGAGCTGAGTTGAGCGAGGCGACCATGTCGGCCAGTGGAACCGTCCTGCTTGGCCAGTGGAGCAGGAGGAGGTCGACGTAGTCGGTCTTGAGTCTTCTCAGACTGCCGACCACCGATCGTTCAAACGCATCAGTTCGAAAAGAGTCAACCCAGACCTTGGTGGTCAGGAAGATCTCGTCGCGTGGCGTCGACGTATTGGCCAGTGCATCGCCGACGGACTCCTCGTTCCCATAGATGGTCGCCGTGTCGAGATGCCGATACCCGATGGCCAGAGCCCTCTCGACCATCCGCGCACCGTCGTCTCCCTGGAGCCCGAAGGTTCCAAAGCCCAGCGCCGGGATCTGCGCCCCGTTGACGTCGATCGTGATCATGTTCCGGTCCTCCGGTGAGGATAGCCGATCGGATCTTCGCAACGCCGGCCAGCGCGGCTTCTGAGGTGTCAGGCGACAGGCAGACCGCGACCACCAAGCGGAGCTGATTCCTCAAGCGTCCACTTCGCTGGCCAGGCGGTACTCTCCGGCCACGGCTTCGCACACGGCGAATCCCGGTTCGCGACGGAGGAGCTCGAGCCCGTCGGTCTCGAGCGGCCCGCCGGGCGCGCTCGGGATCCATACCGTCGCGCGCGTGTTGGCGGGGACGCGAATCCTCCAGTCGAAGCCGCGGCCGCGACGCCGCCACTCGCTCGAGATCTCGCCATGCATCGTGGCGTAGCTCGCCCGCACCCAGTCGAGCCCGATGCCGGTGAACGGCCGCAGCAGGAACTCCCGGAAACCGGGCGCCTCCGGATCCAGCTCGATGCCGGCCACGTGCCGGAACAGCCACTCGCCGACCGAGCCGAGCGAGTAGTGATTGAAGGAGTTCATATGCGGGTCGGAGAAGCCGTCTTCGTCCGTCCAGCCATTCCATCGTTCCCAAATCGTCGTCGCGCCGTGCTTCACCGGATACAGCCACGATGGAAAGGTGTCCTGGAGCAGGAGGCGGTAGGCGACGTCGGCGTGCCCCGTCAGGGTGAGCGTCGGGTTGAGATGACTGATGCCGATGAAGCCCGTGCTCAAATGCCAGTCCAGCGCACGAATGTTCCCCATCAAGCGCTCGGCGGCGCGCGGCCTCACTCCCTCGGGCAGCAGCTCGAAGGCGAGCGCAAGCAGGTAGGCGGTCTGGGTTTCCACCGCCAGGCACCCATCGTCGCGCAGCCACTCCTCCTGGAAGGCGGCCCGTACGCGTTCGAACATCGCTCCGAACCGCCGCGCCTCGCCGACCCTGCCGAGCTCCCGTGCCATCCGCGCCATCTTCGCCGCGTCGTCCGCCCAGTAGGCCGTCGCCAGCAGGGTCTTCATCGGCGAGTGGGTGCGAAAGCTGGTGTCCGTGGGAATGCAGAGCCAGTCGCCGTAGTTGTTGCCGAGCTCGTGCTCGCGGATGCCGCGCGGGTTCGTCCTCTCGAGATAGTCGAGCCATGCGACCATCGCGCGCCAGTGCCGCTCGATGATCCGCCGGTCCCCGTACACGCGCCAGATCGTCCACGGCACGATGATGCCGCCATCGGCCCAGCCGGCCCCGCCGCACAGCCCGTCCAGTCCGGTGAAACGTTCCTCTTCGTCGATGCGCGGCGCGACGTCCGGGAAGACCCCGTCCGGCGTCTGAGAGTCCTCCACGTCGATCATCCACTTCGTGAAGAACGCGGCGACGTCCATGTTGTACGACGCGGTGCGCAAGAACACCTGGGCGTCGCCCATCCAGCCGAGGCGCTCGTCCCTTTGCGGGCAATCCGTCGGCACCGAGAGGAAGTTGTCGCGCTGAGACCACACGCCGTTCCGCCACAGGCGGTTCACGTCCGCGTGCGAGCACTCGAACCGGCCAGCCGGCGCCACCGCGGAGTGCACGACCCGGCCCGCAGCCGTCAGCCGGGCCTGTGGCGGAAGCGGCGGGTCCGCGACGATCTCGAAGAACTGGAAGCCGTGAAACGTGAAGTGCGGCTCGAACACCTCACTTCCGCCCCCACGGCTGATGTAGACGTCGATCGCCTTCGCCCGGCGCAGGTTCTCCGTGTAGAGCGCGCCGCCCGCGTCGAGCCGCTCGCCATGGCGCAGCGTGATCCGTGTCCCCCGCGGCGCATCCGTCAGCTCCAGCGTCACCCAGCCGCTGATGTTCTGTCCGAGATCGAAGAGCCGGACCCCCGGCCGCAGCTCGCGCGTCGACACCGGGGTGAGGGTCTCGGTGACTCTCACCGGCTCCGACCGCTGCGCCACCAGCGAGGCCGCGGGCGGCGCCACCTCACGCGCCGGCAACCAGTCTCCGAGTCGGCCGGGCAGATCCCACCCCGATTGCTCGCGCCGCGCATCGTACACTTCGCCCATCTGGAAGTCCGAGCTGAGAATCGGGCCCGTGTTGCACTGCCAACGTCCATCGGTTCCCAGCACGAGGCTGCTGCCGTCCTCGTACTCGATCTCGAGCTGAACCAGGAGGCTGTTCTCCAGGGAGCCGTACCGCGCGCGGGTCTCCTGCCAGCCGACGAATCCGCTCCACCAGCCGTCGCCGAGGGTGGCGGCGATCGCGTTGTGGCCGCGCCCGATCAGGGAGCCGAGATCGTAGGTGCGATAGTGGATCCGCCGGCCGTAGTCCGTCCACTCCGGCGCGAAGTAGTCCTCGCCGACTCTCCGCCCGTTGACGCGCAGCTCGAAGACCCCGCGCGCCGACGCGTAGACCGTCGCTCGCCGCACCGCTCGCGGGAGCTCGAACTCCCGTCGAAAGAGGACGGGCGTGCCCGTCTCGGTCAGCGTCGGGGCAGTCGCCTGCGGATCGCGGCGGATGACCTCCGGATCGGCCGCAATCCAGCGTGCCGTCCAGTCGGAGCGCTCGAGTAGACCCATGCTCCAGAGCGCCGGCGCTGACTGCACGTCTGCGCCCGTCTCGTCCCGGACGTTGACTCGCCAGTGGCACGACTCGCGCGAGCGCAATGGGCGGCCGCCGTACGGGACGTGGGTGGTCTGGCCGCTCTCGACCCATCCGCTGTCCCAGATGTCGGCGTCGTCGCGCGCGAGCCTCTCCGCAGAGCTCGAGATCCGAAGGCGATATGCGCACTGCCGTGCGCCGCGGCGTTCCGACTCGATCCGCCAGCTCAGCCGCGGCGCCATCTCGTCGATCCCGAGCGGGTCGACGAGGTACTCGCAGCGAAGGTGAGAGACCTTTGCGTCACTCATCCTCTGCCCGCTTCCCCTTGATCCAGAAGACGGCGGTACTGAACCAGAGCACCATGCCGACGTCCATCAGCGTGAAGGACGCCGATTGGGGCAGGTGCTCGCCAAAGGCCAGCACCGGCGGCAGCACGGTGAGCGCGAGACCGAGAAAGGAGACGACGCGAAGCAGCGTTCTCATGGTTCCACCGTGTGAATCTGCGGCCGCCCCGCGAGCCTCTGCTGGACGACGCTGCAGAGCGTGTAGAGCGTCACGGCGAGGATCCACGCCGGCAGCACCTGCATGAAGAAGTCCGCGCGATAGGCGGCGAGCAGGGAGGGCAGCCAGCCGTTCACCCACCCGAAGCTCGCGTAGTTGTCCTTGGCGAAGAGCAGGAAACCGATGCCGAACGAGCCGAACCAACCCACCGCCGCCGGCCAGCTGGCGAGCAGCCGGCGATTGAGCGCATAGTAGCGCTCGAGGCCAAGCCGGGGAAAGAGCCAGTAGTCGACGAAGATGAAGGCGCCGAGCGGCATGAAGAACAGTCCGTAGTAGGCGACCACCCGATCGAGGAAGAAGTTGACCGCGGGGATGCACGCCGTCACGATCATGACGGCCCCAGCGACCAGCGTGACCTTCCACCTGGCCCAGTTCGGAGTGGCCACCTGGAATGCCAGGCCGGCCCGGTAGAGCCCCGAGTTGGCGGTGGTCCAGCCGGCGAGGACCACGCACACCAGACCCGCCCAGCCGGCGCCGAGCCACGCGATGTTGCCGGGGCTGATGTTCGGCTGCGACACGCCGGCCGCCGTCTGCGTGGCAACGAACGCTGCGCACATGATCCCGGAGCAGATCCAGGCAACGTAGTGGCCGATGAACATGCCGAACGCCGAAGCGAAGCCGTACTGCCACTTCTTCGCATAGCGGAAGATCGTCATGTCTCCCATGCCCAGGTGCTGTGCGACGTTGCAGAGCCAGGCCAGGCCCACGCAGCTCCAGAACCCGTATTTCGACTGTCCCACCGCCGGCACGCCCGTCCAGATCCTCGTATTGGCGGTTTCCCAAAGGTCTCCGAGCCCGCTCACGCCCAGCGCCGGCAGGCAGGTGATCGCCCCGGCCACGAAGACCAGCGGCATCCAGGGCGCAGCGATCTTCGCGAAATGGGCGATGCGCTCGAAGCCGAGAATCGCCAGCAGTGCCACCACCGTCCCGATCACGGCGGCAATCGCCGCCCACGTCGCGCTCGGCAGGTGTTCCCCCGCGGCGAAATTGGGGCTCTCGACTCCGAGGGGAAGCACGATCGCGGTGGTGGACACGTTCACCATGGCACCGGCGAGCAGGCACAGAATCAACGCGAACGCGCCGGAGTAGAGGACCGTGAGATACGGCCCTGCGATCTTGCGAATCCCCCAGTAGACCGTCAGTCGCTCCCGCACCGCGATCGGCGCGCACACGAAGGCCCAGCTGAGGACCGCGAGCACGTTGCCGAGGAACAGCCCGCCGATCGCGTCCGCCGCCGAAACACCGTGAAGGACCAGCAGCGGACCGAGCACGAACTCGGTGCCCGCCACGTGCTCGCCCGCGAACATGGCGATGAACGTGCTCGCGCCGTGCAGCTTCTTCGGCGAGACCGGCTCGCGATCGTACTCGTAGAGCGCATCGAGCCGCTCGACGAGCGTCCGAGGCGGCGAGGACGTCGTTGACGTCGTCATGGCCGAGATCTTATCCGTTCCCATGCGGGTTGGCACTCGACCACCTCCGGGCCCGAGGCCACCGCCCGCGTCGGACCCCGCGCGGGGCCTGATCAGCGGGCTGACCCGGGGCAGCAGCGCAGCCCACCTGGCCAAGTACCCTAGAATGGAGCGCCTGGCGCAGCCCAGCGCAAGCTGGAGCCAGACCGAGGCTTTCCAGAAGATGGAGACGATCCTCCAGGGCACCCCGGACATCCGGGGCGTGATCTCGGGCAACGACACCATGGCCGTCGGCATCGTCGCCGCGCTGAAGGGGGCGGGCAGGGACGACGTGATCGTGTTGGGCTTCGATGGCAGCCCGGATGCCCTCGACGCCATCCGCGCCGGAGACATGCAGACCACCGCGCTACAGCCCGCGGTGCCCATCGCCCGCATGGCCGTCGACCAGGCGGACCGTTTCATCCGCACCGGCTCCACCGGCCTTCCGGAGAGGCAGTCGGTGGACTGCCTGCTGGCGACGCGGGAGAACGCCGATCGCTTCGGTGCGTTCGAGCTCCTGCCGGAATCGGCGGACGCGCCAGCCACAGCATCGGAGTGAGATGGCCCACGTATACGAGCTGCGCCTGATGGCCCGGGTGGCGCGGTTCTACCACGAGCGCGGGCTGAGCCAGAGCGAGATCGCGCGGCGGCTCGAGCTCTCGCAGCCGGCCGTCTCGCGGCTGCTGAAGCGAGCAACCGCCGAGGGCATCGTCCGCGTCATCGTCACCCACCCGAGCGGTACCCACTCCGAGCTGGAGGAAGGGCTCCAGAGCCGGTACGGCCTGCGTGAGGCCATCGTCGTGGAGACCGCGACGGACGAGGAGGCGCGACTGCGCGACCTCGGGACGGCGGCCGCCTACCACCTCGAGACGACGCTCGAGCCGGGGGACGTCGTGGGCCTGTCGTCGTGGAGCGCCACGCTGCTGGCCATGGTCGACTCGATGCGGGTGTTGTCGCGGCCCACCGGATCGAGCGTGGTGCAGATCCAAGGGGGAGTCGGCCGCCCCGAGGCCGAAGCACACGCCGTGCACCTCACGCAGCGGCTCGCGAAGCTCGTGGGCGGGGAGGCCCGGCTGCTGCCCGCACCCTTGGTGGTCGGCTCCAGCGCGGCGCGTGAGGTTCTCTTCGAAGACCCCTTCGTGCGGGACGCGATGGCCCAGCTCGATCGCGTGAGCGTTGCGCTCGTCGGCATCGGTGCTCTCGAGCCGTCGCAGCTGCTGGCATCGAGCGGCAACGTCTTCGCTCCGCGAGAGCTGGAGGAGCTGCGCGGAAGGGGAGCCGTCGGCGACATCTGCCTGCGCTTCTTCGACGCGCACGGAACGCCGATCCGGAGCGAGCTCGAGGAGCGGGTGATCGGCGTGACGCTGTCCCAGCTGAGAAGGGTCGAGCGCACAATCGCCGTCGCCGGAGGGCCACGCAAGTACGAGGCGATCCGCGGAGCCCTCCGGGGTCGATGGCTGAACGTCCTGGTCACCGATCGCGTCACCGCGGAGAAGCTCCTGACGGAAGCCGCCCCGACGAAATGACTGTCGCGGGGTCTTGCGCCGGGGGCGCCCCTGAAGGCTGGGTCTGGTTCACACCTCGGCGACGCTCGTGCCGATCTTCACCGAGCTCTGCCACGAGAAGCTCGAGGGCGTGGACCTCTTCCACATCGCCGACGACAGCCTCATCAGGACGTGATCGCGAAGGGCCGGCTCACCCCACGCACCGCCCGTCGCGTCGTCGACCACATCGCCTGGGCCGAGGAGGCCGGGGCCGACGTGATCCTGGTGACGTGCAGCTCGATCGGCGCCGCGGTGGGCCTCGCCGCCGCGATCTTCAGCCCCTGGATGAACGTCTCCGGATCGGTGCTGGCGAACCACTGGCGGAGGCGGCCCGCCTCGCGCTGAGCGGCTCCAACGGACATGCGGGCCTACAACGACAAGGTTTGGGGCAAAATGTTGGGTGACTACGGCCCCGGTGAGTTGATGGCCGAGTGGGCAAACCGTGAACGTGGACGGTCGCCTGATCGTGTCCTCATGGTTGCCTGACGAACCGGGCCAAGACGGCGAGAGACTGACGCCTTGACCGACGAGACGAGCGACAGGCGACTCCCGACACGCGACCTGTGGTCCTACGCCACCGGCGAGGGCCTGAATTCGGTCGCCATGAACGGCATCGCCAACTTCGCCTTGCTGTTCTACACGCAGGTGATGGGAATGAGCCCGGAGCTGGCGGGGCTGGCCCTGTTTCTCGCGACGTTCTGGGACGCCATCACCGATCCGGTGATGGGCACGATCACTGACCGCACGAACACCCGCTTCGGCCGCCGGCACCCCTTCATGTTGATCGGCGGCGCCGTCTTCTCGCTGGCTTTCGTCGCGCTGTGGTTGATCCCGGAAACGATCCACGGTGAGAAGGCGCTGTTCGCGTATCTGCTCGTCGTGAACCTGGTCGTCAAGACGGCGTTCACGGTGTTCATCGTGCCGTATTCCGCGCTCGGTTTCGAGATGTGCAAGCGCTACGACGATCGTGCCCGCCTGCAGGGTGTCCGCTACGCCTTCTACATGTTCGTGAACATCCTGTTCGGCGGCTTCGGCTGGCTCCTGTTCTTCCCGGACGGGCAAGCGGTGGACGGCACCTTCATCGACGGCACCAAGATCGAGGGGAACTATCACAGCATGGGCATCGTACTCGGCGCCGCGACCTTGCTGCTGGTTCTCTACTGCGTGCGTGCCACCTACAAGCATGCGGAAAAGAGCGCGGCGCAAGCCGATGCCTCCACGGGCGACGGGCTCGGCTCATTCCTGAGGTCGTTTGTCCACGATCTGAAGGATGTGTACTCCGACAAGCTCGTGTGGTACGTGTTCGGATTCTTCGGCCTGGCGAAGTTCTCGATGATGGTGGTCTCACAGGTCCAGATGTTCACGTACATCGAGTACATGGGGTTTACCGCTGGGCAAAAGACCTCCGTGCACACCGGCGGCATGGTGGCGTTTGCGGTCGGGTCCCTGGTCCTGGGCAGCATGGTCAGGCGCCTGGACAAGAAGAAGACCGGGATCGTCGCGATGGGCGTCGCTTCGGTCGGCGGGCTCGGGCTCTATGCGGTCTTCATCGGCGGATTGCTGAACCCACGGGCCGCAATCGACGGTTTTCCCGTCGCCGTGCTCGTGTTTGGCCTCCTGCAGATGATGTGGTGGGGCGGTTGCGGCATATTGGTGCCGCTGGCCATCGCGATGATCGCCGACGTGTCGGAGATGAAGAAATGGCAGACTGGTGAGGTTACGGAAGGGCGCTATGCTGCGGGCCTGTCCTTCTTCCTGAAGCTGGCAAATGCGCTGGGCCTGTTCGTGACCGGCTATGTTCTCAAGTTCGTGGGCTACGTCTCTGGAGCTGAGACTCAGGCGCCCGACACGATTCAGAATCTCGCGGTGACGACATTCATTGCCGGACCGTTCCTGATGGCGCTCTCCTTCCTGATGATCCGCCTCTATCCGGTCACCCATGAGTCGATGTCGTCTCTGCACAAACAGTACGAACGGAATGCCAGAGGCGAGGAGGGTGCCGCGTGGCAAAGCGCATCGTGAAGAAGGGCCAAGGGCTTCCCACACGCGACCGCTAGTGGGGCCACACGTCCGCTGTTCGCGGTGTTCCTCGGAGGCCTGCTCGCCCCGTAGGCGACGATCGACGGCCTTCCGGTTGCGGAGCTCGTGTCCTGTGTGAACACGGCGGACACGTCGACCTCGAGGAAGGGATTGCCATCCGACGGCCCCGAAAGCTCGACTTCGAGCAGCCCCCACTGCTCGACCGGCTCCGCGGCGTGCGCGGTCGTCGGCAGGAGCCACAGGCAAGCGAGAAACAGCGGGGCCGTCGGGCAAGGGCCGGTCCTATTCGCGTAGGTCACGGCTTCACGTCGTGACGGCGAAGCACCAGAACCCAGTCGGTCTCGGTGTTGGGCGGCTCGAACCGGACCGAACGCGGCCAGGTGTCCCGACCGCCGCCACCCTTGCTGGTGATCTCCAGTGCTCCCGGGCCGGTCACGCCGGGCGCCGCCTGCTGCTCGCCGGTCTCCGTGTCGATCCAGGCGTTGTGCGAGTACTCACCCTCGCCGAGGAAGAGCGAGAAGGGCTCACCCTTCATCGAGAACACCAGGTACTGGCGGCCTGTCTCCACCAAAGCGAAGACGCGGAAGGGGTCGTGGGCGGTCAGCTGGTCGCTCTGCGGCGTCAGCTTGTGGAACTCCACTTCGTCGTTCATCACCCGAGCCAGGATCTCGACGTACCGTTCGGACAGGCGGAAGTCATTGTCCTCGCCGAAGGGCAGACCATGCGGTCCGTGGGCGTAGAGCTGGTATTCCGAGGAATGGCCGTTCCAGTTGAACGAGGCCCCGGCCATCGTGGTCGCCCAGGCCGATTGCCGCAGGTCGTCCTGCGTCGCTCCCGAGCGCTCGTGCCAGAAGCGCCGCCAGAGCGCGTTGCCCTCCGACATGTACACCGGCTTGCCGCTGTAGCTGATCAAGCCGGCCATGTAGTGGGTCCATGCCGTGCGCCAGTAGTTGTAGCGCTCGATCGACTTCCGCGGCGCGACGATCTCGTGGTTCTCGACGGCCGCGAACGTGTAGACGTCTTCGTCATAGTGATGCTCGCGGGGGGTCTCGTCTTCATAGGTTCGCAGGTGGTCGAAGATGTCGTACTTCGCAAGCAGTCGGGCCAGGCCGAGCTCGTGCGATTCGCGATTGCCTTCGACCTCCCAGACGAAGTTCCAGCCGGCGAGGTTGGCGAACGGTGCCAGCCGGGCCACGGAGTATCTCACGTAGAAGTCCTTCCCGGCTTCGCTCAGGTCCTCCCACCGTGGCCCGTCGTTCCGGCTGCCGTCGAAGCCCAGGAACATGTGCACGCCGACGTCGCGATCGTTGAGCCAGGCCATGCGCCGCTCCATGAGCCGCCACACGCTCAGGCTCATCGTGCTCGACGCTTTGCCGTTGTCGTAAAGGTCAAGATCGAGGGTCGCAGGCTCGGGCCCGTCGAGATAGTACTGCCGGTAGCAGCACAGGGACATCAGCCAGTTCACCTGGAGGTGGTTGTAGCCATGATCGACCAGCGGCTGGAACACGTTCTCGGTCATCCAGTCGAAGTCCTGGGCGATGCCGCCGTGCCCCGTCTCGTAGTACGACTTCAGCCAGGCGGGGTCGGTGCCGTTGTAGGCGAACCAGTAGGGGTTGTCCCTGTAGGCCCGGAGGACACCCCTGCCGGCGTCCCTCTCCGTGCACTCGAACCGGCCTTCGCCGCCGGCGGTGCCGTCGGTCCAGCGCCAGGCGTATTCCCAGGTGCCGGCTTCGTCCGGCATGAAGCGCATCTTCCACACGTTGCCGGTCGACCGGTCGCCTCCGCCCAGGCCGTCGCCGTCGAAGAAACCCAGAAATGACCAAGTCTTCCCGGAGGGTGCGGTGTAATCGACCAGCAGCTCGACATCGGTGAACTTGTTGCGGTAGTCCTCTGTATTGACCACCTCGGCTTCGAATACGCGGTACTTGCCCACGGTGACGGGGGCCGAGACCGCCGGCGTCGCGCCGAGAACCGCCAGCACGGCGACCCATACCCGGGCCAGTCGAGCGTGTACGCAGAATTCGAGCGTCTTGACCCTCATGGTGCCAACACCTCGTTCCACGGCATGTAGATGACCGTTTCGTGGGGCTCGGCGACCGGCTCGTTGTCCGGATTCGCCTGCATGATGTCCGCCATGTGCGCCGACCCCTTCTTCGTCCCGCTGGGTGCCGCCTCCGACGGCGATGATGATATACCTCGCCGCCTTCGGCATCACGCTGACTGCACACGCTGCTCCCCGGGACGAAGCACGTTACGTCAGGGCCCTTTGGCCGCGTGTTTGACCCGGCGCGGGCAGGTCGAATGCATACTGTCCACTCGGCAGCCGAACCACGATGCTTCCGTGGCGCCAGCCGGAGTTGGCCAGTGGCTTGCCATCCAGCAGCACATCGCGCGCGGCGGCCGTCGGGAGTTCGACATCTGCCTCCGTGTTCGGCGGGATCCGCACGGACAAGTGCATCCGGCCCGCGGTGATCCTCCAGCGCGAGCCCGCGAGGCCATATGGCGTCCGCAACGTCGCGGCGGCCGAGGCGAGCCCGCCCCCCGGCGTCGGTACGACACGGAAGCGCTTCCAGCCGGGCGACTCGGGCGTCGGGCGCAGGCCGGCGATGGTGTCGTAGAACCACTCCACCACGCAGCCGTAGGCGTAGTGATTGAATGAGTTCATGCCGTGCTTGTGGAACCCCTGCTCCGGGGTCCAACTGTCCCACCGCTCCCAGACGGTCGTGGCGCCGTTCCTCACGCTGAAGAGCCACCCGGGATAGGTCTTCTGTCCGAGCACGGTGTAGGCGAGGTCGGCGCGGCCCAGGGCCGTGAGCACCGGCACGATCAAGGGGGTGCCGAGAAAACCGGTCGAGAGATGATCGTCCTTCTCCGCGATCGTGCGCAGCAGGTGCGCGGCAACGTCGGAACGTTGCTCCGGTCGCACGAGATCGAAGGCCAGCGCCAGCAGGTACGAGGTTTGCACGTCCCCGGCGACGCGGCCCTCCTGGGCCACGTACTCGCGCTGGAAAGCGGTACGGATCCGGTCGCGAAGCACGCGGTTGCGCGCCGCGAGCTCCGGCCGGTCGACGAGCTCGGCGATCCGCGCCGCAACGTCGGCCGCGTGGGCGAAGTAGGCCGTGGCGATGAGCTCGTAATCCGGCGGGGCCTCGAAGAGGTCGAAGCCCGGTGACAGCCAGTCGCCCCAGGCTTCCGGGCTCCGGCGGATGCCGTCGGGCGACTGGTTTGCCATCAGCTCGATGGCGTGCTGGATCGAGGGGAGGCTTTCCTCGAGCATTCGCCGGTCGGCGGTGTGCAACCACGCGATCCACGGCACGACGAATCCCGCTTCCGCCCAGCCGGCGCTGCCGTGTCCGTGGCCGGTGCTCGGTGCGGTGTCCCCGAAGCCCCCGTCGGGTCCGTCACGAAAGCCGTCGCGCAGTGCGAACAGCCACTGCCGGTAGAAGGGCCCGGCGGCCATGTTGTAGAGCGCGGTGTTGCAGAAGACCTGGGTGTCGCCCGTCCATCCGAGGCGCTCGTCGCGTTGGGGGCAGTCTGTGGGCAGCTCGAGGAAGTTTCCCTTCTGCCCCCAGAGCGTGTTGCGATAGAGCTTGTTCAACCACCGGTCCGAGCACGTGAAGGTTCCCGTGCGGGGCAGATCGGTGTGCACGACCACGCCCTCCACCGCATCCTTTGCCGGTCGCTCGACCCCGCTGAGCTCGACATAGCGAAAGCCGAAATAGGTGAACCGCGGCTCCCACACCTCCGTGCCGGTGCCCTTGGCCACATAGCGGGCGGTCGCAGCCGCGCCGCGGAGGTTGGTGGTGTAGATCTGCCCGTGCTCGTCGAGCATCTCGGCGTGGCGCACGGTGATCATCCGGCCGGCCGCTGCCCGCACCCGCAGCCGCACCCAGCCGACCATGTTCTGACCGAGATCGTAGAGAAACACGCCCGCCCTGACCTGACGGCACGACACCGGCCGCAGCGTATCCATGCGCCGCACTGGCGGAGAGAGCCGCGCGGTGTACGACGAATAGACTCGCATCGCGGGACGGACACTGACCGGCCGCCACTTCCAGCCGCAACCCGCGGGCGTGCTCCAGCGCCCGTCCGCCCGGCGCGCGTCGTAGGTTTCGCCCTGGTAGATCGAGTTCATGCGGATCGGACCCTCGGCCCACCGCCAGCTCTCGTCCGTGGTGATCGTGGTCCGGCTGCCGTCGGCATCGGTCAGGTCGATGAAGGCCGAGAACATCGGCTCCGACCCGTATTGGTGCTGGGGCCACATCGTGCCGCTGTACCAGCCGTCGGCGAGGATCGCCCCCCAGGCGTTTTGTCCGCGCCGGAGCAGGTCGGTGACGTCATACGCGACGTAATACTGCCGCTGACGGTAGTCAGGCCAGCCCGGCACAAAAAGATCCGCGGTCACCGCCTTTCCGTTCACGCGCGGTTCGACGAGCCCGAAAGCGGTGAGGAACATCCGACCCCGGACCGGCCGCCTTGCCAAGCGGAACGTGCCGCGCAGATAGCGCGCCGGCATGGTCTCGCCTCGCCCGACCGGCCGGCCGTCGCCGATCCAATCAGCCGGCCATTCTTCTCCGAGCAACCCCGTTCCAAAGACGTGTCTTCGACTCCACGGACTCGTGCCTCCGTGACTATCCCAGAGCCGCACCTGCCAAGCATAGGTGCGCCGGGGCTGCGCCACGAAGCCCGGGCATTCGACCCATTGCGATTCCTGCGACTCGATCCTCGCGGACACGAGCGGCTTGGCCATCCCTCGTCTGGCCCCATCGACTTCCACGATGCGGAACTGGCAGGCCGTCTGCCAGGTGTCGCGGTTGGCCGATTCCAGGCACCACGAGAAACGGGGGGCGGCGGTGTCGACCTGGGGCGCTTCGCGAAGGCCCTCGCACCGCGGATCCGCGACACGCACTCGATTCGCCCGGTTTCGGGTCATGAGAAACTCTCCTTTCACTCGAGGATCTCCTGCCATCCTTCGATATTCAACGACGAGACGGACCCCGAGGCGAAACGCGACTTCTTCGGCGGCGCCAAGGCCAAGCAGGGCGTTGTCAATGCCCACAATCCGACTGGAAGAAGGTGTTCGAGCCGGACGCGCTCGCAGAAAGCATCCAGAGAATCACCTGAACTCAACGTCCCCGGTCCGCCGCCGCACACAGGCCCACCGTGAGCTGCTCCCGTAGGTCTCGCGCCACCTCGACCATCTCCTGCACTGTACTCAGCACGCCGTTTCCCACGTTGTGGACCGGAGCCTTCTCTGCTCCCGGGCGCGGCGCGGCCAGGCAATCGGCCGCGACGACGTCGTCGTCGTGAAACGAAGCGGTCGAGCCCTGCGGAGTCGGAGGGGGCGTGGTCCTTGAGTCCGTACTCCCAGGAGGAGCCGGTCAGGCCGGATGGTCCCCTGAAAAAAGCTTGACATGGGCTCCTGCGCGAGTCCAGAATCGAATTCGCATACTAGAATAACTATTCACGTCGGAGACGCGAATGCCAGACGAGTTGCACTTCGGCTCCTACAACCCGGCACTCTGGCCGCCCCGAGCGCGCGCGACGCGATCCGGGCACCCGCTCAGACGCGACCGCGTCCCCGGACTGAGGAGAAACAAGGAACAAAGGGAGGCAATCGTGAGCAGCGCAACCCCGAGTGACGATCAGACCCGCGGCGCGCCGCTGGGGGTCACCCTGCGTCGGGCCACGAACGGATGTCTCGCCATCGGAGCGGCGCTGTGCTGCGTCGCCGGGATGGCTCTGGCACAGGAGACCGGCCCCGGCCTGAGCGGCAAGGTCACCGACCCGCAAGGGGGGTCGATCGCAGGCGCCAACGTCATACTGGTGAACGAGAGCAGCCAGGACGTGCTCGAGACCACGAGCAGCCCGGAGGGCGAATACGCCTTCCCGCTCGTCCCTGCCGGACGCTACACGTTGACCGTGGTCGGCACGGGATTCACGACCGAGACGCAGACCGCTATCGAGGTGAAGGCTGGCGATCGCCTGCGTCTGGACTTCACGCTGCAGCTGGCCGCCATCGCCGAAGAGATCACTGTCACCGGTACCCGCATCAAAGGTGCCGACGTGCTTTCGCCGTCGCCGCTGCAGGTGTTGGACTTCGAGTACATCGAGGACCTGGGCACGATCAACGTTCAGGATGCGCTAAAGATCAATCCGTCGTTCGGCGAACCCGGCGAGAGCCGCTTCACCTCCAACGGTAATGTCACCAACGCCGGCGCCTCGACGGTCAACCTGCGTAACCTGGGCGCCGACCGCACGCTGGTCCTCGCCGATGGAAGGCGTATGGTCGCCGGCGTGCCGGGTACGGCGCGGGTCGACCTGACGATGGTCCCGACAGGCTTCATCGAGCGCGTTGAGGTGCTGACCGGGGGCGCTTCGGCCGTGTACGGTTCGGACGCCATCGCCGGCGTCGTGAACTTCATCTACAAGAGAAACTTCGAGGGGCTTATCTTCAACGCCCAAACCGGTGTTTCTTCCCAAGGTGACGCCAACGCGAACCTGATAGACTTCACCGCTGGCCACAATTTCGCCGAAAAACGCGGCAATTTCATGGTTTACGCGGGCTTTTCGGACGAAGACGGCTTGGATAACGGCGCCCGCAGTTTTTCGGACGACAGCTACGCCAGCAAGGTCGTCGCCCAAGGCTCCAGGGATCCCGCCGACTTGTACACGGTGGTGCTCAACCGGTCCACCGTCCAACCTCGCGGCCAAGTAGGGGTGGGGAGTCCCAACCAGAGTTTCGTCTTCACTGACGACGGCACCGGCATCATACCGTTTGACTCAACCAACCAGGACGCCCCCTTCAGGTTCGATCCAAACGAATTTCCCGGCGCCCAGGACAATCTCGCGGCGCCCGTCCAGCGCCTCACCACGGCGCTGCGGGCAACATATGACGTCAACCCCCATTTGAAAACGTTCTTCGACATGAATTACGGGCGCGTTTCGTCCACAGGCTCGAATACGTTTCATCCGTACGTCGCGACATTCGATTTCGGAATCGGCATCTCGCAACGCCAAGAGATCGAATCCAGACTCGTGAATCCGGCTGACGGCACGGTGACGATCGTGCGGAACCCCTTCATTCCCGACGCTGTTTACAATATCGCAACGGATCAAGACGGCGACGGCCTCAGGGACGTGTCCTACGCCAAGCGCGTGGTCGAGTTCGGAAACCGCGCGACCGAGCTTGATCGGCAGCAGATCCGGCTCGTCCTCGGCGCGGAAGGCGACATCAGCAACGACTGGTCGTATGAGACGTACTATTCCTATGGCCGTTCCGATCTGAACGGGCGCCAGCGGGGGCTGTACATCACTCCCAGCCTCTTCCAGTCGCTGAGGGCAGTCTCGGACGTTTTCGATTTCGACGGCGACGGCAATACGACAGAAGCCATCTGCGCCGATTCCAACGCCCGCATCAACGGTTGTGCGCCGATCAACTTCTACGGCGTGAACAACGTTTCCGAAGCGGCGCGGGAATACGTCCAGGGCAGCGACGGCGCGGCCTTCCAGGACTCCACGCAGGACATGCATGTGGTTGCCGGCAACGTGACCGGCACGGTGTTCGAGCTTCCCGCCGGTCCGCTGCAATTTGCGGGGGGCCTCGAATATCGCAGGGAGTCCAGCAACCATCAATTCGACCCGCTCTACAACACCAAGCAGAACGGCTTTGTCCAGCAGAGGGACATCACCGGGTCGATCACCGTCAAGGAAGCGTACGGCGAGGTGAACGTGCCGCTGGTCAGCGACACGCCGGGCTTCAGCAGCCTGTCGGTTCGCGCGGCGGGGCGCTATTCCGACTATTCGACCCTCGGCAGCTTCCCGGCCTACAACTTCGGGCTCGAATGGGCGCCGGTCGACAGCTTGCGGTTCCGGGGAGTTTACGCTCACGCCGTGCGCGCGCCGAACGTCGGGGAGCTGTTCAGGCCTGTGCAGGCGGGCGTTACGTCCATTGTCGATCCGTGTCAAGGCGTAATGATTGGCGACTCCGGCGCTGCGGCCTCGCAATGTCTGGCGGATCCGGGCGTCCTAGCGAACGCGAACGAGAATAACGGAACCGTCACCTTCATCCAGACGGATTTCCAGGGCGTCGGCACGCTGAGCATCACCAATCCGGACATTCAGGAGGAAGCGGGGACGACCTGGACCTTCGGCGGGGTCTACACCCCGGAATACGTTCCCGGGTTGTCCGTCACGCTCGACTACTACAACATCGATGTGGAGGACGCCATTAGCACTGTCACGACGCAGTTCATTCTCAACCAGTGCTATCTGGAGGCGAATGACGACTTCTGCCCCCTCATTGATCGCCGTCCGGCCGCGGCGGCGCCCGCCAGCGTGGGTTCGGTTCAGCTGATCAGGTCGGGTCTCGTAAACAGCGGCGGCGCCTTCGCCGAGGGTATCGACTTGACAGCGGGCTACGTCACCGACCTCGGGGGTGGCACGTTGTCTGCCAACCTCAGCTACACCCATTTGCTTGATCAAGGCGTCATTCCGCGAATTGGCGCAGATACTAACGAGCAAGCAGGTGAAGTCGGCTTCCCGTACAATAAGGCCCTCGTTAGACTTGGCTATGACCATGGCCCGTGGGGCATCGTTGCGACGACTCAGTACGTTGGGAAGTCACTTATTGACGACGAATTCCTGCGCAGCCGCTTCGGCCCCGACACCGATGTAAAGGATGACTACTTCGCGTTTGATGCGGCGTGGTACATGGATCTGCAGCTCAAGTATCGTGTCAAAAATAGGTATGAGCTCTATGTCGGCGCGAGCAATCTGTTCAATGAGCAGCCGCCGATGATCTTGTCCGGGATACCGGGCAACCGGAACGCCAACTATGACGTGATCGGGCGGTTCTGGTATTTCGGCGTGCGCGCTGGGTTGTAGTCTGCAGGTTCAGGGGGGCGGACGGCCGCAAGGCCGCCGCCCCCTTCTTTGTTTCGCGCGGCCTACCGGAGATGGGGCAAATCGCGAGGTACCGCAAATGAAGACGATTCTCACCTTCCTCGTATCCTTCACCTGCATTCTACGAGTTGCTTCCGCCGCGACGATCGACGGCGAACTCAAGCAATGGCACGACATTCGGCTGACGTTTGCGGGCCCGGAATCGAGCGAGACCGCCGATCCCAACCCTTTTCTCGACTACCGGCTCGAGGTGACGTTCTCGAAAGACGGCAAGAGCCTCGTCGTTCCCGGCTATTTCGCGGCCGACGGCGATGCGGCAGAAACGGGGGCGACGTCGGGCAATGCGTGGCGCGCGCACTTCGTCCCGGACGAGACCGGCACGTGGACATACGAGGCGTCATTCCGGGCCGGACCCGAGGTGGCCGTGAGCCTGGATCCCGATGCAGGCACACCGACCGCCTTCGACGGTGAAACGGGGACGATCGAAGTCGGGCCCACTGACAAGACCGGACGGGACAACCGGGGGCGCGGGATGCTGAAATATGTGGGCGAGCATTTCCTGCGCTACGCCGGTACCGGCGAACCCTTCCTCCTGGTCGGCACGCAAAGCCCCGAGAACTTCCTGGCCTATTACGAATTCGACAACACCAAGGACTATCGCGGTCCGAAGGGGCTGCCCTATCCGGACAATCTTCATCATTACGACGCGCATGTGCAGGACTGGAATCCGGGCGATCCGACCTGGCAAGGCGGAAAGGGCAAAGCGATCATCGGCGTGCTGAACTATCTGGCCGAGAAGGGCCTCAACGCGTTCTACACGCTGACGATGAACAACTACGGCGATGCCATGGATATCAATCCGTGGATTGGCTATGACGAGCACACGCGCTATGACGTCTCGAAACTGGGCCAGTGGGAGATCGTGTTCTCGCACATGGACCGGGTCGGATTGCTGTTGATGATGGTGACGCAGGAGGAGGAGGGCGAGCAGACCCTCGGCAAGTTGGGTACCGAGCGCAAGCTCTACTATCGCGAGCTCGTGGCGCGTTTCGCGCACCATCACGGGATCATCTGGGACATGGACGAGGAGATGGATCGCTGGCGCTACTTCACCACGCAGGACATGAAGGACATTGCAAATTACATCAGAGCGGTCGATCCCTACGACCATCCCATCCAGTACGTGCAGTGGAAGGCCGAATTGATCGACGACATGAAGACCTATGGCCAGCTTCTCGGCTTTGAGAATTTCGATTCCATTGCGATGCAGCACGACCCGGAGCGCACGCGTTCGGAGACGATCAAGTGGCTCGACAGGTCGGCCGCCGCCGGCCATCCGTGGCTAGTGAATCTGATCGAAATGAACTCCCGCGTCCCTGTAGACGAGGAGGACTACTGGCACGACACGCAGCGCAAGTTTGGGATATGGGGCAACTACCTGGCCGGAGGCTCCGGCGTGGCGTTCTTCTTCACGGGCGCGCATGGCGATCTCAGCGTGGAGGACTACCGCACTCGAGATCATCTCTTCGATCTCGAGCGCTATGCGCACGACTTCGTTGTCAGCTACCTGCCGTTCACGGAGATGCACCATGCTGACGACCTGACGCCGGCGCCGAACGACTACGTGCTGGCGAAGCCCGGCGAGGTCTACGCCGTGTATCTGCCCGACGGCGGCACGACGACGCTCGACCTCTCCGAAGTCAGCGGGACGTTCGAAGTGAAGTGGTACGATCCCCGCAACGGCGGCGAGCTGCAGGACGGGACGGTGACCACACTGGAAGGGGGCGGCAGCCGGTCCCTCGGTGACGCTCCGGCGGAAGCCACGAGCGACTGGGCGGTACTGGTCCGCAGGACGGGCAACAACTGACCGATTCGAAGGCTGAATGATGAACTGTAATCACGACATCAAATCGATCGCTATTCTCACTTTCGTCGCCGTGCTTTGCACGGCGTGGCAGTCGGACGGGGGCCAACCGGTCGCGGCAACGGCAAACCAGGATGCCGACATCTCGATCACCGGCCGCAACAGCAATTTCCTGGTCAAGCTCACTTCCTCCATGAGCGCGGAATCGAGCGAACCCGGCGATCCGGTCACAGGCGTGGTGATCGATCCGGTGCCGTTCCGCGGCGGCCGGTTGGAAGGGACGATCGACCGGGCCGACCGCTCGTTCCTCGACTTCTCGTTCCACACTTTGCGCTTCGGTGGCAGGACCTACCCGATTCAGTCCGTCGTGACCTCCTTGGTGAGCTCCAAGGGCAACGCGGGCAAGGATGACCTGGGTCAGCGGGTCCGGTTCGTTGGCGGCGGCCTCATCGCCTACGGCACCACGACTGCCGTCGACGAAGGCGCGGAGGTGCGGTTCGTGGCCTGGGAAGAGCAATAGCTGCCTTGGCGGTCGGCATGCTACCGACGTATCAGTCTGCTCGGGCCTGTCTGACAAGAAACGCTTCGACAATGTCCCCCATGGCCGCATAGCCGGCATCGCCGGGGTGCAAACGGTCGCCGATCTCGTACTCCGCGATCAATCGTGCCGGGTTGTCCGGGTCCCGCATGGCGGCGTCGAAATCGACGACACCATCGAACGCTCCGCTGTCACGAATCCAGGTGTTGACCTTCAGCCGCTCGGCTTCGCCCGCCGGCGTGTAATAGACCGCGCCCTCGTAGGGAAGAATCGTTGCGCCGTACAGCCGGACGCCGCGCAGATGTGCACGTTCGATCATCTGCCGGTAGGCGAGGATCAGATCCTCGGCATCAATCACTTCCTTCCCGCCATGATCCGGCGCGTAGGCAACGCCGAGGTCATTGATGCCTTCGAGCAAGACGATATCGGTCACACCTGCGACCGAAAGCGCATCGCGATCGAAGCGCGCCAGTCCGTTCTGGCTGCCCCCGTCGTGCAAAACCCTGTTACCGCTGATCCCCGCATTGGCCACGACCCAGCCATCTCCCGATTCGGATTCAGCCAACCGCCGCGACAGTTGCGAAGGCCAGGACATGTGCGCACCGGGCGTCGCGCCTGCCCCCTCGGTGATCGAATCGCCAAAGGCGACGAGAACGCGACCCGCAAGACTGCTCCGTACCTGGACGCCGGAAACAGCCGTCGCGCCCCGCACTCGCTCCCGTTCAGGCCAGGCCGGCTCGTGCGTGTGATTCCCCTTCGCGGAAAGACTGAGCTGGTGGCGATGGCCGGTCGGCTGCGCCGGTTCGGGGAAATAGGTACTGATTGCGAGATCGTCGAATCGCGTCACGATCATACGCACTGAATCGCTCAGCATCATTGCGCCGGGCGGGATCGCGACGCCCGGTCCGCCACCGAACGTCAACGGCACAATGTCGCTCGTTACGGCGCCGTCGCCCGAGACGCGTCCGAGACTGGCCGCGCCTATGCGTAGTGCCTCGCTCCCGAGTTCGTTCGTGAAGCGGATGCGAATCTCGGCTCCGTCAGCATCGACGCGAACAACCTGGCGAATCGTCTCATCAGAGTACGGTTCGAGGTAGGCGGCGCGTCCTCCAGGCAAGAACGGGCTCGGGGAGGACGCCCAGACCGCGATCCAACGCGTATGTTCGGCGGGCTGCGGTCCGGTATCTGCGGTCGGCGCATCGCAGGCACTCAGCCAGAGCGCGGCAAGGAAGGCGATCATCACACGCCGCATGTCCTGTCTCCGGGTTCCCGATGTCTGCACGGCCTAGCGGTACACTTCGATCAGGTATTGCACGGTCGGCACGGTGCCCAGCTCGATCTCCCACCCGACTTCCATGCGCCGACCCCTCAATGCGTCCCCAATCGGTTGGGAAGCGCCGTCCAGAGGTGTGAGGCGAACAGCCACGGCGCCGTCCAGCTCCCGCAGCATGAGCCAGCCTCTTACCGGCTCGATCAGCGTGGGGCCCTTGCCCCACTGCTCCCAGAGTGTATGGCGTTCGTTCCACTCGGAGCCCGTGTTCTGCCAACGGCCGCAGACAGTCAGAAGGAGTCTGTTTGCGCGCTGAATGGGGAGCTCACTGAGCGACGAAAGCGTAATGGCGGCGAATTCGTTCTTGAGCTCGGCCTTGAGATGAGTTGTCGTCTTGTTCGCATTCTCCCTGACGAAACCCACCAGCGCCTGAGTGCGCGGTGCATCGATCGTAACCAGGCCATGATTGCCCGGCTCGACATACCAGCTCAATTCGCCGGTATCCGAGTGGTAGGGCGGTTCCGGTGGCGGGCTGAAGTCCCTGGTGGGCTTGCCTTCGATCGTTCCGATACGATTTCCGTGGACCAAAGGCGTTGCCTTCGGGAAGCCGGGCGTGAAGAACGGCCGCTCCGCCTCCGGAAGGCGCATGGCTTCATTGACCTGTTCCTGCGAGTAGTTGCGAACCACGGTCTCCCGCGCCGGCTGTACGTCGCCGCGGATGAAGAGTAGCGCGCCCGTCTTCATCTGGGTCATCTTCACGGGATCCAGCGTGATGTCGAATTCGTCGGCCACGTAGTCCTGCCAACCTTCAAGAGCTTTGGGTTCGAAGGTGTAGAAGTAGATGCCATCCCAATCCTGAAATGCCGCATACGCGGCGAGAATCGGAATCATCTCCGCGGAATACTCGTTCGGATTCGGATGATTGACCTCGCTGTTGGTGAACGCGCGATCGAGGAACGGCGAACGGCTGAGCTTTACGATCGTCGAGTCCAGCGGATCGTCAACCATTGGCGTGTTTCGGCGGCCCCAGATCGCCGGATGCTGCCAGTACACGTGCGCGTCGATGAAGCCCAATTCGGCATTGGCCCGCATCATCGGCTGGTTGGGAATCCAGTACGTGTGATCGGCATTGCCGATGACCAGCGACTTCACGCCCAGATCGTTCTTGATATACGAATACATGTCGCGAAAGAAGGTCTTCTCGACGTCCGCCAGGAAATCGGCTTCAGCGTGGAATCGCAGTTGTGAGGCCACGCTGAACTCGCCCCGGGTGAGACGCGGAACGGGAGCGCCTTCGGGCACGCCGGCTTCTTCCCGCATGGCGGTGATCTCTTCGAGCCGCCGATGTTCCGCCAGCCAGGCCTGGTACATTTCATCGAGCTGACGCGCATAAGAAGGCGTGAGGTCCAGCTGGAACGCAGGGTTGTCGACGGTCAGCTCACCTCGGAGCCAGTTGCGGAACCAGAACTCATAGAGCGAATTTTCGTTGACGATCTCCACCGTGACGATTGCAGGTTCTTCGCTGTACTTCGTCTCGGTGTAAGGGTTGTAGTGAGTCAGCAGGCGCCTCGCATAGTCTTTTTGCAGTTCGATCAGCCGTTCTCCGATATAGGTAAAGCCTTTCCACAGACGCACGGCATCGGAATCGGGCACGAGGTCGCCGGGTTTGTAGCGCCGGCCGACGTTCAGATTGAGATTCGAGTAGATGCCGACCTGCTTCAGATGGAAGATGAAGTAGTCCAGTCGATCCATCTGCACCGGGTCGAAGTCCGTGGTCGTCTCCTGCGTGCCGTCGATGATGCCGACGGGCGGCACCCTGAACCGGTAGCCTTCGTCGGCGGCCTTCAGGCGTTTTTCTTCGAGCGCGGCCTTGTCTTCGGCGGTCCGGGTGGGCATATCGAGGAAATGAAAACGGACGGCGTTGATACCGTTGCGAGCCATGATCCTGGCCCACTTTTCCGCCTGGTCCTTGGGCGGAACCATGGTGCCGCCACGGGTCCAGCCGGTCAGGTTGACTCCCCAGATCCGCAAGCGGTGCCCATCGCCTTCGACGAGGTGACCGTCCTTTTCCGTGACAAATCCGCTGGCGCCTGCAGGTTCCGGGCCGAGGAGGAAGGACACGTCGACCGGCGTGTTTTCGCTGTTGTCATGGTCGATTGAATACGGATGCCAGTCTCCGGCGGCGGGTTCCGACGAGTAGACGGGACTCGAGACCGCAAGGGCGAAGAGGATGGCCGGTCGAAGGAGGGTCACGAGTCCGAATGGCGGATTCCGGGTCGTCATCTAGAGGGACCCCTTAGTCGTCCGGGCGAGTCAGTCCCGGAACGTGAGTTTGAGTGTGTACGGCATGTCGCCTCCGGGCGGCGACGGTAGCCCGACTTCCAGTCCCTGCTCGGTCTGCTGCCATTGCACCACGCCGTGGCCGAGCAGATTCACGTTCGCGATTCGGCGCTCGAGGTAAGGCGTGTCGGCATAGAGCGTTTTGATCAGTGCTCGGCCGTCTTCCGGGTATTGCAGACCGAATACATAGACCGCAGCCCCGCGTGTCGTGAACCGAAAATCTTCGGGCGTGTAACGGCGCGTCGCCGCGGCTTCGACCTCTCCGGGCACGCGCTCCGCGCCCGAACGCGTCGGGCCTTCGCCGAAGTAAAGAAACGGGCGAGACTCGTAGACCCCCTCGCCGTTCACCTGCAGCCAGGCGCCGATTTCCAGCAGGACGTCGCGGGCCTCGTCGGGGATCGTGCCGTCCGCGCGCGGCCCGACGTTCAGCAACAGGTTGCCGTTCTTGCTGACGATGTCGATCAGATCGCTGACGAGCGACTTCGGCGTTCGATAGCTGTCGTCCTGCACGTAACCCCACGACCGTATGCTGACGGAGGTGTCCGATTGCCAGGGCGTCAGGCGCATCCGGTCCATCGTCCCGCGCTCCATGTCGAACAACGCGGTGCCCTCGACGAGCTGCCCGCCCTTGTAGGCGATGGCGACCTCGCCGAAGGACTTCGCATCCGCCTCGCCGTAGTAGTAGGCGGCGAACTTGCGCATCAGCGGTTCGAACAGCGGCGCACTCGTCCACCAGTCGAGGTAGACCAGCTCCGGCCGGTACCTGTCCACGAGTTCGCTGCTGCGCGCCAGCCAGTCGTCCAGGAATTCCCTGTCCGGCGGCATCCACAGTTGCAGCTGATCGCCGTCCGGCCACGATGCGGGCGGATCGGCCGGCAGTCCCATTGGCGCCGCCGGGCCGTAGAGCCCGTCGTAGCGCGGATCATTGACATCGGAATCGTAGGTGCGGCCCAGGTAGTACCACCACCAGTGCTCCGCCCGGTGCGACGACAGGGCGAAATGCAGGCCGCGTTCACGAGTCGCATGCGCCAACTCGGCGAGCACGTCTCGCTTTGGCCCCATCTCCGACGCATCCCATTCGCTGAAGTCCGTGGCATACATGGCGAAGCCGTCGCAATGCTCTGCTACCGGCATCACATAGCGTGCCCCTGCGCGGGCAAACAGATCGATCCACTCGCCCGGATCGAATTTCTCGGCCCGGAACAGCGGGATGAAGTCCTTGTAGCCGAACTCCGACTGCGGCCCGTAGACGTTGCGATGGTAAACGTACGCGGGATTGCCGGGCACGTACATGTTGCGCGAGTACCATTCGTTCGCAAACGCCGGAACCGAGTAGGGACCCCAGTGGATGAAGATCCCGAGCTTCGCGTCGCGGAACCATTCCGGGTAGCGAAATTGCCGGAGGGACTCCCAGTCGTCCTTGAAGCGGCCGGCCGCAATGGACTCATCGACGCGCATCAACTGAGCGCGAACACGTGCCCGGTAGTCCGCGTCATTGGCGGAGGCATGCCCGGTGATGCCCAGCGCGACGACAAGCATGGCTCCAATTGCTGTGCGCATCGGGTTTCGCTCCTTTCCTAAGTCCGGTGTTCCAGTACGGCGACGCCCTGGGATTCGAGTTCGAGCGTGTCGCAAAGTCCTCCTCCTTCGAGAACGCTGCGCATGGGTTGCGGCAACTCGAGGCGCCGCGGATCACGCGAATGATTGATGAGTACGAACACGTCGCGCCCCTCACCATGCCGACGCATCACGTCGACGCCGGGCGGCACGTCCCCGAAGGCCGGGCGGATATCGCTGACGAACGAGCGCAGCACGCGTGTCAGCAACTCGCGGTCCAGCACGGCGCCGACGTACGCGATCCGTCCCTGCCCGTAACCGCGCTCGACGACCGCCGGCTTTCCCGCAACCCAGGACGCCCCGTCGCCGTAGCGCAGCAGCACACGCACGTCCGGTTCGCCCGGCTCGAGATGCTCGGCCCAGATTCGTGCCGTCCCCGAGCCTGATTCGCCCGTCACCGCAATCTCTTCGTCGAGCGCGTGGAACTGCACGACGCGCGTGCCCAGCGCGTCGGCCAGCGGACCGGGCTGACGCCGGGGCCATAGCCGGTTGAATGCGTCTTTCATCCCCGATCGCGGCCCGAGGATGAGGCGTCCGCCGTTGCGGACATAGTCGAGGAGCAGCTGCGCCATGCCCGCGGTAATCAGATTGAAGCTGGGCGCGAAGATGGCCCTGTAATGCGACAATGGCGCGACGGGCTCGATGATGTCGACCGCCTTGAGCAGTGCATGGAGTACCGCCCGCCACTCCAGGAGCACGCCGACGACGTCGTAGTCGCGGTGATGGCGCTGGAATTCGATCGCCCAGCGACTGTCGTAGTCGTGGACGAGCGCCACCTCGGACACCGGCGTCGTGCCCCGCAACGCCTCGGTCGCCAGGCGGAAATCCTCGCCGATCTTCCTCATCTCGGAGAATATCGGCAGCGGCTCGCCGTCCGGCCCGACGACGCAGCCGTGATACTGCTCCTGCCCGTTCAGGGCATTGCGCCACTGCCAGTAGAGGACCCCGTCCGCGCCGTGGCCGACCGCGCTGAACGTCAGCGCCCGCGTTTCGCCCCTGTAAAGCGGATTCGATACCGGCGCCCAGTTGACCGACCCCGGCTGCATTTCCATCACCCAGAAGTTCTCGCGTTTCCAGCCGCGCACCAGCCCGTGGCTGGCGCCGTTGCGGTTCGGCTCGATATGGCCCTGGCCGACATAGTTGTCCCAGGTGATGAAATCGAGTTCGCGGCTGATGTCGGCCCGGTTGAACCGGTTGGCCCACCCCAGTCCGCCGAGATTCGTGGTGATAAACTGATTTGGCGAGATGGCCTCGCGCAGCGCTTCGAGCTGATTCCGCTGGAAGCTGAGCCACGTATCGGTAATGTAGCGTTTGGCGTCCAGCATCCAGCCCGGATTGCCGCGCTCTGCGTTGAACGGGATCTGCGACCAGGCCGTGTATGTCTGGCTCCAGTACGCCGTCGTCCAGGCACGGTTGAGTTCCTCCAACGTCCCGTACTTGTCGCGCAGCCATTCCTGAAACCCTTCGCGCGCCGCAGCTTCGTATGATTCCTCGGTGTACTCGTTACCGATCTGCCAGCCGATCACGCTGGAATCGTCGCCGAATCGGCGCGCAAGCTCAGATGCGATGCGGCGGCAGAAGCGGCGATAGCGGGGGCTGGTAATGGAGAAATGCCGCCGGCCGCCGTGCTCGGCGTACTGCCCGTCCGAGAACACACGGCGGACATCGGGATAGGCAGACGTCATCCACGCCGGCGGCGCGTCGGTCGGTGTGCACAAGACCGTCTTGAGATCCCGCGCTTCCGCTTCCCTGATGGCGCGTCCGATCCAGTCCAGCTCGAACCGTCCCTCGCGCGGTTCCATCGTGCTCCAGGCGAACTCGCCGATACGCACGACGTTGAAGCCGGCCTCGGCCATGAGATCGAGATCGTGGCCCCATGCCGATTCCGGCCACTGCTCGGGATACCACGCCGAGCCGAGCCAGAGCCGATCGAACTGCTCCTGATGCCCGGCGCCGGGCGACGGTAGGCGAGCGCCGATTGCCGGCGCAGCGGCCATTGCCCCGAGTCCGGCCAGGACGGTGCGGCGAGTGACCCAAACAGTCACTGTGCGCTCCCGGCCGGACGTTGCAGCACCGCCACGTCATGCGGCGGCAATTCGAGTCGCCGGTGCTCGCCGCCGGCCAGCACGTTCTGCATCACCTGCGGCAACACGACGCGCCGCGGCGAATCCGCGTGATTGACCAGGATCAGCACGCGGCGGCCCGCGCCGACTCGCTGGGCGACTTCGATATCGTCCGGCACATCCGCGAGTATCGGTTCGACCCCTGCCCGTTCGAGCGCCCGGGCGGCCCAGACTCGCATCAGCTCGTCCTCCAGCCACGCGCCCAGATACGTGATCACGCCCTCGCCCAGCTCGCGCGTGACCATGGCCGCTTCTCCGTCCAGCCAGCCGCCCGGATGGCTATACCGCATCAGCACGCTTGTCTCGGGATCGGGTGCGCAGCATCTCTCCCCAGATCCGCGCTTTCCCGGAGCCGAGCGTACCGGAGACACCGATGACCTCGTCGAGCGCGTAGAACTGCTCGACGCGGGCGCCGAGTGCATCCACCAGCGGGCCCGGCTGGCGCATCGTGTGCAGCGCGTTGAACTCGTCCTTCATGCCGCTGCGGGGGCCCAACACGAGGCAGCCTCCGCGCCGGACAAACGCCTCGAGCCGAGCCGCATCCGCCGCCGCCAGCACGTTCAGGTGGGGTGCAACCACGAGCTTGTAGTCGTCGAGCGGCACACCTACCGGGACGATGTCCACCGCCTGAGCCAGGGTGCGAAGCGGCCGGTAGAAAGACATGAACGCACTGATCGGCTCGAAGTCCCGGTGATGACGCTGAATATTGATGGCCCAGCGGCTGTCATAGGAGAACAGCATGGCGACTTCGGCCCGGGGCGCGGTTCCCGCAATCACCGGCGCCGCGCGCTCGAACTCGGCGCCCGTTCGCGCGACCTCGTCGAAGACATAGGTCGGGTCCCCGCCGGGCCCGGCGAGAACCCCGTAGTACTGTTCCTGCCCGTTGAGTGCGCTGCGCCATTGCCAGTAGAGCAGGCCGTCGGCGCCGTGTCCGATCGCCTGCCAGCCCATCTCGCGCACCTGGCCGGGATCGAGGGCGCGATTGATCTCGACCCAGTCGACGTGGCCCGCCTGCGTCTCGATGACCCAGAAGTTTCTCTGGAGGTAGCCGCGCACCAGGTCGTGCTGCGCGCCGTTATCGAGCCAGTCGGGTCGGCCGTCGGGAATGTAGTTGTCCCACGAAGCCATGTCGAGATTGCGGTGCAGCTTCGGATGATCGAACCCGCTATTCCAGTACATCGTGTTCGTCGTGATCCACTGGTGACCGCCGGCATGCTCGCGGATCGCGCTGGCCTGGTTGTCGACGTAGTCGGTCCAGACGTCGGTCACGAAGCGCCTGAAATCGAGGAGGAGCGCAGGGTTGTGCTGGCCGGTAGCCCTGAGCGGCACCTGGCCGAAGCTCTGATAGGTCTGGCTCCAGTACGCCGTGCTCCAGCGCGTATTCAGCTCGTCGACGTTTCCGTACTTGTCCTCGAGCCACGCACTCCACCGGGCGCGGGCCTCGCCGTCGAAGGAAGGCGGGCCGATCTCGTTGTCGATCTGCCAGCCGATCACGTGCGGATTGTCGCCGTAACGCCGCGCCATCTCCGTCGCGATGCGCCGGGCGAACCGCCGATAACGGGCGCTGGCGAAGGAGAAGTGGCGGCGCCCACCATGGCCTGCCTGGACGCCGTCCTCGCTGACCCGCAACACGTCCGGATAAGCCTCGGTGAGCCAGGCCGGCGGCGCCGCTGTCGGCGTTCCCAGTACCACGTCGAAACCCTGCGCCGCCGCCACATCGATCGCGCGATCGAGCCAGCCGAAATCGAATTCCTGGTCCCGCGGCTCCATCGCGCTCCATGCGAATTCCCCGACACGCACGACATTCATGCGAGCCTTCCGCATCAGCGCGAGGTCGTGCGGCCACTGCGATTCCGGCCATTGCTCCGGATACCACGCCGCGCCGAACGCGATCGGTGGCGCGTCGGCGGTCGCTTTGCGGTCTGTCGCGTGCTCAGGTCTCTGTTCGACCGCTGGCATCGTCACCTCGTCCCGGCGCCGCCCGCCCCGTGCGTGGCGACAATATTGCCCAGGTCAGCATAGTGAATTGACCGTGATTCGTCCAGATTGATAGTTTTCGGTCAGCAACGGGGAATAGCGGTCAGCTCGAAGATCCACGCTGCCGACAACAAGGAGGAACGCTGCCATGCGCACTCGAAGAACGATCGCGGCGATCGCCTTGTTACTGGCCGTGGCGGCCTGCACGGACCCGGCGGCTCCGGTCACGGTCGACACCTCGCTGCGCGCACGGTTTGCCGACCCGCCGGCGGACGCACGGCCGGGAACGCTGTGGTACTGGATGAACGGCAACGTTACCGCGGACGGGATTACTCGCGATCTCGAAGCGATGCGCGCCGTCGGCCTCAGCAGTGCCGTCATCTTCGACGGCGGCGTCGATGCTCCGCCCGGGCCTGCCGCTTATCTGGGACCTGAATGGCGTGGACTGATGCGCCATGCGATCCAGGAAGCGCATCGCCTCGGCCTGAAACTCGGCGTCCACAATGCACCGGGCTGGTCGAGCAGCGGCGGCCCGTGGATTACACCGGCCCTGTCCATGCAGCAACTGGTCTGGACGGAGACCGTGATTCAGGGCGGGGGCGACATCGATGTGGTCTTGCCCAAACCGTACGCCAGACTCGGCTACTACGAAGACGCCGCGGTCATCGCCTTTCCCTCGCAGCCCGGCGAAGAACACCCGTTTCTCGAGATGGTCAAATACGTACGTTGCGGCGAGGACGACATCGATGCGAGCGGACTGACCGACGGGCAGCTCGACACGAGCGTCCGCGCAGGCCCGCAGGCGGCAATCGTCGTCGATCTCGGTGTTCCCTTCGATGCGCGCGCGCTCACCGTCGCGCTTGCGGCGCCGTATTCGGCAGTGTCCGCGGCGGTGGAGGCATCGGACGACGGGCTGGCGTGGCATGCGGCCGGAACGCTGGAGGTTCCGTTTCCGCGCGGTATCGAAGCGCCAGGGGTGCTGTCTTTCGAGAAGGTCCGCGCACGATACTTTCGTGTCACGCCCCGCGCCGACGCCGACATCGCCGAACTTCGCATCCACGGCGCGCCTCGCCTCGAGGACTGGACCTTCAAGGCCCTGTTCGCGTTCCGCATCGGCGCGGCACGGCAACGCGAGCCGAAGCAACGTCACGCCGATCTCGCAATCGATCCGGCGGACGTGCGCGATGTTTCCGAATCCATGGGCACCGACGGACGTCTGCGTTGGAGTGCCCCGGCGGGTTCGTGGACCATTCTTCGCTTCGGGCACACGACCACCGGCAAGCACAACGTCGCCGCATCGGCAGCCGGCGACGGACTCGAGGTGGACAAGCTCAGCGCCGCAGCCGCCGATTTTCACTTCGACCATGGTCCCGGACAGATCATCGATCTTGCCGGCCCACACGCGGGCGAGACTTTGTCGACGCTGATGGTCGACAGCTACGAAGCGGGTTTCCAGAACTGGACGGCTACGCTGCCGGACGAATTCCACGCGCGCAACGGCTACACCCTTCTGCCGTGGATGGCCGCGCTCACCGGGCGCATTGTCGGCGACGCCGAGATGTCCGAGCGCTTCCTGTTCGACTTCCGCCGCACGCTGGTCGCACTGATGACGGATAACTACTACGGGCGCCTTCAGCAACGAGCGAACGAAATGGGTCTCGACATGCTGGTCGAAGGCTATGGGCCTGGGATGTTCGACGAGATCACGGTCAGCGGTCGCGCCGCCGTCCCGATGACGGAGTTCTGGGCACGTACGCCTTGGACCGACAATCGCGTGGTGAAGATGGTCGCCTCGGCCGCCCACATCTACGGCAAAGACATCGTCGCTGCCGAAGCGTTTACTTCCGAGGCGCAAACCGGGCGCTGGCAGGAACATCCGTACGCGCTGAAGACGCTGGGCGATCTCATGTTCACGCTCGGCTACAACCAGACGATCTTTCATCGCTACGCCCACCAGCCGCACCCCACGGCCGCTCCGGGCATGGTCATGGGTCCGTGGGGAATGAATTTCGAGCGCACCAACACTTGGTTCAGCCGCAGCGGGCCATGGCTGGACTACCTGGCGCGCAGCCAGCTCATGCTGCGGCAGGGCCGCTTCGTCGCGGATGTGCTGTACTTCGTCGGCGACGACTCGCCCGACGGCGCGCAGTACGTACGCCCCGATGTGTCGCCCGACGCCAGTCCGCGCATCGCGACTTATGACTCTCCGGCCGTGCCGGCCGGCTATGATTTCGACCTCGTCAACGCCGAGATACTCCTCAACAACACTCGCGTCGTCGACGGCGCGATCGTCCTCGACAGCGGCACGTCTTATCGCGTACTCGTGATGCCCGATCAGGTCGATGCGCTGACACCGGAGCTTGCGGCGCGCCTTCGCGGCCTCGTGCGAAACGGCATGGTCCTCCTTGCGCCGAGACCGACCCGGTCTCTGGGGCTTCGCAATAGTGCGGATGCAGAGCTCGTCTTCGCCGCCGCCGTCGAAGAGGTCTGGGGCAACGACGCTATCCCGGCCGCGGGCCGCAGCGTAGGTGACGGGCGCGTGTTTTCGGGGGTACCGATTCACAGCGTGCTCGATGCCATTCATGTGCCGCCCGACGTCACCTGCGTCACGGAGCGTCCGGGTGGTCAGGTCGTATGGCTGCATCGAGAAACACGCGCGCGCGAGATCTACTTCGTCGCGAATCGGCAACGCCGCCAGGAACACGCCGCCTGTTCGTTCCGTATCGCCGGCCGCGCCCCCGAGCTGTGGCGCGCGACGGACGGATCGACCACGGGTGCCGCGGTTTTCGCGGACAGCGGCGAACGCACGGTCGTGGACCTCGACCTGGGTCCGGCCGAGTCCGTGTTCGTGGTATTCGACAGAAGCGGTCCGCCTGCCACTCCGATCACCTGGGCCGAGCACGACGGCGTGCGTTTCGCAGAGGCGGCGCTGCCCGCGCCGCCGGCACCGGCCGCGCCGGCGGATCCCTTCACCGTCTCCGTATGGGCCAAGCCCGAAGTCGAGCTTCGCGTGATGCCGGAGGAATCGATAACCGGCCGGGCCGACGAAACCGGCAAGTGCTATGTCATTCCGGCGCGTCCCGGAGACGAACTGTACGGCGACGGCAATGCGGCCATGGCGCTCGCGATCGGCCGCAACGGCGTCGTCCTCCTCGAACGGACGAGCCACAGCGCCCACGCCGTGCTCGTGGCGCACGTTCCGACCGCGGGCTGGACCCATTTCGCCGTCGTCTACGACGATGGGTCACCGTCGCTCTATGTCAACGGCGAGCACGTGCGGACCGGGCTCAGGAGCGGCAACGTCGTGCATCCCGGCGGCGTCGCGGAACCGGCCCCCGTCGGGGTGACGTACTTTTTCGAAGGCGACCACACCGATCCACGCATCGACGAGCGTGCGCTGCGTGCCGACGAGATCGCCTTGCTCGCGCGCCGGGGCGCGCCCGCCCCGCCGCTGCCGCTGCGGCCGGCCACACTCTGGCGCGAAGGGAACGGCATGTTGACGGCCCTGGCCTGGCGGGCGGGCCGCTATACCCTCAGCTCCGGCGCCACATTCGGTGCGGACCCGCCCCCGCCGATCGACATTGCCGGGCCCTGGCGAGTGAGCTTTCCGCCAGGGCTCGGAGCGCCGCAATCCATCGAGCTCGACCGTCCGGCATCGCTCAGCCGGCATGTCGACTCGGGTGTGCGCCACTTCTCGGGAACGGCGACCTATCGAACGGAGTTTGATCTGGCGACGCCGCGTACGCACGTACGCGCATTCCTCGACCTCGGTCGGGTAGAGAATATCGCCGGCATTCGCGTGAACGGGGCGGCGGCGGGCCGCGTGTGGATGGCCCCGTATCGGGTCGAAGTCACCGACGCCTTGCGTGCGGGCACCAATCACCTCGAAGTCGACGTCACCACGCTCTGGACGAACCGGCTGATCGCGGACGCGCAACTGCCGTCCCACCAACGTTTTGCGCCCGCCACTGGTGACTGGGTTGCCCACGACGCCGGTCCCGCCGCGGACGGGTCCCAACGAATTCTGCTCGCGCAGATGATCGAAGAACTCCCCGACTGGTACCGAAACGGCGATTCCCGACCGCCCGACGACCGTGTCACGTTCTCGACCGGGCGATTCTATGCAGGCGACGAACCGCTCGTGGAGTCCGGATTGCTGGGGCCGGTGCGGGTGTTCTTCGCCGAGCAACACACCGTTGAATGAGTTGCGCAGTCTGGCGGTCGCGCCTGATGCTCATCTGCTTGCTCGGGCGCTTGGTGTCATCGAACGGCTCGGGCTCGACTACGAAAGAGTCAGGGAAAGCAATCCGGCGGTCGTCCACGCCTCGATCTCCGGTTTCGGCAATGCGTATGCCTGGGAGAAGCTCCCGGGTTAGGATCTTCTTGCGCAGGCGAAGTCCGGGCTCATGTGGCTTACAGGCGATGCCGACCCCCCCCCGTCCCGATGGGCCTGGCCGTGCAGGCCCAGCGGCGCGACCTCGGGGCGGCCGCCGGCGACTACCTCGAGACCAGCCTCAAGCGGGGCGACGTGGTGGGTCTGTCGTCCTGGAGCGCGACCCTCCTGGTGGGTGAACGTCCTCATCACCGACCGCGCAACCGCGGAGAAGCTCCTGGCGGAAGCCGACACCCACCGGCGGGGGGGCGCGGCGGAGACCCTCGGGGCTGGAACATGGATCGCGAGGACTCGGAAGGAGAACGCCTCATGAACGACCGATGGAGAGCCGGGAGCGGGATCGCCGGGTTGCTCCTCGGCCTGGTCCGTCCTCGTCGGCTTCCCACCGGCAACCGCAGAGGGATCGTCGCGACCGCGCGTGATCGCCACCACCGACGGCGAGATCGACGACCGTGATTCGATGATCCGGTTCCTCATGTACGCCAACGAGTGGGACATCGAAGGGATCATCTACAGCAGCTCGCGGTTTCACTGGCTGGGTCACACGTGGTCCGGGGTGGAATGGATCAACGCGCAGATCGACATGTACGACCGTGTCTACCCCAGCCTGAGGAGGCATGCCGAACGGCTTCCCGACGGCGCAGGAGCTCAAGAGCCGGGTCTACGTCGGCAACATCAGCAACGTCGGGGAGATGGAGCAGGACACGCCCGGGGCCGATCGGATCGTCTCCGTCCTCCTCGACGACAAGCCGGGCAAGGTCTATCTCCAGGCCTGGGGCGGGACGAACACCATCGCCAAGGCGCTCTCGACGATTCAGCGAGAGCACCCCGACCAGGTCGAGAGGGTCAGCAAGAAGGCCGTCGTCTACATCATCCTGGACCAGGACGTGACCTTCCGCGAGTACATCGAGCCCAACTGGCCCGAGTTGGAGGTCCTCGCCAGCATCCGTCAGTTCCGCGCCATCGCCTACGACTGGAGGCGCCTCATCCCGCTGCCGCACCGCGTCTTCTTCGAGCGGCCGTGGATGGAGGGGCACATCACCGTGGATCGCGGCCCGCTGGCCGGCGCCTATGAGCCGCACGAGGGCGCCTTCCGCTCCGAGGGAGATTCGCCTTCGTTCATGCACCAGATCGACGTGGGTTTGCGGAGCCTGGAGCATCCGAGCTTCGGCGGCTGGGGCGGCCGCTTCGTGCGCGAGAAGCCGGACGCCACCAACGTCTGGCGGGGCGCGGAGGACGACGGGGACGTCTACAAGCCGATCTGGCGTTGGGCGACGGCGTTTCAGCGCGACTGGGCGGCGCGGGCGGACTGGTGCGTGCTTCCCTACCGCGAGGCGAACCACCCGCCGGTCGTCGTCCTGAAGGGCGAGCCCGACGTCACGGCGCCGCCGGGCGCCCACGCTGAGCCTGGATGTCAGCGAGTCCGCCGATCCGGACGGCGACGATCTGCGCACCTCGTGGTGGCACTATCGGGAGCCGGGCTCCTACGCGGGACACGTCGCGATCAGCGACGCCGATCGGGCCGTCGCATCGGTGCAGATTCCGGCGGATGCGCGGGTCGGCGACACGATCCATCTGATCGCCGAGGTCACGGACTCGGGAAGGCCGCCCCTCACCCGGTACGCACGGGTGATCGTGACGGTGGGGGAGAGCCCGGATCGAGGAGAGAACCGATGAGAGGCACTGATTCTGACGGCTCTGCTGGGCGTCCTCGCCGCTCCGGTGTCGGCGGCCAACTTCTCCGGAAGATGGGCGATGGAGCTCCTCGATCGCCCCGATCGGACCGTGCAGGTCACCCTGATCCTGAATCAGGTGGGGAGCGAGGTGACGGGCTCCGCCGTCTCCACCACCCGGGCCTCGAGCGGATCGCCGGCGGGCACGGAGATCCACGGAGGGAAGGCGGAGGGCGACACCATCTTCTTCTACGTCTGGACCGGTCGCGACAAGCCCGTGAAGAGGGTCTTCCGGGGAAGGCTGTCCGGCGAGGAGATCCGCTTCACCGTGACCGGCAGCCCTGTTCGCTTCGACGTGAGGGGAAGGCGCCTCGACCCTCTCGATCCGCAAGAGGTGACGGCGAGGCGAACGAAGTAGGTCTGGCGGCCATGCGACACAAAAACATCGGAGCCGGAAAGCCCGGCAAGTGCGTGCATCGACTCGCGTTGTTCGGCTCGGCCGCGGCCGCTCTCGCCCTGGCCGTGCCGGTCTCCGCCCAGGACCTTGAACCCGGCCGCGTCGACTGGAGCCTCGTGGACACCATCGTGGAGCGGATCCGGCTTCCCGAGATCCCGCGGCGCGACTACCGCCCGGAGGACTTCGGCGGGACCGCCGACGGCCGCCGCGATGCCCGGCCGGCGATCCTGGCCGCGATCGGGAGGGCGTCGCAGGAGGGCGGAGGTCGGGTGGTGCTGTCCGAAGGGGTCTGGCTCAGCCGCGGTCCGGTGGTGCTGCAGAGCCGCATCGAGCTCCACCTCGGGGAGGGCGCGACCCTCCTCTTCTCCCCGGATCCCGCCGACTACCTGCCGCCCGTACTCACGCGCTGGGAGGGCACCGAGGTCTACACGTACTCACCTCTTGTCTACGCACGGGACGTGGAGGACGTGGCGATCACGGGCCCCGGGACCATAGACGGCAACGTGGAGAGCGGCTTCCGCGCCTGGCACCCCCTCGCCGAGCCGGACTACCGGCGCCTGCGGCAGATGGGCTTCTCGGGGGCGCCGGTGGAGGAGCGCGTCTTCGGTCCCGGCACCCACCTGCGCCCGCCCCTGGTCCAGATCTTCGGCGGGACGCGCGTCCTCCTGGAGGGCGTCACCACGCGCAACTCCCCCTTCTGGGTGAACCACCTCGTCTACGTCGAGCACGCCACGGTGCGCCGGATCCGCGTCGAGAGCGACTTCCACAACAACGACGGCGTCGACATCGACTCCAGCCACTGGGTGCTCGTGGAGGACTCGGTCTTCCGGACCGGCGACGACTCGGTGGTGGTCAAGTCGGGGCGGGACCTCGACGGGCGCCGCGTCGGCCGGCCCACCGAGTACGTGGTGGTCCGCGGCAACGACATGGGGGGCGAGGACGGGATCGGCGTGGGCAGCGAGATGTCGGGGGACATCCGCTACGTGTTCTTCGTCGACAACGTCCTGCGCTCGGGATCCTCGGGAGTGCGGCTCAAGGCCAACCTCGACCGCGGCGGGACCGTCGAGCACATCGGCTTCCGCGACTTCGAGGTGGGTTCGTTTCGGACCCTGCTCTGGTTCCAGCTCGACTACCCGAGCGAGTTGGGCGGGCACTTCCCGGCGACCTACCGGGACATCGTCTTCGAGGGCTTCCGGGTCGACGCGGTCGGCACCCTGCTCGAGGCTCACGCGCCCGGCGACGCGCCCCTGCGCGACGTGACGCTCCGGGACGTGACGGTGGGGTCGGCAGACTCGCTGCTGGTGCTGGAGAACGTCGAGGGGCTGCGGCTCGAGGACGTGACGGTCGCCGGCGAGCGGATCGACGACCTCGCGGAGAGCGCCGCCGTCAACGGCACCGCTGCCGCCGATGCGAAGTTCCGCGTGATCGTGCTGACCGACATCGAGAACGAGCCAGACGACGCGCAGTCGCTGGTCCGCTTTCTGACGTACGCGAACCAGTGGGACGTGGAGGCGCTGATCGCGACCACTTCGCGGCACCAAAGAGACTAGACCGCCTCGTGGCGCATCCGGGAGATCGTCGGGGCCTACGCCTCGGTGCGCGACAACCTCGAGACGCACGAGGCCGGTTATCCCGAGGCCGAGCGCCTCCTCTCCGTCGTGACCGACGGACGGCCCGCCTGAGCTTCCTGTTCCTCGTCGACAACGGGCTGGGCGATCCCGAGCACCCCGACTGGGGCAGCTGGGGAGGTCGGTACGAGCGGTACACGCCCCGAGCGCGCAAGTGGTTCCTCGAGCCGGAGACGCGTCCCTTCTGGAGCGACGCCGAGGACGAGGTCCTGGGAGTGGACGGGAGCTGGCACACCAGCAACAAGGCCACGATCTGGCGCTGGCGCGCCGCCTATCAGAACGACTTCGCGGCGCGGATGGACTGGACGATCCTGCCGTACGCCGAGGCCAACCACCCGCCGGTCCCGAAGCTCGACCATGCGGACCGGCTCGACGCCAAGGCCGGGGCGCGCGTCGCCCTGAGCGCCGCCGGCTCGTCCGACCCGGATGGCGATGCCCTGTCCTACGAGTGGATCCACTACGGCGAGGCCGGCACGGTCGCCCTCGCCAGCGGCCGGACCGGAGCACCGCTCGAGATCGATGGCTCGCGAGCGGCCCGCGCCCACTTCGTCGCGCCGCGAGTGGCCAAGCCGGAGACGCTCCACGTCGTCCTCGCGGTGACCGACGACGGCTCGCCGCCGCTCACGCGATACCGCCGGGTCATCGTCACCGTCTTTCCCTGAAGTGACGGGTAGGAGGAACACACCGAACGGCCTCGCGGGCACAAACGAAGAGGGTATTGCGATCAGACCGTGCCTGCTGTCGATCATCTTGGGCGTGCTGGCGCCGGGCAGTGGTGTGGCGGTCTTTTCGGCGGCCAAGGTGGCGCCCGCTGTTCCCGCTCCCTCGAACGCCGAGACCTCTGGCGCTGAGGCGATAGAGGCGACGGGATCCTACGAGCCCGCGGCGCCGAGCTCGGCAGTGGAAGCCGCAGTGACTGCGGCGATTGGAACGTGCTCGGTCGGCCACCGCCCGTCTTCGATCGGGAAGGTGACGAGTTGGGCTGGATCGAGCACGACGTGCTTGATCCGTCGACGATGCCAGGTGTAGACGATGTGGACCAGCCCGTCTCTCGCCTGGATCACAGCCGGATACGAGAACTGCTTGCCCGGCTGGTCGTAGTGCTCGAGCACCAGCGCGGCCTCCCAGTTGACGCCGTCCTCGCTCACGGCCACGTTGAGCACGCCGCGGCCCTTGTGGCCCATGCCTGGCTGGAGGCGGGTGGAGTGGTTGTAGACGACGAGGTGACGGCCGTCCTCGAGACTCACCCCGTCGAGGCCCGAGTTGTTGCTCGGCAGCGAGGTATTCGAGACAGGAGACCAGGTCAGGCCGCCATCGCTCGACCAGGTCTGCGGAATCCGGGTGTCGTCCTCAGACCTCCCGTTGCGCATCAACATCTGCAGACGCCCGTCGGCGTGCGTGAAGATCGTCGGCTGAATCACCTTGAATTCCTCGGGGTCATTGAGAGGGCCGGCGATGCTCCAGGTCTTGCCGCCATCTACGCTGTGCTCGACCTGCACGCGCCATCCGGAAGAGTCCTCCAGGGCTGAGGGCGCGAGGATCGAGCCATCGGCGAGCTGAACCGGCTTGTTCTTGTCGGGACCAACCCGATCGTGGGGGATCCGTTGGGCCTCGCTCCAGGTCCTGCCGCCGTCGGTCGAAGTCTTCGTCTCTCCCCACCATCGCTCTTTGGGCTTGAAGACCTTGTAGAACAAGAAGAGGTCGCCGTTCCTGGGCTGAAAGAGAACTGGATTGCCCGTGGCGTAGCGCGTTCCGTCCGGCTGCACTCCATCGGCTATGCTGACGGGAGCGGTCCACTCGCCGCCCGGAGCCTTGCGCGACAGCCTCGATTCCACATCGGGATGGGACTCCTTGGTGCCGCCGAAGAACGCGCAGAGCAGCTCGCCGTTCTCCAGCTCCAATATCGTCGACGCATGGCACTGGGGGAAATCGGCTTTGGTGTAGACGAACTCCTCGAGCACGATGCCGGCGCGGTGCGCACTCGGCTCGCCTGCATACGAAGCGCCTGCCAGTGGACCCAGGAGAATGACGACGAGCCCGTTCTTCACTTGGCTCTCCTTTCCGATCCGGTGGCGCCCCGGTGGGACCGGTGGATCCTGGCCGGGGCGGCGTCCTTCTCTACTGGTTCTCGCACAGCTCGTTCAGGTAGTTCTCCAGACGGGTGTAGCCGCCATCGCCGATCTCGTTTCTGTCTTCCGCATCGTTGGGATCCAATCCATGGGCCTCCTCCCAGGCGTCCGGCATCCCATCACGGTCGGAGTCCTTGGGAGCCGTGGCCGACCTCAAGTCGGGCCAGCCACCCACTTCGTCCTGGCTCTTGATGATCGCGCCTGTCCGATCTCGAACCGAGCTCACCACCCGTTCGTCGACCGCATCGCGCTTTGGGAGGGTGGCGCCGCCACCCTCCAGCACACGCCCGAACGCCGTCGGTGCGTCCATGCCCGTCATCGGGCCGGTCTCGAACGGCTCGGTTCGCTTGTAGTCGCTAGTCTGGCCCTTCGTCCAGCTCTCGCGGAACCTGACCAGCGCCCACTGGTCTTCAGGCTGCTTCCCATCGTAGTAGTTGCCGGCGAAGTACGAGCTGTTGTAGGGAGAGCCGGTGGAGTAGGCGATGCCGTTCTTCTCCGAGTTCGCACCCGGAACCAGATAGTTTCCGACGTAATTCAACCGGGTGATGCTCTCATCGTCGTTGTTGTAACCCGCGTGGCCGCCTCCCCAGTTGTAGATGACGTTGTTCCGGAAGTCGAGCAAGAGGCCTTCAGGATCCTCGGTGTGGGGATTGGAGTCGTAGTTGCCCGGACGAGGGTTCCGGCCGCGATTGTGAGCATAGAGATTCCTGATGAAGCTGTACCTGGCGCCTCCGGTCCCGCGAATCAGCGAGCCGTAGCCGTGATTGCTGGGGTTCAGGCCCTCGGTGATGAAACACCACTGGACGGTGACGTTTGAAAGCGTCGGCGCGCTCGTCGAGCTGGAGAGCACTTCGTCCAGGCTCCAGCTGGCCGAGCAGTGATCCAGGATGATGTCCTTGCCCTCGGAAATGCTGATGGCATCCTTCCCTTGAAGGCTGCCGTGGCCGTGCATTCCGTCACCCAGCCGAACGCGGAGGTACCGGATGACGACATCGTGAGTCGCGATGCGCAGCGTCTCGCCTCTCACGCAGATGCCGTCGCCCGGCGCCGTCTGCCCGGCGATGGTGATGAAGGGGTTCTCGATGTTCAACCGGTCCTCGAGAGTGATGTTGCCCGAGACATCGAAGACGACGGTGCGAGGACCTTCCTGTTCTACGGCCCAGCGTAGGCTGCCTTCGCCCGAGTCGTCCAGGTTGGTGACGTGCAGGACCTTTCCGCCGCGCCCGCCTTTGGAGTAGGCGCCGAAGCCCTCAGCTCCCGGAAAGGCCAATGGACCCTGGGCGGATGCGGTTGACGCCAGGGATCCCGACAGGGTGGCCGCTACAGCCGATGCAATGATCATCCTCATGGCGAACGGTGCTCCCCAGTATGTGCCCCTCGTTCGGCGGTCGATCGCGAACGGAACCTGGGGCAGTTTCAGCGGTGTGCCGGGCGCTGCGCCCGGCCGCGCCGGCTAGCGGACCGACACGTCGTCGACGTAGTAGACCGAAGCGTCGACGGGCCGATCCGTGTCCGCATCCACACTGACGTCCTTGTACTTGCTGTCCTCTCCCACGGGCGGGATGCCGCCGTCGGGACGCGAGGCGTCCCCGAGCGTCGTCCCCACGATCCTCAAGGGCTCCTCGCCGGTGCCGACCTCGCCAGCGGCGGCCGGGCCGACGGGAAGGGAACGGAAACGCGTCGCCGACGAGCCGAGGGGCCGAGACCGCACCAAGGCCAGCCAGTCGTCGGCACTCGGGGCGACGAGCGCAGCCGGCGCGCCTCCGCGGACGCTTGCCGCTGGCATCAACGGGCCGCCCGAACGGGGATCGAACCAGGAGACGTCGAGGTCGCCGGCCGCCTCCGACAGGTCCAGCGTCACCCGGCCGCCGTCCGGCAGGTAGACGAGGTAGACCTCGCCGGGCTGGGCGAGGCAGTAGCGCGAGTTGTCGCGCGCGGGGTTGCCGACGAGGTCGTCGGCGTTGCTCATCTCCCAGAACGGGACCTCCTCGCGCTCGAAGAACTCGAGCGCGATGCGGCAGTAGTCCCAGGTCTGGTCGCGGCTGCGGAAGTCCTCGCAACGAGATCGTTCTGCGGGAGCTTGTAGCCGAAGTAGTACTCGACGCCGGCGCCGCCGGCCATCAGGTTGCCCCAGAGCGTGTATTGCGGATGTCGTTCAGATCGTAGGGTCCCTCCTCGTCGTCGGCGGTGCCGTCGAAGCCTTCGTAGCCCGGGTCGGGAGGCACGCCGAAGGTCGCCGGTGCCCTGCTCGTCGTTGGCGACCACCCACGGTCGGCCGGCCCGGGCCGAGGCCGTCACCCACTGGTGGTGCGCTCGTGGGTGACGTTCCACTGTTCTGCAGCGAGGCGCCGGTGAGCGCCGACTGGCTCGCCGAGCAGCGGGCGGTAGACCTGCTCCTGCTCGTTCGGGTAAGTGTGGACCACGAGGAGGTGGTCGTAGGGGTCGGCGTCCGCGATGAACTGCGCCATCGATGCGCTGCTCCTCCGGCGTCTGGGTGTTCTCCTCGCCGAGGTTCCAGTTGAGCGCGAGGTGGTGGCCGAAGCGCGCTATCAGCTCGCGCAGGTAGAGCTTGCGCTCCGGGCCGAGGTCGCCGCCGTCGAGGGCGTCGGGGACCGCTCTTGTCTCTCGCTCGCGCCGATGGCGCTGGTCGTCGATCTCGGTCTCCTGCAGCTTGAAGTGCAGGTAGAGCCCCATCCGCTGGGCGTGGTCGAAGACGATCCCCCACTGGTCGAGCTTCGAGCAGTCGTAGTGGAACTTCTCGTCGCGCGCGACGAAGGGCCAGACGTTGTCGCCGTCGCCGCCGGCGTTGTAGGGCAGGAACGAGAAGGCGTTGAGCCCCTTGCCGGCGAGGTAGTTGAGCGCGCCGATCAGGCCCTTGCCGCGCCGTCCTTCCAGGTCGGGTCGCCCTCGCGCCAGTCGCGCACGTGGGGCCGCCAGGTCTTGAGCGGGACCTCGTCTTTCAGCGCCACCGTGCCGTCGAAGTCGGCGAGGCGAGAAACGTCTCGGGGCGTCAGGGCCGGCCTTGAGGAAGTACTCACCGCTTTCCGCGAAGCGCAGGTGGTGGCCGCCGACGTACTGGAGCCGGCCCTTTCGCCCGGAAGTCGCGACCCGACTTGTCGGTGGGCGCGACGTCGAAGCGGCCCGTCACGCCGTCGAGGGGCGCGACCGGCTCGCCCGGCGCGTCCGACACGGCGACTCCCGGGCCGCGGACGAAGGACACCCGGTAGTGCCAGCGGCCGGTCTTGTCGGGCGACAGGTGGGCGCGCCAGACGTCTCCGGCCTCGGCGCCAGTCTCGGCGGCGCGGCCGTCGGCCGCGAAGTACCCCGGCACCACGTAGCGCGGCTCGCCCGACTCGTGCTCGAACGTTACGGTGAGCCGGTAGTCCAGGAACGGGTTGGGCGCGGTGTCGCCCTCGCGGGCGAGGGGCCCCTTCAGGTCCAGCGTGACCGGGTGCCACTGGCGGACCTCACCAGAGATCGTCGCCAGACGATCCTCCGAGGGCTGTGCCGGCACGGCGGGCCCTGGCCACAGCACCAACCCCGCGCCGACGACACCAAGGGCACCGCGCGCGAACGAAAAACAGAGCTGTCTCACCATGATCCCGCGTCCGAGAGCTGAACCAGGGCACCGTAACCCCGGAGCCTGGATCGCGACGGATCGCGAGCGGTCTGCTGAGACGAACCCCGCTTTGGGACCCCCCCTGGCTCGAGCCTTCGGGAGGCTCCACGCCACATCAGACTCGACATTCTCATTCTCTATCCTCGTGTTTCTCGTCAGGCGCGCCTCGTCAATGCCATCGAAGCCCAAGGACATGTAGAATTGTATTGGAATTCTATCACGAATTTCTATTCATGCGATTGCTCTCTGAAAGAGACCGTCAGTGCTAGAACGTGATCACCAGGACTCAGGAGGCAAGAGACTCATGGGTGACCGAATTCACTGGGTGCGCCGAAGCGTGCGTAGTGGGGCTGTCGTGGCTCCTGTTGTCCTGTCGCTCCTCGCCGCCTGCCCGCTCGTTCTCCGAGGCGAGGTCGGCGGTGAGGAGGAGCCCATCCGCTACGTCGGGTCCGACCCCGTCTCCGACAGCGACTACCGCGACGGGTACCACGACGGCCGGTTGCGCCCGGCGATCGGAACCCAGAGCTATCAGATCCTGCGGGCCAACCGCTCGTACCCGGAATGGTCCGACGGCCTCGGGTGGACGTACAACCACGCCCCCAACCTGGCGCATTGGAGGGGCCGCTTCTACCTCCATTACCTCGCCACGCCGGTCGGGGAGCACATCCCCCCCGGGGTCACGCTGCTGGCCAGCTCGACCGACGGCCAGGACTGGTCGGCTCCCCGCGTCCTGTTCCCGATGGGCTTCTGGGCCGAGGAGCACCGCGTGAGCGAGGAGGTGGTCCGCAACCTCGTCATGCACCAGCGCATGGGGTTCCACGTGGCGCAGGACGGGCGGCTGCTCGCGTTCGGCTTCTACGGGATCATGGACGGCCACGGCATGGGGCGCGTCGTGCGCGAGGTCTTCGAGGACGGGACGTACGGGCCGATCTACTTCATCCGCCCCAACGACAACTGGACGAGAGAGCTCCCCTATCCCCTCTACACCGAGTCCCCCGACGCGGGCTTCGTGAAGGCGTGCCGCGAGTTCCTCGCCGACCGGATCCGTCGGGTCCAGTGGTGGGAGGAGGACCGGCTCGCGGCCGACGCCCGCGAGTTCTACGGGGTTCCGCCTCTGGACGACGGAGCCGGGCCGGAGCCGGGCCAGGCCTTCAACTTCTTCACCCGCCCCGACGGGGTCGTGGTCGGCCTGTTCAAGCACCGGTGGGCCACCCTCACTCGCGACGGCGGCCGCACCTGGAGCGCCCCGGTCCGGATCCCGACCTTCAGCTATGGCGGCGCGAAGATCTGGGCCCAGCGGACCGACGACGGCGTCTACGCCGCCGTCTACAACCCCACCGGGAACGCGTCGCGGTACCCGCTCGCCGTCGCTGTCAGCCCCGACGGCGTCCGCTTCGACGGGGTCGCCTCAGTCCACGGCGAGGTGCCCCCGAAGCGCTTCTGGGGGCTCCACAAGAATCCCGGGCCGCAGTACGTCCGTGGGATCGTCGAGGGGAACGGCGACCCCCCCGGCGACGATCTCTGGGTCGTCTACTCGGTCAACAAGGAGGACATGTGGATCTCGCGGATCCCGATCCCGATCCGCCGCACCCTGGAGGGACCGGTCGCGGACAACTTCGACGACCTGGTGCCCGGCGGCGTCGTCACAGAGTGGAACGTCTACAGCGGCCGCTGGACGCCGGTGGCGGTCGTCGCCGGGCCGGACGGCGATCGCCACAGCCTGAAGCTGGAGGATCGGGACCCCTACGACTACGCCAAGGCCGTGCGCGTCTTCGGGACGGCCGACCGGCAGCGCGTGCGCTTCTCGATCCGAGCCGAGGCACTCGCCGAGCCCCTGGAGATCGACGTGACGTCCGGGCGCGGGGACCGGCTCGTGCAGCTCCGCCTGCGCGCCGACGGCGAGGCCGGGGGCGAAGGGGTCCGCCTGGAGTGGCAGGCGCCGGAGAGCCCGGAAGGGACGGCGCTCCGGGCGCGGGGCTGGCACCGGATCGCGATCGAGCTGGATGCGACCGCCTCGCGGTTCGGCCTGGCCGTGGACGGCGAAGAGGTGGCCGCCGGGGTGCCCTTCGCGGCGTCGGGAGGCGCGCCGGAGAGGATCGCCTTCCGCACCGGTCGGTACCGGCAGCAGGACGACATGCAGAAGCACAAGAGCGGAAGCATGAATGTCCCGGGCTGGGACGAGCCCGGGGCCGACGAGCCGGTCGACCCGGGCCGGTACCACCTTCGCGACTTCAGCACCGAGCACCCGCGATGAGGGGCGTCGCGCACGCGCGGCAGCGCTGTTCGAACCAGTGGAGGTGACAGCATGACGATCATCCGCACCGTCGGGCTCGCCGTCCTGGCGGCTTGCGGCCTGGCGGCGTCCGAGGCCCGCGAGTCGCCCGAGCCCGTTCCGGAGGCGACCGCGGATCGCGGCGCGCTCGACGGCCATCGCTACCGCGTCCTCGTTTCGACGGATATCGGGGGGACGGACCCGGACGACTTCCAGTCGCTGGTGCATCTCCTCGTCTACGCGGACAGCCTCGAGCTCGAAGGGCTGGTCTCCTCGCCGTACGGCCCCGGTCGGAAGGAGCACATCCTCGAGGTCATCGACCACTACGCGCACGACTACGCCCATCTGAAGACGCACTCGGACCGCTACCCCACTCCCAAGGAGCTGCGGGCGATGACCCGTCAGGGTGCGATCGAAGTACATCCCCGGGCCGGCGTGCGCCGGCCGACGGAGGGGTCGGAGTGGATCGTGCAGCGCGCACGCGATGACGATCCCCGTCCGCTGCACGTCCTCGTCTGGGGCGGGATCGAGGATCTCGCGCAGGCGCTGCACGACGCGCCCGACATCGTGCCGAAGCTGCGCGTCTACTGGATCGGCGGGCCGAACAAGAAGTGGAGCGCCGACGCGTACCAGTACATCGTCGACCACCATCCCGGGTTGTGGATCATCGAGGCGAACGCCACGTACCGCGGCTGGTTCGTCGGGGGCGAGCAGTCCGGCGACTGGGGCAACACCGCCTTCGTCGCGAAGCACGTCGCCGGCCGGGGGGCACTCGGCGACTTCTTCAGCACACACCTCGGCGGCACGATCAAGATGGGCGACACCCCCTCCGTCGGCTGGTTGCTCCGCGGCGACCCCTCCGATCCGGCGGCGCCCGGCTGGGGCGGACGGTTCGTCCGAGCGTGGGAGCGCCCGCACGTCGCGTTCGATCGGCTCACGACCGCCGCGGACCGGATGGAGCAGTTCGGCGTCCTCGAGCTGGCTCTGCCGGTTCTCGCGGGAGCGCCCGCCGCGCCCGAGGCCTTCATGGAGATCGAGAACCAGTCCCTGGAGGGAGATTTCGGGGTGGCAGGCTCGGTGCGTTTCCGGTTCTCGCCAAAGGAGGCGAAGACCTACACCTACAGGATCCGGAGCAACGTCCCGGCGCTCCACGGCAAGAGCGGCGAGATCACGGCCATCCCGCCGCCACCCTCCGCCGGCCGGCAGCCTTCACCGAGGCTGCCCAACTGGTGGACGGACGATCCCGCCCCGGAGCTCGCCGAGGGCCCGCACACAGGCGCCAGGACGGTGAGCCGATGGCGGGTGGACTTCCTGCGCGACTTCGCGGAGCGCATGGAGCGATGCCGGGCCCCGCGACCTCGAGCGCCGTCTACCAGCGTCGGCGACATGGTGCGCCCACGGGCTAGTGATACGTCACGGAAGTCGTGTTGACGCCGACGCGCATCCGCTGGCGGATCGTTCTGCTCCTGTTCGCGATCACCTCCATCAACTACGCCGACCGGGCGACGATCTCGATCGTCGGCACGGACCTCGCACGCGACCTGAAGCTCGATCCGGTCGCGCTCGGCTACCTGCTCTCCGCCTTCTCGGTCAGCTACGTGGCGCTGCAGATCCCCGGCGGCTGGCTCCTCGACCGCTTCGGGTCCAGGCTCGTCTACCTGTGGAGCATCATCACCTGGTCGGCATTCACCGCCCTGCAGGGCTTCGTGGGTCTGCTCGGCAGCGCCCGCACCGCGGCGCGGACGCTCTACGGCTTGCGGCTCCTGCTCGGGGCGGCCGAGGCCCCGTCGTTCCCGGCCAACAGCCGCATCGTTGCGGCCTGGTTCCCCGCCCCGGAGCGCGGCACCGCCTCTGCCGTCTTCAACTCCGCCCAGTACTTCTCGACCGTCATGTTCTACCCGCTGATGGGCCTGATCACCCACCACCTCGGCTGGCAGTACGTGTTCTGGGCGATGGGCGCGCTGGGGCTGGCCTTCGCCGCGCTCTGGCCGCGCATGGTCCACGCCCCGCGTGAGCACCCAGGGGCCAACGCCGCCGAGATCGCGCTGATCGAGAAGGGCGGCGGTCTCGTCGATCTCGATCGTCGTACCGCGACGGGAGGCGGAGGCTTCCGCTGGACCGACCTCGGCCGAATGCTCGCCAACCGGATGCTGCTCGGGATCTTCCTGGGCCAGTACTGCGTCAACGTCCTCACCTGGTTCTTCCTCACCTGGTTCCCGATCTACCTCGTGAAGGCCCGCGGCATGACGATCCTGAAGGTCGGATTCGTCGCCGTGCTGCCGGCGCTGTGCGGGTTCCTCGGCGGCGTGCTCGGCGGCCTGATATCCGACGCGCTGCTGCGGCGGGGCTGGTCGTTGAGCGCGGCCCGCAAGACGCCGATCGTCGCCGGCATGTTCGTCGCCTCGAGCATCGTCGCCTGCAACTACGTCACCACCCAGTGGGCGGTGATCTTCTTCATGAGCCTGGCCTTCTTCGGCAAGGGCGTGGGCGCCCTCGGCTGGGCTCTCATGTCCGACGTCGCGCCCAGGACCGCCACCGGGCTGGCCGGCGGGCTGTTCAACACGTTCGGCAACCTCGCCGGCGTCGTGACCCCGATCGTGATCGGCTACATCCTGAGCAACACGGGCTCCTTCAACGGAGCGCTCGTCTACGTGGGAGCGCACGCCCTGCTCGCGACCGTGAGCTTCGTCTTCATTGCCGGCACCATCCGGCGGGTCGAGCTCCGACGGGCCCCGGAATCGACCGGCTGATGGCCGGACCACGGAACAGAAGGTGGCCTTCGATCCGGCCCGACGCGACTGATAGACTGCAAGAGTCGTCTTTGGCGCCGTGGCGGTGCGGCTGGAGGCCAACCGGGTAGGGAATGAAGAACCTGAGAGAACGACTCCACGGTGGCGAGACGCTGGTGGGCTGCTTCTTGAACCTCGGCTCCTCGCTCACCGCGGAGATCATGGGGCGCGCCGGGTTCGACTTCGCCGTCATCGACCTCGAGCACGGCAGCGGTACCGAGGCGGACGTGCTGGCCCAGCTTCAGGCGCTGGAGGCCACCGACGCCGGCGTGATCGTTCGCGTCGAGTCGCACGAGCGCCAGCGCGCCCACCGCGTGCTCGATCTCGGCGCCGAGGGGATCATGTTCCCGCGGATGGATTCGGCCCCCGAAGCCGCGAGGGCCGTGGCCGGGCTCCGTTACCCGCCCCAGGGGGTGCGCGGGGTGGCGATGGCCAACCGCGCCTGCGCGTTCGGCACCACCTACCGCGAGTACATGGAGGCCACACCGTCCACCTTGCTCGGCGTCGTGCAGATCGAGTCGGAGAGCGCCCTCACATCGGTGGATGCGATCGCCGCGGTTGACGGCGCCGACGTGCTCTTCGTCGGTCCGATGGACCTGACGCAGAGCCTCGGCATCTTCGCCCAGTACGACCACCCGCGCTACGGCGAGGCGCTCGAGACCGTCTCCGCCGCCGCGCGCCGTCATGGCAAGTCGCTCGGCGTGCTGATGGCTCGACCCGAGGACTTCGACCGCTACCATGCGCTCGGCTTCCGGCTCATCGCCTGCGGGTCCGACGGCACGCTGCTCAACGCCGGCGCCCGCCGGCAGATGGAGTTGCTCGCCGCCGCTCGCACCCGCTGCACGGTCACGTCCTGACGCGCCGCCGATGGACCCGCTCCATATCCGCGTCCACCCCGCCGACAACGTCGCCATCGTCGTCCACCCCGAGGGCCTGCCCGCCGGCGCCACGCTCCCCGACGGCCTCGTGTTGCAGGAGACCGTGCCGCAATCGCACAAGGTCGCCCTGCGCGACATCGCCGCGGGCGACCCGATCCTGCGGTACGGAACGCCGATCGGCTTCGCGACGCGTGCCATCCCACGAGGCTCGTGGGTCCGCGAGGAGCTGCTCACGATCCCTCCGGCGCCCGAGCTGGACGAGCTGCCGCTGGCCACCGCCGTGCCGCCCCCCTCGCCGCCACTCGAGGGCTTCAGCTTCGAGGGCTACCGCAACGCCGACGGCACCGTGGGCACACGCAACATCCTGGCCCTCACCACGACCGTGCAATGCGTTGCCCCGACGGTGGAGTTCTGCGCCGAACGCATCCGCCGGGAGCTGCTGCCGCGCTACCCCGGCGTCGACGACGTGGTGGCGCTCGGGCACTCCTACGGCTGCGGCGTGGCGATCGACGCCCCCGGCGCAGCCGTCCCGATCCGCACGGTCCGCAACCTCGCGCTGAACCCGAACCTCGGCGGCGAAACGCTCGTCGTCAGCCTCGGCTGTGAGAAGCTGCAGCCCGACCGGCTCTTTCCACCTGGCGGGGAATGCGCCTGCGGCGGCGAGAACCTCGTGCGCCTGCAGGACGACAGGTACCAGGGCTTCGCGGAGATGGTGGCGGCGATCCTGGAGGCAGCCGAGAAGAGGCTCGCCGTCCTGGCCCGACGACGGCGTGTGGCCTGTCCCGCCTCCGACCTGGTCGTCGGTCTGCAGTGCGGCGGCAGCGACGCGTTCTCCGGGATCACCGCCAACCCGGCGGTCGGCCACGCCGCCGACCTGCTCGTGCGCGCCGGCGCCACGGTGATCTTCTCCGAGGTCACCGAGGTGCGCGACGCCTCGCACCTGCTCACGCCCCGCTGCTGCAGCGAGGACGTGGCGCGCGACTTCATCCGCGAGATGCGCTGGTTCGACGACTACCTGCGCCGCGGAGGCGTGGACCGCACCGCCAACACCACGCCCGGCAACAAGCGCGGCGGCCTTGCCAACATCGTGGAGAAGGCGATGGGATCGGTCGCGAAGTCCGGAACCTCCGCTCTCCGGGCGGTGACGGCTCCGGGCGAACGCGTGAGGACGAAGGGCCTGGTGTTTGCCGCCACGCCGGCGAGCGACTTCATCTGCGGCACGCTCCAGCTCGCCGCGGGGATGAACATGCACGTCTTCACCACCGGCCAAGGCACGCCCTACGGCCTGGCGATGGCGCCCGTGGTCAAGGTCGCCTCACGCACGGCGCTGTCGCGGCGGTGGCCCGACCTGATCGACGTCGACGCCGGCCGTATCGCCACCGGCGAGGCGACGATCGAATCGGTCGGTCGCGAGCTGTTCGATCTCCTCCTCGACGTCGCCAGCGGCCGCCGCCAGGCCTGCGCGGAGAAGCTCCGCCTGCACAACGCGCTAGCGCTGTTCAATCCCGGCCCGGTGACGTGACGAGGCGCTCGGGCTGAGGGTATTGCTACCCGGCGCCGTTTCGCGTTCCTCCGGCTCAGAACTCGAGTCGAACCGCGTACCGCACCCGCGGTCCGACGTAGTTGGGCGCCTGGGCGTGCACGGCGTGTTCATCGCCAGCTACGCTACTCCGACCACCCCGGCAGCGAGACGGTCGCCTGGTAGTTCGAGTTGTTGTACTGGGGATTCCGGCGCGGCTCGTAGAGCCGCCCGGGCTTCGGGCTGTCGGCCTGGGTGTAGACCCACAGCTCGGAAGCGTCCCAGACGACGATCTCGTCGCGGCTGTCGCCCGTCAGGTCGAGAACGGCCGCCGCCAGATCGGGATGGCCGTCCGGGGGGAAGCGCAGAACGCGCCGGCCCCAGCCGTCGAAGAGGCCGCCTTCTCTGGAGTTGGGCGAGAGCAGCCAGTACTCCGTTCCCGACCCCGTCCAGTTCACGGGCAGCATCATGCTCCCGTGCTGCGCGGGCTCGAAGTCGTGGTAGACGCGCCCGTCGGCATCGAAGAGGTGCACGATCCCCTGGTTGCCCCAGAAGTTGACGGTGACGGTCTCCAGGCCTGGCAGGTCTGGACGGTAGTTGGCGGTCGATGGGTTCTGCACGTGACCGAGCTGGAGGTGGCTGAGCATCTGCCCGTTGAGGTCGGCGAAGTAGAGGCCCTCGTCGCTCGCCGCGCAGAGCAGTCTCGGCTCCTGGTCGTCGCGGAAGCGGACGATCGCTACTCCGTCTGCATGGTCCCGGAGCCGGTCGTCGTAGCTCCACAGCAGCGTGCCGTCGTCGTCGACCAACGAGTAGCCGATCGCCAGCTCGTCGCGGCCGTCCCCATCGACGTCGTAGGCGAAGGGGTAGTGGCCGGTGGTGAGCCGCCGGTCCCAGAGCGGCTCGAGCCGATCCGTCAGCGCCCAGACGTGCCAGTAGCGATCCTTGAGGATGATGTCGCTCGGCCGCCCGGTCCCGCGCAGGTCGCAGAAGAAGAGGCTGTCGCCCAGGATCCGGTCGGACGTGTTCGCGGGCCGGACGTCGCCGGGCGGCGTGAGGGGTGTCTGGACCTCGAGCTTCGACTCGCCGGTCGCGCCCTCTGCGACCACGATCTTGTGGTCGCGGCAGTAGACGACCTCGTTCTTGCCGTCGCCGTCCAGGTCGTGGATCTGTACCCCGACGTCATTCGTCAGGTGGTCCTTCCAGGGATCGGGCAGCCCGTTCCGCCAGAGCCGCTTGCCGTCGAGGGTCATCGCGGTCATGCAGCCGACCTCGCTGTTGCGGTCCTTGGGGCCGTGGTGGACGACCTGGGGGATCAGCACATCGAGCTGACCGTCGCCATCGAGGTCGCCGAAGCGCAGGTTGCGCCCGACGCCGAAGCCCTCGGTGGAGAGCGTCTTCCAGACCACCATCGCCGGGTTGGCGGCCTCCAGCCGTGTCGCCTCGGCCTCACGCTCCTGGCGGGCGGTGTCGAACCGCTGCCGCGCCGCCTCGCTGCAGGTGACGCGGACGGGACCGAAGTGGGTGGGCACGTCCGATGTGAGGCCGATCTTGCCGGCGGGGAAAGTCGCGTCGCGGCCCTCGAGGCCGACCCCTCCGCCTATCGTCACCCGGATCGTGTCTCCTCTCACCGTCACCTCGACGGGGAGTCTCTCGCCCGGCGTCCAGGCGAGCGGCTTCTCGTCGAGGATCTCCTCCGCCAGCTGGCGGAAGCCCGCTCCGCCATTGACCTGCTTCAGGATCGCCCGCTGGCCGTGGACGCCCGCGAAGTAGTAGGCGCGGTCGTGGTGATAGCGGACCATGACGCCGCTCTGGCCGGAGTCCGCCTCGGGCCTGATCGTGGTCGCGAGCGTGTAGTCCGACCAGAGCTCGTCGCCCGCGATGAGCATCGGATGGGTGTACGCTTGTTCCTCGGCGGTGGCCGTGTACGTTTGCGCCATCACACGCTGGCCCGGCTCGCCGATGACCCGCCAGGCACGCTGCGAGCCCTCACTGCGGAAGGCCGAGACCACCCAGTTGCCCTTGGGCGCAGCCGCGGCCAGGTAGTGGTACTCGACGTGAGCCCCGACCACTCCCGGCGAGAACATCCCCGGAGCGAGACCGGAGAAGTCGTCGTTCATCAGGACGGCGCGCGCGGCGGTCGGAGCGGCCGACTGGCCATCGCCCAGGCCTACCGCCGAGGCACACAGCCCCCCGATGGTCAGCAACCGCAAGAATCCTGGCCGCATCTCTCACCTCCGCCCGCCTCTACCCGCCCCTGAGTGGGCATGTTCACGTACCGGGATCATTCGCTTCCGGCATGGCCGTCATGATCGTGAGCCGCCGCCCGGCAACGGAGTATGATCAGCGGCGACAGGTTCCACGGCCGGTTCGTCGGGGCGGACTTCAGCATCGTGGACAATCCCTGGCTCGATCAGAACATTCGCAGCAATGGTCCGCTCGGGGCTCAGTATCCCCAAACGGAGTACTTGATGGAAGGCGACACGCCGAGCTTCCTCCATCTGATCGACAACGGGGTGGGCGATCCCGAGCATCCGGATTGGGGGAGCTGGGGTGGCCGCTACGAGCTTCACACGCCACGGACGCAAGTGGTTCCTCCAGCCGGAGACGCGCCCGTTCTGGACCGATGCCGAGGACGAGGTGTTGGGCGTCGATGGGAATTGGCACACGAGCAACAAGGCCACGATCTGAGCTGGCGGAGGCCCTGTGGCTTCGGGATTCTCGCGCGGTGGGTTGGGCGCGGAGGTTCAGCATGTCCTCGACGAACACCTTCCGGAGCTTCTTGATCCTGCACGTCGTCAACGCACTGCCCCGCGCCGTGCTGCTCGGCCTTGCCCTGGTGACGTGCGCCGCCGCGGCCGAGCCCGCCCGCTCGGTCGAGCGCTGGGGCGTCTTCGAGCTGGAGCTCGACGGACCCGCCGAGGGCAACCCCTTCGTGGACGTGCGTCTCTCCGCCGTGTTCACGAACGGCGCGCGCTCGGTCGACGTCGCCGGCTTCTACGATGGCGACGGTGTGTACCGGCTGCGCTTCAGCCCGGACACCGTGGGCACCTGGCGGTACGAGACGAGGAGCAACCGGTGGGAGCTGACGGGCAAGACCGGGAGCTTCGCGGTGACGCCGGCGTCCGCCGGGAACCACGGTCCGGTGCGTGTGCACGGGACGTTCCATTTCGCCTATGCCGACGGCACGCCATTCAAGCAGATCGGCACGACGATCTACAACTGGATCGACGCGCCGGATGCGGTCCAGGAGGAGACCCTGCGCACGCTGGCGGCGGCCCCGTTCAACAAGGCCCGGATGCTCGTCACGCAGCAGCCGACAGCCTACCGGCGCGAGTTCGCCCCGCCGCGCTGGCCCTTCGCGGGCACGCCGCCGCGCGACTGGGATTTCACGCGCTTCGACCCGGAGTTCTTTCGTCACTACGAGAAGCGCATCGCCCAGCTGCGGGATCTCGGCGTCGAGGCGGATCTGATCCTGTTCAACCCCTATGGCAAGTGGGGCTTCGAGACCATGGATCGGGCGGCGGACGAACGCTACGTTCGGTACGTCGTCGCCCGCTTCGGGGCGTTTCGGAACGTCTGGTGGTCGCTCGCCAACGAGTACGACTTCCTGCGCACCAAGACCGAAGACGACTGGCACTTCCTGGGGCGGCTCCTGCAGGAGGCAGATCCCCACGGCCGGCTGCGCTCGATTCACAACGGCACGCTCATCTACGACCACACGCAGACGTGGGTCACGCACGCGAGCATCCAGAACGGCTCTGCCGTGGAAGATCCGGGCCGCGCGCAGATCTACCGGGACGTCTACCGCAAGCCGATCGTCTACGACGAGGTCAAGTACGAAGGAGACAGCCCGCGCCGGTGGGGCAATCTCTCGGGGCCGGAGATGGTCCACCGGTTCTGGTCCGGCACCGTCGCCGGCACGTACGTCGGCCATGGCGACTGCTTCTCCACCCAGGTCGAAGACACCTGGATCTCCTTCGGGGGGAGGCTCAGTGGCACCAGCGCGCCACGTCTCGGCTTCCTGCGCCAGATCCTGGAGGAGGGCCCGGCGGACGGCATCGATCCGATCGACAAGTGGCAAGACGTGACCGTGGCCGGCCGGCCCGGCGAGTACTACTTGATCTACCTCGGACGCGAGGCGCCGCGGAGCTGGAGCTTCCGGCTCTACAAGAAGGGCGTGGTGAGCGGCTTGAGGTTCGCGGCCGAGATGATCGACACGTGGGAGATGACGATCACACCCGTGGAGGGCGAGTTCGTGACGAAAAGGCAGGACGACTATCACTTCATCGACGCGGACGCCCGGGCGATCGCGTTGCCGGGCAAACCCGGAATGGCCATCCGGCTGACGCGGGTCGGCGACGACAGCTGACCCCGGCTCAGGGACGGCTCGTGCAGCAGGCGGGCTCACGCGGCGGCCTCGCTTGGGTCTATCCCGGCTTTCTCTCCGCCAGCTCGCGACGCACCCGGCCCGAGAGAGGCACCACGAGGAGCTGGCCGGTCAGGTCGTTCGTGTCCACGTAGACCTCGGTCTCGAAAACGGTGGTGAGGTTGGCATAGGTGAGGACGTCAGCCGTCCTGCCCTCCGCGGCCACCCGGCCCTGATGGAGCAGGTAGATCCGGTCGCAGTACTCGGCGGCCAGGTTCAGGTCGTGGAGCACGGTGAGCACCGCGGCACCGTCCGTCATGGCCAGCTCCCGGACCAGGTCGTAGAGCTCCGTCTGGTGGCGGATGTCCAGGAAGCTCGCCGGTTCGTCCAGCAACAGGGCTTGCGGCTCCTGGGCCAGGGCCCGGGCGAACACCACCCGTTGGCGCTCACCGGAAGAGAGCTCGTGAATCGTCCGATCCTCCAGGTGGGCTGCACCGCAGCGGTCGAGGGCCACCCGGGCCAGATCCACGTCCTTCTGCGTCTCGAAGGCGAGGCCCGCCAGGTGAGGATGGCGACCCATGAGGACGATCTGCAGCACGGTGAAGGGAAACCCGAACGAGGTCTCCTGGGGCACGACCGCCAGCTTCGAGGCGAGGTCCCGGCGCCGGGCCGTTCGCACCTCGACCCCATCCACGCGGGCGGAGCCTTCATATCGCGAGAGGACTCCCGAGAGGATCTTGATGAGCGTGCTCTTCCCCGATCCGTTGGGTCCCAGCAGGCCCACCACCTCGCCCGGTTCCACGCGGAGCGAAACGTCTTCCAGGGCGGTCTCACCGCCATAGCGGAAGCCCACCGCCTCGGTCTCGATCCGAACTCCAACTCCCCGCGGCTCAGGTGAACTCATAACGAGACCCCCTGCGCCGCAGGAGAACGAGGAAGAAGGGGCCGCCCACGAGCGCCGTGACCACACCCACCGGCAGCTCGCTCGGGGCCACGACCACGCGCGCCGTCAGATCGGCGAGCACCAGAAAGGCCCCACCCCCGAGAAACGCCGCGGGCAACAGCAGCCGGTGATCCGGGCCCAGGAGCAGGCGCAGCAGATGGGGAACCACGAGACCCACGAACCCGATCAGGCCCGCGACGGCGACCGCCAGGCCCGTCAGCAGCGATCCCAGGACGAAGGTGCGTCGCTTGATCCGCTCGACGTCCACCCCCAGCTGCGCGGCACCCTCCTCTCCGACGGTCAAGGCGTTGTAGTCCCGGGCCATGGAGACGAGCGCCACCGTCGCCAGGACGCTGGCGGCGGCGAGGAAGCCCACGCCCCGGTAGTCCAGCATGGGAACCGAGCCCATCAGGTAGAACACGATTGCGTGGAGCTGCTCGAGAGAGGCGATGGTCTGGATGAAGTAGATGAGGGCCGAGGCGAAGGCATTGAAGATGGCCCCCGTCAGGAGGAGCGTGTACACGGTCAGCTTGCCGCCGACCGTGGCCACCCACTCGATCAGGAGAAGCGCACCCAGTGCCCCGAGAAAGGCGAACGCCGGCACCGCGAGCTTTCCCAGGAGACTCGCCGCGCCGCCAAAGCCCAGGAGCAGCGCCAGGACACCGCCGATGCTGGCCCCGCCGGAGACGCCCAGGACGTAGGGATCCGCCAGGGGGTTCCGAAGGAGCGCCTGAAAGACCACGCCCGCCACCGAGAGGGCACCCCCGAGGAAGGCGGCGGCGAGCACGCGAGGAAGGCGCACGTCGAAGAACACGGCCCGGGCCTGCTCCGAGAGCGGTGTTCGGCCTGGCATCAGATCGACGAGCGACAGCGAGCCGGTTCCCCAGGCCACGCCCATCAGGACGCTCAGCGTCAGCACGGCCCCGAGCGCCAGCGCCCAGGCGAAGAGCCGCTGGCGGGTCAACGGCTCACCGGAGCGCACGGTCGACTCCTTCCAGTGCCTCGAAGTCCTCGGGAGACGGCTCTCCGAAGACCTCCGGGTGGATGAGCTGGCCCATGAGGCGAGTCATCTGCGGCAGGCGGGGGCCGGGAATGACGAGGCGGATGGGGTCCACCCAGTAGACCCGGCCCTCCTCCACTGCCGGCAGGAACGGCCAGCGGTCCCACGGCCCCGTCACGCGACCGCGAAGGGCGCCGTCCCCGTTGTCGGACGTGTCGATGATCACGTCCGGGGCCCGCTCAAAGATGATCTCCATGGACAGCAGCTGCCAGTCGGAGGCCGCATCGGCGGCGATGTTCTCGCCGCCCACCGCCCGGATCATCTCGTCCACGTGAGATCCGGGGCCGGCGACGTAGACCGGGTCGCGGTCGACGACGAAGACAACCCGTCGCCCGGGAGCGTCCCGGGCCAGTCCCCGGATCTCGTCCATCTCTGCGCGGATCCCCTCGACGACCCTGCGGGCCTCTTCTTCGCGGCCCACCTCCCTCCCGATGGAGACGATGGAGTCGAGCATGCTTTCGTAGGTGTTGGTCTCGAGGGCCAGCACCTCGATCCCCAGCTCGCGCAGCTTGGCGTGGGCCCCCTGGGCGGCCTGGCTCGACGTCGTGAGGAGCAGTGTCGTTCCCAGTGACAGGGCCGTCTCCACGCTAGGGGCGTGATACGCCCCCACCCTGGGGAGCTTCTGCAGGGTCGGAGGCCACACGACGTAGTCTCCTCGACCCACCACCCGGTCGGTCACCCCCAGAATCTCGAGGACCTCGGCCGCCGCCGGGGCCATGACCACGATGCGCGGCTCCTCCGGCTCGGCTCGATCGTTCGGGGGATCCTCGCCAGCGCAGCCGACGGCCAGGAGAAGGGAGAAGAGGGCGAGCCGACGCTTCATGTCGCTTCGAGGACACGCTGCCGAGGACGCAGTCATTCCGAGGAGCCCTTTCGTGGACGTGCGACGAGGAATCCGCCGGTACCGTCCCGGTGCCCAGGGACGGCGACAGTGGATTCCTCAGGCCACGCTCCCGACCGAGGCCTTCGGAATGACTGGTCGGAATGGCTCACCGCCCCCCTCCTCCGACAGCGAGGCGAAGGCCGCCGCGAACCGACCGCCCGAGGGCGGGGTACCCCAGCACCTCCTGATAGGCGGCGTCGGTGAGGTTCTCACCGACCAGCCAGGCTTCGAGGGGGCCCGCGATGCGGACGTGCACCCGAGCGTCGAGACGGGTGTAGGCCACGTTGCGGGTCAGGCCGAGACCCACGAAGTCGCTGTCCGCACGCTCGCCGACGTGGACCACCGTCGCCCCCGCGCTCCACCGAGGGAAGCTGAGGCGCGCCGTCAGTGAGGCCTGGTTGCGGGGGCGGCGCAGGAGCGGCTCGCCCACGGCGTAGAGGGGGCTGAAGTCGTTCGCGCTCTCCAGGATCTCGCTGTCGGTGTAGGTGTACTGCCCGAGCAGAGCGAGCCAGGGACGAGGCCGCGCGTCGAGCTCGACCTCGATCCCCTGCGCCCGTGTGCGGCCCAGGTTCACGTAGGTCCCCTCGAAGGTGTTGAAGTCGACCACGGTGTAGGCGATCTGGTCGCGGTAGTCCTGGTGAAAAGCGGTGACGACCGCCCGCAGGCGGCTGCCGAAGAGGCGCTGCTCGAGGCCGAGGTCGAAGGTCCGGCTCTGCTCGGGGTCGAGGTCGGGGTTCCCCTTCGCGAAGAAGGACTCCCCGTAGGACTCGAGGAAGCTCGGCGCCTTGATCCCCATCCCCGCGCTGGTGCGGAGTGTGGTCGCGTCCTCACCCTCCCGGAGCCGAACGGCGAGCGCGGCGCGGGGCACGGCCTTCGTACCGTAGACGCCGTTGCGTTCCACGCGTCCCCCGATCGTCAGGTACGCGCGCCGGCCGAGGAGCACCCGATCCTGGACGTAGGCGCCGAAGCTCGTCCGGTCCGGGCGCAGCAGCTTTTCCGCCCGGTTGCCGAGCTCGCCCGTCTCGTACTCGCCGTCGGCGCCCGCGCTCAGGACGTGGCGCGTCCCGAGCGAGAGGTCGGCCTGGTATCCCGCGTACACCCTCGAGGTCTGGTTCTGGAAGCCGGCGGGGTTGGGGAAGTCGCAGATGGGGAATGCGCCCGTCTGCCCCTTCCACTCGGGCGTGTGGCAGCCGGAGTCGATCGGGTTCAGCGACAGCTGATCCGTGCGCGTGTATCCGAGGCTGAAGAGGTGGCCGGCCCGCCCGGCGGTGTGGCGCACCGAGGCCGACGCCACGGTGTCTTTCCTCTCGAAGGAGGCATCGAGGTCGGGCCGGCCGTAGGCAGTGGGCCCGGCGGTTCCGACGTCGCCGTTGTCGTAGCGGACCACGGCGCGCCCCTGCGTCTGTGGCCCAAAACGGAAGCCGAGCGAGGTCGCGAAAGCGGTCTGCTCGAAGCGGCCGTTGGGCTCCGCGTTGTCCGTGGTGAGCCGCTGCACCCCGAGGTTCCAGTCGAACGCGCCGCGCGCGCCCGTGGTCGCGGCCTGGTAGCGCTGCCAGCCGAAGCTCCCCGCCTCCGCCTCGCCGCGCAGCGAGGGCGCCTCACCCTCCCGGGCGCGGCGGGTGACGAGCTGGATGACTCCGGCGAGGGCATCGTTGCCGTAGAGGCTGCTCGCCGCCCCTCGGACGACCTCGATCCGCTCGAGCTCGAAGGGCAGGGCCGCGCTCCAGTCGAACGCGCCCCCCGGCTGGTTCACCGGCATCCCGTCGACCAGCACGGCGGCGTAGCGGGCCTCCCCGCCCCTGAGGAAGACCGACCCCTGCATGCCGGTGGCCCCGGTGCGGGCGGTGGCGGTGCCCGGCATCTCCTGCAGCAGCGGCAGGAGCGACGGGGCCGCACGCTCCTCGATCCGCTCGCGGTCGAGCACGTTCGTGCTCACCCCGAGGTTCGAGTGCGTCGCCTCCCCGCGCGCCGCGGTCACCAGCACGCGCTCCCGCACCGGGGCGGGGGAGAGCACGAGATCGAGGAGCGTGTCGCCGGTGCCAACGATGGCGCGTGCCGGCGGGTCGAGGACGAGCCCCGGAGCGTCGACCGACATCGTGTACTCGCCCGGAACCAGGCCGTCCACGCGGTAGCGGCCCTCGGGTCCAGTGGTGACCAGCTTCGTGTCCGACGCACCCTCCACGCTCACCGCCACGTGGGGAAGCGGGACGCCATCGCTCGTGCGGACCGCGCCCCCGAGCGTTCCCCCGGCCGCGGTTGTCACTCCCCCCGCGGCCACGAGCAGGACGCAGACACCGGCGGCAACGACGGAGCGAGCGAAGAGACAACGGACACCAGGCCCGGCCTCGAGCGAAGGCACGTGGGAGCGAGGTCCCCGCGGAGCGGGCCCCTGAAGCGCCCCCGCCGCGTAGTCCGAGGGTTCGCAGGCAGCGGCCCGCCCGGGCCGCGTCCGAGCAGTGCTCCACGCAGTGACTGCCCTTGTCGAAATGCGAATGGTCATTGAACCTCCTGACGGAGGCTGTTCGCGTCGGAATGTTGGATGACCGGCGGGATGTGGGATCTTGGTCCGTCCGGGATCCAGGAGCTCCTTCACGCGAGAAGCCTTTGCATTCTGGCAAGTCAGGGCAGGTTTCCTGGCTCCCGGATCATCGCCTTGCTCTCGGCCTTCCCCGGGTTTCCCCGAGTGGCGGCGCCCTTCAAGCGCCTGAGAGAGTGGGCTCGCCGGTTACAGTGGCGGGACCGCGCAGGCCTTCAACCTGCTTCCCTTTTGTCCCCCCGAAGCGGGGGGCACCCTGACGAATGGGCGGAGTCTGACAGCTGTCTGGCCGGCCTGTCAACGACCGAATGGGCTCCGGGCGCGCCCCGCCGCTGCCGTGTATCATGGTTCTTTGTGACCAGCACGGCGATCGCGATCATCGGGGGCGGCATCTCAGGTCTCTCTGCCGCCTGGACGCTCCAGAAGCGCGGCGTCCCCTTCCTCCTCCTCGAGGCGGGCCCGACCGTGGGTGGGGTCATCCGGACCGAGACCAAGGACGGCTTCCTGCTCGAGGGCGGCCCCGACTCGATGCTCGCCCAGAAGCCTGAGGGGCTCGCCCTGTGCCGGGAGCTGGGCCTCGGCGACCGCCTGATCCCGACCAACCCCGAGCTGCGTGCCGTCTACATCCTCCACCGACGGACGCTGCACCCACTGCCCGAGGGCATGATGCTCGCGGTGCCGACGAAGCTCCTGCCGTTCGCCCGGAGCGGGCTGTTCTCCTGGCCGGGCAAGCTGCGGATGGGCCTCGACCTCGTCCGCCCCGGGCGCCGGGAGAACGGCGACGAGTCGATCGCGAGCTTCCTCAGGCGGCGGTTCGGGCAGGAGGCGGTCGACCGCCTGGGCGAGCCGCTCCTCGCCGGCATTCATGCCGGCGATCCCGAACGGCTCTCCATCCTCGCCACGTTCCCGCGCTTCCGGGACCTCGAGGCGAAGCACGGGAGCCTGGTGCGGGGGATGTGGGCGGCCCCGCGCCCGAAGCCGAAGCCCGGGGCGCCCCCGCCGGCCGCCTTCTACTCGCTACGGGGCGGGCTGCGCGAGCTCGTGACCGCGCTCGTCGGTCGTCTCGAGCGGGAGTCGGTGAGGACGGGTGCCGTGGTGCGGTCGCTGACCCGTCGCGGTGAGGGATACTCCATCGGTCTGGAGACGGGCGAGACGGTGCACGCCGGGGGCGTCATCGTGGCCGCGCCCGGTCCGAAGATCGCGCCCGTGCTCGAGGGGCTTCTGCCCGACGTCGCCCGCACGCTGGCTGCGGTTCCCTTCGCGTCGTCGGCCACCGTCCTTCTCGGCTACCGCCGCGAGGACGTGGCCCACTCCCTCGACGGATACGGGATGGTGGTTCCGCAGACCGAGGGGCTGCGCACCACCGCCCTCAGCTTCGTCTCGACCAAGTTCGCCCACCGCGCCCCCGAGGGCCACGTGCTCCTCCGCGGCTTCCTGGGCGGGGTCCGCGACGGGGAGGTGCTGGGTCTCTCGGACGAGGAGATGGTGGAGACGGTGCACCGCGACATGACACCGGTCCTCGGGCTGAAGGGCGAGCCCGTTCTCAACCGCGTCTTCCGCTGGCCCGGCGGCACCCCGCAGCTCGAGGTGGGGCATCTCGAGCGGATGCGGGCGGTCGAGAAGACGGTGGGCGGGGTGCCCGGTCTCCACCTGACCGGCGCCGGCATCTGGAGCACGGGGATCCCCGACTCCGTCGCGGACGCCACGCGGGTGGCCGAAGCCGCCGCCGAGGAGGCCGCATGAGAGCCGCCGTGGCACACCCCATCTCCGCGGTCGTCGTCCTCTTCGTCGCCCTCACGGCGGCGATCCCGGGTCCCCGCGGGGCCGCGGCCTCGGAGGGATCCGGCGGCAACGGCATCTCGGCCTCGGTCGTGCACGTGCAGGTCTACCGCTCGCGCTTCGACTGGTCGATGCCCTGGCGCCAGACGGCGGTGCAGGCCGCCCTCGGCAGCGGCTTCCTGATCGCCGACGGTCGGATCGTCACCAACGCCCACGTCGTGGCCGATGCGCGACAGATCCTGGTCCGGCGACCGGACCAGGCCAATCCCCGCATCGCCACCGTCGAGGCGGTGGCTCACGATTGCGACCTCGCGGTGCTGAGCGTCGAAGACGACAGCTTCGCCGAGGGGCTCCAGCCTCTGGCTCTGGGTGAGCTCCCGCGCACCGGCTCCCAGGTGCTGACCTACGGCTTCCCGCTCGGGGGCCAGGACGTCTCGTCCACCGCGGGCATCGTGTCCCGCATCGAGATGCGGGGGTACGTGCACAGCGGACCAGATGCCCACCTCGTGGTCCAGACCGATGCCGCCATCAATCCTGGAAACAGCGGGGGCCCGGTCGTGCAGGACGGCCGGGTGGTGGGCGTTGCCTTCCAGGGGTTCCCCGGCTTCGACAACATGGGCTTCTTCATCCCCATCCCCGTGGTCCGGCACTTCCTCCAGGACCTCGAGGACGGGAGATACGACGGCTTCCCGGACTCCGGCCTCGAGACGAGCCCGCTGCTCTCGCCCGCCTACCGCCGCGAGCGTGGGCTGCCCGCCCGCCGCAGCGGCGTCGTCGTAAACCGGGTGGTGCCCGGCGGCACCGCCGACGGCATCGTCGAGCCCGGGGACGTCCTCCTCGAGGTTGACGGCCACGCCATCGCCAACGACGGCACCGTCACGATCGGGGATGCGCGAGTGACCTTCCAGACCCGCTTCGACGACCGGCAGATCGGTGAGACGGTCCGCTTCACGGTCTGGCGCGACCGCCGCGAGCTCGACCTCACCGCGACCGCCCTCCGCATCCCGCGCTACGACCGCCTGCGCAATCGCTACGACGTCGGACCGCACTACGTCGTGCACGCCGGCCTCGTCTTCGTGCCCCTCGACGCCGAGGTCCTGAAGATGTTCGGGCGCAACTGGGCCCAGAGCGCCAACCGCGATCTCGTGTGGCACCAGCTCTTCCGCGAGGCCGAAAGGCCGAAGGACGCGGATCGCCAGGTCATCGTGCTCTTGCGGGTGCTCCGGCACCCTGTCAACTCACAGATGGCCTACGGCGGACCCGTGGCGGTGGAGGCCATCAACGGTCTTCCCATACGCTCCCTCGAGGACGTCGTCGAGGCCTTCGACTCCTGCGAGGGACGCTTCGACGAGATCGTCTTCGAGGGAGACGCGGGCATCGAGGCCCTCGACCGGGAGAAGGCGAAGGCCGCCCACGAGGAGATCCTCCAGCAATATGCGATCTCGCGCGACCGCAAGCTCTAGTGGCGTGTCATCGATGTCGAGCAGACGAGGCAGTCAGCGCGGCGAAGGGGCTCGGCGGGCGGGGCCCCGGCGAGGACCCTGCCTTCACTTCGAAGCTGGCAGGCCCGCAGACGGGGTGCACGCCGAGGCCCCGGCAACACTGCGCGCTGAGGATGTACACACGACTTCGGTGACGGAACACCAGTGGCGTTCCGACTCGGTGCGCTCGAATCGTGAGGTCGGAGGGACGCTCGCGATCACGCCGATGAAGCGCTTCTCGCAGGCTGCCGACGCCGGGATCGGCACCGGGCTGGCCGCGATCGGCGTGGCCCTCCTTGCCCTGGCCGGCGCTCCGCAGGCGCTCGCCCAGTCGGAGGCCGCCCCGGCGGAGGCCGAACCCGCCCCGGCGGTCGTGAGCGCACCCGCACCGACCCCGGTGCTCAACGGGGACCTGCGAGCGGGGATCGTTCGCGTCCTCGTGACCGGACAGGAGTGGAACTGGAACACGCCCTGGGCCAAGGAGCCCCCGTGGACGCGACCGGCGACCGGCCTCGTGGTCGCCGGCCCGAGGATCCTCTGCGCCGCCACCGCGTTCGGCAACCACCTGCTCGTCGAGGTGCAGAAGCTCGGCGAGGACGCGCGCACTCGCGGGCGCGTGGTGCTCACCGACCCCGAAGGGCCGCTCACCCTGATCGAGGTGGACGAGCCTGGCTTCTGGGAGGGCCTGGAGCCGCTGCCCCTGGCCGATCCGGTCCCACGTGAGAGCGAGCTGTCCATTCTCCGCTGGCAGGAGTCCGGGCTCCTCGACAGCTACCCCGGGACGGTGCGCCAGGTCCGCGCGGGCCGTCACGGCCTCTCGCGGACGCACCTGCTGACCCTCGACGTGGCCACCGGGGTGGAGGGGCTCGGCGCGTCGGAGGTGGTGGTTGCCGACGGGACGGTGGTCGGTCTCCTCGCCGGCCGAGCCGGGAATGCCTGGTCCGCCATCGCCTCGCCCGTGCTCTCCCATTTCGTGGAGGAGGCGGGCCGAGGCGAGTGGCGCGGCTTCCCACGGGGCGGGTTCGGCTGGCAGAACCTCACGAACCCGGCGCTGCGGGACTCGCTGGGCCTGACCGCCGAGGAGAGCGGGGTGCGCCTCGTCCGCGTCCTGCCCCACGGCACCGCGGCCGGGGCCCTTCGAGTTGGCGACGTGATCCTCGAGGTGGCGGGGGTCCCGATCGACCCCACCGGCCACTACGAGCACCCGCTCTACGGGCGCATGCTCTTCGCCCTCCTCTTTTCCGACGGGCGCCGCCCGGGCGACACCATCGACGTCCGGATCCTGCGCGACGGCGAACGGCAGGCGGTCGCGGTGCCTCTCCGCCAGATCCGGGCCGAGGCGGACAAGATCCCGCCCTACGTTTACGGACACGGACCGAACTACTCCGTCGTGGGCGGGCTCGTCTTCCAGGAGCTCACCGTCCCCTACCTCTCCACCTTCGGTGACTGGCGACGGCGGGGGCCGCCACGGCTGCTGATCGCCCACGATCGTGAGGCCGCTCAGCCCTCGCCCGAGCGTCCCCGCATCGTGCTGCTCTCGAGCGTCCTCCCCGACGCGGCCAACCTCGGGTACGAAAGCGTCCGCGACGTGATCGTCGACCGGGTCAACGGACGGACGATCGGCAGCATGGACGACCTGCGAGAGGCCTTCCGCCGTCCCGACGGACGGTTCCACGTCGTGGAGCTCCTGCCGGGGCTGGCCCCCGAGCGCCTCGTCCTCGACGTGGAGGAGGCCCGGGCGTCCGCGGAGCGGATCCGCGCCGCCTACGGCGTCGACCGGCTCGACTCGGAGACGTCTGTCACGCCCTGAGCCGTCCGCATCAGGCCCTCACGGCCCGCCCGGCGGATTCTTCGGACCGCAACCCAAGGCAACGGTCCTGCTAGGAACACAACCCGTCTTCCCACCCACCCTCGACGACGAGGCGCTGAGTGAGCTCGACGTGGTCGCCGCGGTCTCAGAAGTCCGGGAGAGCCTTCTTGTTCCACGCGTAGCAGACGCGGCGGTACTCCGTGTCCAGGCCCTCCGCGGTCCGAAGGCCCCGGGCCCTCCCCTCGACGCCTTTGTGATACATGCCGAGGCCGAAGACGACGCCGTTGACGAGGATCACCGCGAGAAGCGCCCCGACGCCGTGCTCCCGGACGAGCACCAGCCCGATGATCAATCCCGTGCCCAGAAGCGCGAGCATCGCGAGGGCCAGGTACATCTCCAGCCGCGCCAGCTCCTTGAACCGCTCGAGGTCGGCTCCGCTGCGGATGCTCGGGGTGTCCTCGAGGAACCCGACGACCTGGGACCGCGACCACAGGGACACCGCGGCCGCGATCACGTAGATGGCGGCGAAGAGAGTTTCGAGAACCATCAGCCTCCTCCTGCCTCAGTCCGCGGCTACCGCTTGCTGGCCGGCTTCGGGTACACCGTCGAAGACGTCCACCATGCCGGTCTCGAGAGAGTACTCCGCGCCCAAGACGAGCAGGCCGTCACGTTCGATCAGCCGCTCGAGAACATCGGAACCGTGGCGCAGCTGATTCGCCGAGGCACGGACGTTGGCGCGCACGGCGTCACGCACGAGAGCGTCGTCGTCTTCTCCGCGGTCGGCCGCCAGGCCTTCCACGGCGGGTCGAATGCGGTTTACGATCGAGCGCAGATTCTGTGATTGAGCTTTGCCAGGCCGGCGCATCTCCTCCAGGGTCGCGAGCACGGCCCCGCACTGGGAATGGCCGAGAACCACGACCAGCCGTGTGCCGTACTGCTCGGCTGCGAACTCCACACTGCCGATCTGTGAGGGAGCAACGACATTCCCGGCGACACGGACGACGAACAGGTCGCCCAGGCCTTGGTCGAACACGATCTCGGCCGGCACACGCGAATCGGAGCACCCGAGGACGATCGCGAATGGCTTCTGCCCCGTCACCAGCTCGGACCGTCGGGCGAGGCTGGACAGACCGTCCGCGCTCCGCTTGCCCGAGCGGAAGCGGCGGTTCCCCTCGAGCAAGCGTTCCAGTGCCTCGAGCGCTGCCATCTTCAACGGCTGATCACCCGAGCGCTTTCACGAAATCCTTGATGGCCCGGACCTGGCTCTCGCCGTCCAGGCCGGCCTCGCGGAGGACCATGGGGCCCTGGCCGCTCCCGAGGTAGTGTCCCTTGCGGTAGGGATGGAGCGTGTGGGCCCGGCCAAGGTCGGAGCGGATCCAGCGATACATCGTGGGTAGCGTGAACCCGGTGATCCCCATGGCCTCGCGTGCCCGCTCCTCGGGGAAGATCCTCTGCTGCTCCTCGGCGGGGAGCAGATCGAAGAGCTCCGCGCTCGCCACGGAGTAGACCCAGGGGTCGAGCCCCTCCTTCTGGAAAAGAGGCAGGGCCCCCTCCACGAACGCGAAAGTCACGGCGCTCTCCTGGAGAACGACCGTGCCCCGCCCCGAACCCTTGGGCTTCCTCAGAAGGTAGACGCCGGTCACCGCTGCTTCCGGCGGGGCGAGGCCGAGGGCCGCGCGGTCGGGCACGGTCTCGCCGGGTCGGGTGACGAAGGGTGCGAGGATCGCCGGACGGCGTCGCAGCGCCGCGGCCAGGACCGGCCAGATCTCCTGGGGGTCCCAGGGGGTGAGGGTGATGGACGTTCCGCGCGGGAAGTTCTCCTGGAGGAGCTGAAGGGGCTGGGGGTCGGCGTGGGTCGGCCCGTCCTCGCCGGTCTTCAACCCCGCGTGGGCACAGACGATGATCATCGGCGACCACGGGCCCTGGGGGGCCTCCGCCTGGGAGCCGATGGCATGGAGGCGGGCCGCGATGTGGCTGAGGGGAGCGATGAAGGCGCCGTAGGACGAGCCGACTCCGACGTGGTGCCCGAAGGACGAGAGGCCGGAGAGGATCCCCGCCATCGCGTCCTCGCAGATCCCGCCGATCGAGAGGGTGCGCGCGGTGGGGTTGTCGGAGGCGTTCCAGTAGCCCTCGCCCAGACCGGCCGCCACGGTGTTGACGCTGGTGGACCCGAGGAGGTCGGCCGCGCCGACCAGAAGCGCCCCGCCCGAAGCCCGGTTGTAGCGCTGCAGGGCCTTGCCGAGCTGGGCGCGGAGGGTGGTCGCCGAGCCCGGCTCGAGCTGGAGCTCGTTCGGTGTTCCACTCTCGGCCGCGAGCTCGTAGACAGCTTCGACCTTCGGCGCACCGTCACGAGGACCGCGGTGGCGGTCGTCGAGGCGCTGCTGCGCCGAGGTGAGCCGACCGGCGAAGACCTCGGCGGTGGGGCGATCGTCCTCCAGCGCCTTGCGCACGAGGAGGAGCGCGTCGTAGAAACACTCCTCCTGGGTGGCGGCCCCGTCGCCGCCCATCTCGCAGCGGTGCCCCGTGGCCTCGCACGACGGCAGGGTGAAGCCGGCCGAGTGCGCGAGCGGCGCGAGGGCGGCGTAGAAGGCGTCCGAGCAGAGCTTGTGGCCCGCCCCGTGGGAGGCACGACCCTCGATGCCGTACAGCCAGCCCTTGGTCGTCCGGTAGACGACCGCGGTCGGCTGACCGTTGTCGAACGAGGCGGCCCGGCGCTGGCCGGCGAGGACCTGCTGGAAGTCGCGACCGTCCGCCACCTCCACCACGTTCCAGTCGTGAAGGTGGAACAGCTCCATGGGCGTCCACTGGACGTATTCGCCGGGCTCGTCGCCGTCGCGACAGACGCGGTTCGTGTCGATGGACGCCTGGTTCCAGTCGACATGGAAGACGACGTTGTCGAGGCGGGCGGTGCCCGCGGCGGCGAGGGCCTCGACCACCCGTCCCGGGGTGAGCCCGCCCTCGCCCTCGATGACGTGGACCTTCGGGGCGTCCTTGCCGTAGAAGTCGCGGGCGCCTAGAGCGAGGCCGATCGAGCTCGCGACGCCCACGCCGGAGGCGCCCGTCGAGAGCCGGACGAAAGGCGTGGCCGGCGTCGGGTGCCCGTCGAGGGCCCGGGCCCCGTGCTTCAGGAAGAGGGGAGTCCGGGTCACGGGGTTGCGCCGGAAGCCGAGCAGGTCCTCGAGCCGCAGGCGGTGGGCGACATCGGACGGCAGGAGGTCCGGCTTCGCGATGCGCGCCATCTCGTCCCGCAGGGCCCACATCGCGTAAAGACCCATCGCCTTGTGTCCGGCGGCGTAGGAGATGATGTCGGCGTCGTCGCGGTCGGGTCGGCCCAGGTCGTAGTCCATGGCGTCGAAGAGCACGCCGGTCACGATGCGGCCCGAGGAGATCGACCCCCCGGGGTGTCCGGACTGCGGCACGTAGTTGTAGAGGAGAGCGCAGAGCGAGCGGTAGACGAGATCGTAGGCCTCGAAGCGGGCGAGCTCCTCGGGGCCGAGGGGTGCCGTCTCGGGTTCCGTCACCTCGATCCATTCGGCACGCCGCGGCCCGAACGCGATGGTCATGTCGATCCTCCCCGCGCGCACGCCGGCGCGCCCTCACGATGTTTCGACGGTGCGGCCCCCTATTCTCAGAGTGAGAACGCCCCCTTCATGATGAGCCAAACGACCCATTCGTTCTGCTAGACTCCTCCCTTCCGGAGCCCCCCTCGATGGCCGAGCCCACCCTGCCCAAGCGCGCCAGTCTGCTCGCGGCCGCAATGAGCGTGATCCTCGTGGCGACCGGGCTGGCCGCCGCGCCCACGCCCGCGGCGGAAGAAACGCCGCAGGCGCGCGAGCAGGCGCGGCTGTGCGAGAGGCTCGACGAGGAGGCGGGGATCGAGGCCTGCCGCGCGGCCCTGGCCCTCGGGCTGCGTCCGGAGCGGCGGGAGGCGGTTCGCGAGGTCCTGGCGACTCATCTGGTCGACCTCGAGCAGTGGAGCGAGCTCGCCGAGCACTACCGGGAGGACGTGCGACTCGAGCCGGAGGAGTCCTCGGCCTGGTTCAATCTGGGCTCGATGCTGCTCTTCGCTCTGAACGAGAAGGCGGAGGCGCTCGCCGCGCTCGAGGAGGCGGCTCGGCTCGACGCGGCCGACGCCGTCGACCCGGAGCGTCCTTGCGATCGCCCTGCACGCCCTGGGTCGCTACGAGGAGGCGGCGGCCTCGTTCGACGAGGCGGTGCGGCTCGATCCGGCGGTGCTCCAGGGGCGTCCGGCGGCACAGGCGATGCGCGAGGCGGCTCGCCGCGGCGAGCCGTGGCCGTGAACGTGATGCGCCAGGATTCGAAAGGAGGCAGGCGAATGGGGAAGGCAACGCGGGGGAACCGGGTCGCGTGAGCTCTCTCCTGGAGCAGCTCGACGAGGCCTACGATCGTCAATCCTGGCACGGCCCCAACCTGCAGGGGCTCGCTCCGCGGACTGAGCAGTGACCAGGCGCTCTGGCGCCCGCCCCGGACCGGCACAACGTCTGGGAGATCGTGATCCACGCGGCCTACTGGAAGTACGCCGCGAGGCGCCGGCTGACCGGCGAGAAGCGCGGGTGCATTCCCGCGCAAGGGGAGCAACTGGTTCGCGAGCCCGATCTCGCCCGCCGAGGACAAGTGGCGCCAGGACGTCGGTCTTCTCGGCGAGTGTCACCGCCGGCTGCGCGAGGCGGTGGCCGACCTCACCGACGCCGACCTGCGTCGCCGGGCGCCGGGCGGCAAGGAGACGATCGGGCGGCTCGTCCGCGGCGTCGCCGCCCACGATCTCTACCACGCGGGGCAGATCCAGCTCCTGAAGCGCCTCCTCCGCTCCTGAGGGCCTCCCGAGGGTTGGAGCCCCGGCCGCCGTGCCCCCCGGTCACTCGAGCGTCACGACGACGAAGAGGAGCTGCCCTCCGCGCTCGATCGTGGAGGACGAGCGACCTCGCCCGGGGCCGGGCGCCCCACCGCCTGGCGGAGCTCGCCGAGACCGCGCACCGACACACCGTTGACGGCGTAGATGACATCACCGGGCCGCAGGTCGTCCTCGGTGCCGTAGCTGCCGCCGGCCCGCGCCGCCACCAGCACGCCCTCGCTGCCGCGGAGGGGCCCGGCGGCCCTCAGGAGGTCGGCGTCGAGCTCGAGGGCGAGGACCCCGAGACGGGACACGAGGTTTCGCTCCGGCGTCACCAGCGAGATGAAGCGCTCCGGGTCCTTCGGCCGCTCCAGGACGGTCGCGTCGAAGCTGAGCCGCACGCCGCTGCGGACGACGTCGAGCGTCACCACGTCCCCGAGAGCGCGCCGGTAGAGGTTGACGTCGAGCTGACGTGCGTTCTCCATCGGCTTGCCGTCGAGCGCCACCACGATGTCGCCTACGCGCAGCCCCGCTGCCGCCGCCGGCCCACCGGGCCGCACGTCGGAGAGCACGACGCCGCGGTGGACACCCAGGCGCCAGCCCGTCGCCGAGGTCGGGAGTGATGGTCTGGGCGCGTACGCCGATGACCCCGCGGCGGACCCTTCCCTGCTTGCGGATCTGCTCGAAGACCGAGCGGACGATGTTGGACGGGGCGGCGAAGCCGATGCCGTCGTCGCCGCCCGACTGTGAGGCGATGAGCGTGTTGAGCCCCACCATATGACCCTCGACGTCCACCAGCGGGCCTCCGCTGTTGCCGGGGTTGATCGCGGCGTCGGTCTGCACGTAGATCATCGGCGAGTCCGGTGCGAGCTGGCGGGCGGTGGAGCTGACGACGCCGAGGCTCGCCGAGTTCTCGAGCCCGAGAGGGCTGCCGAAGGCGAGCACGAGCTGTCCCTGGCGCAGATCGTCGGAATCGCCCAGGGGCAGCGAGAGAAGGCCCGTGGCCTCGACCTTCAGCACCGCGAGATCCGTCTCGATGTCGGAGCCCACCACCCGGGCGGTCAGGCGCCGGCTGCGGGGCCGGAGGATCGATCCCGGCTCGCCCGGCTCGCGCAAGCGGAGCAGCTCGACGTGCACGGCGCGGGCGCCCTCCACGACGTGGGCGTTGGTCACGATCCAGCCGTCCGGATCGACGACGGCCCCCGAGCCGTAGGAGTGCGCGCGGGCGAGGAGGGCCCCTCCCCCCGCCGTGTAGCCCGAGGCCACCACCTGCACGACCGCGGGGGCCACCCGCCGGGCCAGCGTCTCGAGCTGGGCGTCGAGGGCGGCCAGGCCTCCCGGGACGGTCTCGATGGTCGGCCGGGCGCTCCGACGATCCCGCGGCCGCCACCGCGGGCGCGAGCGGTGAGGGCGACGGCGGCGCCGAGTGCCCAGAGACGAACAGAAGCATGGATGTCCAGCATCGAAGACCTCCCGGCCCGTGTCCGATCAGCCGTCCAGCTCGACGACCACCGGGGCGTGATCGGAGGGCTGCTTGCCCTTTCGCTCGCTGCGGTCGATCACCGCCCCCGTGCAGCGACCGACCAACGGCGCGCTCAGGTCGATATGGTCGATCCGCAGACCCTTGTCCTTGGGAAAGGCCAGCATACGGTAGTCCCACCACGAATAGAAGCCGGGATCCTCGTGGTGGAGGCGGAAGGCGTCGACGAGGCCCCAGGCCCGCACGTCCTGCAGGGCACGACGGACCTCGGGGTGGGTGAGCACGCTGCCCTCCCAGGCGGGGGGATCGCAGACGTCCCGCGCCTCGGGCGCCACGTTGAAGTCGCCGCACAGCGCGATCGGGTCGGTCTTCGCGAAGCGGCGGTCGAGCCAGCCCCTCAGGCGGGTCAGCCACTCCAGCTTGTAGGCCCACTTCTCCGAACCCACCTCGGCGCCGTTCGGGCACGTACGCGCTCGCCACCTGGATGCCCCCGACGCGCGCCGACACGAGCCGTGCCTGCGTGTCGTCGCCCTCGTCTCCGAAGCCCCGCTCCACGTCCTCCGGCTCGACGAGCGACAGAATGGCCACCCCGTTGTACGTCTTCTGCCCGTGGACCGCGGCAAAGTAGCCGGCGGCCTGCAGCGTCTCGAAAGGGAAGGCCTCGGTCGTCACCTTGAGCTCCTGGAGGCACACCACGTCCGGGCGTTCCGCCTCCAGCCAGCGGAGCACGCGTGCCTCCCGGGCGCGGATCGAGTTCACGTTCCAGGTTGCCAGCTTCATCCGGGGTCCTCCTGAGGGTGGTGCGCCCATGACTCTAACCCTCTCTCCTGGCAGGAGCTAGGCCCTGCCGGCACTCGCTGAAACAAACGATCTATTTTCTTCGAGGTCCCCGAGGCGTAAATCGGAACCAAGGGAGACTCCCATGCCGACTCCATTCCAGCTCGTCCTCGGCGTAGCCGCTCTCGTGGGTCTGGGAGTGCTCTTCGTGTTTGGCCGCCGGGCCCTGGGCGCCTGGCTCAAGTACCGGGGCACGCGGGTGGTGGAGTGTCCGGAGAACCACGAGCTCGTGGCGGTCGAGGTCGACGCCCCCCACGCGGCGTGGAGCACACCCCAGGGCCGGCCGGAACTCCGGCTCGAGGACTGCACGAGGTGGCCCGAGAAGGCCGGCTGCGGACAGGAGTGCCTGAGCCAGATCGAGGCGTCTCCCGAAGGGTGTCGCGTGCGCACCATCCTGGCCGACTGGTACGGGGCGAAGGCCTGCGCCTTCTGTGGTCGGACGTTCGGCGAGATCCACTGGCACGACCACAAGCCGGCGCTGCTCGCGCCGGACGGCACCCTCGCCACCTGGGCCTCCTTTGCCCCGGAGCAGGTCATCGGCGTCCTGGCCCGCCACAAGCCGGTCTGCTGGGACTGCCACCTGGCCGAGAGCTTCCGGCGCGATCACCCCGAGCTCGTGACCGAGCGCCCTGAGCGCGGCGGCCCACCACCGTCCATGGCCTGATCCTCCCGAACAAGGACGAGGACCCTGCTCCACTTCGGTGCTGCCGGGCACACAGTCGAACTGGCGGTGCACGCCGAACCCCCTCGGGACTGCGCGCGCCAGCGGTTGACACCGCTTCAGTGGCGTGGCCGCTCAGCGCCCGATTGCCGCACCGTCCGGGCGCCGTCGGTCGGACCCGCCCTCGAGCAGTCGCCCGTCGTCGCGGATGGCCACCGCCTGCACCGAGCCCATCGAATACGTCCCGGAGTCGACCTCCTCCACCTGGTGGCCCCACGTGCGGAGGATGTCGAGGGTGTCGGGAGAGAAACCGTTGCGCTCGTAGCGGAGCAGGTCGGGCAGCCACTGGTGGTGCACCCGAGGGGCGTCGACCGCCTCCTGGACGTTCATCCGGAAGTCGACCATGTTGATGATCGTCTGGGCGACCGCGTTCGGGATGCGGCGGGCCCCGGGGCTGCCGAGGACCAGCCAGGGCCCGCTCTCATCGACGAGGATCGTGGGCGTCATGTTGGAGAGCATGCGCTTGCCGGGGGCGGCGAGGTTGGGCTCGGTCCCGATGAGGCCAGTGGCGTCCGTGAGGCCGGGAGCGGCGTTGAAGTCGCCCATCTCGTTGTTCAGGAGGAAGCCCGCTCCGGGGACCACGATCTTCGAGCCGTAGCCCTCCTCGAGCGTGTAGGTGAGCGAGACCACGTTGCGCTCGGCGTCCACGACCGAGATGTGGGTGGTCTCCGTTCCCGCGTCCGGCCACTCGAAGCTCGAGGGCGCCGAGACCGACGCACGATCTGGGCGGATGGTGCGCCGCAGCGCGGCGGCGTGCTCCTTGGAGACGAGCCGAAGGACGGGCATGTCCGGGGCGAAGTCGGGGTCGCCGAGGTGGCGGGCCCGGTCGGCGAAAGCGCGCCGCATGGCCTCCGCGAGGTGGTGCAGATAGGTGGCCGACCCGAAGCCCATGCCAGGGAGGTCGTATCCCTCGAGGACGTTCAAGACCTGCAACAGGATGACGCCGCCCGAGCTCGGCGGAGGCATCGTGAGGATCTCGAAGCCGCGGTATCGACCGTGCAGTAGCGTGCGCCGAACCGCCCGGTACGCGCGCAGGTCCTCCCGCGTGATGAGCCCTCCCCCTCTCTTCATCTCCTTCTCGATGAGCTGGGCGGTCTTCCCCTCGTAGAAGCCCCGCGGGCCCTCCTCCGCGATCCGCTCGAGGGTGTCGGCGAGGTCCGTCTGCTGCAGGAGGTCGCCCATCTCGTAGGGGTCGCCGCCTCTGGAGAACTGCGCGAGGGAAGCCGGGTGACCCTTCATCTCCGGGAGTACCCCGCCCAGCGAGCGGGCCAGCCCGTCCGTCACCATGAAGCCCTCGCGGGCGAGGGCGATCGCCGGCTCCACGAGACGTCCCCAAGGGAGGTTGCCGTGCTCCGTCCAGGCTCGATGCAGACCCGCCACCGTGCCCGGCACCCCGACCGCGAGGTGGCTGTCGTGATGCCGCCCGCGGTCGTACACGCCGTCCCGCAGGAACATCGTCGCGCTGGCACCGGCCGGGGCCGTCTCGCGGAAGTCGTAGGCCACCGGCTCGCCCCGGGCCGGGCGGTAGACCAGGAAGCCGCCGCCCCCGATGTTCCCGGCGGAGGGGTGCACCACGGCGAGCGCGAAGGCGGTGGCCACGGCCGCGTCCATCGCGTTGCCTTCGGCGATGAGCATGGACGCCCCCACCTGGGAGGCGATGGCGTTCTGGGAGACGACCATGCTGTTGCGGGCGCGAACCGGCACGGATCCGGCCTCGGCCAGAGGCGCCGAGGCCACGAGCGGGAGGAGCAGCAGGGGGCGGAGCTTCATCTCGGACGAAGACGCTACCACCGGCGACCCGGCGCTTCCAGTCCCGCCGCCTTTGTGGTCTGATGCGGTCCGATCGAGGTGAGCTGATGATCCGGTTCGTCACTATCGTCGTTGCCTTCGCCGCTGCCCTCCCCGACACCGTGCTGGCCGAGCCGCCGGCCACGCTCCGGCTCGACTACTTCCACACCGCCAGCGCCGACGAGGAGCGCTTCGCGCTCGACGCAGTGGTCGAGGAGGGGCCGTGGGCGGGCAACCCCGACCGCCCTCTCGACGACACCAACCTCGGGGAGTACTTCTTCGAGGTGATCGACACCGCCACCAACCGCGCCGTCTACTCCCGCGGCTTCGCCAGCATCTGTGGCGAGTGGCAGACGACGGAGGAGGCCCGGCACGTCCACCGGACCTTCCACGAGTCGCTCCGCTTCCCCAAGCCCGTGGGCACGGCACACGTGGTGCTGAAGAAGCGAGGCGTCGACGGGCTCTTCCGCGAGGCCTGGGCGGTGGCGGTGGACCCGGAGGAGTCGACCGTGGACCGGACCGGTCCGCCCCCGGGCGACAACGTGTGGGCGGTGCTGGAGAGCGGCCCGCCGCCGAGGAAGGTCGATGTCGTTCTCCTCGGCGACGGCTACACCGAGGCGGAGATGGACAAGTGGCACCGTGACGCCCTGCGGATGGCCGGCCTTCTCTTCGAGACATCGCCTTTCAAGGAACGCCAGTCCGATTTCAACGTGTGGGCGGTGGACACCCCCTCCCGCGAGAGTGGCGTCGCCCGCCCCTCGGACGGCATCCATCGCCGCTCGGCGTTGCGGGTCGCCTATGACGCGTTCGGCTCAGAGCGGTACGTCCTCGCCTTCGACAACAGGCGCGTTCGTGAGGCGGCGGCGGCCGTCCCCTACGAGGCCGTGATCCTCGTCGTCAACGGCCGCAAGTACGGCGGGGGCGGCATCTTCAATCTCTACGCCACGACCGCCTCCGACAACGCCTTCACGCCGTACGTCCTCGTCCACGAGTTCGCCCATCACTTCGCCGGCCTCGCCGACGAGTACTACACGTCGGACGTCGCCTACGAGGCGACGTCCGATCGGCCCGAGCCCTGGGAGCTGAACGCGACCGCGAGCGCGACCTCCCCGAAGTGGAAGGACCTCGTGACGCCGGGCGTTCCGCTGCCGACGCCGTGGGCGAAGGACGACTTCGAGACGGCTCAGAAGGAGATCCAGGCCCGTCGCCGTGCGATCCGCGCGGAGGGGCGCCCCGAGGAGGAGATGGAGACCCTCTTTCGCGAGGAGCAACGGCGGGTGAACGCGGTGCTGGCGCGGGGGGAGCACGCGGGCGCGGTGGGGGCCTTCGAGGGCGCCAGGTACGCGGCACGGGGCTACTACCGACCCCAGGCCAACTGCATGATGTTCACGCGCCGGCCGGGGTTCTGCGTGGTCTGCCGTCAGGCCCTCGAGCGCGTGATCGATCTCTACACTCGCCCGGCTCCCCACTAGACCCCCCGGCGAGCGCGCGCGGGGGTCGATGAATCGAAGTGCGGCTGGCCACCAGGCCTAGGCGCGCACGCGTGTCTCTTCCCTGGGGACATGCGGGCGTACGGGGCCTATCTCGGGCATTTCCCTCCCCCTCCGTGGGGAGGGATAGGGTCGGGGGGCGATGAATGATACTGGCAGCCAAGCGTCGGACTCCGGCTCCCCGCGGCTCGATGCCGCCCCCGGACGCTACGACACTCGAGTCCCGGCCGGAGATATCATGGGGCTACTGTGACCGACCCCAGGGACGACTCCTCCCTCTTCGTCCAGACTCTTCCCGGGACCTTCGGCGACCTGGGCCCGCTCGGGCGGGAGGAGGCCCTCGAGCCCGGGGCGACGCTCTGGCGGGAGGGCGATCCCGGCGACCACGTGGTCCTGCTGTTGGAGGGCCGCCTCGAGGTCTCCCACCAGGCCCCGGACGGCGAGGACATCATCCTCCGGCACCTCTACCCCGGCGCGGTCGCCGGGGAGATGGCCGCGCTCGACGGGCAGGCCCGCTCGGCCACGGTCCGGGCGCGCAGCGCATCGAAGATCCTCGTCATTCCCGCTTCCCGCTTCCGGCAGTTCCTGAGGGAGCGGCCGGACGTGCTCGAGCAGCTGTTCTGGCTCCAGCTCGAGCGGGTCCGCAGCTTGACCTGGAGGGTCAGCCGGACCCACCACCGCGCGATCACCGACCCTCTGACCGGCCTGTACAACTACGGCTTCTTCCGCGAACGGCTGGCGATGGAGCTCGAGCGGGCCCAGCTGACCGGGGACCCCCTCGCCCTCGTCATGTTCGACATCGATCACTTCAAGGGCTACAACGACACCCACGGCCACCAGGAGGGGAACAAGGTCCTGGCCAAGGTGGCGGAGATCCTCAGGAAGACCGGGCGACGGGGCGACGTCGTGGCCCGCTACGGGGGCGAGGAGTTCGTGGCGCTGCTCTACGGGGCCGGGGCGTCGGACGCCTGGCGCTTCGCCGAGACCTTCCGCAGTGCGGTCTCGGCGCAGGCGTTCCCGGGGGAGGCCGGGAAACCGCCCGACCACATCACGGTGAGTGGAGGTGTGGCCACGTTCCCCGACGACGCGCAGGACGATCTCACGTTGATCAAGTCCGCCGACACCCGGCTCTACCAGGCCAAGAACGAGGGCCGCAACCGCACCGTCGGGCTGGAGGCGACCGGGCCGTGAGAGGAGCGGGCGCCGTTCTCGTCCTGGCCGCGCTCGCCGCGGCGTCGCCCTCCGGAGCCGGCGAGATCCCGGAGGCAACGCTCATCCTCGAAGCCGCGGTGGGTGTGCCCGGGAGCATCCCCGCCGCCGCGCCGCCGCGCTTCGTGTTGAAGCGTGACGGTCAGCTCTTCGTCGGGGGCAGCGCGGCGGTCTGGGTGGGCCAGCTCGACAAGGACGAGATCAAGACGATCGAGCGCCGCATCAAGCAGCTGCGCAAGTCGGATCTGCTCAGCCCGACGGTGTCGTTCGGCGACGACACCTCGAAGACGTACCGCCTGCGGCTGCTCAAGGACGGCGCCCGCGACGTCGTGATCACCGGGGATCCCGCCTCCGCGCCTCCCGCGCTGCAGCCCCTCGCCGCGCTCGTCTCGGACCTGCTGCGCTTCGACCACCCGAGCCTGCATCCCCTGGCGCCGACCGACTACGCGGTCTCCGCCCGCGAGGGCATCCTCGTGGGCGGGTGCCGCGAGTGGCTCCTCCCGCTGCCCTTCGACAGCGTGCTCGCCGGTCCGCAGCGTCTTGCCGCGGACGAAGCCGAGCGCTGGCCCGCCGGCGCGGATCCCGCCTCGGTCTGCCACGAAGGCCGGCGCTACGTGGTGACGCTTCGACCCCTCTTGCCCGGCGAGCGGCCCTGACGCCCCTGCCCTCGCTTGACAACCCAGGGCCGGAAGCCGCATAGTCGAAGACCGGAGGAGACGATGACCCAGTCGCGGTGGGTGGCCCTGCCTTGAGGCGAGGGCCGCGGCACTCGCGGCGCCGTCGTCACCATCGACAGGACAGGCCCAACGGACCGCAGCACGGACCGAAGGGACCGAGAGATCCCCGCCAGGCCCCGATTCCGACTGAGGGGCCGACCACATCGATTCACGGAGTGGTCGAGCTAGCCGAGGGGGCGGGGGGATATGTCAGGCAGGTCGGCCAGAACTATTTGCCTCAGCGTGACGACGTGGTCGTCCCGTACGTCGTTGCCCGGGACCACGGCCTGCGCGACGGGACGGAAGTCGAAGGCCTCGCCCGCGATGGTGGAAACGGTCGCCGCGTACTCGTAGAAGTCACGAAGGCAGGAGGCCTCGCTCCGGAGGAGTACAAGGCCCTCCCGCACTTCCAGGACCTGATCTCGGTCAACCCCGACCGGGCGTTCGAGCTGTCGGGGGAGAACTCCGAGATCAGCCTGCGGGTGATCGACCTGATCGCGCCCGTCGGCCACGGGCAGCGGGGCCTGATCGTCTCCCCGCCCAAGGCGGGCAAGACGACGCTGCTCGAGCACCTGGGCGTGGCGATCCGGCCAACCACCCGGATGTCCACCTCATCCTGCTGCTCATCGACGAGCGGCCCGAGGAGGTGACGCACTTCCGCCGCGTGGTGGACGCCGAGGTCCTGGCCTCCACCTCCGACTCGGCCGCGGACGCCCACATCAAGCTGGCCCGCCTCGCGATCGAGCGAGCGAAGCGGCTGGTGGAGGCGGGCCGGCACGTGGTGATCCTGCTCGACAGCCTCACCCGGCTCGGCCGCGCGTCGAACCGCGAGATGGGACCGGGCGGCCGCACCATGAGCGGCGGCGTCGACAACCGCGCCCTGCAGTTCCCGCGGCAGTTCTTCGGCGCCGCGCGCAACTGCGAGGGCGTCGGGAAGCCTCACCATCCTGGCCACCGCCCTCATCGAGACCGGCTCCCGGATGGACGAGGTGATCTTCCAGGAGTTCAAGGGCACCGGCAACATGGAGCTCATCCTCGACCGGGCGATCGCCGACCGGCGCATCTTCCCCGCCGTCGACGTCCTGCGTTCCGGGACCCGACGCGAAGAGCTGCTGGTCGCGCCCGAGGAGCTTCAGAAGCGTCACCTGCTGCGTCGCGCGCTCGCCGACCTCTCCCCGGTCGAGGCCACGCAGTTCCTCATCGACAAGCTCCAGAAGACGCCGTCCAACGCGGTCTTCCTCGTCGAACCTGGTGGCCCCGTCGTCGACCGCGGCGACCCGCCGGTTCCGATAGCCCGCTCCGGGAGGCCGTCCCCTGAAGGTCGAGCACCACGGCTGGCACTCGGATCGGCTGGGCCGGGACATGGGCTCCGCGTCTACGGTCACTAGGGACGCCCGTCCTCGTCTTCCCGACGAGCGGCGGCGACGAGTGGGAGTACGAGCGCATGGGGATGCTCGAGGCGCTCGGCCACCACGTGGACGCCGGGAAGGTCAAGCTCTTCTGCGTGAACTCGGTCAACAACGAGAGCTGGTACGACACCGGCGCTCACCCCCGCCACCGCTCGTACGTGCAGGCGATGTACGACTCGTACATCGCCGAGGAGGTCGTGCCCTTCATCCACGACCACTGCCAGACGCCGGGGATCGGCATCACCACCACCGGCGCCTCCTTCGGCGCCTACCACGCCGTCAACAGCCTGCTCAAGCACCCGCAGCTGTTCCGGCGCTGCCTGGCGCTCTCGGGAGTCTACGACCTGCGGCGCTTCATGGACGGGGACTACGACGACAACTTCTACTTCAACAACCCCGTCGACTACGTCGCTGGTCTCTCCGACCCCTGGCACCTGGACGAGCTCGCGAAGGACGACATCCGGCTTGTGACCGGCACCGGGCCGTGGGAGGATCGGGGGCCGAGCTACCAGCTGTCGGAGGTGCTGTCGGCCCGTGGGATCCGGCACTCGGTGGACGACTGGGGCCCCGAGGGCGGGCACGAGTGGCCGTTCTGGAAGCGCCAGATGAACGACTACGTCTCGCGGCTCTACTGAGAGCTCGGACGGCTCCGTCGCTCGCCGGCGGGGGCCATGGGTTGACCGATTTTCACGGCTCCGGGAACCCCGCGGTCCGTAGAGACAGTCGAAGGGATCGCAGCCCACCGAGGAGGAGGACGTGGCGGACCTGAAAGACGAGCTGGCCACTCTGAAGATCGACCGTACGCAACCGCAAAGGAGCGCGTGGCGCTGGCCGCTCGCTGCTCCTCTTGCCGGTGGTCGTGGTGCTCCTCGTCCTCTACGGGCTGCGCGCGCGGCAGGCCCTCTCCGCCCCCGAGGTCGAGACCGTCACCGCCGCCGTGAGCCGGGACGTCCAGCCGAGCGCCGGGACCCCCATCCTCACCGCCTCGGGCTACGTGGTGGCCCGCCGCCAGGCCGTCGTCTCCGCCAAGATCCAGGGCCGGCTCGAGGAGCTGCGGGTCGAGGAGGGCAGCGAGGTGAAGAAGGGCGACATTCTCGCTCGCCTCGAGTCCTTCGACTACGATGCCGCGGTCGAGCGGGCCCGGGCCGCCGTTCAGCGCGCCGAGGCCGACCTCGCCGAGCAGGAGCGCCTGCTCCGGGTGGCCGAGAAGCTGGCGGCGGAGCAGATCCTGGCCGAGGACGAGCGCGAGGCGGCGGAGAGCCGGGTCCGGATCGCGAGGGCCCAGCTCGCCCAGCAGGAGGCCGACCTCGCGTTCGTCGAGGCCCAGCGGCAGAACACGATCATCCGTGCCCCGTTCGCCGGCGTCGTGATCAAGAAGATGGCCGAGGTCGGGGAGAGTGTCGCCCCCATCCCGCCGGGGGTGAACATCTCCACCGCGTCCGGCGCCATCGTGGCCCTCGCCGACCTCGCCACCCTCGAGGTCGAGGCGGACGTCGCCGAGGCCAACGTGGCCAAGGTCGCCAACGGACAGCCGGCGGAGGTCACGGTCGAGGCGATCCCCGACCGGCGCTACGAGGCGGTGCTGCGACAGGTGATCCCGACCGCCGACCGGACGAAGGCCACCGTCATGGTCAAGGTCACCATCCTCGACAAAGACGAGGACCTGAAGCCCGAGATGAGCGCCAAGGTCACCTTCCTCGAGCCGGAGCCGGAGACCGACGAGGCCCCCGAGGAGGCGCCGCCGGTTGTGCTCGTGCCCCGCGAGGCCGTGGTGTCGCGCGACAGCCGATCGGTCGTCTTCCTGGTGCGTGACGGCAAGGTGCAGGAGCGCCCGGTGGTCCTCGGAACGCCGCGCAAGGGCCAGGTGATCGTCAAGGACGGGCTGGCCGGCGGCGAGACGCTGGTGGTCCGGCCCCCCGAGGGCCTCTCGGACGGCGACGCGGTTAGAATCAAGGCATAGCAGTCAAAGGAAGATGAGCGGCGGGCCGGCCCCCCGGGTGAATCTCGGGCGCTGGCTCGACGCGGGAGTGTTCTCGTCATGGCGATGGTCGACGTCAGGGACGTCCGCAAGGTCTACCGAAAGGGCTCGGAGGAGCTCGTGGTCCTCGACGGTCTCAGCCTCCAGGTAGAGGAGGGGGACTTCGCCGCCCTCATGGGCCCGTCCGGCTCCGGCAAGACGACGCTCCTCAACCTCATCGCCGGGATCGACAGACCGACGTCGGGCGACGTCCTCGTGGCCGGCACGAACGTCGCGCGGCTGAGCGAGACCGAGCTGGCGGACTACCGCAGCCACAACGTCGGCTTCATCTTCCAGTTCTACAACCTGATCCCGGTGCTCACCGCCACCGAGAACGTGGCCCTGCCCCTCCTGCTCACCCGCCTCTCGAAGAAGGAGCGGCGCGAGCGGGCCCTCACCGCCCTCAAGGTCGTGGGGCTGGCCGACCGCGCCGATCACTACCCGCGCCAGCTCTCCGGCGGGCAGGAGCAGCGGGTGGCCATCGCCCGGGCCTTCGTGACCGACCCCAAGGTGCTGGTGGCGGACGAGCCCACCGGGGACCTCGACGCGACGAGCGCGACCGAGATCCTCGAGCTCATGGAGACGTTGAACCAGGAGTTCAAGAAGACGATCGTAATGGTCACCCACGACCCGCGGGCGGCGGAGCGCGCCCACACCCAGCACCACCTCGAGAAGGGCGTCTTGAAGGACTAGGGGGAAACGACATGAAGTACGTGCCCTATCTCCTCAAGCACCTCCGGCGGAACTGGGTCCGCACCACCAGCACCGTTCTCGCCATCGCTCTGTGCATCTTCCTCTTCTGCACCGTGCAGTCGGTCCTGGCCACCATCAACTCCCTGCTCGAGAGCTCGAGCGCCAATCGTCTCGTGACCCGCCATGCGGTGAGCCTCGTGTTCAACCTCCCCCAGGCCTACAAGGCCCGCATCGAGGGACTCGACGGCGTCCGAAGGGCTTCGGTGAGCTGCTGGTTCGGCGGGTCGCTTCCCGCCGAGAAGGAGGAGCTGGACTCCGAGAGCTCCTCCTCGACCACGGACTTCAGCAACTTCTTCCCCAACATGGCGGTGGAGCCCGAGCCCTTCCTGGCCATGTATCCCGAGTACCAGCTGCCCCCCGAGCAGTACCTGGCTTTCCTCCAGGACCTGAGGGGCGCGGTCATCGGCCGAAAGCTGGCCGACCGCTTTGGCTGGAAGGTGGGGGACACCTTCTTCCTCGAGAGCTTCATACCGCCCTACCGCAAGCCGGACGGGCCGTTCGAGTTCATCGTGAAAGGCATCTTCGACACCGACGAGGCCCGCTACCCGGGCACCGACACCAACATGATGCTGTTCAACTACAAGTACCTCTACGAGGCGACGGGGCGGAACCTGGGGGCCGGGGTCTACTACGTGGAGATCGACGACCCGGATCGAGCTGGAGAAATCAGCCAGGCGATTGACGGTCTCTTCGCCAACAGCGACGCCGCGACCCGGACCGAGACGGAGAAGGCCTTCGCCGCCGGGTTCATCTCCATGGCCGGAAACCTGGCCCTTCTCCTGAACGGGATCGGCCTCGCCGTGACCTTCACCATTCTCCTGGTCACCGCCAACACGATGAGCATGGCGGTGCGGGAGCGGCGCACGGAGATCGCGGTGCTCAAGACCTTGGGCTTCAAGAGTGGTCAGGTGATGGGCCTGGTGGTGTCGGAGGCGCTCCTCCTCGGCGTCATAGGAGGCGCCCTCGGGATCGGGGGCAGCCACGCCATCATGTGGATGCTGACCCACGCCCCGGGCATCAGCGACGCTCTCACCGGGATCGGGCTCAGCGAGATCGACCTCCAGCCCCTGGTCGCCGCCCTCGGATTCGGGGTGGCGGTGTTCCTCGGGTTCGCGGCTGGCTTCGTTCCCGCCCTGGGGGCGTACCGGGCCCGGATCACCGACATGCTGAGGACGGTCTGATGGCGCTTCCCCTCTCCTACAACGTCCGCAACGTGCGTGTGCGCTGGCAGGTGACCCTGCTCGCGGTCGGGGGCATCGCCCTGGTGGTGGCGGTGTTTGCCGTCCTCATGTCCATGTCCGAGGGCTTCAAGGCGGCGCTTCGGTCCACCGGCCGCACGGACAACGCGATGATCGTCCAGCGGGGGTCGGCCTCGGAGCTCACCTCGGGCGTTCCCCTGGACGACCGCAACAAGATCGTCGTCGACGAGAGGATTGCCCGCGATGCCGAGGGAAGGCCCATGGCGTCCCCGGAGTGGGTGGTCGTCATCGGGCTGCCCCGACTCAGCGACGGGATGCCCGCCAACATCACCCTTCGCGCCATCACCCCCCGCGGGCTGGACGTACGGGGTGGAATCGACGTCGTGGAAGGGCGCAGCTTCACCGCCGGGCTCGACGAGGTGATCGTGGGGCGCAAGCTCGTCGATCGGATCGAGGGAATGCGCGTCGGGGGCACCGTCCAGTACCAGCAGAAGAGCTTCGAGATCGTCGGCGTCTTCGAGTCCCAGGGCGGGTCCTTCGAGAGCGAGATCTGGGGGGACTTCGACACGTTCGGGGCGATCTTCCAGCGGGGAGCCGGCAGCAACTCGCTCGTCGTCCGGATGAAGGACCCCGCGACCATCCCCGAGCTGGACCGTTGGATCCGCGACCAGCCCCAGATGCAGCTCCAGGCCCTCGAGGAGCGTCGGTACTACGAGGAGCAGGCGGGGTCCCTGGCAATGATCCTGCGCAGCCTCGCGACCTTCGTGGCCTTCGTCATGGGAGTGGGGGCGGTCTTCGGGGCCATGAACACCATGTACGCGATCGTCGCCGCCCGCACCCGCGAGATCGGCACCTTGCGCGCGCTCGGCTTCTCGCGACGGTCGATCCTCGCGTCGTTTCTCATCGAGTCGGTGCTCCTGTCCTTCGTCGGTGGCGTCCTCGGCTGCCTGCTCGCCTTCCCCATGAACGGCTTCTCGACCGCCACCGGGCAGACCCAGAGCTTCAGCGAGATCGCCTTCTCCTTCCGCATCACCCCGGAGATCGTGATGACCGGCCTCGTTTTCGCCATCGTCATGGGCTTCGTCGGGGGCCTGCTTCCGGCGTTCAGGGGGGCACGTCTGCCCATCACCACCGCCCTGCGGGAGGCCTGATCCCGACGGGGTCGAGCTCGAGCCCCAGTGTGCCGTGGCGCCCGCCGAGCGGAGCCGAGATCACATGGACGTCCCCCCCGGCAGTCGGGAGCCCTCGAGGAGGTGGAGCGCGCGACTACTCGCCCAGCTCGAGCGCCAGGATGCTGGTCCGGTCGCGAACGTAGAGGCGGCTTCCCACGAGCGTGGGTGGCGTCCAGGCGTTCTCCTTCAGCACTCCCGCCCGGGCGTGAACCTCCAGACCCGCCCTCGTCGGAGTGGCCACCGCGATCTCTCCATCCTCGTCCACGATCACGATCTTCCCGCCCGCATACACCAGGTGAGAGCGCGCGAAGCTTCGCTCCCGCCAGACCTCCTCGCCTGTCTCGATGTCGAGGGCGGTGAAGAAGGCCGGCCCGAAGTCGCCGCTCGTGCCCAGGACGAGGTCGCCGACGCGAAGCGCGTTCCCGAAATGGACTCGCATCCGGTTGTTGAACCAGAGCTCCTCCGCGGTCGTCGTGCCGTCGACCCGCCGGAGGCGGATCATGCGGCTGCCCCCGTTGTACGCCGAAGAGATGAACAGGAGGTTACCGTCGCCCCACACCGGCGTGCTGATGTTGAGGCCGTGCTCGGTCTCGTGCGGATGGCTCCAGCGGAGGGCTCCGTTCCATGGATCGACTCCCGCCAGCTGCTTCCGGCCGAAGACGACGAGCTGCTCCTCACCGTCGACGTCGATGAGAACCGGCGAAGACGGAGCGAGCTCGAGGTCCTGGTTCTTCCAGGCGACCTCACCCGTTTCCCGATCGAAGGCGACGACACCCCGCCCCGGTGCCCCGACCGGAAGGACGACGTTGGCACCGTGGGCGATGGGGCTCGACGCGTATCCCATGAAGCCCGGGATGCCGAACTCCTCGACGAGATGGTGGGACCACAGAACATCCCCGGTCTTCGTGTCGAGCGCGTGAAACTGGCCGTTCACACCGACGGCGAAGAGTCGAGTCCCCACGATGAGAGGCGTGGAGTAGGGTCCGGGACCACTCATACGTCGCCAGTAGTCGAAGCCCTGGTTGTCGGGAAAAGGCGCACGATAGGCACGCCGCCAACGCGTCTGCCCCGTGTCGGCGTCCAGGGCGACGATCACTTCGTCGTCACCGTCGCGGTGCATGGTGTAGAGAGCCGCCCCGTCGACCACGATGGCGGAGTAGCCCTCACCCAGGGGGCGGCTCCAGATCTGCTCGGGGCCGCCCTCGGGCCAGACCGTCGCCAACGGCGCGGACTCCAGACGGAAGTTGCGGTCGGGTCCACCCCACTGGCGCCAGCTCGGCTCGGGACCCTGCGCCCATGAAACTCCGGCCATCGCGAAGACACACAGCGCCCAGACGGCCAGCCTGATCGGTTCTCTCATGCGGACCCTCGCCCCCTCCGGACACAGTACCCAATTCGAATACTCAGATCCACCGGAAGCCCTCCCGCCGAACACGGGGCAAGCCCTCTCGCGGATCCCGAGTCGAATCGTGTCCGCCCCCCGTCGCCCTGGGGCCGCCCGCGGGCCGGTCCATCGGACCAGGAAGCGGTGGTCCGGGGCGCTCCACGAATGCTGCGCCGCTGTGGCCGGGCCCGACTTCGAGCGCCCGTGGATGCGATCAGGTGACCGACCCCGGGCCGGCCGCCTCGTCGGTGATCTGACGAAGGACGCGGATGGCCTCGGGGCCGTGTGCGCCGGTCGCGGTCTCGTCGGAGAGGACGAAGCCGGCGACTCCCCGCTCGACGAGGTCGCCGACGTGGCAGACCTCGGAGCGCGTGGGCCGGGGGCTCACCGTCATGTGGTGGAGGACCTGGCCCGCTACGAAGACCGGCGCGCGGCCGAGGGTGGTGTCGAGGAGACGACGTTGCAGCGCGGGGAGCCTCGCGAGCCCCACCTCGGCGCCGAGGTCCCCCCGGCAGAGCCACAGGGCGTCGGAGCTCGTGAGGATGTCCTCGATGCGCTCGAGGGCCTCGGGTTGCTCGAGCTTCGCCACCAGCGCCGGAGCTCCGTTGACGCGGGCCGTGGCCGCCGCCGCCTCTCGGGTCGCCTGGAGGATTCCCGGCACGGCCGCGTAGGAGACGGACAGGGCCCCGACCCCGAGCTCGAGAGCCACCTCGATGAGCTCAAGGTCGGTGTCCAGGAGGCGGGGAGGCAGCGCGACCTCGCGTCCCGCGAGGGCAAGACCCTTCCGATCGGAGATCCGGCCGGCTCCCAGGGTACGCGCCCTCGCCTCGGTCCCGGTGGTCTCGATGATCCGCATGTCCACGCGGCCGTCGTCGATCCGCACCGTGTCCCCCGCCTCGAGGGCCTCGAGAAACTCGGGGCGATCCACGGGAAGCACGAGGGTGAGGCCGCGCTGCCCGGGCCGGGGCGACGGCGTCAGGAGAACGTCGCGGCCCTCGTGCACCTCCTCGGGCGGGCCGAGGCCGTCGATCCGCGTCTTGCCTCCCTGGAGATCGAGGGTGATCCGGGCGCTCTCGAAGCCGCCCTCGACCGCCGTGGCGATGAATCGGCGCAGTCCCACGACGTCGAGGTGGGAGCCGTTGAGACGCACCCCGTCGGCCCCGGCGTCCCGGAGGGCGGCGACCTCCGCCGGGCTGGCCGAGGAAGGCCCGAGCGTCGCGACAATGGCGGTCCTCATCGCTCTCCCGTCTGTGGCAGCACCGCCTCACCCTAGACCGCGCCGCTCGGTGGCCAAGGTCCGCTTGACGCGGCGGCGCGCGAGCAGCATACCCTGCGCGCGTGGCAATCGAGCGCCGGTCTCGCCTCTCCGGGGCCGCCCCGGGGGTCTGCGCCCGGACCCGGTAGAATCACCGTGTGTTTCCGCGCTGGACGCTCAAGCTCGGGCTCCCTTGTGTCGTGGCCGGGCTCGTCGCGTGCACCCCGGACGCCGCCGAGGAGCCCGGCCCCGCCCGCCCCTCGGCCGGCGCTGCGCGGCTGCTGATAGAGGAGGACGACCTCGGGCCGGAGGCCCAGAGGCTCCTCGCGAACCTGAAGTCCGACCCCTACGTGTACTTCCGCTTCATCAATCGGCCGTGGGCCCGGGCCACCTGCGACGCGCTGGGAACGGAGCTGGCCGTCCTGCCGGATGTTCACCTGCACGGCGACGCCCACTTGAACCAGTACGCCTACACCCTCACCGATCACGGGTTGGACGACCTGGACGACACCATCAACGGTCCCGCGGCCCTCGACATCGTGCGCTTCCTGGGTTCGGTGGAGCTCGCCGCGCGGGCGCGAGGGTGGGCCGATGAGCGAGCCGACCTGCTCGACGAGTTCTTTCGAGGTTATCGGGCGGCGCTGAGGGCTCGTGACTACGAGCCGCCGCTCCCTTCCTACGTCTCACGGATGCGCGAGGCTCTCGCCGACGGACCGAGCCACCTCGAGTTCCTCGCGTGGGCGGAGCTGCTGATGGAGCCCATCGAGGAGGTCGACGACCAGAGCATCGAGGAGGGGCGGCAGCGGCTGGCGGAGCTGATCGGGACCGAGCGGCCCGAGCTGCCGTCGTTCTTCCTCGACCCGAAGCGGATCGGCTGGCTGCGGATGGGTGTGGGCAGTGCCCTCACCCCCAAGCTGCTTCTTCGCACCGAGGGCCCCACCCGGGACGACGAGGACGACGTTCTCCTCGAGGCGCGGGAGCTGAGCGACCTCAGGCACGTCTCGTGCGTCGACAGCTCGGAGTCGGATCGGGCGGCCCGGATTCTCCAGGGATACGGTCGCCTGGGACGCATCCGTCACGAGATCGTGGTCGTGGTGCCGAACCCCGCCGAGCCCGCCCCCGGGGCTCGGGAGTGGTGGGCTCGGAGCTGGGAGGCGTCGTACCGGGAGCTCCAGCTCGACCGGCTCGAGTCGCCGCGAGAGCTGGCGGAGGTCGTGCACGACGCCGCCGCCCAGCTCGGGAACGGCCACGCGTGGACGCCCGAGGGCGACCCGGGGGACGCGCTGCGCCGACGGAAGCTCGAGTGGCTGGAGCGCACGGAGCCCCGCCTGCGGGCCACGGCCCTGCGCCTGACCGAGGACCTTCTGGAGGCCTGGGAGGTCTTCAAGGCGCCGGCGCCGGGACCGTCTACCCCGCGAGAATCGGCATCCCCATGAGCGGCCAGATCAGCCAGACGAACACCCCCAGGACGAGCATCAGGAGAACGCTCGCGGGGATCCCCGCCCTGAAGAACTCCCCGGAGGTGAACTGGCCGCTGCCGTAGGCGATGGCGTTGGGGGCCGCCCCGATCAGCAGCAGGAAGGGCATGCCCGCGGTCACCAGAGATGCGTAGAAGACGACCTCGGGGGCCACCCCCAGGTAGCCCGCAATAACCAGCGCCACCGGCAGGCAGATGGCGATGGCGGCCACGTTCATGATCACGTTCGTCATCACAAGGACGAACAGCGCCACCCCCATCACGAAGACGAACCAGGGCGCGCCCTTGAAGAGGACGAGCCACAGGACCGCCATCCAGCTCGCGGCCCCCGTCTGCCACAGGCACAGGCCGATGCTCATGGCCCCTCCGAACAGGAGCACGATGTTCCACGGGATCTGCTCGAGGTCGTCCAGGGTGAGAATCCTGAGCAGGAAGAAGAGGATCGTGGACACCAGGATGATGGCACTCTTGTTCAGGGGCTCGAGGGCGGGGACGAAGGAGCGCGCCATCATCACCGCTACGGTGGCGAGGACGATCAGGACGGCCAGGATCTCGTCCTTCGAAGGAGGGCCCAGGCGCGAGTGCAGGTGCCGGGCGCGCTCGCGCAGGCCCGGGATGGTCTTCTGCTCCGGGCGGAAGAACACCATGCAGAAGCCCCAGAGCAGGAAGACCATGACCCAGCCCACCGGGAACATGTACCAGGTGAGCTCGAAGAAGGAGATCTCCCGCCCGGCGATGTCGTTGAAGAACCCGATGGCCACCGCCCCCCGGGCCGCCCCCAGCAGCGTCACGATGCTCCCGGCCCCGGCCACGAAGGCCATCCCGATGAAGAGCCCCTTGCCGAAGCGGGTCGGCTTCTCGTCCTCTTCGTAGAGAGAGTAGATGGCCATCAGGAGAGGGAACACTGCCGCCGCCACCGCGGTGTGGGCCATGATGTGCGTCATCGCCGCCGTCATCACGAAGCAGCCCAGATAGATCATGCTCGTGCGCTCGCCGACGAGCACCAGGACCCGGTAGGCCATGCGCTTCGTCAGGCCGGTCCGGGTGAAGACCATCCCGATGACGAGCGAGCCGATGATGAACCAGACCGACGGCTCCATGAAGTCGCCGAACGCCACCTTCGCGGGGCGGATCAGCAGCAGCGCCTGGACGACCCCGATGGCGATGGCGGTCACGCCGATGGGCACGACCTCGAACACCCACCAGACGAGGGCCAAGATGAAGAGCGCGATCGAGGCCTTCCCCTCCCGGGTCAGGTCGAACGTCTCGCCCACGGGGTCCACGGCGCTGGGCCACGACGGCGACAGCAGCACGGTCACGAAGAGGCCCAGGCCCAGGAAGATGAAGAAGACCCGACGCCAGTCCACGCGGCGCCCGGCGCGAGCGAGGCGCACGTGCTCCGGCATCGGGGGGAGGCCCGGGCCGGGGGAGCCGGGGGCGCTAGAGGACAAGCTTGGACACCTCGTCGAGGACGTCGACGGAGCGGACGACCCCCACGACACTTCCGCCCTCGAGCACCGGGATCATGCTCAGGTTGTTCTCGACCATCTCGTAGATGATCTTCATCAGATGATCGTCGTGCTGCAGGGTGACCTTGATCGGCTGCATCACGTCCCCGACCGGCCTCTCCGCCCGCTCCTTGATTCGGTCCGCAACCTTGTCGTCGCCGAGCTCGAGGAGGTCGGGATCGACCTTCACGTCGAAGAGCTTGCGTGGGTAGCTCCGCCGCTTACGCTCGAACTGGGGCTCGAGGCCACGGAGGATGTCGCGCCGGCGCACCACCCCGAGCAGCTCGTAGGCCTCGTTGAAGACGAGGAAGGCCCGCGGGAGCGACGCCTTCCCGTCGACCTCGATCCGGGAGCTGCGCAGGGTCGCCATGGCCTGACGCAGGGTGAACCAGTAGGGCATGTGCGGGTACTCGCTCAGCGGGATCATCAGATCGCTCGCTCGCTTGCTTTCCATCGCGTCCCCTTCCGTCGGAGGCGTCGGCCTCAGCTGCGCCCGCCCGCGTCCTGCCGGCCCTCGGCGACGACCGCGTCCGGGAGGCCCGACCTCTGCGCCATCTTCTCAAGATCGCCGCCGCAGCGCTCGTCCAGCCGTCGGAGGTACTCGGCCTGGAAGGCCCGCTCCGCCTCGGCGTAGGGCTCGCGCTCGAAGAGCGCCGCCGTCGCCGCCGCCCCGCGCTTGAGTCGCTGCCAGTGCATGGCCTTGTTCACCGTGAAGAGGATCTGCTCCTTCTTGAAGGGCTTCGTGATGTAGTCGAAGACGTCGTTGCTGAGCGCCTCGATGGCGGTCTCCAGGGAGCCGAAGGCGGTGAGGATGATGATCTCCTCGCTCCGGCCCTGCTCCTTGACCGAGCGCAGGATGTCCATGCCGTCCATTCCCGGCATCTTCAGGTCGGTCAGGATCAGGTCGAAGCTCTCCTTCTCCAGCAGCTTCGGCACCTCGAGGGGATTGTTGGTGGTGAGGATCGGGAAGGGGGTCTTCTCGGAGATGATCCTTTCCAGCAGCCTCAGCATGTGGACCTCGTCGTCGACGGCGAGAATGCGCTGCGTCATTGGCCTCCTCCTTCGTCCGGCGGTCCTTTCGGCTCCTCGGGGTTCAGGTCGGTGGAACGGGCCCGCTCGCACACGGGCATCGACACCGTGAAGGTGGTTCCCGAGGGCTCGTCCGGCTTGTCCTCGCGACTCGTGCTGGTGAAGCTCATCTCGCCCCCGTACTTGGTAACGATCCCGTAGCAGAGGGAGAGGCCCAGGCCGGTGCCCTCGCCGACCTTCTTCGTGGTGAAGAACGGGTCGAAGACCTGCGCCTTGATCCGGGCGGGAATCCCGGGTCCGGTGTCGCTCACGTTCAGGTGCACCCAGCCCTTCTCCGCCGACGCCGAGAGCGTCAGCGTGCCCCCCTCGTCCTTCATCGCCGCCACCGAGTTGTTGATGAGGTTGAAGATGACCTGCTGGTACTCCCGCGAGTCCCCGCACACTCGGGGCAGGCCCTCGGGGACCTCGTTCAGCAGCTCGACCTTGGCCGTCATCAGGGTGTTCTTGACGATGGCGCAGACGGTCTGGATGCAATGGTGGACGTCGACGGTGTCCTCGAGGCCCTCGGTCACCCGGGCGAAGCCGAGGAGATTCTCGACGATCTTCCGCGCACTCTTGCCGCTCTCGGCGATCACCTGGAGATCCTCGTAGTCGGACGTCCCCGGCTGGGCCCGCTCGAGCAACAGGTCGGTGAAACCCAGCATCACCGCGAGGGGGTTGTTGATCTCGTGGGCCACCCCCGCGGCGAGGTTGCCGATGGAGGCGAGCTTCTCCGTGTGGTAGATCTGCTGCTCCCACTCCATCTTTGCGGTCACGTCGCGAATGATGACGGTGCTCCCGATCACGTCGCCCGTCTCCGAGTGCACCGGGGTGCGGGTGATGTCGACCGCGACCCGCCGCCCGTCCTTGGTGATGCGGGTGGCGACGTAGTCCCGGACGAAGCCCTTGCGGGCCGCCTCCTCCTGGATGCGACGCAGCTCGGCCTCGGCGTCGATCTCCGGGGGGACCAGGCGGCGAAACGTGTGCCCGACCATCTCCTCGGCCTTGTAGCCGAACAGCAGCTCCGCGCCCCGGTTCCAGAGCTGGACGTGGTTGCGGCTGTCGACGAAGACGATGGCGTCAGCGGAGCTGTTGAGGATGCTCAGCATGTACTCCTCCTGGCGTCCTATCTGGCGCACCAGGGCCGCCGAGAGGCGTCGCTGATAGGCGATCGCCAGCAGGCCGAGCACGAGCATCCCCAGGAGAAGGGCGGCCTCGGCCGCGAACTGGCGGCGGTAAACGCGGCGCACCGCCTCCGCCACCTCCGTGGTGGGCGCCACCACCGCTACCGACCACACCTGTCCCGTGGCGAGCGCCGCGCTCGGGACCGGGGTGAACGCGATGAGCTTCTGCATCTGGCCCTCGACCCCGCGGTGCCAGCCGCTCAGGTAGACGCCCATGCCCTCCTGCCCGAGGAGCATCCGGTCCTTCATGATGTGGTCGATCTCGCTGAAGCTGATGTAGGGCTTCCGCTCGTGGCGGGCCTCGAAGGCGCTGCGCCCGATGAACTCCTCGTCCGGGTGGTAGAGGAAGACCCCCTCGCCGTCGATGGCCCAGGCGTAGCCGGTCCGCCCGGAGCGGATGGGCGCGACCGCCCGCGAGAGGAGGCGCGTGACGTCCAGCCGCGCGCACAGCCTGCCCGCCGTCTCCTCGGTCGGGCCCAGGTGATGGCAGAGCTCGCTGGTCACAGTCACCGTTTCCGGAGTGGCGTCGTCCATCCTGAGGGGGCCGAGCACCGTGCGATGGGCAGCACCGCCCAGGACGGCGGAGAGCCCGTGAGCCATCGCCTCCAGGTCGACCCCAGAATCGTGGTGCCCGGCGACGATTCGGCCGTCGGCGGAGACCACGGAGATGGCGAGAACACCCTTCGGGCGCCCCCACTCGAAGAACGCGCGCAGCCCGTAGCCCGTCGCGTCTTCGCCCGTCTCCGGGAGGTTGTGGGCGAGGCTCTCGATGGCGACCTTGATGTCGCCGAGGTCGGCGTCCACCTGGGCCGCGGCCTGGCGGGCGAGGATGAGCTGCTGCTGGTTGAAGTCGTCGCGGATCTGCTCGAGCATGATGCCGGCGTTCTGGTAGACCAGGAACACCGCCACGCCCAGGGCCACGAAGAGGAGCGTCAGACCGAAGACGGCGAGAAATCGCGACCGGCTGTGGGATCGCCCCGGGCCGAAGAGCCGGCGGTGACGGGTGCTCATACGCCTCCCGATTCGGACTCGAGCCCCAGTTTCCGGGCGATGTCCTCGACGTACCACTTCGTGACGCTGTCGTTCGCCAGCGCCATGTCCAGCTGCTTGGTGAGCATGGTGAGGCGGCCGAGTCGACGGAGCCGGTCGGCGATGGCGGCCTGGTCCGCGTACGAGATGCTGGTGTCGAGGAAGTCTCCCCGGCTCGCGTGCTCGAAGCCCATCCTCGAAAGCAGGTCCATGACCAGACCGATACGTCGGATGCGGCGGTCGGGCGAGGCCCCGCCTCCCTTGAACTGCATGCGGATGTAGTTCTTGCTCGGCTCCGGGGTGCACATGGATTCAAAGGTGGTGAAGTGGTAGCCGAGGTGCAGGCTGAGAAGCATGTACTCCGTGCTGATCAGCGCGAAGCTGGCCTCCGCGAAATCTTCCCGGCTGCCGGTGCCCATCTGGGTCGTCACCACGGACACGAAGCCGCTCAGGTTCACCGGTCGGGCGTGGGCTGGCCAGCCCTCCTCCTCGACGCCCTTCCAGAAGGCCTTGAGGGGTGCGGAGCAGAGGTCGTCCACCGCCACCCGGCGTCTCCCGTCCTGCTCGGCCGCCGAACCCGCCATGTCGATCACGCGGACCTCGAGCGGGATGCTCGTCTTGAGCCTCAGGCCGAACCGGCGCCGACGGCCCGTCTCCATGGCCCCTGAGAACATCTCCTCCATCGCCTTCTGGTGGGCGAAGCGCGTGATGTCGTGCAGCGTCCGACATCCTTCCGGACGGAACTCCGGGGCGGCGGGGTGAAGGAGATTGAGGGGGACGATCCTGCCGAGCACCCTCTCGAGAAGGTCGAAGATCGCGGTGTCCTCGAACAGCTCGTGCTCGGGGCGCCGAGCCTCGGCCAGCTCGGGGTGCTCGCCCGCGTAGATCGATCCGCCGGTGGCGTCTACGGTCACCCGATCGCCCTCGGGGATCTCGGTGGCCTTCTCGATGCCGGCCAGGGTGGGCACCCGGTACTCCCGGGCCAGGGTGGCCATGTGGCTGGCGACCCCGCCGACCTCGGTCACGATCGCGCTCACCCTGCCCATCACCGTGACCAGTGCGGGGAAGGGTCGCGCCGAGATGACGACCGCCCGGTCGGGAACGCGTCTGAGATCTCCGGTGCCCGCCACCCGCGAGACCGGCCCGGCACCGGCGCCGCAGCACACCGTCGTGCCGCCGGACCGGAGCACCTCCAGTCCCGAGACGTCGGGTTCGCCGGCGCTCGGCGCGGGACGCAGCACGCGAAGCGGCCGGGTCTGGAGCAGGAGGACCCGGCCCCCGCGGTCGAGGGCCCATTCGATGTCCTGCGGGGTCCCGTAGTGCTCCTCGATGCGTGCCGCGTAGCGCGCCAGCGTCGCGAGGGCCTCCTCGTTCAGGGACGGGGACCCTTGCTCCGACTCGGGCACGGCCTGCGCCGCGACCGTGCCGTCGGGTTGGAGGGCCAGACGGACGGGTTTGCGGGCCACGGTGGAGCCCAGCATCGATCCGTCGCCGCGCGCCAGCCGGAACAGGTCGGGCGTCAGGGTGCCGTCGACGAGATACTGCCCCAGACCGAAGATCGAATGGACGAGCACGTCGGTCTCGTCGGGGCGCAAGGGGTCGCGGGAGTAGACGACCCCGCTCGCCGCGGCGTCGACCATCGCCACGCAGGCCACACCCATCGCCATGTCCGTCTCCCGGAGCTCGTGGCTCAAGAGGTAGTAGATGGCCTGCGGGGAGAACTTGCCGGCCAGGACCTGGCGGTAGCGGTCCAGCAGCTCCTCCCCCCGGACCCCGAGGAAGGTGGCGTACTGACCCGCGAAGCTGAGGAGCGCATCCTCGCCGAGCGCGCTCGACCGCAGCGAGAAGCGGTCCGAGCCGGAGCGCGTCTCGAGCTCGCCGGCGGCGGCGGTGAGAGCGTCGGCCAGGTCGGACGGGATCTCGCCCTGCGTCACCATCTCCTGGATCGACCGGCTGGCGCGCTCGAGATCCTCGAGGCGCCGGACGTCGAGCGACCGTATGTGATCGGTGATGCGAGCCTGGAGATCGTTGGCGTCCACGAAGCGCTTGTAGGCCCAGGCCGAGACCGCGAAACCCTCTGGCACCGGAAGACCGAGCTTGCCCCGGAGCTCCCCGAGCTGGGCGCTCTTGCCGCCCACGCTGTCGACGCGCGAGCGGTCAAGCTGCGCGAAGGGGATCGTGTATGCGTCTTCCGTCACCTCGCGGCGGCCCTCGAGGACGGCGTCGATCTCCGCCTCGATGGCGGCGTGCCGGTCCCGAAGGGCCACGTACCGCTTCCCGCCGAGGGCGATCATCTTCTCGATGACGTCGCTGACGCCCTCCCGGACCTCGGCCCGGCTCGAGCGGATGTAGTTGATGTCGAACAGGTGCTCGCCCTGTGACTTCTCCTCCATGTCGGCGATCACCTTGAGCACCCGCTTGTTGCCCTCCAGGAGCCCGGTGAAGCTCTCGAACCCCTTCCGGACGGCCTGGAGCTCCGCCTGTCGCTCGTCACCCGGGTCCCGGAGGAAGCGGTCGAACCAGCTCAAGGGGCCCTCTCCAGGAGAGGCGTGTCGGGGGCGTGTGGTCGCCGGTGGTCCATGGACAACGATCCCCGGTGACCTCAGTGCAATCCGCGCGCCGACCGTTCTGATGAGTGTGAGCCATTGGGTCGCTGTGGGCCGTTGGGCCTCCGGATTCCGACCGCGGCGAATGAGCCCCGCCCCGGGGATCCGCCTATGTCTCTTGGAATCAAATTCTTAGGGAAGATCCCGCCGCGAAGGGTCGGACGCCGGGTTCCGCGTCCCCGTCGCGCCGCGTTGGACGACCCTCGCCTCCCTCGATCTCGGGGCAGGCGTGTTTCGCGTCCGAAACATCCCAGGTCGCGTCGCGACGAGGAATGCGCGGAGTGGCCCCGCCGGACTCGTACCCCTGACGATCTGCCCTCCGGAGCTCGGGTGGACATCCGTGCGCGGTCGCGAGATCATCGCTGGCCCCGTGCGTCCCCGCTCCCTGCTTCCCGTCTCGCTCGCGCTCGTCGCGCTCGTCGCGTGCCGGGACCCCGATGCGCCGCGGCCCGTCGGCGAGCTCGAGTCACGCCCCGCCGAAGGAGCTCCCGTGCGCCCGCTCACGACGCGCGACGATCCAGCGACGGATGCCCGCCCGGTGGCCAGAGCACGCCCCGTTCCTCCGGGTGCCCCGGACCCGGCCGAGCCGGCCATCTCGGACCTGGCCCGTCTGGCGCGCTACGTCTTCAGGGAGATGCAGTCCCGCGATGTCGCGTGCTCCTTCGTGAACACACTGCACGATCCCGTCAGCTTCGCCTTCCACATCGAGGTGAGCGGAGGGCGCATGACGACGGTGCACCTGGCCTGGGTGGGCACCCGGGTGGGAGAGGAGATCCGTCCGCTGCCGACCGCGCCGCCCGAGCTGACCGCCTACGCGGAGTGCCTGAGGCCCGTCCTCGAGGCGGTCCGGATGGATCCCGCCCCGGCCGACGGGGTCTATCAGCCCGAGTACAGCTATCCCGGCCACCCGCAGTAGTCCGGGGTCAGAACCCCGTCCGTTCCTTCTACTCGCTCCCGAACACAGCCTGCATCCCGCGGTTCCCGTAGCGGACGCCCAGGCGGACGCCGTTCGCCTCCGGGGCGATTTCGATCTCGAGGGTCGGGACGCTGGTCTCCCCGGTCTCGAAGGTCACGGGTCCCCGCCAGAGCGTCTCGCCCTCGGGCGTGCGGGTCATGACGTTGCCCTGCTGGAGAAACTCCCCGGGCGCGATCTTCTTCACCTCGAGACTCATGCCCTCGTTCTTCGGCGTGTTCGGGTGGAAGACGAGCGCGAAGTTGCCCGCAGGCAGGGCGGTCTCGCCGATCGTCAGGGGCCTGGCCGCCTGCATCCGCGCGAAGGGCCAGCTTCGGCGGTTGTAGTAGCCCTCGCCCGGCTGCTCCATGGCGGCGAAGGTCTCCGGACCCCAGGGGAGGTTCAGGTAGAAGACCTGCACCCCGGGGGCTTCGGCGGTGTGGATGGTGATCGCGGGTCGAGCCGGTGGCGGCCCGACCGCGCTGTCCGTCGGCTGGGCCCCGGCCTGCGCGAGGAGGAGGAGGACGGCGAGGCTGGTCATGACGCCATTACAGCATGCCGCTCATGCCTCAACAACGCGGCAATTCCCATTCCCAGCGTGCCATCTGGGCCAGCGCCCGAGGGCTCCACGCCCCGCTCCGCGGGCCCCCGGCGCGCCCGGGGCCGGCGCCGCGCAAACCTTCTTCTCGTGGTCCCCTTCCCAGGCGACCGGACCGCCGCCAGTCGGCCATGAGTCACGACTTCACTCACTCCAGCGCAGAAGCGAGGAACGCCAGGCTCTTGCCGAGGCGACTGCGCACGTACTCGTACCCGTGGTCGCCCGGGGGAAGCTCGAAGGTGTGGGCGACACCGCGCTCGCTCAGGATCCGGTCGAGGTTCCGGTGCCCGCGGGCCAGGCCGTACCGGTCCTGGGCGCCGCAGTCGAGGTAGAGGGCGGGTGCCGTGCCCGCATCGGCGCGCCGCGCCCAGGCGAGCGGGTCGCTCTGTTTCCAGAGGGTCTCGTCGATCGGGTCGCCGAAGACCCGGTGGAACGCCGCCATGTGCCCCCGTCGGGCGCCCTGGGCCGCCGAGGGGATGTGTTCGAGGAGCATCGCGCTGTGCGTGGCCACCGCCGCGAACAGCTCCGGGTGAACGAAGGCGATCCGGAGGGCGGCGTAGCCACCCATGGACACCCCCAGGAGCGCGCGTCCGCCGCGGCCGGGAGTCACCCGGTAGGTGGACTCGACGTGCGCGATCAGGTCGCTCGTCACCAGGTCCCCGTAGCGACCGACCGAGCTGTTCACGAAGAAGGAGTTCCCGCCGTCCACGGCCACGACGACGAGATCGGACAGGGTGCCGCCTTCCCGTAGGCCTGAGAGCTCCCGCGCGAGCCCCCGCCGCTCCCAGAACCCGGCCCCCTCGAAGAGGCCGTGGAGCGCGTAGACGACGGGGTAGCGACGGGTCGACTCGTCGTAGGAGGCCGGGAGGTCGACGACGTAGCGCACCTCGATCCCAAGCGACGGCGAGTGAAACGCGGACTCGCGCACCGCGGCCGTGACCGTAGCGGCCGAGAGGCAGCCCGCGAGGGCGAGAGTCGCCATGCGCCGCCCGGCGCGAGCGGCGGGAAGGGAGAGCGAGTTCTTCACGAAACGAGACCTCCTGGAGACATGCGGGGCGAGCGAGCCCGTCGGCCAGGGGACGCGGTGGTGGGGGCTCGATTCAGGTGCGCGCGGACCCTGCGCATCACCGCATCGAAGCTGCTGGGCGTCAGGCGCCCCGTAAACGTGTTCTGCTGCGAAGGATGGTACGAGCAGAAGAGCCGAAGCCCCCCGCCGAGGTCGTGAGCCACCCCGTGCCCGAAGGCGAGGCGCCCCCGCCGCGGCAGCCTTCCCGTCTCGCGGAGCATCGCGACGAGGCCGTCGAGGGCCACCCGGCCCAAGACGAGGACGGCCCGCAGGTGCGGGCCGAGCAACGTCCACTCACGATCCAGGTAGTCGCGGCAACGGAGGATCTCCTCCGGGGTGGGCTTGTTCGCGGGGGGAGCGCAGCGGACGATCGGGGTGACGAACGCGCCGGTGAGACGCAGACCGTCCCCGACGTGAGTCGACTCCGGCTGGCTGGCGAAGCCGGCGCGGTGGAGCGTCGCGAACAGAAAATCCCCCGAGCGGTCGCCGGTGAAGACCCGGCCGGTCCGGTTCGCCCCGTGGGCGGCGGGGGCCAGGCCCACGACGAGCAGCCCCGCCTTCGGGTCCCCGAAGCCGGGGACGGGCCGGCCCCAATAGTCGTCCTCCCGAAAGCGCCTCACCTTCTCGCGGGCGACCTTCTGGCACCACCCGCGCAGGCGGCGGCACCGCTCGCAGGCGACGACGTCGCGGTTGAGGCGAACCAGACTGTCAGGCATGGGTCACCCAATCGTAGCAGGGAGCAGGCGCGAGTCGTCTCCCTCCCCCCGCCTCGGGCGCGACGTGCCGGCGCTCACTCGCGGAGCTGTCTGAGCTCCGCGTCCAGGTTCTCGAGGACCTCCACGGAGAGGCTGGTCGTCTCCGCGAACTGTCGGAGGGTCATCTTCTTCCACTGGGCGATGACCGGGTCGTGGGCGAACCCGGGCAGGTGCTTCTCGATCGCCGCCGCCGCGGTCGGGCTCGAGAGCAGCACCCCGACGTTCTCGTCGATGGTGAACCGGGGCGGCCGGAGCCGGGCGACGAGGTCTCCGGCGGGATAGCTGAACCGATAACGGCCGGAGCCCACCTCGACCACGACCACCCCGTCCCGCTGTGTGGCCCCCCGGACTCCCGGGGCGGTGGCCACGGCCCGGTTGCCCTCAGTGACCTCGGCCAGGACCGCACCCGGCAGGCGGACGGTCCCGCGAGTGTTCGGAGGGATGACGGCCGAAACCGTGAAGCGGTCGTCCTCCTCGAGGGCCCACGCCGAAGCGGCCTCCCCGTAGAGGGTCTCCAGCCGGGCGTCCACCGACGTGAGGCCCCCCCCCGGCTGCGGCTGAACCAGCACGTGGTGGTAGGCCGGGTTGATCGGGTCGAGCTCGAGGCCGGCCACCACCCGGTACATCCATTCGCCGATGGCTCCGTAGGCGTAGTGGTTGAACGAGTTCATTCCCACGTCCTGGAAGCTCCCGTCGGGCTTCTGGCCGTCCCACCGCTCCCAGATCGTGGTCGCGCCCTGAGTCACGGGGTAGAGCCACGAGGGGTACTCCCGGCGGTTCAGCAGCTGGTACGCCAGGTCCAGCTCGCCGTACCGGCTGAGCACGTGGCACAGGTAGGGCGTCCCCACGAAGCCCGTGGTCAGGTGGCCTCGGGTCCGCACCTCGGCGGCTAGGCGACGGGCCGCCTCCCGGCGCACGTCCTCGGGAAGCAGGTCGAACTGGAGGGCCAGGACGTACGCGGTCTGGGTGTTCTCGCCCACCCGTCCCGCGGCGGTGACGAACTCCCGCTGGAAGGCCTTCTTGATTCGCGGCAAGAGAGCCCGGTACTCGGCGACGTCCTCGCTGCGCCCGAGCACCTCCGCCGTCCTCAGCAACAGGTCTGTCGAGTGCGCGAAGAACGCGGCCGAGATGAGGTCCTTGCCTGTCGTGGCCCCGGGGTAGTCAGAGGACGTCGAGTTGAAGGCGAGCCAGTCCCCGAAGTGGAAGCCAGTGTTCCAGAGGGCCTCCTCCCCGGCCTGCCGCCGCATGTACTCGACCCAGGCCTTCATGGAGTCGTACTGCTGCTCGAGGAGGCGCGTGTCACCGTAGCTCAGGTACATCGTCCAGGGGATGATGGTCGCCGCGTCGGCCCAGGCCGCGGACCCCCCGGCGAACCGGCCGCCGCGGCTCAACACGTCGGGCACGACGAACGGGATGCTGCCCTCGTCGTTCTGGTCGAATGCCACGTCGGCGAGCCACTTGGTGAAGAACCCGGCCACCTCCCGGTTGAAGGCGGCGGTCCGGGCGAAGACCTGGGCGTCGCCGGTCCAGCCCATGCGCTCGTCGCGCTGGGGGCAGTCGGTGGGGACGTCGAGGAAGTTGCCCTTCTGGCCCCACTCGATGTTGTGCTGGAGCTGGTTGAGCAGCGGCTCGGAGGTCTCGAACCACCCAGTGCGCGGCATGTCCGAGTGGATGACGACGCCCGTCAGACTCTGCGGAGTGAGCGCCCCCGGGTAGCCGTCCACCGCCACGTAGCGGAAGCCCTGGAAGGTGAAGTGCGGCTCGTAGACCTCGTCGCCGTCACCCTTCAGGACGTAGGTCACGAGCTGCGTCGCCTTTCGCAGGTTGGCGGTGTAGAAGTTGCCCTCCCTGTCCAGCACCTCGGCGTGGCGGAGCGTGACCCGGGTCCCCTCGGGTCCTCGCACCTTGAGGCGCACCCAGCCCACCATGTTCTGGCCCAGATCGACGACCGTCTCACCGGCCGGGGTCTCGAGGATCCCGACGGGACGGAGCTCGTCGATGCGGCGGACGGGCGGACCGGCGGGGGCGACGAGGATCTCCTTGCTCTGATCGACGGTGCGGACGCCCGCCCAGCCGCTGTCGTCGTAGCCGGGCGCGCTCCAGCCCGGCCGCTCGAGCCGCGCATCGTACGCCTCGCCCATGTAGATGTCCGAGTGGAGAATCGGGCCGGTCGCCGAGCGCCAGGTCTCGTCGGTGCCCACGACCTGAACGCGCCCGTCCGCATACGTGATGCGGAGCTCGCAGAGGAGGGACAGGGCGTCCCCGTACAGGTTGCGGGCGTCGTCACCCCATCCCACGTAGCCGCGGTACCACCCGTCGCCGAGAGTGGCTCCGACGACGTTCTCGCCGCGGCGGAGGTGCCCGGTGACGTCGTACGTCTGGTACTGGAGCTGGTTGTGGTAGCTCGTCCAACCGGGTGTGAACAGCTGGTCGCCCACCCGCTTGCCGTTGATCTCCAGCTCGTAGAGCCCGAGGCTGGTGACGTAGGCGCGGACGGACTCCACGGTCCCGTCGACGGTGAAGGTCCCGCGCAGCATGGGGGCGGGCTGGGGCTTCGAGGTGTCGTCGTCCGCGGCCGGTGAGATCCAGCGGGCCTGCCAGTCCTCGGGCCGCAGCAGACCCATCTCCCAATGCGCGGGCGCGCTCCACTTCGAGGCCCGACCGTCGCCGTCCCAGACCCGCACGCGCCAGTAGTACCGCCGCCCCGACTCGAGGGCGGGACCCTCGTAGGAGACGTGGATCGAGCGGTCGGAGGCGACGCGGCCCGAGTCCCAGACGACGTTCTTCTTCTTCCACGTCGCCACGTCCCGTGCGACCTGGACCCGGTACGCCGTCTGGACCACGCCCCGGGCGTCCGACCGGAGCTGCCAGCTCAGGCGCGGGTGCACGGAGTCGATCCCGATCGGGTCGACCTTGTACTCGCACCGCAGGTGCGCCAGCGAGGGGGCCCCTGGCGTCGGTCCGGCAACGACCGGCGAGCTCAGGACCGCGATCAGGCCCGTCACGAGGGCTACCGGGGCGAGCCGCGCCAGGCTGCGCCGGGGCGGTGCCGGACCAGCAAGAAGGAGGATTGTGCGCCGGTGGCGTCGCGATTCCGTGGACATGGGAACCTCCTTGAGCTGATTGAAGTCGATCACGTCGCGAGAGTCACCTCGCGTGCCGGAGTCTTTCACGGGCTCAGGACCGCGGCAACTCGGGCTCCTTCGGTCGGGCCGTTCGCCTGGACGGTGGTCTTCGCCGGCTTCGCCGTGCTCGAAGGGTGCGACCCGAGCCGTTCCGGCCGAGTGTGACGGTGGAGAAACCGTCCCAGGGCTGCGAAACAGGCCACCCCCCCCTGCTTCTCAATGAGGCGTGGAGGATGACATGAGACCAACGCTAGCGCTCGTCGTCGCGTTGCTCGGCCTGGTCACCGGCGAAGGTGTGGCCCAGGAGGTCCCGCCCCCGCCGGCCCTCGAGCTCCCCCTGGGGGCCCGGGTGAGGCTCCGGACACAGGCCTCTCCGGACCACTGGACCAACGGAGTCCTGGCCGGCGCCGACACCGGCACCATCGCCCTCGTGCCCGAGGAGGCGCCACCGCTCGGCGCGAACCGGCTCCGGCTGCCGAGCGACACCGTCACGCGGCTCGAGGTCCTCACTGGGAAGAAGAGGCAGTGGCTCCCCGGCCTGCTGATCGGCGCGGCGGCGGGTCTGGCCATGGGGTTCAGTGAGCCCGTCGATCCCGTGCAGTGCGAATTTGACGAGAACACCTTCTGCAACCGCGGCGTCGCCGTTGCCGCGATGACCGGGACCTCGGCGGTGCTCGGGGCCCTCGTGGGCAGCCTGGTGAAGAAGGACGTGTGGACGCCGGTGGCGCTCGACACCCTCGGCCCGCCCCGGGCGCGGGGTACCCGGGCCGGCCTCGGGCTTCGTGCGGTCCCCGGCGGCCTGGCCGCCCAGCTGGCCGTGAGTTTCTAGGAGAGGAGGCGTTTCATGACCCGCGTTCGATTCGTGAGAGCCCTGGCCCTCCTGGCCGCCTGCGTGCTGTCGGGGGCGTGCGCCACCACGCGGTACACGCAGAGCCGGATCGAAGCCCTTCCCCCCGGCGTCGCGGGCCGGTCCGGCTCCACCGCCTCGGTCGAGATCGAGGGCGTGAAGCTCACCATCGTGGTGCGGGACCGGACGCCCGACGAGGAGGCGATCCGCTGCCTGGCCCTGTGGATCGTCTTCGACCCGGACGAGCTCGGCTACTCCTTCGACCCCGGCCAGGTCGTGTTGCGGACCGCGGACGGTCGCCAGTGGCGCGGGGCGGAGGGCGGGTACGTCCCGCTGTCCCCGGGGGCCACGTTCGACATCGTCTTCGGGGCCCCCGTGGAGCCAGAGGCGCCGGCGGAGCTTGTGATCGGGGGCCTGGCCCGAGGCACCACGCCCATCGAGCCGGTGAGCGTCGTTCTGGCTCGACACAAGGGACGGTCGATCGATCGGGTGTACTGGCTGGAAGCGATCGGCGCCATCCTCGCCGGCCCGTACGCCGGGATGTGACGCGGCCCGCTACCCCTCGGTGCCGGTGGCCTTCTCGTCCGACTCCGTCGCCGGGGGCGCTTTGGCGGCCGCCTCGCCCTTGGCGGCGAGGCTGGCCTTGAGGGCCTCCATGAGGTCGATGATCTGGGCCTTCGGGGCCTCGGGGGCGGCGGTGATCTCCTGGCCCTCGACCTTCTTCTGGATGGCCTCGAGGTAGCGCTTCTTGACCTCGTCCTCGTAGTGCTCGGGGTGGAACTCGTCGGAGGCGATCTGGGCGATGAGCTGCTCCGCGAGCTGGAGCTCGGAGTCGGTGAGCTCGGCGTCCCCGATCGGCACCTCGGAGATCGGGCGCACCTCGTCCGCGTACAGCAGCTGCTGCATGACGAGGCCCTTCTCGGCGGGGCGGATGAGGACCAGGTGCTGCTTGCCGCGCGCGGCCCACTTGGCGAGGGCGGAGCGCCCGGTCTTCTTCATCGCCTCGTTGAGGAGCCGGTAAGCCTTCTCCCCGCCCTTCTCGGGGCCAAGGTAGTAGGGGCGGTCGAAGTAGACGGGGTCGATCGCCGACGCCGGAACGAACTCGGTGATCTCGATGGCCCTCTGCGCCTCCTGGGCCATCGCCTTGAGCTCCTCCGCGGTGAAGGCGACGTACTGGTCCTTCGAGAACGGGTACCCCTTCACCATTTGTTCGCGGGGCACGATCTCGTTGTCCTTCGGACAGATGTACTGCTGCTTCAAGCGCGACTTGCACTTGTCGTGAAGCATGTTGAACGAGACCGCGGAGGAGGACTCCCCGGCGGAGTACATGCGGATCGGGATCGACACCATCCCGAAAGACAGGGTTCCCGTACCGATCGAGCGAGCGGGCATGAGGGCATTGTGCCACAGCTCGACAACTCGTTGAGAACGTTCGGTTTGCGTGGGGACCAGGCGCAGGATGTTGGGGTTGGGTGCTGGCGGGCCCCCACCCCTCGCTGCGCGAGCGGGGTGGCCGCCGATACCCCGAGGGGTCCCGCGTGATCGAGATTCACCTGGCCTCGGTGACACGACACTCGCGCCCTCCGGCCGGTGCCGGTCCATTCGCCTCGAGCCGCTCACCCGCGAGCGCCTCGAGGCGCCGACGGGACTCGTCCGACCATCCCGGCAGCAGATCCGCGACGACACCGTCGCCGTCGACGATGGAGCTGAGGGGCACCGTCACCTCGTCGCCGACGTAGATCTGACGCCGCCCGGAGCGCGCAAACGCCCATGGTGGCTTGGGTTCCGGGCACCACCCGGACCACAATGGTCAGCCGCTCGGGCTCTCTCCCGGGCACTCTCGAGGAGCAGCATGAAGGTCGATGCCGACGTCGTCGTCGTGGGGGCGGGCCCGGCCGGTCTCGCGGTCGCCATCGCCGCCGAGGAGGCCCACCTCTCCTGCGAGCTGGTCGAGAAGGGCGTCCTCGTGAACTCGATCTTCCACTTCCCCCACGGGATGACGTTCTTCACCACGCCCGAGCTCCTCGAGATCGGGGGGCTGCCGTTCGTGACTCCCTACGAAAAGCCCACGCGTCTCGAGGCCCTCAAGTACTACCGGCGCGTCGTGGACACGTTCGGTCTGAAGGTCGCCCTGGGGGAGGAGGTCGTGGGCGTAGAGAAGGCCGGCGACGCCTTCCGTCTCACGACGCGTGGCACGAGATCCGAAGGCCCGGACACGCCCCAGGAGCGGACGCGACGGGCGGGCAACGTCGTCTTCGCCACCGGCTACTACGACCACCCCAACCGGCTCGGCATCGCCGGCGAGGATCTGCCCCACGTTTCCCACTACTACGACGAGCCCCACCCTTTCTACCGCAAGCGTGCCGTCGTCGTGGGGGGGAAGAACTCGGCGGCGATCGCCGCCCTCGAGCTCTACCGCGCGGGGGCAACCGTGACCCTCGTGCACCGGCGCGCCACCCTCTCGGACTCGATCAAGTACTGGATCCGTCCCGACATCGAGAACCGGATCAAGGAGGGGTCGATCGCCGCGTATTTCGAGAGCCGGGTCGTCGAGATCACCCCTCGGCACTTGGTGATCGAAGGACCGACCGGGCGGCGGGAGGTCGAGGCGGATGCTGTCTTCCTCCTGACCGGTTACCACCCGGACCCCGAGTTGCTGGGTCGCGCCGGCGTGCGGGTCGACCCGGAGATCCTGACGCCCGAGCACGACCCCGACTCGTTCGAGACCAACGTGCCCGGGATCTACCTCGCGGGCTCGATCGTCTCCGGTCGCAACACGAATCGCACGTTCATCGAGACCGGCCGTTTCCACGGGGCCGCGATCGTCAAGGCGATCCTCGCCCGGCGGTAGCCGCGGCGTCGCGCTCGCGCGGGGGCTCCCGCCCCGGTCCCGCGGGCGAAGCGCCGGCGAGTCACCCGTGGGCCGGCGCCACGTTCTCGCCCGCGCCCGCCACCCCGCCGGAGGCGGGAGAACCCGGATAGGCGAGCGCGGCGCCGAGGTACACGAGAAGGGATCCCAGGAGCAGGGCGCTGACTCCCCAGGTCATGGAGATGCCGACGCTGAGGACGGGCGCCACGACCGAGAAGACGCCGTTGAGTCCCCAGGCCCACGGCACGAAGGCCGGCGCCTCGTCCTTCAGGCGTTGAAGGCCGGCGGGAAAGAAGGCCCCCATGCAGAGTCCGAGCGGCAGCAGGCACCCCACCACGATCGCCACCCGAGCGGACATGGGCCAGCCGATGAGGCGGGGCAGGAGCGGCAGGATCAGGAGGTGCTCGACGAGGACCACCGCGGACAAAGCGTAGGCGAGCAGGCGCACCCCGTAGGGCCGGTGGGCGAGCGGAGCCAGGAACTGCGCGCCGAGCCCGGAAGCAAGCAGAAGACCGGCAAGAACCACCGAGAGGGCGTGGTTGGGGTGCCCCAGGAAGACTCCGAATCGCTGGAGCAGCGCCACCTCGATGGCCATGTAGCCCAGCCCGAGCCCGGCGAAGTAGGCGCCGTGTCGGAACCGGTGGGCAACGGCCTCGCCGCGCCTCGTCAGCACTCGCAGGGGCAGGACGACGCAGACTAGGGCCGCGAGACCGGTGACCGCCAGCAGAAGCAGCAGGCCGATCTCCATGACCGGAATGCTCCCGGCAAGGGCCTGCCGCCCGGCGAACAGGTGCCACCAGTAGGAGAAGCGGAAGAAGAACGGCCGGTCGTCGTCGACGGGCCTGATGTCGAAAGGATACCTGTGGGCGAAGGCGCGCTCCTTCCGAGGGTCCTCCAGGGCGAGGAACCGCTGGTAGAGGTTGTCGGGGCCGGTGACGCCCGGGGCCGCGGCCACGAAGAAGTCAGGAGTCCCCGCTGTCCATTTGCCCAGCCTCGCCACCTCCTCCGGACGGAAGGCGCTGCGCTTCACAAGGAGCGCGGTGAAGCTCCCGTTGTACGAGGCGAGGACGACGACGTGCTCGCTCGGGCGGGTGGCACCGCTGCGGCGGAGGGCCTCGGCGGCCGACACGAGGGCCCGGAGCATCTCCCGCGGGGGCGTGAACTCGTTGCGCATCATGTTGAGGATGCCGTCCGGAGAGAGACGATCGAGATAGAGGTCGAACGCCTCCGAGCAGTAGAGGTAGTTCTCCGAGAAGACGTGGGCGGAGGCCGGGGTGCCGCTGACCGAATCCACCCCGGAGAGCTGCAGCACGTCGTACCGGCTCGGGTCGCGCGCCAGGTAGTGGCGCCCTTCGGCGTGGACCAGACTCACCCGGGGGTCGTCGACCCAGCCCCTGAAGCTCGATCGGTAGATCGTCCGAGCGAGCTCGAGGGTCGCGCCGTTGATCTCGACTCCCGTCACCGAGGAGGCCTCGTAGTACAGGGCGGTGAGTATGTCGAATCCGCCACCGACACCGACCACGAGCACGCGGGGGTTCGAGACCGGGCTCGCCTCGTAGGCGGCGGCGTAGATCGTCTCGTCGATGCCCACGAGAGACTCGCGGTGTCCGTCGTAGTCCAGGGCGTAGGTGTAGGCGTTGTTGTTCTGCGTGAGCATCCGATTGAACTGCCGGTGGAACCCACGGTTGCGGCCGACCAGGGCGGGCCACGGGAAGGTGTCGGGGTCCGGGGGAAGAGAGCCCAGAACCTCGATGCGCGCCACCGGATCCCAGACGATCCTCTCGAGGGTGAAGCCGGAGTCGGCCTTCTGGGTGAGGCCGAGAAACGACTGCTCCGGGTAGGTCATCACCAGGGCCCTCGGCGCGAAGACCGTGCCCGGGACGAGGAGTAGCAGTGAGGCGAGAGCGAGCAAACGGCTGCGCCAGCCCGCGCCCGCGGCGGTGAAAGCGGCGGCCACCACGAGTCCGATGGCGGCCAGGCCGAGGGCCCGCTCCACACCCAGGTACGTGATCGCGGGCGCGACGGCGGCGGCGCCGCAGGCCGATCCGAGCAGGTCGGCCGCGTAGATGCGGTGGGTGTCGAGGGCAGGCGACGCCAGGAGGGCGCCGAGAACGAGGCCGCACAGGGTGAAGGGCGCGGCGTACACGAGCGCCATGGGAACGCAGGCGAGGAAGCTCCCGGCGAATCCAGCCGGCGACTCCGCCCAGCTCTCGACGTTCGGGGCGCGGTAGAAGGCCCAGGTGGCGAGCCAGATCGTCGGCCCGAACAGAGCGGAGGCGACCAGGCAGACCTCGGACAAACGCTTGCCGGGCCACTCGGAGTACCGGGTGAGGAGGACCCCCGACGCCGCGAAGCCGAGCATCGTGAGGGAGAGCACGAAGAACGCGAAGTTGTTGAGCAGCTTCGCGGAGATCATCCGGTGGACGAGCACCTGGGACGTCAGCGTCACCGCGGCGGTGACGAAGGCCAGGGCCATGGCACGCCGTTGGGTCAAGCTCCCTCTCTCTCGCGCGCAGATAATACCAGCCCCGGTGTCCGGCTCCCGGGACAGTCCTCGCCGTGAGTGTTGGCTCTGCGGGGCCCAGATCGTCGACGAGGCCCTCGCGAAACGTCAGCGATCCGCGTCCTCCTCGGTGAAGACGAGCGGCGGGCGCAGCGTGAGGACGTTGTCCTCGCGCATCAGGGGCGAGACGGCGGCGCCGTCGACCAGGCCAGCGCGTTGAAGAGAAAACGGGAACGTTGCCGAGGTCTGGGCACGCTGCTGGGCTCGGAACCCGACGAGCACGAGCCTTCCCTTGCCCCAGGTGGTGGCCACCGCCGCGGCGCGGCGGGCGATCTGCTCCTGGACGCGCATCCAGCCGGAGAGGAGAACGTCCTCGGTGGCCTTCGGGTAGGTGGCGAGCACCCAGCGGTTCATCTCCGCCCCGGGCAGCGTGGTGTCGAGGGCCAGGTCGTTCGTCTGGAAGACCGCGAGCTCCGGGGCAGCCCCCAGGTGACGGGATGGTCCGACGCGCGGCCTCATACCACCCTTCGGTCGACTCCTCGGGGCGCCGCCCTCGAACGACGTGGATTCAGCCCGTGGGGCGGTCGCGGTGACGCGTGAGCGTCAGGTCGGCGTCTTCGACGGCCTGCGGTTCGGTGGCCAGGGCCTCGCCATTCTGCGCCCACCAGGTCCGGGCGTCCTCGGCCGTCCAGCCGCCGAATGCCGCGCAGGCCTCCAACCGCCGGCGCACCTCCCGGGCGCCCGCCGGCCGCCGGGCCGGGTCCTTCTCGAGGCAGTCGAGGACCAGCGACTCGAGGTCCGTGGGGACGGGGTGCCGGAGGCGTTCCGAGGGTGGCTCCGGGGCCGTGTGAAGATGATGGGAGCACACCTCGACCAGCGTCCGCCCCTCGAAGACGCTGGTGCCGGTCAGGGCGAAGTAGCCGACGGCGCCGAGAGAGTAGAGATCGGCCTGCCCGCTCAAGGTCTCGGGGGCGTTGATCGCTTCGGGGGCGAGGTAGAGAGGGGTGCCGGCCACGACGTCCGCCCTCGTGAGGCCTGCTGCGGCCCCGGGCTCGAGGTCCTTGACGAGGCCGAAGTCCACGACCTTCGGGAAGTCGTGCATCCCGCCCTGCCGGCAGAGGATGATGTTCGCGGGCTTGATGTCGCGGTGGATGAGGCCGATGTCGTGCGCCTCGGTGAGCGCCCCCGCCACGTGGTAGAGGACGTGCGCCACGCGGGAGGCCGGGAGGGGGCCGGCCGTCGCGACGACCCGGGCGAGCGAGGCCCCATCGAGGAGCTCCATCGCGTAGTAGAAGATCCCGTCGGGCGTGCGGCCATAGTCGAAGATCGTGATCGTGTGGGGATGGGTGAGCCGCGCCGTGAGCTGCACCTCGCGCTCGAAGCGCTTCAGGTTCGTCTGTGCCGTCTGCTCCGGCTTGAGCAGCTTGACCGCGGTGGGCCGACGCATCATGCCGTGTCGGGCCCGGTAGACCACGCCCATCCCCCCTTCACCCAGCTTGCTCTCCAGGGTGTACTGGCCGAGCTGGCGCGCCGCCCGGATCTCGGCGCGCAGGCCGAAGACGATGTGGGAGATCACGGTGGCCCCCACCGCGATGATGGCCCACCAGATGGCGTAGGTCACGGTGCCGACGACCGGGAAGTCCGCGGTGCGAAGAGCGGGTGCACCGGTGGTCGCGGGACTGAAGAACCATGGAACGGCGATGTAGGGGATGCCCAGGAAGGCGGTCAAGAACAACGTGCGCGAGGGCGGCGAGGGAATGAGTGCCGCCCGCAGCGAGAAGAGCAGACCGCCCCCCGTCACGCACATCATCGACATGTAGGCGTCGGCCGCCTTCTCGAGGGCCAGGCCAGGAACGGTCCCCGGGACCTGGGCGATGAAGTGGGCCCGTGCGCCGTCTGCGAGATACCTTCCGGTCAACGCGATCAACAGGGAGACCGCCCCCAGGCCCACCCACTCGACGGCCAGCACCAGCCAGGCCGGTCGTCGGCCGCTCCGGCAGATCAACCAGAGCACACCGAAGAGGAGCGTCGAGAGACGATCCATCCAGACGCCCGTCTCCAGGAAGCCCGGGTCCAGCAGAAACGAGGTGACGTCGGCGACGAGGGCGATCAGGAAGACGACCTTCCAGAAGAGCGCCACCCGCTGCTGCAGGAAGACCCGCTCCTCCTCGGTGAAGCTCAGGGCCCGGAACGTCATGCCACCTCCGACGGCGTTATACCATCACCGGTGAAGCATGCCTGAGGAACCCCGGCGAGACGGTGAGGGTGAGGCCGCCGAGCGCCTGAAGCCCTACCGCGAGAAGCGCTCGGCCGACCGCACCCCCGAGCCCTTCGGTGGGGAGGGCGTCGAAGCTCCCGTTACGGACGGCGCTCCCGGAGCCACGGCCCCGGAGTGGTCCCGGCCGCGCCTCTTCTGCGTGCAGAAGCACGCCGCGCGCCGGCTGCACTACGACTTCCGCCTCGAGCTCGGGGGGGTCCTGCGCTCCTGGGCCGTCCCGATGGGCCCCTCCCTCAACCCGGCCGACAAGCGCCTCGCCGTCGAGGTCGAGGACCACCCGGTCGAGTACGCCGACTTCGAAGGAGTGATCCCGACCGGTAACTACGGCGCGGGCGAGGTGATCGTCTGGGACAAGGGGCTGTGGATCCCGCTCGAGGACCCCGAGGAGACGCTCCCGCGCGGCAAGCTGACCTTCGAGCTGCGCGGCTACAAGCTGCGCGGGGCCTGGCACCTCTTCCGCACGTCGAAGAAGAAGCGGCAGGAGGCAACGAAGGAGTGGATGCTCGTCAAGCGGAACGATGGGTGGGCGAGCGCGTCGCGGGCACTGCCCCAGGAGTCCATCTACTCGGGCCTGACCCTGGAGGAGATCAAGAGCGGCAGCGAGCGGGCGGGTGAGGTCCGTCGCGAGCTGGAGCGTCTCGGTGTGCCGAAGCAGGCGGTGCGCGCCGCCGACGTGAAACTGATGCTCGCGGAGACGGGGGAGAAGCCGTTCACCGACCCGGAGTGGATCTTCGAGCTCAAGTACGACGGCTACCGGGTCCTGGCCGAGCGGGAGGGCGACGAGACCCGAATCCGCTACCGCCGGGGGACCGATGCGACCTCGATCTACCCGGACGTGGCCCGGGCCCTGCGGGCCCTGCCCTTCGGCGACCTCGTGCTCGACGGGGAGCTGGTGGTCCTGGACGAGGAGTCGCGCCCCAGCTTCCAGCGACTCCAGCGCCGGGCTCAGCAGAGGAGGTCGATCGACATCCAGGGGGCCACCCTCGAGCTGCCCGCCACCCTCTACGTCTTCGACCTCCTCGCCTTCGAGGGCTTCGACGTGCGCCCCCTGCCCCTCACCGAGCGCAAGCGCCTCGTGCGGAAGCTCCTGCCCGCGGCCGGGCCAATCCGCTTTCTCGACCACATCCCCGAGCAGGGCGAGGCGCTCTACGCCGAGGTGACCCGGCTCCGTCTCGAGGGCCTGATCGCGAAGCGCGCCGACGCGCCGTATCGGGCGGGCCGCTCGCCGCGGTGGCTCAAGCTCCGCGCCGAACGCACCGACGACTTCGTCATCGTCGGCTTCACCGAGCCCCAGGGCTCGCGCGCCGGCTTCGGGGCGCTGCACCTGGCCGCGTACGCCGACGAGGACCTCGTCTACTGCGGGCGGGTCGGCAGCGGCTTCAGCGAGGAGCAGCTCACCGGCCTGCGGGCGCTTCTCGAGACCGGCCGGCTGGGCTCACCCCCCTGCACGGGGCCCATTCCCGCCGATCGCGCACACGTCTGGGTGGAGCCGCGGCACGTGGCCGAGGTGCGGTATCTGACCTGGACGGCCGAGGGCCTCCTGCGACAACCCGTCTTCCTGAGGCTGCGCGACGACAAGCCCCCGGATGAGTGCCCGGTGCCGTCTCGCGGGTCCGGAAGCGACATCACGCCCCCGGACGGTGCCGGGGCCGCGCCCCGCGCGACCGAGGACGATCCGAGCGGGCCCGGCCTGTCGTCGCTGATGGCGGAGCCCCCGGTCGAGAGGAAGGTCCCTTTCTCCAACCTCACGAAGACCTTCTGGCCCGAGGAGGGATACACCAAGGGCGACCTCATCGACTACTACCGGGCGATCTCGCCCTGGCTGCTGCCGTATCTCGAGGACCGGCCCCTCGTTCTCACCCGCTACCCGGACGGCGTCACCGGGAAGAGCTTCTTCCAGAAAGACGCGCCGAGCTTCGCCCCCGGATGGGTGCGCCTGGAGCGGGTCTGGAGCGAGAGCGCGGAGCGGGAGATCGACTACTTCGTGGCCGACGACGTGGAGACGCTGCTCTACATCATCAACCTCGGGACGATCCCTCTCCACGTCTGGGCCAGCCGGTTCCAGACCCTGGCCCAGCCGGACTGGTGCATCCTCGACCTGGACCCGAAGACCGCCCCGTTCGATCACGTGGTGCAGGTGGCCCGGGCGGTCCACGATCTGGCCGAGGAGATCGCGCTCCCCGCCTTCGTGAAGACGTCGGGCTCGACCGGGCTCCACGTCCTGATCCCGCTGGGGGGGCTCTGCACCTTCGAGCAGTGCCGCCAGCTCGGCGAGCTCCTCGCCCGCGTCGTGGCCGGCCGCCTCCCCGACGTCGCCACCACCGTCCGTCTCCCCGGCGACCGGGGCGGGCGCGTCTACCTGGACTATCTCCAGAACGGGCACGGGAAGCTGCTGGCCGCGCCCTTCACCGCGCGACCCGTGCCGGGGGCGCTGGCCTCGGCGCCGCTCCTCTGGGACGAGGTCGACGAGAGCCTGGACCTGCGGGAGTTCACGATCAAGAGCCTGCCGGAGAGGATGGCCGTCTTCGATCACGACCCCCTGGCCCCGGTGCTCACCGAGAGGCCGGACCTGGTGACCGCCCTGAGCCGGCTCGCGGCCCGGCTCGACGGCTGAGCGCTCAGCGCACCGGCGGCGGGCGGTGTCCGGCCTTCCGCTCCTCTCGGGTACGCCGGGCGACCTCGGCGTTCTCGATCCACGGCTTGCGTGCGAAGTAGCTGTCGGTCATGTCCTTCACCCGGCCCGAGAGCAGGAGAAGGGCCAGCAGGTTGGGGAGGATCACGATTCCCAGGAAGACGTCGCCGAGGGTCCAGGCCACCGACAGGGAGACGATGGCGCCGAGGAAGTGGGCGGTCACGAAGGCGGCCTTGTAGGGAAGGATCGCCCGGGGCCCGAAGAGGTAGTTGGCGCAGCGGTCGCCGTAGTAGCTCCAGGCGATCGCCGTCGAGATCGCGAAGAGCAGGACGGACACCAGCACGATGAACGGACCGATGGGGCCGAGGCCTTTCCGGAAGGCCACCATCGTGAGCGGCGCGCCGTTCTCGACCGCGTTACCGAAGAGGACGGCGTGGGTCGTGCCGTCGTCGGCCCGGGCCTGGTTCTCGGAGGGAAGGATCACGCCGGTGAACGGCTCGACCTGCCCCGGGTCCGTGAACAGGCGCTCCACGGGCACCTCGTGCCAGGCAAGGTGAGCCCCGTCCGGGCCGGGCCGGACGTCTCCACCCTCGACGCGGATCTGGGCCGGCACCTCGGCCGCCGCGTATCCGCCGCCCCCCAGAACCTCGACGTAGGACGAGTCGCCTCCCTGAAACGTGATCTCGGTGGGGACTCGGTCCTTCCAGGCGCCCGTCGAGACGATGACGAGGCCCGTCATCGTGCAGATCACGAGGGTGTCGATGAAGGGCTCTACGAGGGCCACGACCCCCTCGGAGACCGGCTCGTCGGTCTTGGCCGCGGCGTGGGCGATCGGGGCCGAGCCCTGGCCGGCCTCGTTGGAAAACAACCCGCGCTTCACACCCCAGAGCATGGTGGTCAGGAACACGCCGGCCCCGGTGCCCGCGACACCGGCGGTGGGGTTGAAGGCCTCCTTCACGATCAGCTGAACGCTGGGGAGCACCTGGCTCGGGTTCAGGAGCAGGATCACGACAGCCCCGAGCAGGTAGATGGCGGCCATCAGGGGAGCCAGGACCCCCGTCACCCGCCCGATCCGGGTGATGCCGCCGATGATCACCGAGGCGACGACCGACGCCGCCACGAGGCCGGTGAGCCAGGGCGGCACCCCGAAGGTCGTCCGCAGGGTGTCGGCCACGGTGTTGGCCTGGATCCCATTGCCGGTGAGGAAGGCGGTGAGGCCGAGGGCCCCGGCGAAGAAGACGGCCAGGGGCTTGAAGAACGGCCCGAGACCCCGCTCGATGTAGTACATCGGCCCGCCGGAGACCGAGCCCTCCCACTTGCGGGGATCGTGGTCCGTGGTCACGTCGCGGTAGCGCTGGGCGAGCGTGACCTCGGAGTACTTGACCGCCATTCCCAGCGCCGCCGTCACCCACATCCAGAAGAGCGCTCCGGGGCCGCCGTAGTGGATGGCGAGGGCCACACCGGCGATGTTTCCGATACCCACCGTCGCGGAGAGTGCCGTGGTCAGAGCCTGGAAGTGAGACACGTCCCCCGGCTCGCTCGGGTCGTCGTACTTGCCTGAGGTGACGGCGAAGCCGTGACCCAGACGGCGGACCTGGATGAAGCCCAACCGCAGGGTCATGAAGAGACCGGTTCCCAGGAGGGCGATGACCACCAGCGGCACGGTCTCGCCCCCGATCGGGAGGCCAAAGCTCCAGATGTAGTAGCTGAGCGCGTTGACGACACGTTCGATGATCTGCATGGGGATCTCGGCCTCCTCGCACGGCCGCCCTCTGTCGGGGCCGCGCGGGCATTCCGGCCATCCTACCGGAAGATCGTGCTCAACGGGCCGATCCGGGCGACCCTCTCCCCCCGGATCCGGGGGATTGAGACGCGGCTCGGTCCGGCGTCCTGAGCCGAGGCCCAGGGCCGGACCCCACGCGCCCGGAGTCGCGCCGCCACGACCGTGACCTTCCGCACCGCTCGCCGCGCGGGCATCCAGTATGATCTGGGGTATGACGAGCGGAACCTCTTCTCCTCCCGAAAGCCCCCCGGCCCGCCGCTTCACCGACACCGCCCAGGGCCACGTCACCGTGCTCGGCCCGGGCCTGAAGGTCAAGGGCGAGCTGACGGGCGCGGAGGCGCTCGAGCTGGTGGGCCGTTTCCATGGCCCACTCTCGGTTGAGGGCCTGTGCCATCTCCACCCCACCGCCCGGGTCGAAGGTCCCGTCTCCGCCGGGGACGCGGTGATCGAAGGGGAGCTGATGGGTCCCCTCACCGTCCGTGGCAAGGTCGAGCTCCGCGCCACGGCCCGGGTGTGGGGCGACATCAACGCCGGCACCGTCGCCCTGGCTGACGGCTGCTACTTCGAGGGGCACATCCACATGAAAGCCCGCGCCGGGGGCGGCCCCACGTCCTTCCAGGAGAAGCGCCGGCCGCGCCCAAACGCGACCTGACCCGCGTCCCACCGCATCGGGCGGCGGGGCCGAGCTATCGAAGCCCGAAAACGGTGATGTCGAGCCGCCGGGAGGATCCGTCCGCCGGCCGCCACTGCACCAGGATCGGGCTCTGGTAGGTCCCCCGCACCATGCGGGCGGCACCCCGACTCTCGTCGTCCGAGGCGAGGAACGTGACCCTTCGCGACCGGAGGAGCCGCCGGGCGGGGACGGCCATGACCTTCGCCATGAGTCGCTCGAGCACCGATTGATCCCAGTGCAGCGCCTCCATGAGTGAGTTCAGCAGGCGGGGCACGTCGTACTTGGCGTAGTTGATGGTCTTGCTGGGGATGGCGAGCGGGTCGTCGATCATGTGACGGCCCCGCTGGGCGGCGAACTTCAGCGGGTCCTTGAGGATCTCGACGAGATCGTGCCGCATCAGCATGGTCTCGTACTCGTTCACGGTGAGACCGGCGTCGCGCTCGGCCGGGTGGAGGGCGATGTCGACGCGGCCCTTCTCGAGCCCGGCCCGGGCGAGCAGCGCATTGATCTGCTCGATCAAACCGAGCCGCGGATCGGCCAGGTTCACGGAATCGAGAGGGTGCTGCGACACGGGGACCGTCAGTGTGTCGCGGACGACGACGCTCTCCTCGTCGTAGGCCACGACGGTCGTCTTCCGCTGGCGGCACTCGCCCGCATTCGTCCCGTCGAGGTCGATGAAGTACACGGGGGCGGGCGGGCGGTTCCGGTAGGTCACGCAGTTGCGCATCCCCGAGCCGATGAACGTGAGGTGCGAGTCGCCGTTGCGCGGCTCGATCTCCTTCTGCTCCTCCGTGAGCTCGCTCCGGAGCTCCATCTGGTCGTGGCGATACTCGGCGTCGGGAGGGAAGATGGCGTGGAAGGCGTCGAAGAACTGGGCGAGGCGGCCGTGGTGGTGGTGCATCCGCGCCGAGAGGCTCTGGTCGAGGTAGCCGGCAGTCGTGTGCAGCGAGCAGTACAGCGTCCGGCGGTAGCGCTGCAGCACATCCCCGGACTCCGCCGCGATCTTCTCGTTGACGTCGATCGCCTCGAAGCGGCGGCGCGGGCTGAGGGCGAGGCGGAACTCGGTGGGCGCGGAAGCCATCTTACCGAAACCCATTTGTATCATCCGTTTGCCGGGATCGCCAACCCGTCGGCTCCGCCCCCCCCGCACCCGCTGGCCGCCCCGCCGGCCCGGTCCCTCCGCCGGAGGGCTACTCGCCGATCGCGGTCTTGAGCCGGAGGATCCGCTCGCTGATCTCCGACGGATTCAGCGAGCGGAACCGCTTGGGCAGGAAGCGGGTGTCGGTGCACTCCTTGACCGCGAGCAGATCCATGAGCTGAAGCCGCTCCACGTGCGCCGAGGGCCGGAAGTCGGCGATCGCCTCTTCGATGCACAATCGGAGCGGGGGCGGCTCCGCCGTCGACCGCCCCGCCCCCGGACTCACCGGCCCGGTCGCGCCCGTATGCTCCCCGCGCTCCTCGGCGTCCCGGGCGGTCTCGAAGGTCCGCAGCGCGCGTACCAGGATTCCCTCCATCTCGTTGCCGCCGATCTCGTCGTTGTCGGGCAGGCGCGGCAGGTCCTCCGGGGCGATCGGCATGCGGAGCTTGCGGGCCATGGCCGCGAAGAGCGCGGCGCGCCCCTCGGGGTCGCCCGGCGGGAACAGCGGGATGTGCACGTCGAGCCGGCCCTGGCGCTTGAGGTCGACCTCGAGGAGGTCGGGTCGCGAGGTGGCGAAGATCCAGATGATCTTCCCGCGGTTGGCGGTGTCGGACATCTCCTTGGCCAGCATCGCGTAGACGCGTCCCGAGAGGCCCGGAGTCGCCGTCGCCGCCGCCGCGCTTTCCGGTCATCTGGTCGGCCTCGTCCACGAAGACGATCACCTGCCCGAGGGCGTGGAGGATGGAGAAGACCTTCTCCAGGTTCCCCTCGGTGGCGCCCACCCACTTCTCCCGGAAGTTCCGGAGCTCCACGCAGGGGATGCCGATCTCCCCGGCCAGGCACTCCACCAGATAGGTCTTGCCGGTGCCGATGCGGCCGGCGAGCAGGTAGCCCATGGGGAGGGCCCGCGTGCGGCCGCGCCTCAGGAGCACCGCGTCCTGGCGCAGCCAGGCCTTGGCCTCGTCGTGGCCGGCGACGTCGTCGAGGGTGCGCGAGGACTCGATGAACTCGAGGCGCCCCGCTGCCTCCTTCTCGATCAGCTCCTTCTTCATGCGGGTCAGATAGGCGGCGGTGATCTTCTCGCCTCCCCGGAGGGCACGCCTCAGGAGCGCCCGGATGGACGCCCGCGAGAGGCCGACCAGCTTGTCGGCCAGCGCCTCCCGACTCACCTCGCAGGCCGCGTCGAAGCCGTCCTCGTCGCTCGCCTCGTCGTCCACGAAGGCCCGGATCTCCTCGCTCCCGGGCAGCGTCACCCGGATCTTCGCGCTGTACGGGCTCTCGATCAGGGCCCGGTTGAGGTCGTTGAGGTTCTCGGTGAGGAGCACGGTGACGGCCGAGGAGGCGCTCATCCCGGGGTCGGAGCCCCAGTGGAGGATCTGGATCAGGGTCTGGCTGAGGTCCGAGAGGTAGAGGGGGTCGCCCTGCGGGGCGATGAACTGCGCGTAGTCGAGGATGACGCCGACCTTGAGCGGGGCGGCCACGCGCTTCCCGCTGACCATCTTCGACCGGCCCCGGGCGCCGATCAGGAAACGGTCGATGAGCTCCAGCGCCCGCTTGGGCTCCCGGGGCAGCTGGTTCCGCGAGTCGAGGGCTTCGAGCTTGTCCTTCCCCTTGGCCATCACCCCGGCCAGCGTGGTCCCGAGGAAGGCGTCCAGGCCCTTGAGGAAGCGGTGGAAGTGGTCGCTCCCCGTCGGCACCCGGATGCCCTTGCTGCGGTCGTACTGCAGCACGACGTCGAAGTCGGCCAGGAGGGTCCGGGCCAGGAAGCCGGGGAGGGAGACCCAGTCGACGCCCCCGTCGTCGCCCTTCTCCGGCACCAGGTCGAACACGTTGCCGTGCAGGACGAACTGGCTGGTCGCGCCCGCCTGCAGGATGGCGTTCATCTCCTGCGCCCAGGCTGGCAGCTCAGAGGTCTTCATGTCCCTCCCAATCATTCATTGACCCCCACCCTGATCATTCAACAACCCCCCTCCCTATCCCTCCCCACGTAGGGGGAGGGGAAGGCCAGAGATAGGCCACGGACACCTGCGTGTCCCCAGGGAAGGGACACGCAGGCGGCGCTGGCCTGATGGCCCATCGCACCTGACCCCCCTCCCTATCCCTCCCCACGTAGGGGGCTCGGGGGGCGCGACGTCGAGCTTGCGAGACGAGCGTCGACCCCGAGTGTACGCCACGACGCGCGAGCGTCGCCTCCGACAGGCCGGAAGGCTTGAGATAGGCCCTGGACACCAGCGTGTCCCCAGGGAAGGGACACGCAGGCGACGCTGGGCCTGGTGGCCAGCCGCACCTGTACCCCTTCACCCTTCCCGTTGCCGCTTTCGTCGAGGCGGCGGGACCGGGGGGGGCGCTTCCGTCGCCGGCGCCCGGGGCAGGGTCGGCAGCGTCGCCGAGATCTCCTCGTCGGAACCCAGGGAGGTGAAGAGATCGGCGTGCTGGTCCATCCACCGCGAGGTCTCGGTCAGCGTCGACGACACCGTGTCGAGCCGGGCCGACAGCATCTCCGGGCCGCCCGAGACCGCGCTCTCCTCGCGGATGAGCCGCACCTGCTGCTCGATCCTCTCGAGCTCGGCGTCGACGACCGCGAGGTTGTGGCTGGCGTTGTCGAGATTCTCCAGCCGCTTCTCCTGGATCGCCAGGGTCGCCTGGAGCGACCGCGCCAGGGGGCTGTCGGCCTCCGCCGCCTTCGCCCGCTCGCGGAGCGACGCGATGTCGTCCCCAAGCTGGTCCCGGTTCACGCGGGCCCGCGTGGACTGGATGAGCTCCCGGGAAGTCAGCAGCCGCATGAAGAGCCACAGCAGCTCGTTCAGGTTCCCGGTGCGCAGACCCTGGAGCACCTCCGAGCCGCCCTGGGGCTCGGCGAGGCCGAGGATCTGTCGGCACTCGTCGACGAGGGTGCGGTATCGCATCTGGGCGGAGTGCCCGAGCCGCTGGAACGCCCTCTCCACCTGCGCGTCGTGGCTCTGGGCTTGCTCGAGGAGGCGCTCGCCCTGGACCAGCCTCTGAAAACGCGGGCTCGAGGAAAGAACCCCGAGATAGGCCACCTCGACGGCCGCGCCCAGGAACCAGAAGCCCGGGTTGGCGATGCCCAGGACGGCGAAGACGCCGAGGGCCATCTTGTTGACCGGCATGCCCCCGAGGGCCGGTACCATTATGTGACGGTGGAAGGCCGCCTTCACGTAGTCCCAGTAGCTCAGCGCCTTCCGGGCCATGGCGTCAGCCGTCCTTCTCCGGCGTCGCCGCAAGGTCGACCTCTCGGAAGGCCCGCCCCACCTCGGCCACCGCATCCTTGAAGGGGGTGCTCTCCTGCACCTCCAGCGGGTCGGCGTCGCGCGTCGCCGGTATGACGGCGGAGAACTCCCGGGCGATCCGGCCCGGCGCCCCGCTCATGATCCAGACCCGGTCGCCCAGGTAGACCGCCTCCGCGATGGAGTGGGTGACGATCAGAACCGTCGCTTCGACCTCGTGCCACAGCTCCATGATGAGCTGCTGCATCTCGTAGCGCGTCGGCTCGTCGAGGGCGGAGAACGGCTCGTCCATCAGGATGATGCGCGGCTTCAGCACCAGGCTCCGGGCGATGGCCACCCGCTGCTGCTGTCCCCCGGAGAGCTGATGGGGGTACTTCCGCTCGTGGCTGCCCAGCCCCACCCGACGGATCCAGTCGCGGGCGCGGGCCTCCCTCTCGGTGGGGGAGAGCCCGAGCTCATCCTGGTTGATCTCCAGGCCGAAGGTGACGTTCTCGAGCACCGTGCGGTGCGGGAACGAGCTGTACTTCTGGAAGATCATCCCGCGGTCGTGCCCCGGTCCCGTCACCTTCTCTCCCCGCACGAGGACCTGCCCGGTGGTGGGTGGGTAGACGTCCGAGAAGCCCTGGATGAGGTTGAGGACGGTCGACTTGCCGCAGCCCGAGGGGCCGATGATGGCGATGAACTCGCCGTACTCCGGGATGTCGTCGATCTTGAAAGAGAGGTCCTTGATCGCGGTGAACTCGGTGGGCTTCCCGGGGTTGAAGGTCTTCGAGACGTCGCGGAACTCCACCACCGGCGGCGCGCTCATCGTGTCGCCTCCCGGTAGGGGAAGAGCCGGCGCCCCAGAGCCAACCAGATCTTGTCGGTCAGGAAGGCCACCGCCACGATGATCAACAGGACGAGATAGATGTGCTCTCGGGGCCCGCGACGCTGCGAGGTGATGATGATTCCGCCGAGGCCGCGCCCGACGTCCACCATCTCCGCGAGGAGGATGTAGCTCCAGCCGATGCCGAAGCCGAGGCGCATTGCCTGGTAGATGTCGGGCCAGGCGATGGGCAGCAGCACCTTCCTCGCCGCCTGCCAGCGGGTGGCGCCGAGGGTGTAGGCGGTCTTGAGGTAGGTGTCGTCCACAGTGTCCACCGCGGCCACGAACAGCGGCACGAGGTAGATCCCGAAGGCCAGGCCCAGAAACGCGACCTTCTGGAGCTCGCCGGTCCCGAACAGCGACAGCGTCAACGGGACGAGGGCGGGGATGGGGAGGTAGGCGCCGAACACGGTCAGCGGGGTGAATGAGGCCTTCACCTTGGAAAAGGCGCCCATCAGGACCCCGAGGGGAAAGGCCACCGCGAGTGCGGCCAGGAACCCTCCCAGGACGCGGCTGAACGAGACCGCCAGGTTTCGGGTGAGCGCCCGGTCGAACCAGAGCGAGGGCAGGGAGCGGACCACCTCCACCGGGGAGGGGAGGATGGTGGGTGAGATGAGGCGCTCCTCGGGGATGCGCCCGGCGGTGACCGCAAACCAGCCCAGGAGCAGCACCGCGACCGGCACCGCCCCAAGGGCCCAGGCCATCCAGGCCGGGATCGCCTCGCGGATGCGCAGCCAGGCACCCCGCTCCGCCGCCGGCCCGCGGCGCGTCGGAGCGGGGCGCTCGTGGGAAGCGCTCACTGGGCCTCGGGTGGGTAGACCGAGATCTCCACGCGCCGGTTGAGCGCCTGGTTCATGGGGTCGTCGGCGTCGGCGGGCTCGTCCCAAGCGGCGCCGTTGACGGTGAACTTGTTCGCGTCGAACTTGTACTTCTGGACGAGCGCCCTCTTCACCGCGTCCGCGCGGTCGACGGAGAGCTGCTTGACGTCCTCGTACCGCGTGCCCTTGCCTTTCATCGACGAGTCGGTGTGGCCCACGACCGCGATGATCGCCCGCTCGTACTGCCCCACGAGGCGCGCCACCTTCTCCAGGGTCGCGGAGACACTGGGGTCGTAGAGGGTGTTCTTCATGGGCTTGCCCGACGCGTCGTGCTGGGGCTCGAAGATGTTCGCGGAGTTCGGGTAGAAGTTGATGCGGATGGTCTGGGTGAGGATCGGCGACTCAGCCGAGATCTTCTTGTAGGAGGTGGGCGCGAACTGGGCCCGGTACTCGTCCTTCTGGTGGGCGAACGTCCCCTTCTTCTCCAGGCTCTTCAAGGCCGAGAAGTTCATCACCTCGTCGAAGCGGTGCGGGGTGTCGATGAGCCCCAGCTCGCGGTAGACGAAGGTGATGTTCTTCCAGGTGCGCTCGAAGTTGGCGGGGTCGTTGGCGTTCAGGAAGAAGCCCGTGTTCTCGGCGAAGTTGGTCGAGTGGGCGTCGGCCGCCATGGCCTCCACCTCTTCGGCCGGCATCCCGTAGCCCTCGCCCATCCACTGGTACGCCTGTGCCCGCTTCGTCGAGTCCTCGAGGAGGTCCATCCCCTCGAAGATCCCGGCGACGAGGCCCTCGATGATCTCGGGGTGGTCCTTGGCGAAGTCCGCGCGTGCCGCCCAGACGTCGGCGATGAGCTTGTTGGCCTCGGCGGTGGTGGTGAGGATGCGGGTCCCCGCCACCTTCTCGGGGATGTTGTAGATGTCAGGGGCCCAGGTGACGCAGGCGTCGATCGACTTGTCCGCTACGAAGGCCGCCGCCGCCTCGAACGCGGTGGCGGTGTATTTGTGCTTCACCGCCGAGGGTTGCACGCCCGCGTTCAGCAGCAGGTTGTTGATGAAGTACTGGGACGGGGAGTTCTGCGCGTAGACGACGGTCTTGCCCTTCAGGTCCTTGACCGAGTGGATGTTGCCGCGGACCACGATCCCGTCGCCCCCGGACGACCAGTCGACCTGCTGGTAGATCCGGGGCGCGGTCCGCGAGTCCTTCATCAGCTCCGGGGTGAAGAGCACCATCATGTCGAGGGTGCCCCACAGGATGTGGCTCTCCCCGGCGGCGAAGGCGTCCCGGGCCACGACGGGATCGTCGATCAGCCGGAGGTTGACCTTGAAGCCGTACTTCTTCGCGAAGACGCTCTCGTTGTTGGGGGCGAAGCCGTGGTTGGCGGCGACGATGGGCAGCCAGCCGATCCACACGTTGATGGGGAACTGGACGACCTTCTCCTCGGCGTCCCACGAGTAGGCGGAGACCCCCTTGACCGGGGGCAGCTTCTCCGCGGGAACGTAGTTGTACTCGTTGACGGTCGTCACCCCCTGGGTGTCGGGGGCCTCGACCTTGCGGAACTCGTCGATGTCCACCGTTCCCGTCCCCCGGCCGCTGGGGGCCAGCAGATCGCGGAAGTAGTAGGCGGCCCCGGCGATGCAGGCCAGGACGAAGACGATGAGGACCAGCTTGCCGAGTATGGTCGGCCCGACGTTTTGCTGCTCGTTCATGGCAATCCCCTAAATCACTCCGGGAACACCGCCGTGGCCGAGGTTCCCGGAGTATTCCGTTCTGTCTTCGAAAAGCATCGGAAGCTTGCAGAGCGAGAGACGTCGTCCACGAGGCCCTTCGCATCTTGCGAATAGATGCACAACAAAGGAACTAACCCTGCTTCTCGGGTTCCTTGGCCGCCGGCGGCGGCGTCTTCGAGTCCTCGCCCGCGGTCTCGCCCGCCGGCATGTCGATCCCGTACGCCGCGGCGAACTCGTTGAGCGCGGCGTCGGCCAGGGCCTCCTGCTCGACCTCCATCATCTCGATCTCGGTCGTGTCGATGGAGGAGGCGGCCACCCGGGCCCGCCCCGCCGCCTTGTCCCGCCGCTCGTTCAGGTACTCCTCGACCCGGTTGAGGGTATCTCCGGACCCGCCGATCGAGGAGATCATCCCGGTCGCCATCTCCTGCAGCTCGGCCTGGGCCTCGAGCATCTCGGTCTCGGACAGCATCCGCTTGAGCGTCTCGATCTTTGCCCGGGCCTCCTTCACCGCCACGTCGCGGGATTTGACGAGCTTCTTGTACGTCTCCTCGGCCGCTTCGAGCTGCTGGCGGTTCTCCTCGAGCTGCTCCTTGACCGTCTTGAGCTGCAGCGCGTACTGGGCGGCGACGCTGCGGTTGCCGGCCTTCAGGTTGGCGGCGGCCTTGGCCGCGAGCTCGGTGTCCTGCTTCTCGAGGTTCTTGACCTGGCGCATCAGCCGCTCGGCGAACCCCGCGTGCGTCGCGAGGTTGTCGTTGAAGCGGGCGATCTGCTCGCGCAGGTTCTCCTTCTCCGCTTCGATGAGGGCCTTGGGGTTGTCGCGCTCGAGCCCGGAGATGAACAGGCTGACGAACCCCTTGAACAGGTTGCTGATCCGGCGCCACATGGCGTGCCCCTCCCTCCCGGGCCGGGGGGACCCCGCCTGCGTCACGAGAGGATCCCGTCCGGAGATCGGCCCCGCGCCGGCCCGCGGCGATGAGGCTAGCAACCCCGCCCGTGGGCGTCAATGGCGGGCAGGAGGCGGGCAGGAGGAATGGCCGATCAGGTGTCGATACGCAGGCCCTGCAGCCGGGTCGAGAAGCCGTCGCCGGTCGGGGAGGCCGCCATCGCCCCAACGCTCACGATCGGGCTGTCTGTCAGAAACGCCTGCCTGAGAAGGGCTTGGGGACCGGCCCCCACCGAGTAGCGCACCTCGAAGGTGCCCTCGTGCCGCGTGACCAGAAGGCCCACCGCCGGCGGGTCTTCCGGCAGGGGCACCACCGACCAGTCCGAGTACTCCCGGGTGACGACCACACTGGCCTGCTGCACGCCGTCGACGAGCTCGATGCCGCACTTGAGCCACGTGGTCTCGTCGAGGCGCACCATCAGCCCGGCCTGGTCGTAGAGATCCCGGCACTCGCCTGCGACCTGGACCTCGGCCCGGAAGTCGCCGCTCACCGGCCGGTGATAGAAGTGCCCGGTGTCCCGAATTCCTCCGTCGTGTGTTCTTCGCCAGAAATCTGTCTTCGCACCGGAGACGACGGTGATCACGTCACCGGTCGCCTCCCACGACGGGGGTTCGTTGAGCCATTCCATCGCCAACCACCTCGCTCTCCGCCGGACCGGCGGCAGCGAGTGTACTGCCGATGCGGATTCGTGTGCGGGCCCCGGCGGACCGCGTGGCCGCCGGGGTGGCGGGCTTCCGACGGTCGGGTCAGAATACCGTCGGCGGAAGCGAGCTACCGCCGGGAGCGACCTTTCGATGACGGCAACAGAGATCCCCTCCTTTCTGCGCATTCGCCAGAGCTTCGATCGGCCGCGGGTCGATGACCTGGCCGCCGCCGTGCAGGGCGAGCTGGAGAAGGTCTTTCCGGCGGGCTCGCTGGCGCCGAAGGCGCGCATCGGTGTGACCGTGGGCAGTCGTGGGATCCGCGGCCTCGCGGCCCTGGTCCGGGCCTCGGTCGACTTCCTCAAGGACCGAGGGGCGCAGCCCTTCATCATCCCGGCGATGGGGAGCCACGGAGGAGCGGCGGCCGAGGGGCAGCGGCAGCTCATCGCGCACTACGGGGTGACCGAGGAGACGATGGGGTGTCCCGTGCGGGCGGAGATGGAGACGCGGAGCCTGGGCCGAACCGCGGCCGGAATCGACGTGAGGATCGCGGAGACGGCGTGGCAGTCGGACGGCATCCTGCTCATGAACCGCATCAAACCCCACACCGACTACAAAGGACCCATCGAGAGCGGCCTGACCAAGATCTGCGCCATCGGCCTGGGCAAGTACGACGGGGCCCGCGAGATCCACCGTCACCTCTTCACGCTCGGGCTCGGCGGCGCCATTCGCAGCGTCACCGAGAAGCTGATGGAGACGGGGCGGATCCGCGGTGGCCTCGGGATCCTCGAGAACGCGTATCACGAGACTGCCCGGATCGTGGGCGTGCCCGCCCGGGATCTCTTCGCGACGGAGGAGCGGCTCCTCGACGAGGCCCGCCGCCTGATGGGGCGCCTCCCGCTCTCCGAGATCGACGTCCTCGTCTGCGACCGCCTCGGGAAGAACATCTCCGGAGCCGGCCTCGACACGAACATCATCGGTCGGAGCGTCTACGGCTACACCCACGGCCAACCCTGGTGCGAGGACATGCCGCGCATCCTGCGGATCGCGGTGATGGACGTCTCGGACGAGAGCGACGGCAACGCCATCGGGATGGGCCTGATCGACTTCGTGCCCGAGCGGTTCCTTCGGCGAGTCGACCATGACGTCACGAGGCTGAACGCCCTCACGTCCTGCTCTCCGACGGGAGCGAAGACGCCCGTCGTCCTGCCGGACGACCGGGAGGCGATCCTGGCCGGGATCCAGACCACGACGCTGCGTCCCGAGGGGCCCCGAGTCGTCTACGTGCGGGACACGCTCGAGCTCGAGCACGTCCTGGTCTCCGAGGCCTGCCGTCCGCTCGTCGAGGGCAGAGACGGGATCGAGGTCGTCTCGGGCCCGACGCCGCTCCGCTTCGACGACGGCGGTCGAATTCGGTCCCCGTTCGCCTGATCTCCGCTCCAAGCCCGCAGCGAGGCGAGAGGCAGAGCCGGCCCCGTGGAAGGGGACCTCCCGCGGAAAGAGCTTGGCAGGTCTTTCGTCCTCGCTCTAGGATTAGACGAGAGGCATCCCATGTCCCGGGTCTGCCGCGTCCTGGCGCTCGCGCTCCTCGCCGGGCGGTTCCTCGGCCCCGACGTCGCGGCCGGATCGAAGCTCAACAAGGACGACCGCCGCTGGCTCGATCAGGTGGCCCCGCTGATCACGCCCGAGGAGGCTCGGCTCTTCGCACAGGTCGACGCAGGCGATCGCGAGCGCTTCCGGCAGATCTTCTGGGCGCGCCGCGACCCCGACCCGTTGACCTCGCGCAACGAGCTCAAGGAGAGCTTCGAGGCGCGGCGGAGCCTCGCCAATCGCCAGTTTCGTCAGGCCGGCCTGGCCGGGGCGATGACGGCCATGGGGCGGGTCTTCCTGCTGCTCGGCCCCCCCTCCCACGTCTCGCACGGTCGCATCGAGGGCGGTCAGGCGCGCATCGAAGAGGAGGAGTGCGACACCTGCGGGGTCCCGGTCGAGAATCTGGCGGCGTTGATGGCGGGACCGGCCACCGGGCTCGGCGCGACGAGCTACGTAACCTGGACCTACGACCCCGAGCCTCGCGCCGGCATCCCCCAGGGGTTGGCCGTCGAGTTTCGCTCGGAGTCCGCCTTCGGCTACCGCCTGGTCAACTCCGATGACGTGGAGCGGGCGCTCGAGCGGGCGCGGCGTCTCAGCATCTGTGACGCGAGGGTGGGGTACGACCTGGACGAAGCGGGCCGGCGCGCGCCGCTGCCCGCCGCGGCTCGGCACGAGGGCGCGCTGGAACGCGCGCTCATGAACGCCCCCCACCCGGCCGAACCCGATCCGAGGGTGGCGTTCCGGGCCACCCCCGCGTTCTTCGCGGCCGATGGCGACGCGTCGTACGTCCCGGTGCTGCTCGAGATCGAGCCCCATTCCCTCACCTGGGAAGACGCCGTGGCGGAGGTGACGGTCCTGGGCAGTGTCGACGCCACGGGCGGCGAGTCGACCGAGACCTTCCGCCTCCGTGCCGGGCTCGCCCGGGACACAGATGGCCGTGTCCGCTTCGACATTCCCCTCGTGTTCTCCCCCGGACGGCACGAGCTCCGCCTGGCGGTTCAGGACGACGCCTCGTCGGTGGTGGGCGCGAGCGTCCTCGACCTCCTCGTTCCGGACTACCAGTCCGGCACACCGATCATGTCGAGCGTCGTCGCCTACGCCGAAGCCCGAGAGGTCGCCGTCTCGCCCCGGACGCCCGGCCACGCCTTCCAGTTCGGGCGGCTCCGCGTCGTTCCGCGACGGGACTTCCGCCGGGACGAGAAGCTCGGGCTCCTGTTCTACGTGTATGGCCTCGGCAGCTCTCCCGAGGCCTCCCCGGTGGTCCGGTACGCCGTCTTCCGCGACGGCGCGCTGACCGCTCGGACGCCGGAGAGCCCGCTGGCGACCTCCGGGTCGGAGGGCGTCGGCAACACGGAGATCCCGCTAGATGGCTTTGTCCCGGGTTGCTACTCGCTGCGGGTGGCGGTGACGGACCCGGGGAGCGGCACGATGCTGACACGGTCGATCGACTTCCGGGTGAAGGAGACGCTCCCGTAGGGGAGCAGGGTCTTCACCTCCTCTGCCCTTCGAGACGGTACTCGAGGACGCTCACCGAGGCCGGCGGGAGCGAGATCGCTGCTTCCCCCGCCCGGAGAGGGGCTGGTTGCGGCGCCACGCGGTCGGGATCTTCGAACGTGTTGTGGGCACGGAGGTCCGCCGCCCCCAGAACGCGGTGCGAGGCGAGCTCGGCGTCGGGCAGCCGCACCTCCACCATCGTCGGCTCGACGGCGTTGGTGTGGACGAGGCTCAACGTGACCTGCTCGCCGCTCCGCGAGGCCGAGGCGCTCACCAAGGGCAGGCCCTCCGACACGTCGCCGGCGGGCGGGGCGGAGCACGCCTCCGAGACCTGCACCTCGAGCGCCTCCGCCCCCTGGTGCGGCGCGTACATCTCGAAGACGTGGAAGGTGGGCGTGACCACCATCCGCGCGCCGTCGGTCAGGATCATCGCCTGCAGCACGTTCACGGTCTGGGCGATGTTCGCCATGTCGACCTTGTCGGCGTGCCGGTTGAAGACGTTCAGGGTCAGTCCGGCCAGCACCGCGTCTCGCATCGTGTTCTGCTGGTACAGGAACTCGGGAGGGGAGTCCTTCGCCGGCGGGTGCCAGGCGCCCCACTCGCTCACCGCCAGCTTGACCCGGTGCTCGGGGTCGTACCCGCCCATGATCGCCCAGTGCCGGAGAAGGATCTCCTCGATCCGGGAGCCGCGCGCGAGGAGCCCATACCAGCCCTCGTCGTCGAAATCGGTTGCCGTCCCGTAGGTGCCACCCCGGTTCCACGTGTAGTAGTGGAGGTCGAAGGCCGCCATGCGGCCGAGCCGATTGCGCCCCCGCCCCTCGCGACCCGACACGACGGCGAAGACGCCGTGAGTCCACTCCTCGTCGTCGCCGTTCGGGCCACACCCCACACGGTAGAGCTCGTCCCTTCGCTCCGGCGAGAGCGGCACCCGGCCGAACTCGTGGGTGAACTCGGAGAAGCGCCGGAACTCGCGGCCGTAGTGCCCCGGATCCATGCTTCCGCCGCACCCCCAGTTCTCGTTTCCGATGCCCAGGTACTTCACCCCGAAGGGTTCGGGGTGGCCGTCCTTCGCACGCTCCCGGGCCAGGCTGGAGTTGCCGGCGAAGTTGAGGTACTCCATCCAATCCCGCATCTCCTCCGGGGTGCCCGTTCCGACGTTTCCGGCCACGAACGGCTCGGCGCCGATCAAGCGGACGAATCGCATGAACTCGTGGGTGCCGAACGCGTTCGTCTCGATGACCCCGCCCCAGTGGTAGTTGATCCGGTGGGGCCGGCCCTCGGCCGGCCCGATCCCGTCGCGCCAGTGGTAGCTGTCGGCAAAGCAACCGCCCGGCCAGCGGATGACGGGCGGGCGGATCTTCTCGAGCGCCTCGACCACGTCGCGACGGATGCCGTCGATGTTCGGGATGGCGGAGTCGGGCCCGACCCACACGCCGCCGTAGACCGCGGTGCCCAGGTGCTCGAGAAAGTGGCCGTAGACGTTCGGGTTGATGCGGGCGATCGACCGGTCGGAGCGGACCGTGACCGTACACCGTTCCGCGTCCTGGGCGTGCGCCATCGCCGGAAGCGCGCCCGCCACCCAGGAGACCTGAACGAGCATGAGGACTCGACGGTGCAAGCCCTTTCTCCTCAGCATGAACCACCTCCGTTCCACCCGTCCGCCGCCGCTTCGGCGGCCGAGCGTCGTCGACGAGCACGGCGTCGATGGCCAGCGGTGAGAGTAGCTCAATAGCGGCGGGCCCGCGACTCCATTGGCCTTGCATTGGCCTTCCGCCGTGCCGCGAACGTCGGCAGTCTAGAGGCCAGCCTCATCTCAAAGGAGGTCGTCATCCCATCCCGCACGCTTCCATCGCCGCCGCCGCGGCTCTGCTACTGGCACCGGTCACGCCCTCCGGATCGCTCCGGTCGCTGCTCCGTCGAGTCGCGGCCTTGCCTTCCGCGACCGCTCGACGATACGCTGACGCGGTGCCGGCCCCGTCCGGTGGCCGGTCCGTCCTGGAGGCAGAACCATGTCCCTCTCGCGATCCCACGTGAGCGTGCTGTTGCTCGCCGGTGCCGGCCTTCTGCTGGCGGCCTGCGCACCCGAGGCGCCGCCCCCGGCCACCGAAGCCGAGCGCCCCAACATCGTCTTCATTCTGGCCGACGACCTGGGCTGGACCGACCTCAGCTCCTACGGCAGCGACCTCTACGAGACCCCCAAGATCGACGCGCTTGCGGCCGAGGGTCTGCGGTTCACCGACGCCTATGCCGCCGCGCACATCTGCTCGCCGACCCGGGCCAGCATCATGACCGGCAAGTATCCCGCTCGGCTGCACCTGACCACCGCCATCGGCAGCTCCAGGGACGGAAAGCTGGTGTCGCCGGAGTGGACCCAGTACCTGCCCCTCGAGGAGGTGACCATCGCCGAGGCCTTGAAGGCGGCGGGGTATGCCACGGGCCACTTCGGGAAGTGGCATCTGAACAAGGACAAGAACTACGCGCCCGGCCGACCCATGGACCCGGGATCCCAGGGCTTCGACGTGGTGCTGACCACCCACAAGCCGAAGCACGGCGACGACCCCGAAGGCGATCCTCATCACGTCGAGGAGATCACCGACGCCACGATCGCCTTCATGGAGGCCAACAAGGACCGGCCGTTCTTCGCCTACGTCGCCCACAACACCGTGCACCGCCCGGTGATCGGCCGGCCGGACCTGGTGAAGGAGTACGCCGCGCGGGTGGAGCCCGATGCGGTCCACGACAACCCGATCTACGCCGCCATGGTCCACGACCTCGACGTGAGCACGGGGCGGATCCTGGCCACCCTCGACGAGCTGGGTCTCGCCGGGAAGACGCTGGTGCTCTTCACCAGCGACAACGGCGGGTTCCTGGGCGACGAGAAGGACCAGGCGACCATCAACACGCCCCTGCGGGCGGGCAAGGGACACAGCTACGAGGGCGGAACGAGGGTGCCGACAATCGTTCGATGGCCGGGGGTCACGACGCCGGGCGGCGTGAGCTCGGAGCCCATCAGCTCCGTCGACTTCTACCCGACGCTCCTGGAGATCGCCGAGGCCTCCGGCGTGGACGCGCACAACGCCCACGTGGACGGAAAGAGCGTGGTCCCGGTCCTGAAGGACCCCTCGGCCTCCCTGGGTCGCGAGGCGCTCTACTGGCACTTCCCGCACTACAGCCCGCAGGACGGCCTCCCTTCGGGGGCGATACGGGTCGGCAACCTCAAGCTGATCGAGTTCTTCGAGGACATGCACGTCGAGCTCTACGATCTGGAGGCCGACATCGGCGAGAGCAACGATCTGGCCGGGGAGATGCCCGAGAAGGCCGAGGAGCTGAAGCGCCGTCTTCACGAGTGGCGTGAGGACGTTGGGGCCCAGATGCCGACCCCGGCGCCCTGACGGAGAAGCCCCTCGCCGACGCGACATCTGGAGGTGCCCATGAGCTGCCGGAGTCGGATCACCACGCTGAGCGCCGTCCGGGCGGTTGCGCTCGTCCTGCTGGCGGGAGCGTCCGCCGCCGCCGAGACTCCGGGGCTCGTCGGTCTCGTCTTCGAGAAGCCCGATTTCCGTGAGCCGGCCGTCCAAGGACGTCATCAAGCACCTCGCCCACGAGTGGACCGGGGGCCCGGGCGACTGGTCGGCGCGATGGAGAGGCGCGCTCGAGGGCCCCACGACCGGTGAGGTGGCGTTCTTCGCCGAGGCCGACAACGGGCTGCGGCTCGAGATCGACGGCCAGATCGTCATCGACGGTCTCGGGAGGGGAAAGGCGCGAGGCGGACGTGCCTCGCTGATCGCGGGGCGGAAGGTGCCGATCCGGATCGCCTACTTCCAGGACGGCGATCCCTCGTTCCTGCGGCTCTACTGGAGCTGGGCCGGCCAGGAGCGGGTCCTCGTCGACCCGGCCGCGCTCTCGTACCAACCGGAAGACGAGCGGCAGGTGATGGAGGCGCTGCCGGAGGACTACTGGTCCCCCGACGAGGCCCCCGTGCGCGTCACCGCGGAAGGGAGCGACTGGCTCGATCTCTCGCATCAGGACGGGCGGCTCGCCCCGGTCGTGGGCGTCGAGAACCGTCAGGTCTTTCGCGCCAACCGCGAGCACCCCGAGCTCGCGGGCGAGTTGCCGTTCACCTACAACCACGCGCCGATGCTCACCCACTGGAACGGTCGCTTCTACCTGGAGTTCCTCGCCGCACCCCGGCACGAGCACCAGGACCCGACGGTGACGCTCCTGACGAGCTCGATCGACGGACGTCGGTGGAGCGCGCCGCGCGTAGTCTTTCCCGCGTTCACCCCGGAGGGCGACGATCACCAGACGATCGCCCACCAGCGCATGGGCTTCTACGTCCCCCCCGACGGGGAGCGGCTGCTCGTGCTGGCCTTCTACGGCCGCTGGCCCTCCCCCAACGAGGGGCTCGGCATCGGCCGTGTCGTCCGCGAGGTCGGCAAGGATGGTCGCCTCGGTCCGATCTACTTCATCCGCTACAACCGCCACGCCGGCTGGGACGAGACCAACACACCCTACCCGTTCTTCCGGACCTCTCCCGACCCGGGCTTCGTCAGGGCCTGCGAGGCGCTGCTCGCCGACAAGCTGATGGTCCAGCAATGGTGGGAGGAGGACCGCAGCCCGGACGGCTTCTATCGTCTCGGTGGGGAGGGCTTCGAGGGCAAGGCCTTCGCCTGGTACACGCGCGCGGACGAGGTGATCGTCGGGCTCTGGAAGGCGGGCTACGCGGCCTCGAGCCCCGACGGAGGTCGAACGTGGACCGAGCGCAAGAAGCTGCCATCGATCGTCGTCGGCCACGCCAAGATGTGGGGCCAGCCGACCGAGGACGGCCGCTTCGCCTTCGTCTACAACCCGCACTTCGAATGGCGCTACCCGCTCGCCATCCACACCTCCGAGGATGGCCGGACGTTCCGCGACATGGCCTGCGTCCACGGCGAGCTGCCCGACACCCGCTATCAGGGAGGGGCCAAGGACGTCGGTCCCCAGTACGTGCGCGGAATCGCCCCGAACAACGGCGACCCCCCCGGAGACGACCTGTGGCTCGTCTACAGCGTCAACAAGGAGGACATCTGGATCAGCCGGGTGCCGGTGCCGATTCGAAGCCGCGTCGAGACGTGGGTGGACGACGATTTCGACGTGCTGGTTCCCGGCGGGCCGGTGGACGGGTGGAACGTCTACGCCCCCCGCTGGGCACCGGCGGAGGTGGTGGAGTTCCCCAGCGTCGTCGACAAGAGCCTCAGGCTCGGCGACGCCGACCCGTACGACTACGCGCGGGTGACCCGGGTCTTCCCCGAGGCTCCTGCGGTCAACGTGAACTTCCGCCTCCGACCGGGCCAGACGGACACCGGTCGTCTGGAGATCGATGTCCTGAGTCGCGCGAGGTCAGCGCCCGGTCCGGATCGCGCTGACCGACACGGGGTGGATCAAGGCCGTGCGGGGGGACGAGACCGTCGACCTCGTACGCTACGAGGCCGGGACCTGGCTTTCTTTCGAGCTGACCATCCGCACGGGCGGCGGAGCATACGCGCTGGCGATCGACGGCCGCACCGTTCTGGACGAGGCGGCCTTCGCCGAGCCCGCCAAAGCGGTCGAGCGGCTCTCCTTCCGTACGGGGAAGTACCGCCAGATCGGGAGTGGGCTCGGCCTGGGCCGCGGCGAGAACGTCGCCCCCGATCGGCCGCGGGCCGGTGAGCGCGTGCCGGAGGCCGTCTTCTACATCGACAACGTCTACATCGACAACGTCTCCATCGCTCCGCCGAGGTGAACATCATGAGTCAACCGTCCATCCTGATGCAGCGATTCCTCTCGCTCGCCCTGCTGATTGCCGTCGCCCCGGCGGTCGATGCCCCGACCGCGGCGGATGCCAGCTACCAGCAGGATCCGGGGCCGGATGGCCTGGTGTGGATCCAGGCCGCCGACCTCACCTCCGCGGAATCTGGCTCTGGTCTCGCGTGGCAGGCAAGGACCGATCCCCCCGGCGAGGGTCGGGTCGTGCTCGCGCCGTCGGAGGCGGTGGGAGGTGGGGGGTCAGCGGATTCCCCGCGCTTGAGGTACCGGGTCATCTTCACGAAGAGCGGCACGCACTACCTGTGGGTCCGTGGCCACGGCCCGGGAGACCCGCCGTCGATCGACGCCGGACTGGACGGAGAGAAGGTCCCGGGCTGCACCGGGACTCGCTTGTCGTCCGGCTCCCCGGGCTGGACCCGAGAGAATGAATGGGGGGCCCCGGCCTCTTTCGCCGTCCCCATTCCCGGTGAGTACGACCTGCACGTCTGGGGACGTGACGAAGGCACCTCGCTGAACCAGATCGTCCTCACCTCAAACCCGGGCTGGACTCCCCCGCCGGAGGGGGCTGGGAGCGGCCGTCCCGGCCTGGTCGCCCGCTACGGTCGGCTGGACTTGGGGGAGGACTGGGAGACCCTGGAGCGGGTCGGCCCCCACGCGGACGTGCTGGTGGAGCTGGAGGACATCGGCGGGACGTTCGTCTTCTGGCGGGGCTCGAGCTATCGGCCCTATTGGGAGACGGAAGAGGGTCGCTGGTTCGTGGACGAGGTGGTCCCGCGCACCGGCGACGGCACCGGCCTTCGACCCGACCGGACGAACCTGTACGCGCGGGCGGACCTCGTGGAGAGCTCCTCCGCAAGGGCGGTCGTGCGCTGGCGTTATGTCCCGGACTTCTCGAGACCGGGGCTGGACGGCTGGGTGGAGGAGTACTTCACGGTCTATCCCGACGGTCTCTGCATCCGCTCGATCCGAAGAGGAACGCCGACCCTCGAGCAGTGGGAGGACCCGGCCCACGCCGAGGTCCAGGGTCTCCGCCTGACGGCTGGGGGAATCGCGCCCGTGCCCGCTCCGCCGCCGGTGGCCACCCTGTTGCTCTCGAGCGCGTCAGCAGACGCCTTTGCGGACGAGGGCGACGAGCGGACCCGGGGAAGCCACCTGCTCCGGTGTCGCGAGCCCGGACGACCCACCCCCCTGAGCTTCACCCTCGACCCGGGACGCGGCGGATCCGTTCACAATCCCGTGATCGAGGTGCAGGACTGGGGGGACGCCACCGCCGTCGTCACCGTCGGTGGTCAGGCGTTCCGGCGCTACGAGGCCGGCTCCGTCAGCCACCTGGACGGCGCGGACCTGATCCTGTGGCTCGAGCTCGACTCCGAGTCCCCGGTGGAGCTCTCCCTCGAGCCCGTGGGCGGGAGCGAGCCCCTCGCACGCGCCCCCATCGCGGACCCCTACGGCTACGAGATCCCCGTGCTTCCCGAGGGCTCCGCGGATCCTGGTCCGTTCGGGGCCTACTTCACCCATCTGAAGTACTTCGAGGAGTGGGACGAGCCGTGGCGGGTGGGGCCGCACGCCGACATCGTGGTCCAGTTCGACGACCATCCCCACCGGTTCGTCTTCTGGCGCGGTGCCGACTACGTGCCCCATTGGGCCAACGACGCAAACCACTGGTACGAGAACGAGTTCGTCGAGCGCCGGGCTGGCGACGCCGGCCTCGAGGGGTGTTGTGCCGAGCCGATGCAGGACCACGAGGCCCGATACTCCAACGCCCGGATCATCAGCAGCCACGACGCCCGCGCCATCGTCCACTGGCGGTACGCGCCGTCCGACCGCAACTACGACGTCGCCTACGTGGACGAGACCGGGTGGGGCGACCGGGTGGACGAGTACTACTACGTGTACCCGGACGCCGTCTCCGTCCGTGAAGTGACGCTGTACACGTCGGCGCCCCACAAGTTCAACGAGTGGCACGAGGCCATCCCGCTGGTGAACCCCGGGAAGATCCCCGAGGACGTCCTCGAGATGGAGGCCATCGCCCTCACCGATGTCGAAGGGAACAAGCGGGTCTACTCGTGGCAGGATGGCTTCCCGGAGACCCTCGACGACGGCCGGAACATCATGCTGATCGGCCTCCGGGGCTCGACACGACCCTTCGTCGTCGTGGAGTCCCGAGGGGTGTGGATCGACGAGATCAGCCTGCCCGGCGACTCCCGCTTCAACCACTACGACGACTGGCCGGGCTGGCCGGCGAGCAAGAGAAGGGGGGACTGGGAGCGCAACCCCGAGACCGGCTACCGGGAGTTCTGGAAGATCCTGCCCTCACACTCCTCCCTCACGCACTTCATGTGGGACGACTATGCGCAGGACCTCGAGGGGCCGGTGAAGTGGAAGACCAAGATCATGCTCCACGGTCTGACCCCGGAGACCGACGTCGACGCCATGATCCCCCTGGCGCGATCGTGGGAGGCGCCGCCGGCGCTCCGTCTGCGGGGCTCTGGCTACACCGGAGGTGGGTACGACAAGGCCCAGCGGGCCTACCGGGTTCAGAAGATCTCGGGCGACCCGAGGACGCTCGAGGCGACCCTGGAGGCGTCACCGCAGTCGCCCCTGGTCAATGCCGGTCTCGTGATCGACGGCTGGCCCGAGGGGACGACGGCGCGCCTGAGCCTCGATGGGCAGCCCGTCCCGAGCGGCCCGACCGTTCGCCAGGGTCTCGAGAGAACCCCGGACGGGGGTACGGCGCTGGTGGTCTGGATCGAGAAGCAGTCGACGTCTCCGGTGACCCTGGCGATCTCGCCTCGCTAGTGTCACCGCAGTCGTGCGCATCCACTCGGAGCCGCAACGTCCGGCTCGGCCGCCGAGCGCCCGGAGGTCCCGGGGCCGGCCGGGCGCGGCGGTGCGGAGGACGGACCGTGCGGTGGAGGGTGGTCATCTCGGTCGGCCTGCTGCTGATCGGGGCGCAGGTTCAGGCCCTTCCCGGCGCTGATGGGCTGGTGGCGTGGTGGGCGTTCGACGATGTCGAGGACGTTGGAACCACGACCGACCGCGTGAGCGGACGCCGTGATGCGCTGATCGGGTCCACGGACCGCGTGAGGGGTGTGGTCGCGGGCGGGCTCAGACTCGACGGGTACACGAGCGGAGTCCGACGCCCGGCCGAGGCCGTCCCTCGGCTGGCCGACGGCTTCACCGTCGAGGCCTGGGTGGCGCTCCAGACGCTCCCCTGGAACTGGACCGCGATCGTCGACCAGGGGGCGGCCGAGGCCGGTGTCCACCGCCCGGGCGTCTTCTTCGGCATCGATGGCAACGGCAGGCCCGGGGTCCGGCTCACGATCGACGAAGGGATCGTCGAATGTGTGTCCCGGGAGCCTCTTCCGTTGCTCGACTGGGCGCACGTGGCCGCGACCTTCGACCCGCGGGGCGGGATCGACGTCTTCGCGAACGGGCGTCATGTCCGCAGCTGCCCCGCTCGCGGGACGCTGCCCCGGGAAGGCCTGGGTGACCTCCTCATCGGCCGCAGCCACCGGGCCCTGGCCCCGGTCGGGACGGAGCGCGAGGCCAGTCGGAGCTCGCCGTCCCCCATGGTCCTGGACGGACTGCTCGACGAGGTCAAGCTGTACGACCGGAAGCGGAGTGGGAGCGAGATCGCCCGGGCCTTCGCCGCCACGCCCCCGGCGGCGAAGCGCCCCCTCGAGCGGCGCGCCCTGCCCTCCGGTCCCCTCGTCGTCCCGCGGCGATTCGCCGCCTACTCCACCCGCCTCGAGTACGCGAGGGAGTGGGAGCGCCCCTGGAGGGTGGGGGACTCCACCGACATCCTCGTCACGTTCGACGAGGTCCCCGTGCGCCTCGTCTTCTGGCGCGGCACCAGCTACGGGGCGAGCTGGATCACCGAGAACGGAAGGTGGATGGGTGACCAGAGCCTCGAGGACAGCGGGACCGGCTGGGGTCTCTCCGAGCACATGGCGGACAAGCAGTGTCGCTACTCGCACGTGCGGCTGCTCGAGAGCCACGACGCGCGGGTGGTCGTGCACTGGCGTTACGCCGTGGCCGACACCCGCTACACCATCAACCACCCCGACCCGGCGACCGGCTGGGGCGACTGGGCCGATGAGTACTACACGATCTACCCGGACGCGGTGGCGACGCGCCGGCAGGTGCTCTGGAGCGGCCAGCCCGGCGGGTTCCAATGGCAGGAGACGATCTTCTTCAGCCAACCTGGCACGCGGCCGGAGGACAACATCGAGCTCGAGGCCCTTTCCCTGGCCAACATGAGAGGGGAGTCGGAGACCTACTCGTGGGCGGAGGGAGCCCCCGAGTCGTTCCCCCGACCGGAGGACGCCAACATCCAGGTGACGAACCTGAAGTCCCGCTACCGGCCGTTCGCCATCTTCGATCCCGAGGGCCAGATCGTGGCCTTCGGGGAGGGGGGCGGACGATCGAGGTTCCCCTGGTGGAACCACTGGCCGGTCGCGCTCCTGCCCAGCGACGGCCGCAAGGCGATGGGACCGGATCGCCCCTCGCACTCGTCGCTCAGCAACTACAAGCCGGTGCCGGTCCGCGGCGAGGGCGATTCCTGGATTGCCGTCAGCCTCTACGGCATGACGACGCGGCCGGCGGCGGAGCTTCTGCCCCTGGCTCGATCGTGGATCGACCCCGCGACCCTCCGAGTGCTGGGGAAGGGATACGAGAGCAGGGGCTACGACCGGTCCCAGCGCGCCTACGTGCTGGCCCGCAGTGGGGACGACAGCTTGGCCGAGCTGAGATTCACCCTGCTCGCCGACGAGGGGTCTCCGGTGGTGAACCCCGCCTTCCTGATCCGGAGCTGGGGCGGGGCAGAGGCGGCGCTGCGTCTCGACGGGCGGCCGACCGCCCGGGGCCGCGGCTTCCGGTTCGGCCACCGTCACGGGCTCTCCGGGACCGATCTCGTGGTGTGGATCCGGCGCGAGGCGACGGAGCCGCTGGAGGTTCGGCTCTCCCCGGTCCCACTCGCCCCGATTTCAACTATGCTGAGGCCCGGCCCGGGTGCTCCTCGGGGCACGCGGGCGAGGAGGTGAGAAGGCTCATGAGACTCTGGAGCGACAGCTTCAAGGACGGTGAGGCCATTCCCGCGCGCTACGCGCTGGGCAAGCCCCACCCCGACACGCACGTCCAGCTCAGCGACAACGTCAACCCCCACCTCGGGTGGGCGGACGCCCCGGCGGGGACGAAGTCGTTCGCCCTCATCTGTCATGACGTGGACGTGCCCACGAAGCCGGACAACGTGAACAAGGAAGGCGTGACCGTGCCCGCGGACCTGCCCCGCACGGATTTCTACCACTGGATCCAGGTCGATCTGCCCGCGGATCGTACCTCGATCGCGGAGGGGGAGTTTTCGGCGGCGGTGACGCCCAGGGGCAAGACGGGTCCCGACGGACCGCAGGGGACGCGGCAGGGTCTGAACAACTACACCCAGTGGTTCGAGGGCGACGCCGACATGGGCGGCGACTACTTCGGGTACGACGGCCCCGGCCCGCCCTGGAACGACGAGCTCGTGCATCACTATCACTTCACGCTCTACGCGCTCGACGTCTCGAGGTGTCCGGTCGAGGGGCGTTTCGCGGGCCCCGACGTTCTGAAGGCCATCGAGGGACACACCCTCGACCAGGCGTCCATCGTCGGGACCTACGCGATCTACCCGAAGGCCCGCACGCGAGCGTAAGAGAGCCGCAGGACGCCGCCGATCCCGACCGGGGTCGATCGAGCGCCGCCCTCCGGCCGAGGATGAGGCACACCAGGGGAGGCAGTCATGAGCCGTAGACGGACCGATCTCTCGTCGCGACCAATTCGCGCCGGGCTGCTGCTGCCGCTGCTGGCGGTGTCGATCCCGCTCGGCGCCGCCCAGAAGCCCCCATCGATCGAGGAGTCGGCCGCGGAGCCCGTGAAGTACGTGGGCGACGTCCAGACCGACCCGCGCTTCTACGACGGGGCGATCCGCCACGCCGTCGGCGCCCACCGCTATCAGGTGGTCCGCGCCAACCGTGCGCATCCGTGGGAGGACGGCGGCGACGTGGGCTGGACCTACAACCACCAGCCCTTCCTCGCGTATTGGAAGGACCGCTTCTATCTCAGCTACGTGAGCAACCTCTTCGAGGAGCACAACCCCCCCGGCCGCACGCTCCTCGCGGTGGCCGAGGACGGCCGGAGCTGGTCACGTCCGCGGGTGCTCTTCCCCGAGTACGCGCTCCCGGAGATCCGCCGCGGCGAGGTGCACATCCCGGCGGGGACGCCGTCGGTCATGCACCAGCGCATGGGCTTCTACGTGGCCCCGGACGGCCGCCTGCTCGCCCTCGGCTTCTACAGCTACTGCGCCCATCCCCGGACCTCACCCAACGCCGGCAACGGCCTCGGTCGCGTCGTCCGGGAGGTGTACCCCGACGGCGGCCTGGGCCCGATCTACTTCATCCGCTACAACCGCCACGCCGGCTTCGATGAGACGAACACGAGCTACCCCTTCTACGCGACGAGCGACGACCCGGGGTTCGTGAAGGCGTGCGACGACCTCCTGGCCGACAAGCTGATGACGCTGCAGTGGTGGGAGGAGGACCGGGCCCAGGACGGCTTCTATGCGATCGACCCAGGTGACGTCGAGAACGCCTACCCCTTCCACGCCAACGTGACGACCTTCCAGGGTGCGGGCAAGGCCCTCTGCTTCTACCGTCGCCCGGACGACGTCGTGGTGGGGCTCTGGAAGAACCAGTGGTCGGCGTTGAGCCCTGACGGCGGGCAGACCTGGACCGGGATCACCCGCAACGCCTCGCTCAAGACCTGCGGCGGCAAGGTCTGGGGCGAACGCACCGCGGACGGGCGCTACGCCCTCGTCTACAACCACTCCGCCACCCGCGGGAATCGCTATCCCCTCGTGGTCCTGACCAGCGAAGACGGCCACGCCTTCGACGGGATGCTCAGCCTCCAGGGTGAGGTGCCCCCGATGCGCTACCAGGGCATCCACAAGAGCCGAGGTCCGCAGTACGTGCGGGGGATCGTGCCCGGCAACGGCGACCCCCCGGGCGACGAGCTCTGGACGACCTACAGCGTCAACAAGGAGGACATCTGGGTGAGCCGGCTCCGCGTCCCTGTCACCGGCACGGCGGAGCGACACGTCGAGCAGGACTTCGAGTCCGCTCGGAGCGAGGCCGATCTCGGGCTCTGGAGCCTCTACGTGCCGCAGTGGGCGCCGATCTCGGTCGTGGCCGACCCGGAGGCGCTCGACAACCGTTGCCTTGAGCTGCGGGACGAGGACCCGTACGACCAGGCGGTCGCCGAGCGCGCCTTCCCCGAGAGCCGGTCCGTGACCGTTCGCTTCCGCGTGCGACTGGACCAGATCCCCCAGGGTCGTGTGCTCGAGTTCGAGGTGGCGGACCGGACGGGCGGCCGCCCGATGCGCCTGCGCTTCGACCGGAGCTGGCTGTACGTGGACCGGAAGCTCGTGACCGTCGACCCGGTGCCGATCACCCCGGGCCTCTGGTACGAGATCGGGGTGCGACTCGATGCCGAGAGCCAGAGCTACGACCTGGCGGTCGACGGCGAGTGGGTGCGCAAGGAGATCCCGTTCGCCGAGGAGGTGAAGACGCTGGAGCGGATGGAGTTCCGCACCGGCCCCTACCGGGGCGACGTGCGCTCGTTGATCGTGGACAGCGAGCCGCGTCCCTCGGGGCTCTACGTCGAGGATCTGCCCGGATCCGCGGAGAAGCCCCCGGTCAGCGTGTTCCTCATCGACGACGTCCGGACGGAGTGACCGCCCGTCTCAGCGAGGGGCGACGACCGTGTTGCGCAGGATCCCGACCCCCTCGACCTCGACCTCGACGACGTCTCCCGGCTTCATCGCCCGCGTGCGCCCGGGCGTGCCCATGAAGATGACATCTCCCGGGAGGAGCGTGACGTAGCGGCTGACGTAGCTCACGATCGTCTCGACATCAAAGAGGAGATCGCTCGTCCGCCCCTTCTGGCGCACCTCACCGTTGACCCGGCTTTCGATCGCGAGATCGCCGTGGTCGAGCCCGACCGCGATGACGGGCCCCATGGGACCGTACGTGTCCGAGGCCTTCGCGCGGAACCACTGGAGATCGGCGTCCTGCCAGGCCCGCTCGCTCACGTCGTTCCCTGCCGTGACCCCGAAGACATAGTCCGAGGCCTCCGCCTCCGGCACGTTCTTGGCCCTCTTGCCGATCACCACCACGAGCTCGGCCTCGTAGTGAAGGTCGCTGGCGTCCGCGGTCATGACGATCCCGGCGTCCGGTCCGACGATAGACGTTGGGAGCTTCAGGAAGAGCCCCGGATACTCGGCGGGCTCGGCCCCGCCGAGATGGCTCTTGAAGTTGAGGCCCACCGCGATCACCTTTGAGGGCTTGCAGGGAGCGAGCAACCGAACCGCCTCCAACGACCACCGGCGACCGGTGCGCCTGTGCGAGCCGAAGAGATCGCCGTCCAGCTCGTGAACGGTCTCGCCTTCGAGAACCCCGTACGACGTCTGCCCGAGGTGGGCGTAGCGAACGTACTTCGTGACACCTTCCTGAGCGGGGGCACGACCCGCCAGGACGAGGGCGACGGCAATCATGGTCAGAGGCAGTCTGGTCATTTCAATCTCCTGACGGTTTCCGTATCAGCCACACCTCGGAGATCCGGCAGCCGCGCTCGAATCCCCCAACGCCGATCTTCGGCTGGCAGGCCAGCTCCAGCTCGCCGTCCGCGGTGGCGGCCCGGGGCACGTCGAACTCGACCGGGCCGATGGGGAACGACCGGTCCCGCAGCGGGTGGACCTCGTGCTCCCCGTCGGCGAGGAGGCGCACGGGGGGCGCCGTGAGCTCCGCGCCCGGGGTTCCTTCCGGGGGGTAGCGGGCGACGTAGGTGACGCGCACGCGGTAATCGGCGTTTGGGTCCAGGCCGCGATAGCGGAGCTTGAGCGGCTGGTCGTTCAGGGAGATCGCGTGGCTCTTCCAGGACGTGCGCAGGTGCAGGTGCTGGACCTCCTCCGGGAAGCGCACGTAGAAGCGGTACGGCATCGAGGGGTCCATGGCGCCCACGAGGGCCGAGCGGAGGAAGTCCGGGTCCTTCTCGAAGCCCGGGCCCGGGACCAGGTGGGGTTGACCGGTGAGGCTCCCGAGATCGTCGTAGTAGCCGCCGGGGCCCGGGTTCGTCCAGCTCACGAGGGTGTGGATCCGCTGCTGGCGCTCGTCCTCGTCCGCCAGTCCGCGGATCTCCTCGAACTGCTGCTGCAGCCAGAGCCGGTTGTTGAGCGGGACGTCGACGTTGTCGAGGTTGGCGCCGCGGATGGTCTGGGTGGCCCGATAGAGGTCCACGCTGAGCTGCATCCGGATGCTCTGGAAGAGCCCCTCCGCGAGCTGGAAGAGGCGCGTGCGCCAGCCCGTGGAGACCGGCTCCCACAGCGTGCGGTTCAGCGATGTCGTGGCGCGGTCCATGGCCTCGAACGAGCCCACCCGCTTCGCCGCGCGCAGGTGTGCCATCGCGAGCTCCTCGAGGCCGGTCTCGTAGAGGAGGCGGCTCCGGACGAAGGCGTCGTAGTAGGCCCGGTAGAGCGCCATCTGGAAGCGCCAGTTGAGGAGCACCGGGGGCGAGGCCGCGGCCTCCATCTCCTGGAAGGCCTGCAGCGTCGTGTAGACGCCCTCGTTCGTGCGGAGGGGGCCCACCCAGTTTCGCTCGAGGCCGAGCAGCCCCTGGGCGAAGGTGTCCGCGTAATCCGGGCCGATGTAGTAGCGGGCGTAGTCGCGCAGGATCTCCAGCACCGGCTCGTCCGGATTCCAGCTCAGCCCGCTCCACACCGCCTTGTTGACGTCGTCGTTGCACCCCTCCGAGTAGGTCAGGACGCCCATCGCGTATTTCTCGTAGTGGTGGAAGATGACCGCCTGCTGGGTCGGACGCGGGTTGATCGACTCGCGACCCTCCGTCAGGTGGTAGGCGAGGTCCCAGTCCGGGACGGCGTACTGGGACTGCATGGAGTGCGTGATGTCCGGGTAGCGACGGATCGGGTAGCGATCCGGCGCCCGCTCAGCGAGCTCGGGCAGGCTGATCCGGATATGCGGGCCGTAGACGAGCCCGGTCAGCCATTCCGGCTCCTCGTCGAGGATCTGGAAGAACTCCTCGAGCCAGTCGCTGCTGAATCCCTGCGGGGAAACCCACAGGCCCGCGCCCGGGTGAAGCTCCCGGAGCTGGGCGGCCTGCTTCTCGAGGAGGGGCATCAGGTACTTCGGCTGGGTGTGGCCGGGGTCGCCTCCGGGGACGAGGATGTGATCGATCCGGGGCAGGCGCCGGAACACCTCGCCCCACTCCTCGAGGGCGAACTCCACCGTCGCCGGGTCCGAGTAGTCCTCGTCCATCGCCGGATACCAGATCCAGACGTCGAGGCCGTACTCGTCGAGCACCCGCGACACCTCCGCCATCATGTCGATCTTGGGCAGCGGGAAGTGCGGGCTGTCGTCGACGTCGTCGGAGCGGGGCGGGATCAGCTCGTAGGAGTTGGCGCCGAAGACCGCCAGGTCCCGGATGTACTGCTCCCACATGTCCACCGTCCAGCCGTCGTAGGAGTTGACCTTGGGGCGGAAGGACGTCTGGTGGCCGCGCAGGGTGTAGTGGGGCGCGGTCGCGACCTCGAGCGCACCGGGGGCGACCACGCGGCCCCGGCCGATCTCGAGCTTCCGCAGCAGGTGGCCGATGCCGAACAGCAGGCCGCGCGAGTCGTTGCCGATCACCCAGACCTCGACCGGTCCTCCGCCGGTGCGGGTCTGGATTCGGTAGCCCTCGGCGGGCCGCTCTGCCGGGGCGGACACCGTGGGGGGCGAGGGGGCTCCGAGCGCCCCGGTCCGGTCGACGGTCGTCACCGCGATCACCGGACCCTCGCGCGACGGCCACGAAGAGGTGCGCTCCCAGCGCACAGTCGAGCGCTTCTCGACCTCCTCGATCAGCATCTGGACGGCCTTGTCTTCGGGGCCGGTGAGGTCCGCGGGTGCGACGACCACGGCCTCGCCCAGATCGATCGGGCTCGCCAAGGCGGGCGTCGTGGATGCGACAACGGCGGTCAAGACGGCGCAGAGGGTACGCACACCGGCCTCCTTTGTGTGGATGCTCATCATCCCACCAGAAAGGTCCGTCGAACAACGCAGTTTAGCTGCGAACCGTGGCTGAGGACGGACGGATCAGCGCAAGCATGTAGACGTCGTGCACGGTTCGGCCTGGATCTCCAAGGACCCAGGATCTCATCATGGAGGGAATCCGAAACCCCATCGTGTTCTTCCCTACTTTGGACCGACCAGCACCACGACGAGGTCGTTCACGTTGGTGCGGCTCTCGAACTTCAGGGAATCGCCCAGCGCGTCGAAGAACACCTCGGACTTGTGGATCTTCAACTGATGGCGGGCGTCCATATCGCTTCGGCTGATCGTGCGGCAGTCCGCGATCGCGCCTGACTTGCCCTGGCCGTCTTCGCCGTCCGTGTCGGCGCCGGCCACGACGATGCCGTGCCGATCGGCGATCTCGAGCGCAGAGCTGAGCACGAACTCACGGTTGGGACCAAAGCCGTCGCGCTCGTCCCAGTTGAAGGTGACCGTCATCTCGCCGCCGACAATCAGCGCCGCCGGTGGCTGAATCGGTTGGCCGGAATCCTGTACCTCCTTGGCAATGGCCATCACCGTCTTGGCGACTTCCCGGGCTTCCCCGATGTTCTGCGTGGTGAGCACCATCGTCCGGAAGCCGGCCCTGGTCGCCACCTCTTCGGCGGCCCGCACCGCCACCCCGTTGTTGCCGATCAGGTAGTTGTGCACGTTGGGCGGCAATGTCCGCAGCGACTCCATGCCGGGGTCGTTCAGGCCTGACTCCAGGTACGCTTGCACCGACGAAGGACATTCCTCCCACACACCGAACTGCTTGAGCAGGCCCATGGCATCGGCGAACGTCGTCATATCCGGATAGGTGGGCCCCGACGCCACCACGCTCAGGTCGTCGCCCACGACGTCCGACAGGATGAGCGAGACCAGCGTGGCACCCCTGTTCGCGCACAGGCGCGCGAAACGTCCCCCTTTCACCTGATCGACGTGCTTTCGAACCGCGTTGATCTGATGGATGTTCCCCCCCCACTTCATCAGCACCTGGTTGAGCGTGAACAGGTCGTCGACGCCAACCCCTGCGGGCGGCGCAGTAAACAGCGCCGAGCCCCCACCCGAGATCAGGAATACGACGAGGACCTGTTCGTCCGGCTGAACGGCCTCGATCATGTCGACGATACGCTGCGACGCCTCCATGTTGATCGGGCGCGGCTCCGGATGGTACGCGCGGACGATGGGAATGCTCGTGAGTCCGACCGCGTCGATCTCCGATCCGATCTTCGTGATCGCCAGACCAGCGTCGGGTCGCAGCACCTGCTCGAACGCGCTCGCCATCGGGGTCGATGCCTTGCCAATGCTGAAGAGGAGCACGCGATTGAATGCCGCGCGTGAGAGCGTGAGATCGCAAATCTCGAGTCGATCGCCGTCGACCCTGACGTTTCGCGTCACCGCTTCCGTGGGGTCGGCCGCCTTGACGCCAGCCATGATCATGTCGTTGGCGGTCTTGCGGTACTGTTCATAGTCCATAGTTCGAACTCCTCGAGGGTGGTGGTCCAACGGACGCAGAAGATACCGCAAGATCGCTGCGGCTACTTGTCAAACATACCAGGGCTCTCGCTGGCTCAGGCCTGCAAGGCGCGGCTCGCCAGCGAGAGCGCGGCAGAGCCTGATAGGGGTCTTTGGCGAGGCGGCGGACACGCGTAGACCGACCGACAGGCGGACGGGCTAGCGTCCGGTAGAGCCAAACCCGCCGGCGCCGCGGTCGGAGTCCGCGAGCGCGGCGGAGTCGACGAAGGTCGCCCGTTCGACTCGTTGGAGGAGGAGCTGGGCGATCCGGTCTCCGGCCGCGACGGGGAACGCCGCCTGGCCGTGATTCACGAGGACGACGCGTACCTCGCCGCGATAGTCGCTGTCGATGACACCGGCGAGGGTGTCGATGCCGTGACGCACGGCCAGCCCGCTGCGCGGCCAGACGAGCCCGACGTGGTCGGGGGGCAGCTGGAGCCGGAGGCCCGTCGGCACCGCGACGCGGCCTCCCGGCGGGATCTCGACGTCCTCGCTGGCTCGAAGGTCGGCGCCGGCGGCGCCGGCCGAGGCGTAGGTCGGGACCACGCCGCGCTCACCGACGAGCGTCGGCACCGACGGGGCTCGTGCGTCTTCGCCGCTGGGATCGGTCTTCGGCGTCGGGGCGCTCATGCCCGGGATGTTACACCGGGGCCTTCGGAAGCGCGGTGTATGATCGCCGGATGAGCCGGCCGAACCTCTTCGGGATGGACGGAGACGCCATCGGTGCGGTCGTCGCGGACCTCGGCGAGCCCGCCTATCGGGCTCGCCAGATCTACGGCTGGCTCTATCAGAGACGCGCGCGAACGATCTCGGCCATGTCCGACCTGCCGCGGGCGTTGCGCTCCGCCCTCGAGGAGCGCCTCTCCCTGCGCTGGCCCGAGGTGACGGAGCGAACGCTGTCTTTCGACGGGACGCGCAAGTACCTCTTTGGCCTCGACGGTGGGGCGACGATAGAGTCCGTCTACATCCCCGAGAACGACCGCCGCACGATCTGCATCTCGACCCAGGCCGGCTGTCCGCTCAAGTGCACCTTCTGTCTGACCGGCATCGCGGGGTACCGGCGCAACCTGGCGGCGTGGGAGATCCTCGGCCAGGTGGCGGCGGTCATGGAGGAGCACCCGGCCTCGGCCACCCACCCCGAGCGCCGCGACGAGGACCCCTTCCCGTGGAACGTGGTCGTCATGGGGATGGGTGAGCCCCTGCTCAACTACGACGCGACGGTGGCCGCCCTGCGGATCCTGATGGACCCCGCGGGCTTCGCCATCCCGCCCCGCAAGCTCACCCTCTCGACGGTCGGCATCCTGCCCGCGCTCGAGCGCCTCGTCCGGGACGGGGTGCGCCCCAACCTGGCCATCAGCCTCCACGCCCCGGATCCTGGCCTGCGGCGCGCCCTCATGCCCATCGAGGAGAAGTACCCGTTGGTGGACGTCCTGGATGCTGCCGACGCCTACCCGACACCGCGCGGCGGGCGCGTGACCCTCGAGTACGTGCTCCTCCACCGCGTGAACGACACGCCCGCCCACGCCCGCGAGCTCGCACGCCGTCTCCGGGGCCGGCGATTGAAGGTGAACCTCATCCCCCTGAACCCCGCGCCCGAGATCCCCTTCCGGGCCCCTACGCCGGAGGACGTCGACGCCTTCGCCGGTGTCCTCGTGGGCGCCGGAGTGACGGTGTCCGTGCGCCGGCCGCGCGGTCGCGACATCCTCGCCGCCTGCGGGCAGCTCCACCTGAAGCGGCCGGCCGGGGCCAGGGCCTCGGCGCGTGCCTGAAGCCTCCCGGGCGCGCGTCGCCGCGGCTCTGGCGCTTCTGCTCCTCGGGTTTGCCGCGCTCACCTTCCCGAGTCTCGGAGCGGCGCCGCTCGAGCGGGCCGAGATCTACTTCCTGGACGCGGCCCGGGCGATGGCGGAGAGCGGCGACTGGACCGTCCCGCGCTACCAGGGCGAGCCGTTCTTCGACAAGCCCCCGCTCACCTACTGGCTGATGGGCGTCGCCTTCCTGGGCCTCGGCCCGGAGCCGGGCACGGCCCGGCTGGTCCCCGCGCTCGCCGCTCTCGCCACGCTGCTGGCCACGGCGTGGCTGGGCGCCCTGCTCTTCGACCGCCGCACTGCGCTCGCCGCAGCGGTCGTCCTCTCGACGACCCTGGCCTTCCTCACGTTCGCGCGGGTCGCGATGTCCGACATGCTCCTGACGATGCTGACGACCCTGGCCGTCGCGCTGGGAGTGCGGGCGTACCGACCCCGCCCCCCGGGGTGGACGGTGCCGGCGCTGGGAGCGGTCCTCGGCCTCGGTTTCGCGACCAAGGGTCCGATCGCCGTGCTCGTGCCCGGAGTGGCTCTTCTTCTGCTCCTCGTCCGGAACCGCCGTCTTCCTCTCGGTCTTGGAGCGATGGTGGTGGCGGCGGGCGCCTTCGTGGTTCTCGGCTTCGGCTGGTTTGCCCTCGTCTACGCTCGTCTGGGGGCCGGGCCGCTCGAGTACTTCTTCTTGCGTGAGAATCTCGAGCGCTTCGCGGGAGAGGCCTTCGACGTCGGCCGCCCCGCCTGGTTCTACCTGCCGGCGTACGCGGCCGAAGGCCTGCCGTGGGCCCCGTTCCTGCCGCTCGCGGTCTGGCGCCTGCTGAGGGCGGGCGGCGGGGACGAAGACGGCCGGCGATCGGCTCGTTTCCTCGTCGGCTGGGTCGCCCTCGTCCTGGTTCCCCTCTGCCTCTCGCGCGGGAAGCTCGACTACTACCTGCTGCCCCTCTACCCGGCGGTGTCGCTTCTCATCGGTCGGTTGTTCGTCGGCGTGCCCTGGCGGCGCCTCGAGCGGGTGTGGGGGCGGGCGGTGCTCCTGCTTCTCGTGGCCGCGGCCGCGGTCGCCGGCCTCCGTCCTCCCCGCGTGCCCGCTGACTGGTTGCCGGGACCGGGGGCGATCGTCCTTCTCGCCGGCGTGCTGGCGACGAGCGGACTCGCCGCCCTCGTCGTCGTCGCCCGTCCCAGTCCCCGACGAGTGGCGGCGGTCCTCGCCGGCGCCGTGGCCGCGGCCTGGTTGGTGCTCACCGTCTTCTTCCTGCCCGCCTTCGCCCGAGCGCAGCCCAACCGGGCCATCGCGCGGGACGTGGCCCGCGAGCGCCGCCATCGCTCGAACCTGCGCTTCGCCACTTGCTTCGACCCCGCCCGCGCCCGGCGCGACGTGCTCTTCCACGCGCGCGTCGCCGCGGAGGAACGGTGTGATCTGTGGCCCCTCGCCGCCGCCCGAGCGCCGTATCTCCTCCTGGTCCGGCCGGCGGCGGACCGCTCCTTCCGCTCCGTTCCCGGGTACCGGCACGTCGCGACATATCGATACCTGCCGGCCCGGTCTCTCACGCTCGCGGGTTTGCTTTCCCCATCTGAGCCGGGAGAGACCGTCCTCGTCGCCAACTTCGCGACCAACGACCCGGTTGCGGAGCGCATGCGGCGGCGCGAACAGCGAAAGGCCCTCCACGAGGCGATCGAGAAGAGCGGCGAGCTCATCGTCCGTCCCCGGCGGAAGAGAGGTTCCGATCCCCACGCTGGCCATGAACGGTGAGCTGGACCGACGTGCTCCCTCCGAGATACTCGAGGGGGATGGCGAAGCTGTCTCCCGGCGTTCCCGATGACAACAGACTGCGCGCATCGTCGATGATGCGCCCCGGCTATAATGGCCCCGCCCGGGGGTGGTGGTGACACGTATGCCCCGGGGCATCACCCGGGACGGGATGCGAGCACGCAATGCCTTCTGACTTTTCGGTGGACCTCTTCGACGGGGTCAAGACCCTCGAGCTGTTGGGCAACCTCGGCTTGTCCGTGGTCTTTGCGCTCGTTCTGAGCTACGTCATCGAGCGTTACTCCCGGATCATCGGGGACCGCTCTCAGTACACCGTCGTCTTCCTGGCGCTGATGCCGACCATGGTGCTCGTCATCACGGTGGTCAAGTCTTCCCTGGCCCTGTCTCTGGGGCTCGTGGGGGCGCTCTCGATCGTTCGCTTTCGGACCCCGATCAAAGAACCGGAAGAGCTCGTCTACCTGTTCCTCGCCATCGCGGTGGGCCTGGGTCTGGGTGCCGACCAGGTGCTCCCAACGACCCTGGCCTTCGTCGTCGTGGTCCTGGTCTTCGTCGCGGCGGGGATCTTCCGGCGTGGCCGCACCACCCGCGGCGTCTTCCTGGACGTCGACGGCTCCCCGAACGAAGGGCAAGTCGGGGTCGACTCCCTCTGCAACGTGCTTCGCCAGCGGGAGATCCCATACGAGCTCAGGCGCTACAACGAGGGCCCGGACGCGGTGTCGGCGACCTTCCTCATCGAAGCCGGGTCGACACGGGATCTCGAGGCGATCGTCAACGACCTGCGACAAAAGGTCCCGAACGGCAGCATTACGATCATCGACCGGTCGCGTCAGCTGAACTGACGCTCCCGCGGAACTGGCGGCGCCACGTGCGCCATCAGGATTGCAGCGGATCCCTGGCGCAATGAGCGACGAAGAGCCACACCGCCGACGCGAACGGAAGTACCCGCTCTCCGCGGCCGAGCTTCTGCAGTTCCGCTGGTGGCATCGTGGCCACGGCCAGGCATTCACTCCCGCCTATCCGACCCGGACCGTCAACAACATCTACTTCGATTCCCCAGACTGGGCCAATTACGGCGACAACATGAGCGGCGTGTCGGACCGGACAAAACCCCGGTTGAGGTGGTACGGCGAGCTGGAAACGGCGGCGCAGGCGACCTTCGAGGTGAAGCACCGCCGGAATGCGATTGGCCACAAGCACCAGCAGCGAATTCACATGAGCGAGCTCCACCTGCGATCGCTGCCGATCGGGTGGCTCTACCCACGGCTCAGGGTGCTGCTGCGCGGCGAGCTGAGGCTGCAGCTCGACGAGAGCCACCGGCCCGTCCTTTACAATCGCTTCCGTCGCGAATACTACGAGGCGCGGGAAGGCCTCCGCATGACCGTGGACACGGACATCGTCTACGCGCCCCTGCACGGCAGCTCGTTGCCGACGCTGCGGCCGATGCCAAGCGCGAAGCCCGCGGTGGTCGAGCTCAAGTACCGGTTGGAGCGACGGCGGGAGGCGGAAGAAGCGCTCCGTCGCCTTCCCTTTCGAGCGACCCGATTCTCGAAGTATGTGGTCGGCATCGACCATTTCCTCCCGCACTGACGACCCACGACCACCCCTCGTGGATGCGCCGAATATAATGCCGCTGGTGACCCCGCGCATGGACGCTCTCCCCGTCCCCGGCGCCCCCGGCGAGCGTGCCCCCACCGGGTCGACCCGCCGATGACGTCAGCCCGCCACCGCGCGTTGGGCCTCGCGGGAGGGCTCCTCGCCGCTCTCGCGGTGACCGGTGCCGGCCAGCTCGTGATGCGGGCGGCGGCGGCTGGCGAAGGGAAGGACCCCCGTCGCAACCGGACCTGGGTGCGCTCGGACTCCTACCGCTACATAACGATCGCGCGGGATGGCTACGCCTGGGTGCCGGAGGACCCGCTCTCCTCGAACACCGGGTGGTTCCCCGGCTACCCCCTGCTCATCCGTGTCGTCTCCGGCGGGCTGGGCGTGAAGCCTGCCCTCGCCGGCCGGGGTGTCGCCGTTGCCTTCACTCTCGGGCTCGTCGCGCTTCTCTGGGCCGAGCTCCTCCCCCCGGCTCCCCGCGCCCGGCGTCTGCTCGCCCTCTTCGTGGCCGGGTTCTTCCCGGGCTGGGTGTACTGGCACGCGGTCTTCCCCCTGTCTATGGCCCTCTTCTTCTCCCTGGCCTCGCTCGCGCTGGCCGCCCGACGCCGGTACCTTGCCGCCGGAGCCTGCGGCGCCGTGGCGGCCTTCAGCTACCCGATCGGTGTCGTGACCGTCCTGCCCCTGGCGGTGCTCGTGGTCTGGGACGAGCGGCTCTCCGGGGTCGCGCGCGCGCGCGCCCTCCTCGCCGGACCCGTCCTCGCCGGGCTCGGCCTCGGCGCCGTGTTCGCCGTCATGCAGGCGACGGTAGGCCGATGGGATGCGTACCTGCGACTCCAGGAAGAGCAGTTCGGCCACGGGCTCCACAACCCACTCGCCGTCTTCGCGGGTTGGCTCCTCCCGGCCCTCTCTGGCACCCTCTCGCCCGAGCTTCTCTTGGGCCTCCAAGCCCTCCTCGCTGCGCTTCTGCTCGTGCTGGCCGCGATTCTCGTCCTCCGCGCGCCCTCGCGGCCAATCGACGTCGCGCTCCTCGTGATGGGGGCAACGCTCTGGCTCCTCGTCCACACCGCCGGCCCGAACCTGAGCGTCTACCGGCCGGCGGGCGGGCTGGTCTGCCTGGTGCCGATCCTGGCGCGGTTGGGCGTCCGTCCGCTCGGGCTGCTGCTTCTCGCGCTGGTCGTCCTTGGCTACGGCACGAGCGCGCTCTTCTTCCGAAACGTCCTCGTGTGATGCTCACTCGATGTCGCCGAGGGCATCGCAGCGGACTGGCCGCAAACGGCGGCAGCCAATTCCCATGAGCGAGCTCCACCTGCGGTCGCGCACTGACGGCGAGCGACCCGCCGCTTCGGTGTGGACCGGTGCTTCACGGCGAGGGACGGCGAGCGAGATGCCCCTGGCCCGTGCGTTCCCTGGCGAGCTGGAGGCGCACGATATGACCACGCCGAAGGAGGAACCGCCGCACGTCTTCGACGGCTCGCTCGAACTCCTCGTACGGGTACCCCCGGCGCTTGTCCTCGAACACCGAAGGCCTGATCTGCTTGACGATCCGGTCCAGCTCCGCGGGCAGATCGGAGCTTTCCCAGAGCTGCAGCTTGCTCTCGACGTGACCCAGGTATCGGTCATAGCAGTCGGGTGAGGCCTTGCAGCGCCGGAAGAGCCGCCCGTTCGACCGCGACCCGTCGATCGGGTACCTCATGTACTTGAAGCGGCCATTCAAGATCCCGAACGTCTGATCGACTCCCCAGGGAAAGAGCAGAAAGCGGTCGCGCCCGAGATCGTGATAGAGCTTGTAGTTGTTGGGTCCACCGAAGTAGCTGTCCCAGCCGGCGATGATCGCTTGCGCCGCCCCGACCGCCAGCCATTGATCGAGGTCGACCACCGACTCGGCCGCTGAGACGAAGCCCTCCTGCGGCCCGTCGATCATCCGGATGAGCTCGTCGAGATCCGACGTGTCGTTCTGGGTTCGGTTGGTCTCGAGCATGAAGAACGGCTTCCAGCGCGGCTGCAGGTCGATGCCATAGACCTCTCTCGAGAGGTCGAAGAGGTTCCCGGGAGCAGGATCGAAGTGGGTCTGAACGAAGGTCCGGTCGATCGTCTGCACGTTGGCATAGAGACCGTAGTAGGCGCCGTTGACGAAGAGGCGGGCGCTGTTGCACAGAGGGGCGACCAGCCCGGCCTTTCGAAGGAAGAGATACGCGAGGCGCTCACGGACCATGCTCGGGTCCTGCTTCATGTTGTTCAGTGTCAAGCGTCGGAGCCCGAGGAAGTGCTGGCGCTTCAAGTATTCGTCGAACCTGATCTTCAGCGCGGGCTTGCCGCCGATCGGCCGAAACGAGCCCAGCCCCTTCAGCCGGACGCCGACGCTGGGGAGGACGATGGTGTCGCGCGCGTCCGAGGGCGAGCGGTATGTGAAGTCGGCGGGCTGATACACGAAGGGTTCGGCGGCGAGGTTGCGGAGGCTGCTCTCGGGGAGGGTCAGCTCGAAGATCGGCAGATGCTGGCTGTCGAACATGAAGGCGAACGGTGCCCGGGTGTCCTCCCCGCTCGCCGGACCATCACCGTACGTCCGATTCAGCAAGAAGAGTCCCCCGGCCAGGAGGACAGCGAGCAACAGGCGGTAGTCAGACGGCGGCCGCGTCATCGGCCTCCAGAGTACTGTGGACGGTCTCGAGAGACTAGGCCGCGATCTCGCGGAAGGACTCGGCTGCGGCCTCGAGCGTCGTGTCGATCTCGTCGGGCCCGTGGGCGAGCGAGACGAAGGCCGCCTCGAACTGGGCCGGGGGCAGCCAGACACCGCGCTTCAGCATGGCGTGGAAGAAGCGGCCGAAGAGAGAGGTGTCGGAGGTCTTGGCCGAGGCGTAGTCGGTGACCGGTCCGGCGCAGAAGAAGACGGTCACCATCGAACCCACCCGGTTCACGGTCGCTGTCACCCCGGCCTCACCCGCGGCTCGGGCGAGGCCATCCGCCAGGCGCGCGCTCGTCGTCTCCAGCGCTTCGTAGGTGCCCGGTCGCTCCAGGAGGTCGATCGCGGTCCGCCCCGCGGCCATGGCCAGCGGGTTGCCGGACAGCGTGCCGGCCTGGTAGACGGGACCTTCGGGGGCGACCGTGGCCATGATGTCGGCCCGCCCCCCGTAGGCGGCGGCGGGGAGCCCGCCCCCGAGGATCTTGCCCAGACAGGTCATGTCCGGAGTCACCCCGTAGAGCTGTTGGGCGCCGCCGAGCGCGAGCCGGAAGCCCGTCATGACCTCGTCGAAGATGAGGACCGTCCCGTTCGCCCGCGTGACCTCGCGAAGCGCCTCCAGGTAGCCGGCCCGCGGCGCCACCGCGCCCATGTTGCCGCACACGGGCTCCACGATGACCGCGGCGAGGTCGGGGCCGTGCTCGGCGATGGCCGCCTCCACTGCCTTCACGTCGTTGAAGGGGACGACGAGCGTGTCCGCCACCGTGCCTTCGGGGACCCCCGGCGAGCCGGGGATGGCGAGCGTCGCCACCCCGGAGCCGGCGGCGACGAGGAGCGAGTCGGCGTGGCCGTGGTAGCAGCCGTCGAACTTGAGGATCTTGCTGCGCCCGGTGAAGCCGCGGGCGAGGCGCAGGGCGCTCATCGTGGCCTCGGTGCCGGAGGAGACGAAGCGCACTTTCTCGACGGACGGCACGTGACGAACCACCCGCTCCGCCAGCTCCACCTCGAGGGCGCAGGGCGCGCCAAAGGACGTGCCGCGCGTCGCCGCGTCGTGGACCGCGTCGAGGATCGCGGGGTGGGCGTGGCCGTGGATCATCGGTCCCCAGGATCCGACGTAGTCGACGTAGTCGACGCCGTCCTCGTCGACGATCCGCGCCCCCTCGGCGCGGGCCACGAAGGGTGGGCGTCCTCCCACCGCGTTGAAGGCGCGCACCGGGCTGGACACGCCGCCCGGGATGACCTTGCGGGCCCGGGCGAAGAGCTCCTCGGAGCGTGTCATCGGCCGTCGCGCGCCCAGGCCGCGAAGTCCTTGGCGTGGTAGGTCAGGATGATGTCGGCCCCGGCCCGTCGGATGGCGGTGAGCGTCTCCTTGACGATTCTCTCCTCGTCGACCCAGCCCTTCTCCGCCGCCGCCTTGACCATCGCGTACTCCCCGGAGACGTTGTACGCGGCCACCGGCCGATCGAACCGCTCGTGCACCGCGCGGATCACGTCCAGGTAGGCGAGCGCCGGCTTGACCATCACGATGTCCGCGCCCTCCTCCACGTCGAGGCGAACCTCGCGCAGGGCCTCTCGCACGTTCGCGCGGGTCCATCTGATAACCCCGCCGGTCCCCGAACTGCGGGGCCGAGTCCGCTGCCTCCCGGAAGGGGCCGTAGAAGGCGGAGGCGTACTTGGCGGCGTAGGAGAGGACGGGAAGGTCGGAGAATCCCTCGGCGTCGAGGGCGGTGCGGATCGCCGCCACGCGCCCATCCATCATGTCGGAGGGAGCGAGCACGTGGGCCCCCGCCCGCGCGTGCGAGACGGCCATCCGGGCGAGGAGCTCCAGGGTGGGGTCGTTCTTCACCTCCCCGTCCTCGACGACACCGCAGTGCCCGTGGGAGGTGTACTCACACAGGCACACGTCGGTCATCACCGCGAGCTCCGAGCAGGCGGCGCGAATGGCGCGCACTGCCTGCTGGACGACCCCGTCGTCGGCGTAGCCCTCGCTTCCCAGCGGGTCCTTGGCCTCGGGCAGACCGAAGAGGATGACCCCGCCGATCCCCAGCCGCTCGACCTCCTCGGCCTCGCGGGCGGCCTCGTCCGCGGACAGGTGGAAGCAGCCCGGGAGCGACGAGATCTCCCGACGGAGTCCCCGGCCGGGGGCCACGAACAGCGGATACACGAGGTGCTCCGTGCTCAGGCGGGTCTCCCGTACCATGGCGCGCAGCCGGCCGGTCCGTCGGAGACGACGCGGGCGCTCGGAAGGGAAGCTCAAGACCCGATCACCGCGGCTCGTGGGCGCTCAGTCCTCGTCGTCCCCGAAGAAGAACTGATTCGCGCACCGCGAGCTGCAGAACACCCGGCCGTACTCGCGACGACCGCAGTCGTCGCAGATCGGTTTGAAGCAGATCGGGCACTTGTGGATCCTGACCTCCATCTCGTTCTTCTGGCAGGTGACGCAGTCCATCGGCGGGGGTTTCGGAGCGTGAGTATAGCACGCGCGTCTGCGCGCGGTTCCGTAGTAGACTGCCGAGTCGGGAGACGGTCCTGCCTCCCGATCCGTGGCGGTGTAGCTCAGCTGGTTAGAGCACGCGGCTCATATCCGCGGCGTCCGGGGTTCGAGTCCCTGCACCGCCACCAGGCTCCCCCCCACCGGAGGCGCGGGGTCAATGAGGCTGCCTTCCCTCGTAGCGGCGGTCGACCGGGCCCTGTCGAGCCTCGGGGATCCGGCTGCCGGAGGGGCGCTGGTCGTGGGCCTGTCCGGCGGAGCGGACTCGGTTGCCCTCCTCGACGCCCTGGCGACGCTCGCCGGACCGCGCGACGTCCAGGTGATCGCCGCCCACCTCGACCACGGTCTTCGGCCCGACTCGGCCGAGGACGCGGCCTTCTGCCGCTCGCTCTGCGAGCAACTCGGCGTGACCTTCCGCTCCGAGGTGGCCGACGTGCGCGGCCGCGCACGGAGCGAGCGCGGGGGCCTCGAGCAGGCGGCGCGCCGGGAGCGCTACTGCTTCCTCAACCGGGTGCGGCGAGAGACGGGCGCGGCCGCGATTGCCGTCGCACACACCCGCGACGACCAGGCCGAAACCCTGCTCTTGCGGCTTCTCCGGGGGGCGGGGGCCACCGGCCTCGGGGGGATGCGGCCGCGCGCGGGCCGGATCGTCCGTCCCCTGCTCGACGTCTCGCGGGAGGACGTTCTCGCCCACCTCGCCGATCGAGGGCTCGAATGGCGCGAGGACCCCACCAACGCCGACATGGTGCACCTCAGAAACCGGGTCCGCCACGAGCTCCTGCCCTACCTCGAGGCGCGCTTCAACCCGGCGCTCCGCCGGGTGCTGGCCCGCACGGCGGGCCTCCTCGCCGACGAGGACGCCCACCTCAAGGAGGAGGCGGAGGCGCTGCTGGCCGGGATCGCCCGCACCGAAGGCGAGACGGTCGTCCTCGACCGCGCGGCCCTCGCGCAGGCGCCGCCGCCGGTCGCCCGCGTGGCCGTCCGGCAGGCGCTCCGGCGGGTGGGGGGCCTGGCCCGGGTGGGGGCCGTCCACGTGGAGCGGATCCTCGTGCTGGCCCGCTCGCGGAGTTCCTCGGACCGTCGATTACCCCTTCCGAGTGGGCGCGAGGTCCGCTATCGTCTGGACGAGGTGCATCTCAGGCCCCCGTCTCGCGGTGGCGGCGGAGGGCGCGGGAGGGAACCGTGAGTGAGAAGGCTGACGTCCTCTACGCGGAAGAGCAGATTGCCCGGCGGGTGGCGGAGCTCGGGGCCGAGATCACCCGGACATTCGAGGGTCGTGAGCTTTGCGTCCTCGGCCTGATGAAGGGCAGCGTCGTGTTCATGGCCGACCTCGTCCGGCGCATCCCCCTCGACCTCACCTTCCACCTCGTGCGCGTGAGCGTCCATCGCGAGCACGAGGCTGGCGTGGTGCGGACGGAGATCGCCTACGCCACCGATTTCCCCCTGGAGGGCCGGGACGTCCTCCTCGTCGAAGACGTCGTGGACACCGGAATCACGCTGAGCTACCTGCTCGGCCACGTCCACGAGCTCGGAGCGAAGAGCATCCGGGTCTGCGCGCTCGTCGACAAACCCGGGGCCCGCAAGATCGACGTCCACCCCGACTGGGCCGCCTTCACCCTCGAGGAGCCCTTGACCGACCGGTTCCTGGTCGGGTACGGGCTGGGCTGGCAGGGCCGCTTCCGCGCCCTGCCCTATATCGGGACCATCCTGCCCTCGCGCCGTCCCGAGCCCGCCTGAGGCGCTATCGCGCCCAAGCTGCGGTAAAATGAAGAGTTCCTCCCCGCAATCCGGGGGGAAGGAGACGGTTTCTGGGGGCCGTCTGGAGGGGCTGCTGAAGTGAACGCCACGTTCAAGACCGTGATGCTCTGGATGTCGCTGCTGGTCGTCGTCTTCCTGGCCTGGCATTTTGCCCAGTTCCAGAAGAAAGAGACGCCGGTCAAGTTCAGCGAGTTCATGGCCCAGGTCGAGTCCGGGCAGGTGGCCGACGTCACCATCACCGGCAACGAGATCAAGGGACACTTCGCGAGCCACGAGGCGTTTCGAACGTTCGCCCCCGTCGGCTACGACAAGCTCGTCGACACCCTGCTGGCGAAGCAGGTCACCGTCAACTACCAGCCCGACCAGACGCCCACCTGGGCCAACATGCTGATCTCCTGGGCCCCCTTCCTGCTGCTCATCGGCTTCTGGATCTTCTTCATGCGGCAGATGCAGAGCGGGGGCAACAAGGCCCTCAGCTTCGGGAAGTCCAAGGCCAAGCTCCTCGCGAGCCAGCAGAAGAAGGTCACGTTCAAGGACGTCGCCGGCGTCGACGAGGCCAAGGAGGAGCTGCAGGAGATCATCGAGTTCCTGCGGGAGCCGCAGAAGTTCCAGAAGCTGGGCGGCCGAATCCCCAAGGGCGTCCTCCTGATGGGACCCCCGGGGACGGGCAAGACGCTCATGGCCCGGGCCATCGCCGGCGAGGCGAACGTGCCGTTCTTCTCCATCTCCGGCTCCGATTTCGTCGAGATGTTCGTCGGGGTCGGCGCCTCGCGCGTGCGGGACCTCTTCGAGCAGGGGAAGAAGAACGCCCCCTGCATCATCTTCATCGACGAGATCGACGCGGTGGGACGCCACCGCGGAGCGGGACTCGGGGGTGGTCACGACGAGCGGGAGCAGACGCTCAATGCCCTCCTGGTGGAGATGGACGGCTTCGAGTCGAACGACGGTGTCATCCTGATCGCCGCCACCAACCGTCCCGACGTGCTGGATCCCGCGCTCCTGCGACCCGGTCGCTTCGACCGCCGGGTGGTCGTCTCGCGGCCGGACGTCCGCGGCCGAGAGGGGATCCTCCGTGTGCACACCCGCAAGATCCCCCTCTCGGAGGACGTCGACCTCTCCGTGGTCGCCCGGTCGACGCCCGGCTTCTCGGGGGCCGACCTCGCCAACCTCGTGAATGAGTCCGCGCTCATGGCCGCCCGCGCCAACCAGAAGTTCGTGACCATGAGGGACTTCGAGTCCGCGAAGGACAAGGTCCTCATGGGAGCCGAGCGCAAGAGCCTGATCATCACCGAGGAGGAGAAGAAGGTCACCGCGTACCACGAGGCGGGCCACGCGCTGCTGGCCGCTCTGGTGCCGCACTCGGACCCCCTCCACAAGGTGACGATCATCCCCCGGGGGATGGCCCTCGGCCTGACCCAGCAGCTGCCCGACGAGGAGAAGCACAACTGGACGAAGGAGGCGCTCGACGCCCGCCTCGCGGTCTTCATGGGAGGTCGCATCGCGGAGGAGATGACCTTCTCCCAGATCACGACGGGAGCCCAGAACGACATCGAGCAGGCGACGGAAATGGCGCGGAAGATGGTCTGCGAGTGGGGCATGAGCGAGGCCCTCGGCCCCCTGACCTACGGAAAGAAGGAAGAGCAGATCTTCCTGGGCAAGGAGTTCAACCGGCATCAGGACTACTCCGAGGCGACTGCGCTCAAGATCGACGACGAGATCAAGCGCGTGGTCACCGAGCAGTACGCCCGGGCCGAAAGCATCCTCACCCAGAACAAGGAGGCGCTCCACCGCATCGCGGAGGCGCTCCTCGAGCACGAGGTGCTCGACGCGAAACAGCTGAAGCAGCTCCTCGCCGGCGAGCCGCTCGAGACCAAGCTGGCGGAGAGCCCCCCACCCCCCGTTCGCGAGGCGAAGGACGAGGAGGGCGAGCGTGGGGTGGGCCTCCTGCCGCCCCCGGTGGCGGCCCCCAAACCGACGTCCTGATCCGGACGGGAGGCGGCGAATCGAGGCGACTGAAAGACGCCACTACCGCATCCCTCTCCGGGGACGGGAGGTGGAGCTCGGGAATCGCACCCTCATCATGGGAATCCTCAATGCCACTCCGGACTCGTTCTCGGACGGGGGGAACCTGGCGACGGCCGAGGCGGCGGTCGCCTACGGTCTCGGCCTCTACGAGGCCGGTGCCGACTGGGTCGACGTGGGCGGCGAGTCCACCCGGCCCGGGGCGGCGAGGGTCGATCTGAAGGAAGAGACGCGCCGTGTCGTGCCCGTCGTCGAGGGCCTGAGGCGGCGCGGGGCAGGACCGATCTCGGTGGACACCACGCGGGCAGAGGTGGCGCGGGCCGCGCTCGATGCGGGGGCCGATCTCGTCAACGACGTGAGTGGCTTCCGCTTCGATCCGGCGATGGCGCCACTGGTGGCCGAGCGGGGCGTCCCCGCGGTCCTCATGCATTCGCGGGGCCGGTTCGAGGAGATGCACCGCGAACCCGCCTACGGTGACGTCGCCCGCGAGGTCGTGGCCGAGCTCGGCGACGCCCTCGCGCGCGCGGAGCGTGCGGGGGTATCGCGCGAACGCCTGATCGTCGACCCCGGGATCGGCTTTGCGAAGGACGCCGCGCACAGCCTCGAGGCCCTGGGAAGGTTGCGCGCGCTCGAGGCTCTCGATCGACCCGTGCTGGTGGGTCCGTCACGGAAGAGCTTCATCGGGAAGGTGCTCGAGGCGCCCGCCGGCCACCGGCTCATGGGGACCGCGGCCGCGGTGGCCGCGGCAGTCCTGCTGGGGGCCCACGTTCTGCGGGTGCACGACGTGGCGGAGATGGTCGAGGTGGTGCGCGTCTGCGACGCGATCGTCAACGCGGGGGCGCCGGCCTGATGGCCGACCGCCTGCTCGACTTCGTCTCCGCCACCGGCTTCCGGTGGATGGACATCCTCGACATCCTGCTCGTCGCGTTCATCGTCTACGAGCTCTTGCGCTTCATCCGTGGGACCCACGCCGTGCAGATTGCACTGGGGGGTATGGTCCTGATCGTCCTCTACTGGGTTTCGACCCTCTTCAACCTCCAGACCGTGAACTGGCTGCTGCGCACCTTCCTTCCGTTCCTCATGTTCGGCGTGATCGTGATCTTTCAGTCGGAGATCCGGAAGGCTCTCGCCCACCTCGGCCGAGCGCCCTTCTTCGGCACCGCGGCCCGGCTCCAGAAGGCGGAGGTGGTGGACGAGGTCGTGCTCGCCGCGACTACGTTGAGCTCGCAGCGGACAGGCGCGATCGTGGCCCTGGAGCGAGAGATCGGGCTGCGCAGCTACATCGAGACCGGGATCACGCTCGACGCGGAGCTGACCTACGACCTTCTCGTGAACGTCTTTCACCCCGCGACCCCGCTCCACGATGGCGCGGTGATCGTCCAGGGTAACCGCGTGGCCGCCGCCGCCTGCTTCCTGCCTCTGACCGTGAGCCCCGAGCTGAGCCGCACCCTGGGCAGTCGGCACCGGGCGGCCATCGGGCTCAGCGAGGACACCGACGCGGTCGCGGTCGTCGTCTCGGAGGAGACCGGGGCAATCTCCCTGGTGGAGGACGGACAGATCCGGCGCGGCCTCGACGGTCCGGCCCTGCGCCGGGCGCTTCTCGGTGCCCTCGGGCTCGTCACCTCCCCGATCCCGGACGGCCGCTCCATGCCCGCTCGTGGTGGAGGCACCCCGTGAGGCTGCCTTCGGGGGAAACCCCCTTGCGGATCGCCAGCCTCGTCCTGGCGGTGGTGCTGTGGGTCATCATCGCCGGGCGGGACACCGCCGAGCGCGGGCTCACGGTCCCCGTCGAGATGCGGAACGTCCCGCCGGACCTCCAGATGACCGGTGACACCGTCAACAGCGTCACGGTTCGCCTGCGGGCCTCACCGGGGCTGATCGAGTCGCTCGATCCCAGCCAGGTCCTGGCCCCGATCGACCTCGAAGGCAAGAAGGAGGGAGAGCACATCATCCAGCTCACCCCGGACCAGATCCGTGTCCCTTTCGGCTTCCGGGTCGTGAGGGTCACACCCTCGCTCCTGACCCTGAACCTCGAGCGGGCGCTGAGCAAGACGGTTCCGGTGCGACCCCGCATTCTCGGCCGTCCCGCCCCCGGCTACGAGGTGGCGGACGTGTCGAGCAACCCGTCCGAGATCCGCGTCCGGGGCCCCCGGAGCCGGGTCCGGGAGATCGAGAGCGCCTTCACCGAGCCCGTCTCCGTGGACGGCGCCGCCGCGACCGTCGAGGAGCTGGTCAACGTGGGCCTCGAGGACCCCCTCCTGACGCCCGAGGGAGGAGGGCGGGTCAGGGTCGTGGTGCGGATCCGCGCGCGGCACGAGACGCGGTCTTTCGAGGGCCTCCCGGTGAGCCCGCGGGGACAGGCCGCCAAGATCGATCCCTCCGGAGTTCGAGTGGTCGTCAGCGGCCCGGCCACGGTTCTCCGCGAGCTCGTCGCCGAGGATCTCCGACCCTACGTGAACATCCCTCCCTCCCACGACCCGACCCGGCTCCTTGCAGTCGCGGTCGAGATCGCCTCCGGTCACACGGGGGCGAGCGTCGTCCTGACCGAGCCCGCCGAGGTGACGGCGCGGCTCCTGCCGCCGGGGAGGGAGCCTTGACCGCGACCACGTCCCCCGCCCCCTCGCTGTTCGGCACCGACGGCATCCGCGGTGTGGCCAACGTCCACCCGATGACGCCCGAGCTCGCGCTCGCGCTCGGTCGGGCCGTCACCTTCGTGGCGGGCCGGGGCAAGCGCCACGCACCCCGGGTGCTCATCGGGAAGGACACGAGGCTCAGCGGTTACATGATCGAGACCGCCATCGCCTCCGGTGTGACGTCGATGGGCGGTCGGGTGCTCCTGTGCGGCCCGGTTCCCACGCCGGCGGTCGCCCACCTGACGCTCAGCATGCGCGCGGACGCGGGCATCGTCATCAGCGCCTCGCACAACCCGTACGCCGACAACGGAATCAAGATGTTCGGGGCCGACGGCTTCAAGCTGCCCGATGCCCTCGAGTCCGAGATCGAGGAGCTGATCGGAGAGCCGGAACGTCTGGGGGAGCGCCGCACGGGCCCGGGGATCGGCCGAGCCGAGAAGCTCGAGGATGCGCGGGGGCGCTACGTCGCGTACGTCAAGAACACGTTCCCCCGGGACCTCACCCTCGACGGCATCCGGATCGTGGTGGACGCCGCGCACGGGGCCGCCTACCGGGTCGCGCCGCTCGTCTTCTCCGAGCTGGGGGCCAAGGTGCGGGCCATCGGGGTCCGTCCCAACGGGGTCAACATCAACCGTGACGCGGGGGCTCTCCACCCGGACACCGCCCGCGCCGAGGTCGTGCAGCGCGGCGCGCAGATCGGCATCGCCCTCGACGGCGACGCCGATCGCGTCCTCGTCATCGACGAGAAGGGCCAGGTGGTGGACGGAGACGCGGTCATGGCCATGTGCGCCACCCGGATGAAGCGCGAAGGTGAGCTGCGTGGGGACACCGTGGTCGCCACGGTGATGAGCAACCTGGGCCTCGAGCGGGCGCTCGAGGCCCAGTCGATCCGCCTCGTCCGGACCCCGGTTGGCGACCGCCACGTCGTGGAGGCGATGCGGAAGGGCGGCTTCAACCTCGGAGGGGAGCAGTCGGGCCACCTCATCTTCCTCGACCACGCCTCGACCGGGGACGGGCTGATCGGGGCCCTGCAGGTCCTCGCGCTCATGATCCGCAGCGGAAGGCCGCTGTCCGAGCTGGCCCGCGATGCCCTGGAGCGCGTCCCTCAGGTCACGGAGAGCGTGACCCTGCCGACGCGCCGTCCGCTCGAGGAGATGTCGACCCTCCGGCAGGCGAGCGAGCGCGTGCGCGCCGCCCTGGGCGAGGAGGGACGGGTGATCGTCCGCTGGAGCGGTACCGAGCCGAAGCTGCGGCTCATGCTCGAGGGCCCGGACGAGGACCGCATCCGCGAGTGGGTCCAGCAGCTGGTCGAGGCGGCGCGGCAGGACCTGGGCGCGTCGACATGAGGTTTCAGCGATGATCCGTCTCGGTGTCACCATCGATCACGTCGCCTCGGTGCGTCAGGCCCGCCGGGCGGCCGAGCCCGATCCCGTGCACGCGGCCGTCCTCGCGGAGCTGGGAGGGGCCGACGGAATCACCGTGCACCTGCGGGGCGATCGGCGGCACATCCAGGATCGGGACGTCGAGGTCCTCCGGCAGGTGGTCCGAACGAGGCTCACCCTCCGGATGGCGACGACCCAGGAGATGGTGAGGGTGGCGCTCACCCTCAAACCCGACCAGGTGACCCTCATGCCGGAGCGCCAGGAGGAGGTCACCACCGAGGGCGGGCTGGACGCGGTCCTCAACGGTGCCCAGCTTCGCTCGTCCGTGAAGACGCTGCAGGAGGGTGGGATCGGGGTGAGCCTCTTCGTCGATGCCGAGCTCGAGCAGGTGAAGGAGGCCCACAAGCTGGGCGCGCGGGCGGTCGAGATCAACACCGCGGCGTGGGGAGACGCCGGCGACGAGCGGGGCCGTGAGGGGGCGCTTCGGCGGTTGACCGACGCCGCCCGCCTCGGGCGGAAGCTGGGCCTCCACATCCACGCGGGCCACGGTCTGACGTATCTCAACGTGGCCCCGATCGCCGCGCTGACCGAGATCAGCGAGCTCCACATCGGGCACAGCATCGTGGCCCGCGCCATGCTCGTCGGGATGGAGAAAGCCGTGCGAGACATGGCGGAGACGATTCGAGCCGCCCGCTCGGGGCGCGTTTGACCGAGGACGGGAAACTTCCTATGCTGAGTCCACTCCGATGATCGAGGCGTTCGGGCGGACCGACGTCGGTCGGCGCCGGAAGGTGAACGAGGACAGCTTCCTCGTGGCCCCGGAGTCGCACCTGTACGCGGTGTGCGACGGCATGGGCGGCCACAACGCCGGCGAGGTGGCGTCGCGAATGGCGGTCGAGACCCTCGCCGCCTTCGTCGAGAGAAGCGGCGTCGAGAAGGAGATCACCTGGCCGTGGGGTCTCGACGCGAACCTCTCCTTCGAGGCCAACCGGCTGAAGACTGCAATTCGTCTCGCCAACTCCCAGGTGTTTCAGTCGGCGGACAGCCGTGAGGAGCTGGCGGGCATGGGCACCACGGTGGTGGCCGCGCTCGTCGCCGGGAACACCATGACCCTCGCCTCGGCCGGGGACAGCCGCTGCTACCTCGTGCGCGATCAGCAGCTGCGGCAGCTCACGCAGGACGACTCCTGGGTGTCGGCGGCGCTCGGCGAGGGGATCCTGAACTCCGATGACGTCGAGCGCCACCCCCTGCGCAACGTGATCACCAAGGCGGTCGGGGCGCGCGACTCGATCGACCTCGAGGTCATCGAGCTGAACCTGCAGGTCGGGGACGTGGTCCTTCTCTGCTCGGACGGCCTTCACGGCATGGTGAATGACGACGAGATCGCCCGGATCCTCGTCTCGGGCTCGGGCTCTCTCGAGGAGTTGACGGCCAGCCTCGTTGACGCGGCGAACGAGGCCGGCGGCCGGGACAACGTCAGCGTCGTCCTTCTGCGCTACTCGGACGACGCCTGAGGCCCCACATTGTCAGCGATGACTCTCGTCAAGCGGAACAAGCGGGTCGCGCTGCACCTCCCGGTGGAGGTGCGCGGCGAGGACGCCTCCGGCACGCGCTTCACCGAGCTCACCCACAGCGTCAACATCAGCGGCGGCGGCATCCTCTTCGAGAGCCACCGCCAGATCCCCATCGGTGCACGGCTGGCGCTGCGCATCGAGCTCCCGGTCATGCTTCGCCACCATTTCGGCGGCCGCGACACGTACCAGGCCCGGGCGGTCGTGTGCCGGGTGGAGCAGCTCGAGGGACGCGAGACGCGGCGCGTCGGCGCGCGGTTCCTGAGATCGGCCGACCCGGGTGAGGTGCTATAATCCGGGGGTTTTCCCGCCCCATGGGTGAGCCTGGGCTGAAAGGTCGGATGGCCGTGGTCACCGGTGGGGGACGGGGCCTGGGGCGCGCGATCGTCCGCGCGCTGGCCGAGGAGGGGGCGGACGTCGCCTTCTCCTACCGAGAAAGCCGCCGCGGTGCCCTCGAAGAGGCCGAGGCGGTCCGGCGCCTGGGGCGTCGCTCGTTCACGGGGCCTGCGGACGCACGTGTCCCGGGTGAGGTGGCGGCCTTCGTGGAGGAGGCCGCCGAGGTGCTGGGCGGTCCGGACCTCCTGGTCAACAACGTGGGAGTGTTCCGGCGGGTCACCCTCGACGAGCTGTCCGAGGATGTCCTGGACGAGGCGTTCGACGTCAACGTCAAAGCCGCGGTGATGGCCTCCCGGGCCGCCGCGCCGCACATGCGGCGCCGCGGCGGCGGTGCCATCGTCAACGTGGCAAGCCTCGGCGGGCTCCGAGCCTGGCCTTCCCACCTCGCCTACTGTGCGTCCAAGGCGGCGCTGGTCATGGCGACCCGCTGCCTCGCCGTCGCACTGGCCCCACAGATCCGGGTGAACGCTGTCGCCCCGGGGGTGCTCGATCCTCCGGGAGCGGAAGATACGATGCAACGTCGCATTCCCGCGGGGCGGTTCGGGACGCAGGCCGAGGTGGTCGAGGCGGTTCTGTTCCTGCTCAAGGGGGGTGGGTACACCACAGGAGAGGTGCTCTCGGTGGACGGAGGGCGCGGCCTCGTGTGAAGACGTCGTAACGGAAACAAACGATCACCGAACCGACCGAGGAAGGAGCAGGACCGAGTGAACATGACGTTGGCCCGCGAGGAGGAGAAGCCCTGGAAGACCGATCTGGCCCGCAAGGCCGCGCAGCGGCGGGAGCAGGTGGCGCAGGAGCTGGAGGAGACGATCAAGAAGGCGCCGTCGTTCGAGGAGGCCCTGCGCCAGGCGGTGGAGCTGATGAAGCGGCGCTTTGCCCGCTACTCGTCGGTGACCGCCTACGTTGCGGACGGCGAGGAGCTCGCGGTCCACATCGCTCTCGAGCGGCCGCAGGGACCCGATCGGGTGGGGTCCACGACCGGGCCGCTGGCGGAGGCCGCCAAGAGCTCGAAGCCGACCGTGGTGTCGACCCTGGCCTCGAGTGACGCCTGGGCCGAGGTGGGCCTCACCACCGGCAGCGCGATGGTGGCGCCGGTCCGGACCGAGGCGGGGCTGTGGGTCATTCTGGAGGTGTGGAGCGATTTCCGCGACGCCTTCGCCGCGCCCGACGCGAAGCTCCTCGAACGGGTCACGCAGGCGCTCGCCCGGAAGACGCCGGCGGCCTGATGCCCTTTCAGCGTGTTGCCCGAATCGCAGCGAGCCACACGCTGGTGCTCTCTTTCGGAGAGGGCCGGAACGGCACCAGGTGACGCTGCGCGGCGTCATCCCGCCGCTCGTCAGCCCCTTTCGTCCGGACGGCTCTCTCGACCTCCCGGCCTTCCAGGCGAACCTCGCCTCCCTCGGGGACTCGGGGCTCGCCGGCTTTCTCGTTCTCGGCTCGAACGGGGAGGCGGCGGGACTCGAGGAGCCCGAGAAGCTCGGGCTCGTCGCCGCCGCGCGTCGGGCACTTCCCGGCCGTTTTCTCCTGGTCGGCACCGGCACGGAGAGCACGCGGGGCACCGTGGCTCTCACCGTCAAGGCCGCCGATGCCGGGGCCGATGCGGCCCTGGTCCTGACCCCGCACTTCTACCGCAGCCGCATGACCGTGGATGCACTGAGACGCCACTTCACCGCGGTGGCGGATGCATCACCGATCCCGGTCTACCTGTACTCCGTGCCCGCTTTCACCGGGCTGCCGTGGCCTCCCGGGCTCGCCGCCTCGCTCGCCGGCCATCCCCGCATCGCCGGCTTGAAGGAGTCGAGCGGCGACGTCGGGCTCCTGGGACGTGTCGTGGCCTCGGTCCCGACGAGCTTCGAGATCGCCTGCGGCAACGCACCCGTCTTCTATCCCGCGCTGTGCGTGGGAGCGACGGGGGGTGTGCTGGCCGTCGCCAACTGCGTGCCCCGCCTGGCGGTGGCGCTCTTCGATGCCTTCGCCGCCGGTGACCACGACCGCGCCCGGCGCCTGCAGGAGGCGCTCACGCCTCTGGCGGTCGCGGTGACCTCGACCTGGGGGGTTGCGGGGCTGAAGGCGGCGATGGACCTGGCCGGCCTTCGGGGCGGTGCGGTGCGCGCCCCGCTGCTGCCGGTGCCCGACTCAGCCCGCGAAGAGATCCGCCCGCTGCTGGAACGAGCTCGCGCGGCGATTTGCTGACGCCAGCGACTAGGGCCGTTGCTCAGGTGCGACTGGGCGCCAGGCCCAGGCCCGCCCGTGTGTCCCCTCCCTGGGGACACGCGGGTGTCCGGGGCCTATCTCAAGGATCTTCCCTCCCCCTACGTGGGGAGGGATAGGGTGGGGGGTCGATGAACAATTGGAGGACCCGGGACCCCAGCCCCCTGCACCTCGTCACATTCTTGCACCGGTTGGCTGATCAGTCCTGAGTGAACGGCCCTGCTGGGTCGGCGACCGTCTCAGCGGGCACGATCACGTCGAGCGCGCGCGGGACGAGCTCCACGTCGATCCGCCCGGCCGGCTCGATGGGGTCCCCATCGCGGTGAATCTCCAGAGGTGACTCCGCGGTCACCGCCGCCCGCGTCGTCACGATGCGCCGGTACCGTTTCACTCTATCGAGGCCCCCCACGAACAGCCTTGGTGCCGCCCAGAGGACGTCGAGCACCGGCCGGCCGTAGTCGAAGAGCACGATCTCCAGCCGGCCGTCGTCGAGCCGGCCCCCGGGGTTGATCACGGCCCCCGAGCCGTATTGTGGACCGTTGGCGAAGGTGACCATGAAAGGCCTCACCTCGAGCCGCTCGTCGTTCGCGGCGAGGACGAGCGGCTGCGGGCGGAAGCGGAGCACCTCGTTGAGGCTCAGCCGCAGATACCCGAAGAAACCGCGTCGGCTGCCGCCGCGACCCGCCCGCTGGAAGGCGGCCCCCACCGCCGCGTCGAAGCCCGTGCCCGCCACGTTGAGAAACAGGCCGCCGTTGAGGCGCCCGACGTCCATGGGCCGACGGACCCCGCTCTCGAGGGCAGCGAGGGCGCGCGCCGGGCGCAGGGGCACGCGGAGTGCCCGGGCCAGGCCGTTGCCCGAGCCGATCGGGACGATCCCGAGCGCGGCCGTGGTGCCTAGCACGCCGCGGGCCACCTCGTTGACGGTGCCATCGCCACCCACCGCGATCACCAGATCAGCTCCGGCCGCCACCGCCTCGCGTGCGAGGGCGGTGGCGTGGCCGGGCTCGCGGGTCAGGTCGACCGCGTAGTCGGACCAGGAGGGACGCCCGCGCTCGACGGCGGGGCGGGCGGCCGCAGGAGCCACCCCTGCGCGCGGGTTCACGATCGCCCGGACCCTCACGCCACCTCCTCGAGCACACGCAGAGTCTCCTCCACCATGTGGTCGGCGGTGAAGCGCCTGAGGAACCTCTGGCGGCCGGCCTCGCCCAGGACCCGCCGGCGCTCCTCGTCGCCCACGAGATCGGCGAGGGCCTCGGCGAGAGCGGCGGGCTCACGCGGGGGAACGACGCATCCGGTGACGCCGTCCTCCACCGCCTCCGGGATTCCCCCGGCGGCGGTGGCCACGACGGGGAGGCCGAACGACATGGCGTCGAGCAGGCTCGTGCCGAGCCCCTCGAGATGCGAGGAGAGGCAGAAGACGGAGAACGCGGGCAGAATCCGGTCGAGATCGTGGCGGAAGCCCGCGAAGACGACACGGTCGGCGAGCCCGCGCTCCGCGACGAGGGCCTCGAGCGTCGGGCGCAGCTCCCCCTCGCCGGCGATGACGAGCCGCGCCTCCGGCACCCGCGCCCGCAGAAGAGCCATCGCTTCAACCAGCGTCACGTGATCCTTGTGACCGGTGAGCGCGGCCACGTTGCCCACGACCGGCACCCCGGGTGGCACACCCAGGGACGCGAGCTCCTCCCTCCCACCGGGCTGCGGGGTCCGGTCGGGGACTCCCTCGTAGACGAGTCGCAGGCGCGACGCGGCCAGGCCGCCGGCCTCGACGACCGATCCAATGGCGCGGCTCACCACGATCACCCGGTCGCAGGCCGCGTACTTGCGACGGGAGAGCGTTCCTCGGAGCGGGAAGTCCACGCGCCGCACCGCCACGAGCGCGGGTCCGCCGGCAAGACGAGAGGCGAAGAGTCCGGCCGACACGGCGTGAGGATCGTGGAGCAGCAGGACGTGAGGACTCTCGCGGCGGATGATCCGGACGAGGGCCAGGATCGCCGGCGGCCAGAGGTCACCACGAAACGGGACATCCCTCACCCTCAACCCCTCCGCCCGCGCCCGTGTCTCGAGCGGGCTCCCCGCCCGACCGGCCAGCGTCGCCTCGTGCCCGCGACGCGTCATGCCCTGAATCGTGAGGAAGACCTGGTTCTGGCCGCCGCGCCAGGTCGAGGCGCTGTCCAGATGCAGAACGCGCAGGCTCATCCCTGCTCGCCGGTCCCCAGCGCCAGCTCGCGGAGCTTGGCCAGCTTGACGAACGTGTAGTGGGTGTTCAGAGCGCAGACGACGAAGCCGGTGCTGCCCAGCAGAATCCCCTGCTTGAGCACGTAGTTCCGGAAGAAGGCCCAGGAGGCCGCCGCCACCATGTCCGCGATGCTGGTCCGCCGTCCCGCCGCGTGGGCCTGGCGGGCCCAGAGCGTCGTGTAGGAGTCGATCTTCCTCAGGTGATCGGACATGTCGGCGTAGGGGTAGTGCTCGAGTTCCCCGCGGAGCCGCCCCACGGGCCCGCGGACGGCTACGGACTCGTGAACGAGGTCGCCCTGCCAGCCCGCGTGGCCGCGGTCGAACAGACGCACCTGCCAGTCGGGGTACCAGTCGGTGCCACGGATCCAGCGGCCGAGGTAGAAGGCCACCCGTGGAATCCGGTATCCCACCCGGTCGAATCCCCGCCGGCGAAGCCCCTCGATCTCCGTTCGCAGCACGGGGCCCACCCGCTCGTCGGCGTCGAGGGCCAGCACCCACTCGTTTCTTGCCGCACGCACCGCGAAGTCACGCTGGGCCACGAAGCCCGGCCAGGGCGCGTTGGTCAACACGCGTGCCCCCGCCGCCTCCGCGATCTCGCAGGTGCGGTCCGACGAGCCCGAGTCCACCAGCACGACATCGTCACAGAAAGCCACGCTGGCCAGCGCGTCGGTGATGTGCTTCTCCTCGTTGTGAGCGATGAGGACGGCCGAGATGGCGGGCACCCGTGCAGTATATCCGGGCGGCCCGGAGGGGCCGGGAAACGGTGCTAGGATCAGGCGCCGTGAGCGAGCTCGATCTGCACACGAACACGGACATCCTCCGCCTCTTCCAGGAGCGCGGGGCTCTCCTCGAGGGCCACTTCCTCCTGTCGTCCGGCCTCCATTCCCCGCGTTACCTCCAGTGCGCGCGCGTGCTCATGGACCCCGGGGTGGCCACCGCGCTCGGTGCGGCCCTGGCCGATCGGCTTCGACCGCACCTGCGTGAGGAGCCCCCGACCGCGGTCGTGGCCCCCGCCCTCGGGGGGGTCCTCGTGGCCCACGAGGTGGCTCGGGCCCTCGGCTGCCGCGGGCTCTTCACCGAGCGCCAGGGCGGGACGATGATCCTGCGGCGGGGCTTCGCCCTTCGAGAGGCCGAGCCGCTGGTCGTGGTCGAGGACGTGATCACGACGGGAGGCTCCACCCGGGACGTAATCGAGGCCGTCCGCGCCCGGGGCGCGCGCGTACTTGCCGTGGGGAGCCTCGTCGACCGCAGCGGCGGTACCGTCGACCTCGGCGTTCCCCGACAGAGTCTCCTGGAGCTCGAGGTGCCCACCTACTCGCCCGAGGCGTGCCCTCTGTGCGCGGACGGATCGACGCCCGAGAGGCCCGGGTCGCGCGCCGCCACGTCGCGCTGAGACGGTGCCCCTCTACCGGGTGACCCTCGCCTACGACGGAACGGATTTCCTCGGCTGGCAGCTCCAGCGCTCCGGAGAGGGACGGACGGTCCAGGGCGTCCTCGAGCAGGCGCTGGCCCGCCTCGCGGAGGGGGGTCGAGTGGCCGTTGCCGGGGCCGGGCGTACGGACGCCGGGGTGCACGCCCTGGGCCAGGTGGCGTCCTTCGACCTGCCCCGGGACCTCGGCGCGGCCGAGCTCCAGCGCGCCCTCAACGGGCTTCTGCCGGCGGACGTGCGCGTTCTCGACGCCGCTCCCGCCCCCGATGGCTTCCATGCCCGCAAGAGCGCGGTGTCGAAGCTCTATCGCTACGTCCTCGATTGCGGTGGCGTGCCGCTGCCGCAGCGCCGGCGCATCGCGGGATGGGTGCCCCGACGCCTGGATGAGGCGGCGGTGCGGGCCGCCGCCTCGCTCTTCCCCGGTCGCCACGATTTCGCATCGCTCGCCTCCTCCGGGGGCTCGGCCCGGACGACCGTACGGACGGTGACGCGCTCGGACGTCGTGTTCGACGAGCGTGGGCTCGTCTACGAGGTCGAGGCCGACGGCTTCCTGCGCAAGATGGTCCGCAGCATGGTGGGCGGGCTCATTGCCGTCGGGCGAGGCACCCTTGCCCCCGCGGAGCTCGCGGCCGCCCTCGAGGCGCGCGATCGGCGTGCGTGGCCCGCCCCCGCGCCCCCGAGCGGGCTCACCCTCGTGCGCGTCGACTACCCGTCGCCACTCGGCGCGGTGCTACCATAGGCTCGTCTCGAGACCTGTCACCGGGCATATGTCCCTTCAGGACCTTCTCACGGTCGTGCCCGCCGGCTCGGAGGAGGAAGAGCTCGTTCGCTCGATCGACTTCGGCCGGCTTCCGCGTCACGTCGCCGTGATCATGGACGGCAACGGGCGCTGGGCACAGCTGCGCCACAAGCGGCGGGTCGAGGGTCACCGCGCCGGAATCCATGCCGTCCGCGACACCGTCGAGACCTCGGCCCGGATCGGCCTGGAGGTGCTGACGCTCTACGCCTTCTCGATCGAGAACTGGAAGCGGCCGCAGAGCGAGGTCTCGACGCTGATGAGCCTGCTCAAGCGGTACCTTCGGAGCGAGCTCGATACGCTTCTCAAGAACAACATACGGTTCCGGGTCCTCGGCCGCGCGCACGAGCTCCCTTCCGACGTGCAGGAGGAGCTCCAGCGGGCCGAGGAGCGCACGCGCCCCAACGCGGGGTTGAGGTTCAACATCGCCCTGAACTACGGGGGGAGGGCCGAGATCACGGACGCCGTGCGCGAGCTCTTCCGAGAGCTTCTCCACGACGGGCGCGACCCGTCCCGCATCGACGAGCGGGCGCTCGCCGCTCACCTCTACACCGCCGGCCAGCCGGACCCGGACCTCCTCATCCGCACCAGTGGCGAGCTGCGCATCTCCAACTTCCTGCTCTGGCAGATCGCGTACGCGGAGATCTGGGTCACCGACGTTCTCTGGCCCGACTTCCGGCGCCGACACCTCCTCCAGGCCATCGGGGACTATCAGAAGCGTGACCGGCGATACGGCGGGATCAACACAGTCTGACCGGCTCCCGCCGCGCGGCCTGCGCGCCCCGGGCTTCCTCGCTAACCTCGCCCGGCGCGTGGCGACGGCCCTCGTGGCTCTCCCGCTGCTACTCGCCGCCTTGTTCCTCGGCCCGCCCTGGCTCGCGGTGGCGCTGGCGGCGGCCGCCCTCGCGATGGGGCTCTTCGAGTTCTTCGGCCTTCTCCACGCCCGGGGAATCCGACCGATGCCGCTCGCGAGCTTCGTCCTCGCGGCCGCGTTCTTCGGCGAGGTGGTGTGGCCCGTGGCCCACCCGCTGCCCCTCCTGCCGCTCGCAACGGTGCTCCTTCTCGGCTTCGCGCTCTCACGAGGGGCGGACTTCGAATCGGTCTCGGCCGCCGCCGCCGCCCTCCTCGGGGCCGTCTACCTGGGGGCCCTGGGGGGCACGATGGCCGGACTGCGCCTGCTCTCGCCGGAAGCGGATGGGGCCTGGCGGATCGTCCTTCTCCTCGTCATCATCTTCTTCTCCGACAGCGTCGCGTTCTTCGTGGGCCACGCCTTCGGACACCGCCGTCTCGCCCCCGCCATCTCGCCGGGCAAGTCCGTCGAGGGAGCGATCGGGGGGCTCCTCGGCGGGATCCTCGGGGCGCTCGCGGTGCGGCAGCTGGGGCTGCCCGGGCTCCCCCTCGGCCACGCCGTGGGGCTGGGCCTGGCCGTCTCTGCGTTGGGCATCGTGGGCGACCTCGACGAGAGCCTCTTGAAGCGCTGGGCGGGCGTGAAGGACTCCGGCACCCTCTTCCCCGGGCACGGGGGCATGCTCGACCGGCTCGACAGCCTGCTTTTCGGCGCGCCCGTTCTGTACTACTATTTCCTGTACGTGCGCTGATACGGCCCCGCAAGGGGCCGTTCGCGCCTCCGAAGCCCCCCTGCAATGAAAGGCCTCGCCCTTCTCGGCTCGACCGGATCCATCGGCACCAACGTGCTGAGGATCGTCGACGCCTTTCCCGATCGCTTCGGCGTCGTGGGCCTCGCGGCGGGGCGCAACGTGGACCGGCTGGCCGATCAGGTGGCCCGATACCGCCCGAGGATCGTCTCCGTGGCGGACGAGGAGTCGCTCGACCGGCTCCGCGGCCGGGTCGACCTCGCGGGCGTGCGCACGGGCGTGGGCGAGGCGGGGATGGTGGAGGTCGCGACCGACGCCGAGGCGGCCATGGTGGTGGCGGCGGCGGTGGGCGCGGTGGGTCTCGTGCCGACCTACCGCGCGCTCGATGCGGGCAAGGACATCGCCCTCGCCAACAAGGAAACGCTCGTGATGGCGGGGGAGCTCATGCTCGCGCGGGCGGCACAGAGCGGTGCACGTCTCCTGCCGATCGACTCCGAGCACTGCGCGCTCCACCAGTGCCTGGACGGGCGGCGCTCGGACGAGGTGAGGCGTCTGCTCCTCACCGCCTCCGGGGGCCCCTTCCGCGGTCGCCCCCGCAACACCTTCGGCCGCATCACCCGGGAGGAGGCCCTCGCCCACCCGACCTGGAACATGGGGCCGAAGATCACCATCGACTCCGCCACCATGATGAACAAGGGCCTGGAGGTGATCGAGGCCCGCTGGCTCTTCGGGATCCCCGCGGAGCGGATCGAGGTGATCATCCACCCGCAGTCCGTCATCCACTCGATGGTGGAGTTCGTGGATGGCACGGTGCTGGCTCAGGTCGGCATCACCGACATGCGGGTGCCGATCCAGTACGCGCTCAGCCACCCGGAGCGGTGGGGAGCGGCGATCCCGGGGATGGACTTCTCCAAGGCGATGCGGCTCGAGCTCGAGCCGCCGGACCACGAGCGCTTTCCCTGCCTCGGCCTCGCCTACCGGGCCCTCGAGGCCGGAGGGACCGCCCCCGCCGCGCTCAATGCCGCGAACGAGGAGGCGGTGGCGGCGTTTCTCGACGAGAAGATCCCGTTCGTGGCCATAGCGGAGACAATCCAGGGTGTCCTCGAGGCGGAGGCGGCATCGGCCGCCCGCACGCTCGAGGACGTGATCGAGGCGGACCACCGGGCCCGGGAGCGCGCCCGCGAGGTCCTGGCGCGGCACACCAGCGCCCGCGCCCTGTCCTAGCGCTCGGTTTCGAAATGGCCTTTCTGACCACGACCCTCGCCTTCATCTTCGTCCTCGGCATCATCATCTTCGTGCACGAGTTCGGGCACCTGATCGTGGCCAAGGCGTTCGGGATGCGGGTGTTCATCTTCTCCTTCGGCTTCGGCAAGCGCCTCATCGGCTTCAAGTGGGGCGAGACCGACTGCCGTGTCTCCGCGATCCCCCTCGGAGGGTACGTGAAGCTCGAGGGCGAGGGCGACGATCTCATCAGCGAAGACACGAGCCGGCTCGGCGACGGGCGCGACTTCCTCAGCCGCCCGCGCTGGCAGCGGTTCCTCGTCTACCTCGCGGGCCCGGCCATGAACGCGGTGCTCACGATCGGTGTCCTCACCGTCTTCTACATGGTGGGCTTCGCCGTCGACGCGAGCCGGTTCGACAGACCCATCATCGGGGCGGTCGCCGCCGACTCCCCCGCGGAGAAGGCGGGACTCCTGCCCGGGGACGAGATACTCGCCATCGCGGGCACGGTGGTTCCCTCCTGGGAGGAGGCGCAATACAACATCGCTCTCCGTCCCGAGCAGGCGCTCGACCTCCGCGTGCGCCGGGACGGCGACGAGCGGAACGTCACTGTCCGCTCCGAGACGACAGAGAAGTTCGTGGGTCGCATCGGCGTCCATCCCCTCGTTCGTGTGGGTGAGGTGATGTCCGGAACGCCCGCAGAGGAGGCGGGCCTTCGGCCCGACGATGCTATCCTCCGCATCGACGACACGTCACTCGAGACCTTCAACGATATCCCGCCGATCGTGCAGGGCGCCGACGACCGCGCCCTTTCGTTCCGGATCTGGCGGGACGGCGACCAGCTCGACCTGAGCATCACGCCCCGGGACGACGGATCCGGGCTGCGGATCGGGATTCGCCCGAAGACCGTTCTCAAGAAGTTCGGGCCGCTGGAGGCGGTGGTCGAGGCCGTGCGCTGGGCCGCGGAGATGACGCGCCAGACCTTCGACGTCCTCGGCCGGCTCATCACCGCGCAGATCTCACCGAAGACCATGATGGGACCCCTCGGCATCGCCCAGGCCTCCGGGGATGCCGCTCGCGGAGGGGTGGGGTCGCTCTTCTTCCTCGTGGCGGTGATCAGCCTCCAGGTGGGGATCCTGAACCTCCTCCCGCTCGCCCCCCTCGACGGCGGCCACCTGGCGATCCTCGCCGTCGAGAGCACGGTGCGGCGGAACCTCAGTCCCAACATCAAGAACTGGGTCATGAACGCAGGGGCGGCGGTGATCTTCCTGCTCATCGGCCTTGTTCTCTACTCGGACATCAGCAAGCTGAGCATTCTGAAGAACCTGCTCCCGTAGCGCAGCCACCAACCAGTGTCGTGTCACCGAAGTCGTGTCAGGCTCGACCACGCGGAACCCCCCTGGGGGCTTCGGCGGCCACCCCGACTGCGGGCCCCCCAGCTTCGAAGTGGAGCAGGGTCCTCGTCAGGGCCCCGGCCCCCGAAGCCCCTCGCCGCGTGGTCGGCGAGGTTCGCACGACTTCGGTGCCCCACCAAGCGGTCATTGCGCGTCGGGAACCGGCTCTTGTCGGACGCCAGGGCCGGGGGCCACGACGAAGATTGGGCCTGGGCGCGAAGGCGCCCGCTAAGCGGGGCGTCGAGCTCCGCATCGTGAATGCTTCGCTGGGCAATATGTCCGTTAGCCCGTGCGGGCGAATCGAGCGAGCGAGGGCGCTGCTTCCTCTTGAAGAGGCCGACGCCCGAGGCGAGCGTCCCCGCGTGCGGGCGACCTGAGCGATCCCAGGACGTCCGGGCCAGGTCGTGGCCCAACCGTCCGGGGCGTGCGACGACGACTCCTCGGTTGAGCTATTCCTTCTTCTGGCCCCAGACCGGCTGGAACTCCGGGTCCAGGCGATAGGCCTTGGCGAAGAGCTCCCGGGCCTTCTGCTTGTCGTCGTTCATGCGCAGCGAAGGCTCTCCGAGCTTGTAGCAGGCATAGCCGAGGTAGAAGGCCGTGGCCGCGCTGTCGGGAGCGGCCTCGTAGGCCTTCTCGAACTCGCCCCGCGCGCTGGAGAAGCGACCCCTCACGAACGCCTTGAGCCCGGCGTCGATGTGCTCCTGAACGGCAGGCAAGGGGGCGGCGGCCGGGATCTCGGAGGCCTCGAGGCCCATCGGCGCAGCGGGCTCCTCCGGGATGCTCGGTGCCGGCTCCGCCGTTGAATCGTCGAACCCCTCGAGGCCCACCGGTGCGGCGGGGTCGTCCGGGACGGACATCGACTCCGGGGTGGTGACAGGGGGATCCTGTGGATCCGCCGCGGTGAGAGGCGGGGCGGCGGGGGTGAGCGCAGCCGACAGCAAGACAGTGGCGAGCAGCATGGTCCTCTCCTTGGACCCGCTCAGTCTATCCCCGGGCGGAGTGGCGGGTGTGACGGGGCTCACGTTTGTTTGTTCGTTCAATGACCCCCCGATCATTCATTGACCCCCCACCCTGACCCTCCCCACGTAGGGGGAGGGGAAGGCTGCTCCCCAGGGACCGAGTCCAATGCGCTTTGGGCTCCCTGATCCTTCATTGCCGCCCTACCGGGTCGCTCCCCACGTAGGGGGCTCGGGGGACGCGAAGTCGAGCTTGCGAGACGAGCGTCGACCTCGAGTGTATGCCGCGACGCGCAGGCGCTGCCTCCCGCAGGCTCGGAAAGGCCTGAGATGGGCCCCGTACACCCGCGTGTCCTCAGGGAAAGGACACGCGGGCGAGGCCAGGCCTGTTGGCCAGCCGCATCTGTTGATCGACCGTCCGTCAGCGCGACCCGTCCCCACCGAGGGCCGGCGCCGAAGCGGAGACGACCGCGCGCCATTCGTGCAGGCCACCCGAGGGCGTCGCGGCCAGCAGGAGTTCCGGACGTTCGGGGTCCAGGGCCAACGCCCAGATCCGGGTCGTGGCGAGGCCGTCGGTGGGGGCCGCATCCCACGTCTCACCGGCGTCGTCGCTTCGCCAGAGCCCCCCCTGGGTGAACTCGCTCGCATAGACCGTCCGCCCATCGCGCGCGATGGCCAGGCCCGTGATGTCCAACAGCGGCAGGCCCCCGCCGCGCGGCCACCAGCCGCGCCCGCCGTCTGAGGACTTGTACAGGCCGCGGGGCGTGGCCACGAACACGACCCGGTCGGATCCCGGCACGAAGGCGAGGGCGTGCACGCGGGCGTCACCGATCCGGCCGGCGACGGGCGTCCAGCTCGCGCCCCGATCCCGGCTCTCGAAGAAGCCGATGGGGGTGGCGGCGAGGACCACCGTCTCGGGGCCGCTGGACACCGCGATGCGCTCCACCGTGCGCAGGACACCGAGCTGGTGGCGCTGCCACCGATCCCCGCCGTCGGTGCTGCGGAGGAGGCCCTGCGACGTGGCGGCCAGGAACAGCTGTGGTCCGAGGACGCGGATGTCGGTGACATGAGGGTGCAGGTCCGCCCCGTCGACGACCGTCGCCAGGCGACGCCAGGCTTCCCCGCGGGAGAGGAAGATCCCGTCGTCGGTCCCGGCGAGGACGGTGTTCCCGGCGAGGGCGATGGTCAGGACCTCGCGGCCTTCGAGACCCGGGGCGAGGCGAGTCCAGGGGCCTTCTGACGAGGGGGCGGAGAACACCCCGCCGTGACGGCGATCGGCGCTCACGCCGACCACGACGCGCCCCCCGGCAGGGGCAAACAGCACCCGCGAGACGAAGCGCTCCGAGAAGCCCTGGTTCGAGTCGGTCCAGCTGCGGCCGCCGTCCGAGCTGCGCAACACCCCGGCGCCGTCGGTGCCGACGAGCAGGGACCCGTCCGGCTGGGTCAGGAGGGCGTTGACCACCAGCTCCCGAGCCGTGCGCAGCGTCCAGCTCGCCCCACCGTCCTCGGTGGTCCAGAGGCCCTCGGTGGTGCCGGCGAAGAAGATGTCGGGATCCTGACGATGCTGCGCGAACGCGCGGGTGCGACGGCTGGAGTTGGGGATGCCCCGCACCTTGGTCCAACGCCCTGCTGCGTCCTTCGTTCGGTAGATCCCGCTGCAGGCGGTGGCGTACATGGTGTGCGGTGAACGCCGGTCGAAGGTGAGGGTCATGATGTCGGAGTCGTTGATGATGCCGGCGTGGATCGAGCGCCAGCTCCGACCCCCGTCCGTCGTCTTCCAGGGGAGATGCCAGGTGCCTACGTAGACCGTGTTCGGGTCCTCGGGATCGATCGCGATCGAGTTCACGTTCTTCAGCTCGGGGTGGTCCTCGGCGCTGATCCGTCTCCAGCTCCGACCGCCGTTCTGCGACCTGAAGACGCCGGTGAGCGTGCCCGCGATCACCGTCTCGGGATCGGAGGGAGCGAGGGCGAGCGCCTTCACCGCCTGACCGGAGATCCCGGGGAGGATGGTGAACGTGCGGCCGCCATCGTCGCTGCGCGCCACCCCGCCACCACCGCCCCGCAAGGCCCAGTAACCCACGTAGAGCGTGCCGTCGGGGGCGACGGTGAGGTCGTCGAGGCTCATCCCGTTGAGGGGGAAGCCGGGCTCGAGCCGCTCCCATCGCCGACCGGACTCCTCGGAGCGGTAGAGCACACCGCCCGCGGTGCCGAGATAGACGATGTGGCGGGCCCCGGGGTGGGCGGCGAGCGAACGCACGTCCCCTCCGGGGGGGCCGACGGGGACCCACGACTGAGCCCCGGCCGGCGAGACCAGCCCCGCGCAGGCGCCGAGCGCAGCGAGGATCACGAAGAGCACGGCGCGCGGCCGCGGGAACGACGCGTTCATCTCAGCTCCGTGGACGGATCTTCCGCAGGACCGTGGACCTGGCTCGATGCGGACCCTGCGATCTTATCGCCCGGGCGGGGAGACGACCACCGGCGGGCCGAGCAGTACCGGTTCGCTCTGCGAACCCAACGGGTCGAAGCCGGTGGTCAGCCCGAACCTGATGGCCACCGCCTCCGTGCGGTCGCTGCCGATGTCCGTGCCCGGGACCTGGGGGACGTTGTAGAGATACAGGTAGTACGTCGCCGGCTCCAGCAGGTCCGTCACGAGGATCCGGGGCTTGGGGTCCTTCGTCTCCGAAGAGATGAGGAAGGGACAGGTCCCGTCCCTGAGCTCGGTCGTGCATTCGGTGTCCCCGAAGTGAACGTACATCCAGGTGTCGTCAAAGGTCCAGTCCACGCTGACATCGACCACGCCCCGCTGAAGGACATCCACAGGGATGGCGAACCACAAGTCGGTCTGGAATCCGGTGATAGAGGTTGTCGCGATGACGCCCCGGACCGGCTCCGGGGTCACGATCACGATCGGCGGTGTGACATCGTCTCCCCGGTCGCAGCCCGGGAGCGGGGCGAGGAGGGCGGCCCCGAAGAAGAGAAGGACAAGAAGGCGGAAGTGACTCTGCATGAGCAATATCCCCCGAGTTGATTGTAGGATGCGCGCCGCACCCACGCAAACCTCGCCCGTTCCCCGGCGTCGCCGCTTGTGGCGCCGCTGGCCGTCGATCGCTGCCCCTCCCTCGACTGGAGGGGCAGCGATCCTGGGCACCTGGGTTCCCTCTGGCCTGTCGGAGGCGACGCGGTCGCGTCGCGGCGTACACCCGGGGTCGACGCTCGTCTCGCAGGCTCGACTTCGCGTCCCCCGAGCCCCTTACGTGGGGAGGGATAGGGTGGGGGGTCAATGAACAGACAGGCGCCGCGCCCTCGAACGTCGCTTTTTCCGATGTCTCTCGAAGACACAACGGAATACTCCGGGAACGTCGCTCGGGGCGGCGTTCCCGGGGTGATCTAGTCGTCGTCCTCGGGCACCGTTGCGCCCTCGGGCACGAAGATCACGTCCACGCGCCGGTTCTTGGCCCGGGCGGGGGCGTTCTTCGCCGTGTCGAGAGGCTTGGCGTCCGCGGCGCTCTTGGCGGTGATGCGGGCCTCCGCGACGCCGCGCTCCGTGACGAGGTAGTCCTTGACCGCCTCGGCGCGCGTGCGGCCGATCACCTCGGTGTGGCGCTCGGAGCTGTCCGCGTGGCCGACGATGACCACCCGGCTCCGCGGATCCTGCCGCAGCTTGCTCGCCACGTCGTCCAGGCAGGCCTTGTCCACGTTGTTCAGGCGCGAGAGGTTGCGCGGGAAGCCGCCGGAGGTGCAGCTGACGGCCTCCGGCTTGGGCTTGGGAGGCTCCTGGACGCAGACCCGGCTCGTCGCCTCGGCGGTGCCGCCGCGGCCGTCGGAGACCTTCACCGTGACCGGGGTGCACTCGCCGGCCTCGATCCCGGCGGTGTCGAGGCTCGTCTGGGCGCCGGTGCCCGAGATGCGGCCGGAGCCCGCGGTCCAGGCGTAGGTGAGCGGGTCGCCGTCCGGGTCGGAGGCGGTGGCCCGGCAGTTGGAGACCTGGCCCGGCAGGACCGGGGAGGGCTCGCAGGTGAGCGAGACGGTGGGGGGTCGGTTGGCCGGCGCCGGCGGCGGGGGCGGCGGGGTGTAGATCTCGCAGCACGGCGTCCCACCGTGGTAGCCGATCGCGAGGTTGAAGCCGCTCTTCTTGGCCAACGACACGTCACGGCCGCGGCCGTCGTAGCCGAGCGCGTAGACGTAGGCGGGCCGGATGTAGAGGCCGGGTTTGAGCCAGAACGAGGCGCCGACGATGAGATCGGTGGAGTTCGTCTGCGACACCGTGGTGTCGCCGTACACCTTGCCGCTCAGCTCCGCCTGCAGCTGGAGGTTCGAGCAGGCGGGGACGTTGAGGCCCAGGCCCCAGCGAAAGGCGTTGGCCACGTAGTCCGGGCCACTCACGCCGGCCGAGTCATCCGGCGCGTCGGGGTTGCCGTTCCATTCGAAGCCCGCCGACGCATGAAGGTCGGCTCGCCGGTCGAGCGTCTTCGAGAGCACGAGGTCGGCCCCGAGAGAGCTCTTGCCGGTGCCCAAACCCAGGGTCTCTTCCGACGTCGGGAGCTTGGCGAAGCCCCGCAGGGCGAGTCCCGCGGCGCGACCCCGGTAGTCATCGAGGAATCTGTACTTCGCTCCCAGCCACAGGTCACCGAAGCCTGTCTCCCAGCTGTCGTCGCCGACGAAGGGAAAGGGGTTGGGCCCACCTACCTCACTCACGTCGGCGGCGTAGTGGGTCTTGCGTCGGTTCTCGATGCCGAGGCTTCCGAAGAGCTCGAGACGGTCGGTAACGCCGTATCCCATCGTCACGCCGTGAACCGAGAAGTCGACGCCCTTCGGGTCCCGGTCACGGTTGTCCCGGAAGACGGCGAACGAGAACGTTCCCCGGGGCAGCGTGTAGGCGCTTCCGAGGTGGAAGAGGCCGGTGTCCCCCATCACGGTCGCCGCGGCGGGGCGGACGCTCCACTCCTTGCCGTCCACCTCGAAGATCCAGCTCTTGACCTCGTCCCGGGTGACCGTCTTCGTCCCGCCGGCCGCGTCCTCCTGGGCTGCCGCCGGGCCGCCGGCCGCCAGCAGCACCGCGAGCGGAGCCAGAACCGTCCATCGTCCTCTCATGTCCATCTTCGCGTCAGTCTACACTTGATTGTTCATTGGCCCCGGATCATTCAATGACCCCCCACCCTATCCCTCCCCACGTAGAGGGAAAAGCCTGAGCAGGTCCACCCACCGTGGCCCACAAGAGGCCCCGTGGGTGGGTGTTGCCTCAGCCGCTCTGAGTGTTCCCGGGGGCGACCGCGGGAATGGAAAAAGGCGCGGCCTCCAGGGAGGCCGCGCCTTCATGAGTCTTGACGGACGACGACTAGTCGTCCTCGGGGACCGTTGCGCCCTCGGGCACGAAGATCACGTCCACGCGCCGGTTCTTGGCCCGGGCGGGGGCGTTCTTCGCCGTGTCGAGAGGCTTGGCGTCCGCGGCGCTCTTGGCGGTGATGCGGGCCTCCGCGACGCCGCGCTCCGTGACGAGGTAGTCCTTGACCGCCTCGGCGCGCGTGCGGCCGATCACCTCGGTGTGGCGCTCGGAGCTGTCCGCGTGGCCGACGATGACCACCCGGCTCCGCGGATCCTGCCGCAGCTTGCTCGCCACGTCGTCCAGGCAGGCCTTGTCCACGTTGTTCAGGCGCGAGAGGTTGCGCGGGAAGCCGCCGGAGGTGCAGCTGACGGCCTCCGGCTTGGGCTTGGGAGGCTCCTGGACGCAGACCCGGCTCGTCGCCTCGGCGGTGCCGCCGCGGCCGTCGGAGACCTTCACCGTGACCGGGGTGCACTCGCCGGCCTCGATCCCGGCGGTGTCGAGGCTCGTCTGGGCGCCGGTGCCCGAGATGCGGCCGGAGCCCGCGGTCCAGGCGTAGGTGAGCGGGTCGCCGTCCGGGTCGGAGGCGGTGGCCCGGCAGTTGGAGACCTGGCCCGGCAGGACCGGGGAGGGCTCGCAGGTGAGCGAGACGGTGGGGGGTCGGTTGGCCGGCGCCGGCGGCGGGGGCGGCGGGGTGTAGATCTCGCAGCACGGCGTCCCACCGTGGTAGCCGACGGAAATGGTGGCGCCGCTTCTCTTGCCCGAGGAGACGTCACGGCCGCGGCCGTCGTAGCCGAGCGCGTAGACGTAGGCGGGCCGGATGTAGAGGCCGTTCTTCAGCCAGAACGAGGCGCCGACGATGAGATCGGTGGTGTTCGTCTGCGACACCGTGGTGTCGCCGTACACCTTGCCGCTCAGCTCCGCCTGCAGCTGGAGGTTGGAGCAGGCGGGGACGTTGAGGCCCAGGCCCCAGCGAAAGGCGTTGGCCACGTAGTCCGGACCCGGGAAGACGTCGTCGAGGACACCTTCCGACCGGTCCGGGTTCCCGTTGAGCTCGTAGCCGACGGTCCCGTGGAGGTCGGCGCCGTAGTTGAGGGTCTTCGACAGGATGAGGTCGGCCCCGAAGGACGCCTTCCCGGTCCCCAGCCCCTTCGCCTCGTCGGCGGTGGGCAGCTTGACGAATCCCTTGATGGCGAGGCCCACGCCGTCGCCGAGGTAGTCGCTCAGGAGGCCGTACTTCGCCCCGAGCCAGATGTCCCCGAAGCCCGTCGAGAAGCTCTCGTTGGGGAACGGGTACTCGTTGGGTCCCCCCAGCTCGTTGCGATAATGCGCTTTGGTCCGGTTCTGGACGCCCAATGCGCCGAACAGCTCGAAGCGATTCGACACGCCGTAGCCGAACGTCACGCCGTGGACGGCGAAGTCCGTGCCCTTGGGGTCGCGGTCCATGTTGTCGTAGGAGTACCCGAGGCTGAAATAACCCTTCGGGAGCGTGTAGGCGCTGCCGACGAGCCGGAACATGCCACTGTCGCCCATCGCGGTGGGGGCGGCGGGGCGGACGCTCCACTCCTTGCCGTCCACCTCGAAGATCCAGCTCTTGACCTCGTCCCGCGTGACCGTCTTCCTCGCCGGACGCCATCGTCCTGGGCCGCGGCCAGACCGCCGAGCCCCAGCAGTCCAGCGAGCGCCAAGACCGTCCATCGTCCTCTCATGACCATCCTCCTGTACTCCAGATGTTGGAAGAACCCTCTTTGGAGGGGCCCAAAGTCTAATGCCGTTCTGCTCCGTCCGCAATGCGTTCTTGCCCCAAGTAGGCGTGCGCTTCTTGTCCGTGCCCGCCACCCTCTCTGCCGGTCGGGAACAGCGGCGTGCGCCGGTCTGGCTTGCCCCGGCCCCCCTGCTGTGGGGAGAATGGGGCCGCCTGCGACGGGCACCAGGAGAAAGCGCACGCCATGCCTGCATGTCTCTCCCCCCGACGCGTCTGGACGTCCCGAGCCGCGGCCCTCTGCCTCTGGCTGGGCCTCGCTCCCGTCTCCGGCGCCGCCGGAGGCCAGACCGCACCGGGAGAGGTGGTTTCCGGCGGGCTCACCATCGAGCACGACGCCCCCCGCTGCGTGGCCGCGGAGAAGTACGCTCGCCTCTCGGCCTGCTTCCGGCCGGACCTGGCGCTGGCCCGGGGCCGGATCTATTTCCGCCCTGTGGAGACGAACGACTGGTTCTACGTCGACATGACGGGCGCGCCGCCGTGTCTCGAGGGGGTGCTCCCGCGTCCCCGCAAGGACCTGAAGGGGGTGGAGTACTACGTCTCCGGGATGGACCGGCAGTTCGCCGAGACCCGCACCGCCGAGCACACGCTCCGGGTGACGGAGAGCGGGACGTGCGATGAGGGGCCCCTGGCCCCCGTGGTCGAGTCCGCGAGCGTCATCATCGGATCGGCCTCCGGCGCCGCGCCCGCCGGGTTCCTGACCGGGGGCGGCGTGTCCACCGGCGCTCGTCGCGGGCCTGGCGGGCGGGGCCGCGGCCGTGGCCACGGTCGTCGTCGTTGCCGGCGGGGGAGAGGAGACACGCCGACGACGACCACCACCACGACGACAACCACCACGACGACGACCACCACCACGACCACAACCACCACCACGACCACCCGCCCCCCGTCGACGACCACGACCACCACCCTGCCCGCGTGCGAGACCGATCCCCCCGGTCGTCTCGATCATCCAGCCCAGCACGGGCTCTCACCCGGGCACCTCCACGACGATCCGAGGCCTTCGCCTCCGACGACCGGCAGCGGGGTCAAGGAGGTCCGCTTCTTCTACCAGTACTGCCCCGAGTCGAACGGCTGCCTCTGCGAGCCGAGCGTCCTGATCGGCACCGACAGCCACCTCCCCTACGAGCAGCTGTGGACGTTTCCGTCCGGGCTGCTCGCTCGACAACCGGGAGTGGAGGGTCGTCGCCCGGGCCGAGGACAACTGCGGCAACCGGGCCACGGCGATCGTGGACGACCTCATCCTCGACGGCCGTGGCTGCTTCCGCGGTGCCGCCGGCCCGCCGGAGAGCCGCATCACGAGCTGGGTGAGCGAGCTGGACGTCGCGGGGGCCCGGGGTCAGGTCGTCGTCGACGGGGCGCAGGCCGTGTTCCCGGGCCCGGGGACCGCGGCGCACACGCTGGCGCTCTCACCCGGCCCCCATCGCTTCGAGGCGGTGCTCGTGGACGGCGAAGGGAGAGGCGGGCGTCTGGCGATTCCACCTCGCGATGCTCGGTGTGACTCCGGGGAGCGTCCGCGTCGTCGCCGGTGACGTCGCGGAGATCGGTCCCGACCAGGTGGCGTTCCGCCTCGCGGGTCAGCCCGGCGAGCGCGTGGTCTTCACCGTCCAGGTCGGGGAGCGCTGATCCCGCGTTCGGCTACGGCATCACCTTGCGGTGCCTGGCCACTTCTTCTTCGAAGTACTTCCGGTAGAGGACATCCCACTCGCTCGACCCTTCGGGAATGCTCCGCTTCTGGCTCTCGATCTTGCGCCGCACGAGCGCGTCGATCATCTCGTCCGCGCGCATCTCCTCGGTGATGATGCGGACGATCGTCTGGCGGATCTCCTGGGGCTCGTCGAAGTACTCGAGCGCGTCCTCGCCGTCCATGTACCTGAGGATGAGGTGTGAGAGGTTGAGGATCCTCTCGCGGGAGAGCTTCAAAGCACGATCCCCTTCTGCTTCGCGAGCTCGCGCTTGACCTTCTTGAACATCTCCGAATAGGTGATGTCCGATCGGTCCATCTGCTGAGTGTGCTGGATCAGGACCTCGCGCACCTCCTCGTTGAGGCGGTCCTCGACCTGCAGCTCCTCGACGATGACCCGGGCAATGCCGTCGACGACCCGCCCCTCGTCGTCGACCTCGATGCGTCGGTCGGCGGTCAGAGCCTTGACGATCTTGCGGGCGACGTACTGGATCTCGTCGGGCGAAAGGCGCATGGGCTGAGAGCTGCGAGTATAGCACTCGCCCACCGTGCTATCCTCGCGCCTCGATGACGCTGCACGTCGTCACTCACCCCCTCGTGGAGGAGGCGCTCGCGGCTCTGCGGGATCGTCGGACCCCGCGTGATGAATTCCGTGCACTCTCGCGCCGCGTGAGCCTGCTGCTGGTGGCCGAGGCCACCCGCGACCTGCCCACCGTGGCGGCCGAGGTCGAGACGCCGCTCGAGGCCGCGTCCGTCCACCGTCTCGCCGGTCGGGTGATCGCGGTCCCGGTCCTGCGCGCGGGTCTCGGTATGCTCGAGGCCTTCCTCGACCTCGTCCCCTCGGCCGAGGTCGGCTACTACGGTCTCGAGCGCGACGAGAAGACAGCGACGGCGCGGCGCTACTATGGGAAGGTGCCCGCTCATCTCGGGGACGCGTTGGTCTTTCTCCTGGACCCCATGCTGGCGACGGGCGGGTCGGCCGCCCACGCGATCGCCGACCTCGAGAGGAACGGCGCGCGCCAGGTCCGCCTCCTCTCGATCGTGGCCGCGCCGGAGGGGGTGGCGCGTCTCGAGAAGATCGTCCCCGCGACCGAGGTCTTCACCGCGGCCCTCGACCGAGGTCTCGACGACCGCAAGTACATCCGCCCCGGCCTCGGCGATTTCGGCGACCGGCTCTGCGGGACCTGACCCCCCGGGAGAGAGCCTCGCTGGCTCAATCGACTCAATCCAGCAAGGCGTTCCAAGAGCCCGGTTGACGGGATGGCACGTGTGTACTAGTCTCTCGGGCCTATTCCGACCTCGCCGAGATATCGTGTAGAGGGTCGGGTGGACGTGGCGGACAAGACAGGGACGGCCTCGTCGGTCCTGCTTCCAAGCGACAGAAGACAGAGGGTTTGAGGCAGATTACCGCAGATCGGTTCGTGGCGTAGCGGAGACATGTCCCAGATTTTTCATCCTGCCGCAAACTCGATCGCGAAGATCAGCATCGTTGCGGGCGCTCTGGCCGCGGGTGGGGTCGCGGCCCTCGTCTTCTTCGTCCTGCCGCGCTCGTCGTACGTGACGCGGCAGCACGAGGCTCGCGTGCAGCCGGTGCCCTTCTACCACGCGCACCACGTCGGCAGCATGGGGATCGACTGCCGCTACTGCCACACGACCGTCGACAAGTCCAAGGTGGCCGGCATCCCCCCGACCAAGACGTGCATGAACTGCCACTCGCAGATCTGGAACCAGGCGCCCACCCTCGAGCCGGTTCGCGAGAGCTGGCGCACCGGCCAGCCCATCGACTGGGTGAAGGTCCACGACCTCCCGGACTTCGTCTACTTCGACCACAGCGTCCACGTGAACAAGGGCGTGGGCTGCTCCACCTGCCACGGGCGCGTCGACCAGATGGCCTACGTGTGGCAGGAGAAGTCGCTGCTCATGGAGTGGTGCCTCGACTGCCACCGCCGGCCGGAGAAGTTCCTTCGCCCGAAGAGCGAGGTCTACGACATCACCTACGAGACGCCGGCCAATCAGCTCGAGCTGGGCCGCCAGCTCGTACAGGACTACGACGTCAACCCGCAGGTCACCTGCTCCACGTGTCACCGATGAGCCAGGATCACATCCCCGCCGTCCCCGTAGAGCTCGAGGTCGCAGGTCGCCGTCCCGGGGGGCCGGGTCGCCGCCGCTACTGGAAGAGCCTCGAGGAGCTCGCGGACAGCCCCGGCTTCCTGGAGTTCCTCCACCGGGAGTTCCCGGAGCAGGCCTCCTCCTTCGAGGACGCGAAGGGCCGCCGGGAGTTCCTCACCCTCATGGGGGCCTCGCTGGCGCTGGCCGGTCTGACCGCCTGCACGAAGCAGCCCGCGGAGAAGATCCTCCCCTACGTCCGGCAGCCGGAGCAGCTCGTGCCGGGCCGCCCGCTCCACTTCGCCACCGCGGTCGCCCACGACGGCTACGCGCGCGGCATCCTCGTGGAGAGCCACGAGGGGCGGCCGACGAAGATCGAGGGCAACCCCGACCACCCGCAGAGCCTCGGGGCGACCGACGTGTTCGGCCAGGCGCACGTCCTCGGCCTCTACGATCCCGATCGCTCGAAGACCGTGCTCTATCAGGGGCAGGACCGCACCTGGGGCGCCTTCCGCGAGGCCCTGCGCGAGGTCCTCGACAAGCAGAAGGGCGGGGCCGGCGTGCGGTTCCTGTCCGGGCGCACGACCTCGCCCACCCTCGCCGCGCAGCTGGAGGCACTCCGCGCCGAGCTCCCCGAGGCCCGGTGGGTGAGCTGGGAGCCCGCCGACCGCGACAACGTCCGCGCGGGCGCGGAGCTGGCCTTCGGCGAGGCGGTCGAGCCCCAGTACCGGTTCGAGAGCGCCGACGTCGTCCTGAGCCTCGAGGCCGACTTCGTGACCAGCCACCCCGCGAGCCTCCGCCTCGTGCGCGAGTACGCCTCGCGGCGGAAGGTCGACGTGGCAGAAGCCGGAGATGAACCGGCTCTACGTGGTCGAGGGCTCGCCCACGCCCACCGGCGCCTCCGCCGACCACCGACTCGCGCTACGCAGCTCGGCGATCGAGGGCTTCGCCCGCGCGGTGGCGGCCGCGGTCGGGGTGGCCGTCGAGGGCGGCGTCGACCACGAGTGGGTGGCGCCCCTCGCGAAGGACCTGAAGCGCGCCGGCGCGCGAGCCCTCGTCATCGCCGGGGAGACGCAGCCGCCGGCGGTGCACGCGATCGCCCACGCGATCAACGAGGCCCTGGGCGCGGTGGGGACGACCGTCGTCTACACCGAGCCCGCCGAGATGTCCGGGGACGCGTCGCTCGCCGACCTGGTCGAGGAGATGAAGGCCGGCCAGGTCGAGGTCCTGGTCATCGCCGGCGCGAACCCGGTCTACGCGGCCCCCGCCGACCTGGGCTTCGCCGAGGCCCTCGAGCAGGTGCCGCTCCGGATCCACCACGGGCTGTCCCTCGACGAGACGGCGGCGGTGTGCCAGTGGCACCTCCCGGCGGCGCACCCGCTGGAGACCTGGAGCGACGCCCGCGCCGTCGACGGCACGGTCTCGATCGTCCAGCCGCTGATCGCTCCGCTCTACGGGGGGCTCTCCGCGCACGAGCTCGTGGCCGCCTTCATCGAGGACTCCGAGCCCAAGGGCTACGAGATCCTCCGCGAGCACTGGATGGAGGTGCTCGGGGACGACGACGACTTCGAGACGAAGTGGAGCCGGGCGCTGCACGACGGCGTCGTGGCCGGCACCGCCTTCCCCGAGAAGACGGTCGCGGTGACGCCGGGGGAGTGGGCTCGGGCGACCGGCGAGCCGGTTTCCGGTCTCGAGATCGCCTTCCGCACCGACCCCGGGGTGTTCGACGGGCGCTTCGCCAACCTGGGCTGGCTCCAGGAGCTTCCCCGCCCCCTCACGAAGCTGACCTGGGACAACGCCGCGCTCATGAGCCCGAAGACGGCAGAGAAGCTCGGCGGCTTCCAGGTCGAGGAGACGGGCGCCGGCCACGTGACCGAGGTGGTGGAGCTCCGCTACCGGGGGCGCACCGTCAGGGCGCCGGTCTGGATCCTGCCCGGCCACCCCGACGACTCCGTGACCGTCCACCTCGGGTTCGGGCGCTCGCGCGCCGGCCGCGTGGGCGACGGCGTCGGCTTCGACGCCTACGCGCTGCGCACCAGCGACGCCCGCTGGTTCGGGGGCGGGCTGGAGGTCGAGCGGACCGGCGAGACGACGCTCATGGCCTGCACCCAGGACCACTGGACGATCGAGAACACCCCCCACGAGGCCGCGGCCGACCGTCACCTGGTCCGCTCGGCGACGCTCGAGGAGGTCAAGGCCGACCCCCACGTCTTCGAGCACATGGGCCACGAGCCGGATCCCGGGCTCTCCATGCACCCGGACCACGAGTACCCGGGCCGCGCCTGGGGCATGGCCATCGACATGAGCGCCTGCGTGGGCTGCAACGCCTGCGTCACCGCCTGCCAGTCCGAGAACAACGTCCCGGTGGTGGGGAAGGAGCAGGTGGGCCGCGGCCGGGAGATGCACTGGATCCGGGTGGACCGCTACTACGAGGGCCCGCCCGAGAGCCCCGAGACCTTCCACCAGCCCGTGCTGTGCATGCACTGCGAGAAGGCCCCCTGCGAGGTGGTCTGCCCGGTGGCCGCCACCGTCCACAGCGAAGAAGGCCTCAACGACATGGTCTACAACCGCTGCGTGGGGACGCGGTACTGCTCGAACAACTGCCCCTACAAGGTCCGGCGGTTCAACTTCTTCCTCTACCAGGACTGGGACACGCCGACCTTCAAGATGATGCGCAACCCCGAGGTGACCGTGCGCTCGCGCGGCGTCATGGAGAAGTGCACCTACTGCGTGCAGCGCATCAGCCGGGCCCGCATCGACGCCAAGAACGAGGGCCGCGAGATCCGCGACGGCGAGATCCAGACCGCCTGCGAGGGCGCGTGCCCGGCCCAGGCCATCGTCTTCGGGGACGTGAACGACCCCGAGAGCCGCGTCTCGAAGCTGAAGGCCAGCCCCCGCAACTACGGGCTGCTGACCGAGCTGCAGACCCGGCCGCGGACCACCTACCTCGCCGCCGTCCGCAACCCCAACCCGGAGATCCCCACCGGCTCGCCGCGAGGCGCACCATGGCTAGCGCGCCCCACACCGAGCAGCCGATCGTCGGGCCGGGCCACACGTTCGCCACCGTCACCGACAAGATCGCGAGCCTCGTCCTCCAGAAGAAGACGCCGATCTGGTGGTTCTTCGGTTTCGCCGTGGCCTTCGGCCTGCTCCAGCTGCTCCTGATGTCGGTGGCCCTGCTGCTCGTCCGCGGGGTGGGGATCTGGGGCGTCAACGTCCCGGTGGGCTGGGCCTTCGCCATCATCAACTTCGTCTGGTGGATCGGGATCGGCCACGCGGGGACGCTCATCTCCGCGATCCTGCTGCTCCTGCGGCAGCAGTGGCGCACGTCGATCAACCGCTTCGCGGAGGCGATGACGCTGTTCGCGGTGGCCTGCGCGGGGCTGTTCCCGATCATCCACATGGGCCGGCCCTGGATCGGGGCCTACTGGCTGATGCCCTACCCGAACACCATGGGGCTCTGGCCGAACTTCCGCAGCCCGCTCATCTGGGACGTCTTCGCGGTGTCGACCTACGCCACGGTGTCCGCGCTCTTCTGGTTCGTCGGGCTGATCCCCGACCTCGCCACCCTGCGCGACCGGGCCACGAACAAGTACGTGAAGCTCCTCTACGGGATGGGGGCCATGGGCTGGCGCGGCTCGGCCCGGCACTGGAACAACTACGAGACGGCCTACCTGATCCTGGCCGCGCTCTCGACGCCGCTGGTCGTCTCCGTCCACACCGTGGTGAGCTTCGACTTCGCGGTGGCCAACCTGCCCGGCTGGCACGCCACGATCTTCCCGCCCTACTTCGTGGCCGGGGCCATCTACGCCGGCTTCGCCATGGTCCTGACCCTGGCCATCCCGCTGCGGAAGGTCTTCGGTCTCGAGGACTTCATCACCGGCAAGCACCTCGAGAACATGGGCAAGGTCCTCCTCGCCACCAGCCTCATCGTCGTGTACGGCTACGCGATGGAAGCCTTCATGGCCTGGTACAGCGGCTCGACCTTCGAGCGCTTCATGATCTGGAACCGCATGTTCGGCCCCTACGGCTGGACGTACTGGGTGCTGCTGCTGTGCAACCTGGCGACACCCCAGCTCATGTGGTTCAAGCGCTTCCGCACCAGCGTGGGCTGGCTCTTCGCGGTGGCCATGGTGGTCAACGTGGGCATGTGGCTCGAGCGGTTCGTGATCGTGGTCACCAGCCTGCACCGCGACTTCCTGCCCTCGTCGTGGGGCATGTACTCGCCCACCTTCTGGGACTGGGCCACGTTCCTCGGGACCATCGGGCTGTTCCTGACGCTCTTCTTCCTGTTCATCCGCTTCCTGCCCACGATCTCGATCTTCGAGATGCGCACCATCCTCCCCGAGGCGAAGATCGAGGAGGAGAAGGCATGAGCCGGCCCCTCTACGGCCTGGTGGCCGAGTTCCGCTCGCCGGGGGACCTCGTCAAGGCGGCGCACGAGGTGCACGCCGGCGGATACACGAAGGTCGACGCCTACACCCCCTACCCCATGGAGGAGGTCATCGAGGCCCTGCACCTGGGCCACTCCCACCTCCCGAAGCTGGTGCTCGCCGGCGGGATCGCGGGGCTTGCCGGGGGCTGGGGCCTGCAGTACTGGACCTCGGTCATCGACTACCCGATGAACATCGGCGGCCGGGCCTTCAACGCCTGGCCTGCCTTCGTGGTCCCGGCCTTCGAGACGACCGTCCTGCTCGCGGCCCTGACCGCGGTCTTCGGCATGCTGGCCCTGAACGGGCTGCCCCAGCCCTACCACCCGGTCTTCAACGCCCCCGGCTTCGCCACCGCCAGCCGGGACCGGTTCTTCATCTGCATCGAAGCGGCCGACCCGAAGTTCGACCGGGAGGGAACGCGGGCGTTCCTGAAGGGCCTCGGGGCCGAGGTCACGGAGGCGGAAGAGTGAGCGCTCGCTGGTCCGCTCTCGTGCTCCTGGTCGCCCTCGCCGGGCTCGGCTGCCGGCAGGACATGCACGACCAGCCGAAGTACAAGCCCTTCCGCCAGAGCGACTTCTTCGCCGACGGCCGCGCGATGCGCCCCTTCGTGGCGGGCACGGTGGCGCGCGGGACCCTCCGCGAAGCGACACCGTTCAACACCGGCAAGTCCGGCGACGACTTCGTGACCGAGATGCCGGTGGCGGTGACGGCGGAGCTCCTCGAGCGCGGGACGTGGCGAGTACCAGGTCTTCTGCTCCCCCTGCCACGGCCGCACCGGCATGGGAGACGGCATGATCGTCCAGCGCGGCTTCAAGCGGCCCATCTCCTACCACGTCGACCGGCTGCGTCAGATGCCCGTCGGCTACTTCTTCGACGTGATCACCAACGGCTACGGCGCGATGTCGGACTACGCGGTCGCAGGTGCCGGTCGAGGACCGGTGGGCGATCGTCGCCTACGTGCGCGCCCTCCAGCTCAGCCAGTACGCCCCGGTCGCGGACGTCCCCGCGGACCGCCACGGGGAGCTCGAGGCGAGCCTCCAGGCCGCGGACGCCCACGATGAGGACGCGTCGGACGCGGGGGAGCACCACTGATGAGCACCCCGACGCTGCCCATGCCCTCGTCCCTCGGTCGCCTTCAGCAAGACGGCCTGGCCCTCGGCGCCGTCTTCCTGCTGGCGCTCGCCGTGGGCTTCTTCCTCGACCGGGACCAGTTCTTCCGGTCCTACCTGTTCGGGTGGCTCTTCTGGCTCGGGATCGCGGTCGGGTGCCTCGGCCTCGCCATGCTGAACCAGCTGACCGGTGGCCTCTGGGGCCTGGTGCCGCGGCGCTTCCACGAGGCGGCGGCGCGCACCCTCCCGGCCATGGCCGTCCTCTTCCTGCCGGTCCTCCTCGGCCTGAGCTCGCTCTACGTCTGGGCCCGGCCCGAGGTGGTGGCCGCGGACGAGATCATCCAGACCAAGACGCCCTACCTGAACGTGCCCTTCTTCGTGGCCCGGGCCGTCTTCTACTTCGCGGTCTGGTCCGGGCTCGCTCTCCTGGTGAGCCGCTGGTCGACGCAGCAGGACGCCGGCGTCGATCCGGCGCGGGCGGGGCGGCTGCGGGGCGTGTCCGGGGTGGGCCTCGTCGCGCCTGTCCGGGACCACGACCTTCGCCGCCATCGACTGGGGCATGTCGCTGGCCCCCCACTGGTTCTCCACGATGTACGGCGTCCTGTTCATCGTGGGCTGGACGCTGTCCGCTCTCTCCTTCACCATCGTCCTGATGTCCCGCCTCTCCCGGGAGTCGCCGATGAGCGAGGCCCTGCAGCCCGGGACGGTCCACGACCTGGGCAAGCTGCTCCTCGCCTTCACCATGCTCTGGGCCTACGTGAACTTCTCCCAGTTCCTCATCGTGTGGTCGGGCAACATCAGCGAGGAGACGCCGTTCTACATCCAGCGCCTGCACGGGGGCTGGGGCGTGATCGCGGTCGTGCTCCTCGTCGTTCCACTTCGCCCTGCCCTTCGCCCTGCTGCTCTCCCGGCCCCTCAAGCGCAACGCGCGGAGCCTCGCGGTGGTGGCCGGGCTGATGCTGGTGATGCAGCTCGTGGACCTCTACTGGCTGATCGGGCCCGACCTGCTGACCCAGGGCCACGGGCACGCCCCTCTCCGGTTCCACTGGATGGACCTCGCGGCGACACTCGGGATCGGCGGGCTGTGGCTGTTCCTCTTCGCGCGGCAGGTCCGGACGCGTCCGGTCCTGCCCCTGGGAGAGCCCGCGGTGCGGGCGCTCGTCGAGCGACGGAGCGCGGTGGAATCCGCGGAGGCGATGAGCTCATGAGCGAGCACGGCAGCGAGAACCACGACGTCCGCTACGAGAAGGAGGACATCAACGAGCGGTCCACCTTCTGGTTCGGGTTCTGGATCCTCGCGCTCATGGTGGGCGTGTCCTTCCTGCTGAAGCCGCTCTACAACCTCCTCGTGGCCCGAGGGGTCGAGACCCAGGCGCCCGCCGCCTACGTGGCCGAGTGCCGACCCCGCGGCGCTCGAGCCGCCGAGCCCCCGGCTCCAGGCGACGCCGGAGGTCGAGCTGGCCGAGTTCCGGGCCCAGGAGGACGCGATCCTGGGCTCCTACGCCTGGGTCGAGAAGGACCGCGGGCGTCGTCCGCATCCCGATCGACGAGGCCATGCGGATCGTGGCCGAGCGGGGCCTGCCGACGTTCCCGGCCTCCGAGGAGGACGCGGAGTCGGGAGAGGAGGAGACGCCATGAGCCGCTCCCTGCTCGCCGCGCTCGCTCTCCTGGCCCTTCCCGGCCCTGGCCGCGGCCCAGCTCGGACCCAAGCCCCCGCCCATGGCCGTGGGGCAGCCCGACATCCTCAAGGACATCGGCTGGGACCAGAAGCTGGGGGAGAAGATCCCCCTCGACCTCGCCTTCAAGGACGAGACCGGCAAGGACGTCGTCCTCGCCGACTACTTCGGGGAGAAGCCCGTCGTCCTGAGCCTGGTCTACTACGAGTGCCCGATGCTGTGCACGATCAGCCTGAACGGCCTCGCGAGGGCCCTCGAGGTCCTCTCCTTCGTCCCCGGCCAGGAGTTCGAGGTCCTCACCGTGAGCTTCGACGCGAACGAGGGGACCGAGCTCGCGGCGGCGAAGAAGCGCGCCTACATGGCCTCCTACGACAAGAGCGACGAGGGGGCGCAGGGGCTGGCACTTCCTGACCGGCGACGAGGAAGTCCGTGGACCGCCTGACCGAGGCCATCGGCTTCCGCTTCGCCTGGGACGAGGAGACGAAGCAGTTCGCCCACCCCGCCGGCATCCTCGTGGCCGCGCCCGACGGGACGATCTCGCACTACCTGTTCGGGGTCGAGTACTCGCCCAAGGACCTGCGCCTGGCGCTCGTGGCCGTCCGGCGAGGGCGAGGTCGGCAGCGCCGTCGACCAGGTGCTGCTCTACTGCTTCCAGTACGACCCGGAGACGGGTCGCTACAGCGCGGCCATCTTCAACATCGTCCGGCATCGCGGGGCTCGTCACCCTCCTCGCCATGGCCGGTCTCCTCCTTTCCTTCTCCATGCGGCGCCGCAGCAAGACGAGCCCGCCGGCGCCTGCGGCCTCGAGCGACTGAAGCAATGAACCAGGCCTTCCCCCTCATGCCCGAGCAAGCCTCCGCCCAAGCCGGCGAGGTGGACGCGCTGTTCTTCTTCATCGTGGCGGTCACGGTCTTCTTCACGATCGGGATCTCGCTGGTGGTCCTCTTCTTTGCGGTCAAGTACCGCCGCCGCTCGGACGAGGACCGGCCGAAGGAGATCCACGGCTCGCTCTGGCTCGAGCTCGTGTGGACGATCATCCCCCTGGGGATCGTGATCCTGATGTTCGCCTGGGGGTCGAAGATCTTCTTCCAGATGAACCGGCCCCCCGACGACGCGATGAACGTGAGCGTCGTGGGCAAGCGGTGGATGTGGAAGCTGCAGCACCCCACCGGCCAGCGCGAGATCAACGAGCTCCACGTCCCGGTGGGCCGGGCGGTGAAGCTGACCATCACGTCGGAGGACGTGATCCACAGCTTCTTCGTGCCCGCCTTCCGCATCAAGAAGGACGCCGTTCCCGGCCGCTACAACGTGGCCTGGTTCCAGGCCACCAAGGTCGGCAGCTACCACCTCTTCTGCGCCGAGTACTGCGGGACCGAGCACTCGAAGATGATCGGCAAGGTCGTGGTGATGGAGCCGGAGGACTACCAGACCTGGCTCGCGGGCGGACCGCCGCCGGAGTCCCCGGTGGCGCAGGGAGAGCAGCTCTTCACCGAGCTCAACTGCGTCACCTGCCACCGCCCCGACTCCGCCGGCCGCGGCCCGGTCCTGAACGGGATCTTCGGGCGCGGGGTGAAGCTGGCCAGCGGCGACACCGTCGTCGCCGACGAGGCCTACGTGCGTGAGTCGATCGTCAACCCCGCCACGAAGGTGGTGGCCGGCTACCAGCCGGTGATGCCCACCTACCAGGGCCTCGTCACCGAGGAGCAGCTCATCGCCCTCATCGCCTACATCGAGTCGCTGCAGATCCCGTCGGGAGAGACCGTGCCCGTCCCCGAGGAGGCCGAGTGAACCAGGGCACCGAAGCGAAGCCGATGACGCCCGAGGCCGCCACGCTCCCGAAGGAGCACTACCTCAACGCCGGGTACGACTGGAAGTCCTGGCTGCTCACCACCGATCACAAGCGGATCGCGATCCTGTACCTGATGTCGATCTCGGTCATGTTCGTCCTCGGTGGGCTGTACGCGGTCCTCATCCGCTGGAACCTCCTGGTCCCGGACGGGAGCCACATGGCCGCGGAGACCTACAACAGGGTCTTCACCGCCCACGGCGTGATCATGGTCTTCTTCTTCCTGATCCCGTCGATCCCCGCCACCCTGGGCAACTTCCTGATTCCCCTCATGATCGGGGCCCGGGACCTGGCCTTCCCGAAGATCAACCTCCTGAGCTGGTACATCTACGTCATCGGGGCCGCCTTCACGCTCTACTCGCTCTTCTCGGGCGGGCTCGACGACCGGCTGGACGTTCTACACGCCCTACTCCACGGTCTTCGCCCAGAGCAACGTGGCCTTCGCCGCGATCGGGATCTTCATCGCCGGCTTCTCCTCGATCCTCACCGGGCTCAACTTCATCGTGACCATCCACACCATGCGGGCCCCGGGGATGACCTGGTTCCGGATGCCGCTGTTCGTCTGGGCCCACTACGCGACCGCGATCATCCAGATCCTGGGCACCCCGGTCGTCGCCATCACGATCCTGCTCGTGGCCCTCGAGCGGCTCTTCCACTTCGGCTTCTTCGACCCCGCCCGGGGCGGCGACCCGATCCTCTTCCAGCACCTGTTCTGGTTCTACTCGCACCCCGCGGTCTACATCATGATCCTGCCGTCGATGGGCGTGATCTCCGAGCTGATCACCTGCTTCTCGCGGAAGCGCATCTTCGGCTACAGCTTCGTGGCCATGTCCTCGATGGCCATCGCGGTCATCGGCTTCCTGGTCTGGGCACACCACATGTTCGTGACCGGGATGTCGGTCTACTCGGCGATGATCTTCTCCGCCCTCACGTACCTCGTGGCCATCCCCTCCGCGATCAAGGTCTTCAACTGGACGGCCACGATGTTCCGGGGCTCGATCTCCTGGGACACCCCGATGATGTACGTGTTCGGGTTCGTCGGGCTCTTCCTCATCGGCGGGCTGACCGGGCTCTTCCTCGGGAACCTCGGCACCGACGTGCACCTGACCGACACCTACTTCATCGTGGCCCACTTCCACTACATCATGGTGGGCGGGGCCATCATGGGCTACCTGGGCGGCATCCACTTCTGGTGGCCCAAGATCTTCGGGCGGAAGTACTCCGAGTGGTGGGGCCGGATCTCCGCGGTGCTCATCTTCGTCGGCTTCAACCTGACCTTCCTCCCGCAGTTCGTGCTCGGCTACCTCGGGATGCCGCGGCGCTACCACGCCTACCCCGAGGAGTTCCAGGTCCTGAACGTGCTCTCCACCGCGGGGGCGCTGATCCTCGGGATCGGGTACCTCTTCCCGTCCTTCTACCTGGCTCACTCGATCGCCAAGGGCGAGCCGGCCGGCAACAACCCCTGGGGCGCGAGGGGCCTGGAGTGGGAGACCACCTCGCCTCCGCCCGCTCACAACTTCGCCCGGACGCCCGTCGTGGAGGACGAGGCCTACGCCTACGACAAGGCGCCACGGGAGGCCGTCGTTGCCTGAAGCGGCCGCCGCGTCCTCCCACGGGCCCCTGGCCCATCACTTCGCCAACCTGGCGCAGCAGAAGCGCGCGGCGATCCTGGGGATGTGGGTCTTCATCGCCCAGGAGGTCCTCTTCTTCGGGGGGCTCTTCGCGACCTACGCGGTCTACGCGATGAAGTACACGGAGGCCTTCGAGGCGGGCAGCGGGCACCTCAGCTGGAGGATCGGCTTCTTCAACACCCTGGTGCTCATCGCCTCCAGCCTGACGATGGCCATGGGTGTCCACTCGGCGGCGCTCGGTCGGTCGAAGAGGGTCGTGGCCTGGCTCCTTGCCACCGTGGCCCTGGGGTCCGTCTTCCTCGGCGTGAAGTACTTCGAGTACGGGGAGAAGATCGCCCCCTGCTTCGGGGTGGGTGCGGGGCCGGGCTGCCTGGTGCCGGGCGAGCGCTTCGACGCCTCGGTGCTCCACGTCGCCGCCGACATGGCGCCCCAGACCCAGATCTTCTACTCGCTCTACTTCGCGATGACCGGGCTGCACGCGCTGCACATGATCGTGGGGATCCCCATCATCCTGTGGATCGCCCACGCCGCGTGGAAGGGGCGCTACAGCCCCGCGTGGCACACCCCGGTGGAGATCGTGGGCCTGTACTGGCATTTCGTCGACATCATCTGGATCTTCCTCTTCCCGTTGCTCTACCTGATGGGGAGGCACTGACCATGTCCGACCATGTCGTCTCCTGGAAGGTCTACGTCGCCGTCTTCCTCGCCCTCGTCGTCCTGACCGTGGTCACGGTTGTGGCCGCCGGCTACGATTTCGGGCCCCTCAACGTGATCGTGGCCCTGGGGATCGCCATCACCAAGGCCTCCCTGGTGATCCTCTACTTCATGCACGCCCGCTACGCCGGAGGGCTGACCGCGATCGTGATCGCGGCCAGCGCCGCGTTCTTCTTCATCCTGGTCTTCCTGACCCTGAGCGACTACGTGACCCGCTCCTGGTCGCTCACTGGCTAGTGGGAGATCTCGTCGATGGGCCGGGGTCTTCCGAAGTAGAAGCCCTGCGCGTGGGTGAAGCCGATCCGCATGCAGATGTCCGCCTCCTCGGCGGTCTCGACTCCTTCGGCGACCGTGTAGACGAGAAGATCGCGGGCCACGGAGACGAGCGACGTCAGGAGTCGCCGTCGCGAGAGCGGCGCCGAGTCGATGCCTCGAACCAGGCTCATGTCGAACTTCAGGTAGTGGGGCGGGACCTCCGCCAGCTCGAGCAGCCGCGCCTGGCCGGCGCCGAAATCGTCGTAGGCGATTCCGACGCCGGCGCGTGAGAGAAGCGTGCGCAGGCGGTCGACGCCCTCGAGGTCGGCGAGGGCGCCCTCGTGGACCTCGAGGGTGAGCCGGAGCTGGGGCACGTGCCCCTGCGCCTCGACGATCGACGGGACGAGGTTGGGCTGCACCAGCTCCGCCGGGTGGATGTTGAGGAAGAGCGCCGGGAAGCTCGTCCCGTTCTCAGCCAGCTCCAGGGCCTTCTCGCGGAAGAGCGCGCTCAGCTCGGCCTCCAGCCCCGCCCCCGCGGCGATGCGGAAGAGCTCGAGCGGCGGCTCGGGCAGGCGGGGGTGCCGTCCCCGCCCCAGGGCTTCGTAGCCGGCGAGCGACCCGCTGGGGAGGCTCACCATCGGCTGGAAAAGCGTCGTCACCTGACGTTTCTCCAGGAGCTCGGGCAGCTCCCTCGCACCCTCGACGAACTGCTGAGGGAGGGCCATGTCGCCGAGAGACACCGTCGGTGGCTCGAGCCCGTGCTCGTCCGCCGCCTCGATCTCCTGGCGCCCCAGGCGGAACTCGACCTGGGCGACGTGCAAGATGTCCCCCTCGCGCAGGCGGGACTGTTCGACTCGCTCGCTGTTCACGAAGGTGCCGTTCTTGCTGCCGAGGTCGAACACACGGAGCTGCCCGTCCTCGAGGAAGAGCTCGGCGTGCTCCTTCGAGACGGAATCCGAGGTCAACGTCAGGCTCAGCCCGGGAAGCCGTCCCACGCGGAAGGGGAACGGATGGACGGTGATGCGCCGGAGCTGGCGGCCACCTTCGACGAGACTTTCCAGGTACCAGCGGAAGACACGGCCCTCCGCCGCTGAACGATCGATCATCGCGTGATCTAAGGTTATCATTCTTTCCGAACGACCCCTGGCGACAAAGTGGATGCCGAAACGGAGTCGACGTGTGTGCGGCCAGCCGGCGCACGGGCTCGTGCGAAGGGGCGGGAAAGGCTCGCTCAGATGACCCGTTCCGGTGGCCGCCGAACCCGGAGCGCCCGCCGCCCCTCGCGGCTGCGGGCGGCGGCGCTCGCCGGGCTTCTGCTTCTCGTCCTGCCCGCAGCGGCGAGCCCTCCCGCCTCGGGTCTGGAGAGGCTGGCCGCTGATCTTCGGGGGCTGTATCCCACGTCGGTCGAGCCCTGGGAGCGGTGGCGTCGCCGTCCCACCGTGTCGATGCCCGACGGCCGCGAGGTGCCGCGGGAGGAGGCGTTCCGTGATGACCCCGACTTCGTGGCCGCGGCCCGCCTCCTCCTCTTGAGCCGGGCCGGTGACGATGCCCCCCTCGGGGCGTGGCTTCTCGGCACATCACTCCCCGGACGCCTCCGGGAGGCGGAGCCCGTCCTGATCGAGGCGCTCTCCCATCCCGACCGCCGTGCCGCGTTCGAAGCGGCCTCGGCGCTGGCCGGCCAGGCGACCACGGACGGGCGTGCGGCGCTGGCCCGAGCCGCGCGGCGGTCGCCCTCCCCGGAGGTCCGCGCCGCCGCCGCCTGGGGGAGGGAGGAGTTCGTCCCCGCTCTGGGAGAAGAGGCACCCCTCTCCCACCTTCCCGCGAGCGACACCGTCCGCAGGCTCGTCCCGCGGTTTCGACGCGGCATCTCGTGGTGGCGGAGCGAAGGCCGCGACGATGCCGGAGGGGCGTCATTCCGCCATCTGGCCTCGCTCGGGGTGACCTGGGTGTCGGTCCACACCTGGGACCCGCTCCAGCGCGGCCTCGACGACCCGGTCCTGGCCTCACCGTCGCGTCACTCCGGCCTGCGCGACCTGGCGGCCCTGGTCCGCAATGCTCGGGCGGCGGGTCTGGCGGTCATGATCAAGCCGCACCTCGAGATGAGGGGTTACCGGCCGACCGCGGAGGAACGCCGCATCCTGAGCGGGACCGACGAGGAGGCACGACATCGTCTCATCGTGCGGATCGAAGAGAAGTCGGCCCGAACCGCGGGAGGACACAACCACCTGGCCATGCGCTCCGATTCCGACTGGCGCCGGTGGTTCGAGGAGTACGAGGCTTACATCCTCCGCTATGCGCGGGAGGCGCAGGCCGTGGGGGCCGACATGTTCTGCGTCGGACGGGAGCTCGATTCGACGGTGGTCAGCCGAGAGCCCGACTGGCGGCGGCTGATCGCCAAGGTCCGGAGCGAGTTCCGTGGACCGCTCGTCTACTCCGCCAACTTCGACACCTGGGAGGCGATCGGCTTCTGGGACACCCTCGATTTCATTGGAATCTCCGCCTACTTCCGCCTCTCGGAGCGTGCCGACCCCTCGCTCGAGGAGCTCGGGGTGGGCTGGGCCCGGGCGCTCGGACCACTGGAGGCCGCCTCGAAGCGGTGGGGGCGGCCCGTACTCCTCACGGAGGCCGGCTTCCCGTCAGTTGCCTCTGCCGCCCGCGCCCCCTGGCGCGAGGAGAAGACCGTCGCCGACGTGTGGCTTCAGTCCCGATGCTACGAAGCCACCTTCCGCGCCCTTGCCGAGCGGCCGTGGATCGAGGGTGCGTTCTTCTGGCTGTGGGAGCGCTCCTCGAAGCCGCCCTTCCGCGACCCCTCCCACACGATCGTCGGCAAGCCCGCCACCTTCACGATGGCCCGCTGGTATTCGGCATCATTCAATGACCCCCCACCCTGATATGGGATGACCGTGTCAAGCCCCGAGGTAGGGGGTGTCCCCTGGAGCGGAGGAGGAGGCGGTCGAGGCGGCTGTTTCGACGGTTGATCACTCTGATATTCGCGGATCGAGCCTGGGGCCCGCCGTCATGGTCGTGATCCGTCGGGAGCTGCCTCGGACTAACTTCGTGGATCAGGGTATTGGCCCTGCCACATAGGGAGAACGAGGATCCTCCATTCCGTAGGCCCCTCGACCACCGCCTGCTCCTCTCCAAAGGTCCCGGTCCTCTTTTCCTTGTGACTACGTTCCGTTTCCCCGTTCGTCTCAGGCGGCGCGCCCGCGCCGCAGCCGCTGCTCCTTCTCCACCTGCATCCCGACCGCCCAGATGAAACCCCAAAGCTCCCGGCCCACCGCCGTGATCGCCTCCTGCTTGAGCTTGCCCCTCGCCAACAGCCGTCGGTACCGGGAGCACAGCCGGTGCTGGGCCCTCCAAGCGATCTCCTTGACCTCTTCGCTCAGCCCTTCCTGCCGCTTCTTCAGAGCCGGCGACATCGCTGGCCGGTACTGGTAGGCCCAGGCCGCCTCGCCGGCGACCCGCCTCAGGTGGGCGTTGCCCGTCTTGGTGATCCCAAAGCGCCGGATCCGGCTCCCCGTAGAGTCCTCGCTCGAGACCATGCCGCTGTAGCCCATCAGCAGCTTCGGCCGCTCGAAGCGGGACACCACGCCCAGCTCCGCCACGATCGTCGCCGCCGTGATCTGCTTGATCCCCCGCAGCGCCTGCAGCCCCGCCACCAGGGCCCTTCTGTCCTCCGAGAGACTCTCCACCGCCTGGGCGATCGCCCTCTCCAGCCGCTCGATCCTCGCCGCCGCGTGCTCCACCTCGTGCAGGTAATCCACAAACGTCGCCTCCTGCGCCGGCTGCTCGAAGCGCAGCGTCCGCACCCAGGCCAGGTGTGTCGTCGTCCAGTTCTTCACCCCCGCCCCAGCCCTCAGCCCGCGGCGCAGCAGAAACTTCCCCAGCCGGTGCCGCGCCCGCAGCTGATCCTTCTTCGCCACCTCACGCGCCCGCACCAGGTCTCGGAGGGCCTCCTGCTCCGCGTCCGGTACCCACACCGGCGTCAGGTCCCCGCTCCGGTAGCTCCGCGCCAGCTTCAACGCGTCCCGCCGGTTCGTCTTCACACGATCCCCGGCCTTGACCGGCACCAGCGTCGGGGCCACCACGTCGCAGTGCACTCCGAGCTCCCTCAGCTGCCAGTACAGCCCATAGCCATGAGGACCCGCCTCGTAGCAGACCCGCAGCCGCTTCGCCGGACCCAGCTTCTTCACGAGCCGCCGAACCGACTCACGACTGTGGGGGACCGCTCCCACTGACCGGACCTCACCCCCAGGCTCCGCCACCGCCACCACGATCTTCTCCGAGTCCACATCAAACCCGACGTGTCGGATATGCTTGTCCATGACCGGCTCCTTTCGCTTGTAGCTCTGCGCTACAGGTCAAGCCGATCGGAGCGTAACCTACGAACTCGCGATCGGAGCCGGTCATCCCATCTTGACTAACCCTCCCCACGTAGGGGGAGGGGAAGCCCTTGAGATAGGCCCCGTACACCCGCGCGTCCCTACGAAGGGGACACGCGGGCGTGGCTAGGCCTGGTGGCCCGGACTCACTCCTTAATCTCGAAGCTGGTCGTGAACTCGATGTCCGGGTTGAGGGAGTGCAAGACGGAGCAGTAGCGCTCCCGTGAGAGCTGGATGGCGCGCTCCATGCGGTCGGGGGGGATCGCACCCTCCACGGTCAGGCGCAGGTCCACCGTCAGCAGGCGCTTCGGGTGCTCGGGTGATCGCGTGGCCTCGAGGTGGGCCCGCATGCCCTTCGGCTCGAGGCGGCCCCGCTCGAGGATCGACGCCACGTCCATGGCCATGCAGCCAGCCAGGCCGAAGCCGAGGGCCTGCACCGGCGTGGGGCCGGCCTTGGGCGGGCTGTCCATCAGGATCTCGGCATCTCCCGAGCGGCCCCGGAAGCGCAGAGCGCCCTCCCATTCCAGGTCCACCACGAGCGGGGGCGGGGAATTGGGAGGCGACTTCTCGTTGCTCACGAGCGTGACGCGCCGGCGACTTCGGCGGGCTCCTTCTCCCCGACCGGATCCGCCACGAGGCCGAGCTTGCGCCGCATCTCGGCCTGCACGATGTCCGGGGCCGGCGTGGCGTCGACGCTGACGATCAGCTCTTTCTCCCGGAGAAGCTCCAGGATCGGTGCCGTCTTCTCACGGTAGTCGGTGAGGCGCTTGCGGATCGCTTCGGGGGTGTCGTCGGCCCGCTGGACGAGGCGGCCGCCGCAGTTGTCGCACACCTCCGGCACCTTCGGCCGCAGCTGGAGCAGGTTGTAGTCCAGGCCACAACCCTGGCACAGCCGCCGGCTCTGCATCCGCTCGATGGCGGCCTGCTCCGGAAGCTCGAGGGCAATGACGGCGTCCATGTCGTAGTTCTCGAGGAAGAACACGGTCTGGGGGGCGTTCCGCGGGAAACCGTCGAGGACGAAGCCGTACCTCCAGTCGTGGATGTCGAGTCGCTCCTTCACCACGTCGGCGACCATTTCGTCGGGGACCAGCCGGCCCTCGTTGAGGTAGCGCTGAACCTTTGAGCCGAGCTTCGTCTTGTGCCCGATGTGCCACCGGAAGATGTCGCCCACGCTGATGTGGACGAGGTCATAGCCCTTGCACAAGAGCTTGGCCTGCGTCCCTTTTCCGCTGCCCTGGGGACCCATGATGATGTACTTGTTCACGACACCCTCCTCGTCCGGAGTATGCTGATTCTGCCAATCCGCTCCAATGAGCCAGGTGGCCCATCCGTCTGGGACGCTCGTTTCACCGAGCGCCGAGGCCAGTTTAGGATGAAAGGCGGTCCCTGGCCACGAAAGGAGACGCATGATCCGCACCCTGGCCCCTCTCGCCGTCACCCTGCTCCTGGTGGCGCCGGCTCTGGCCGGGGTCCCCGTGGCCGTGGACCCCGCCGAGATCCCGAGCTACCAGGTCGTCCGTCCCGGCCTGGCGTTCGGAGGGCAGCCGGCCCGCCAGACCCTGGAGCGCCTCGGGGAGATGGGCTTCCGGACCGTCATCAACCTCCGGACCGAGCGGGAGGGAGCGGCGGAGGAGGGGAAGATCGTGCGTGCCCTGGGACTCGACTATGTCTGGGTCCCGGTGACGGCCGGCACCTTCAGCATCGAGGACGTCGAGGCCGTCGAGCGGGTGCTGGACGACCCGGAACGGGAGCCAGTGCTCCTCCATTGCGCCTCGTCGAACCGGGTGGCCGCGGTCTGGGCGGTGATCCAGGCCCGTGACGGCCGGACCCTCGAGGAGGCGGCGGCGGCGAGCCGGGCGGCGGGGCTGCACAGCCCGTCGATGTGGGGGGCCGTCCTGCGCGTTCTGAACGTCGTCCCCGCGGCCGCGGGCGTGAACCCTTGAGACGCCGTGGTGGCTCTCACCGGGTAGGGAGACAGGAATGGACTGGTTCGGAACCCTGGTGATCTTGATTGGCTGGGTGGCGTTGCAGGTGTGGGTGCTGCCCCGCCTCGGCGTGCCCACCTGAGCGGTGCCCCCGCCGCGCCGGTCGGCGCACCCGGAGGAGAAGAGAAAGGAGTGCTAGCCGTGGCCTCATTCGGCATCCAGAAGACGCTCGACATGGGATTCGACGACGCGCTGAAGAGGATCCCGGAAGCCCTGAAGACGGAGGGCTTCGGTGTTCTCACCGAGATCGACGTCCAGCAGACCCTCAAGAAGAAGCTCGACGTCGACTTCCGGCGCTACCGCATCCTGGGCGCCTGCAACCCGCCCTTCGCCCACAAGGCGCTCCAGCACTCGCTCGACGTGGGCATGCTGATGCCCTGCAACGTCATCGTCTACGAGACCGACGAGGGCCGAACGGTCGTCTCCGCCGTGGACCCGATGCAGACGATGGCCGCCCAGGGCGACCCGGAGATGCGCCCCCTTGCCGACGCCGTGCAGCAGAAGCTCAAGAAAGTCGTGGATAGTCTGTAGTGGCCTGAATGCTGGATCCCCCAATCATTCAGTGACCCCCCACCCTATCCCTCCCCACGTAGGGGGAGGGGAAGGTTTGAGATAGGCCATGGGCACCTGCGTGTCCCCAGGGAAGGGACACGCAGGCGACACTGGGCCTGATGGACAGACGCACCTGTTCATCGCCCCTCCTCCCTTGCTGACCCTCCCCACGTAGGGGGCTCGGGGGACGCGAAGTCGAGCCTGCGAGACGCGCGTCGACCCCGAGTGTAAGTTGCGACGCGCCAGCGTCGCTTCCGACAGGCCGAAGAATCCCTGAGATAGGCCATGGACACCCGCATGTCCCCGGGAGAGGACACGCGGGCGAGCCTAGGCCTGGTGGCCAGTCGCTCCTTGACAGGCTGTCCACGTCTCCTAAAGTCGTGGGTCTGGTACGGATCGGCATGACTCTGCTCGCGAACTCGGATCTCTACACCCCTCGCGGCGGGGTCGTGCGCCGTTGGCGGACCGCGTTTCACTACTACTGGCACCCGTAGCGGTGGACCCCTCGGGGCCCGCCGCAAGGTGAGCGGGTTTCCTGGGGACGCGGACGCCGAGAGAGCCTCTTCAGGGACCCTGGAGAGGCTTTCGTGCTTTTGGGACGACGAAGGACAAGGTGACCGCGATCTGCGTGAGCCTGACCGAGGCGACCACCGGAGCGACCCTCGCCCGCATGGAGGAGCTCTCGCCGATGGCGGACCTCTTCGAGGTGCGCGCGGACGTCCTTCGTGACCTCGACCTCGACGCCCTGCTGCGGGCTCGGCCGAAGCCACTCCTCTTCACGTGCCGGCCCGAGTCCGAGGGAGGGCGCTGGCCGGACGCCGACACAGAGGGCCGCCGGTGCCTCCTGCGCGAGGCGGTCGAGCGGGGCTTCGACCTCGTGGACGTGGAGCTGCGCTCCGGCTTCGACGACGTGATCGCGGCCAAGGCCGGAGACGGCCTCGTGCTCTCGTTTCACGACCTCGAGGGCCTGCCCGACGACCTCGACGGGCTCCACGCGCAGATGGCCGCGGCCGGGGCCGACGTGATCAAGATCGTGGGGACCGCCCGCTCGGTGGCCGACCTGGGACGACTGATGGCCTTCGCTCGCCGGCAACCGCCGTCTCCCGAGCCGCGCCGGGGCCTGATTTCCCTGGCCATGGGCCCCCTGGGGGTTCCGTCGAGGATCCTCGGAGGACGGCACCGGGCCCCCTTCACGTACGCGTCCCCGCTCGCGGGGAAGGAAGCCGCTCCCGGGCAGCTCCCGGCGCGCGCGCTCGCGGACACCTACCGGGTCCGGTCGATCGGACCCTTGACCCGTGTCTTCGGTGTCCTCGGATCCGACGTCCTGCGGAGCCTCTCCCCGGCCATCCACAACCGGGCCTTCGCCGAGCGGGGGATCGATGCCGTCTACGTGCCCCTCCAGGCGGAGTCGCTTCCCGCGTTTCTTCGAGCGTTGCCGGATCTGGGGCTCTCCGGTTTCAGCGTGACGCGGCCCTACAAGTCCGCCATCGTCCCCCACCTCCACTCGGTGACGCCAAACGCGGCCGAGGCGGGCTCCGCGAACACGGTGGTCGAGCGGGACGGTCGCCTTCTGGGTCTCAGCACCGACGGAGATGGGGTCCTCGTGCCCCTGCGCCAGCGCCTCGACGTCGCCGGCCGCCCGGTGACGATCCTCGGCGGTGGAGGTGCGGCCCGCGCCGCCGCCTACGCACTTGGCCGGGCCGGGGCCCGGGTGACAGTCCGAGCCCGCCGGCCTGAGCAGGCGGCCGAGGTGGCGGCGGCGACCGGCTGCGCGCACGCGCCCCTGGGCACTCTCGCCGACGAGCCGTGGGACGTGCTCATCAATGCGACCCCCGCCGGCTCCGGGGCGCAGCCCGGGAAGAGCCCGGTCAACCCAGAGCGCCTTCGCCCCGGCACCGTGGTCTTCGACATGGTCTACGAACCCCAGCCGACGCCGCTACTGCGCGCGGCGCAGGCGGCGGGCTGTCGGACGATCGACGGGGTCGAGATGCTCGTGGCCCAGGCCGTGGGGCAGTTCGAGGCCTGGACGGGTGTGGAGGCGCCGGTGCAGGCCATGACGATGGCCGCGCTCGCCGCGATCGACGAGGCGGAGGCCGGCTCGTGACCCGCTACTCCCGACAGGAGCGCTTCACCCCGATCGGCCGGGAGGGTCAGGAGCGGCTGCGCGCCGCGCGGGTCCTCGTCGTGGGTTGCGGGGCGCTCGGCTCCGCCCTCGCGGAGACGATGGTCCGGGCCGGGGTCGGCCGCCTGACCGTCGTCGATCGTGACCTCGTCGAGACCTCGAACCTGCAGCGCCAGGCCCTGTTCGAGGAGGAGGACGCCGCCCGGGCCCGACCCAAGGCGGTGGCCGCGGAGGCCCGGCTCCGGCGGCTGAACTCCGACGTCGCGGTGAGCGGGATCGTCGTCGACGTCGACCCATCCAACGCCGACGGCCTCGTCCGCGAGGCGGATCTCGTCCTCGACGGCACGGACAACTTCGAGGCGCGCTACCTCGTGAACGACGTCTGTCTCCGGGCCCGCGTGCCCTGGGTCTACGGGGCCTGCGTGGCCGCGTACGGAACCGCCCTCGCCATCCGCCCCGGCCGCACTCCCTGCCTGCGTTGCGTGCTCGGCGAGCGACCGGCCTCGGGATCGGCGGAGACGTGCGACACCGTCGGCGTCGTCGGCCCGATCGTGCATGTCGTGGCCGGCGTGCAGGCGGCGGAGGCCCTGAAGCTCCTGGCCGGGGACGAGGAGGCCCTCCTCGCGGGACTCCTCACCGTCGATCTGTGGGCGGGGACCTTCGAGGTGATGGATCTCCGCGGGCGAGATCCCTGGTGTCCCTCCTGTGTCGACCAGCACTACGACTACGCGTCGTCCTCCGCCCGCGCCTCCTCGGTGCTCTGCGGGCGCGACGCGGTTCAGCTCCGGGGAGAGACGGAGGCCATGGTGGATCTCTCGGCACTGGCCGCCCGGCTCCGTCCGGCGGGCGAGGTGACGGCCAACGATCACCTCGTTCGCTTCCGCTCGCCGGACGCCGAGCTCGTGGTCTTTGCCGACGGTCGGGCGATCGTGAAGGGTGTGGCGGACGTGGCACGCGCGCGGTCCGTCTACGCGCGCTACGTGGGGGCCTGAGAGATGAACGGAGCGCACCGGCTGGCCCAGATTCCCCCGGGGGTGCAGTGCTTCGTCGGCGACGAGGCCCGCCGGCGCCGCCGGATCGAGAAGACGGCGGTCTCCGTCTTCGAGGGCTGGGACTACGAGGAGATCATCCCGCCGCTCTTCGACTACGCCGACGTCTTCACCGGGGAGGCCCTCTCTGCGAAGACCTACTCGTTCGTGGGTCGCGACGGATCGGTCCTGGCGCTGCGGCCGGACTTCACGAGCCTGCTCGCCAAGATCGCGTCGGGGCGGCTCCGCGAGCGACCGGCACCGATCCGGCTGTACTACTCCGGCGAGGTCGTCCGCTACGAGCCGCCCAAGGCGGGCCGGCAGAGCGAGCTCTTCCAGACGGGGCTCGAGCACCTCGGCGGGGACCCGCGCGCCGCGGACGCCGAGGTTCTCACCATCGCCGCCGAGTGCCTCGAACGGCTCGGCGTGCGGGGCTTCGTCCTGACCCTGGGCCACGTGGGGGTCTTCACCGGGTTACTCGCGGGATCGGGGCTCGACGGGGCCCGCCTCGAGCAGCTGCGCGAGCGCGTGGAGGCGAAGGACGCGGATGGTGTCCGGCGGGCCCTCGTGGGGGCGGACCTCACTCCGGAGGCCAAGGGGGCGTTGGAGCGGCTGGCCACGCTGGCCGGCGGCCCCGAGGTCCTCGACGAGGCGGCCGAGGGCCTGGCCTGCTGTCCCGCCGCGACCGAGGCGGTCGGCGAGCTGCGCACGGTATCCGAGGCCCTCGTCCGCGCCGGCCTGGGCTCGCACGTTGCGGTGGATCTCGGCGAGGTGAGTGAGCTCGACTACTACACCGGCCTCGTGTTCCGCGTATTCGCACCGGGCCTGGGCTTCGAGGTCGGGGGCGGGGGTCGCTACGACACCCTCCTGGCTCGGTTCGGGCGTCCGCTTCCCGCCGTCGGCTTCATGCTGGGCCTCGACCGCGTGGCGCTTCTGCTCGCGCGGCAGAACGAGGAGCCCAAGTCCGCCCTGGCCACGGCGGAGACGATCACGGGCCCGGATCTCGGCGAGGCGCTCGCCGAGGCCCGCGCCAGGCGGGCGGCGGGAGTCCGGGTACGCTTCGGGAATGGGAGGGGGCGATGAGCCTCACCGTGGCCCTGTCGAAGGGGAAGCTGCTCGCCGGCACGCAGGAGCTCTTCGGCCGGGCCGGCCTGCCCTTCCCCGACGGCGAGAGCCGCCGCCTCGTTGCGACGGTCGGTGACCTCCGCTTTCTCTTCGTCAAGGACATGGACGTGCCGACCTACGTCGAGTACGGGGTCGCCGACTGCGGGATCGCCGGGCGGGACGTCCTCCTGGAGGCCGACGGCGACGTCTTCGAGCCGCTCGACCTCGGCTTCGGGCGCTGTCGCCTGGTCGTCGCCCGGCCCACGGAGGCACCCTTCGCCTCCGACGGGACTTCGACCGTGCGCGTCGCCACCAAGTACCCGAAGGTGGCGGCCAGGCACTTCCTCGGTCGCGGCCTCTCGGTCGAGGTCGTGCGGCTCGCGGGCTCGGTCGAGATCGCTCCCGGGCTGGGGCTCGCCGACTGCATCGTCGACGTCGTCGAGACCGGCCGCACGCTGAAGGAGAACGGCCTCGAAGAGGTGGAAGACGTGGCCGAGTCCTCCGCCCGTTTCGTGATCAACCGCGCGAGCTTCCACGCGCGGCGGGCGGAGGTGAGCCGCCTCGTGGAGACCCTGCGGAGGGCGGTGCGATGAAGCGGATCGTCTACGGAGGCCGTGACTGGGACCGCTGGCTCGCGCGCCTGCCCCGCTCCTCCGCGCCCCGGCCGCAGGTCCTCCGGGCCACGGAGAGGATCATCCGCGCCGTGCGCACCGAGGGCAACCGCGCCCTCGTCCAGCTCACCGAGCGCTTCGACGGCGTGCGCCTCACCCCCGCCCGCCTGCGGGTGAAGCCGCGCGAGATTCGCGCCCTCGCCTCGCGGGCCGACCGGCCTCTCGTCAGGGCGCTGCGACACATGGCCCGCCGGATCGAGGTCTTCCACCGGCAGCAGCTCCAGGCCGGATTCCGCACCGAGCTGCCCGACGGCTCCGTCCTCGAAGAGGTCGTCCGCCCCCTCGCTTCCGCCGGGCTCTACGTGCCGGGCGGGGCGGGGGCCTATCCCTCGTCGGTCCTCATGAGCGCGATCCCGGCCCGCGTGGCCGGCGTCGGCCGGATCGTCGCGGTCACGCCCCCGCTAGCCCTGGAAGCCAGCCCGGCGGTCGCGGCGGCTCTCGAGATCGCCGGTGTCGTAGACGACGTCTTCCGGATCGGTGGGGCCCAGGCCGTGGCCGCGCTCGCGTACGGGACGAGCACGGTTCCGGCGGTGGACCGGATCGTGGGCCCCGGGAACGCCTACGTGACCGCGGCCAAGCGCCTCGTCCGGGGACAGGTCGAGATCGACTCCGAGGCGGGTCCGAGCGAGGTTGCCATCCTCGCCGACGCGAGCGCGGACGCCGGCTGGGTGGCCGCCGACCTTCTGGCCCAGTGCGAGCACGGCAGCGGCGACGAGGTGGTCGTGCTGGTGACCCCGTCGCCCGAGCTGGCCGAGGAGGTGGAGCGGCTCGTGGCCGAGGGGGTACGCACGGTGGCGAACCCGTCCGCGGCGCGGCGGGCCCTCGCGCGTCACGGAGCAGTGGTTCTCGTCGACAGCCTCCAGGACGGGGTCGCCGCGGTGAACACGCTCGCCCCCGAGCACGTCGAGGTGATCACGCGACGCGCCGAGCGTGTCGCCCGGGGAATCGTGGCGGGCTCGGTCTTCGTCGGACCCTTTTCCCCGGTGGCGGTGGGCGACTACGGGATCGGGCCCAACCACGTCCTGCCCACCGGCGGTGCCGCCCGCTTCGCGTCGCCCCTTTCGGTGCGTGATTTCCAGCGCCGCCAGAGCCTCGTGCGCATGACCGAGGCCGGGCTGGCCCGCGTGACCGAGGGGATCGTCCGCGTGGCGCTCGCCGAGGGCTTCCGCGGCCACGCCCAGAGCGTGCTGACGCGCTTCGAGGGGAAGTGATGGACCCGCTCCGCCACGTCAAGCCCGTGGTCCGGCAGATCCGGGCCTACACCCTGGCCGCCCGGGAGGCGCCGGTCAAGATCAACCAGAACGAGAACCCGTGGGACCTGCCGGAGAGGGTCAAGCGCCGGGTCCTCGAGAAGGCCCTGGTCCGCCCCTGGGCCCGCTACCCCGACTTCGACCCGCACGAGCTCACGGAGGCCCTCGCCCGCTTCTCCGGCTGGCGCGCGGACGGCACCCTGGCCGGCAACGGGTCGAACGAGCTGATCGAGGCCCTGCTGATGGTGACCGTGGGCCCGGGAACCCGGGTCGTGATCCCCGAGCCCACCTTCACCCTCTACGCGCTGCTCACCGAGATCCTCGGGGGCGAGGCGGTGCGGGTCCCGCTGACGGAGGAGCTGCGCTACGACACGCGGGCGCTCGTCGAGGCCCGTCGTCAGAGCGAGGCGGCGGTCACCATCGTCTGCTCGCCCAACAACCCGACCGGGACCGTGCTCTCGCGGCACGATCTCGAGCGGCTCTGCAAGACCGGCGACGGGATCGTGGTCCTCGACGAGGCCTACCACGAGTTCGGAGGGGAGACCGCGGTGCCGCTTCTCGAGGGGCACCCAAACCTCGTGGTGCTTCGGACCTTCTCCAAAGCCCGGGCCCTCGCCGGGCTGCGGGTCGGCTACCTCCTGGCCTCGCCCGACCTCGTCCGGGAGATCAACAAGGCGCGCCTTCCCTACAACCTCAACTTCTTCTCCCAGACCGCGGCGCTCGCCGCGCTCGAGGAGCACGAGGTCCTGGACGAGATGGTCGGAAGGATCGTCGAGGAGCGCGAGCGCCTCCTCGCACGGCTCGGGGACGTGCCCGGGGTCCGGGCCTGGCCGTCCAAGGCGAACTTCATCCTTCTCGAGCTGCTTTCGGCGTCTCCGAAGGTGGTCTTCGACTCGCTCTACCGCCGAGGAGTTCTGGTGCGCGACGTGAGCGCGTACCCGATGCTCTCCCGCTGCCTCCGGGTGAGCGTGGGGACCCCCGAGGAGAACGAGAGCTTTCTACACGCCCTCGGGACGGCCCTGGGGGAGGCGGGCGTGAACCTCAGCGCGGACACGGGGAGGGCGTGATGCCGGAACGCAAGGCCCGCATCGAGCGGAAGACGCGCGAAACGAACATCACCCTGGCGCTGAACCTCGACCGGGCGACCCGCTCCCCGATCAAAACCGGGGTCGGCTTCTTCGACCACATGCTGACGTCGCTGGCCAAGCACGCGGGCTTCGGCCTCGAGGTGCGGTGCCGGGGCGACCTCCACGTGGACGCCCACCACTCCGTCGAGGACGTCGGGATCGCCCTCGGCCAGGCGCTCAAGGCCGCCCTCGGCGACAAGCAGGGGATCGCCCGCTTCGGCCACGCCTACTGTCCGCTCGACGAAGCGCTGGCTCGAGCGGTCGTCGATCTCTCGGGCCGCCCGTGGCTGCACATGGGGGTGGCCTTCCGGGCGAAGCGGATCGGCGACATGCCCACCGAGCTGTTCGAAGACTTCTTCTGGGCTCTTGCCGATCACGGTCGCCTCAACCTGCACCTCGACCTCATCCGCGGCCGCAACTCGCACCACGTCGCGGAGGCGACGTTCAAAGCAACGGCCCGCGCGCTCGCGATGGCGGTGGCCCTCGACCCACGGGTGAAGGGCGTGCCGTCCACGAAGGGGACGCTGTAAGTGATCGCCATCGTCGACTACGGGATCGGCAACCTCGGGAGCGTGACCAAGGGCTTCCGCCACGTCGGGGCCGAGGTGCAGCTCACCGGGGAGCCGGAGGCCCTGCGCCGCGCCTCGGCCCTCGTCCTCCCGGGCGACGGGGCCTTCGGGGCGACGATGACCGAGATCGAGCGCCGCGGGCTCGTCCCGTTCCTGCGCCAGGCGGTCGAAGCCGGCACGCCGCTCCTCGGTATCTGCATCGGCATGCAGGTGCTCTTCGAGGAGAGCGAGGAGCACGGCGTCTTCCGGGGTCTTGGCCTCCTGCCGGGACGAGTGCGGCGCTTCGACGGCGGGCTTCCCATCCCGCACATGGGCTGGAACGAGCTCCACCCGCACCAGCCCCACCCGCTCCTCCAGGGCATCTCGGACGGCGCCCACGTCTACTTCGTCCACTCGTACTTCTGCGACGCCGCGCCCGAGGTGACGATCGCGTCATCGGACTACGGGCGCGACTTCGCGGCGATCGTCGGACGCGGACCGGGTGCTCGGCGTGCAGTTCCACCCGGAGAAGAGCCAGGAGGTGGGCCTGCGCATGGTCGCCAACTTCGTCCACTTCGTCGAGACGACGCGGAGGGCGGCATGATCGTGGTTCCCGCCATCGACATCCGGGGAGGGAAGGTCGTGCGCCTGCGCCAGGGTCGTCCCGAGGACGAGACCACCTACGGGAACGACCCGGCCGAGGCCGCCCGCCGCTGGGCGGGGGAGGGGGCGGAGCGGCTTCACCTCGTGGACCTCGATGCCGCCATCGACGGCCGTCCCCAGCCCGGCGCCGTCGGCGCGGTGGTGGCGGCGGTCGACATCGCGGTCGAGGTGGGCGGTGGCCTTCGCACGGTCGACGCCGCGCGCCGGTATCGCGACGTGGGCGTCGAGCGGCTCATCTTCGGCACCGCGGCGGTGACCCACCCGGAGGTCGTCGAGGAGGCGGTGAGGCTGTGGCCGGACGGGGTGGCGGTGGCGATCGATGCCCGCGACGGCCGGGTCACGGTGGCCGGGTGGAAGGACGACACCGCGGTGGAGGCCCTCGAGCTCGGACGACGCGTGAAGGGCTGGGGGGTCCCGCGCGTGCAGTACACGGACGTGACGAGGGACGGAACCCTCGACGGCCCGAACGTGGAGGCGATCGAGGAGATGGCCCGGGGGACCGGGCTGCGGATCACCGCGGCCGGGGGCGTCTCGACGCTCGACGACCTCGTCCGCCTGGGCACCCTGGCCGGGCTGGGCGTGGACGAAGCCATCAGCGGCAAGGCCCTGTACGACGGACGCTTCACCCTCGCCGAGGCGCGATCGGCCCTGGCCGTGGCCGGGGAAGGGCGCTGATGCTCGCCAAGCGGCTCATCCCCTGCCTCGACGTGGACCGCGGCCGCGTGGTGAAGGGCGTCCGATTCGTGTCGCTCCGCGACGCGGGCGACCCCGTCGAAGCGGCGGTCCGATACGACGCCGAGGGAGCGGACGAGCTCGTGTTCCTCGACATCACCGCCTCCTCGGACGCGCGGCCCATCGTCATCGACATGGTGCGGCGGGTGGCGGACGCGGTCTACCTGCCCTTCACCGTCGGCGGGGGCGTCCGCTCGGTCGAGGACGCCGACGCACTGCTGCGGGCGGGGGCGGACAAGGTCGCCGTGAACACCGCCGCCGTCGACAACCCCACCCTTCTCGGCGAGCTCTCCCGGCGCTTCGGCTCGCAGGCGGTGGTCCTCGCCGTCGACGCCCGGTCGACGGGAGACGGTGCCTGGGAGGTCTACGTCCACGGCGGACGCACCCCCACCGGGCGCGACACGGTGGCATGGGTCCGCGAGGGCGTCGAGCAGGGCGCGGGCGAGATCCTGCTCACCAGCATGGACCGCGACGGGACGAAGGACGGCTTCGACGTGGCCCTCACCCGGGCGGTGGCGGACGCGGTCAACGTGCCGGTCGTGGCCTCGGGCGGCTGCGGGACGGTGGCCCACATGGCGGAGGCCCTGACCGAGGGCCGGGCCAGCGCCGCCCTCGCCGCCTCGATCTTCCACTTCGGCGAGATCCGCATCCCGGACGCGAAGGCGGAGCTGCTGCGGGCGGGGGTCGCGGTGCGACCGCCGGACGAGGTGACGAGCGACGACGCCGTTGCGAGCACGGAAGGGGGCGCCGCATGACGGCAGGGATGGGCGGCACACTGATGATGCCCGACGGGCTCGTCTTCGACGACGCCGGGCTCCTGCCCGTGGTCGTGCAGGACCGTGCGAGCGGGGACGTGCTGATGGTGGCCTGGGCCAACGCCGAGGCCCTCGAGCGAACCGCGGAGACCGGCCTCGCCCATTTCTGGAGCCGGAGCCGGAAGACCCTGTGGCGCAAGGGCGAGACGTCCGGCAACGGCCTGCGGATCGTCGAGGCCCGTGCCGACTGCGATCGAGACACGCTGCTGCTCGTCGTCGACCCGGAGGGTCCGGCCTGCCACACCGGCACCCGGACGTGCTTTGGCGAGACCTCACCGACCGCCGCAGGAATGCTCGAGGAGCTCGCCCGCGTCGTCGCGGAGCGGGCCGACGCCCCGCCGGAGGAATCGTACACGGCTCGGCTTCTCTCGAAGGGACCCGACCAGGTCCTGAAGAAGATCGGGGAGGAGGCGACCGAGGTCGTCCTCGCGGGGCGGGCCCAGAGCGACGAGCGCCTCGCTGAGGAGACCGCCGACCTGCTCTACCACCTGCTCGTGGCGCTGCGCCTGCGGGAAGTGCCACTGGCCCGCGTCATGGACGAGCTGCGGCGCCGGCGGAGCCGGGGATGAGCGCGCGACAGAGGAGCGACCGATGAAGGCGCTGAGCTACGAGGAGTACGAGCAGCTCTCGGAGGCCGGCCGGCCGGTGCCGGTGTTCCGTGAGGTCCCGGGAGACCTGCGCACCCCGGTCTCGGCGTTCTTGTCCCTCGGCACCCGCGCCGAGCAGGCTTTCCTCCTCGAGAGCGTGCTCGGGGGAGAGCGGCTCGCCCGGTATTCGTTTCTCGGCCGGGATCCCGTGGCCATTCTGGAGGTGAAGGACGGGCGTGTCCTCTTCCGGGATGCCGCGGGCGAGCAGGAGCTGGACGAGGGGCTCCTCGATGCCCTGCGGTCCCGGCTCCGCTCGCAGCCCGCAGAGATCCCGGGGCTGCCCCGCTTCACCGGCGGGGCCGTCGGCTACCTGCACTACGACGCCGCGCGCCTGTTCGAGCGCTTGCCCGACCGGCACGGGGCCGGCCGCGGAACGGTGGCCTCCTTCGCCTTCTACAACTCGCTGGTGGCGTTCGATCACGTGGGACAGCGCCTCGTCCTGATCGCGATCGCCGAGCCGGGGAGCCGGGACGACTTCCTACGCGCGCAGGAGACCCTCGACGGATTCGAAGAGGACCTCGGCTGGGAGCGCCGGCCTTCGGGCGTCCCCCGCGCCGAGCCCGCGCCCGCGCTGGAGAGGACCGACGGGCCCGCCTTCCAGGCTGCGGTCCGGCGGGCCCAGGAGCACATCGGCGCCGGGGACATCTTCCAGGTCGTCCTGTCGCGGCAGCACACGGTCGACTGCGACGCCGACCCCTTCTCCGTCTACCGCGCGCTCCGCATGGTGAACCCGTCCCCCTACATGTACTTCCTGAAGGACGGGGAGAAGGCGACCATCGGGGCCTCGCCGGAGATGCTCGTGCGGGTCGAGGGTGGTCACGTCGAGACGCGGCCGATCGCGGGCACTCGCCCCCGCCCCGGCGACGACGACGAGGCGCTCGCCCGTGAGCTCCTCGCGGACCAGAAGGAGCGAGCCGAGCACCTGATGCTCGTGGACCTCGGGCGGAACGACCTCGGCCGGGTCTGCCGCTTCGGCAGCGTCGAGGTGCCCGAGCTCATGAAGGTCGAGTACTACAGCCACGTGGCCCACATCGTGAGCTCCGTGACCGGGGAGCTCGCGGAGGGGCGGGACGCCCTCGATGCCCTCGCCGCCACGTTCCCGGCGGGCACGCTCTCGGGGGCGCCGAAGATCCGGGCGATGGAGATCATCGACGAGCTGGAGCCGGTGTCGCGCGGTCTCTACGGGGGGGCGCTCGGCTACCTCGACCTGCGCGGCAACCTCGATTTCTGCATCGCCATCCGCACGCTGACTATGAACGGCACCCGCGCGACTCTCCAGGCCGGAGCCGGGATCGTGGCCGACTCGGATCCCGGCGCCGAGGAACGCGAGACAGACGCGAAGGCGGGGGCGCTGTTCGAGGCGCTCAGGGTGGCCGGAGGCCTCGCATGATCCTCCTCGTCGACAACTACGACTCGTTCACCTTCAACCTGTATCAGTACCTCGGCGAGCTGGGTGCCGAGGTGAAGGTGATCCGCAACGATGCGATGAGCGTCGACGAGGCGCTGGCCCTGGGGCCCGACCGCATCGTGATCTCCCCCGGCCCGGGCACGCCGGACGAGGCCGGCATCAGCGTCGAGCTCATCCGCCGGTCCCCGGTGCCCGTCCTCGGGGTGTGCCTGGGGCACCAGTCCCTCGCCCAGGCCTTCGGCGGGACGATCGTGCGGGCGGCGAAGCTCATGCACGGCAAGACGTCCGAGATCCGCCACGACGGTCGGACGCTGTTCGCCGGCCTACCCGACCCGTTCACCGCCACTCGTTATCACTCGCTCGTCGTCGCGCCGGAGAGCGTCCCCGACTGCCTCGAGGCCTCGGCCTGGGCGGACGGCGGCGTCATCATGGGCCTGCGCCACCGCGAGCGATCGCTCGAAGGCGTGCAGTTCCACCCCGAGAGCATTCTGACCACGGCGGGGAAGGACCTCCTGCGCAACTTCCTCGGCCTCGGTGCCCCCGTCAACATCAAGCGCTACCTCGCCAAGCTCGCCCGCGGCGAGCGCCTCACCGAGGGGGAGGCGGCCTCAGCCATGGACGCAATCATGGACGGCCAGGCCACGCCGGCCCAGATCGGGGCGCTCCTGGCGGCCATGGCCGCCCGCGGGGAAACCGAAAACGAGGTGGTGGGCTTCGCCCGGGCCATGCGCGCGCGGGCGGTGCCCCTCAGCTCGTCGGGGGCGGTGGACACCTGCGGGACGGGAGGGGACGGGGCGGGCACGTTCAACATCTCGACCGTAGCCTCGTTCGTCGTGGCCGCCTGCGGCGTGCCCGTGGCCAAGCACGGGAACCGATCCGCGAGCGGGACGTGCGGCAGCGCGGACGTGCTGGAGGCCCTCGGCGTGCGCATCGACGCCCCTCCGCCGGTCGTCCAGAAGGCCCTCGACGAGGCGGGGTGGACGTTCCTCTTCGCTCCGAAGTTCCACGCGGCCACGCGTCACGCGGTGGGGCCGAGGAAGGAGCTGGGGGTCCGGACCGTCTTCAACCTCCTCGGGCCCCTCACCAACCCCGCCCGCCCGGACGGCCAGGTGGTGGGCGTGCCCAGACCGGAGCTCACCGGCTTCGTTGCCCGCTGTCTGCAACGTCTCGGGGCCAGGCGGGCGTGGGTGGTTCACGGGAGCGGTCTCGACGAGCTGACCCTCACCGGCCCCACCACCGTCACCGAGGTGGACGGCGACACGATCCGCGACTTCACCGTGACGCCCGCGGATGCGGGGCTGGAGAGCGCCACCCTCGAGGCGCTCCAGGGTGCCGGCTCGGAAGACAACGCCGCGATCGCGCGGGAGGTTCTCTCGGGGGCCGCGGGGCCGCGCCGCGACGTGGTGCTCCTCAACGCCGCTGCCGCCCTGGTGGTGGCCGGCCGCGCGAGTGACCTGAGCGACGGCGTTCGCCTGGCCGCCGCGGCCATCGACGACGGCCGGGCCCGCGCGAAGCTCGACCACCTCCGGGAGGCCCTGGCGTGAGCCGATCCTCGACCGGAGCGAGCGTCCTCGACGCCATCGTCGCGCGCACCCGCCAGCACTTGACGGCGGAGCAGGCGCGTCGTCCACTCGACGAGGTGCAGGAGGCGGCGCGCTCCGCACCCGCCCCCCGTCCTTTCGCAGCCGCCCTGTCACGTGCCGGGCGCGTCAACGTCATCGCCGAGCACAAGCGGCGCTCTCCGTCACGCGGTGCGATCCGGGAGGACCTGGCCCCGGCCGACGTGGCCCGCGGCTACGAGGCGGCGGGGGCGGCCGCGCTCTCGGTCCTGACCGACGAGCCCTTCTTCGGCGGACGGCTCGAGCACCTCGTCGAGGCGCGGGCCGCCACGCGCCTGCCGGTTCTGCGCAAGGACTTCGTCGTGGACCCCTGGCAGATGTGGGAGGCCCGCGCGGCGGGGGCGGACGCGACGCTGCTGATCGTGGCCGCCCTCGACGACGACCAGCTGCGTCAACTGCTGGCGCTGGCCACCGAGGTCGGGCTCGACGCCCTCGTCGAGGTGCACGACCGCGGGGAGCTCGACCGTGCCCTCGGCGCGGGGGCGCGGATCGTCGGCGTCAACAACCGCAACCTGAAGACGATGGAGGTCTCACTGGCCACCGCGGTCTCCCTGTGCCCGTCCATCCCCGACGGCGTCGTGAAGGTGGCCGAGAGCGGGATCCGCACTGGAGAGGACGTGCGCCGTCTGCAGGAGGCCGGATTCGACGCCTTCCTGGTTGGGGAGCGACTGATGAGCGCCCGCGAACCCGGGCCGGCGCTTCGCTCTTTGATCGAGGAGTCCGCATGAGCCGCGTCTTCGTCAAGGTGTGCGGCATCACGAGGCCCGAGGACGGCCTCCTGGCCGCCGAAGCCGGCGCGGACGCCGTGGGCTTCGTCTTCTATCCGATGAGCCCTCGCCGCGTCGACGTGAGCCGCGCCGCCGAGATCGCGCGCGAGCTCCCGCCCCTCGTCGTGCGCGTGGGCGTCTTCGTGGACGCGACCCGGGACGAGATGGCGCGGGTCGCGGACGAGGTCGGTCTGGACCTGCTCCAGCTCCACGGCGAGGAACCCCCGAAGGCCCTGGACGGCCTGCCCCGTCGCGCGCTGAAGGCGGTGCGGGTCGGGAAGGGTTTCACCGCGGAGGACGCCCTGCGCTACGGAGGCGCCGCCGGGGTGGTGGTGGACACACGGCTCGTCGGCGAGACGGTGATGCCGGGCGGGACCGGGACACCCTTTGACTGGGCGCTCGTGCGGGGCCTTCGGGACCAGGTGGGATTCCTGATGCTGGCCGGTGGGCTGACGCCCGACAACGTCGCGGAGGCCATCACCGAGGTGCGCCCGCACGCGGTGGACGTCTCGAGCGGCGTGGAACGGCTTCCCGGGCGCAAGGAGCCGGAGCGGGTGAAGGCCTTCGTGGAGGCGGTGCGCGCCGTGGAGAGAGAGGGCGCGGAGCGATGACCGCGACATCGAGACACGTCGGCGTCTGGCCCGACGCGGGCGGGCACTTCGGCTCGTACGGGGGCTGCTACGTCCCCGAGACGCTCATGGAGCCACTGCGAGAGCTGGAGGCGGCCTGGACGAAGGCCCAGGGCGACGACGGCTTCCAGGCGGACTACCGCAGGCTCCTCCGCGACTACGTGGGTCGACCGACCCCGCTCAGCCACACCGAACGCCTCTCCGAGAGGCTGGGAGTACGAGTCCTCCTGAAGCGCGAGGACCTGTGTCACACCGGTGCCCACAAGATCAACAACGCCCTCGGCCAGGGGCTGCTGGTCCGACGGATGGGAAAGTCGCGGGTGGTGGCCGAGACTGGTGCCGGACAGCACGGCGTGGCCACCGCCACCGTCTGCGCGCTCCTCGGGCTCGAGTGCGTCGTCTACATGGGCACCGAGGACATGGCGCGCCAGTCCCCGAACGTGCAGCGGATGCGGCTCCTCGGGGCGGAGGTACGCGGCGTCGACTCCGGCCAGCGCACCCTGAAGGACGCGATCAACGAGGCGATGCGCGACTGGGTCACGAACGTGCGCACGACCCACTACCTCCTCGGCTCCGTGCTCGGTGCGCACCCCTACCCGGCGATGGTGCGAGACCTCCAGGGGGTCATCGGCAAGGAGGCCCGCGCCCAGGTTCTCGAGCGCGACGGACGGCTCCCCGATCGTCTCGTTGCCTGCGTGGGGGGTGGCTCGAACGCGATCGGCCTCTTCTACGCCTTCCTGGAAGACCCGGAAGTGAAGATGGTCGGTGTCGAGGCAGGAGGCCGCTCGCCGCGTCCCGGCGACCACGCGGCGCGCTTCCTCTCCGAAGGAGGGAGCGGCACCGGGGTCGGGGTGCTCCAGGGCACCCGCACGTACCTCCTGCAGGACCCCGCCGGCAACGTCCTTCCGACGCACTCGGTGTCGGCCGGGCTCGACTACCCGGCGGTCGGTCCCGAGCACGCGCTCCTCCACGACGAGGGCCGGGTCGAGTACGCGTCGGTGACCGACGAGGAGGCACTCGCCGCCTTCCACCTGCTCGGCGAGACCGAGGGCATCCTGCCTGCCCTCGAGTCCGCGCACGCGCTGGCCTGGATCGTGCGTGAAGCGCCGGCCCACGAGGGCCAGGTCGTTCTCATGAACCTGAGCGGCCGGGGGGACAAGGACCTGGGCATCGTCATTGAGGAAGGACGGCAGAGGAAGGACGAGCCGTGAGCCCACGTCAGAACGTCAAGGGCAACAGCCCCTACGAGCCGGTGGTCGGGTACTCGCGGGCGGTGCGCGTGGACCGGACGGTGCGCGTCGCGGGGACGACGGCCACCGGAGACGACGGCGCCATCGTGGGCAAAGGAGACGCCTACGCCCAGACCATGCAGTGCTTCAAGAACGTGGAGAAGGCGCTCCGCGAGGCGGGCGCGAGCTTCGCCGACGTGGTGCGCACGCGCATGTACGTCACCGACATCTCCCGCTGGGAGGACGTCGGGCGCGCCCACGGGGAGATCTTCCGCGAGATTCGTCCCGCCGCGACGATGGTCGAGGTGAGCCGCCTCGTGGACCCCGCGATGCTCGTCGAGGTGGAGGTGGAGGCGGTCGTCGGAGAGGCCGCCGCGCGCCGCCTCCCCAAGCAAGGACAGGTGTGAGGGGCGTCATGGGGCGAATCGGAGAGAGCTTCGCCCGTCGCAAGGCCGAGGGTCGGGCCGCGTTCGTGCCCTTCCTCACCGCCGGAGACCCGTCGCTCGACCGCACCGTCGAAGCCGCGGAGGAGCTTCAGGAGGCGGGGGCGGACGTGCTCGAGCTCGGGGTCCCGTTCTCCGACCCGCTCGCCGACGGCCCGGTGATCCAGCGAGCGAGCGAGCGGGCGCTCGGTCGCGGGGTCACCCTCGAGGCGGTGCTCGTCGCGGTCCGGCGCATCCGCGAGCGGAGCGAGCTGCCCCTGCTTCTCTTCAGCTACTACAACCCGCTCCTGCAGCGGGGCCTGGAGCGCTTGGCCGGCGAGGCGGCGGAGGCCGGGGTCGACGGGGTGCTGGTCACCGACCTCCCGCCCGAGGAGGCGGACGGCTGGCTCGCGGCCGCGCGCGGTGTCGACCTGGACACCGTGTTCCTCGCCGCGCCCACGAGTCCCCCGGAGCGCCTGCGGCGCGTGGCCGAGGCCAGCCGGGGCTTCGTGTACGCGATCAGCCGCACCGGGGTGACGGGGGAGCGCCGGGCACTCTCCGACGAGGCGGCGCCCCTGGTGGAGCGGTTGCGTGGGCTCACCGGCGTGCCGGTGGCCCTGGGCTTCGGGCTGTCGACCCCGGAGCAGGTGGCGGAGGCGGGAAAGGTGGCGGACGGGGTCGTGGTCGGGAGCGCCCTCGTGCGCTTTCTCGAGGAGCAGCCGGATGGAGATCTCGGAGCACAGGTGCGATGGCTGACGAGCGCGATGTGAAAACCCAGAAGAAGACGCCCCCGGAGGTCGATGGACTGCGCCGCCGGATCGACGTGATCGACGACCAGCTGATGAAGCTGCTCAACAGCCGCTCCGCCTGCGCGGTCGAAATCGGTCGGGTCAAGCGGCAGCTCGGGATGGCGGTGTACCAGCCCGAGCGCGAGGCGTGGATCCTCGAGCGCGTCGAGGCCAACAACCCCGGGCCCCTCGACCCCGGCGCGGTGCGGCGGGTCTTCGAGCGCGTCATCGACGAGGGCCGGCGACTCGAGCGTCTGGCCCAGGAAGAGAACGACGAGAAGGCGGGCGGGGCGAGAGCCGCTCTTCCGCCGGAGAAGGAAGGAGACTAGGTCGCCATGGTCATCGTGATGGAGCACGCGGCAGGCGAAGAGCAGGTCCAGAAGGTGATCGAGACGCTCGTCGAGGAGGGCTACGACGTGCACCGCTCGAGCGGGGTCGACTACACGGTCCTCGGAGCGGTGGGGTCGCCCCGCCAACCCATCGACCCACGCCTCGTCGAAGTGCTGCCGGGGGTGCGCGAGGTCATCCGGATCTCGGAGCCGTACAAGCTCGCGGGACGGACCTTCAAGGCCGAGGACACCGTGGTCGACCTCGCCGGGGTCCCGGTGGGAGGCGCCGAGGTCATCGCCATGGCCGGTCCCTGCTCGGTCGAGAGCGCGGAGCAGATGGGGGCGGTGGCGAAGACCGTCGCCGCCTCCGGCGCTCGCGTCCTGCGCGGGGGAGCCTTCAAGCCACGGACCTCGCCCTACTCGTTCCAGGGGCACGGCGAGGAGGCGCTCCAGTGGATGCGGGCCGCCGCCGACGCGAACGGCATCGCCGTCGTCAGCGAGGTCATGGACCCGCGCCAGATCGAGATGATGATGCAGTACGTGGACTGCCTGCAGGTCGGGGCCCGCAACATGCAGAACTTCGACCTGCTGAAGGAGCTCGGCCGGGTGCGCCGCCCGGTGCTCCTGAAGCGGGGCCTCAGCGCCACCATCGAGGAGTGGCTCCTCTCGGCCGAGTACATCCTCGCCGGCGGGAACCCGCAGGTCATCCTCTGCGAGCGCGGGATCCGCACCTTCGAGAGCTACACCCGCAACACCCTCGACATCTCGGCGATCCCGGTGGTCAAGAAGCGGAGCCACCTCCCGATCCTGGTGGACCCGAGCCACGGCACCGGGCGGCGAGAGAAGGTCATCCCCATGGCCCGGGCCGCGGTCGCCGCCGGCGCGGACGGGCTCTTGATCGAGGTCCACAACGACCCCGAGAAGGCACTCTCCGACGGGCCGCAGAGCCTGTACCCCGAGCAGTTCGACCAGCTCATGAGCGAGCTTCGGATCATCGCCCCGGTGCTCGGTCGCTCGCTACCCCTCGCGAAGGCGAAGGCGTCGGCTTGAGGGAAGGTCCCCTTGCCCGGCCCCCGCCCGCTTCGTGCGGATCCACCGCTCGTATCTCCTGAACCTGGATCGCCTCGCCCGGATCGACACCGAGGGCGGGGAGCCGAAGGCGGTCGTCCTCACCGACGGAACGCGGCTCCCCGTCTCCCGCTCGGGCTATCAGCGCATCAAGAAGCGGCTCTGACTGGTGGCCAGCCGCACTTGAACCATGACTCCCAGCGTATCCCTTCCCACGTAGGCCGGGCTCGGGGGACGCGAAGTCGAGCATGCGAGACGAGCGTCGACCCCGAGAGTCAGTCGCGACGCGCCAGCGTCGCCTCTGACAGGCCGGAAAGGCTTGAGATAGGCCATGGACACCCGCGTGTCCCCGGGGAGAGGACACACGGGCGAGCCTGGCCTGGTGGCCAGTCGCACTCCGCCTGTGCCTGGGCCCCTGTGGCTACTCCTTGCCGACCTTGGGCAGGAGCCGTTCGGGCACGGGATCGTCGATGAAGAGGAGCTTCAGGACGGGGTGACCGTCCTTGCCGATCGTGACGTTGCTGACCTCGGCCCGCGTCTTGAACTCCCCGCCGACCTCCTCGACGTTGAGGATGGCGCCCTTGAACACGGGCAGGCTCATCGTCCTCGCGTCGGCAGTCCGCTCGTTCACCTTCTCGGCGATCGAGCGCTCCTCCTGGGCGACGCCTCCCGGCGCCTGGTCGGCGTCGAGCCTCAGCACCACCTCGAACCCGTGCCGGTCGGCGGTGAGAGGCCTCGGATCCCCGGGCAGCAGGAAGAGCTCGGTGGGCAGCGACTCCGCGCCCCGCGGAGGGTGGCGGCCGAGGAAGAGGATCCCGACGCGGTTTCCGGGCCGTCGCCCCCGGACGAGACCGTAGACACGGTAGGAGGGGTCGGTGAGATCGTACTGGCGGAAGCGTGCCGGCAGCGGCAGGGCGAGGTGAAGGACCTGGCCGACCCGGACCGACTGCTTGAGAATCAGTGCCAGACCACCGGCGGAGACGTCCTCGCACGTCGTCATCGCCTCCCAGGTCGTGCCGCTCGGGTCCCGGCCCTGAACCCGCACCGGAATCTTGATCGGCACCCGGCGCGTCTTGCGGCGTTCCTCTCCACCCTTCCTCATGGCTTGGCGGAAACGTAGCACAAATCGATTACCCTGTGCCCCGTGAACGACGCCTCCGCCCTCGTCGTCGAGGGCCTCACCAAGGTCTTCCGCCAGCAGACCGCGGTCGACCACGTGTCCTTCCGCGTGGCCCGGGGACGCTTCTTCGGTTTCCTCGGACCGAACGGCGCCGGGAAGAGCACCACGATTCGCATGCTGACCGGGCTGCTGCGGCCCACCGCCGGGGATGCGGTGGTCGAGGGCGCACGCCTCAGCCGCGACGTCCTCGGCGTGAAGCGCCGCATCGGCGTCCTCACCGAGGATCTGGCCCTCTACGAGCGGCTCACCGGCGAGGAGCACCTGCTCTTTGCCGCCCGCATGTACGGCCTCCCCCGGGGCGAGGCCCGGCGACGGACCGAGGAGCTGCTCGAGTTCCTCTCCCTGGCCGACGAGCGCAGCAAGCTCGTGGTCGACTTCTCACTGGGGATGCGCAAGAAGCTCGCCCTCGCGTGCACGCTGGTTCACAACCCTCGGCTGATCTTCCTGGACGAGCCTCTCAACGGGATCGATCCCGTCTCCGGACGCGTGGTCATGGACCTGCTCCAACGCCTGGTCCGCCGGGGGGTGACGCTCTTCTTCACCTCTCACGTCCTGGACGTCGTGGAGCGGCTGTGCGACGAGGTGGCGGTCATCGACCGGGGACGCATCGTGGCGCAGGGCACGCTCGACGAGATCCGGGCCCAGCGTGAGCTCGGGGGCGATGCGAGCCTCGAGGACGTCTTCCTGAAGCTCGTGGACGCCGACGTCCGCCGTGAGGACCTGTCGTGGATCGGTTGACGGCCCTCGTGGCCCTTCGCTGGCGCCTGGACGTGAGGGCGGCGATGGGTGCGCGGGGACGCCTCCTGGTCTTGATGCTCGTCGTTCCCGGGATGGTGCTCGTCTCCGCCGCGGCCTCCTTCGTCGTCTTCGTCGGAGCCCGTTTCGTCGAGCGGGCGCAGCCCCCGCTCACGCTCCCGCTTCTCTCCGCGGTCGCGACGACTCTCGGTGTCTTGTGGGCCCTCTCTCCCCTGCTCGCGGGTGTGACGCTCACCGAGGCGCACGATCTCGCGCGGCTCCTGCACTACCCGATCCCGCTTCCCACCCTCGTCGCCTCCTCGCTGCTGGCCAACCTCCTGCAGCCGACGGTGCTGGCCCTCGTCCCGCCCTCGATTCTGCTGGGCCTCGCCCTCGCCGGCCCCGGACCCCTGCTGCTCCCGGTCCTCGTCGGGCTCGCGCTGGCCCTCGCCCTCGTCGTCGCCTCGGGGCAGCTCGTCGGCGTGGCCCTCCACGCGCTCTCGAGGAACCGGCATCTCCATGACCGGGCCCTCCTCGCCGGCGTCATCCTCGGTCTGCTCTTGAGCTTCCTGCCCCTCGTGCTGCTGAGCGGAGGTGCGGCCCCGCTCGCCCGGGCGGCCCGGGAGCTGCTCGTGCGCGACGTCTTTGCGCTCTCCCCCTTCGCCTGGGGCGTCCGGGCCGCCGTGCATGCGAGCCGCGGCGAAGCCGACGCCTTCCTCGCCGGGGCGGCGGCGGCGGCGTTGGCGGTGGGCGCCGCCCTGGCCCTCTCGACCGCTCTCGTGCAGAGGATGTACCGTGGGGAGCTGGATCTCGGAGAAGGTGGGACGGACGGCACGGGCGTCCGCTCCCGCGCGCTTCTCCCGGGCCCGGTCGGGGCCCTTATCGAGAAGGACCTGCGAATGGTGTGGCGCGACCCCCGCCAGAAGGCGGTCGTCTTGACGGGTCTCGTGGCGCCGCTGGCCCTGCTGGCGCTGGTGTGGCTCGGCTCCGCGGGGCACGTACGCCCGGGTCTCCTGCTCGCGCTGGCGTCGTTCGCTGGTCTGTCCACCCTCGGCTCGAACGCCTTCGCCCTCGAGCGCCGGGGCCTGGTCCTGCTGCTGGGCTTTCCCGTCGACCGCTTCTTCATCTTCGTCGCGAAGAACACCTCCGCGCTCCTCCTCCGCGCGCCGGCGGTGGTGATGATCGCGGCCGCCACCGCCCTCCTGGTCGGTCCCCGGTTCGTCCCCGCGGTGCTCGTCGTCCTCTGGCTCACCCAGCTTCTCGCCGCCGCCGCCGACAACCACCTCGCCGTCCTCTTCCCGGTGCCGGTGCCGGCGCCGGGCCGTAACCCGGCGGCCCCCACCTCCGGCACGCGAGGGCTGGCCGCCGCCGTGACCACGATCCTCGCCATGGTCGCCGCCCTCGCGGTGTCGCTGCCGTTCGCCTTCCTCGCCTGGCTGCCCCATCTCCTCGCGGAGCATCGGCTGTGGGTGCTCACCCTGCCCCTCGCCCTGGCCGGGGCGGTCGGCGTCTACGGGATGCTGACCGCGGCCGCGGCCGCCCTTCTTGCGCGGCGCGAGCCCGACCTGCTGGCCCGCGTCCTCGGAGAGGAGTGACGATGCCGGCTGCTCGTCCGACGATCGCGGTGGTCGGCCTGGGGCTCGTGGGGGGCTCGCTCGCCCGGGCTCTCACCGCGGCCGGCTATCGGGTCGTGGGGGTCGATCGGCCCGACGTGCGGCGCGCGGCCCGGGCGGCGAGGGCGGTGGCCGAGACCGCGACCACCGTCGAGGGCGCAGCCGCGGCTGACGTCGTGGTTCTCGCCGCTCCCCCCACCACCAACCGCACGCTTCTTCGCCGGCTGGCGAAGGTGGCCGGCCCCGATCTCGTCATCACGGACGTCGGCAGCGTGAAGGGCCCCATCGTCCGCGACGCGGCCCGGCTGCGCCTGACCTCGTTCGTGGGGGGACACGCGATGGCCGGCACCGAGCGGAGCGGCTTCGCCGCATCGTCGGCCGATCTCTTCCGCGGCGCGGTGTGGTGGCTCGTGCCGGCGTCCGACCCGCGCGCGACCCGGACGGTGCGGTCGCTCGTCCGCGCGGTCGGCGCGCGGCCGTCGACCATCGACGCGGCCGGGCACGACCGGGTCGTGGCCTTCCTCAGCCACGCGCCCCAGGTGGCCTCCTGGGCGCTGCTCGAGGCGGCCCGGGCCGACCCGGTCGCGCGCCGGCACCTCGCGAGCGCGGGCCCGGGTTTCAGGGACATGACCCGCCTCGCCCGAAGCCCGAAGGGCCTGTGGGGCGAGATCCTGCAGGAGAACCGGGCCGAGGTCGCACGTGCGCTCGTCGCCGTCGGCCGGCGCCTGGCCGCCCGCGGGTCCTGGGCAGCACGATCGAGGGCGCTCACCCGATCGAAGGCGGCGTCCCGCGGCGCGAAGGAGAGATGAGCCCATGTGTCCCCCGAAGGCGGGCGTCACGGCCACTGCCCTCCTCGCCCTGGCGCTCGCCACCGGGGCCTGCAACCGGGGAGCCGCGGAGGAGTCCTTGCAGGCGGCGGAGCAGACGCTCGAGGCGGCGCGACCCGATCTCGAGCGCTACGCGCCTGAGGAGCTCGCCGCGCTGAGCCAGGCCCTGAGCGACGCCCGCGCCGACGTCGAGACCGGAAAGCACACCCGGGCGCTCCGGGTAGCACAGGGGCTTCCGGCGCGGATCCGCACCGCTCTCGCGGTGGCGGAGAGACGGAGGCGCGCGCTCGGGGCACCCGGCGACGAGACGTCTCGGGAGTCAGGGACGTCCAGATAGACGACGTCGTCGAAGGCGCGGCGGCGACGACATGGCCGTTGGCATCGGCGTGCCCGTTCCCGCGGCCCAGCGGGAACGGCCCACGTGCGAACAGGAGTTGACAGCCGCGCGCGTCCTCCACTATCGTTCACCCATCCGACCCAGTCGAGCAGGTCCGTTGCCTGCCCCCCCGAGTCTCTTCTCTCATCTCCACCGGGAACGCGCATGAGCCAAGACGATCCGGCCTCGACCTCGCCCAAGAACGGCGGCCAGCGGCGCCGTGGCTCTCGTGGCGAGTCTGCGCGCAAAGGCGGCCGCCGCCCCGAGCCCGACGCCGTGGCGGAGCCTGTGCAGGAGCCCGACGCCAACACCGCGGTTGCGACCGCGGAGCCCACCGAGTCCGAGCCCCCGGCCAGGGCCGAGGTCGGCGCGACCCTGGGGACGGACGGCGAGCCCAACCGCCTCGATCTGGCGGTTCTCAAGGAGATGAGCATCCAGAAGCTCGTCGGGGTGGCGAAGGGGCTCGACATTCCGGGTGCCCCCTCGATGAAGAAGCAGGAGCTGGTCTTCCAGATCCTGCGCGCCCAGGCGGAGCAGGAAGGCCTCATCTTCTCCGAGGGTGTCCTGGAGATCCTGCCCGACGGCTTCGGTTTCCTCCGCGCCCCCGAGTACTGCTATCTCCCCGGGCCGGACGACATCTACGTGTCTCCCTCGCAGATCCGCAAGTTCGACCTCCGGACCGGCGACACCATCAGCGGTCAGATCCGTCCGCCCAAGGAGGACGAACGCTACTTCGCCCTCATCAAGGTCGACGCCGTCAACTTCGAGCCACCGGATCGAGCGAAGGAGAAGATCTTCTTCGACAACCTCACCCCGCTCTACCCGCAGGAGCGGATCCGGCTGGAGACGACCCCGGACGCGCTCACCACGCGCGTGATGGACCTTCTGAACCCGCTCGGCAAGGGTCAGCGCGCCCTCATCGTCGCCGCCCCCCGCACCGGCAAGACGATGATCCTCCAGGCCATTGCCAACGCCGTGACCACGAATCACCCCGAGATCGTCCTCATCGTGCTGCTCATCGACGAGCGGCCGGAAGAAGTCACGGACATGCAGCGTTCGGTGCACGGCGAGGTCATCTCCTCGACCTTCGACGAGCCCGCCGACCGTCACGTCCAGGTCGCGGAGATGGTGCTCGAGAAGGCCAAGCGGCTGGTGGAGCACAAGAAGGACGTGGTGATCCTCCTCGACTCGATCACCCGGCTCGCCCGGGCCTACAACACGATCGTGCCGCCCTCGGGAAAGGTCCTCTCCGGCGGCGTCGACTCGAACGCCCTCCAGCGGCCCAAGCGCTTCTTCGGGGCGGCCCGCAACGTCGAGGAGGGTGGCAGCCTCACGATCATCGCGACGGCGCTCGTCGAGACTGGCTCCCGGATGGACGAGGTCATCTTCGAGGAGTTCAAGGGGACCGGCAACGCCGAGATCGTCCTCGACCGCAAGCTCACCGACAAGAGGATCTTCCCCTCGCTCGACATCAACCGCTCCGGAACACGCAAGGAGGAGCTGCTCGTTCCTCCGGAGGAGCTCAACCGGGCCTGGATTCTCCGCAAGGTGCTCTCCGCCCTCTCACCGGTCGAGGCGATGGAGCTTCTCATCGAGCGTCTGTCCAAGGCCAAGACGAACAAGGAGTTCCTGGAGGGGATGTCCGCCGGCGGATAGGCGGTCGTTCCCGGGAGTTCTCTCCCCGGCGCGTTGGTGTCCCCCGAATCGGGAGAGGCCGCCCGCTCAGTACGGCTGCTGGATGTCGCCGAGGCCGGGCTTGACCGTGATCCGAATGTGCTGCTGCATGATCGTCTTGCCGGTCCTGCTGAGGCGCACGCGGACGCGGTAGGTGCCCGCGTACCGGAACTCGTGCCGACCGATGTGCCGGCGGGCAATCGTGGCGCCGGGCTCCCAGGGGTCGCAGTCGCCTTCCGAGACGCTCTTGCCCCCGTCGCCCCACTCCCACTCGACCTCCGGGCAGTAGAGCTCCTCGACGTCGTCCCCGCCCTTCAGCTCGGCGGTGAAGAGGATGTTCGCGGGTGAGAAGCTGAACACCGGTGTCGCCCGCAGGTGGAGCTCGGGCCTCTTGCCCTTGTCGTCGTCGCCATCATCGGCCGCCGGCCCCGGGGTGGCGAGGGCGAGGACGGCGAGCAGAGCCAGCACCGCTTTCGGCATCACGTCACGCTCCTGTGGTAGAGACCCTCACTCCATTCTAGACCCTCGCGGGAGAGTCTGCCTAGCCGGCTGCCCTTCCTCCTTCGGGGGTTCTCTCGTCCCTGATCCGCCTCTGCGATCTGCAGGGAGGGCAGCCTAGAATGGCCTCCGTGGACGAGGTGAAGGGCCTGCACGTGAGGGCGCCCGTGGCCGCCCGCGAGCGGCGGCTGGCCGCGCGTCTTGCCGTAGACGGACGAGAGCCCGAGGACGCCGAGCTCCGTGCGGTCGTGGAAGACGCCCAGCTGCTCGGCAGCCTGGAGCTGGCCGGCGTTCGCCCTCGGTGGGAGGCGGTGCGGGCGTCGCGGGCGAGCGGGGAGGAGGCGGGGCCGGTGGGGTCGCTCCGGCGCGCGCACACCGCCGTCGATCCGCGGTCGCCTCTCACCGTCGATGGTATCCGTGCCTGGCACGCCGCGCTCCTGGGACCCGTGGGGTTCCGACGGGACGAGCGGGCACGAGACGGGTCGCCGCCGGCCCCACCGGCGCTGATCCCGGGTCGTCTGGCCCTCCTCGAGGAGTGGCTCGGCGCGCGGAGCGCCGAAGACCTCCAGCCCGAGCAGGCCGCGGCGCTGGCGATGGCCCGCATCGTCGAGATCCTGCCCTTCGACGATGGCAACGGCCGCGTGGCGCGCCTGGCCGCCTCGCACCTGATGGTCCGCGGCGGAAGGCGCCCGCCGATTCTCGTGGCTGCCGACGGCGCGCGCCTCGTCGCCGCGCTCCAGGCCGCCTTTCGTCTAGAGACCGAGGCGCTCGCGACGCTTCTCGACGAGGCCTCGGACCGGGCGCTCGACGTCATGATCCAGGCCCTGGAGAAGGGCGAGATCTGAGGCGACTCGGTGGCGAAGGGCCGGGTCAGGCCCCCGGAGCTCGAGTCGCTCGCCCGGCAGGGCACCGGGGCCGGCGATCACCCGCTGCTCGCCGGTGGTGAAGTCCCGGCGTGCGAGGGCATCCGGACCCGTTCCGGCCGAGCAACGCGAAGACCGACCCTGGCGGCGCCGTATTGGGGTTGATGCGCAGCTCCCGGGCCAGGGCAGGTTTTCGGCGCCTGGCGGTCGCCCCGGGGCGCCCGCGCCGACGTGCTAGGCTGCCAGCGATGCCCCTCTCCCGCGTGCTGCCGCCCGGCCTCGAGCGCCTGCTGGAGGCGATCCGCGCCGCGGGGGGCCGACCGTACGTCGTCGGGGGCGCGGTGCGCGACGCCCTCCTCGGCCTGCACGTCGAGGAGCAAGACTACGACGTCGAGGTCTTCGGCCTGGTCACGGAGTCGCTCGAGACCGTGCTGTCCGGGGCGGGGCCCGTCGATGCGGTGGGACAGTCTTTCCGCGTCTTCAAGGTCACCGGGCTGGAGGGTGTCGCGGGGGCGGTGGACGTGTCCCTCCCCCGTCGCGACTCGAAGGTGGGTCCCGGGCATCGGGGGATTGCGGTGGAGGGGGACCCGCACCTCCCGATCGAGGAGGCCGCGCGCCGGCGCGACTTCACCATGAACGCGCTGCTCTGGGATCCCGCCACCGGGGAGGTCCTCGACCCGTGGGGTGGACGGCGCGACATCGAGAGGCGGCTCCTGCGTGCGGTGGACGAGCGCACCTTCGGCGAAGACCCGCTGCGCGCCCTGCGCGCCCTGCAGTTTGCGGCCCGCTTCGAGCTCGAGGTGGATCCGGCCACCGCAGGGTTGTGCGCCGCGATGCCCCTCGGCGAGCTCCCCGCGGAGAGGGTCTTCGGGGAGATCGAGAAGCTCCTTCTCCGGGCGCGGCGTCCTTCACGGGGCTTCGCGCTCATGAAGCGGTGGGGGATGCTGCCGGTGCTCGCGCCCGAGCTCCTCCCCCTCGAGGCGACACCCCAGGATCCGGGGTGGCACCCGGAGGGCGACGTCTGGACCCACACGCTCCTGGTCCTCGACGAGACGGCCGCGCTCGTCACGGACCTGGCCGGGGATCGCCCTCGTGCCCTCGCGGTGATGCTCGGCTCGCTCTGCCACGACCTCGGCAAGCCCGGCACCACCGCGGTCGAGGATGGGCGCATCCGATCGCGCGGGCACGAGGAGGCCGGCCTGCCTCCGACGACCACGCTGCTCGACCGCTGGAACGTTCACACGCTCCTGGGCTACGACGTGCGGGCCCAGACTCTCGCCCTCGTGGCCCATCACCTCAAGCCGGGACAGCTCTACGACGATCGTGAGCGCGTCTCCGACGGGGCGATCCGGCGTCTGGCCCGGAAGGTCGAGCCGGACCTGCTCTACCGCGTGGCCAAGGCCGACTGCCTGGGCCGGAAGCCCGGGAGCTTCGAGCCGGTGGCGATGGACTGGTTCCGCGAGCGCGTCCGCCAGCTCGACGTGGCGGTGCGGCCGCCGGAGCCGATCCTGCGCGGCCGGGACGTGCTGGCCCTCGGAGTGCGTCCGGGTCCCGAGGTGGGCCGCGTCGTTCGGGCCGTCTACGAGCGCCAGCTCGACGGGGCGGTGACGACGCTGGAGGAGGCGCAGGAAGAGGCGCGACGGGTTCTCGAACGATCGGACAAAGACGGCGACTAGGAGGCTCGGGACCCGGAGCCAGGACTCAGGTCACGGAGGAACAGATGCGGCTGGCCGACAGGCCAGACTCGCCCGTGTGTCCCTCCCCTGGGGACACGCGGGCGCACGGGGCCTATCTCGAGAATTTCCCGGCCTGTCGGAGGCGACGCTGGCGCGTCGCGACTCACACTCGGGGTTGACGCTCGTCTCGCAAGCTCGATGTCGCGTCCCCCGAGCCTACGTGGGGAGGGATACGCTGGGGGTCGATCAACGAGTGCGACTGGCCACCAGGCCAGACTCGCCCGTGTGTCCCTTACCTGGAGACACGCGGGCGCACGGGGCCTATCTCAAGCCTTTCCCTCCCCCTACGTGGGGAGGGATAGGGTGGGGGGTCAATGAATGATCGACTACCGCCCGTACGTGGTCTCGCGGTCCAGGACCTCGAGGGTGTGAGCATAGAGCTGGTCGACCTGCTCGTGGCTGTTCGCGATGGCGGTCAAGCCCAGCTTTCCGAACTCGGACAGCGCTCCGATGAGATGGAAGAGCACCCCGGACTCGGTGCCGTGGCTGTAGTGGAGCTTGTTCACGGTGAGAATCTCGATGAGGTCCTCGGGCAGGAGGCCCTGATAGCGTTCGGAGTTGAGGTTGTCCGTCGCCTTGTAGAACTTGGCCTGGCCGGCGGGGGAGCGATAGAGGCCGCTCGCGGGGTCGAGCGACCCCCCGGTGAGGAACTGCAGGGCGAGGTAGGGGTGAGTGGTGCCGCCCATGCGGAGGTTGATCTCGAGAGCGGTGGCCTTCCACTCCTGCGAAGGTCCGTCGCGACGGACGAGGAAGTCCACGCCGTAGCGGCTCACCACCCCCCGTTCCGCGAGCACGCGGCCGATGCGCATCCCCGCCTCCTGGATCTGGACCCGGTAGTCGTCGCGGGCGGGGAAGCGGCAGCCCAGGAAGACCTGATCGCTGGGGCCGCCGAGGATCTGGTCGTGCGTCGACACCGCCATCACGTCCCCGCGGGGGCTGATCCGGTACTGGCCGCTCGGCGAGAGCTTCTCGGGGGCCTCGATGAACTCCTCGGCGACGCCCCCCATGCGGGAGTACTTCTCGAAGTACGCCTCCGTGGTCTCGGTCCGGACGGAGAACTCGAGACGGGTGAGGGCGTCGCGCAGGGCCCCTTTCGACCGGGACACCGGGAAGGTGAACAGTGCGTTCCCCTCGCCGGAGAAGCTGTCGTTGAGCTTGAGCACGGCCCGCCGGGCCTCCGGCCGCTGTGAGCGCAGCTCGGCGAGGGCCTCCCCGGCGTCCCCCGCGTCCCTCAGGTCCTCGAAGCCGCAAGGCAGGTCCACCCCCGCGCTCCGGAACGCCTTGCGGGCCCCCGACTTCGTGCCGAGGTCGGCGAGCCGGGGGTCACAGCCGTTCAGCGGGACGCCGAGGAGCACCGCCAACTTGCGCTCGTGGGGAGTGGAGTTGAAGACGGTCAGGTAGGCCTTCGAGAGGTCCATGATCCCGGCCCGGATCCTCTCGATCAGGCGTGGGCGCTCGAGGATCTTCTCGGTGAGCGAGCGAGGCGAGGCGTCGTCGGCGCAGAGCAGCGTGAGGCGCGAGCGGGCGTGGCTGGCCGGGATCCCGGCCAGGAACTGGAGGTAGTACTCGAGGATGATGGGGTGGATGGGCTGGGAGGTCACGTAGACCATCCGCGCTCGCGGGTTGCGGAGGCGGATGAGCAGGAACAGCAGCCGCTCCTCGTAGAAGCTGGCTCCCGCGATCTTGGTGAGCTCGCTTTGATCGAGCGTGAGCGAGGGAACGACCACCGAGGTGTGGGGCACCTCGTCGCGCATCATGAGCGCGTCCCAGACCTCGGCCAGGCGCGGCTTGAGGGCCTCGAACTCGGCGGCCTCCCGCTCCGGCGAGAGGTCCTTGAGGAAAGGCGGCTTCGGGATCATCGCTCCCGATCTCGTTGTCGCCTAGAAGACCTCGGCGGTCCGCCCCGCTCCCACGGACTCGCCGGTCACGGCCTGAAGCACTCGGCTCTCGTGGAGCCCCGTCCCGCGGCCACGTGACTCCACACGCTCCCGGATCTGCCGGAAGAGGTGGAAGCGCAGCGGCCCCAGGAGGGTGAAGTCGGACGTGAGATGAAGGCGCTGATCCACGTCCTCGTCGGGCAGCGACCCGGTGAGGATCTCGAGTCGCTCACGGTACCACTCCTCGCTCACCTCACCGCGCTCCCGCTTCTGGCTCAGGATCATCACCTGCCGGTAGCGATCCACGATCTCCGGGTGGTGGTTGACCGCAAACACCCGCGGGACGACACCGCCCGCGTCGCGCGCGAACTCCAGCATGGTCACCGCCTCGCCCTTCGGGCCGCCGACCCCCAGCGTCTCCCAACCGATGGGCTGAACGATGGCGGGGAACCCTTCCGGCGGCGGCACGAGGTCGAAGAGCCGGTTCTCCACGACCCGCAGCCGGCCCTCGGTCCCGAGCTGCGCGGCAAGGTGCCGGAACCAGGGGTGCTCCCGGGCCGACTCGGAGAGCACGTTCTCGAGGACGCCCGTGCACTTGCCCTTCTCCGGGCCGCGAAGGACCGGCCGTGCCGCTCCGGACCACCGGCACAGGATGCCGAAGGTGTGGCACACCCCGAGAAGCGCGGCGCCCTCGTGCGCCTGGATCGCGTCGAAGAGCCGGAAGGCCGGGGCCTCCCACTCCACGTTCTCCCGGACACCCTGGGCCTCCGTGGCGACGCCGTCGTTGCGGCGCGGGTCGATGTGGCCGGGCCCGCCGGTGCCGACGTAGACCGAGAACCGCGGGCCGGGCGCCTCCGGAAGCATGCCCGAGCGGCGCACGTCGTAGGAGAGGACCCGGACTCTCAAGCCCGCACCTTCCAGGGCCTCGATCGCCTCGCAGCTGGCGTCCATGACCGCGTGGACCAGCGAGTCGTGCCCCAGGTTGGGCCACCCATGGTTCATGTCGAGCAGAGGCACGTCGACGGCGAGCGGGTCGGCCGGGGGCACGTCCTCCGGACGCTCCACCCGGACGTACTCGAAGATCCCGCATGGGGCGCTCGCCGGGCAGTCGGTCACGCAGAACTGCTTGCCGTACTGCTGCTTGAAGGTGCAGGAGAAGGGCATCGACTCCCAGTCTACCGGGGCCCCCCCCCGCCGTCCACCGCGGCCGGAAGCCGCGGGTCCCGGTCCTGCCGCACGCGCGATTCCTGATTCGCGACCGCTCCCAGGGCGTAAACTTGGACCCTCCGCCAGCGACGTCACGCCGCCGGGCACCTCGGTCGCCGCCGGGGTGCGGGGGTGGTTCATGGGAGGGACGCAATGAGCCTCGAGCTGAAGCTGGTCACGGTCGACAAGCCCGCCGACGTCAACCTGATCCTCGGCCAGTCGCACTTCATCAAGACGGTGGAGGACCTCTACGAGGCGCTCGTCTCCTCCGTGCCCGGGATCGAGTTCGGTCTCGCCTTCTGCGAGGCCTCCGGCGCGTGCCTGATCCGCGTCGAGGGGACCGACGACGGGATGAAGGCGCTGGCGGTCGAGGCGGCGAAGGCCATCGCCGCCGGCCACAGCTTCGTGATCATGCTGAAGAACGCCTACCCGATCAACGTCCTGAACGCGGTGCGGCGTTGCCCCGAGGTCACCGGGATCCACTGCGCGACCGCAAACCCCCTGCAGGTCGTGGTGGCGGAGACGGAGCAGGGGCGGGGGATCCTCGGTGTCATCGACGGCTCGGTCCCGAAGGGCGTCGAGGACGAGAAAGGTGTGAGCTGGCGCCTCGAGCTGCTCCAGAAGATCGGCTACAAGCGCTAGGAGGCCGGAGGCGGCAGACGAGCGCCGGTCCGGGCGGACGCTCGCAGCCGATCCGGCCCATGAGCCGAACCGGAAAGGAGGCGGGACATGGGATTCACGCTGAGCTCACCGGCGTTTGCGCAGGGCGGGGAGATCCCCGCCCTGTTCACGTGCGAGGACCGAGACATCTCACCCCTTCTCGAGTGGACGGGGGTGCCGGATGAAACGAAGAGCCTGGTACTGATCGTGGACGATCCCGACGCCCCCGATCCGACGGCCCCGAAGATGACCTGGGTGCACTGGGTGCTCTACAACCTACCCCCGAGTGCCACGGGCCTCCCGGAGGGGGTGAGCTCGAAGGATCTCCCCGCCGGCACCCGGGAAGGGACGAACGACTGGAAGCGCACCGGGTACGGCGGCCCCTGCCCGCCCATCGGTCGGCACCGCTACTTTCACAAGCTCTACGCCCTCGACGTCGAGCTGCCGGACCTGGGGACCCCGACCAAGGTCGAGGTCGAGGCGGCGATGAAGGGCCACATCCTGGCCCACGCCGAGTTGATGGGGACGTATCAGAAAGAGGGATCCTGAGCCGGATCGCCCCCAGTGTGTCACGCACGTGAAGGGCCGGCTCTACGCGGGTTTGCCGGAAGCTTGATCGAGCGCGCGCAGCCGGTCGGCACACCTCGGGAAGCGGGGTCTCAGCGCGTGCTCGAACAGATACCCAGTCCATCTCGCCGGCGAGCGGGGTGAGCCCTCGCGACGATGCGGCCCCCATCCGCGAAGGGCGTGCGGTGTCGAAGGCGTTACGCGACCAGGGATCGGGGATGAGCCCGAGAGCGCGTGTGAGCTGATGGTAAGCTCGGTGTTCGCCGAGCGGGCGGCCGCGGTATCCGGCGTCCGGGATCGACCGTTCGGTCCGCCGGGCGTTTTCGTGAGAATCTGGGAAGCAGGCCGCATTCGCGGCCGTTCTCACCAACAGAACCTTCTAGGCAGGAGACGAGGCAAGATGGGGGCCTATTTCGACGACAAGGATCTCGCCCACTTCGGGGACCTCAAGGAGCACGCCCCGGAGCTGTGGCAGATGTTCGAGAAGTACTACGGGGCCGCTTTCGAGCCGGGGCTCCTCACAAAGCGTGAGAAGGTCCTGATCGGCTTTGCCGTTTCCCAGGCTTCCCAGTGTCCCTACTGCATCGACAGCTACACCCAGCAGGCACTCGAGCAAGGACTCACGATGAAGCACCTGGGCGAAGCGATGCACGCCGTCGCCTCGCTCCGGGCCGGGATCGCGCTCGCCCACGCCCTTCCGGCGCACAACATCAACAAGAAGGTCTCGATGTGAGCGGCCCGGTCGCCCTTCGCGTTCTGCCGGGAGGCCGCGCCCGCAACCGGTTCGCCGCCCGCGTCGGCGAGAGCCACGGCGAGCTGCGCGCCGGCTCGGTCACGACGCTTCAGGTCAACGTCGGGAAACGCTGCAACCAGGCGTGCCGTCACTGTCACGTCGACGCGTCCCCCACGCGGACCGAGGTCATGCCCGACGACGTCGTCGAGGCCTGCCTCGACGTGCTCGCCCGGGACCCCGGCCTCGAGACGATCGACATCACGGGGGGCGCACCCGAGCTCCACCCCCGCTTCCGCGACATGGTGACCCGGGCGCGGGAGCTGGGACGCCACGTCCTGGTGCGCCACAACCTGACCGTGCAGGGCGAGGACGGCCAACGCGACCTCCCTCAGTTCTTTGCCGATCACCGCTGCGAGGTCGTCTGCTCGCTCCCCCACTACACGGCCGAGGCAACCGACCGGCAGCGGGGCCGCGGGGTGTACGAGGCGAGCCTGGAGGGCTTGCAGGCCCTCAACGCGATCGGCTACGGGCGCGGAGACGGCCTGGTACTCGACCTGGTTGCGAACCCGGTGGGTGCCTTCCTCCCCCCGGCGCAGGAGGACCTCGAGCGCGACACCCGCGAGTATCTCGAGAGCCAGCACGGGGTCGTGTTCGACCACCTCTTCACGATCACGAACATGCCGATCGCCCGGTTCGCCCAGTGGCTGGAGCGGGCGGGGCTCTACGAGCAGTACATGGACCGGCTGCAGCAGGCCTTCAACCCCGTGACCGTCCCGGCCCTCATGTGCCGGACGCTGATCAGCGTGAGCTGGGACGGCCGCATCTACGACTGCGACTTCAACCAGATGCTGGAGATCGAGGCCGGCAACGGGACGCCGCTGAGCATCCACGACCTCGACACCAGGGCCCTCGCGAACCGGACAATCCAGACGGCGGACCACTGCTTCGGCTGCACGGCCGGGGCCGGCTCCAGCTGCGGCGGCTCGATCGCCTAGACACTCGCGCCGAGAGCCGTCCTGACGCGCCCCCCGGCCCCGGCCGCGATTACCGTGGGCGCGAGCGGACCGCCTCCGGGTACGCCGGCCGCGTGGCCAGCCGGGGATCCTCCACCGCACCGCCGACGGTGAAGTGGTAGAGATCCCGGAGGTGGTCCCCGTCGAGCCCCAGGAGCTCGTGCACGACGTCATCGAAGTAGCAGCCGATTCCCGTCCCGCGCACGGCCGCGGCCTCGGCCTCCAAGTACAGGACCTGTCCGAGGACCCCGGCTTCCCAGAACAGCCGCCGGTACCACCAGGGACCCTCGCTGAGGCTCTCCTCGAAGACGCCCAGCATCCCGAGGCTGAAGGCCGAGTCCGAGGCGATCGCCTGCTGGCAGCTCGCGAGACGGGCGAAGGAGCGGGTGTCTCCCTCTTCGAGGAGAAACAGGCGCAGCTCCTCTGGACAGTTCATGACCGGCTCCCAGAGCAGGTCTTGTCGGAGGGACCCTTGGAGGGTCGCGTGGATCGAGGCGTTGCGCTCGAGCACATAGAGACCGGGCGGCAGATCCTCGACGCGATGCACGAACAGGACGGGGTGGATCCGGGGGAGCCAGGGCAGAACGTCCCAGGGCGGGACGCCGGGCTGGGGGAGAAGCCGCTCCATCATCCCGAAGAACGCCGCCCGGGTGACCGAGGTCCGGCCGTCCATCGCCACCGCGCTGCGGCGCTGGCGGATCAGCCCCGTGGCCCGCGTCTCGTTACCGGCCCCCGTCTCCGTGTGGGCGCGCGAGGTCCGGGGAGGTCCGGCGGATTCGGCCGACTCCCCTCTCGCGCGGGGCTTGAGCGTCGCCTCCGCCACGGCCCCGATCTGTGCCCACGCGCGGGTCGCGGGGCTCAGCGCGTTGGGTCGTCCCGCCCACTCGCCCTGCCGGATCAGGGCGACGAGCTCGTCGAGCGCGCCCGTGACACGCCTCCCGCCCTCGTCGATCGCGGCCGGCGGGGCGACGAGGACCAGCGCGTCCGGATGCTCACGGTCGGCGGCGGCGAGGCCGTCGAAGTCGCCGGATCGGTCGAGGCCCAGGAGGGCCGCCACGTCCTCATCTCCCGGCGCGTCCAGAACCCGCGCCGACCAGCCCAGGACCGCCGCCGCGTAGCGGATGGCCGCGAGGGCGTGACCCGCGTCGTGCTGGCAATAGCGAAAGGCGCGTTCGCCGTATTTCCAAGCCTCACGCCAGTGGATCGACGCCAGGCCGACGAGGAAGCCGTCCTCCGGCAGACACCGCGCCAGGCGCGCGGCCGCGCCCGTCGAGGGCGTGGCGCGTTGCTCGAGGACGTGGTCCACGCCGCGGTAGTGGTAGAGACCGGACGCCACGCCCGGCCGCGACGGCACGAGCGCGTAGCCTTCGGTCGGGTGCAGGTTCCCGCTCGAGGGGTTCGCCCGCAGCGCCCAGCGGGAGCCGCCCGCCACCTTCCAGGCGGTCAGCCCCAGCACGAGCTCGAAGAAGGCGCCGAGGGTGCCGCGATCGAGGGGCCGGGGGGCGACGGTCCCCGGCCGGTGAAGATCGGTCCAGGTCGCGGTCAGGTCGTCGCCGGCGAGCGGCAGCTCGACGATCGGTGCGCCCTCCCAGGTCCGGAACGGGTCCGGCTGGCTCGCCCAGTCCAGGTGGCCGGGCCCGGGAGCGAAGCGCCCGGGAGCATGCGTGCTGAGCGCGTGATAGCGGCGGATGGCCCGGAGCTCGCCGGTGTCTCCCATGAACGCAGTCTACGCCGGAGCGGACCGCGGGCCGCCCCGGCGTGGCGCCGGGGGACGCCTCCTCAGCCTCTGTGTCCGATGACGAGGGCCTGGAGCGCGGCCTCGGCCCCTCGCTGGTTCGCCAGCGGCCCCGATTCGGGCGTGCGTCCCGTCGCCGCGCGCCAGAGGGTGATCACTGCGGTCCGTAGCGGCGCAGCGAGGAAAGCCTGGCGCTGTCGCGCGAAGCTCGCCCGGAAGTCGCTGACGAACGTGGCGGCACTGACGGCCCGCGCGGGGAGGCTGCGGCCTCTCAACCAGTCGAGCCCCTCCCGGTGGCCGCGCCAGACCTCCTCGAGGCCGGCTCCCGGGAACACCTGGCGCAGTCCCCCGGGGGCGGCGGGGAGGGCGGCGCCCGCGGGCTCGGCCATGGATGTCAGGGCCCCGCGCTCGGAGTCGAGGATCGACACGAAGTCGAAGACGGTCTTCGCGGGCAGGGTCCGCGTGCGGAAAACGGTGGAGTAGGCGCGTTCCGGGTCGTGGACGAACGGCAGAAGGACCGCCGGTGGCCGGACCCCCACGTCGTACGGCGGGCCGGCCGGGACGAAGCCGAGGGCATCGAGGCGTGCGGCGAGCTCCAGAAGGTCCGGCGGAACCTCCTCTCCTTCTTTCAAGGGAGTGAGGGTCAGGGGATCCGGCAGATTCGCGGCGAGCTGCGCGGCGACGAAGGCGACCAGGAGGAGCAAGACCAGGAGCCCGGCCACGAGGTGGCGCCAGGGACCGAGAGGGACCAGCGCCTCCGGAGGGTAGAAGAGCAGCCATCCGAGGGCGAGCCCCACCGCGTACGGCAGCAGGGCGACGACCTGGTGCTTCACCCGCTCCATGGCCCGGGCCTCAGACGGGCCGCGGCTCGAAGACGGCGGTGAAGTGCCGCAGGACCACCGGGGCCTTCGCGATCCGGTAGCCGCGCAGGCTCTCCCTGAGGCCCGCCACCGCGATCACGGCCTCCGCCACGTAGTCGATGTGCGACTGCGTGTAGACCCGGCGAGGGATGGCGAGACGAACGAGATCCATGGCCGCCGGTTCCTCCTGCCCGTCGGGACGGATGCCGAACATCACGGTGCCGATCTCCACCCCGCGGATCCCGGCTTCGAGATACAGGGCATTCGCCAGCGCGATCCCAGGGTACTCCATCGGCGGGATGTGGGGCAGGAGCGCGCGGGCGTCGAGGTAGACGGCGTGCCCGCCCGCCGGCTGCAGGAGGGGCACCCCCGCCGCCACCAGCCGCTCGTGCAGGTACTCGGTGGAACGGATGCGGTAGCGAAGGTACGGCTCCTCCGTCACCTCCTCCAGCCCGCGCGCCACCGCCTCGAGGTCGTACCCGGCGAGACCGCCGTAGGTCGGGAATCCCTCGGTCAGGATCAGCAGGTTCCGGCAGCGCTCGGCCCAGGCGTCGTCGTTCAGCGCGAGGAAGCCCCCGATGTTGGCGAGGCCGTCCTTCTTGGCCGACATGGTGCAGCCGTCGGCGAGGGAGAACATCTCCCGAGCGATCTCGCGGGGTGCGCGCGCGCCCTGCCCCTCCTCGCGCATCTTGATGAACCAGGCGTTCTCGGCGAAGCGACAGGCGTCGAGGAAGAACGGCTTGCCGAACCGGTCGCAGAGCCTCCGGATCCCCCGCAGGTTCTCGAGGGACACCGGCTGGCCGCCCCCGGTGTTGTTCGTGATCGTCACCATCACGAGCGGGATGCGATCGCGCTCGCTCTCGAGGGTGCGCTCCAGGGCGTCGAGGTCCATGTTGCCCTTGAAGGGGTGGACCTGCGAGGGGACCCTTCCCTCGGGGATCACGAGGTCCCGAGCCTCTGCCTTCTCCGCCTCGACGTTGGCCCGGGTCGTGTCGAAGTGGTTGTTGTTGGGGACGACGTGGCCCGCCTCGAGGACCGAATGGAAGAGGATCCGCTCCGCGGCCCGCCCCTGGTGGGTGGGGATGACGTGCCGAAAGCCGGTGAGCCCGTTCACGACGTCCCGGAAGCGGTAGTAGGAACGGCTGCCCGCGTAGGACTCGTCGCCCTGCATGAGGGCGCCCCATTGCGCTGCCGACATCGCGCCGGTGCCGGAGTCGGTGAGCAGATCGATGAGCACATCCTCGGCGTGCAGCCGGAAGACGTTGTACCCGGCCTCCCGGAGCGCCGCCTCGCGCTCCTCACGGCGGGTGAAGTTCACCGCCTCCACCGACTTGATGCGGAAGGGTTCGATGATCGTCTTGAAGTCCGGCATCAGACACCTCGTCCTCGCCGCCGTTCGGCAGGTCGAGTATAGCCCTCAGCTCGACGGCGCGGCGGCCGCTCTCGCGCGCCGGGCCCACCACAGCGCGACGATCCCCAGCCCGACCACACCGACCGCCACCAGGCCCTCACGCGCCGTCGCGCCGAAGGCGGCGAGCCCGACCGCGACCACCAGCGTCAGCGGTGCCGGCCAGGCGTCACGGGGTCGCAGCCCGCGCTCGCGCCGGAGGGCCAGGGCGAGGAGGGCGGCCGCGGTGACCCCGAACTGCATGAGGACGGCCAGGCTGGAGAGCGCGAAGAGCTCACCGAGCTCGCCGACCGCCACGAAGGCCCCGACGAGCAGCCAGGTGACGATCAGCGCCCGTCGCGGCACGCCGTCGGCGGCGATGCGGTCGAGACCGAAGAGCCCGCCCTCGCCGGCGGCCATCGAGGAGAGGTAGCGAGGGGTCGTGACCAGCATGCCGAAGGCGATCCCGAACGCGGAGATGCTCGTGCCGAAGTACACGAGGGTCCCGAGGCCCGCCCCGCCCAGAACGCCCGCGGCCTCGACCAGAGGGGCGGCGGATGAGGCGAGGCCGGGAAGCGCCACCACACACGCCCAGGCAAGGCCGACGTAGAGGGTGACGGAGAGCACGAGCGATCCCACCGTGGCCCGGGGGACGGCGCGGGCCGAGGAGCGCACCTGGCCCGCGATGACGGGGACGATCTCGAATCCCTGGCAGGCGAACATCGCGGTGAGCCCCGCCCGGAGCCAGCCCATGCTCGGCACAGCGGGAGCGGGCGTTACCGTGGGCCCCGAGTAGGCGGCCCACGCCGCGAGCAGCAGCAGCAGCGGGACGAGCTTGAGCACCGTCAGGCTGGTCCAGACCCAGGCCGAGAGCCGGAGACCCGAAGCCACGATGACGACTATGAGCGACAGTATGGTCAAGGCGCCGAGCCGCCGGGCGAACGGCCCCTCGAGACCGACCAGGAGGGCCACCGCCTGCGTGAGGCCCACGAGGACGGCGGCGGCGCTGAAGAACGCGCTCACGTAGGTGATCCAGCCGACGAGGGCGGAGAAGCTCTGGCCGAAGGCGGCCCGGGCGAAGATGACCGGCCCCCCGTCCTCGTCGAAGCGCGCGCCGAGCCGGGCGAAGGCCAGAGCGGTGGGGAGGAGGGCGAGCCCGGTGAGCGCGAACACCGCGACCGTCCCGAAGCCGGGCGCGCTCGCCGCCACCGCCGCCGGCACGAAGAAGATACCGACGCCGACGATTCCGTTGACCCCGAGGGCCAGCAGCTGGAGCGTCCCGACGGCTCGCGGTGCGTGGTCTCCGGAGGACATGGCGGTCGGGCGAGTTCACCACAAAGCCCTCCCGAACACAAAACCGACCATTGTCGGGACCGCTCGCCGCGGAATATGATGATCGGAGAGTAAGAACGCTCTGCGGAAGGAAGCCGCGTGACGGGCCGCCGGCCCCCGGCGGGTGGGCGACCCGGAGGGAGGGGTCAGATGCGATGCTTCGCTGCGATCGGGTGTCTCGCGCTCGCCACCGGACTCGTCGCCCTTTCCTCGGCCGGAACTCCCCAAGGGAAGAAGTCCCCGACCTACGGCGTGTCGGGCAGCTACACGTACCGCACGTACTGCGCCACCTGCCATGGGCCCAGGGGCTGGGGTGACGGACCGCTGGCGGAGCGCCTGCGTTTTCAGCCGCCCGACCTCACCCAGATGGCCAAGCTCAACGGCGGGACGTACCCGGCGGGCAAGGTGGAGAAGATCGTCGACGGCCGCAATCCGGTCGACGGCTACGGCGGCCCCGACATGCCGGTCTGGGGCGACGCCTTCAAGAACTCGGAAACCGGTTTCGACGACGAGCTGGTCAAGCTGAAGATCCGGTCGGTCGTCGACCACGTCGAGACCCTCCAGGAGAAGTGACGAGCCCAGCCACAGCCACGGCTCGTCATCCTTGGCAGGGGTCTGACGGAGCCATGCGACGAAGGATCTCCGGTCCGCCTTTCAGGGCCGCGGCTCGACGAGGAACGAGGGGACCTGTCCCGCGCCGGACGTGACGTTGGCCAGGGAGGTGGCGCTCAGACGGGTCAGGAAGCCCTCCACCTCGCCGCCGAAGACGTAGGGGTCGAGATCGACCACGAACTCCCCGAGACGCAGGCGCGCGCGGTCGGAGTCCCCCTCGGCGATCAACTCGGGGAACTCCTGCCGAAGGACGTCCACCCTCTCCTGGACCACGTAGGACGAGCCGAGCGCGTCGGCGAGCGCGCTCGTCCACTCGGCGTCGGTCATCTCCCAGCCGATGAAGACCCCCTTGCCCCCGTACTCGTCGTTAGGCTTCATGACCAGACGCTCGCGGTGGGCGAGGACGAACGCGGGAAGGTCCACATCCTCCCCCTCGCGGGTCGTCCGGCCCTCGGCCACGCGGCGGGTCCAGGGCACGTGGGTACGGATCGCGGATCGCTCCTCCGCGGTGAAGAGATCCTGCATCGCATCGTCGGTCAGCACGGCGAAGATCGCCTTCTTGTGGAGAGGCTTGCAGCGAAACGGGTTGACGATCACCACCGCCCGGTCGCGGGCCGCGTCGAGCAGCGGGCGGACCTCGTCACGCCGCTCCAGGAGCTCGTTGACGAGGAGGCGCTTGTACACGATGTCGATCCGGCGGCCCTCGTGGTTCAGCCGGCCTCCCTCGTAGGCGAGGTGCCGTGGATCGCACACCAGAGCGGGGTACCCCTGCGACTCGGAATACTCCCGCACCATGTGGTGCTCCACGCGCGTCGGCACGTCCTCGTAGTCGACGACGGCGATCGTCGGATGTTCCTCCCGCCCCCCCGCCTCGCGGTAGCAGCCGAGCAGCGTCGCCAGCAGCCGACGCCCGGTGTGGAAGGGCCGCAGGCTCCACCGCTCCTGGAAGCGCTGCACCACCGGCATCTCGAGGAACACCTCGCCGAGCCGGTCCGCGTAGGAGCTGCCGGCCGGTGTCTCCGCGTTGAGCTCCACGTACTGGTAGCTCGAGGGGGTCACGAAGGAATCGAGACGCGACAGTGGCGACGAGCGGCGGTAGCCCGGATCGAGCCGGACGAGCTCGCGCTCCTCCGGCAGCACATCCACCCGGTCCCATAGCCCCGTCCCCAAAGCCGCCTCCACCTTCTCGATGGCCCGGAAGATGCCGCGGCAGACGTCCCCGATCTGACCGTAGACCGCGGGAGAGACGAGGTTGGGGCGCGCAAAGGAGCACAGCATGCGCCCGCCGAAGGTGAGGTCCCGCTCCCGCATGCGGGCGAAGAAGCGCTCCTCCAGCTCCTGGGCGAGGGCCTCCTCGTCGCGCAGGAGGGCGTCGTAGTCGGCGACGGCACGATCGCTGATCGGGTCCACCCTTGAGCCTCCGGACGGAGCCGACTTGTAGCACGCCCCGCGGCCCACGGAAAGCGCGTCCCCCGAGTCCTTGGCGACCGAGCAGCTGACGACTCCTGTCTCCCTGAGCGCCCCGGGATGACAGAAAGGCACTCCCCGGAGACCCGGCCGCCGAGGTGAGCTACGCGCCCCGAGAGCAGGATCGTCGCGGCCCAAAGGTGCGAAAGGGGTCCTCGGAGCGAGGCGTGGAGCCCCCCTCCTTCAATAAGATGTCCGTGACGCGTGGGGGGCGATTCGAGCGAGGGAGAGCACAGCCTCCGCTCGAAAAAGCCAATGCTCTCCCGAGCGTCCCCGCGTAGAGGACCCCTGGAGCGCCCTCAGCCGCGTCCCAGAGACGGTGGAAGGACTGCTATCATCGCCACCGAGGCCCCAACCCACCTGATGGCCGACCCCCCTTCGCCTGCCGAGCCCGTCCTCGACATCCGCGTGCGTTGGCGCGCGGGGAAGGTGGCTCTGGGCCTAGCCGGGGCGCTGACGCTCGCCGCGCTCGTGCGCCCCCTGGCCGAGTCGTCGCCCACCTGGCTCCGGGCCGCCGACGCGCTGCTGCTCGGGATCGGCGTCACGGCCTCGGCGCTCCTCGCCAGCCTGAAGGGGCGCAAGCGCCCCGAGACGCTCGCCCTGTACGCCTTCCTCGTGCTCTCGGTCGACGCTCTCGGGCAGGTCATCGGGCCCGACGGCCTTCCCGTGTGGCCGCTCATGGTCCTGCTGGTGGGTGCGCAGGCCGTGGCGGAGAGTCTCGACGTCGCGCTCGCCTTCGCCGTGCAGGCGACGATCCTCGCCGCGGCGGAGGCGGCGGGACCGCGATGGTGGCGCCTCGACGGCGTGGGGTCCGTCGACTGGTGGCCGATCCTCGCCGCGGTCATCGGATACTCCTCCCTCGCCTTCACAGTCAACCGCGCCCTGGCCGGTGAGAAGCAGCGGTTGAGCGCGGCCCTCGCCGAGCTGGCCCGTCTCAAGCACGGGATCGATCAGCTCGAGGACGAGGGCGAGGGGGTGCCCGCTCCCGCCACGAGCGCCACCCGCGCCCTGCGCCAGGTCTCCGAAGAGGGCCGGCGTGCCCGGCAGCTCGACCGTGCGACCGAGCTCGACGACTCGCTGGCCCGGATCGTCGACGTCGCCCGCCCCGCGGTCGGGGCCCACGCCGTGCTGTACTTCGATGTCGACCGGCAGGGCGAGCGAGCGCTCCTCCGCGCGTTCCAGGGCCCGGACTCGATTGTCCCCGACAGTGCGGTCCCTCTCGGCACCGACCCTTTCAGTTTCGTGCTGGAGCGGGGTCAGACCTTCTACGCCACGGACTTCAAGCGGCTTCTGTGGAACCTGCCGTGGTATCGGGGTCAGGTGAAGATCGGCTCGCTGGTGGCGGTCCCGGTGCGGCTGGGCGAGGTGATCGTGGGGACGCTCGTCGCCGACCGCCCCGAGATCCAATCCTTCACCAGTGACGAGCCCCGCCTTCTCGACATGTTCGCCGCCCTGGCCGCAGAGGCCATCCAGCGAGCCCGGGCCTCCCTGGGCCGGGAGGAGCTCGACGCGGAGTTCAAGGCGGTCTATCCGATCTCCCAGCGGCTGGCCACGCTCTCGCGCGAGGCCGAGGTGCGGGAGCTGCTCCTGCGCTCGGCCCGCAATCTCGTGGCCCTGGAAGGGGCGGCGGTGGTCATGACGGATGACCTCGACACGCGCTACGTGGTCGAAGCCGGCTACGGCTGGCCGGAGGGTTTCCTCAAGCGGGAGGTGGGCCTCGACGAGCGCACCTGGGCGGCCTGGGTCCTGCGCAGCGCCGAGGAGGCGTACCTCCTCGACGACGTGGCCGAGCATGAGAACCGCATGCCGGTCCTCGTGCTGGACGAGGGCTCGGGCCGGGTAGCGTCCCTGCTCGCGGTGCCGTTCCGGGCTCGCAACCGCACCCTCGGTGCCCTCGTGCTCACCGCCCCGCGGGGGTCCTTCGACGCCTCGTTCCGCCGCGTCCTGGAGATCCTCGCGAACCAGGCTGCGGCCACCTTGTCGCTCATCAAGGACCGCGAGCAGCAGCGGGAGCTCGCGGTGCGCGACGGCCTCACCGGGCTCTACAACCGGCGAGCCTTCAACGAGCTCCTCGTGGCTGCGATCGCCAACGAGGACCGCCGCGAGTCGGGTCGGCTGGGCCTCGTCATCCTCGACCTCGACCACTTCAAGAAGCTCAACGACACCTATGGCCACCCCGCGGGCGACGCCGCGCTGCGCTCCTCCGCCCGCCTGCTCGCCCAGCACCTGCGCAAAGGCGACCAGGCCGCGCGGTTCGGCGGGGAGGAGTTCGTCATCATCCTCCCCGGTCTCGATCAGGATCGCGCGGTGCAGGCGGCCGAGCGTCTCCGGGTCGCGGTTCAGAAGCACCGGCTCGTCTTCGAGGGCGCGCGCATCCCTCTCGCCGCCAGCTTCGGCGTCGCAGTGTGGCCCGCGGACGGGAGAGAGCCCGAGGCCCTCCTCGCCGCGGCCGACCGGGCGCTCTACACCGCCAAGGAAGGGGGGCGAAACAGCGTCGTCGCCGCCTCGAGCCTGCCCGCGGAGCGGGCCCCCGAAGCGCCCCCGCCGCGTGACCCAGGGGGTCGTGGTCCCTAGAGCAGGGCTCGGCGAGCACTCCGAAACAGGCAGCTTCGAAGTGGAGCGTGCGGGCGAGCGGGTAGAGTTTCCGCATGCTATTCTCGCCCCCCCGGACGCGACTACATTGGCCCCGACTTCACCCGCCTCTTCCCCCAACGCCTCCGACCGTGCCCCGGTGGCGGGCCAGCGCCCCCGCTCTCCGGAGGACGACGTCCTCGACTACGGCGAGGTCGGGCTCATCGCCGGGCTGGAGGTGCATCAGCAGCTCCGCACCGAGCACAAGCTCTTCTGCCAGTGCCCGACCGGTCGGTACACCCGCACCCACGACGGCACGCTGCTACGACACATGCGGCCCACCCTCTCCGAGCTCGGCGTCTATGACGGCACCGCGCTCATGGAGTTCAAGACCCGCAAGCACATCGTCTATCTGCTGAACCGAGAGAACACGTGCACCTACGAGATGGACGATACGCCGCCCTTCCCGGTCAACCAGAGGGCGGTGGACGTGGCCATCGAGCAGTGCCTCATGCTCGGCTGCGACATCGTGGACGAGGTGCACATCGCCCGGAAGCAGTACCTCGACGGCTCGATCCCCACCGGCTTCCAGCGGACCGCCATCGTGGGGGTGAACGGCCGCCTGCCCTTCCGGGGCCGGACCCTCACGATCACCCAGGTCAGCGTCGAGGAGGACTCCTGCCGTGAGGTCTCCGATCGCGGGCACCTCATCGTGTGGCGGACCGACCGTCTCGGGACGCCTCTCATCGAGACCGTGACCGGCCCCGATCTCCGCACCCCGGACGAGGTCGAGGAGGCGATCCTCCTCGTGGGCCGGGTCTGCCGCTCCACCGGCCACGTGCGTGTCGGCCTCGGGGCGAGCCGGCAGGACGTGAACGTCTCCGTGCGCGGAGGCCGGCGGGTCGAGATCAAGGGAGTGCCGAGGGCGGGTTGGGCCCCGGCTCTCGTCCACGGCGAGGGCGTGCGGCAGACGAACCTGCTCCGCCTGCGCGACGAGCTTCACCGCCGGGGGCTCACCACGCCGGACTCGGTGGGGATCGAGACGACCGACGTCACCGATCTCTGCGCGTCGTCGCGTCTGGAGCCGCTGCGCGCCGAGGCCTGGGAGCGCTTCGTCTCCACCGAGGGGCGTCGGCCGGGGTTCGAGCTGGGTGAAGGCCCCTTCCGAGCGCTCGCGGTGCGCCTGCCCGGCCTGGCGGGCACGCTCTCCTGGCCGACGCAGCCGTCACGCACCTTCGCTCACGAGCTCGCCGGGCGCGTGAGGGTCGTCTCCGGCCTCGATCGGCCGCCGATACTCTTTCACTCCGAGGACTGGCCGGTGGCAGCCCGGGACGAGCTCGACGCCCTGCGGGCGGCCACGGGGGCCGGGCCTTCCGACGGTGTGGTGGTCGTCTGGGGTCCAGAGGCCGACACCCGCACCGCCGCCGAGGAGATCCGGATCCGCTACGCGGACGCTGGGGACGGCGTGCCCAACGAGACCCGGCAGCCGTTCCCGGACGGGAGCACCGACTTCGAGCGCATCCTGCCCGGTCCCGACCGCATGTATCCCGACACCGACTCCCCGCCCACGCGAGTGACCCGGGAGCGCGTCGCGGGTCTTCGGGAGAGCCTTCCGGAACGACCGTGGGATCGTGAGGCCCGCTACGCGGCGGCCGGGGTGCCCGCGAGTACCACTCACTACCTGGTGCGACGGGGCGGGGCGGCGCGGGTCGATCGTGTCGTGAACGAGTGTGGCGCGGACCTCCGTTTCGCGGCGTTTCTCTTCGGGGAACGGTTGAAGGGGCTCCGTCGATCCGGAGTGGCGGTCGACGGCATCGGCGACGAGCGCTGGAGCGAGCTGTTCCGGGCCTTTGCCGAGCACCCCGCCCGGCGCGAGGCCTGGTCCACCCTGGTGACCCACCTTGCCGAGACCCCCGAAGAGACGGCCGCCGAGGCGCTGAGTGCCCTCGGACTCGACGGTGAGCCCGCGGGATGGCGGGACCGGCTGCCCGGGTGGCTGGAGGAAGCCACCGCCCGAGTCTACGACGACGACCCCGGGCGTCTCGTCCGGCATGCCACCGGGCGGGTGATGAACGAGCTGAGGGGGCGCGTGCCCGCTCGCGCCGTCGTCGAAGCAGTGCGGACCACGCTGGAGGCCGGCCGATGACCAACGCCGAGGATCCGCTCAAGGGATACCGCGGACGGGCCCGGGCGCGGCTCGAGGGCTGGGGCGCCCGCGTGTGGAGCGACGTCCGCGCAACGAACGACGCGGGCTCCGTCTTCGAGGGCGTCGTGCTTCCGCGCAGCGAGACGCTCGACGACGAGCACGTCGTCCTCAAGCTCAAGACCGGCTACAACGTCGGTCTCCACGTCGACCGGATCGTCAGCCTCGAGGAGGTCGGGTACAAGGAGGCGGTCTACAAGATCCCCGACAAGGAGTTCCCGTTCCGGCCGGACCTCCCGAAGGTGACTCTCCTCGGCACCGGGGGCACGATTGCGTCGCGCCTGGACTACCGCACGGGGGCGGTCATCCCCGCCTTCACCCCGGGGGAGCTCTACGGGGCGGTGCCCGAGCTCGCCGACCTCGCCAACCTCACCACAAAGAAGCTGTTCGGCGTCTTCTCGGAGAACATGGCCAAGGAGCAGTTCGTGGTCCTGGCCGAGGCGATCGGGCGCGAGATCGAGGCCGGCGCCGACGGTATCGTGGTTGGCCACGGCACCGATGTCATGGGACACACCGCGGCCATCCTCTCCTTCATGGTGCAGGACCCGCCGGTGCCGATCGTCATGGTGGGCTCGCAGCGCTCGAGCGACCGTCCCTCGAGCGACGCCGCTCGCAACCTCATCCACGCCGTGCGCGCCGCCGGCCGGGGCGACATCGCCGAGGTGGTGATCTGCATGTTCGGTCCCACCTCGGACCAGTACGCGCTGCTTCATCGCGGCACCCGCTGCCGCAAGATGCACAGCTCCTACCGCTCGACGTTCCGGACGATCGGGGACACCCCCCTCGCCATGGTGAACGATGGTCTCCGTCACCTCGCCCAGGAATACCGCCGCCGCGATCGCTCGCGAAGGGTGCGGATCAACACCGCCTACGAGGATCGCACCACGATCCTCTACTACTACCCGGGGATGAACCCGGACCTAGTCGAGGCGGTGGTGGAGAAGGGATACCGGGGCATCGTCGTGGCGGGAACCGGCCTCGGCCACGTCAACAAGCCGCTGTACCCAGCGCTGAACAAGGCCATCGCCGCCGGCGTCCACGTGGTGATGACCGTGCAGACCCTCTGGGGCTACGCCCAGATGTACGTCTACGACACGGGTCGGGACCTGCTCGACATCGGGGTCGTGCCCCTCGACAACATGCTCCCGGAGACCGCCCTCATGAAGCTGTCGTGGGTCCTCGGCCAGACCGACGACCACGACGAAGTCCTGCGGATGATGCGGACGCCGGTGAACGGCGAGATCACCGACCGCGAGCCGCACAACGGCTACCTGATCCTGCAAGGGGGCCTTCCCGAGACCGAGGCCTTCATCTCGAGCCACTGGAAGTAGGGGTGCCCCGGCCAGAGAGGGCAGCTCCGCGGGGCGGTCCCGGTGCCGGGGCTGGCCCCGGAGCCCGGGCTCTGTCACAGTCGAGGGAGATGACCGCAGGAGGAGGTGACTCGATGGTGTGCCGGATCTCGAGCATCGTGGCCACGATGATGCTGCTCGTGGGCGCGGCTGGGGCCGCGGGGCCGCAGGACGAGGCGATCGAGGAGGCGAAGACCAGCGCCCGGGCGTGGCTGGCCCTGCACGACGGCCAGGAGTTCGACGAGAGCTGGGACGCGGCCGGAGAGCTGCTTCAGGCCGCGGTCACGCAGAAGGAGTGGACGGCGAAGTGGTCGGTGACCATGGCCCCGCTCGGCAAGGTCGTCTCGCGGGGGGTGAAATCCGCCGAGTACGCGACCACCATGCCCGGTGCCCCGGACGGTGAGTACGTGATCCTCCAGTTCGACACCGCGTTCGAGACCAGGCAAACCGCGGTGGAGACCCTGTACGTGAGGAAGGAGCCGGATGGACTCTGGCGTGTTTCGGGCTACTTCATCCTTTGATCCCGCGGTGGGCCCCTCGCGCCGGGTGGGGACGGGCCTGCTCGACTACATCCGCAAGAGCGTCTGTCCCCGCGTGCAGCTCGAGCAGCTGCTGCGCGAGGGAGCAGCGTAGGGCACCTGCTCCATGCCGACCCGCCTCAAGGTCTGCTGCATCGAATCCGAAGAGGAGGCCCACCTGGCCGTCCGCCTCGGGGCCTCGGCGCTCGGGTTCGTGTCGTCGATGCCGAGCGGGCCCGGGGTCATCGGGGAGGACTCGATCCAACGGATCGCCGAAACGGCTCCTCCCGGCGTCGCCACGTTCCTTCTGACCTCGGCGACCTCGGTCCCGGCGATCGTGGCCCAGCAGCGTCGGTGTCGGACCAACACCATCCAGGTCTGCGATCGGCTCACGGACGGAGACCACGCCGACCTGAAGGCCGAGCTTCCGGGGATCAAGATCGTCCAGGTTGTGCACGTCGTGGACGGTGATGCGGTCGCGGAGGCGGTCGAGGGGGCGCGCGAGGCGGACGCGATCCTCCTGGACTCCGGGCGCCCCGGGGCCGCGGTCAAGGAGCTGGGCGGGACCGGGCGGGTCCACGACTGGACGGTGAGCGCAAGGATCCGGGAGGTGATCTTCCCGGTGCCGCTCTATCTGGCGGGCGGCTTGACCCCGTCGAACGTGGCGGACGCCATCCACGCGGTTCGGCCCTTCGGGATCGACGTCTGCAGCGGCGTGCGCACCGATGGACGGCTCGACGAGGAGCGGCTCCGATCGTTCGTGGACGCGATGAGAAGGGAGGATGAGCGAGAGATCTCCCACCGCGTGCCCACGCTCGGCCGCTGAGAACGGACGTGGGCGCGGGCTGCCGAAAAGGCGGCGTCAGGGCTTGCGTGCGCCCTGGAGACTCGCGCCTGGCGGCTCCTCACCGCCACCCCGCCCTCGATCGAGCCGGGTCGCGCCCTGAACTGAAGACCCTTCAGCAACCCGCTCAGCGGGGCTTCTTCGAGAAGAGCGCGTCGAGAGCGTCGCGGGCCCGGTCGGGACCCGACCCCGCTCCCCCCATTCCGGGCCGACTCAACGCCGAGGTCTCCCGGAACTCGAAGAACTCGCAGAAGTTGGACTTCTCCTTGTCCGTCTGCCACTCGGCCTGGGGCTCACGACACTGGTTGTTCGCGCCGGGGTCGTGGAGCCGGCAATTGAGGCAGCACTTGAGATCGGAGTGACAGTGGGGGCAAGAGGCGGTTCTCTCGACGGCGGAGCCGACCTGCAGATCCCGTCCGCAGTGATGGCAGATCCTCATGTCGTCAACTATATCGCGTCCCGCCTGAGGCCCTGAGAGGCCCAGCTACGGTGTCCCCTCGCAAGAAAGCGGCCTGGGCCGCCCAAACCCATGGGCGTGAGGACGGGATGCAGGCCGAGCCCCCGAGGACGACGCCGCGCGCACTCACAAGACGCACGATTTCCAGTGACAGGCCACTACTCTTCGCCTCGGCCCGCCGTCGCCTCGTCTGCAGGCTGCAGGGTCCGGCCCCGCAGGACGATCGTGGCGAGGACGAGGTACAGGGCCGCATCGACCCAGTAGATGCCGCGAAGTGACGCGTGGGCGACCAGGCCGGCGACGGTGGGGGAGAGCGCTCCCCCGAAAAGCGCGGCCCCGGACAAGAACCCGAACGCGGTCGTTCGCACGCCCTCGGGCACCATCAGGCCTCCGATCGTGTAGCAGAGGGTGAGGGTGCCTCCGGACACGAGCCCCCCGAGGACGGCGAGCCCGAGGAAGGCCTGGTAGGAGGGCACCAGCGCCATCGCGGCCACGATCGGGGCTCCGCCCACCAGCGTGAACAGCAGGAGCTGCCGCGGAGACCGGGAGCGGCTCGCCCGGCCGAGGATGGTGGCGGACATCGCGGCGGCGATCGAGTAGGCGGAGATCAGCCCCCCGGTGGCCGAGGCGAGACGCGGAATCGGCACCCCGAGGTCCTGCAGGTGCAGAGGGAGGATCGGGGTGAAGGACCGACCGATGAAGTTCACGCCGAACAGGACGGCGAGGAGCGCGAGGAGGCCAGGCAGAGCGGCCACGGCGCGGAAGCCCCCGGCCGAGGCGGCGCGGCGCTGCTCGGCCGGCCGAGCCGTCTCCCGGTAGAGCGTGAGGACGAGGAGCAGGGTGAGGGCGCAGACCCCGGCGGCGACGAGGAACGTCCGCCTCATCCCGATCGCGTCGGCGAGGAGGCCCCCGGCGAGCGGGCCGATCGCCGCGGAGAGGATCTGGGCGGCCTGGATGAGGCCCACCGCACGTCCGGTGTCCTCGCGTGGGGCCTGGGCGGCGGCCATGGCGAGTCCGAGGGGGCCGAGGCCCCCGAAGAGTCCGAGGCCCACCCGGAGGACCAGAAGCTGCTCCACGCGCGTCACCGCCGCGCAGAGGGCGAGCAACGCCACGTAGGCGACGAGGGCCTTCACCGCGATGCCTTTGTGGCCGTGCCGGTCGGCGAGGCGGCCCCAGACCGGGGCGAGGAACCCGGCCAGGAGCGGCGACACGCCGATGAGGACCCCCGCCCAGAGCGCCGCCGCCTCGGGCCCGTCGACCCCGAGCTCACGCACATACAGTGGCAGGAAGGGCAGGACGAAGGCGAAGCCCGTGAAGACGGTGAAGACCATCATCACGGTCACGAGCTGGTTGCGGCGAGCGACCGCTGCGGTCTCCGTCACTTGAGCAGCCACACCTCGCCGATCGCGAGGGACCCGTCGATCGCCAGGCGCGTCCAGCTCCGCCCGCTCGAGCCCCGCTCCCGCGCCACCTCGGCGGCGCGGCCCCGCAACCGCACCGCCGCCTCGGGCTCGCGCCCGACGACGACGTCTCGCCAGAACACGCCTCTGCTCCAGCCGGTCCCGAGGGCCTTGGCCGCCGCCTCCTTCCCGGCGACGGCGAGGGCGACGGCACGAACCCGGTCGGGGCCGGGACCGGGCAAGCGGCCGGATTCCTCGGGGTCCATCAGCCGCCTCACGAGGCGCTCCCCGTAGCGCGCGAGCAGGCGCTCCACGCGCGCGATCTCGACGAGGTCCACGCCCAGCCCCACCACCATGCGAGGGATGCCCTCGGCGACGATAGCACACGGCGCCCTGGACCGACCGGAGGCCGGAGCTTAGAATTGGCCCCCCTGGGGAGGCGTTGTGGAGATCCCGAAGGCGATCGGCCCCTTCGAGCTGCGACGGACGATCGGGCACGGACGGTACGGCGATGTCTTCGAGGCGTTCGATCGGGAGCGCGAGATCCGCGCCGCGGTCAAGCTCTTCGTGAAGGCGCCGAAGGGGGCCACCGCCTTCGCCCGACTCCGCCGGGACGCCCAGGCGGCGGGGGCCCTCGGCCATCCGAATATCGCCACCGTGATCGGGGTGGGCGAGCAGGACGGGATTCCCTGGGTCGCGACGGAGCTGGTCACCGGGGTGAGCCTCGCCCAGGTCGTTCGCTCGCACGCGTTCTGGCCCCTCGAGCGGGTGCTCGATGTCTGGCGACAGCTCTGCGAGGGGCTGGCCCACGCCCACCGCGAGGGCCTCCTGCACCTCGACTTGAAGCCGAGCGACATCCGGGTGAACGCCGACGGCGACGTCAAAGTCGTCGACTTCGGCGCGTGGCACCTCAAGACGCTCGAGCGGCGGCGGCCCCGCACGTCCGACGAGGGCCTTCACTACCGACCGCCCGAGGTCGTGGAGGGAAAGCGCCCGAACGGCCGGGCGGACATCTTTGCGGTCGGCGCGATCGTGTACGAGCTGCTCACCCGCCGCAAGGCGTTTCCCGGCGAGAGCGCCACCGAGGTGATCCGGAGCCTCTCCCGCTGCGAGCCCGACCTGGCCTCGCTCCCGTCCTCCGCCTTCTCGCCGGGCTTCGAGCAGCTCCTCGCCGCGAGCCTCGAGCGGGACCCCATGGCGCGGCCTGCGTCGTTTGAGGAAGTCCACGCCGACCTGGTCGAGCTCGTGCGCGACGCCGCCCCACGCCTCCGTGAGGCGGACGATCAACCCCTCACCCCCGCCCCGGAGCGCGAGGGCTTCCTGGAGGAGCTCACCCGGGCCCGGGCCGAAGACCGACTCGAGGACGCCCTCGATGCCTGCCGGAAGCTCCTCGCCCTCGATCCCGACGACGAGATGGCCCGGCGATCCCTGTCCGAGGTCGAGTCGGTCATGCTGGGCCGCGAGGCCGACGAGCTCGTGGGCCAGGCCCTCGCCCACGCCGCCGACGGGAAGATCGAGCTCGCCACACGCCTCGCCGAGAAGGTCGAGCGCCTCGCCCCCTGGAGCCCCCGCTATCTCCAGCTGCAGGTGTACCTCGACGAGGAGAGCGCCCGTCGCGCGGCCGACCGACTGGTCGCCACCGCGCAAGCGAGTCGGGCCGAGGGCCGCCACCCGGAGGCCCGGGCGGCGCTCGAAGGAGCCCTCGCTGCCATGCCCGGACACGAGGACGCCATCCGTCTCCTCGACCAGCTCGAGCGAGACGGCCGGGCGCGGGAGGGGTCGAGGGGCCCCGGGCCCGAGCCGCCCGGATCCGACCCGTCGCCCGCCGCCCCCGGGCGTGCGGGTCCGGCCGAGCTCCCGCGGCCGGACGAGCCCGGCACTGCCTCGGGCGGGGCTGGGGACCTCCCCTCTCCCCAACAATCCGAAGCTGAGGCCCTCACTGCCGCCGCGCTGCGACACTTCACGGCCAACGAACACGGGCGCGCCCGGGAGGCGGTGAAACGGGCCCTTGCCCTGGACCCCTCCAACCGGAGGGCGCGGGATCTGCAGCGGATCTTGCGGGTTCTCGGCTGAGTCGCCCTTATAATCGGGGGAGGAGCTAAGGAGGTCACGATGCGGGGAGTCCTTGTCGCGGCGGTGGCCGCAGTCGGAATGCTGCTGGCCTCGTTCGCATCCGCCCAGGGTCTCGGCGACGTCGCGACCCAGGAGAAGGAGAAGAGAAAGGCCGCGCCGAAGACCCAGGGCAAGGTCTACACCGAGAGCGACCTGGGACCGTCCGTGGCCTCCGTGGGAGTGCCGACGTCGCTTCCGGCCGAGGGCGAGGCGTCGTCCGACGAAGGCGAGGAGGGCGCGGAGGGGGAAGGCGGGGACGCGCAGGAGTCTGCGGACGAGCAGAGGGCCCAGGCGGAGGCCGCCTGGCGCACGAAACTCGAGCGGGCCCAGAAGGAGCAGGAGGTCTACCGGGACGTCATCGACAGGATCCAGCTGGAGCTCAACGACATCAGCGGTGGCGTCAACACCCCCGCTCGGGCCGCCAAGATCGCGTTTCTCGAGGAGAACCAGCAGCTGCTGGTCGAGGCCCAGGAGCGGGTCGCCGCCCTGGAGGCGGAAGGTCGCGCCAACGGCTATCGCTGAGCCGGCCGCGGAAGCCGACGCCCCTTCTTACGCTCGGCGAGGATCCCACCGTTCTCGTCGATGTGGACACCGCGTACGGTTTCTGGGGTGACGATCGTCCAGGAGCCCCCGGCCGGCTCGAGCACGACCCGGGGCACCGTCCGATCCCCTCTCGTCTCGAGGCTCAACTCGAGCGGCAGGGGCCCTGGCAGGTTCCCCGGCTGCACCTGCACCGTCGTCTCGTAGCCGTCCGGCGTCTTCCGTTTCAAGTAGATCACCGGTGTCCGCGAGGCGACCCCGGCGCCGCGCCTATAATGGTCGAAGACACCCTCGTTCCCTGAAGGGTCCCCTTCAATGGCATCTTCCATCTCGCTCGCCGCTGCCTTCGTGGCGGGGCTCGTCTCGTTCATCTCACCGTGCGTCCTGCCCATTGTCCCCGGATACCTGTCCTTCATCAGCGGGGTCAACGTCGCCCAGTACAAGGAGGGTGGCGCACCGCGGGACCTTGTCCGGCGGGTCGTCCTCACCAGCCTCGCCTTCGTCCTCGGGTTCTCCACCGTGTTCGTGGCCCTCGGGGCGGCGGCCACCTACATCGGGTCGCTGCTTCTGGAGCACAAGCGGACCCTGGGCGTCGTGGGCGGGATCGTCATCATCATCCTCGGCCTTCACACCGCCGGGATCTTCAAGATCCAGTGGCTGCTCGCCGAGAAGCGGGCCAACGTGCAGTCGCGGCCCCTGGGGCTCGTGGGTGCCTACGTGGTCGGCCTCGCCTTCGCGTTCGGCTGGACGCCGTGCATCGGCCCCATCCTCGGAGCCATCCTGCTCTACGCCTCGCAGCAGGAGACGGTGGGGCAGGGGGTGGTGCTGCTCGCCGCGTACTCCGCGGGACTCGGCATCCCCTTCCTGCTCTCCGCGCTCGCCGTCAACTGGTTCTTCAAGGCGTTCGGCCGCCTGCGGACGTCGATGCGGGCGATCGAGATGGTCTCCGGGGCCTTGTTGGTGGGGGTGGGGCTCCTCCTCGTGACCAACCGCCTGACCCTGATCGCCCAGTGGTTCACCAAGGCGTTCCCCGGCCTCGCCAACATCGGCTGACACCCTCTCCCCGGTGCGGCAGATCGAGGGTCATGGACTGGGCGTGGCCCAAAGCGCGCAAGGAAGCGGGGCGTGGAGCCCCCCTCCTTCTATGAAACGTCCGTGGCGCGTGGGGGGCGATTCGAGCGAGGGCGGGCGCTCCTTCCTCTTGAAAAGGCCGACGCCCGACCGAGCGTACCCGTGAAGCGGGCTTCCTGGAGCGCCCCCGGCCGCGCCTCCGCCAGGAGTAGCCATCCGCTCCCCGGCGGCGCTTGCCGGCGGCGGCGGCCGGGGATATTGTCAGGGGATGCGTCATCGACTGCTCTCCGTGGTGGGCGTGGCCCTTCTCTTCGCCGCCTGTGGCCCCGCCCCGACGACGTCCGAGAAGAAGGCGGCCCCCGCCTTCGACCTGCCCGACCTCAACGGGGGGCGGGTCAGCCTCGCGTCGCTGGAGGGCAAGGTCGTCGTCGTGGACTTCTGGGCCACGTGGTGCGGCCCCTGCATCACGGAGATCCCCGAGTACGCGGAGTTCTGGCGGAAGAACCAGCCCCGGGGTATCGAGGTCGTAGGCGTCGTCATGGACTCGGGCTCGCCGGACGACATCCTCGACTTCGTACGCGAGTACAAGATCCCCTATCGGCAGCTGCTGGGCGACGACGAGATTGCCCAGGCGTTCGGCGTGAATCAGGGGTACCCGACGACGTTCGTGATCGACGGCAAGGGGCAGATCCGCACCAAGATGCTGGGCAGCCCCCCGTCGAAGTTCGAGAAGCTGCAGGAGACCGTGGACGCCGCCCTCGCGGGTTGAGCGATCCCCAGTCCCGTTCGAGGTGATGCCGTGAGCGTGACCGAGGAGCAGGTCCTCTCCGCCCTGCGTGCGGTGCAGGACCCCGATCTGCACAAGGACATCGTGACCTTGGGCTTCGTGAAGGACGTCCGGATCGACGGCGGCGAGGTCGACTTCACCATCGAGCTCACGACCCCCGCCTGTCCGGTCAAGGATGACCTGAAGGCCCAGGCCGAGGACGTGGTCGCGGGGCTCGGCGGGGTCACCGCGGCCCGGGCCAAGATGACCGCAAACGTCAGCACCCGCGGCGGCTTCGGGCGTCAGGCCATTCCCGGCATCCGCAACATCGTGGCGGTGGGCGCGGGCAAGGGAGGGGTGGGGAAGACGACCACCGCCGTCAACCTCGCGGTCGGGTTGGCCCGGAAGGGCGCCCGGGTGGGGCTGTTGGACGGCGACGTCTACGGCCCGAACGTCCCCCAGATGCTGGGCCTCAACGACGCCCCCCAGATGGACGGCGAGAGAGGCATCGTTCCCCCCGAGGCCTTCGGCATCAAGGTCATCTCGATGGGCATGCTGGTCCCTCCCGACCAGCCGATCATCTGGCGGGGCCCGATGCTCCACGGCGCTGTCCAGCAGTTCATGAACGACGTCCGGTGGGGGGAGCTCGACTACCTCGTGGTGGATCTGCCGCCCGGGACGGGTGACGTGGCCCTCAGCATGGCCCAGAGCGTGCCCATGGCGGGGGCGGTCGTCGTGACGACGCCGCAGGGCGTGGCCGTCGCCGACGTCCGGAAGGCGGTCGGCATGTTCCGGCAGCTGAACATCCCGGTGCTCGGGGTGATCGAGAACATGAGCTACTTCGTCTGTTCCCACTGCAGCGAGCGGACCGAGATCTTCGGGACGGGAGGGGGCCGGCAGATGGGCGACGAGCTGGGTATCCCGTTCCTCGGCGAGGTGCCGATCGACACCCGCGTCCGCTCCGGCGGCGACGAGGGTCAGCCGATCGTGGACGCCGCTCCCGACGCTCCGGCGGCGAAGGCCTTCCTCGATCTCTCGAGCCGCGTGGCGGCCCAGATCTCCATCCAGAACACGCGGGTGCTCAAGGTCGTCCAGGTGCCTTAGTGGCCTGAACGCGGAGTGAACGTCGTTCAGGCCACCCGCGGCCGGCAGCCGCTGAGCTGGCGATCGCGCGTCTCCAGCCCCACCCAGGACCTTCCCGGCACCAGATCCTGGGATAGGCGATTCTGTGTCCCCCGCCCTCGGCCCGTCAGGGCCGATGGTGTGTGAAGTGATGTCACCGGAGGGATCCGCGCACCCGCTTCTATCGTTATCATTGGCGTCATGGGAGAGGCGCACCCCCCGGCCGGTCTGGTGGGCCAGACCCTCGGATCCTACCGCCTTCTCGAGGCCCTGGGCTCGGGGGGCATGGGGGAGGTGTACCTGGCCGAGGACACACGGCTCGGCCGGCGGGTGGCCCTGAAGATCCTCCCCCCCGAGATGGCCAAGCACCCCGAGAAGGTCCAGCGGTTTGAACGTGAGGCGCAGACCATCGCGTCGCTCAACCACCCGGGGATCGTGACGCTGCACTCCATCGAGGAGGCGGACGGACGCCGCTTCCTGACGATGGAGCACGTCGAGGGGCAGACCCTCGGGTCGGCCGTCCCGCGGGGCGGGCTCCCGATGAAGCGCTTCCTCCCCCTCGCGATCGCGCTGACCGACGCGGTGAGCGCCGCCCACCGACAGGGAATCCTCCACCGCGACCTCAAGCCCGAGAACGTGATGTTGACCCCGGAGGGTCGCCTGAAGGTGCTCGACTTCGGGCTGGCCAAGCTGTGGGCGCACTCGGGAGACGACGAGGACCGCACCACGCGCGAGACGCAGTCGGTGACGCAGGACGGGCGGATCGTGGGGACGGTCGCGTACATGTCGCCCGAGCAGGCCCAGGGCCTGCCCGTCGACCACCGCTCCGACGTCTTCTCGCTCGGGATCTTGCTCTACGAGATGACGACCGGCGAGCGCCCGTTCCAGGGCCGCACGAACCTCTCGGTGCTGTCCTCGGTGCTCAAGGACACCCCAACTCCGGTTCACGAGCTCCGCCAGGACGTCCCGCGGCCCCTGGCCCGGATGATCCAGCGCGCGCTCGAGAAGCGCGTCGAGGACCGGTACCAGTCCACCACCGACCTGCGCCGCGACCTCGAGGATCTCAAGCGCGACTACGACACCGGGGAGCTGCTTCGGGACACGACCAGCGGCAGCCGCCGCTTCGCCATGCTGCCCGCCGCACCGGAGCTGGCTGCTGCCGGCCCTGACCGTCGCCGCCGTCGCCGTGGCCGCGGTCGCCGCGCTCATGCTGCTCGGTCGCGACCCGGGTGCCGCCGAGGCCGACGGGCGCTCCTCGATCGCCGTCTTCTACTTCGACAACCTCTCCGGCGACTCACAGCTCGACTGGCTGCGCACCGGCCTCACCGACATGCTGGTGACCAACCTGTCCCAGTCGCCCACGCTGCGCGTCCTGAGCACGTCGCGGCTGTATCAGCTTCTCGACGAGCTGGGCCAGGGTGACGCCCGCACGGTCTCAGCCCCGGCGGTGGACGCGGTGGCCCGCCAGGCCGACGTCGAGACGGCCCTCGTGGGCAGCTTCGTCCGGGCCGGGTCGCAGCTTCGTATCCAGGCCCAGCTGCAGGACCCTCGAAGACGGCGAGGTGCTCGCGTCCGAGCGCGTCGAGGGCGACGCCGAGGAGGGCCTGTTCGCGCTGGTGGACGATCTGACCTCCCGGATCCGAAACCGCCTCGAGCTCCAGGCGATGGCGGAAGGGACTCCCCCAAGGGGATCGAAGACGTCACGACGTCGTCCGTGGACGCCTATCGGCTACTTCGTCCAGGGCATGGAGCATCACGAGCGGCTCGAGGAGCGAGAGGCGAGAGCGATGCTCGAGAAGGCGGTCGGCGCCGATCCCGGCTTCGCGATGGCGCACGCAAAGCTGTCGGTGGTCCACGCCAACCTCGGCGACATGCCCCGGGCACGGGAGTACGCGGCGCGAGCCCTGGAGCGGGCGGAGCGGCTCCCGCCGGCCGAGCGCTACTACATCCAGGGTCGGTACTACTCCCTGGACCCGCGACCTTCGACAAGGCGGTAGCCGCCTACCAGGCCGCGGTGGATGCGCGAACCCGACCTCACCGCGGCCCGAAACAACCTCGCCCAGCTGCTCCTCCAGTCGCGACGCTACCCCGAAGCCCTGGCCCACCTCGAGGAGCTGCGACGGCGCGGGATGACGTTCCCCGGGACCTACATGAGCCTGGCCGAGGCGTACGTGGCCTCCGGTCAACCCGAACGTGCGGAGCAGGCCCTGGCCCAGTACGTCGGGGACCACCCGGATCGCGCCGCCGGCTACGAGAACCTGGGGCTCTTCCTCGTCACGCGGGGGCGCCACGAGGAGGCCCTGCGCGCCTACGACCGGGCCGGGGCGCTCGACGCCCACAACTTCAAGCTCGACCATGGCCATCTCGTCGTGCACGTCCTGCAGGGACGCTGGCTCGAGGCCGAGGCGAACGCCCGTCAGCTGACCACGTCCTCGAACCCGCGTGAACGATGGCAGGGTGGCGCCGCCCTGGCCGTGCTGGCTCTCTACCGCGGCGACCTGGAGAAGGCGCGCGCGATCACCGACGAAGGCCTGCGCCTCGCCGACTCGCCGGACCAGCGGGCCCGGGTGCATCTGTTCCGTGCCGAGATTGCCGCGGACCTCGGCCGGGCGGACGAGGCGCTCGCCGAGGTCAAGAAGGCACTGGCCGAGGCGCCGCAGGATCCGGAGGTCGTCGCCGCGGCCCACTCGTGCCGGGCCACCTGCCTCGCGCGCGAGGGCAAGCCGAAGGACGCGAAACGCAGCCGCGAGGAGGTCGAGGTCTGGCTCCGGAGCCTGCCCGCCCCGATCGCGGAGCCCCACCGGCTCCGTCTCGAGGGAGAGCTGGCCTGGGGGGAGGGCGACCCCGCCCGTGCCCGCGAGCTTCTCGCACGTGCCGCCGCCCTCCTCCCCGAGGCGGCCATCGAGTACAAGGCCCCGGCGGCGCGGATCCACTTCGCGCTCGGCCGGGCGGCCCTGGAGGACGGCCGCCTGGACGAGGCCCGGCAGGCCTTCGAGCGGGTCGCTAACGGGGGCATGGAGCGGCTGTGGGAGCCGATCGCCTATGTGCGGAGCCTGGCTCTCCTGGCCCAACTCGAAGAGAAGGCGGGCCGCCTGGACGAGGCGCGGCGACTCTACTCGCTCTACCTCGATCTCTGGGCGGATGGCGAGGTCGACCGCGCCGAGGTCGCCCGCGTGCACGAGCGGGTCGCGGCTCTCGGTGGTCGAACGGCGAAGGCGGGCTGAACCGCTCACGCCGCAGCGCACTCACGCACCTAGCACTCCGCGCCGAGCCGGCTCGACGTAGACTGCGGGGCGCATGACCGCCTCCTCCCGCCGCCTGCTGCCTCTCCTCGCCCTCGCCGTGGTCTGGGTCGTCTGGGGCTCGACCTACCTCGCCATGCGAGTTGTCGTCAGCGAGATGCCGCCGATCGCGGCGGCGGCGGTGCGCTTCACGAGCGCGGGGCTGGTGATGGCGCTCCTGGCCCGCGTGGTCGACCGTGGCCACGCCTCTCCGAGCCGGCGCCAGGTCCTCGACTACGCCGTGATCGGCATCCTTCTGCTCTCGGTGGGCAACGCCCTGGTGATGTGGTCGGAGCGTACGATCCCGAGCGGCATCGCCGCGCTCGTGGTGGCGACGGTCTCCGTGTGGTTCGTCCTGCTCGACGGTCTCCGTCCCGGAGGGCAGCCCTGGACGGCTCGCGTCTGGGTCGGGACGATCACCGGGCTCGTTGGGGTCGCCCTGGTGGCCCGCCCCGAGGGCGCCGTCGCGTCCGAGCACTGGCGGGCCGTCCTGGCCCTCCAGGCCGCCTGCGTGGCCTGGGTCGTCGGATCGCTCTATGCCCAGTCGGTCCCGAAGCGGCTCCCGCTGGCCTCTGCCGCCGCGATCGAGATGCTGGCGGCAGGAATCGTCCTGACGCTGGCGTCACGGCTGTTCCGAGAGGACCTGTCGCAGCTCGCCGAGGCCTCGCCACGGGCCTGGGGCGGCGTCGCGTACCTCGCCGTGTTCGGCTCGCTGGTGGGCTTCACCGCCTTTGCGTATTGCCTGAACGAGCTGCCCGCGAGCACGGTCAGCACCTACGCCTACGTGAACCCGGTGGTGGCGGTCGCCCTCGGTGCGCTGATACTCCACGAGCCGCTGACCCCCGGTCTTCTCGCTGGCGGCTCCCTGATCCTCGTCGCCGTCATCCTGACCGTCCGCTCCCGCCACTAGTAGAGCAGGAAGCGCTCGCGGCGGCGCCGGAAGGCATCCTGCTGCTTCCGCCAGCCCCGGGCGAGCGTCTTCGGCGAGCGCCCGGCGTCGATCGCCCCGCGGATCCGGTCGGTCCCGGTGAGGATGTCGATCGGCGGCCTGACGAGCTCGTACTCGTAGGGAGGCTCGCGCCAGGCAAACCGTTCCGGATCCTGCCTCCGCGCATGGTGGATCAGGAGAAGGTAGGTGAGGAAGGCGGGGAAGCTCTTCCGTTCGCGGACGTGAACCTGCACGCCCTGGCACCGGCGGCCGGCGTGCTTGTGGAAGGTCGGCGTGAAGGCCGCGGGGCGGAATCCCACGCCGTCCAGGCGCTCCTTCTCGAGGGTGCGGGCCAGGGCGGAGCCGTCGAGCCACGGCGCTCCCACGAGCTCGAACGGACGTGTGGTGCCGCGACCTTCGGAGAGGTTGGTGCCCTCGACGAGGCAGCCCCCGGGATAGACGAACGCGGTGTCGGGCGTGGGCATGTTCGGCGACGGGAGCACCCACGGAAGACCGGTGTCCTCGAAATGCATGCCACGCCGCCAGCCGCGCATGCGCGCGACGTGCAGGTCCACCTCGAGCCCGAGCTCCTCGCGGAACATCAAGGCCAGCTCGCCCACCGTCATGCCGTGCCGGACCGCCAGCGTGTGCATCCCCACGAACGACCGGTACTCGGGCTCGAGCACGTTACCGTCCACGCCGACGCCGCCAAGGGGATTGGGGCGGTCGAGAACGATCACGCGCCTCCTCTCGCGGGCGCAGGCCTCGAGCACGTGCAGCATCGTGTAGACGTAGGTGTAGTAGCGCGAGCCGACGTCCTGAAGGTCGACCACGACCGCGTCGAGTCCCGCCAGCATCTGGGGGGTCGGGATGCGTGTCTCCCCATACAGGCTGTGAACGGGAAGCCCGGTCGCCCCTTCGCGCGAGTGGTCCACCTCCACGAGGTCCTGGGCATCGGCCGTGATCCCGTGCTCGGGTCCGAAGAGCGCCACGAGGCTCACCCCCCGAAGCCGAGCGAGCGCGAGCGACGCGTGCACGAGGTCGAAGGTGATCGACGCGGGGTTGGCGACCAGGCCGACGCGGAGGCCCCGTACCCGGGCCGGGCGCTCCAGGAGCACCTCGAGCCCCGTGCGCACGCGACGGGCCATCGCCCTACTCCGCGTAATGCAGAGTGAATGGGGCCGGCGACAGACCCTGGCGCTCGGCGGCGCCCGTGATCGTCTCCTCCTCGAGCACGCCCGCGAACCGGTGGGGGGTTCCCTGGAGGTCCGCCGTGAACTTGAGCGTGCCCCGGCTGAAGCTGATGTCGCGCAGGGGAGAGCTCAGCTCGATGCTGCCTCGCCACGTCGTCATCGTTCCCGCGACGCTCTTGCTGTCGAGGCGGAGCTCCACCGCGAACCGACGGTCGCCTCGGTCGGGGTCCTGGATGGTGCCCTTCCAGCTCCCCTCGACCGCGACCTCCTCCCTCGGGGTTCCGCCCGAGGCCACCAGCGCCGCCTGGAGCAGGTCGGTCGCCATCCTCTCCGTCGTGGGGTAGACGATGCTCGTCGGGACGCCCTGCCCCCCCCCGCGCCGTCTCGCCGCGGTGTAAATGTCCATGAAGACCTGACCCCGGGGCGAGAGGGCCAGCATCTGGAGCGGACGCTCCCGGTACACGAAGAGGCCGAAGTAGTCCTGGAGGATCGCTGCCCAATGCTGCGCCAGCGCGCGCGCGCCTACCTGGCCCCGGGAGCGAGGTACGGACTCCCAGGCCCGGGAATACGCGGCGGCATCCGCCGGGGTCGCGACCAGGAGGGGATCGACCTCCCCGGCCACCGCCACCGACGGCGAGGGACTCGGCCGGAACTCGATCTCGATCTGCCGCTTGCCCGCCCCCGCGACGAGACGGTTGAGGGCTGCCGACACGTCCGCCGCCCGCACCGCGGTCGACCCGCTCTGGCCCGGCCCTCCCAGGAGCAGGACCGGCGCGAGCCGTGTGGACACGAAAGCGAGCGGCTCGCCCGGATACCGGACGACAGGGGCCGCGTAGAAACGCGGCACGAAGACCGATGAAGTCGCCTGGGTGAGGAAGTAGCGGACGTTGGCGCCAGAGGCCCGCCCGCCCGCCGTCACCACCACTGGGATCTCCGGGGACTCGGCGGTGGGTGCGGCCGGAGCCACGACCGTGAGCTCGCTCGGGGACGCGCTGAGGACCAGCCCGGGAGCGCCGCCGAAGGTCACCGCGTTGCCGGCAGCATCGGGGTCGAAGCCCCGCCCCTTGATCACGACGCGCTCACCCACGGGCCCTCGTGACGGGGAGACCTCGAGGACCAGGGGGAGCCGGCCGAAGAAGAACTCCATCGGCTCCATGGTGGTGCCACCGGCCTGCACGACGAGCTCGGTCTGCTGGCCCGCAGTCACCGCGATGTCCGGCAGCACGACGCGAATGGTCTCCGCGGTCGTCTCCGTGACCTCCGCCGGGGTGCCGCCGATCGTGACCGAGACCGGGTCCGACAGATTCTCGCCTCGTATCAGGACGGTCTCCCCGGGCAACGCGACGTCGGGCTCGAGAGCGGTGACGTGCGGGGTGCCGGGAGGGACGGCGGTGGCGGTGCTCGCGCCGGCGGCAGCGGCGGTGGGAGTGGCCGGGCTCGGCTCCGGCGCGGAGGGCCGGAGGAAGAACCACCACGCGGCGGCCCCGATCGCGAGGACGACAACGAGCCCGCCAGCGATCGGGACGACCGGGACCGAGAGTGCCCGGAGAGCGGCGGCCCGTCCGACGGCCCCGGGCCGGTGTCTTGGCTCGGGCCCGTGCCGTGCCGGGTGCCGGGGCGGGGGGCGGTGGCGGAGCCGGCTCCGGCAAGGTGTCTTCGGGCTCGTCCATGGGCGCAAACGGGATGGACGGTGGCTCGGTCTGATAGTCGTCCGGCGGGGGAGAGGTCAGGGGGCCGGGATCGGCGGCCGCCGGCGGGACCACTGGTGTCGGCTCGGCGTCGGGGGGGGCGGTGCCGCCGCCACGGGCGGCGGAAGAGGAAGAGGGCTGTCGAACAGCGCGTCTTCCTCGGGCGGGACCTCGCTCGCTTCGAGCGGCGGCCCGACCGCCCCGTCGTCCACGACCACCTCCTCGGCGGCCAGGATCTCCTCCCCCGTGAGCTCGGCCTCCGCCCCCCCGGGGGGAGGCGATGGCGGCGGCTCACTCCCGAACACGGGCTGGGACGGCGGCGGTGGATCGCCCTCGAGGACGAGCGGCGCCCCTTCCGAGTCGTCGATGATGAGAGGCGCGGCCTCTTCCCCGAACGGGGGGCTTCGGGACCGTCTTCGGCCATCGCGGGCGGCTCCTCGGCGGCGGCGGTCGCGATGCCGCCGGGGAGCCTCACGAGGAGCTTCGCGCTGCCCTTTGCGCCGGGAGGGCCGAGGCAGATGCGGTCGCCCTCCTGCAGGGTCTGAACGCCCTCCACCTTCTCTCCGTTGACGAAGGTCCCGGTGGCGCTGCCGCCATCGGCGATCGCGAGCCCGGCCGAGCCCAGCGACAGGCTCGCGTGCTGTGGCTCGACGTTGCCGAGCATGATCTGGACGTCGGCGTCCATGCTCGAGCCCAGGACGAGCTCCTTGGCGGTCACGGTGAGCGGGTAGGTCGTCCCGTCGAGGGGTCCTCCCGTCATCACGAGCGTTGGCACGGTCACGCCGTCAGACTGGGGATCCGCCACGGGTTCACCCTCCGCAAAAGACAGAAGGAAAAGGAGATCCTTCTTCGTTGGCGAAGATTTCACCACACGCCCTCTGCGCGTGTCAACGCTCGTTGACACCCTCGGCGCGCGGTGTTAGCGTCCGCGACGGGCACTCTATCGATCCATGACCCGGATCCTCCCGAGGACGCACCAGGCTCCGCCGCCGGACAGCGTTCTCCGACAGCTGCGCATTCCCTTCGTCCGCCGCGCCACTCTTCTGCGCGGCGATGCCGAGGAAGAGGTGTTCGTGATCGACATCGGGCTCGCCGGCGTCTTCGTGGAGCGCGCCGAGGCCCTCGCCCACGACGAGCACCTCTCGATCCGCTTCCCCTGGCCGGGGAGCGAGCGGCTCTTCGAGGCGCGGTGCCGCGTCGCCTGGTGGCACCCGGAGGGCACGGCGCTCAGCTCCAAGTACCTCCCGCCGGGCGGCGGGCTCGAGTTCGTGGAGATGTCCACGGCGGACGGCGAGCGCCTGCGCGCGCTGCTGCTCGAGCACTGCCAGCAGGAGCCCCGGGTCCGGCGGTTCCTGCGCCACTGGCCCGCGGCGGAGCGCCAGGGCGACGACCCCACCGCAGGCTGACGCCAGGCGATGGCCCGCGTCCGCGTCGTCCTCGTCCGGCCGGAGAGCCCCGCCAACGTCGGCGCGAGTGCACGGGTGATCCGAAACACGGGCGGCGACGGCCTCGACCTCGTGGCGCCCGGGGACTGGCGAACATTGGAGTGCTGGCGCACGGCCTGGGGGGCGCAGGACGTCCTCGAGGCCACCCGCGTCTTCCCGGATCTCACCGCGGCCCTCCAGGGGACGGCCCTTGCGGTGGCCCTCTCCGCACGTCGCGGTGCGGGCTCGGCCTCCGTCGACATCCGCGAGGCGGCCCAGGAGGTCGCGTCGCTCGGGCGGGAAGAGACGGCGGCGCTCGTGCTCGGTCCCGAGACGAGCGGCCTGACCAACGAGGAGCTGGCCCTCTGCGGCCGCCAAGCTCGCATCCCCTCGCACACGGCGCAGCCCTCTTTCAACCTCTCGCACGCCGTGGCGATCGCGGCCTACGAGGCGCAGCGGGCGCTTCATCGAGGCGCAGGCCAGGGGTCGCGTCGCGCCACCCACGAAGAGAAGGAACGGCTGCTCGGGCTCTTGAAGGACGGGCTCCTCGCGATCGGGGCCCTCCCCCGGGTGAATACCGACGGTCGCTTCGATGACTGGCGGGCCCTCGTCCATCGCACCGACATCACCCCCCGGGAGCTGAAGCTCCTCGAGCACATGGCCCGCCGGATGGCGGGTGCGCCCGAGCGCGGGTGATGGCCGAGCAGCAGGAGCCCTTCGCCGACGTCGTGGTTCTCGAGGACGGCTTCTCGATCCCGGAGCTGAAGTGGCGCGAGCTGGTGTTCCTGGGCGCCCTGCGTGCCGACGGCGACCACTGGGTGCGCGACCCCTCCCGTCCCCTGCCCGTCTTCCGGATCCCCGGTCTCTTCCCGGACGAAACCCCCTTCCGGGTGGAGCGGCGCGCCGGCCGAGTGTTCGTACGTCCCGAGCGCCCCTGAGGGGTGCCTCCGAGGCCTTCGCCGCCTTCGATCTATAATCCTCTACCAATGGAGGTTTCGCCCGGGAACGTTGCGCCTCGCATTCTGTCGAGGCCCGAGCACATCATCTCGCGGAAGAACCTCGATCCCGAGGCGCTCAAGGTCCTCTACCGCTTGAAGAACCATGGATTCGTGGCGTACCTGGTCGGCGGGGGTGTCCGCGACCTGCTGCTGAATCGGCGACCCAAGGACTTCGACATCAGCACCAGCGCGCACCCCCAACAGGTGCGGAAGCTCTTTCGAAACAGCTTCATCGTGGGCCGGCGCTTTCGCCTCGTTCACGTTCGTTTCGGCAAGAAGATGGTCGAGGTTGCGACCTTCCGGCGGGCCTCGGAGCCGGAGGCCGGAGACACCCTCATCCGCCGTGACAATACCTTCGGCACCCCCGAGGAGGATGCCTTCCGCCGGGACTTCACGGTCAACGCGCTCTTCTACGACATCGCCAACTTCTCCGTGATCGACTGGGTTGGCGGGCTCGGGGACCTCGAGGCCCGCACCATCCGCACCATCGGCGATTCCGCGGTCCGCTTCCGCGAGGACCCGGTGCGCATGCTTCGGGCGGTCGCGCTCGCGGCCCGGCTCGATTTCGGGATTGACGCCGACACGGGCGAAGCGATCCGGTTTCTCCGTGGGGAGATCGTGCGGAGCAGCCCGGCACGAATCCTCGAGGAGCTCTACAAGATCCTGAGACAGGGCCGCTCGCGCCGGACCTTCGAGATGCTTCACGAATCCGGTCTGCTCGCCTACCTCCTTCCGGAGGCCGACCGGGCCATCGCGGAGGGCGGAGAGGCCCTGCTGGGGAGCCTCGCCCGGCTCGATGGGTACCGCAACTCGGGACCAGCCGATCTGGAGGCCCTGACCAACTCCCTCCTCACCGGCTCGCTGCTGGTCCCGCTGGGGGTGCCTCTTCGGAGGGTGGCCACCCCCAGCCCCGGCTGGCGCCGACGCGGCGAGGCCGAGCCGCCGGTGGAGGATCTGGCAACCGAGATCGCCTCGCTGGGCGGGGAGGACGAGCCCGACCCGGAGGCCCCTTCTCCCCCGCCGCCCGTGACCCTGCCGTTCGCGCGGCGCGACCTCGAGCGCCTGCGGCTCCTTCTCGCGGCTCAGCGGCGACTACGCGACCGGGAGGCCCCCGCCTCGGCCCGGCAGGCGCTCGCCGCCAAGACGTACTTCGACGATGCCGTCCGCTGGCTGGAGATCCACGGTGGGCCAGAGGGCGAGGAGCTTGCCTCGCACTGGCGGAGCCAGAGCTTCAAGGCGGGCGGAGCCGCGGGCGGCAGCGCGGTCGAGGCCACGGGCGACGCGAAGGCGCCGCCGCGAAAACGTCGCCGCCGCCGCCGCCGTCGGCCCGGCACCCCGTCCACGGCCCGCGCCTGAGCCGCGGGCCCGGGCTCACCCGCAGGAGGATACGAGAGCACATGAAGCGCCTCTCCGATGCCGAGATCGCCGAGCGTCTGACCCGGCTCCCTGGCTGGGAGCGTCAGGGAGACGAGATCCGCCGGACCTTCTCCTTCGCCGACTTCAAACATGCCGTGGCATTCGTGAACCGCGTTGCCGAGCATGCCGAGGCCATGGACCATCATCCCGACATCGACATTCGCTACTCGAAGGTCACGCTCACGTTGAGCACTCACGATGCCGGCGGACTGACCGCACGCGACTTCGATCTCGCGGGTCGGGCTCAGGAGTGAGGGCCCTCGTCGTCGGGTCCGAAGGCCAGCTCGGGCGCGAGCTGGTCTCGGTCCTCGCCGACGAGGTGGCCTGGGCGGGAGACCTCGCCGAGCTCGACGTCACGGACGGCGCGGCCGTGGTCTCCGTGGTGGACCGCGTCGGTCCCGACGTCATCTTCAACGCGACCGCCTACAACAAGGTCGATCAGGCCGAGGCCGAGCCCGAGGTGGCCCTGGAGGTGAACGCGATCGCCCCGCGGCGGCTCGCCCGCGCCGCGAGAGAGCGGGGGGCGCTTCTCGTCCACTTCTCAACGGACTACGTCTTCGACGGCCGGGCGAGCCGGCCCTACCGGGAAGATGACTGTCCGCGGCCGCTCGGGGCCTACGGTGTGTCCAAGCTGACGGGGGAGCAGCTGGTCACGGCCGCGGGGGGCGAGCACCTGGTGATCCGGACCAGTGGACTGCTGGGTCGGGGCGGAAGTGAGCAGAAGGGCGGCTCCTTTGCGGGCCGAATCCTCGCGCGCGCTCGTGAGGGGAAGCCGCTGCGCGTCGTCGCCGACCAGACATTTGCCCCGACCTGTGCCGCCGACCTGGCCGTCGCCTCCGTTGCCCTGGTCGGGGCGGCCGCTCGCGGGGTCTTCCACGTCGCCAATGCCGGCTGCTGCACTTGGCACGAGCTGGCGTTGGCCACACTGACCCGGGCCGGGATCGACGTCCCGGTCGAGGCCATCGGCTCCGCCGAGCTGGCGCTGCCCGCCCGGCGCCCGGCATACTCGGTGCTCGACACCGCGCGCTACCACGCCCTGGGCTTGCCGGCCCTGCGGCCCTGGCGCGAGGCCCTCGCCGACTGCGTCGAGGCGCCGCGGGACGACGATTGACGCGCGCGGGGCTTTCCGCTACGCTTTTTCGGTTGTCCGTTGGGCGGTTAGCTCAGCGGTAGAGCACTGGTCTTACACGCCGGGTGTCACAGGTTCGAATCCTGTACCGCCCACCAGGATTTTCTCCGAGGAACCCGGCGCGCACCCCCGCGGGGTGGTAGTTCAGTCTGGTTAGAACGCCGGCCTGTCACGTCGGAGGTCGCGGGTTCGAGTCCCGTCCACCCCGCCAATTTTCACTTCTCCTGTCCGCCGAGTCTTCATCCGCGACGTCGTCCCGGGCTCCCGTGTGTCAGGTGGCCCGGGCAGGCCGGTGGACTGGCGCGACATCAGGAAGAAGGGGGACGCATGCGAGTCTGGCTTGGGATCGTGCTGCTGGCTCTGGTGCCCGTCGCCGGGCGGGCGGAGACGGCGCGAGGAACGGCGTTCGAGGACCTCGACGCCGACGGACGGCGTGACCCGGGAGAGCCGGGGATCGCGGGCGTCCGCGTGTCGGACGGGCGACAGGTGGTCCTCACCGGAGAGGCCGGGGTCTACACGCTCGAGATCGGCGACGAGGCGATCATCTTCATCACGAAACCCTCGGGCTACGCAACGCCCGTGAACGGGCTGATGCTGCCGCAGTTCTACTACGTCCATCAGCCCGCGGGCTCGCCCGCGGGGCTGAGATACACCGGCATTGCCCCGACCGGGCCCCTGCCCGCGGAGATCGACTTCCCGCTCCGCCGCCGCGACGAGCCGCGCTCCTTCGAGGCGATCCTGCTCTCGGACACGCAGCCGCAATCGCAGGCGGAGATCGGCTTCATCGCGGCCGACGTCGTCTCCGAGCTGATCGGGACCAAGGCCCGATTCGGCATGACCATGGGGGACATCCTCTTCGACGACCTGTCGCTCTTCCCCCGCTTCAACAGCGTCATCGCCCAGATCGGGATCCCCTGGTACAACGTGCCGGGCAACCACGAGATCAACCTGCTTGCCACGGACGACCGCTACGCGCTGGAGACATTCAAGGGCCACTACGGCCCTCCCTACTACGCCTTCGAGTACGCCGATGCCGTCTTCTTCGTGCTGGACAACATCGACTACCAGGGGAGCGGCGAGGTCGACCCCGGAGACCTTCGCGGCACCGGCGGATACGTCGCGCGCATCGGTGCCGCGCAGTTGGCCTGGCTCGAAGCCGAGCTCGCCCACGTGCCCGAGAACAAGCTCGTCTTCCTGGCCATGCACTCGCCCCTCGAAACGTATCTCGGCGACACCCCCGGCATGAACACCCAGGACCGTCGCGAGCTCTTCCAACTCCTCTCGGATCGGCGTCATCTCTACGCCGTGGCCGGCCACACCCACACCACCGAGCACCGCTACTTCGACGAGGAAGACGGCTTCACCGGTCCGGCACCGTTCCACCACCACGTGCTGACCACGGTCTCCGGCAGCTGGTGGAGCGGGCCGCTCGACGAGCGCGGCGTCCCCGTGGCCGAGCAGCGCGACGGCACCCCCAACGGCTACCACGTGCTGGAGGTCGATGGGGTGGAGCTGAAGGTGCGCTACAAGGCCGCGGGCAAGCCCGCGGACTACCAGATGCGTATCATGTTCGACGTGGCGCACCACGGCCCGGGGGGCGACATCTCTCGTGACTTCCGTCCCGGTGAGCTGCTGGACGGGCGGCTCACCGTCGACGAGGTGGCCGCCGCCGACGTGTACGTGAACCTGTTCGACGGCGGACCGCGGTCGACGGTGGCGGTCTCGGTGGGAGATCGGGCGCCGCTCACCATGGAGCGCGTCCTGCGCGTCGATCCCTCGACCGACGAGCTCTTTCGCCGGAACACGGCGACCGTCAAGCCGTGGGTGGAAGCCCAGCCGTCATCTCACTTGTTCGTGGCCGACCTGCCCGACGATCTCCACCCCGGCACCTACACCGTGACCGTCCGGGCGGTGGACGAGTTCGGGCGGGTCCACCACGCCCACCGGGTGCTCGAGATCCTCGGCAGCAGTGCGGTGTCCGCCCCCCCGCTCCGCTACCCGGACTGACGGCTGGCCGTCCGCCGCGCGCTCAGTCGCCGACGGGACCGCAGTGGGGCATGTTGGCCGCCGCCGCCATGCGCTCCGGGTCGGGCGCGAACGCGGACGTCAGGCGATCCGCCAGCCTTCGCAACCGCTCCTCGGTGGCGTCGCCGCTCAATCGCCTCTCGAAGGCCTCGAACGCCGTCTCCATCTGGTCGAGCTCGGGTCCGGTCAACATCTGCAGGGCCATCGGGTAGAGGATGCGATCCTCCTTGATGATGTGCTGGCGCAGGAGCGGGATGAACTCGTTGGCGCTGGCCACGAGCGCCGTCCGCTCCGTGGCGTCGACCTCGCCCTCGGCCTGGCCCACCTGTCTCAGGACGGCCACGCGGGCCCGGCCCTGCGTGTGCTCGTGGAGCATCACCGCGAGAGGCCCCGACTCCGTGGGGAAGCCGCGCTCGATCATCCTCTGGAAGAGGATGTCCTCCTCCTTGCCGTGATGGTACGCGTCGGCGAAGCCGCGGAAGAACCCCGCGTAGTCGCTCACGAGCGGTCGCTCGACGGCCAGGCCACCATCGACCGCGACAACGAAGCTCTCCAGGGAGCCCAGCACCTGCTCGATCAGGCGGTGCTCGCTCATGAGGACGTCAATTGGCTTGGACACGCTGCCTCCTCCTCGTCGACCCTCACCCAGTATCGCCCGGCGGGTGAGGGAGCACCATGACCGCCGTCAGGTCGACGTCGGACCAGATGGGCGGCGGGGCGCCGGGGGCGGATGCGGACTCAGACGTCGTTGTGCCCGGACGCACCCCGCTCCCGCTTCCGGACGCCCCTGAGGCGCTTCGCCCGGAGCCTCTGCTCGACGGCAGCCGACGACGGGCGTGTGCGCCGCCGGCGCTTCGGGGTCACCAGGGCCCGGGCCACGAGCCGGCGGACCTTCTCCCGGGCGTCCTCGAGGTTGCGGGCCTGGTCGCGCGTGCGCTGGCTGGTGAGGAGGAGGCGGCCCCGCGAGTCGAGCCGGGGCGCCGCGAGGATCGCGAGCCGGGCCCGGGCGGTGTCGTCCAGGCCCTCGACGCCCTCGAGGTCGACGCGCAGCTCGACCTTCGACGCGACCTTGTTGACGTTCTGCCCACCGGGGCCGGAGGAGCGGACGGCCCGCCACGTGATCGCGTTTGCCGGCACCCGGACTCCTCGGCGGACTCGGATGGGCTCAGCCACCCCGCGACCCTAGACGGCTCGGCGGGGGGCGTCAAATCGACTGAGGAGGAGGATCGCGGGCGCGACCCCGAGGGGCCGCCTCGGAGGCGATCCTTGTGGTAGGCTTAGGCGTCTCTAGTAGCCGTTTGGTCTGGCGTTCGGCGGTTGGGGCTGCCCAATGGGGGGCGGTGTCGGAATCGTGAGCGCGCAGGCGACGTAGCGGACTAGGAAGGGCCGAAGGAGGCCTGACGTTCATGATTGAAGGCACCGTCAAGTGGTTCAATGAGTCCAAGGGTTTCGGGTTCCTTTCGCAGGAGGGTGGTCCGGACGTCTTCGTCCACCACAGCGAGATCCGGGCCGAGGGCTACCGGACCCTCAACGAGGGTCAGAAGGTCCAGTTCGAGGTCGTCGACAGTCCCAAGGGACCCCGCGCCGCGAACGTGACCCCGCTCTAGCCGGGAGGACGACCAACTCGAAGAAGGCCCGGGGCCCATGCCCCGGGCCTTTCAAATTGGGGGATCCCCGCGCGTGACGCCGACGATGAAGGCGATGGTCCTCGAGCGCCCGGGTGAGCCCTTGCGGGAGTGGGCTCTCCCGGTGCCCGTGCCCGCCGTCGGTCAGGTGCGGGTCCGTGTCGTCGCCTGCGGGGTCTGCCGAACCGACCTGCACGTTGTGGACGGGGATCTGCCCGACCTCGGGCGCCACGTCGTCCCCGGCCATCAGATCGTGGGCGTGGTCGATGCCATCGGGCCGGACGTCGAGCATCTCGACGTAGGCACGCCGGTCGGGGTGCCCTGGCTCGGCTGGACGTGCGGCACGTGTCGCCATTGCCGCAGCGCGCGCGAGAATCTGTGCGCCGAGGCACGGTTCACCGGTTATCACATCGACGGCGGCTTCGCCGAGCTCGCGGTGGCCGACGCGCGCTACTGCTTCCCGATTCCCGAGGGCGTCCCTGAGGTTCAGGCGGCACCGCTCCTGTGCGCCGGGCTCATCGGCTACCGCTCGCTCTCGATGACCGGCGACGCGGAGCGGCTCGGACTCTACGGCTTCGGCGCTGCCGCGCACATCGTGGCCCAGGTGGCCCGCCACCAGGGCCGGCGAGTCTTCGCCTTCACCCGTGCCGCCGACCGGGACGCGCAGGACTTCGCGGTTTCCCTGGGCGCGGAGTGGGCAGGAGACGCCCTCGGCCCCGCGCCCGAGCCCCTCGACGCCGCCATCATCTTTGCCCCCGTTGGCGAGCTCGTCCCGGCGGCCCTGCGGGCGGTGGGACCCGGGGGGGTCGTCGTGTGCGCCGGCATTCACATGAGCGACATCCCGTCCTTTCCCTACCGAATCCTGTGGGAGGAGCGGGTCGTGCGCTCGGTGGCGAACCTCACCCGCCGGGACGGCGAGGAGTTCCTCGCCCTGGCCCCGCAGGTCCCGGTGCGGATGGAGGTCGAGCAGCTTCCCCTGGCCGAGGCCAACGAGGCCCTCTCCCGCCTCCGGGCGGGACGCGTGCGTGGCGCCGCCGTCCTCCGCGTCGACTGATGCCGCCGGCTCCGACGGCGCTACTCCCAGCTGCCGTACATCGGGTTCGGGAGAACGAAGAACCGCGCGCCGAAGTCGGCGAACGCCTCGTCGCCTTCTTCCCGAATCTCCTGGCTCTGCCCCGGAAAGTCCCTGATGTTGTCGCCCAGGATGGCGACGACCTCCAGCGGCGGGAGACCCGCCGGTGTCCGCCCCGCGACGACCGCCTCGAACCGGGCGTTCTTGTCGCCCGGCCCGTCGTCGGCTCGGCAGAGGATGACGTCGTAGACGAGGTCGTGCGCCTGGAAGACGGCCTCCGTGTCCGGGCACTCCGATTCCCGCCGGTTGGTGACGATGGCAATCTGTCCGCCGAGCGCCCGTACCCGTGCGAGGAAGCTCCTCGCCCCGGGGAGGGGCACCGCCTCGCGCCTCCTGGTCCACTCGTGCCAGCTCTCGCGTGTGAACCCCAGGCCCAGCCGCTCGCGCTCGATCTGATAGAGCGAGTTGTCGATGACGGTCTCATCCGCGTCGGCCAGGACTGCCCAGGTCCCGGCCTCGCGCGTTGCGGCCGCGTCCTCGACGTGGGCGGTGGCCGCGCGGAACAGCTGGAGAAAGAGCGCGCGGTGCTCGGCCGAGTCCCGCACCCACCGGACCGCCTTCGACGCGCGGAAGGCCTCCTGGACGGACGTCGCGGCCGCGGCGGGGGCCCCGGGCGGCGCGGGCGGGGGGGACGGAGCCGTCGCGCGGCACGCCACGACGACGAGTGCAAGAAACAGGATCCAGCGCGGCATCGCGTGTAGCCTCCGGGAAACCGTGTCCGATCGCCGAGTACTGGAGCGACCGCACGCCATTCTCCTCCCGCGGCCCCGGCCGTGTCGCGCCGTCAAGGTGCGCCGAAGAGGTTGAAGGGGGGCGGATCTGGAGGTATTCTCCCGCGCCGCACGCCGCCGGATCATGAGGAGCTCCACCATGCCCGCATCGAGAGTCGTCCGCCTCGCCGTCCTCCCTCTTCTGCTGGCCCTGAGCGCGGCCGCGCCCGCCGTCGCCGAGGACGACGACAAGAAGCCCCCGAGGCGGGGGCCCGAGGAGTTTCCCGGCCTCAGCTACCGGCTCGTCGGACCGCCGGCCGGCGGACGCGTCTCCCGTGTCGCCGGGGTACCGGGAAACCCGTTGATCGGCTACGCGGCCACCGCCTCCGGAGGGGTCTGGAAGTCCACCGACGGCGGAATCCGGTGGACGTCCGTCTTCGACCAGCAGCCGGTGAGCTCTATCGGCTCGATCGCGGTGGCGCCCTCGGACCCGAACGTGGTCTACGTGGGCTCCGGCGAGGCGAACTTCCGCGGCAACGCCGCCGAGGGGAACGGCATCTACAAGTCCACCGACGCCGGGAGGACCTGGACCCACGTCTGGAAGCAACGGGGACAGATCGGGACGATGGTCGTCCATCCGAAGGACCCCGACGTGGCCTTTGCCGCGGTGCTGGGGAGGCCCTTTGGCGCCAACCCCGAGCGCGGAGTCTACCGCACCACGGACGGCGGGCAGACCTGGGAGAGGGTGCTCGACAAGGACGCCGGACACCGGGGCCTCCGACGTCGCACTCGACCCCGCGAACCCGCGGAACGTCTTCGCCGGGTTCTGGCAGATGCGCCGCCGGCCCTGGGAGCTGGTGAGCGGAGGGCCCGGGAAGCGGGCTCGCCGTGTCGCGCGACGGCGGCGACACGTGGACGTGGCTCACCGGCAACGGCCTGCCCGAGGGGATCTGGGGCAAGGTCGGGCGTCGCGGTGGCGCCCGTCCGATCCCCGACGCGTGTACGCCCTCATCGAGGCGCAGGAGGGCGGCCTCTTCCGCTCCGACGACGGCGGCGAGACGCTGGACGCGCGCGAGCGACCACCGGGCCCTCCGCCAGAGGGCCTGGTACTACTCGACGCTGACCGTGGATCCCTCGAACCCGGACGTCATCTGGTTCCCCCAGGTCCCGCTGCTGAAGTCGATCGACGGCGGCAAGACGATCAAGAGCGTGAAGGGCCCCCACCACGGCGACCACCACGACATCTGGATCGATCCCCGCGACCCGCGGCGGATCCTCGACGCCAACGACGGCGGCGTCGACGTCTCCACCGACGGCGGCGAGACCTGGTACGCGGCGCCGCTGCCCGATCTCGCAGTTCTACCACGTCAGCGTCGACACCTCGGTCCCGTACCGCGTCTCCGGGGCCATGCAGGACCTCGGCACCGCCTCCGGGCCCCTCCAACAGCCTCTCCTCGGCGGGGATCACGCTGGGCGACTGGCACGGGGTGGGCGGGGGCGAGGCCGGCTACACCGCGCACGACCCCTCGGACCCGAACGTCGTCTACGCCGGCGAGTACCTCGGCATCTTCACCCGCTACGACCACCGCACCCGCCAGTCGCGCTACGTGGGCCCCTGGCCGGAGTACGGCTCGGGCTGGGGCGCGGAGTTCCCGCGCTACCGCATCCAGTGGACGGCGCCGATCACCGTCTCGCCGCACGACCCGAAGGTCGTCTACCACGGCGCCAACGTGCTCTTCCGCACACGCGACGGCGGGCAGACGCTGGGAGGCGATCAGCCCCGACCTCACCCGCGACGACGAGAGCAAGCAGAAGTGGTCGGGCGGCCCGATCACCGGCGACAACACCGGCGTCGAGTGGTACGGCACGATCTTCGCGATCGCGGAGTCGCCCCTCGAGAAGGGGCTCCTCTGGGTGGGCTCGGACGACGGGCTCGTCCACGTCTCCCGCGACGACGGCACGACGTGGACGAACGTCACCCCGAACGTCCCGGGCCTGCCCGAGTGGGGGACGGTGAGCGTCATCGAGCCCTCGCCGTTCGACGCCGCCACCGCGTATCTCGTGGTCGACAGCCATCGAATGGACGACCCCCGGCCCTACCTCTGGAAGACGGCCGACTACGGCGCGACCTGGGCGAGCCTCGCCGCGGGCCTGCCGGACGACGTCTACCTCCACGCGGTGCGCGAGGACCCGAAGAAGCAGGGGCTGCTCTACGCGGGCACCGAGCGGGGGGTGGCGTACTCGCCCGACGACGGAGCGAGCTGGACCCCGCTCGAGCTGAACCTGCCGACGGTGGCGGTGCACGACCTGGTGGTGAAGGACGACGATCTCGTGGTGGGGACCCACGGACGGTCGATCTGGATCCTCGACGACCTCACGCCGCTGCGCGAGTGGTCGGAGGAGGTCGAGGCGAAGCCCGCCCACCTGTTCACGGTCCGTCCCGCCCCGCGCTGGTCGTACCACTCCGGGGTCTCGGCCCACCTGAAGGGCCCCGGCGAGAACCCGCCGCCCGGGGCGCTCGTCTACTACTGGCTCGAGGAGGAGTCCGGGGACGACATCACGATCGAGATCCTCGACGGGCAGGGGACGCTCGTCCGTCGGCTGCAGCTCGAAGAAGGTGGAGCCCGAGGTCCCCGAGGACGACCCCGATCCCGAGTGGACCGCGAAGCCGCCGAAGCCGCTGCCGACCGAGCGGGGCGTCCAGCGCGCGGTCGTGGGACCTGCGGTACGAGGGGGCCGCGCGGATCGTGGGCGCGAAGGTCGACCTCGGAGACCCCTACACCGGCCCCCTCGTCCTTCCCGGCACCTACACCGTCCGGCTCACCGTCGGAGAGGAGACGTACACCACGCCCGTCGAGGTCCTTCCCGACCCGCGCGTGGAGGTGTCCCGGGCCGACATGGAGGAGCAGCTGGCCTTTGCCCTGGCCCTGCGCGACGACCTGACGCGGGTGGCCGAGATCGTCGCCGGCCTGCGGGCGGTACGGGAGCAGATCGCCGCACGCACGAAGGGGCTGGAGGGGAACGACGCGGCGAAAGAGCTCGTGAAGGACGCGGACGCTCTCGTCGCACAGCTCGACGCCCTGGAGTCGAAGCTGCACAACCCCGAGGCCCGGGTCAACTACGACATCCTCGCCGGGCGGTCCGGGGGGGTGAAGCTCCACTCGCGGCTGTCACCCCTCTACAGCTGGTCCCACGACGGCGACGGGGCTCCGACGGAGCCGATGCGCGAGATCTACGGCCAGCTCGAGAAGGAGCTCGAGGCCCTCGCCGCGGAGTGGGAGGCGAATCCTCGAGACGGACCTCCCGGCCCTCAACACGAAGGCTCGCGCGCTGGACGTGGACTTCGTGACGGCCCCCAGGGAGCCCTGAGCGCCGGCTAGAGGAGCTTGATCACCAGGAAGCCGCCGACCAGCAGCAAAAGGAAGAGCAGCGCGGCCAGGTCGAAGTGCTGCTCGATCGTCCGTCGCACCGGAGCCCCGAAGATCCGCAGGATGGCGGCGACGAGGAAGAACCGGCCGGCCCGGCCCAGGGCCGAGATCAGGATGAACGGCACGAAGGGCATGTGAGTCGCGCCGGCGGCGATGGTCGCCACTTTGTAGGGGATGGGGGTGAACGCCGCCCCCGCCAGGAACCAGATGCCCCAGGGCCCGTTGTACAGCTCCACCACGTTCTCCCAGTGGTGTTGGGCGTGGTAGAAGTTCACGATCGGCTGGCCGAGCGTGGCCATGAAGCCGTAGCCGATCGCGTATCCCAGGAGCGCCCCCGTCACCGAGCCCAGCGTGCAGAGCCCGGCCGCCCGGAGCCACTTCGCCGGGGCCGCGGCCACTATTGCGATCAGAAGCACGTCCGGCGGAACCGGAAAGAACGAGGATTCCGCGAAGGCGATCAGGAGGAGCGCGACCAGGCTCTGGGGGGTCTCCGACCAGTGCATGGTCCAGTCGTACAGCCGCCGCAGCCAGCGTCGCGGAGCATTGAGAGCAGAGATGAGGGTGTTCGACACGAGCCAACGATCGTAGCACGGGCCGCGTGGCGAGCCCGGGACGGGCGAGCGGCCGTGTCACTCCCCGGGGGTGGCGGGAGACGCGGGTTCGGGTGCGCGACGGTCCTGCCCCGCAGGCCAGGCGGCGTGGGCGCGCTGCCGTCGCGCCTCCCGCTGGAGCGACACGCGGTGGTCGGCGAGGCCGCCGAGCAGCGCGCTGGTGACCTCGCGCGCGGCAAGGTTCACGGCGCGGGAGTTCGGCCGATAGGTGATGCGCACGCAGAAGACGACGGCCGCATCCGGTGTGGGCGCGACCCCGATGTAGTTCACGTGGTAGCCCTTGCGGTACTCGGCGGCCGTTCCCGTCTTCATTGCGATCGGGAAGCCGCGCGGAGCGAGTCCGGTGCCGGTCCCGTAGAGCGCCACCGCGCGCATGGCCCGGAGGAGCGGAGACACGGTGCGCGGCCGCAGGACCTCCCGGGCCGGTGGCAGCACCGCCAGGCGATCCGACAGTCCGACGGGCCCGCACACGTTGGCCACGACTCGTGGCTCGGGCATCGTTCCCCCGTTGGCCAGGACCGTTGCGAGCAGGGCGGCGTGGAGGGGGGTGATGTCCGACAGGGTGAGGCCGACGGACAGGTCGGCGAGCTGGCGATCGTTCCGGGGCGGGGTGTGCACGCGTCCGGCCGCCCCCATGAGCGTGTCTGCTCCCGCGTCGAAGCCCCAGCGGCGCAGCTCGTCCACGAGCCGCTCACCGCCGATCCGGACGCCCAGCCGCGCGAAGGACGTGTTGCAGCTGATGGCGAGGGCGTGGTCGAGCCCGTCCAGGGGCCCCGCCTTCCACGAGCACCAGAGAGGCCTCCCGCCGAAGCGTTCGACCCCCCGGCAGGTCATCCGCCCGATGGCCGCGTTCGCGTCGATGCCCGAGCGGTAGGCGGCGGCCGTGGTCACGACCTTCGCGATCGAGGCGGGCTCGCGGCGCTGGCGGAAGGCGGCCGCGCCCTCGCGGGCCCGGGTGCGTGGGTCGGTGACCGCGGCCAGCACCGCCCCGGTTCGCGGCTCGACGAGAACGATCGTGCCGCGCCAGCGGCCGAGGGCGTCGAGAGCAATACGGGCCAGCTCGAGGTCCAGTGTCAGCCGCAGGCCACCCGTCTGAGCGGCGGCGTGGGCCTCGGCCGGAGGCAGCCAGAAGGGCACCGTGACCTCGGGCTCCGAGGCGAGTCGTCGTCCACGCGGGGGGCTGTCGTGGAAGGGAGGCAGCAGACGGGGGTCGAGTCCCTCGGCGAGGGTGAGCCGACCCTCCGGGTCCAGCCCTCCGACCAGCGTCCCTCGGCGGTCGCGGACGACCGCGGAAGCCCCGGCCGCACGAAGCGCCAGCGCCTGGGCGAGACGGCGGCCGACGGTGCGGGAGGCCAGCGGGACCGGGCTCGCCGCCGCCAGTCTTCGCGCTTCGTCCGTGTCGCCCCGCTCCAGCGCGACCGCCGCCGAGTAGAGCGGCCCCAGCGGATGGCCTGCCCGCAGAAGAAGCTCCGCCGTCGCCCGAGCCCCGGCCAGGTCCTCTCGGTCGAGGGCGAGATCGAGGAGGGCGGTGGGCGCGAACGGCCGGAGATCGGTGAGGGTGGGTCCCACGTCCGAGAGGTGTCCGTTCAGGGCCCGGGCCAGGGCGAGTCCGGTCTCGGCCCGGGTGGCGGTGCCGGGCCACCGACGCGCGTGCCCGAAGGCTGCCTCCGCGGCCCTGGGGTCGCCGGCCAGGAGCCGCTCTCGACCTTGCTCCACGGCCGCCGCCGCGGAAAAGGCCAGCCCGGCGGCGAGGAGTGCGAGCGCCCCAAGCGGCACCACGACCCACGCAAGGATGCGGCCGGCGAGTTTCAGCGGGCCTCCGCCGTGGCCCCGGTGGGGGCTTCGATCGGTCCCAGGTCACGAGCGGTGCGATAGGCGGGAAGCGCGTGGGCGAGGATCCGCACCGCGGCCTCGAGGTCATCCGTGTTGAGGACGTAGGCGATCCGCACCTCGTCCCGACCGAGGCCGGGGGTGGCGTAGAACCCCGGCGCCGGCGCCACCATCACCGTGGCGCCCTCGAAGCTGAAGTCGTCGAGAAGCCAGGATGCGAAGTCCTCGCTGTCCTCGACGGGCAGCCGCGCCACGAAATAGAACGCCCCCTCGGGCTTGCTCAGAAAGACACCGGGCAGCCGCGAGAGGCCGTCGAAGAGCACGTCCCGCCGGGCCTGGTACTCCTTCACGAGGCCCGGCGCGTAGTCGGGGCCGAGATCATTCGCACCGAGCGCGACCAGCTGGGCCAACCCTGGCGGGGAGAGCCGCCCCTGCGCCATGCGGAGGCACGCGTCGGACACCGCGCGGTTGCGCGTGGCCACGCAGCCGAGGCGGATCCCGCAGGCGCTGTAGCGCTTCGACAGGCTGTCGACCACGACCGCGATCTCCTCCGTGTCCGGCAGATGGAGCGCGCTCGTGGCCGTCCGGCCGTCGTAGACGAGCTCACGGTAGACCTCGTCCGCCACCAGGAAGAGCCCATGCTCGCGGCAGAAGGCGGCGATCGTCTCGACCTCCTCCCGGCGATACACCGTGCCCGTGGGGTTGTTCGGGTTGCAGAGGAGCACGAGCCGTGTCCTCGGGGTGAGAGCTCGTGACCACTCCTCGATCGGGGGCAGGTGGAAGCCATCTTCGCCGCGCGAGCGCAGCGGGACGAGCCGCAGGCCCGCCATCGTCGCGAAGGCCGCGTAGTTCGTGTAGAAGGGCTCGACCACGAGCGCCTCGTCACCGTCCCCCCCGCACGCGGTCATTGCGAAGAGAATCGCCTCGCTCCCGCCCGTGGTGACGATGATCTGGTCGGGATCGAGCACGATCCCGTGTCGCCGGTAGTACTCCTGCAGCGAGGCCACGCACTCGGCGGTACCGCCCGACGGGGTGTAGGCGAAGACGCTCGGTGCCGCAGCCAGGCGGCTCCGCATTACGGCCGGGGTCTCGAGGTCGGGCTGGCCGATGTTGAGGTGGAGGACGCGTGTCCCGTGTCGCTTGGCCGCGTCGGCGAGCGGTGCGAGCTTCCGGATCGGCGATGCCGGCATCAGACGGGCGCGCTCGGAGATCTCAGGGGCCATGGTCTCTCTCCGCTTCACTCGGATCTCAGCCGGCTCCGGACCCTCTCGTCCTCGTCCACGACGGCCACCGCCTCCAAGCTCCAGGTGCCCACCGGCAACCACACCCCGGCGTACTCAGCCACGAGGGCGCGGTCCCGCGAGGCCACCTCTCCCTGGAGCACCTGCGCCGGGACCATCGTCCGCCGGCCGTCTTCGACGGTGGCGATCTCGATGTCCCGGATCTTCACCCCCCGTCGGCCTTCGTTGACGAGGTGGAGGCGCACCACGAACGGCTCTCCCGGTCGGACCTCGGAGGGCAGCACCTCGAACACCATCCGTCCCTCGAATCGGGGCGGGCGCTGCGTCGTGACGTCGGCCGACTCGAAGCCCGCGAGCTCTCCCGCGGATTTCGTCGTGACCGTGGTCTTCCCGGCCCGGAATCGCCGGGCGGGAGCGGTGGGTGTCGGCACCGCGGTCGGATCGGGGGCCGGAGCGGCCGTGGCGCGAGGGGTCGCCGCGATCGAGGGCGGGGTCGCTCGCGCGGCCGGGGCGGCGGCCGCCGCGCGGACGGGTGTGGCCGTCGGTTGGGGAGGTGCCGGGGTGGGCCGGGGTCGGGCCTCGGCCTGCCGACGCGTCTCCGCCGCGCGCCGGGCCCGGTCGAAGGCGTCACGCGCCTCGAGGAAGGTCCGGGTGGCGTCGGCGTACTCCTGGCTCTCCGCGAGCGCCTCGGCTTCGCCCGCGGTGACGCCGGCGGCCACGAACTCCGGGCTCCCCGCCGCACCTCCCGCCGCCGCCTGGTCGCGGGCCGCGCTCATCGAGGCGGCGGCGGCCTCGGCCTGCGTCAGGAACACGGTGTTGAGGCGCGCGCTGAGCTCGGTCGCTGCGGGGTGCCGTGGATCGAGCTCGAGCACCCGGGACAGCTGTTCGGAGGCGGCCGCAGTGCTCCCGGCCTCCAGCTGGCCGCGGGCGCCCGCGATGGCGGCGTCCAGCTCCCCCAGGCGGGCCTGCGCCGCCTCGAGGATCCCGGTGGCCTCGCCGTGGCCGGGGGCGAGGCGCAAGGCGCTCTGCGCCTGCGTCTCCGCCGCGGCCCAGTTCTTGTCGTCGAGCTCGCGCTGGGCGAGCTGCACCTGCGTGGCCACCAGCGCCCGCGTCAGCTCCCCGACCTGGGCGTCGCTCTCGTCGGGGCCGGGGCGGGCCAGCTGCCGCTGGAGCCAGGGGGCGGCGAGCACGAGCCCGAGGATGAGAACGAGGCCGGCGCCCACAATCAACAAGGGCGCGGTGGGCGGGCGGCGTCGGGCCGCTCTCCGACGCCGCGCGCTCGAGCCCGGCCGGCGCCCGCTCGCCGACGACTGCGAAGACGAGGGCGGCGCGATGCCCCGACCGCTGCCCGATGGCGAGAGCTCGCGCCCCGCAGTGGCCGCTTGTCGTGCCGCGGTGAGGGCGGCCCGCATCTCGGAGGCCCCGGCGAAGCGCTTCTTCTTGTCCTTGGTGAGGGCTCGATTGACGACGTCGACGAGCGGCACGGGCACGTCGGGGGCCCAGCGATGCACCGGCGGTGGCTGTCGGTGAACGACCTGAAAGAGGACGGACGGGGTCGAGTCCGCCTCGAAGGGCTTGTGCCCGGTCAGCAGCTCGTAGAGGACGGCGCCGGTGGAGAACACGTCGGAGCGCCCGTCCACCTTGTCGCCGAGGGCCTGCTCCGGAGACATGTAGTTGGGGGTTCCGAGGACGATGCCCTCCTGCGTCATCTCGGAGGTGTTCGTCCGGGCCAGGCCGAAGTCCATGATCTTCACCTGGCGGCCCGAGCCGAGGTGGATGTTGGCGGGCTTGACGTCGCGGTGTACTACGTTCTGCGTGTGCGCGTACTCGAGCGCGTCCAGGACCATGTCCATCACGTCGAGCTTCTGATCGAGCGACCCGAGCAGATCGCCGTCGATGGCGTCCCGGAGGTCGGGTCCCTCGAGATACTCCATCGCCATGTAGAGGATCCCGCTCTCCTCCCCGTAGTCGTGGATGGTGACGATGTTCGGGTGGTTCAGGAGGGCGGCGGCCTGGGCCTCGCGGCGGAACCGCTGCAGCGCCTCCTCGTCAGGCCCGACCTGGACGGAGATCGTCTTGAGGGCGACCCGGCGCTTGAGGACCGGGTCGAGGGCTTCGTAGACGACGCCCATCGTTCCCCGGCCGACCTCGCCGAGAATCCGGTACTTGCCAATCCGCTCGCGGTCCATGACGCGCCAAACCCGGAACTATCCGCGCGGACGGGAGGGCCGGACGCACGGGCGGGGCACGAACGCCCCCAGCCGGCGCATGTTAGCACGGCGCCCGGGAGGCCCGCGTCGACGGCGGGCCGGGCCCGGCGGAGCCTGGCCGGGGCCGGGCCCCGAGGATCAGGGGTGGACGCGCAAGCGGGAGAGACAGAGGTCGGTTGGCGCCGCGCGTGTGAGAGTCTGCAAGACCTCCACTACCAGACGGCTTCGTAGCCGTCGGCGACCAGGTTCCACCTCCGTCCGTAGACGTGGACCCGCCGCGTCGGCAAGCCGCCCTGGAGGAGCTCTCCTCCGACATGTGTCCAGGAGACGATGCTGCCGCGGAGGTTGCGGGCGTTCCATCCTGCCTCCACCAGCTTCTGCGCGTAGAGACCACTGCGATAGCCGATGGTGCAGTAGGTGACCACCTCGTGGCCGGCGAACCGGTCAGGCTGCCGCTCGAACTCCCGGCGCGAGATGGCGCCGGGGATCATCGAGACCTGTCGCTCCTGGTCGGAGCGGACGTCCACCAGCACCGGGGGCTCGGGTCCGGCAAGCTTCTGCACGAGCGCCTCGACCGTCATCTCCGGCGCGCCCGGGGACTTGGCCTTGTAGCTCTCGTAGAGCTCTTCGATCCGAGCCCGCTTCCTGGTATCGGAGAGCGTGCCCGGGTCCTGGCAAACGCCGACCGGGACCAGAGCCAGGCCGAGCAGACAGGCTGCGGAACCGGTTCTTCGAAGGGCTGCTCCGGGGCGACGACATACCAGGGAGACCATACCCCGACCCGCTGGCAGAAGACACGTAGACGACGCCGGCCCCGAGGGAGTGTCCCGCATGAGTAGTGGAGTCCGGTCGCCCCGAGCTCAGGCGGCGCGGATGGCGTCGACGGGGTGCAGGCGTGAGGCCCGCAGCGCGGGGTAGAGGCCGGCGCCGAGGCCGATCACGATCGCGAAGGCCGCGGCGAGGAGCGAGCCCGGTGGGCGAGATGGGGAGCCCGTCCTCGAAGGCCGTGCCCGCCAGGAGCGTGACCCCGTAGCCGAGGGCGGCCCCGAGCATGCCGCCCACGAGCGAGAGCGACACCGACTCCATCAGGAACTGCCCGAAGATCTCGGGGTCGGTGGCGCCCATCGACTTGCGGAGGCCGATCTCGTACGTCCGCTCGCTGATCGAGATCTGCATCACCGAGAAGATGCCGATGCCGCCGACGAGGAGCGAGATCCCGGCGATCGAGGCGAGCACGATCTTCCAGTTGATGACGAGCTTGTCGATCTCCGTGCGAATCGCGGAGGATCTCCTCGCCGATGTTCTCGATCTTGAAGTCGGTGATCCCGCGGTGGCTGCGCCGCAGAAGCGCCTCGGCCTCCGCCTGGGCGTCCTCGAGCTCCTCGGGGATCGGCCTGGAGGGCCCAGGCGTGCACCGTGTCGCTCGCCCACGAAGTACTTCTGGGCGGTGGTGATCGGGATGTAGACCTTGGAGTTGTCCCGCCGCATCTCGTCGTCGTTGACCTGGTCGGGTGCCGAAGTGCTGGAGCACCCCCACGACGCGGAAGCGCACGCCGCGAACGAGGATCTCGCGGCCGACCGCCTCCTCGTTGCCGAAGACGTCCTCCTTGAGCGTGTGTCCGAGAAGCGCCACCGTGGCCCGTGTCTCGACGTCGCGCTCGACGAGGTAGCGGCCGGCCTCGGCGTCGCGGTTGCGAATGCGGCCCCAGGCCGGGGTCACGCCCTCGACCGTGACCTTGAGGGTCCGGCCGTTCATGCGGGCGGTCTCGTCGCCGAGGCCGAGCGACCGGCGCCGCCTCGTCGAATAACCTCGCGTCCGCGCTCGATGACCTCGCCGTCCGCCCGCCGCAACCCCCGCGAGTAGCCCTGCTTCTTCCGCTCGATCCGGTCCTCGGCTTCGCTGCGGCACCACGAAGATCACGCCGTCGTAGCCGAGATCGGAGAGCCCCTTCTCGACCGCAACCGCGAGGCCGCCGATGACCGACACCATGACCACGAGCGCGGTCGTGCCGAGCACGATCCCGACAGCGTCAGCGCCGAGCGGAGCTTGTGGCTCAGGATCTCGGCCAGCGAGGTGCGGACGGCCTCCGAGACGTGCACTACTCGTACCTCAGGGCCTCGATGGGGTTGAGTCGCGCCGCCCGGATGGCGGGGTAGAACCCGAAGAAGATCCCGACCGCCACCGCGAAGGAGAGGCCGAGGACCATGATGCGCGGGGTCATGACCACCGGCTGCTGGATGAGGGTGCTCATGGCCGTGGTGAAGCCGACGCCCGAGACCGAGGCCGAGCAGGCCGCCCAGAGATCGTGACCACCACGCTCTCGACCAGGAACTGCGCCATGATGTTGAGCCCGGTCGCCCCCAGCGCCTTGCGCGTGCCCACCTCGCGCACCCGCTCGTTGAACGAGGCGAGCAGGATGTTCATGATCACGATCCCGCCCACGAGCAGCGAGATCGTCCCGCAGACGAGGAAGGTGATGTCGTAGATCTTCCCCTGCTCGTCCATCTGCTGCGCATGAAGGCGGCGCGGTTGAAGACCTCGAAGTCCTCGACCCCGCCGTGGGCGCGTCGGAGGATGGTCTTGACCTCCTCCGTGGCCTCCTCCATCTGCTCGACCGTCGCGAGACCTGGACGTTGATGTAGGCCACCTTCTGGTTCTCGCGATCGCCGACCATGCGCGTGATCATCGAGGTGACGGGCACGAAGACCATGCGGTTCATCCACTCGAGGTTGTTGCGGTTGGCCGAGTTCCAGTAGAAGACCTTGCGTTCCATGACCCCCACCACGGTGTAGCGGTCGGCGCCGATGCTGATGACCTGCCCCACCGCCGGACGGCCGCCGAAGAGCTCCTCGCCGGCGCGTCGAGCCGAGGACCACGACCTTGGCGCTGCGGGTGAGGTCCTCGTCGGTGAGGAAGCGGCCCTCCGTCGGGTGGAAGTCGTACATGGGCTCGTAGGAGGGGGTGGCCCCGGAGATCTCGAGCGACTTCTCGAAGCCCGGGGCCTTCACCACCTCGTGGCGCTCCATCGTCGGCTCCACGAGCTCGAGGGTGGTGGCCTGGGCCTTCAAGGCGAGCGCGTCGTCGTAGGTGAGACCCTTCGACCTCTTCTCGATCGCGTTCTGCTTCAGCTCCCGGGCGTCGAGCTCGCGGATGAACATCTTCCGCACGCCGCCGGTCTTGTCCCAGAACTCCTCGCCCTTCCGCCGGCCGCCGTCGATGAGTCCGAAGGTGGCGACCACCGAGGCGACGCCGAGGACGATCCCCACCATCTGGAGAAGGCTGCGGCTCCTGTGGGCGCCGATGTCCACGATGCCGTCGACGACGGAGTCCCAGAGCGAGAAGCAGGTGCCGGCGCAGAAGCTGGAGGCGGGCCATGCGGGTCCTCAGCGGGTGACGACGGTCGTCCTCGATGCGGCCGTCCACGATCTCGACGACGCGCTCGCAGCGCTCGGCGATGCGCGGGTCGTGGGTGACGATCACGATCGTCTCGCCCCTGGCGTGCAGCCGGTCGAAGATCTCGAGGATCTCGAGGCCGGTCTTCGTGTCGAGGTTGCCGGTGGGCTCGTCGGCGAGGATCGAGCGACGGCTCGTTCACGAGCGCCCGGGCGATGGCCGCCCGCTGGCGCTGCCCCCCGGAGAGCTCGGACGGGCCGGTGCTTCGCCCGGTCGAGGAGGCCCACCCGGTCGAGGGCCGGCGCGCGCCAGCTCCTTGCGCTCCGACCCGCCGATCCCGGCATAGAGCAGGGGCAGCTCCACGTTGCGCAGCAGCGAGGCCTTGGGCAGCAGGTTGAAGGTCTGGAAGACGAAGCCGACCTTCTGGTTGCGGATCGCCGCGAGCTGGAAGCCCGAGAGCTCGTCGACGTCCTTCGCCCTCCAGGCGGTAGGTCCCGGAGGTGGGGGCGTCGAGGCAGCCCAGGATGTGCATCAGGGTCGACTTGCCGGAGCCGGACGGGCCGATGATCGCGACCATCTGGCCGCTCTCGATCTCGAGGTCGATCCCGCGCAACGCGTGCACCGCGATCTCGCCCGCGTCGTAGGTCTTGGTCACGCCCTCCATGCAGATGAGACTGGCCGCGGCGGCGAGGGACCGGGCCCCCGCCGTCTCCACCGCTCCCGGGGCGACCGTGGCCGCGATCGAATCACTCATCGTCCTCTTCCTTGGGCCGGGTCGGGTCCTCCACCGCGACCTCGGTTCCCTCCTCGAGGCCCCGCGACGATCTCGACCTTGTCCACGCTGGCGAGGCCGGTCTCGATCTCGCGGACCTCGAAGGTCTTCTTCCAGGGTCCTTCTCGTCGAGCTCCTGCTCCGGCTCGTCTTCCTCGCCGGACGGCGAAGACGCTGGAGAGGAAGCCGCCCTTCTCCGCGGCCTGCTCCGGCTCCTCCGGCTTCTTCACGTAGACGACCTCCGTCTCGTCCTTCTTGAAGATGGCCTCGACGGGGACGGTGAGGACCCCCTCGCGCTTCTCTCCGACGACGTCGATGTTGGCGGTCATCCCGGTGCGCAGCTCCGCCCCCTGCCGGTCGATGGCGATCTCGACGTCGAAGACCTTGACCTTCTCCTCGAGGCGAGCGGCGGGCGCGATGCGCTCGATGTCCCCGTCGAACTTCACCTTGGGGTAGGCGTCGAGGGTGATCTTCACCGGCTGGCCCGAGGCGGATCTTGCCGATGTCCACCTCGTTGATGCCGGCCTTGATGATCATGGTGTCCACGTCGGCCACCGTCATCAGGACGGTGCCCGCGTTGAAGGACGACACGCCGGACATGACGGTGTCGCCGAGCTCCACCGTCGCGGCGGATCACGACCCCGTCCATGGGCGAGCGTCACGTGGAGCAGCTGGGTGATCCCGGCATCGGCGAGGGCGATCGGGACGCCGCTCTCCTGCACGATCCGGTACTTCTCGAAGGCCGCCTCGTAGTTGGCCTTCGCCTGACGGTAGCGCGTCTCGTTCTCCAGCTCGACCTGCTTGGAGAGCAGCCCCTGGTCGAAGAGGCCCCGGTTGCGCTCGTAGGTCGCGCGGGCCTCGCCCAGCGCGATCTCCGCCTCCTCCACCGAGTTCTTCACCTGTGCGAGGTCCCGGGCCTGGTTGACGTCGGGCTCGACGCGCGCGAGCACCTGGCCGCGCGGCACCTTGTCGCCCTCCCGGACTAGCGAGCTCGACCACCTTGCCGGAGAGGACGGACTTCACGTCGACCTTCACCTGGGGCTCGACCGAGCCGACCTCGCTGACCCGCACCTGCACGTCCCCCAGCTCCGCCTTCGCCGTGCGGAGCTCGTCCTTCTCCTCGTCCGGCCCCCGCCGTTGCGGGCGACGACGAAGGCACCGAGGACCACCAGGGCCACTGCCCCCAGCCACAGCCACTTGCGCGACCTCTTCCCGTTCGTCCTGGCCATGCCCCGCTCCCTCTTGCCGTCCGTCGATACAGAAGAGCACGTCGCCGGCGAGAATCCTGCGTCTGCTTCGTAGTACGCGCTCCACTCGAGAGGGGTTCCAGAAGTGCAAGGAACCGTCAAGACAGACGAGAGCCGGCGAGCCGAGCAGGTGAGAACGGGACGGCGTCCGGGAGTCGGACACCCCCCGGAGTTGGCCCAGGGCGCTCGGCCTCGGGAAACCCGCTTGCGGCAACGTGTTCGGGCTCACCGGCGCCGCCGCCGGTGACTGGCCTCCTTTTTGCTGCGTGGTGATTCCGATGGGGGAGACTCGCCATCTTTGCGGGGCCGTCCTGTCCTTTCTGGGCATCCTCGCGCTCTCCGCCCCCGCCTCCGCCGCCCCGCGCCCCGCGCCCACGCCGGCCCCGGCAGTGGAGGTGAGCCGGACCCCGGCGCCGATCCACGTCGACGGCCGGCTCGACGACGAGGCCTGGGCCCTCCTCGAGCCCTTCATCGACTTCGTCCAGCGAGCCCCGGACGAGGGCAAGCCGGCCAGCGAGCGCACCGAGCTGCTGCTGGCCTACGACGACGAGGCCCTCTACGTCGGTGCGATGCTCCACGACTCGGAGCCCGACCTCATCCAGCGGCGTCTGTCCCGCCGCGACGACTTCGGCGAGGCCGACCGCTTCGCCCTCTACCTCGATCCCCGTGGCGACCGTCGGACCGGAGTGCGCTTCGAGGTGACCGCGGCCGGGGTGCAGAAAGACGCGATCATCTTCAACGACACCTGGATGGATCGCTCGTGGGACGCGGTGTGGGAGTCCGAGGTCAGCCTCGACGACCGGGGTTGGGCGGTGGAGATGCGGATCCCGTTCTCCGAGCTGCGCTTCCTGCCCGGGGACTCGCAGGCCTGGGGCATCAACGCCTCGCGCACCATCCAGCGGAAGAACGAGAGCGACTGGCTGGTGCTCGTGCCCAGCAACGAGACCGGCCTCGCCTCGCGCATGGCCCCGCTCGAGGGGATTCGGGGGGTCGAGCCGCGGGCCCCGCTCGTGCTCGTGCCCTACGCCGCGACGGGCACCGAGCTCGGGCCGGTCGATGCCGGGGACCCTTCCGCGACGGCTCCGCCGTCCACGGCAGCGTCGGACTCGACCTGCGGCGCAAGGTCGGAGCCGAGCTTCGCGCTCGACGCGACCGTCAACCCCGACTTCGGTCAGGTCGAGGTGGACCCCGCCGTCGTGAACCTCACGGATTCCGAGACCTTCTATCCCGAGAAGCGACCCTTCTTCATCGAGGGGCGCCAGATCATCGACGACTTCGGGAGCAACGGTCCGAACAGCTGACTACGGCTTCACCGAGCCGAGCCCGACCTCTTCTACACGCCGCCGCATCGGACGCCGCCCCCAGGGCTCGAGTGACGGGGACTACGTCCTGAGCCCCCGGTTCACGACGATCCTCGGCGCGGCCAAGTTCACCGGAAAGAGCGCCGACGGATGGAGCGTCGGCGTCCTCGAGGCGGTGACGGGGCGCGAGTCCGGCGCGGTGGGCCGCCGGGAAGGTGCGGGGCCGCCAGCAGGTCGAGCCCCTCACCAACTACTTCGTGGCGCGGGCCTTCCGCGACCAGAACCGCGTGCGGCTACGGAGGCCTCTTCACCGCGGTGAACCGTGCCCTCGGCGACCCCTGGCTCAGCACGCAGCTCGTCGAGGCGGCCTACGTCGGTGGCGTGGACGGGTACGTCTTCCTCGACGCCCGGAAGGACTGGGTGGTCGGAGGGCGGGTGGCCGGGAGCTGGCGTCGGCGGCACCCGGGACGCCGTCGAGGGCGTGCAGCTCGCCTCCGCCGCGCTACTTCCAGCGGCCCGACCGACCCGAGCTGCGCCTCGATCCCGTCGCGGACCTCGCTCGGGGGCTGGACCGGGAGCGTGAACCTCAACCGCCAGTCCGGAAACGTCCGGGTCAACGCCGCCCTGTGGGCCACGAGCCCCGGCTTCGAGTCGAACGACCTCGGCTTCAACCGGCGCAGCGACCGCTGGGGCGGCCACGTCGCGCTCCAGTTCCGCCAGCCTCGACCGGACGGACTTCACTCGGTCTCGGTCGCTCACCGTGGCGAAGGCGTACGCCCTCAACTTCGATCAGGACAAGCAGGGCGACACCCTCCACGTCTACGCGCGGGCGCGCCTCCTCAACTACTGGAACGTGGGGATGAACGGCTATCTCCGTTGGGAGAGCCTGGACGACCGTGCCACCCGCGGGGGCCCCTCAATGCTCGACGGCGAGGCGGCCGGGGGCGGCTTCTGGCTGGAGAGCGACGACCGCAAGCCGGTCGTGGCCCGCGTGAGCGGCTCCCACCACGCCAGCGAGTGGGGCAGCCGGCGGTGGGAAGGGGAGGTCGCGGTGGAGATGCACCCCACGCCCGCGCTCTCGATCGTGCTCGGCCCCGCCGTCTCACGCATCGACACCGTCGCCCAGTGGGTGACCGGCGTGGCCGACGAGGCGCTGCCGACGTGCTCGGCGGCCACTACGTCTTCGCCGGCCTGGACCAGACCGAGGTGGTCCTCACCGCCCGTCTGAACTGGATCTTCTCGCCGCGCCTGTCGCTCCAGGTCTACTCGCAGCCGCTCCTTTCCCGCGGCAGCTATGCGGGCTTCAAGGAGCTGGAGCGGCCGCGCAGCTTCGACTTCCTCACCTACGGTCCCGGCCAGATCGTCTACGACCCGGCCACCGACTCCTACACCGCCGACCCGGGCCGCGGGTCGGGCCCATTCTCCTTCGACAACCCCGACTTCAACTTCAAGTCGCTCCGGCTGAACGCGGTGCTGCGCTGGGAGTGGCGCCCGGGGTCCGCCATCTACGCGGTGTGGACGCAGCAGCGCGAGAACGATGTCAACCCGGGGGCCACCGACCTCGCTCAAGACCTCGACACTCTACTCGGCTCGCCCTCCACCGACGCCTTCCAGATCAAGGCGACATTCCGTCTGGGCGACTAGCTACAGCCTGAGGCGCAGTGTGGCCAGAAACTCGTCGTGCTTGACCTTCCGACCCGGTCCGATCCCCACTGGGGGATCGAGGATGCTCCCGGAGACGTTCGAACCCGTCCAGGTGACGTTGTGGGTGTACTCGAGGAGCAGGTCGAGCCTCTGGATGATCGTCGTGCGCAGCCCGAAGTCCCACTTCTGCCAGTCCCAGAGGGCGCTCTGGGTGATGAACTCCCGAGGCGCGGTCCAGTCGTTGTCCAGACGGCTGTAGCGCACGACAGGCTCGACCGCGGGGAAGAGGGCGGTGGGATCGCCGAGGTCGCCGAGAGCAAAGCGATAGCCGGCCTCCACCTCGAAGCCCGTCCGGGGCAGGTTCGCCGACTCCTCCTTGACGAGCTGGGCGAAGAGGCCGAGGCCCCCGAAGCGCAGGTCGAGGCTCCCCCCCACTCGGTCCGCGTCGTCGCCCGTCGAGCTCGTTCGGCGGGATGCCGGCTCCCCGGAGCAGCTCGAGGTCGCCCTGGTAGAGGGTGCCGTTGAGCGATGTCTCCTCCGGCAGCGTGTACCGGTAGTAGAAGCCCAGCACGTCGATCCCACGCTCCTGGTCCTCGCTCAACCACCGAATCCCGACCCCCCCTCCGTACTCGAACTCGTTGTCGAGCTGCAGGTCCTCGACCTCCGCGTGGTAGAAGATCGGGAAGCCCGAGCCCAGCTCGAGCACCGGGCTGGGCGGCGGCGCGGTGCCGTTGTCTCCGGCCAGGGCGTTGGGGTCGCGCATGAAGACCGGGTTCCCGTCCGACATCTGGCCGAAGAAGTAGACGTTGGACCCGACAGAGCCCTCCCACCTGGATCTGGAGGTCGGGGAAGCGGTTGAAGGCGGTGGAGACGAGCCCGTAGGTCTCGATCCGACGGTTGACCTGGCGCTCGAACTTGGGGGCCTTCCCGATGAGGGCGTAGAACGACGTCCCGTCGATGGGCTGAAGAGACTCCTGCCGCTCACCGAAGGCGATCCAGGCCTCGTCGACGTCGATCTTCTTGTCGGTGCTCGTCGGGTTGCGGTCGTAGAGGTCGATGAAGTCGATCTTGACCCGGGCGCTGATCTGACGCGGCAGCTCCACGTCGAAGTACACGGTCGCCTTGCTCACCTCGAGGGACGAGCCGGGGGCCACGGTCGCCAGCGCCACGTTCTCCTGCCCCGCCGGGACGAACTCCGGCGGGAACGGGGTCCACAGCGGAACCCGGTCTTTCTCCGACCAGCGGAAGTGGGTCTTCAGCTCGGTCGAGACGTCCAGGCTCACGCCCCCGCCGACGAAGCCGGGCTCGTCCTCGCCTTCGTCCTGGGCCGGCAGCAGACACGGAGCGAGCAAGAAGGCCGGAGCACGGTCAGCACACACAGACCGCGCATCGAGTCCCCCTCTTCAGTCGGTATGGGTACTTTGGGCGAATGCTAACGAATGGGGACTGTCAGGGTCAACCCGGGGCCCATGGTCGCGGAACCGGCGGCGAGCCTGCTGCCGGGCGACGGCTACTCGAGCGGGTCCGTCTCGAAATCCGTGGGTTCGACCCAGCCCGCTTTCGGGTCTCGCGCCGCCCATGAAACGCTCGTAGAAGCCCCGGCCGCTCGCGTCCGAGTACGGGTACTCCTCGAAAATGTGACCCTGGCCGAGCATGCGCGGGTCCCCCTGCGCCTCGAGCACGTCGAAGAGCCGCCCGCGCAGCTGTCGCTTGCGCGCGGCCTGGGTCGGATCCGCGGCCAGGTTCTCCACGCAGCCCGGGTCGCTCCTCAGGTGGTACAGCTCTTCGCGCGGGCGCTTGCCGAAGCTCAGCTCCCAGTACCTCGTGTCGGCCCCGCTCCGTCGCATATCGAGGATCGTCGGTCTTCGTCGGGCTGCCGTCCGTGTTGAGGTACCCGGTCTCGGGGTTCCCCGCCGGCCAGCGGTCGGGCTCGAAGTTGACGAGAAACAGCCAGCTGTCCGTGACGATGCCGCGGATGGGGTAGCCCTGGTCGTTGGGGCGTCCGACGTCGTGGCGCTCCTTGCCGACCAGAACGTGGTCACGCTTTGGGTCGATCTGGCCGGAGCCTCGGGAGCGCAGGATGTCGAGCAGGCTCTGCCCTTCGATCGGGAGCATACCGCTGGCCGCCTCGCTGATCTCGGCCATCTCGAGGAAGGTGGGGGCGAGGTCGACGAAGCTGACGAAGTCGTCGACCGTCCGGCCGGGCTTCTCGATCCCGGCCGGCCACATGGCGGCCAGGGGCATGTGGTTGGACACCTCGTAGGCCTGTCCCTTGGCCCGGGGGAAAGGCATGCCGTTGTCGGAGGTGACGACGACCAGCGTTCGCTCCAGCTCACCCTCTTCCTCGAGCCTCGCCAGCATCCGCTGCAGGTGGAGGTCGAAGTGCTCGATCTCGAAGGCGTAGTCGAGCATGTCGGTGCGGACGGCCTCGGTGTCGGGCCAGTAGGGGGGCACGGCATCGACACCCGCGGGCTGCCGGCCATCTTCGCTGACGCCGACCCCGTACTGATAGGCGCGGTGGGGTTCGAGGGCGCCGTACCAGAAGCAGAAGGGTTGTCCCTCGGGGCGCGCCTCCAGGAACGCCGCGAAGTTGGCGGCGTAGTCGTTGTCGGAGACGTGCTCGGCGGGCGGGGTCGCCTTGTGCTCCTGGTAGGGCGTGCCGGCTAGCAGTCTCGGCTGTCCGTCGATCTTGCCGGCCTGGCCCGGCCCCCAGCCCTTCCCGGTGTAGCCGACGTGGTAGCCGTGGTCGGCGAGCGCCTCCGCCCAGGTTCGATACTCCTCCGGGAAGTAGGGCCAGTGGTTTGCCGCCGCCCCCAGCTGCCAGGAGTGGCGGCCGGTGAGGATGACCGAGCGCGACGGGGCACACTTGGCGTTCGGGGTGTAGGCCCGGTCGAACAGCACCCCCTCCCGGGCCACGCGGTCGAAGGCGGGAGTGCTCACCCAGGACGTCCCGTAGGCCCCCATGTGGGGGTAGGAGATGTCGTCGGCGATGGCGAAGAGGATGTTGGGAGGGGGTTCCGGTTCCGCCGGCCCGGTCTGGCAGCCGACGAGCACGACGGACGTGAAGAGAAGAACAAGGGCGCAGGCTCTCATGGCCGGGATTATGTCTCGGATGGCCCACTCGAGTGCGAGCAACTCGGTCACCGCAACGAAGACAGTCCCTCCGAGTGGCCGACCAGCACTCTGTTTGGACGGACTCGCCTTCAGTCTGGGGCAGCCGCCCTGTCCACAAGGTGTCCACAGGTCTTGGACACCCTGTCAACAGCGGACCCACAGCTTCTGCACACCGCGTGCTCTGGCCGCGGCCCGCGGGCGGGCGGCCGCGGAGTCTCCGGTTGAACGTGGCCGGAGGCGCGGTAGACTGCCGGAAATGAGCACCCCCCAGGCGGACCCCATGCTGGACAAGCTCGTCGGCGACTTCGGGGGCAATTACGTCTTCGCGCTCGACCTCCTCGAGCAGTACCGGCAGGACCGCAAGAGCGTCGAGGACAGCTGGCGCGCCTACTTTGACGAGGCCCTCGGCGTCACCCCCGAGCCGGAGACACCCCCGGTCACGGTGATCGTCAACGAGCCGGCGGCCGAGCCGCCGCCGCCGCCCCCCGCCGCCGAACGGCCGACCCTCGCGCGCCGCGACGTTCCGGCCGCCCCGGTGGGCGAGCGTTCGAAAGCGGTGGCCCTCACCTCGATCCTGCCCGGCGACATTCTCCAGCCCATCCGGGGAGGAGCCGTCCGGATCGTCGAGAACATGGAGGCCTCGCTCACGGTCCCGACCGCCACCTCGGTCCGGACGATGCCGGTGCGCACCGTGGAGGAGAACCGCCGCCTCCTCAACAAGCACCGCCAGGCGAGCGGGCAGGGCAAGATCAGCTTCACCCACCTCGTGGCCTGGGCGATCCTGCGAGCCCTCGACACCTTCCCGAGGCTGAACGACGCCTTTGCGGTGGTGGACGGCGAGGCCCACCGCATCCAGCGCGACCAGGTCCGGCTGGGAATCGCGGTGGACGTGCAGCGCAAGGACGGCAGCCGGACGCTCCTCGTCCCCAACATCAAGGACGCCCAGAAGCTCGACTTCGCCGAGCTGGTGAGCGCCTTCGACGACCTCGTGGCCCGCTCCCGAAAGGGGGCCATCTCGCCCGACGACTTCATGGGAACGACCGCCTCGCTCACGAACCCGGGCACGGTCGGGACCACGTCCTCCGCGCCGCGCCTGATGCCGGGCCAGGGCTTCATCATCGCCACCGGGGCCCTCGACTACCCGGCGGAGTACCGGTCGATGGCCCCCCGGACGCTGGGGCTGCTCGGGATCAGCAAGGTGATGACGGTCAGCTCGACCTACGACCACCGCATCATCCAGGGCGCGGAGTCCGGTCTCTTTCTCGCCCGGATGGAGGAGCTGCTCAAGGGCGAGGACGGCTTCTACGAGCGCCTCTTCGCCGATCTCGGGATGCCCCACCGGCCCGTCCGCTGGGAGATGGACACGCAGCCCGCCCTCATGGGCGGCCCGGGCAACCGGGAGGAGGTCGAGAAGCAGGCGAAGGTCCTCCAGCTCATCCACGCCTACCGGGTCCGCGGCCACCTCGTGGCGGATCTCGACCCGCTCGACCGCCACCGCGCCCCCCACCGCGACCTCGATCCGGCCACCTACGGGCTGACGCTCTGGGACCTCGACCGCGAGTTCCTCACCGGTGGCTACACCGGACGTCACTCCGAGGACAGGGCGACGCTGAGGGAGATCCTGGACACGCTGCGGGAGACCTACTGCGGGACGATCGGCGTCGAGTACATGTACATCGCCGATCCCGAGCGGAAGGTGTGGCTCCAGAAGCGCATGGAGTCGGCCCGCAACTACCCGGCGCTCGATGCGGGATCGAAGCGGCGGGTGCTCGAGAAGCTGGTGGGGGCGGAGAGCTTCGAGCGTTTCCTCCACGCCCGCTACATCGGGCACAAGCGTTTCTCGCTCGAGGGCGCAGAGGCGCTCGTCCCGCTCCTCGACCGGATCCTGAGCGACGCGGCCCAGCGGGGGATGCGGGACGTCGTGATGGGGATGCCGCACCGCGGCCGCCTCAACGTGCTCGCCAACACCGTGGGCAAGCCCCTCTCGCAGATCTTCGCCGAGTTCGAAGGGAACGACCCGGCGTCCTATCAGGGCTCCGGCGATGTGAAGTACCACCTCGGGGCCACCGGGACCCACCAGGCGGACACCGGCGAGACGATCGCGGTGAGCCTCGCCCCGAATCCGAGCCACCTCGAGTTCGTCGATCCCGTGGTCGAGGGCATGGTGCGGGCAAAGCAGGACGCCCTCGGCGATCGCCAGCACGCGCGGGTCCTGCCCCTCCTTCTCCACGGGGACGCCGCCTTCGCCGGGCAGGGCGTCGTGGCCGAGACGATGCACCTCTCGGAGCTCCACGGCTACCGGACGGGGGGGACCATCCACGTCGTCGTGAACAATCAGATCGGCTTCACCACGCTTCCCGAGGACGCGCGAAGCTCGACGTACGCCACCGACGTCGCCAAGATGGTCGGCGCGCCCGCCTTTCACGTGAACGGGGACGACCCGGAGGCGGTCGTCTACGTCGCGGGCCTCGCCCTCGAGTACCGGCAGAAGTTCCGGAAGGACGTGGTGATCGACCTCGTGTGCTACCGTCGCTGGGGCCACAACGAGACCGACGAGCCCAGCTACACTCAGCCCCTGATGTACTCGAGGATCAAGACCCACCCCTCGGTCGCGACGCTGTACGGCGACGAGCTGGTCCGCGAGGGCGTCCTGAGCGCCGAGGAGCGGGACCGGCTGTGGGCCGACAACAAGGCGACCATGCAGGCGGAGGACGAGCCGGCGACGGAGCCCTTCGCCACGATCGCCCGCCGCGAGCCGGTGGCGCCGGTGCCGGTGGACGCCTCCGCGATGCGGGGGCGGCTGCGCACCGTCCTCGAGGCGCTCGGCAGCCTGCCCGACGGGTTCCAGGTTCACACCAAGCTCGTGCCGTTCGTCCGGAGACGCACGGAGGTGCTCGAGACGGGAGGGGACGTGGACTGGGCGACCGCGGAGTCGCTGGCCTGGGGAACGATCCTCCTCGAGGGCATCCCGGTGCGGCTTTCCGGGCAGGACTCGGGCCGCGGCACCTTCTCGCAGCGCCACGCCGTGCTCTGCGACGCCCGCACTGGCGAGGAGCACGTCCCCCTGAACGCCGTCGCCGCCGGCGGGGCTCGCTTCGACGTCTACGATTCGCTCCTCTCCGAGGCTGCGGTCATGGGCTTCGAGTACGGATACTCCGTGGCCGAGCATCGCACCCTCGCGCTGTGGGAGGCGCAGTTCGGAGACTTCATGAACGGGGGGCAGGTCATCATCGACCAGTTCCTGAGTGGCTCGGAGCAGAAGTGGGGGCAGCCGAGCGGCCTCGTCCTGCTGCTGCCCCACGGCCACGAGGGGCAGGGGCCCGAGCACTCCTCGGCCCGCATCGAGCGCTTCCTTATCCTCTGCGCCGAGGACAACATGAGGGTCGTCTACCCCTCGACGCCCGCCTCCTACTTCCACCTCCTCCGATGGCAGGCTCGCGATCCGATCGAGAAGCCGCTCGTCGTGCTCACCCCGAAGAGCCTCCTGAGACACCCGCGCTGCGTGTCCTCCCTCCCGGAGCTGGCGGAGGGCGGCTTCGAGCCCGTGCTCGGCGACGACGGGGCCGATCCCGCGCGCGTCCGCCGTGTGGTTCTGTGCAGCGGCAAGGTCTACTACGACCTCGTCGAGGCGCGCGAGAAGTGGCGACACGACGACGTGGCTCTCGTCCGCCTCGAGCAGCTCTACCCCTTCCCGGTTTCCCCGATCCAGGCCGCCCTCGCGCGGTACGCTCCGCAGGCCGAGCTCGTCTGGGCTCAGGAGGAGCCGCGGAACATGGGGGCCTGGCGTTTCGTGCGCGAGAACGTGCTCGACGGAGCCGTCGACGTCGGCGGGCGGACGCTCGGCTACGTGGGTCGGGCCGCCTCGGCCGCACCGGCCCCGGGCTCGCTCAAGGTCCACGTGGCCGAGCAGGAGGCGCTCGTTCGGGAGGCTCTCCAGGCCTAGCGACCCGTCAGCCACGTCGGGTGGACGCGCTCGACCACGCGGCTAGGGTGAGCAGCGAGATCCGTGTCCCCCGAGCCACCCTCCCCGGCCCGCCCGCAGGGGGAGGGTATACTCGTCTCAAGAGCGTTCTCATAGCGAGGGCCCGTGCGGGCCCTCGCCGTTTCAGGAAAGGACGATGACCACCACCCCCGACGCCCCCCCGCGCCCGCGGGAGGTTCTCGAGGCCGCCGTCATCCGGTTTGCCGGAGACTCCGGAGACGGTATGCAGATCACGGGCAGCCAGTTCACCAACACCGCCGCCCTGTTCGGAAACGACCTCGCAACCTTCCCCGACTACCCCGCCGAGATCCGTGCCCCCGCGGGGACGTTGCCCGGTGTCTCCGGGTTCCAGGTCCACTTTGGAGCCCGCGAGATCAACACGCCCGGCGACGCCGTCGATGCCCTGATCGCGATGAACCCGGCCGCGCTGAGAGTGAACCTGCCCGACCTCAAGCCGAGCGGGATCCTGATCGTCAACGTCGACAACTTCAAGGACACCGACCTGCGGAAGGCCCAGATGGAGTCGAACCCGCTCGAGGACCACTCCCTCGACGGGTACCGGTTGTTCCCGGTGGAGCTGACGAAGCTGACGCGGGCCGCGCTCAAAGACGTCGGGTTGGACACCCGGAGCATGGACCGCTGCAAGAACTTCCTCGCGCTGGGCATGTGCTACTGGCTGTTCAACCGGGAGCCGGAGGCCACCGAGCGCTGGCTCAACGACAAGTTCCGGGCCAAGCCGGTGCTGGCCGAGGCCAACCGGCTCGCGCTGAAGGCGGGCTTCGCGTACTGCGCCGCGACCGAGGCCTTCCAGGTCCGCTACGACGTGCCCCCCGCCCGCCTCGCCCCCGGGGTCTACCGCAACCTCTCCGGCAACACCGCGCTCGCCCTGGGCTTCGTGGCCGCCGCCCAGAAGTCGGGGCGGCCGCTCTTCCAGGGCAGCTACCCCATCACCCCGGCCTCGGACATCCTGCACGAGCTCGCCGCTCTCAAGGAGTTCGGCGTCGTGACCTTCCAGGCCGAGGACGAGATCGCGGCCATCTGCGCCACGATCGGCGCCGCGTTTGCGGGGTCGCTCGCGATCACCACCACCTCGGGACCGGGCATGGCCCTCAAGGGGGAGGCCCTCGGTCTGGCCACGATGGTCGAGCTGCCCCTCGTCGTCGTGAACGTCCAGCGCGGCGGGCCGTCGACGGGCCTGCCCACCAAGACCGAGCAGGCCGACCTCCTCCAGGCTCTCTACGGTCGAAACTCGGAGGCGCCGATCCCGGTGCTGGCACCGAACTCGCCCGGCGACTGCTTCTGGGTCGCGCTCGAGGCGAGCCGCATCGCGCTCAAGTACATGCTTCCCGTGATCGTCCTCTCCGATGGCTACCTCGCCAACGGGGCCGAGCCCTGGCGCATCCCCGATCTCGACGAGCTGGGCGAGATCCCGGTGAGGCTCCGCACCGAGGTCGACGGGTTCGAGCCGTACGAGCGCGATCCGCAGACCCTGGCGCGGCCCTGGGCCCTCCCCGGGACCCCCGGGCTCGAGCACCGTGTCGGCGGCCTCGAGAAGCAGGACGGCAGCGGCGACGTCAGCTATGACCCTCTCAATCACGAGAAGATGGTCGAGCTGCGGGCGGCCAAGGTGGACGCCGTCGGCGCCGACGTTCCGGATACGGTTCCGGTCGGCGATCCGGACGGCGACCTCCTCGTCGTCGGCTGGGGCTCGACGTACGGGGCCATCACCGCCGCGCTTCGGCCGGTGCGGCAAGCCGGTCACCGGGTGGGTCACGTCCACCTGCGCCACCTCAACCCACTCCCGCGGAACCTCGGGGAGGTGTTGAAGCGCTTCAAGAAGGTGCTGGTTCCCGAGCTGAACCGGGGTCAGCTGGCGTGGGTGCTGCGGGCGAGGTACCTGGTGGACACCCTGAGCTACTGCAAGGTCCAGGGAAAGCCCTTCAAGCACGCGGAGCTCAAGGCGCGGATGGAGGAGCTGCTGGCCGTGGAGAAGGGACGATGAGCGCGACGCTGCCGGTCTACAAGAGAAAGGACTTCCAGAGCGACCAGGACGTGCGCTGGTGCCCCGGATGCGGGGACTACGCGATCCTCTCCGCGGTCCAGTCGGTCTTTCCGGAGCTCGGGATCCCGAAGGAGAAGTTCGTGGTGGTCTCGGGCATCGGCTGCTCCAGCCGCTTCCCCTACTACATGAACACCTTCGGCTTCCACAGCATCCACGGTCGCGCCCCGGCGATCGCCAGCGGAATCAAGATTGCCCGCCCCGACCTCGAGGTGTGGGTCGCCACCGGCGATGGCGACGCGCTCTCGATCGGCGGCAACCACACGATCCACATGCTGCGCCGCAACGTCGGGATCAAGGTGCTGCTCTTCAACAACCGCATCTACGGCCTGACGAAGGGCCAGTACTCGCCGACCTCCGAGATGGGGAAGAGGTCCAAGTCCACTCCCTACGGTTCCCTGGACCGGCCGTTCAATCCCCTTTCGCTGGCCCTCGGAGTCGAGGCCACCTTCGTGGCGCGCTCGGTGGACATCTTCCAGCCTCACCTGAAGGGGGTGTTGCACAGGGCGGCCGACCACGGCGGATCAGCCTTCATCGAGGTGCTGCAGAACTGCAACATCTTCAATGACGGAGCCTGGGAGAGCCTCACCGACAAGGGATTGCGGGACGAGCACACGATCGCCCTGGAGCACGGGCAGCCCCTCGTCTTCGGCAAGAGCCGGGACAAGGGAATCCGCCGAAAGGGGCTCGAACTCGAGGTGGTGGCCCTCGGCGACGGCGTCAGCGAAGAAGACCTGCTCGTCCACGACGAGCGGAACCCCAATCCTGCCTATGCGTTCCTCCTCTCCCGGATGGATGCGCAGCCGGGTTTTCCGACGCCTATCGGCGTCTTGCGCTCGGTCGATGCTCCCCGCTACGAGGTGGAGAACGCCGAGCAGATCCGTCGCGTCACCGAAAGGAAGGGACCGGGCGAGCTGGCGGCGCTGCTGCGCACGGGGGACACCTGGGAAGTGAAGTAGCACTCTTGCCGCAATTTCCCCCTTGACAGAACCACGACGGGAGACCGATCTTCTACGGCAGAGAGCGCACACGCCACGCCCAGTCCTAAGGAGGTCGCCGCGGGTGAGTGCCATCTCTGGTGAGCGCGTTGGGTCGGTCGTGCAGGGGGCACGCCCGGTGCCAGCGCCTTCGGGCTTCCTGGTAACGCGAGGAGCGGACATGGGAGCGGAGGACGGTCCGCCGGTCTGAATGAGGGCCCGTGAGGCCCAACTTCACCAAAGAGTTCAATGACAGCGCACCCATGGTGCGCAGGGCAAGAATGCCCCGATTGTGGAAAGACCCGGCGAGCGACGGCTCCCGGGTCTTTCTTTTCATTGACCCCCCACCCTAACCCTCCCCACGGAGGGGGAGGGAAAGGCATGAGATAGGCCACGGACACCTGCGTGCCCCCAAGGAAAGGACACGCAGGTGGACCAGGCCTGGTGCCCGGCCGCACCTGTACTCCCACCCGATCCCTCCCCACGGAGGGGCTCGGGGGACGCGGGCGTCGCCGCGGTCTGCGTTCAGTCGTTGATCGGAGGCAGGGCCAGCCGCAGCATTCCTTCGCTCGTCTCGAGCACCACATCGGTGGACTCGATCGTTTGCACGATGGCGTCCGAGAGGCGGTCCCCGGTGCGGTAGGCGTGGAGCTGCCCCGTCGGCGAGTAGGCGAATGCCAGCCAGCCGCTGCCGTTCGAAGCCACGCCGACCAGCTCGAACTCGAGCACGGCGAGCTCCTCGGGCCGCAGCCGGAGGCGTCGGTCCGCCACGCTGCCCGCCACCGGTATCGGTGGCTGCGCGGAGCCGGTCGCGCGCTCGAGCACGCGCTGATCCCCGTCGACATGCTCGACGAGACCCACCGCGTCGAGAACCTCCGCCCGCAGCTCGAGGAGCGGGACCCCGCTCGCCCAGACGCTGAGCCGGCCGAGGAAACCGGGAGGACCGAGGCTGGCCAGCGCGGGATCGATGTCCGTCATCACCGCAAGGAGCTCACGCACGTCGGCCCGCTTCAGCGCAAAGCTGACTGGGTCCCCGCCGGTCGGCTGGCTCGTCCGCGGGTCCGGGCCCACCCTCGCCACGCGACGAACCCGCCCCGACCCCCCGATCGCGACCCGGGCCTCGCTACGGAGGAGCGCCAGGGTCTCGTCGAGGGTCGTGCGGGTCACGTCCAGGCTGACCTGCCCCGTGACGTCGGAGTCCACGAGGAAGCCCGAGCCGGAGACCAGGCCGAGGACCTGGAACACGTCGGCAAAATCCACCGCACGCAGCCGCAGCGTGAGCGGCCCGTTACCCGGTTTCTTCGTGCTGGGCGTCGGTCCCGTGACCACGATCCGGCTCGCCGGGTCGCGGTCGACGACGCACGGGGTCTCGTCCTGGACGAAGGGATCGTCCAGCGGCATCGGCAGCTCCGCGTCCGGCCCGACCACCGGGCTGGCTCCGTGCACCTCGAAGCGGTGGCAGGCGCCCTGCTTCGCCATCAGGAACTCCGAGATGCGGAAGAAGCCGCGCTCGAAACGGCTCTCCAGGTCCCGGACCGTGCCCTCACCGACGGCGAGGCCACGCACCGTGAAGCTCTCTTCGAGCGACGCATAACCGATCATTACCGGCCGCTCGTGCACGACCGCGGCCAGCTCGGACAGGAAGAGGCGGGGATTCCGCTGGGCCCGTCGCCACGTGGCGATCGCCTCGGACTTTGCGAGAGCGAGCGACTGATCACGGCGATAGATCTCGAGCGTGGGCCGGGGCACCCCCGAGAAGCGTCGCCGCGCCGAATCCGGCGGGCGGGGCAGCGGCGCCGCCGTCGGCCAGAAGGGGAGGCGCAGGGTCGCCTCGAGCTGGATCAGGCGTTCGGGGGCGCTCGAGAGGGTCAGGCCCTCGACGTCGATCAGCCGATGCGAGAGGGCGACCTGCCGGAAGAAGCGGTCGATCTCGTCGTAGCCGCCGACCGCGGTCAGGTTGTACGTGCCCTCACCGCGGGTCCCGTCCTCGGCCGGAGCTCGGGCCTCGACCGCGACGCGGTCGAGCTGCGCGCCCTGGGCCAGTGAGCGGAGATGAAGGGTGTCAGCCGACGCGACGGGGCCGTCGGGGAGGATCCGCCGGAGCGTCTCGAGACGCCGATCGAGGAGGAGCCGCTCTTCCGAGAACGGTCGGCTGGAAGGAGCGAGGAGGAGCATGCCGACCAGAAGCTCGAGCACGCCGCATGATACCCGTTCGGAGAGCACGCGCGCGCCGGCTCGCTTCCGCGCTCAGCCGTCCACCGCCCCCCGCTTCGCTCTCGACCAGCGCCGGTAGCCGTCCGTGTCCAGCACCTGGTCGGCCACCGCGGGGAGAAAGGCGTCGGCCAGCCGGCCGATTCCCTCGGGCGTGAGATGACAGACGTCGATGAAGAGGACGGGGTCGTCGAGCTCCTCGTGGACGAGGACGTAGGGCACATGGTGCCGCTCGGCGAAGTCCACGAAGAGCAGATTGTACCGGGCCACGATCGACGCCCACGTGGCATACGAGTGCATCGGGAAGCGGCGCATCCAGTACTCGGCGTTGTAGTCGAGGTGCTTGCGGAACTCCCCCCGGGGGCCGTCCGGGTCGGGGGAGGCGAAGGAGCCCGCGAGGTACGCGATGCCCCGCGCCCGCGCGGCCCGCGAGGTGGCGGCGAGGTTCTCGAAGGTGTCGCTCAGGTAAGGGTCGAGCTCATCGACCGGAAACGGGAAGATCCGCTGGAGGAGGAGGCTGCGGTACACAAAACCTCGTCGAGGGTGGGCCTGCGCGTAGCGCGGGAGGTGTCGCCAGGAGATGTCGTTGATCGCCTGGTACTGCACGATCACGTCCGGCTCATAGGCGAAGACACGCTCGCGGCGCCCGAGCCAGTACTCGGTGGTCACCGAGCTCACCCCCAGGTTCAGGACCTCGAGAGGAAGCCCTGGAAAACGTCCCCGCAACCGGGCCTCGAGGAGCGCGGGGTAGGTCTCTTCGTTGGTGCGTCCGGCCACCGTGGTCGAGCCGCCAATGCAGATGATCCGGACCATCCCGTCCGGCTTCGGGACGTCGAACTCGTGGGTGCGGTAGCCGTACGAGTTCATCTGGATCACGAACCGCTCGCCGCCGGCGACGACCGCGGCGCGGGCCCCCGGCTCGTACTCCCTCCAGCGCTGATGCCAGAGCGAGTGGTTGCCGACGTTCAGCTGCATCCCGTTGGCGAAGAAGATGTTGCTCTCGCGAAATCGCTCCGAGGCCAGGTAGGCTTCGTGCCGGCGCACGCGGAGCCACAGCTCGCCGGCCAGGGCGAGGATGACGATCGCGGCGAAGACGAGCCAGAGGACGGAGAGCCCCCGCAGGAGCGTGCGCCGGGAACGGATGGTCATCTGCCGCATCCTGACACAAGGCCGGGCCCGGCGCCTCGGGCGGACGCTCGGGGTGTCCGGAGGCCCCGCCCGTGCTACATTCTCCGGCGCTCTCGAGCCGGCCATGACCTCTGCCAGTTCGCTCCGGACCCTCGGACAGAACGCTCTTCTGAGCCTGGCCTCGGTCGCCCTGACCCTCGGAGCGGCCGAGGGGATCGCCCGCCTCCTCGAGCCGGAGGAGTCCGCGCCCCCGGTCGCCCCCTACATCACCGACTGGGCCCGGTGGGAGGTGGACTTCTACACGGTCAAGGCGACCGCCCTCGGCTGGCCTCCCTTCGAGGACTACAACCACGACGGCCTCCGGGACCGGGCGCATTCGATCGCCCGTCCCCCTGGCGTCCGGCGGCTGATCTGCCTCGGCGACAGCACCACCGCCGGATACCGCATCCGAGCCGACGAGGCCTATCCGCAGGTGCTGCAGGATCTCTTCGATGCGCTCGGCCACCCGATCGAGGTGTTCAACGTCGCCCTCGGTGGCTGGTCCCCTCGCCAGGAGCTCATCGCCTACCGGAAGATCGCCCGCAAGTACGGACCCGACCACGTCCTCGTCGGCGTCTGCCTCAACGACATCCCGGAGCTGGGCAACAACCTCGGCCGCCCCCCGTCCTGGCTCACCGCTTCGTACCGGCGTTCGGCCCTGGTCCGGCGTCTCGTCGACGCCACCAACCGCGAGATTCGCAGCATCGAGGAGCTGTTCGAGCATCCGGACTCGCACCGGGTGCGCACGGCCTACGAACGCCTGTTCGAGCACCTTCGCACCCTCCGCGACGAGGTGCACGCGGACGGGGCGACCCTCGGAGTCCTCGTCTTCCCGTTCCGGGTGCAGGTGATGCCGGGCGCCCCTCCGCCGACGCCCCAGCAGATCCTGGCGGCGTTCTGCGCGGACGAGGCGATCCCGATCCTCGATCTCCTTCCCGCCCTCGAGGCCGCGGGGCAGGAGGCGTTTGTCGACTACGACCACCTCAGCCCCCTCGGCAGCCAGGTCGTCGCGGACCAGATCCTCGCCTCCGCCCTGCTCGCGAGGCCCGACGGGACCGAGGACGATCTGCCCGGGGACGGCTCCGGCCCCGGCGACGCCACCGAGCCGGCCGTGCTCGTGGCCTCCCTGGAGAGCCCGGATCCCGAGGTGCGGACCCGGGCGGCTCGGAGCCTCGGCCGGCGGGGGCCCGCCGCCCGAGAGGCACTTCCCTCGCTCGCCGTCTGTCTGAAGGACACAGACGCCACGGTGAGGGCGGCGGCGGTCTGGGCCCTCGGTCGGCTCGGTCCCCGTCCGGACGTGGACTTCCCGGCCCTCGAGGCGCGGCTGGAGGACGAAGACCCGGCCGTGCGCGCCGGGGCCGCATGGTCCCTCGGCAGGGTCGGGGCGGTCGCCGGGCCGGCGGCGCCGGCTCTGGTCAGGCGCCTCGGAGACGCCGATCCGGAGGTGCGCCGCCGAGCGCTGGCCTCCCTGGAGCGCGTGAGGCCCCGCGCCGCGCACAGTCTCGAAGCGGCCCTGGCGATTCTGAACGACCCGCAGTCGCCGGGCCGAGCCGAGGCGGCGCGAGCCATCGCCCTCATGGGGGCCGGGGCCGTGGACGCAGTGCCCCACCTCGCCGCCGCCCTCGCGGTCGGGGATCGAACCGTGCGCCAGGAGGCGGTGGGAGCCCTCGGCGCCATCGGCCCCGGGGCCGCGCCGGCGGTCCCCGCGCTCGTCCGAGCCCTCGACGATCCCGAGCTCTCCTGGAGGGTTCCCGAGGCCCTCGGCTCGATCGGGCCGGTGGCGGCGGACGCGGTGCCGGCTCTCCGCGCGAGCCTCGAAGACGAGCGGGGAAACGTGCGGTGGCGCGCCGCGGTGGCTCTCGGGAAGATGGGCGAGGCCGCCGGCGCGGCGGGGCCCGAGCTCGCCCGCCTCATCCGCGACCGTCAGGAGAACGTGCGGCTGGGGGCGGTCATCGCGCTCGCGCGGGTGGGCGCCGGCACGGATCTCCAGCAGGCCGCCTTCGTGGAGGCCCTCAAGGATCGCAACCCCGAGGTCCGGACGAAGGCCGCCGACGGGCTGCGGCGCCTCGGCCGCGCTGCCTCGTCCGCCGCCCCCGCCCTCGCCGCGGCGCTGGAGGATCCCGACACCTGGGTGCGCGTGAGCACGGCCCGGGCCCTCGGCCGGGTCGGAGAGGATGCCGCGTCGGTCGAGGCGCTGGAGCGGGCCCTGGAGGACGACGAGGAGATGGTGCGGGATCAGGCGGCGGCGGCGCTCAGGACGCTGGCCGCCTCCCGCGAGGCGCGCGGTCAGCCCTAGCGCCTGGGTGCGACACACGCTTGCCGGCAGCTTCGGTCGGATCGGGGCGAGCCTCGATCCGTTCCCTACCCCACCCGGGCCGATCCGAATCAGCTGACGTAGCCCAGGGCCTCGAGCTGCTGCCGTTCGCGCTCCTGGACCTCTGGGGGCTTCTCCTCTTCGAGTGGCTTCGTCGCGGAGCGAGCAGGGGGACGGATCCCCGGATCCTCCCAGACGAAACAGGGCGAGGGCGGCCCTCCCGAGGCGTTCGACACTGTGAGGCAGATCTCGACGGTCGGCCCGAATCGGGCCAGGGAGAACGTCTCTCGGTGCAGCGAGACGGATCCTCCCGGTTCCCCCGAATCGAAGGCGTCCAACGCGACCGTCCGCCCCAGCAGCTCCTCGGACTCTTCGGCTCCTGACGGTCGGACCGAGACCCCGAAACGAACCGGACGCGTCGCGGCTCCCTCGCACCGCTCTCGGCGTTCGATCCCGTATCCAACCGTCAGCTCCGCGCCATCCGGCAAGCGAAGCTGCCGGCACTGGTTGGCCTGGCGGAGCAGGACGACGGTCGACTCACCGGTTTGCTCGTGCCGCACGTCATGGAGGGCAAAGGAGTACTGGTCGGCATCGACGAACCGCTCGGGGTCGTCCCGCTGGATCGGCCGTTCTGGCGGCGGATCCCGGGGCGCGAGCTGGGGACAGAAATCGTAGGGGTACCTCGACACCCGCACCGGCGGGTAGGGTGGGACCCACTGCCAGACGATCTGCCCCTCTCGCGTCACCTCGAAGACCCGCCCCCCGTGACTCGATGTCACCAGCAGGTTTCCGTTCGACAGGGCCTGCTGGGTTCCTTCGGTCGCGGTGAAGAAGCCGGGCGAGCGGTACGACCAGACGACCGAACGCTCGAGAGGGTCCAGCTCGACGACGGCGCTCTGGCGTTCGGTCGCGTGGTAGCGGTTGTTGAAGATCTGGATGTTGCCCGCGCTCGGGAACCCGGCCGGCACCATCCGGGCTTCGTGCTGCCAGTCCAACCCATCGTAGTATCTCCAGACGACCTCGCCGCTCGGCCGGGCCACGATGTAGACCACACTGATGTTGCGGGCACTCACCAGGATGTTGCCCGGCCGGAACGCCTCGTGACCCTGGTCGAACAATCGGTTGGGGGGGAGCTCCTGAACGGAGTTCATGTGGGTCCGATTGGGGCGTGAGGTCCGCCGGAAATCCTCCTTGATGGCCTCGTGGGAGTCCCATCTCCACACCGGTGCTCCCGATCGGTCGACCTCGAGCAGATAGTCGGACCGCTTCGAAGGCTGGTGGATCAACAGGAGGTAGTTCCCGTTGCGAAGCCGAGCGAAGTCGTGGTGCAGCATGTGGGAGCTCTCGGCCGACTCGAAGGTCCAGGTCTGACGGCCCTCCCAGTCGTACTCCTCGAGATGCCCCCGGTCGGTGATCACCGCCAGATGGCCAGTGGGCAGAAGCGTGGCTCGTCCCGACGCGCGCACATCGGGCCACGTGTGCACGACCGCACCGTTCATGTCCATCAAGAAGGGAATGCGCCGGTTGTAGAGGGCGAGGTTGTACCCGCCGTCCGACAGCTCCGGGCGATGGAAGCTGACCCAGTCGGGCGACTCGGACAGCGCCTGCTCGACAGAGGGGGAGCCCGGGTCGCTGTCTCTCTCGATCTTGGCCGCGTTGTTCGAGAACCTGCAGGCTCCGACGAGAGCGGCGAGGAGCAGAAGCCCGGCCGCCAGGGCCCCGAAGCGTGTCGTTCGCATCGGACAGCTAGTTCTGCACAGCGGGAGTCGCACGCGTCAAACGACGACAGAACGCGTGGGGACGGCCCACTGGCCAGGGTGCCTCAACGGCGGCATGGGCCCTCCGGGCCTCATCGGGCCACGAGCGACCAGGTGTGGTCGTTGCTCGTGCAGGTGAAGGCGGAGACCTCGTCGGGATAGTAGGTGACCTCGCCGGCCATTGCGCCGTCCCGCAGCTCAGATCGCCCGTCGGCGGCGAGAGACACGACTCCGGAACCGGTGTCCCGCAAGCGGAGCCAGCTCGACTCCGTGAGGGGCACGTCGCTGCGCGTGGACAGCGCCCCCTGCAGCTGACCCGCAACGGGGTAGAGCATGTCCAGCGTGAGGGCGTCGCCCCCGCCGGGAACGGTCGCCCTCAGCTCGTTGCCGCCCCCCGCGGCGAAGGACGTGACGTCGACCCGCACGACGTAGGGAGCGCCGGGCAGGGCGCAGGCGTCGGCGGGCACGACGAAGAGGTCGTAGGGGCCGTTGAGAAGAATGGTGACGGGAGGCGGCGGAGTCGAGAGGGTCAGGCGGTCTCCGTCGCTCTCGGACCCGCAACCTGCGAGCGCGACGACGAGCACGACGAGAGTGAGCGTGCGTGTCACGGCTTCAAGTTCAGGATCTCGACGGCGTCGATGTCGGCGCCCTCGGTCACGGTGCCGCCGGGGCAGGGGAACAGCTCCCCGTCCTGCACCCGGAAGTAGCGCGCCTCCTCGATCCCGGCGTCGAGGAGATCGAACGTGCACTGACGGATCTGCGAGCCCATCCCCGGGACCCGGTTTCCACACGGCTTGCGGTACTCCACCAGGACCCACGGCCCGGCCGGTCCGGACGAGGCCAGCAGGGTCACCGGCTCGCCGCTGACCGCCTGGAACACCCGGACGTCGTCTCCCGCTCCGTCCGCCGCGCAGCCCTCCATGTCCACGTCCACCCAGCCCCCGTTGCCGAGGCTCACGAACCCGAAGAACTGGTCCGGGCCCTGACCGCCGGCGTCGGGCGGTCCGAGGACCTCCTCAGGGTCGTTGTAGATGTTGTTGGCGAGGCAGACGGCGGGGACCCAGAAGCCCTCGACCTGCTTGGCGTAGGGGTCGCTCGTCTGGGCGCACTCGACCGGCGGCAGACGGAACGTCGCGCTCCCCGATGCCGTCTCCGACCCCGAAGCGGTCACCGCGGTGACGCTCCACGCGAGGATCGCTCCGCGCAGGAGGGGCTGGGGGAACTGGATCGAGGTCGTGCCGCTGCCGGCGGGGACGGTGACCGTCGCGACGTGACGGTCGGTCGAAGCCACGGTCACCCAGAACGTGTAGTCGGCCTGGCCGGCGTCGAAGCCGTTGGCGTTGCGCACGGTGAAGATGGGGGTGTCGGTGCTGAGCGTCGCCCCCGACGTCGGCTCCACCAACTCCGGCTGGGCGGGAAGGACGTCCGGGGCCCCGGGGTTGTTGTCGTCTCCGCAGCTGCCGAACGGCACGACGAGGGCCACTGCGACGAGAGCAGCTCGGGGCCCACGGGGCAAGAGCGCACCGGCTGACAAGAGTGGATGGATCGCTCGCAGGGGAAGACGCCTCGGTCGCAGCGGCATGCTAGAGTAGTCTCAATTGTACGTGCAAACCCGAACGAGGTCGCCGTTGCCCAGACTGCTCGCACATGTCGTCGTGACCGTCCTCGCGCTCGCTCTCCCCACGGCCCTGCTCGCCGCGGACGATGCTCTCCGCGTGCGATCTTCCGCGGTCTCCGCCCCCTGCGTCGAGAGCGGTGGGACGGGCGTGGGAAGCTCGGGGAGGTCGTTCGGTGAGCGTCGAGACAGGTGGTCTCCGCGATCCCGGTGCCTGGGACGTGCTCGTGGGCAGCGGGGTGGAGCTCACCCGAGCCCTCGAGGGGGGCGATGCCGATCTCGACAGCGACGTGGACGTCGCCCGCATCCCCTGGGTGCTCCACCTCCCCTCCGGCGCTGACGTGCGCGCCCTCTCCGACGTCACCCGCTCCGACGTCGAGGTCGTGATGCCGGCGGGGCCCGCCGCGTACGAGGCCCGTCGGGCGCTCGCCGAGGAGGGGGTGTCTCGTGTCGTGGAGACGACCGACGCCGCGCGGCTGCGCGCCGCGCCGGTGGCGCTCGTTCCGGTCTCGCTCGCCGGGGGCGGAAGACAGGTCGAGGTCGACGTTCCACCCATCCCGGTGAGTGCGGCGGTCGGGAGGCGGGCGCGCCATCCCGTGGACGCGGCGGCGTTCGTGCGCTACCTGGGCTCCGAGGGTGGGCAGCAGGTCTTCGCGACCTGCTCGCCTCAGTAGTCCTCGTCGTCGGCGACCTGGTCGCGGCGCCGGCGCGAGCTGCGGCGCTTCGAGGGCTTCTGGCTGAACCGCTTGCTCCGGCCCCCGCCGCGGTCGTCCTTCTCGAACGCCGGTGGAAAGTCCGGGGGAGGCTCGGCGCCGTATCCGGGCGAGGGGCGGGGGCCGGCGCCCGGTCCCCGCGGGCCCGGCCCGGGGCCGCGGGAGAAGCCAGGCCCTCCCGCGGGGCGAGGCGGTCGGTCCTCCGCCTCGTTGACCCGCAGGGGTCGGCCCTTCATGTCCTGTCCGTTCATCTGCTCGACGCAGCGCTTCACGGACTCCTCGTTCTCGAACTCGACGAAGGCGAATCCGCGCGGCCGCCCCGTCTCCCGATCCGTGGGCACCTTGGCGTCCACGACCGGTCCCGCTCCGTTGAAGGCCTCGATGAGCTCCTCGCGCGTCACGTCGAAGCTCAGGTTGCCCACGAACACCTTTCTCGAAATGGCTCGTCTCCTTGAGGGTCCCTCCCCGATCGACGGCCGCCGCGCACTTGGCGCGACCGCACACGCCGGGATGGCGAAAGACTCTAGCAGAAACGCAAGGGCAATCCAATGATGATCCGTCCCGACCCCGACGGATAGGGTGTCGCCGAGCGGCGGAGGGCGTGCGGCCCGAAGACGGTGGCCGGGGAGTTATGATTCTGTCCGTCGATGACCATCCGGAGAGCCGTTCCCGCGCGCTCGGAGGGGCCAGGCCGATGAACGAGGCCGGCGGGGCCCCGCGGCGTGAGGACCCGGTGGGTGGGATGAACCTGTTCGTCTACGGTCTGCTGATGGGGCCCGAAGGCCTCCGCGACGCCCTCGGCGAGCGCAAGACCGGCACCCTGAGGCTGCGCCCGGCCCGTCTGGGAGGCTGGCGGCGCATCTGGAACGTCTATCACCCGGACTGGAACGGCGCCACTCTGAACGTAGAGCCCCGGCCGGAGGACACCGTCGTCGGCGTGCTCGTCGAGGGCCTCTCCGAGGAGGACTTCGCCGTCCTCGATCGAGCTGGAGGCCAGCCTCCTGCCGCGTGAGACCGTCTACGTCCAGCCGATCGGCGGGCGACGCGGTCTCGGCTCAGCTGTACCACCGGCGCAAGGGCAACCACGAAGGCCGCCCGTCCGGTCGCTACCGCTCCGTCGTCTCAGCAACGGGCCTACCGCGCGGGCTGGGAGGTCTACGAGAGCCTCTGTCAGGGCACCGTGGACGCCGCCGGCCAGCCGCTGGCCTTCGGCTGAGCGCCGCCGCGGTATCCTAGGTCATGGCCGACGAGCGCGTCCCCGCCATCAAGGTGCTGCTGCTGCCCAAGGACACCAACGCCCTCGGCACGATCTTCGGTGGCGTCATCCTCTCCCACATCGACCTGGCCTCCGCGGTCGAGGCCCGCAAGACCGCCTCGCGCCGCTACGTCACGAAGGCCATGCGGGAGGTCGAGTTCCACGAGCCGGTCTTCCTCGGCGACGTCGTCAACTTCTTCACGAAGACGGTGAAGGTCGGGCGCACCTCCGTCACCGTGCGGGTCTCGGTCGAGGCCGAGCGCTGGGGCGCCGGACGGGGAGAGCGTGTGAAGGTTACGGAGGCGGAGGTCGTCCTGGTCGCGGTGGACGAGTCCGGGCGCCCCACTCCCATCCTGGAGCAGACGGGCACTCTCGTATGACTCGGCACGGGGGGGCCGCACACCGGTGAGCCCGACCGGGCGGGGGACTGCGCGTCGGCGGCTCAAGGTCGTCTGCCCCCACGACTGCCCCGACACCTGCGTCATGACCGTCGACGTCGAGGGGGACCGCGCAGTCGGCCTGGGCGGGGATCCGGATCACCGGTTCACGCAGGGCTTCCTCTGCGCCAAGGTGAACCGGTACCTCGAGCGCGTCTACAGCCCCGAGCGGATCCTCCACCCGATGAGGCGCGTCGGTGCCAAGGGGGAGGGCCGCTTCGAGCGCATCTCCTGGGACGAAGCCCTGGACGAGATCGCCGGACGCTTCCGCGAGGTGGTCGCCACGGCGGGCCCGCAGGCCATCCTGCCGTACTCCTACGCCGGCAACATGGGCCTGCTCTCGTACGGAAGCATGGACCGACGCTTCTTCCAGGCACTCGGGGCGAGCCTTCTCGATCGAACGATATGCGCCACCGCCGGGGCCCACGGGTTCGAGGCCACGGTGGGCGCGACGATGGGCTACGACCCCGAGGCGATCGTCCACGCCCGGCTGATAGTGGCCTGGGGGGCCAACGTCGTGAGCTCCAACGTCCACCAGTGGCCTTTCGTCGAAGAGGCCCGGCGACGCGGGGCCCGGATCGTGACCGTGGATCCCTTCCGCTCGCGGACAGCGGAGAAATCCGACCAGCATCTGGCGCTGCTTCCCGGCACCGACGCCGCCCTCGCCCTCGGGATGATGCACGTCGTCTTCCGCGACGGGCTTGGAGGACCGCGACTACCTCGAGCGGCACACTGTCGGCGCCGACGACCTTCGCCAGCGTGCCCGAGAGTGGACCCCGGAGAAGACGGCGGAGACGACGGGCCTCGCCGCCGCCGAGATCGAGTCGTTCGCCCGCGAGTACGCCGGGACCCACCCTTCCGCCATCCGCATGAACTACGGCCTCAACCGCCACGCCGGCGGGGGCATGGCCGTGCGCACGGTCTCCTGTCTGCCCGCCGTCGTGGGCGCCTGGCGCCACGCTGGGCGGCGGTGTCCTGCTGTCGACCTCGGGGACCTTCCCGGTGGCCGTTGACGCGCTCGAGCGCCCCGACCTCGTGCCCCCGGGAACGCGGACGCTCAACATGAGCCAGCTCGGACGCATCCTCACCGACGAGACCCTCGACCCGCCGGTGAAGGCCCTCTTCGTCTACAACTCGAACCCGGCGGCGGTGGCCCCCGACCAGGACCGCGGTCCAGAGAGGACTCGCCCGCGAGGATCTCTTCATCGTCGTTCACGAGCTCTTCCAGACCGACACCGCAGACTTCGCCGACATCGTGCTGCCGGCGACGACGACGCTCGAGCACTACGACATCCACAAGTCCTACGGCCACCTCTACGTCAGCCTCAGCCGACCTGCGATCGCGCCGCGGGGGGAAGCCCTGCCCAACACCGAGGTCTTCCGGCGTCTCGCCGCGCGTCTGGGCCTCGACGACCCCTGCCTGCGGGAGAGCGACGAGGAGATGGCGCGACAGGCCTTCGACTGGGATCACCCTCGGATGGCGGGGATCACGTTCGAGCGTCTCGAGCGCGAGGGCACGGTTCGCCTGAGCGTGCCCGACCCGTACGTGCCCTTCGCCGAGGGTGGCTTCCCGACGCCGTCGGGGAAGTGCGAGCTGCGCTCGGATCGCCTGGCCGAGGAGGGGCACGACGCGGTGGCGGGCTACGTCCCGCCGCGGGAGAGCGCGGCCTCCGCCCCCGAGCTCGCGAAGCGCTACCCGCTCGCGTTCATCTCGCCGCCGGCCCACCACTTCCTGAACTCGACGTTCTCCGCCCAACCCGTCTTCGTGCGGCGCGAGGGCGAGGCCAGCGTAACCATCCACCCCGACGACGCCTCGTCGCGGGGGATCGCGGAAGGTCAGATGGTGCGGATCTACAACGACCGGGGCTCGTTCATCGCCCGCGCCCGCGTCTCCGATGCCGCCCGTCCGGGTCTGGTGGTGGGGCTCTCGATCTGGTGGGCGAAGATGTGTCCCGGCGGCCGCAACGCCAACGCCGTCACCAGCCAGGAGCTGACGGACATGGGCGGAGGTGCCACCTTCTACGACGTGTTGGTGGACGTCGCGCCCGCCGAGCCGGCGGCGTGATCGGTGGCTTCATCGCGGCGACGGTGGTGGCGCTCGCGCAGTACGTCCGAACCCGCGACCGGAGGCTGCTCCCCCTCATGGCGATGTTCCTCCTCCAGGCGCTCTCGCTGAGCCGCGAGTCCTGGGACTCTGGCGAAGGACCTCTCCCAGGCGGCGGTGATTCTGCGCCGGGGTCGTCCTCGTGCTCATGCTGCCGCGTCATTCGAGACCCCCCCCCCGCCGTCCGCACCGCGAGCAGGCCGGATGCGACTCCGCCCACCGCCTCAGACGGCCGTGACGCTCCGGCGGCGACCAAGCACCGCTCGCCGAGCCTGGCGATAGACTAGGTGCCATGAAGAAGAAGAAGCGACCCGCCCCCGTCGTCCGACGGCCCGTCTCCTCTACGCCGCGTCGGAGACCGACGCCGACATGCTCTACCCGACCGGCTTCTTCGCCCCCGACCCGTTCCTCTTCATCCAGAAGGGCCGGCGGACGCGTCCTCGTCATGAGCGACCTCGAGATGGACCGGGCCCGGAGGCAGGCCCGCGTCGATCGGGTGATGTCGTGGTCGAAGATCGCCGCGCCCGCTCGAGAAGAACGGCAAGAAGCCGGCGGCCGCCGACGTGATCGCCCTGGCCCTGAAGCACGCTCGGGCTGCGCCGGGTCGAGGTGCCCAGCCAGCTTCCCGCTGGGCCTGGCGATGGAGCTCGACGAGCGCGGGCATCCGCCTCGACCTCGGTCCCGATCCGTTCTGGCCGGAGCGCGAGATCAAGCGCCCGGACGAGGTGCGGGCGATCGAGGCGTCGCTGCGCGCGGCCGAGGCCGGCCTCCAGGCCGGCATCGAGGCCCTCAAGGCCTGCCGCATCGCGCAGGACGGCTGGCTGTGGCGCGACGGCCGGCGGTTCACCGCCGAGGACCTGCGCTCCGTCGTCAACACGCGGATGATGGCCGACGGGTTGCGTTCCCGCCCACACGATCTGCGCTCCCGGCGACCAGGCGGTGGACCCGCACGAGGAGGGCCACGGCCCGATCCGCGCCCACACGCCCGTCGTCATGGACATCTTCCCCCGCTCCGAGAAGACCGGCTACTTCGGCGACCTGACCCGCACCGTCGTGCGCGGCCGGGCGAGCTTCGCGCTCCACGAGGTGTACGCGATCGTCCACGAGGGCGTGCGCCTCGGCCACCGCCGATGATCCGCGAGGGCGTCCAGGGCATGGACGTCCACCAGGCGATCCAGGCCCTCTTCGAGCGGCAGGGCTACAAGACCGGGGTCGCAAGGGCGGGCGGATGCAGGGCTTCTTCCACGGCACGGGCCACGGCGTCGGCCTGCAGATCCACGAGGCCCCGTCCATCGGCAAGCGCCCCTGCGTCCTGCGGGCGGGCCACGTCGTGACCGTCGAGCCGGGCCTCTACTACCTCGGCCTCGGCGGCGTGCGCATCGAGGACGTGGCCCTCGTGACGAAGACGGGCTCGCGCTGCCTGACCCGGGTCGCCGAAGCAGCTCGAGATCTGAGGGGGCACCGCTTGGCCGACGGCAGCGACCCGCTCCTCGCCTCGCTCCGCTTCGCGGCCTTCGCCGCGTTCGCCGTCCTCGGTCCCGGGGATCGGCCTGCAGCGGCTCCTCCGCTTCGACGCTGGGACCCCGCGCTCGTCATTCCCCTGGGCCTTCTGTTCGTGCGGCGGCGCCTACTGGCTGAGCCTCGTCGCGGGCGCGCCCTGGCTCTTCCCGCGCTCGCCCTCGCCGCGCGAGCCTCCCGCTCCTGCGCCGCGGGCTCGGCGCCGAGACGGCCCACGGGCCCCTCGCTCGCGGGGCGCTCCCCGCCGTTGCCGTGCTTCTCGTCGCGCTCTTCGCCGTGACGCAGTACCGCGCGAACCGCGTCGGGCCGGACGGGAGCGTTCCTCCTCGACGTGGGCGAGCACGTCGACACCGCGGTGCACGTGGGCGTCACCTGGGAGCTCGTTGCCGGCCATCCCGCCCCAGGTTCCCGGCCTCGCCGGGGTGCCGATGCGGTACCACGTGGGGAGCCACCTCGTGCGGGCCGCCGCCGCGCGCTGGGCCGGAATCCACCCCTACGACTCGCTCAGCCGGTTCGACGTCACTCTCTGGGGCCTCGCCCTCGTCCTCGCGCTGCGGGCGGTCGCGCACGCCCTCGGGCTCGGACGGTCGGCGCTGGCGCTCGCCGGTTTCCTGCCTCTCGCCGCCGACCTGTCCTTCGTTCCGGGTCTCCTGCTCGGCTCCGAGTACTGGGCCTTGAAGCTGGGCGGCAACTTCGTCGAGGCGTCTTCTACGCCAACTCGATCGCTCCCGCGATCACCCTCGGCTCTCGCGGTGCTCGTTGCGCTCGAGCGCGCGCGAGCGCGGCGAGGGTCGCCGCTGGCTGGTCCTCGCCGCCGTCCTCGGCGCCGGGGTGGGCGGCTTCAAGGCGTTCACCGGGGCCCAGCTGCTCCTCGCTCTCGCCGTCGCGTGGGGGCTCCGTCGCGAGCGGCGCTCGCTTCTCGTGCCGGGGCTCGCGGCGGCGGTCTCGGTCGCGCTGCTCGCGCTCGGCTCGAGCGCGCCGAGCGGCGCCGACGGGCGTCCAGGTCGAGCTGCTGCCCTTCGCCCCCGCGAACCCGGCCCGTCTGGCGTTCGGCCTCCCCGAGGTCGCGCGGGCGCCTTGCTGCGTCTCGGGCCTCCTCTGGCTCGTCCTGTCGCTCGGCCCGCGCCTCTCGGCATCCCCGGGGCGCTGGCGGGCGCTCGCCGGTGGCTCGGCGGCGGCCGGGGTCCTCGGCGCGTTCGCGCTACTGGGCTGGCCGATCGCCACCTTCGTCCGCATCACCGCGGACCCGGCGTACGACGAGAGCTTCTACTTCGTCCAGGCGAGCGGCCTCGCCCTGTGGCTGTTCGCCGTTCCGTACGTCGCCCGTCCGCGGGAAGTGGCTCCCGCTGGCGCTCGGCCTCACCGCGCTCCTCGCTCCTTCCACCGACGGTGGAGTTCGTCGTTCGGAAGGCCAGTCAAGCTCCGGAGCGGATCCCGGCCCCGGCGGTCCGCGCCATGAGCGCCCTCGCCGCCGCGAGCCGTCCGGGCGACGTCGTGCTGACGCGACCCGGTGTCGCGCACGTGCCCCTCCGGTGGTGCTCGCCGGCCGTCGCGTGACCCTGGCCAACTACATCCCCTACTGGAGGCAGTTCACGTCGCCCGGCCGTGGTCGCAGAGCGGGAGCGCCGGGTCTGGTCGTTCTTCCGGCCGGCGACGCCCGAAGCCGCGATCGACGGTGGCGCACGATCTCGACGCCCGCTTCGTCTTCCTCTCCGGCGCCGACCCCGGACGAGGATCTCGTGGAGGCGGGGGCTCCTGGAGCCGATGCTCGACCGGCGGCTCGGCCGGGAGCGCCGTCTACCGGGCATCGGTGCCCCCCGGCGTCTGCCGATCGACGCCCCGCTGAGGGGCGCCCCGTCCACCCGCGAGCGGGGGCTATAATCCCCGCGGCTCGGCATGGCCATGCAGCTCAACCGGGACCCGCCTCGGACCGTACGAGATCGTCTCCCAGCTCGGCCAGGGCGGCATGGGCGTCGTCTTCCGCGCCCGCGACACCCGGCTCGAGCGCGAGGTGGCGGTCAAGGTCCTGCCCCGCAACCTCGCCGAGGACCCGGACGCGCTCGGCCGCTTCGAGCGCGAGGCCAAGGCGGTCGCCGCCCTCTCCCACCCCAACATCCTCGCGATCCACGACATCGGGCAGCACGAGGGCACGGTCTACGCGGCCATGGAGCTGCTCGAGGGCGAGACCCTGCGCCAGCGGCTGCAGGACGGCGCGCTGCCGGCGCGCAAGGCGCTCGAGATACGCGCTCCAGATCGCGGACGGCCTCGCCGCCGCGCACGACAAGGGCATCATCGCACCGCGACCTGAAGCCGGAGAACGTCTTCCTCCTCAGCGCGGGGCCGGACGGTCAAGGTCCTCGACTTCGGCCTCGCCCGGATGGAGCCGGTCGCGACCGCCGAGGGGCCGACATGCCCACCGTGTCGCTCTCGACCGAGCCCGGTCGGGTGATGGGCACCGTGGGCTACATGGCCCCCGAGCAGGTGCGCGGGCGCGACGTCGACCAGCGCACCGACATCTTCTCCTTCGGGGCGGTGCTCTACGAGATGCTGACCGGCAAGCGTGCCTTCCAGGCCGCGAGCCCGGTGGAGACGCTGAACGCGATCCTCAAGGAGGACCCGCCCAGCCTCTTCGACTCGACGCGCAACGTTTCGCCCGGCGCTCGAGCGCATCGTGCGCCGGTGCCTCGAGAAGCGGCCCGAGGAGCGTCCCCGCACCGCCCACGACCTCGCGATCGCCCTCGAGGCGATCTCGACCGGCTCGACCCGGACGTGGGACACCACCGACGTGGCCGGCGAGACGAACAGGACCGAACGCCGACGGCGCCTGCTCGAGCGTGTGGGCCTCGTGGCCGCCGGCATCGCTCTCGCCCTGGGCGGGGTCGCCCTTCACGGGCTCGTGAGGCCGGCCGAGGCGCCGGCGACGCCGAGCTATCGCTGGATGAGCTTCTCGGGACGGGACTCCTCTCCGGCCGTCTCCCCGGACGGACGGACCGTCGCATTCGCTTCCGACCGGGACGGACAGCTCCGCATCTGGCTCAAGCAGGTCACGGGAGAGGCGGAGGCCCCGCTCACGAGCGGGCCCGACGACTTCCCGCGGTTCTCGCCGGACGGGACGACGATCCTCTTCGCGCGACCCGACGGGGAGCGCACGTCGCTCTTCCGGGCCGCGGTTCTCGGGGGCGAGGCCCGCCGTCTCGTCGAGGACGCCACCGAAGGCGACTGGTCCCCGGACGGAAGACGGATCGCGTTCCTGCGTCTCCGGAGCGAGAACGGAAAGACGCTGTCGTCCGTGGGCGTGGCCCTGGCCGACGGCTCCGACGCCCGCGAGGTGGCGAGCGTGCCGGCGGGGCTGCGGGCGCCTCGCTGGTCGCCGGACGGGAGAACGCTGGCGTTCGTCACGTCGAGCGGGTCGCTCCTGGCCGGGGCCCAGCAGCCGGTGGTCCTCGTCGACGTGGAGAGCGGCGAGACGCGGGCGATCCCCGCTCCCGACGCCCGCCGCACTCTCTCGGCGCCGGCGTGGACCGCCGGCGGCGAGATCGTGTATCTCCAGGCGGAGTCGGTCGCGGCCGCGGCCGGCAGCCCGGGCCGCCTCGTGTTCCAGGACAGCACCAGCGGAGAGGTGCGAACTCGGCTGTGGAGCCCGTCGACGGCGCAGGTCCTGGACGTGCTCGGCGACGGACGGGTGGTCTTCGACACGCGCTCGCCGCGCCAGAACCTGCGCGAGACCGTCCTCGACCCCGGGGGGAACGCGGCGAGCGGGCGTTGGCTCAGCCGCGGGGAGTCGACCGATCGCCAGCCGGTCTACTCGCCCGACGGAGAGACCATCGCGTTCTCCTCGAACCGCGGCGGCGGGATGAACCTCTGGACGGTCTCGACGTCCAGCGGCCGGCTGCGCCGCCTCACCAACTCCCATCTCAACTGGGATCCGGGGTTCCTGCGCGACGGCCGGATCGTCTGGAGCTCCAACCGCTCGGGCAACTACGAGATCTGGATCGCCGACACCGACGGCAGCGCCGCCCGCAAGGTGACACAGGACGAAGGCAACGCCGAGAATCCGACCGCCACCCCCGACGGCGAGTGGATCGTCTACAGCTCGGGCAACCCGGAGAAGGCCGGCCTCTGGAAGATCCGGCCCGACGGCAGCGAGGCCACGCACCTGTTCGAGGGGCGGGCCACGATTCCCGAGGTCTCGCCCGACGGACGGCACGCCGTCTTCCGCAGCTTCACCGGCAAGTACCCGGCGCGGCTGCGCGTGGCGCGCCTCGAGGACGGCGCGCTCGAGGAGTTCGAGATCCTCGTCGAGGCCCACCGGCGCACCACGATCTCACTGGGCCGGGCCCGCTGGCGGCCGGACGGGAAGGCCATCGTCTTCGTGGGTCAGGACGAGAGCGGCGCAATCGGGCTCTACGCGCAGGACTTCGTCCCCGGTCGCGACACGAGCGCGACCCGCCGCAAGGTCGCGGGCTTCGACCCCGACGTGGCCGCGGAGTCCTTCGGCATCGCCCCCGACGGCTCGCGCCTCGTCATCGCGGGCTGGGTGCAGCTGTTCAGCCTCATGGAGGCGGAGGGGCTGCCCGGGCTCCTCGCCCCGCCCCGCGGCCTGCCCACTCGCTGATTCTCTAGAGATCCTGCTCCTCGAGGAAGGCAAGGACCGTCTCCCAGTAGCCGGGCGCCAGGCTCGCCCCGCTGTGTGGCGCCCCCTCTGCCACCCACAGCCGCCGGGGGCCCGTGTGGGCGTCGAAGACCCGGCGGACGACGGCCTCGGGCATCCGCGGGTCGTCGCCGTCGACGATCAGGAGCAGCGGGGCCCGCATCTCGCGGGCGGCGGCCACCGCATCCACGTCGTCCGCGTCGAAGCCCGCTCTCCACTCGGCTACGCGGACCGCCGCCGGGATCAGCGGGAACCACTCGGGAAGCCCATAGAAGAGCCGCGCGTGATGCTGCACCGTGCCGCGGTAGCTGTCGAAGGGGGCTTCGGCGACCACCGCTCGGACGTCCCTCTCCTCGGCCGCGGCCCGGATGACGGCGACCGCGCCCATCGAGGCGCCGAAGAGCACGAAGCCCTCGTCGCCGAGGCCCCGCTCACGAAGGGTCCGGAGCGCGGCCCGCACGTCCTCGCGCTCGTGTCCGCCCAGCGTCGTGAGGCGCCCCTCGCTGCCTCCGTGGCCACGGACGTCGAGCAGCAGCACGGCGTGGCCCCGGTGGTTCAGGATGGCGCCGGTGTCGACGTAGGCGTCGAGGCTGTCGCCGAGCCCGTGGACGACCACCGCCGGGGCCCGCCCCGGCTCGCCCTCGGCGAGCCAGGCGCGCAGCCGCAGGTCCCCGGACATGATGGACGTCTCCTCCCAGGGCGGCCAGGGCGGAAGCGTCGTCGCGCGGATCGTGCCCACCAGGATCTGGGAGGCGGCCAGGGGGAGCCCGACGAGGATCGCCCCTCCGTAGAGGGCGATACGGGCGGCGAGACGGCGGCGAGGCGTAGCAAAGAGCGACCGCACCGGTTCATAATCGCCCAACTCCGACGGCGATGGCCATGGACATCGTGCTCAACCGAAAAGGCGGCGTACCTCTCCACGACCAGCTGCTGGCCCAGCTGGAGCTGAGGATCCTCGGAGGGAGCCTGGCCCCCGGGGAGCGTCTTCCCTCCGTTCGCGCGCTCGCCCGGCAGCTCGGGCTCCACCCCAACACGGTCTCCGCCGCCTACCGAGATCTCGAGGCGGCCGGGCACGTCCAGCTCAGGCGGGGGGCCGGGGTCTTCGTGCGTGCCGGCAAGCCGGGCACGCTCGAGGAGGCGCGGGGCCTCGACGAGATGGCCCGGCTCGCCGTCGGCACCGCGCTGCGCAAGGGACACAGCCCCGTGGAGATCAAGGCCGCCGTCGAGCGCTGGCTCCGGGCGGCGCCCGCCGAGCGCGTGGTGGTCGTGGACCCCCGGGTGGAGACGATCGAGCTCGTCGCCCATGAGGTGCGGGAGGAGCTGGGCGTGCCGGTCTCGGGCTGCACCCTCGACGAGCTCGAAGCGCGAGTCCGCGCTCCTCTCGGGCGCCCTCGGCCTGGTCTTCCCCTACCACGCGGGCAAGGTGGCCAGCCTCGTCCCCGGCGCCGCGCTCGTGGTGATCCACGTCCGGCTTTCGCGCGAGGACCGCGAGGCGGTGCTCGCTCTTCCTGCCGGGTCCACCGTTCTCCTCGTCTCGCGCTCCCCGCTGGTCCTGTCCTTCGCCGCGGCGGTGATCGGGGGCTTGCGTGGCGACGAGTTGCTCGTCGAGACACGTCTGCTGGAGCGCCGGTCGGAGTGGCGTCGGCTTCTTCCCGCCGCGGACCTCGTGATCGTCGACGCGCTCGCCGAGCGCGTGGTGCGCGCGGCGGGTCCGAGGAGGCTGCGCGAGGTGCGTCTGCTGAGCAAGGCCGCCCTCGACCGCGTGCGTCGCGGCCTGTCGGCCATCGTCCCGAGAGACTAGGAGACCCCCGCGTGCCCTCTCCCTCATCGGTGCTGGCCCTGAGCCTGGTGCTCGCTGGTCATTCGCCAACCCTCCGGCCGGAGGCCCTGTGGACGGCCTGGCCCGACGTCCGCTTCGTCTCGACGCCCGCCCCGTGCCTGCGTCACGCGGAGCTCGTCGAGCGGATCCGGGAGCTCGAGGCCCGCCATGCCGAGGGGCTGTTCGTGGAGGAGGTGGGCCGCTCCGTCGAGGGGAGACCGATACACCTGCTGACCCTCGGTCGTGGACCGCGTCGGGTCCTCCTCTGGTCGCAGATGCACGGCGACGAGCCCTCGGCCACGCCGGCCCTCCTGGACATCGCCGACTTCCTCCTGTCGAGCCCCGATCCCGCGGCGGCGTCGATTCTCGAGAAGGCGACGCTCCTGCTCGTCCCGATGCTCAACCCCGACGGGGCCGAGCGCTACACCCGGCGCAACGCCCAGGCGATCGACATCAACCGCGACGCCCTCCAGCTGGCCACTCCGGAGGGGCGGCTGCTCAAGGGCCTGCGCGACCGCTTCGAGCCGGAGCTCGGCTTCAACCTCCACGACCAGAATCGACGAACCACCGTCGGGGACACCGGCCGCCTCGCCACCGTCGCGCTGCTGGCGGTGGCGGGCGACGAGGAGGGGACGGTGACGCCGGGCCGGATCCGGGCCCGCCGCGTGTGCGCGGCGATCGCCCGCGCGCTCGAACCCATGGTCCCCGGCGGCATCTCACGCTACGACGAGGACTGGAACCCGCGCGCCTTCGGCGACAACATCACCGGGTGGGGCACGCCGGTGGTGCTCGTCGAGAGCGGAGGCCTGCCGCCGGGCTGGGCATATTCGGACCTGACCCGCCTCAACTTCGTGGCGTTGCTCACCGCCCTCTCCGGGCTCGTCGAGGACGATCTCGAAGGGGAAGATCCCGAGGTCTACGAGACGCTGCTGCGCAACGAGGACGGCCGGTGGGTCGACGTACTCGTGCACGGCGGCACCATCTGGCAACCGCAGGCTGGCGCCCCCTACCGGGCCGACCTGGCCTTCGATCGACTCGATCGCGACCCCCTCCTGGCCACCTGCCAGACCGCGGGTCCACCGGGGGACTCGCGCGTGTACGAGATCGGCGATGGCCGGTTCCTCGGCGCCGCCCGCCGGGTCGGTGCGGCGGGCCTTCTCGTCACGGCCGCCTTCGTCGCCTCGGTGCGCGGGTTCGATGCGCGGGAGTGGCTCGGCCCGGAGGCGCTCACCGCGCTCGGCCGTCTCGGGGTGGCCCGACTCCGCTGGCGAGTGGAGGCCAGCGATGGCGAAAAGGCCCGCGCCGCCGCCGAGACCATGGAGGGTCCCGGCCGCCCGGCGATCGAGGTGGTGGGAGCGGCGAGCGAGGCATGCCTCCTCGAGGTGGCGGGACGACCTTCAGCCCCGGGCTCCATGCGCCTCGACAGAGTGCTCGACGCGCTGACGCTCGGCGAGTGGAGGTCGCGGGCCGCCGGGCGCCCATTCGCCGACCTCCTCGGTCCCCTCGCCACGTGCCCTCCGGTCGCGGCCGCCGGCCCCGCCCTCGCCCCGGATGGGCCGGCCTCGTTCCTTGTCCTGCGACCGCAGGCCCCGATCCCCGAGGCGACCGGACCGTCGACCCGGGTGACTCGGCCCCCAGAGGAGGAGCTGCAGGCCGACGAGCTGCACCTGCAAGCCGTCTTCATCGACGGGCGCGAGCCCGCAGCCGACAGGTGAGGTCCATGGCATTCTGGAGCGATCCCCAGGTCCCGGAGATCGGAGAGAGGGTGCCGCGCACCCACAGTCCTCTCGCCGCCGCCTTTGGGCGGTTCATGATGGGTATTCGGGGCTGGAGGTTCGAGGGAGCGGTGCCGAACGAGCCGAAGATGGTGCTCATCGTTGCCCCCCACACCTCCAACTGGGATTTCCCCACCGGGCTCTGGGCGAAGTTCGCCCTGCGTCTCAAGGCGGGCTTCCTCGGCAAGCACACCCTGTTCTGGTGGCCGTTCGGGGTCTTCCTGCGTTCGATCGGCGGGATCGCCATCGATCGCTCGAAGGCGGAGGGCATCGCCGAGGACTCGACCCGGGCCTTCCGGGACAGCGATCGCCTGTTGCTCGTGATCGCCCCGGAAGGCACCCGCAGCCGGTCCGAGAAGTGGAAGTCCGGGTTCTACCGGATCGCGGTGGCGGCGGAGGTTCCGATCCTGATCATCGCCTTCGACTACTCCCGCAAGGTGGTCCGCTTTGGACCGCTGTTCCGTCCCACCGGTGACTACGAGAAGGATCTCCCCGAGGTCCAGTCCCACTATCACATCGGCATGGCGCTGCGTCCGGAGAACTACACGGGATAGTCGTGTGAACGTCGGACACCACGCGCCGAAGCCCAGGAGGATCCCGCGTGGTCGACATTCACACGACTATTCGGGGTCGCCGATCCGGGCCTCGAGCTCGCTCAGCACCTTCTGGCCGGACGCCTTGGTGTAGGGCCGGCGGTAGAAGGCGTCGAGCTCCATCTTCGGGTAGATGGTGAGAGACAGGCTCTTGAAGAGCTTGCCCGGCATCTGCTTGTGGAGCAGCAGTCGCCGGAAGCCGTCCACCCGCACCGGCACGGGGACGGCCCGCGTCTGGTGGAGGAGCCGGGCCACGCCCGCCCGCAGCGGCGCTCCCTTCTTCGTGGTCCCCGCGGGGAAGTGCAGCAGCCAACCGTCGCGGATGGACTCCAGTACGCGCGTGACGCCGTCGAGGTCCACCGGGCGCTGCACGTCCGCCCCGGCGTCCCGGAAGCTGCGCTTGAACGTGACCCCCCCCGCGAGCCTCATGACCGCGGTGAGGAGGTTCTTCTTCATGGTCTCCTCCGCCGCCGAGAAGCGGAGGATCGGGTCCTCCAGCGGGAACTGGTAGCGGACGTAGACCAGATCGAAGAAGGCGAGGGCCTCCATGAAGTAGGTCTGGTGGTTGGCCAGGAACACCACGTTGCGGCGGGGAAGCTCGGGCAGGAGCTCGTCGCCCGTCACGTGCACGTCGTTGAGAATGGACAGGTAGGGGACGGTGAACCCGACGCCGAACCCGGCGAGGATCCCGCGTCGCACCCACCGGTCGAGGAAGGTCCGGGCCGCCTTCTTCTCCGGCAGCACCCCGCCGACGAGGTGATTGTCGGGGACTGCTCCGAAGCTGTGGCCTGCTGTTCGTTGACTCATGGCTACCCTGGAGACGAGCGGGGCCGAGTGTATCGCGGCCCGGGCCGTGGGTCACGCCGTTCGAGACGTCGCGGTCGCCTCCCCCGCTCCGCTTCAGTCGAGGCCGAGCCCCTCGAGCAGTGCTCGCTTGAAGGCCTGCCCCTCCTCCTCGAGGCGCCGGCGCGCGGGCGCCACCTCCTCCGGGCGGTCCGCGTGGCCTACGAGCTCGAGGTAGAACTTGATCTTCGGCTCGGTCCCGCTCGGCCGGGCGGTGAGCCGGGCCCCGTCGGCGGATTGGAACGTCAACAGGTCGGAGTGAGGCAGCTCGACCGCGCGCGGCTCCCCGTCGATCGTCTCCACTCCCGCCGCGGCGTCCACGACACGGACGACCGGGCTCGCGCCGATGCGCCCGAGCGGCCGCGAGCGCAGCGCCGCCATCGCCGCCCGGATCCGTGCCCGGCCTTCGAGGCCGGGCAAGCCGACCGACCACTGCACCGGGTGGGAGAGGCCGTGGGCCACGAGAAGCTCGTCGACGCGGTCGAGCAACGTCCGCCCGCGCCCCTTCAGGTGCCGGGCCAGCTCGGCGAGGCGCAGGGCGGCACCGATGCCGTCCTTGTCGCGCACCAGGGGCCCCACGGAGTACCCGAGCGCCTCCTCGTATCCGCAGACGAAGGCCGCGCCGTCCGCCTCCTCCCTCAGGGCGGCGTCCATGATCCACTTGAAGCCGGTCAGGGTCTCCCGGTAGGAGACGCCCCGATCGCGCGCCATCCGCGACAGCAGGGTCGACGAGACGACGGAGGTCACGACGAGCTTGCGGTGCCCGGCCGTCTCGGCGTGATCCATCGCGTCGTCGGCGAGGAGGACGCCGACCTCGTTCCCGCTCAATGCTCGGTAGCCCCGGCCGGCCGGGTCGGGAACGGCCGCGGCGAGGCGGTCGGCGTCGGGATCGTTGGCGAGGACCAGCTCCGCCCCCGTCTCCGCGGCCAGGGCGAGGACCCGCTCCATCGCACCCGGCTCCTCGGGGTTCGGGAAACGGACGGTGGGGAAGGCGCCGTCGGGGTCACACTGCGACGACACCGAGGCCACGCCCACGAATCCGGACCGCGCGAGGGCGCGGACGACCAGGTGGTGCCCCACCCCGTGGAGTGCGGTGTAGGCGATCCGCAGCGGCGTCGTCTCCGGAGAGTGCAGCGTGCCCCGGGCGAGACCGTCGAGGTAGGCCTCCTCCACGGCGCCGTCCGTCGCGTCCACGAACCGACGGAGACCGGCGGCGGCGGCGTCCGGCGGAGACGTGCGGGGGATCGCGTCGAGCGCGGGGGCGCGATGGATGCACGTCGCGATTGCGGTGTCGACGGGCGGGGCGATCTGCGCTCCCGTCGCGAGGTACACCTTGTAGCCGTTGTCCTCCGGGGGGTTGTGGCTGGCGGTGACGACCACTCCCGCGGCCGCGCCCAGGTGGGGCACGGCGAACGAGACCAGGGGTGTCGGCACCGGGTCGGGAAAGAGGTGAACGGGGACGCCGAGCCCGGCGAGGACGGCCGCGGTGTCCTCGGCGAACTGCCGGCTCGACCGGCGCCCGTCGAAACCGACGACGACACCCCGCCGCCGCGGGTCCGGGCCGCCCCGAGCGCTCTCCTCGACAAGGCGCGTGCCCACCCCCCACGCGGCCTTCACGACCACGAGGCGGTTCATCCGCGCGAGGCCGGCCTCCACCCGGCCCCTCAAGCCCGCCGTTCCGAACTCGAGGGGCCCCGAGAAGCGGTCCGCCAGCTCGCGCCGCGCGTCCTCGTCCCCCGTGTCCGCCCGCTCCAGGAGTCCCCGGAGCTCCGTCCGCGTCTCGGGATCCGGGTCTTCCGAGAGAAAGGCGCGGGCGGCGGCGATCGGGTCCAGCATCGCGTCATTCTAGAGCGACACGTGCCAGGGCGCAGTATCAGCGCAAGCTGTGTGGCACGAGGGAGGCGACGATCGTCGCCACCGCGGCCGCGACGACCAGGCTCCGGGCGAAGCGGTCGGTCTTGTCTCTCGTTGCCGCCACGGCCCCGACGGCGACGACCCAGGCCAGCCACATCACGAGGGTCTTGTTGCTGGTCGGGTCGTTGCCGAAGGGCCAGCCCCTCCAGAAGGCGTCGAAGGCGAGCCTCTGCACGATCGAGCCGAGGATCATCCCCCCGACGGTGATCCCGCCGAGGGTCACCCGGGACAACAGAAACGTCTCCGGGCGGGCCCACAAAGCCCCGAGACCGGCGCGGACACCGACCAGCATCGACAGGAAGACGAGGCCGATGTGCGGAATGAGGAGGGCGGGAGGCACATGACCCCGGAACCGCATCACGACCGGTCCCTCCTCAGGGATGCGCGTGAGGCCGGAGGGGCCGGCCAGCACCAGCGAGTACTCCAGCCGGCCGGCCGGGGGCAGGTGGGGGAGCAGGCCGAACAGCTCCTCGCCGTCCCGGAGCATCGTGATGCCGCCGAAGGGCTCCTCACCCGGGTAGCGGCGCCACCTCAGTGTCCCCGAAACCTCCGGAGGAGCGGCGATTGCGACCCGTAGCGGCTCGCCGGAGATCCCGCTGCGGAGAAAGCGGTAGGGGACGGCCTTCCCGGAGATCACCACCTTGCCCTGCTGCGTGCGGGACGGGCCGGTCCACCATTGCCACGCCGCCGCCGTAGCCGTGATCAGGACGGCCGCGGCCCAGAGCGGCGCGGAGCCGGGGGGACGACGTCGCCTCGCGTCAGCCATGGAGCCAGGCGCACGCGGGCAGCGGGGCCGGCATGGTGCCGGCAACGTTACCGGGGGCCCCGTCCGTCCGTCAAGGGGGGGCCGCGGCATGCTACTGTTTCCCGCTGAGGGGCTTCCGGTCACATGTCGACGCTCGACGCCGTCCTGCTCGTCCTCGCCGCCGCGGTCGTGGTCTGGGCGCTCGTCCTGCACCGGCGCGCCGCCACGGCCCGGTGGGCGCTCCGCGCGCGGGAAGCCGAGCTCGCCACGGCGCAGGAGGTGGCGACGAGCCTGCGGGCCAGCGAGGGGCGCTACCGACAGCTGGTCGAGTCCGCCGACGACCTGATCTTCCGAACCGACACCGAGGGCCGCTTCAGCTACGTGAACCCCGCGGTGGTGGAGGCCCTCGGCTTCCCAGTGGCCGAGCTTCTCGGGCGTCACTTCCGCGACCGCGTGCGCCCCGACTACCAGGAGCAGGCGCGGCAGTTCTACGAAGACCAGCGTCTCCAGGGGATACCGAACACCTACTGCGAGTTCCCCATGGTGTCTCGCTCCGGCCAGGACGTCTGGCTGGGTCAGCGGGTCCAGCTGGCCTGGGAGGAGGGGCGCTTTACCGGCTTGCTGGCATTCGCCCGCAACATCACCGACCGGAAGCTGGTCGAGCAGGCGCTGGAGCGCGAGCGCGAGCAGCTCCGCCAGATCGTCACCCACGCCCCGGTGGCGATGGCGATGCTCGACCGGGAGGGTCGTCACGTCGCCCACAGCGAGCGTTGGCTGAGGTACGTCGGCGTCGAGGATCCGTCAGTGGTGGGGCGCACGCTGCGCGAGCTCTGGCCCGACATGCCCGCGAAGTACGACCACGTCCTGGCCCGGGGGCTGTCCGGGGAGGTCGTGTCGGAGCCGGAGGACGCGCTCCAGCGCGCGGACGGCTCGAAGGTCTGGTTGCGCTGGACGGTGCATCCCTGGCGCGACGCCCGCGGGGCGGTGGGGGGCGTGGTGCTCGTGGTCCAGAGCATCGACCTCCTCGTGCGGGCTAGGCAGGCCGCACTCGAAGGCTCGCGCCTGAAGTCGGAGTTCGTGGCGAACATGAGCCACGAGATCCGCACTCCGATGAACGGCATCATCGGTATGACGCGGCTCCTCCTCGACACCGACCTCTCCGCCGATCAGCGGGAGTTCGCGGACGTCATCGACAGCTCCGGCCGCGCTCTGCTCGAGATCATCAACGACATCCTCGACTTCTCGAAGATCGAGGCGGGGCGGATCGATCTCGAGATCGTGGACTTCGACCTCCGTCGGGCGGTGCGCGAGGTGCTCGGATCCTTCGCCGAAGCGGCGCAGGCCCGGGGCCTCGAGCTCCTCTGCCTCATCCGCCACGACGTGCCGAGCGCGCTCCGGGGCGATCCCGGTCGGCTGCGCCAGGTCCTCACGAATCTCGTCGGGAACGCGGTGAAGTTCACCGAGAAGGGCGAGGTCGTGCTCCGGGTCACCCTCGGCGTCGTCCGCGGAGGATCCGGTCGTCGTCCGCTTCGAGGTGCGCGACACCGGGATCGGGATCGAGCCGGAGCTGATGCCGCGGCTGTTCGAGTCGTTCGTCCAGGCCGACGGCTCCACGACCCGCCGCTACGGCGGAACCGGACTGGGTCTCGCCATATCCCGGCGCCTCGTGCAGCTCATGGGCAGCGACATCGCGGTGGAGAGCCGCGTCGGAGAGGGCAGCACCTTCTCCTTCGCCGTCCGCTTCGAGCAGCAGCCCCAGGCCGTGACCGCCCTGTCTACGCCCCCGACGCGTCTGGCCGGCCGACGCGTGCTCGTGGTCGACGACAACGCCACGAATCGCCAGATCCTGCGGCAGCAGCTCGGCCACTGGGGGCTTCGGGTCACTGCGGTCGGGGGCGGCCTCGAGGCGCTCGCCGTCCTGCGCGACGGCGTGACGTCGGGGCAGCGCCACGACCTGGCCATCCTCGACATGAAGATGCCGGGGATGGACGGCCTGAGCCTCGCCCGCGCGATCAAGGGCGACGAGGCCCTCGAATCCGTGCGTCTCATCCTGCTCACCTCGATCGGGCAGAGAGGGCACGGGGCGGAGGCCTCGCGCATCGGAATCTCGGCCTATCTCACGAAGCCGGTCGACGAGGCCGACCTCTACGACTGCCTGATCGAGGTCCTCACGCGGGGGGGCACCCGAAGGGTGCCTTCGCTCGTCACGCGCCACAGCCTGCGGGAGGCTCGCCCCCAGAGGGGAGCGCGGCTGCTGGTGGCCGAGGACAACGAGGTCAACCAGAAGGTCGCGGTCCGGCTTCTGGAGAAGCAGGGCTACCGGGTCGACGTGGCGGACAACGGGCGTGAGGCGCTCGAGGCCTGCCAGAGGTCCAGATACGATGCGGTGCTCATGGACGGTCAGATGCCGGGGATGGACGGCTTCGAGGCCACTCGGCGCATCCGCGAGGAGGAGGGTGGGAAGCGACACACACCGATCATCGCCATGACCGCGAGTGCCATGAAGGGCGACCGGGAGCGGTGCCTCGAGGCGGGGATGGACGACTACGTGAGCAAGCCGGTGACTCCGGAGTCCCTCGCAGCGGTGCTGAAGGGGTGGGTCAAGACGCCATCGCCGGTCTCCGAGGACACCACGGCTGCGTCGCCGTCGTCGGACGAGCTGCTCGACGCCGTCGTCATCCAGAGCCTGATGTCGGTCGACGAGGACGGCACCCTCATGGACGAGGTCGTCGCCGTCTTCCTGCGCATTGCTCCCGCGCGGCTCACTGCGCTGCACAAAGCGGCCCGGGGCAATGCGGTTCAGCTCGAGCGAACCGCCCACAGCTTCCTCGGCAGCTGCGGCAACCTCGGCTGCCGCCGCATGAGCGACCTGTGTGCCCGGCTCGAGGTGCTCGGACGCTCGGGATCGACCGAGGGCGCGCCGGAGCTGGTCCGCGCGCTCGAGGAGGAGCTCGCCGCGGTCCGACCCCACCTCGAGGAGCTGCCGCGGCGCCACCCGAAGCGGGCGCGATCGGCGGAGGGGCCCACCGTCTCGTGAGCGACGCATGATGCGGACCGGGTTGCGTGTCGTGTTCGAGGCGGTCTTCCGAGTCCTGTTCACCTACGACTGTCTCGACGAGGAGAAGATCCCGCCCACCGGGCCGGCGGTGATCGCCGCCAACCACCCGTCCTACCTGGACCCGATCCTCCTCTCGCTGCAGGTCGAGCGGCCCATCCGGTTCATGGCCTGGGACGGGCTCTTCCGGCTTCCTCTTCTTGGGTGCCCTCATGCGCCTCTTCGGCGCCTTTCCGGTCGACGTTCGGCCCGGCCGGGGGCGTGACGCCTACGAGAAGGCCCGGGCTCTCGTCGAGCAGGGCGACCTGGTCGGCATCTTCCCGGAAGGGCAAGCGCTCGCGCTCGGGCTGGATGGAGGAGCGGCTGCGGGAGGGAGCGGCCCGGCTCTCCTGGGAGACGGGCGCTCCGCTCGTGCCCGCGACCATCACCGGGGCCTTCCGGGCGTGGCCGTACTTCCGCGCGCTGCCCGAGCCCGCGAAGATCCGGGTGCGCTACCACGACCCGATCGATCCCGAGCCCTACCGTCGGCTGCCGGAGGACGAGGGCGTCGCCGCCCTGCTCGACGAGCTGCGGCGACGGGTGGAGCGAACCCTCATGCCGGGGGTCAAGGCCGATCTCCGGATCGACGACCCTCTACCACACCTCGGCACCCTGGCCGCGCCTCTTCGAGTCGTTGCCCGCCGCTCGGCCTCGCCCTCCTCGTGTTCTGGAAGACGCGGTCCTTCTCGGACGTCTGGCCCTGCTACGCCTACATCGGCTACCTGCTGCTCGACCTCCTCGTGATCCCCCAACGCCGCCTCACGAAGTGGATCCGCAACGGCTCGGCCGCCGCCTTCACGCTCGTGTACGGGGGCTGGGCCCTGCCGAGGCTCGGGCTGCCCGAGGTGCCGGGCGCAGGCGCGTTGCTGGCGGTGATGGCGGGAGCGACCTTTCCCTATCTCTACGAACGCGGCCGGGTCGCGGTGGATTTCCTCCAGGGGACGGTGCTGACGGCGCTCTTGACCCTCGGCACGCTGTACCTCGTTCCCACCGGCCTCGGCCCCCACGTGACGCTGCCGCTGTTTGCCGCGGCCTACGCGTGGGAGCGCCGGACGGTGTTCTGGCGCTACACTGCCCCGATCCTGGCCGCCTACGCGCTGGTTGTGCCGCTCGGGCTCGGCGGAGGCTCTGAGCTGCTGCCCTACACGGTGGCCGGTCTCGTCGCCTGGCTTCTGGTGCGGTTCTTCTCGCAAGAGCCCTCACGCGAAGAGGCGGGCGAGACGGCCACGCCGGACGGGGCCCCGAGCACTCTCGGTCTGTTCGATGAGTCCGAACGCCCGGCCGCCGTCGGCTCAACCTCCGCCGAAGAGAAGCGGGTTCCCGACCGGGAGGACGAGCGCCTGACGACGCCGACGTCGGACGAGCCCCGGTTGCCCCCCGGCCTGCTCGACTGGTAGCGTCCCGGCCGTAGTGTCTCAGGGCGTCGGCAACGGGGGATCGGCGACCTTCAGGAGCTGCTTACCACGATTCTTCCCCTCGAAGAGCCGGATGAGCGTGGCCGGGGCGTTCTCGAGCCCCTCCTGGATGTCCTCCTCGTGCCGGAGCTTGCCCTCGCGCACCCACCCCGACAGGGCCTTCACCGCCTCTCCCGCCCGGTCCATGTAGTCGAGGATGATGAATCCCTCCATGCGCCCCCGCTGGACGAGGAGCGAGAGGTAGTTGCGCGGCCCCGGCGGCGGCACCTTCTCGTTGTAGCCGGAGATTGCGCCGCAGATGACGACCCGGCCTCGCCTCGCGAGGTTGGCGAGGGCCGCGTCCAGGATCTCCCCGCCGACGTTGTCGAAGAAGACGTCGATGCCCTTCGGGCACAGCTCCCGGAGGCGCCGATCCACCCGCTCCGCCTTGTAATCGATCGCGGCGTCGAAGCCGGCCTCGGCCGTGAGCCAGCCGCACTTGTCGGGCCCCCCGGCAATGCCGACGACGTGGCACCCGTTGATCTTCGCGATCTGTCCCACTACGGAGCCCGTGGCCCCGGCTGCGCCGGACACGACGACCGTCTCTCCGGCCTGCGGACGCGCCCACCTCGAGCAAACCGAAGTAGGCGGTGATGCCGGTCAGCCCCAGGGCGCTCATCGCGAGCGGGATGTCGACGCCGGGGGGCACCTTCGCGATCGGGAGCGGCCCCCCGCCGTCCGTCAGCAGGTAGTCCTGCCACCCGACACCGCCTTGGACGAGGTCGCCCCGCCGGAAGCCGTCGTGCCGGGAGCCCACGACCTGGCCGACGCCGAAGGAGCGGACCACGTCGCCGATGGCCATCGCCGGGATGTAGGTGTCCCGCGACATCCACCCGCGCTGCGTCGGATCCATCGACAGGTGGAGATTGCGAACCAGGACCTGCCCCTGGCCCACGGTTGGGACCGGCTCCTCGGCCCACGTGAAGTCCGTTTCCTGGACCATCCCCCGGGGACGTCGCGCCAGTCGCCACTGCCGGTTCACCGTCATGTGTGTCCTCCCGACTCCCTGGCGTCCCAGGGACGCTGTTCGGCCCAGGTGCTGACGGCGCCCTGCAGCTGGTCGAGCCGTCCATGGAAGAAGTGGTCGGTTCCGGGGACCACGACGATGGACCGAGGCTCGGCCAAGGGCTCGAGGAGTGTCCGGATCGCATCGCCCGAGCCGAACTGGTCGTTCTCCCCCTGGACGAAGAGACGTGGCTTGCCGCCCCCGTCGAGGGGCACTCCCCCCTCGATGAACGTCGCGGGGTAGCCCAGGACGAAGAGAGCGCGGAGGCGTGGGTCGCGCGCGCCGACCTGCAGAGCCACCACCGAGCCGAAGGAGAAGCCGCCCAGGACGAGCGGTCGGCCCGGGAACCGGCGCTCCATCTCGTCCAGAGCGGCCCGAGCGTCGTCCTGCTCCCCCCGGCCGTCGTCGAACGTGCCCTCGCTCCGACCCACTCCGCGGAAGTTGAAGCGGAGAACGGCGACGCCGGCCGACTGCAGGGCCCGGGCGGCCCGGAAGACGACCTTGAAGTGCATCACCCCGCCGTGAAGCGGGTGGGCGTGGCACACCACCGCCGCCGCCACCGGGGCGGAGGTGGGGTTCATGAGGATGGCCTCGAGACGCCCGGCGGGGCCCTCGAAGTCGAAGCTCTCGTTCACGTGGGCGATTCTACCGTCGCGCTCGTGGTGCTCAGGCGCCCTGGGGCAGCGCGGCTCCCGCCGCGGCCCGCGCCCGCATCTGGGCCGCTCGCGGCGGGGGCGTGTTCTGGTTTGCCTTCTTCACGACGCGCACCGCCCCGAGGGCCCGGGCGCGACCCACCGTGGCCTGCAGCAAGCGGCGCAGGGCGCTCTTGGGGGCCTCCGGTGTGACCGCGAGCTCGTCGAGACACGCGAGCAGCCCGCCGATGCCGAGCTGGTAGCGGAGCGACAGCGTGGCCACGCCGACGATGCGGCCGCTCTCCTCGGCCACCCTCACCAGGAAGTGCGGGTCGTGGATGGTCTTCCGAAAAGTCTGGGCATAGGACACCGGCTCCGGGTAGTACCCGACGTCCTCGAGCAGGGCCAGGACGGCCACGCCATCCTGGAGCGACGGCCGGTCGCACGTGCACGCCCATGTCTGTCCTCCTGTGCCCCCGTAGCCACGGTGATGTGTCCGGGTTGCCACGAAAAAGACCGGTCTCGCCGTCTGTCGTCCGGTCGAAGGGAATCGCTGCAAGCCCGGGGCCACCCCCCTGGGTCCAAGATGGTGAGGGGCGGCTACACGGCCGGCGTCAGCCCGTGGCGACCGCCGGCTCGAGACCGGGCCCCCTGTGACGCTCGTCGACACGGGAACGCAGGAGGCGTTCGAGCCAGACCAGGCTCACCGGCTTGTGCAGGAAGGCGTCCACCCCGAGGCGGGCGGCGGCGGCGGCCCTCTGGGGCTCGCCGTAGGCGGTGAGCACGACGACCGGGGGCGGTCCTTGCATCTGCCGCAGATAGGCGGCGATCGCGAGACCCTCGGTGCCCGCGGTGGACGACAGTGAGACGTCGACGATGACGGCGCTGAAGACGACACTGGCGAGCCGCTCGGCCGCCTCCCTCAGGCTTCCGGCGGTCTGGACCTCGAATCCGCACCTCGAGAAGTGGGACTCGTAAGCCCTCCGGACCGCGTCGCTGTCATCCACGACCAGAAGCCGCTCAGTCACGGCAGGCGCAACTGCAAAGCCAGTGCCGCGCACGGCGTCTTACATATCAATGACTTGCGGGGGCCACCGGACTGTTGTCGGACCGCTGTCCGGCTGTCTGGCGGGGAAGCGGACACAGACGCCGGCCGAATCGAGGGGGCGGGGCCCGCGAGGGATCACCCCGTGCGTGCCGGCGCCCCTGGCTCGGCCCGCCGGATCCAGGGGCATTGACCAATCGGAAGCACGGGTGGCAGACTGCCTCGTTTGGAGGTGGCGATGGTGCTGAGCGTTTCGGAGCGGGAGGAGCTGATCGACCGGTACGCCCGTGGGCCGGAGCGGCTCCGGGCCGCGTTCGCCCGGGTGCCCGAGGAGGCCCGCCAATGGAGCCCCGGGCCCGGGAAGTGGAGCGCCCACGAGATCGTCGTCCACTGCGCGGACTCCGAGGAGAACTCGGCCCTGCGGATCCGCCACGTTCTGGCGGAGAAGGACCCCGTGGTCCTCGGGTACGACCAGGAGGAGTGGGCCCGCGCCCTCGACTACCACTCCGATCCGCTCGAGCCCGCGCTGGCCGCGGTCGAGGCGGCGCGCGGACGGACGGTGCCGCTGCTGCGCCGCCTGGGCGAGGCGGACTGGGCCAAGGAGGGTCGTCACACCGAGTCGGGCCGCTACACCGCCGAGGACTGGCTGCGCATCTATGCCGAGCACCTCGAGGGGCACGCGGCGCAGATCGGGCGGAACATCGACGCCTGGAACTCGGCGCGCAGGTGAGGCTCAACCCCGTGGAGCTGAGCCACCCGGACCGGGGCGCCCGGTCGGTGATCCGCACGACTCCGACCGGGCGCCGCAACCTCACGCCGGTTTGACGGCGCGGAACGTCACCGACCGGACCGCACCTGCGAGCTCCTCGCGTCTTGCGCCCGTCCGTTCGAGCAGCTCCTGGACCTGGTCCGGAGCCACCACCTCCAGGGCCGCCCCCTGGTCGATGTCCTTGAGGATCTCGACCGAGCCGAGGCCGGCGGACTCCACGAGTCGGATGTACTCCTGCCGAGGCAGAGCCCCGGAAATGCAGCCGACCCAGGCCGCGAGGTCCTTCGCCACCGCCCCGGGCAGCGGGGCATCGAGAACGATGTCCGCGACGACCATCCGTCCCCCGGGCTTCAGGACCCGCGCCACCTCGCGGAAGACCGCCGCCTTGTCGGGAACGAGGTTGATCACGCAGTTGCTGGTGACGGCATCGATCGAGCCGTCGTCGACGGGAAGGGCCTCGAGGCGGCCTTCCCGGAACTCCACGTTGTCCTGATTCTTGCTCGCGGCGTTCCTGCGCGCGCGCTCCAACATCTGCGGCGTCATGTCCACGCCGATCACCCGCCCCTGCGGCCCGACCTCGCGCGCCGCGAGGAACGCGTCGATCCCCGCCCCCGAGCCGAGATCGAGGACGGTCTCACCCGGCTTCAGCTCGAGCAGGCCGATGGGCGCTCCGCATCCGAGCCCGAGGTCGGCCCCCTCCGGAAGCCCCTTCAGCTCCTCCTTGTGGTAGCCGATCTGGAGCGACATCGCCTCCTCGCCGCCGCAGCAGGTCGCGACCTGCTTTGTCGGGCCGCAGCAGCCGCCGGCCTTCTCCGCGATCTGGCCGTAGTGCTCCCGGACCTCGGCCACCATGCCCTCTGCATTCTCGTCCTGCGTCGATTCACTAACGGGTCCCATGGCTCCCTCTTTACATTCATTGCCCCCCATTCATTCATCGACCCCCCTCCCTATCCCTCCCCACGTAGGGGGAGGGAAAGGCTTGAGATAGGCCTCGGACACCCGCGTGTCCCCAAGGGAGGGACACGCGGGCGAGCCTGGGCCTGGTGGCCAGTCGCACCTGTTGATTGACCCCCCATTTGTTCATGACCCCCCTCCCTATCCCTGCGCCGTAGGGGAAGGGGAACGTGCGCCTCCGTCGTGCACGTCTCGGTGCCGCAGACGCCGGCCGCTTCGACTGTCTCGTCGCGAGGCAACCCCTCCATCAGGTGCTCGTAGGCGCCGGGGCAGCACGCTTCCGTGGCCCCGCGGACCGCGACCAGGAGCTCGTGGAAGGCGGACGAGACGGCCTCGCGCCGGTGCGGCGGCAGCCTCTCGAGGACCTGACGGGCGAACGTCACCTCCTGCCGCTCGAGCTCCCGGCCTGCCTCTCGGCCCTTCGGGGTGAGCGACACCCGCCAGGATCGCGCGTCCTCCGAGTCCACTTCCCGTCGGACGAGGGCGGCGGCCTCGAGCCTCTCCACGTTGCGCGAGAGCGTCGAGGGGGTCACCCCGAGGCGCCGGCCGAGCGATCCGAGCCGCAGCGGCCCCTCTCTCAGAAGGGTTTCCACGGTGGCCGCCTGGGCCACCGTCACCCCGCAGCAGGCGACGTCGGCCCGCTCCGCCACCGAGAATCGGCGCACCAGCCCACGAATCCCCAGCAGGAGCTCCCGGGCCCGATCGGTCTCCACCGCCGACTGCTTCATAATTATGTTGTAGGCTACAACTAATGTCTTGTCAAGGGCTTTCTTCCAGACACGCCGGAGCCGCTTGGACCCGAGTTGCCCGAAGGGCTTTCAGCGGTGCTAGGATCGCCGCCGTCGACCCGTTCCCTCTGGAATCCCGTCACTGCCACCCGAGGCCCCCATGAGCATCGACGACGTCATGAAGCTCCTGATGCCGAAGAACGACCGCTTCCGCACGCTGGTCCGCCAGGACACCGAGAACCTGCGCCAATCCGCGGCGATCTTCGCCGAGGTCGCGCGGTGCGACAGCGTGGAGCAGCGGCGGCTGAAGGTCATCGAGCTGCGGGGAAAGGAGCACGAGGGAGACCAGATCACCCGTCAGATCTTCGAGGCCCTCAACAAGAGCTTCATCACCCCGTTGGACCGGGAGGACATCCGCTCCATCGCCTCCGGCCTCGACGACATCCTCGACTTCATGGACGAGGTGGCCCAGTACCTCGTCCTCTTCGAGCTGTCCTCTGCCCCCGAGGCCCTCGTCCAGTTCGCCGACATCCTGGTCGAGATGACCAGTGAGATCGACCGCGCGACCGGCCTCATATGGAACCTCTCCGATGCGAACGCCAAGGCCGCCCAGGAGGCCATCGTCCACGTCTCCGACCTGGAGAACCAGGCGGACACCCTGTACAACACCGTGATCGCCGGTCTCTTCAAGCGGGACTCGGAGGACTCCATCGTGATCATGAAGTGGAAGGTGATCTACGACGGGCTCGAGTCCGCTTGCGATGCCTGCACGGACTACACCCACGCCCTCGGCAACGTCGTGATCAAGAACGCCTGAGGGCCTCGGCGCGGCATGCTGACCCTCACGATCTTCATCGTCGTTCTCGCACTCCTCTTCGACTTCGTCAACGGGATGAACGACGCGGCGAACTCCATCGCCACGATCGTCTCGACGCGTGTCCTGTCCCCGCGGCTGGCCGTGGCCTGGGCGGCCTTCTTCAACTTCGCGGCCGCCTTCGGCTTCGGGGTCCACGTCGCGAACACCATCGGCCGGGGAATCGTGGACACGCGGGTCGTGAGCCCCATCCTCATCCTCGCCGCCCTGGTGGGGGCGATCCTCTGGGCCTACCTGTGCACGGTCTATGGGCTCCCCATCAGCGTCTCGCACTCGCTCATCGGGGGTCTCGCCGGCGCGGGGCTGGCCAAGGCGGGGCCCGAGGCCCTGGTGGCGAGCGGCCTGATCAAGGTCGCGGTCTTCATCGTGCTGTCTCCGGTCATCGGCCTCGTCGTGGGGGCGATGCTGATGGTCGTGGTGTCTTGGATCTTCCGAAAGGCGAGCCCCTTCCGGGTCGACCGCTTCTTCCGCGTGGGGCAGCTCGTCTCCTCCGCCGCCTTCAGCCTGGGACACGGCACGAACGACGCCCAGAAGACGATGGGCATCATCGCGGTCCTCCTCTACTCCTCCGGGCACATCGACCACTTCTACGTACCGGTCTGGGTCATCCTCTCCGCCTACTCGGCCATCTCCCTCGGCACCCTCGCCGGCGGCTGGAAGGTCATTCGCACCATGGGCGTGAAGCTGACCGACCTGAAGCCGGTCGGGGGCTTCTGCGCCGAGACCGCGGGCGCGACGATGCTGATCGGCACCGCGCTCGGGGGTATCCCGGTCAGCACCACTCACACGATCGCCGGCGCCATCATGGGCGTGGGCTCGACGCGCCGCCTCTCCGCCGTGCGCTGGGGCATCGCGGGCAAGATCGTGTGGGCCTGGGTCTTCACGATCCCGTCGTCCGCGATCGTCGCCGGCCTGTTCTACCTGCTGCTGAGCCGCTTCGACCACTGAGTCGAGAAGAGCGCTCCCGCGCGCTCTTCGGCGCCGAGGACGCCGCTCCACTTGCGCCCCTGAAGGACGCTGGTTCTCAGACCGAGCGGCGCTTCCCGAGAGCCGCCTTCAGGCGCTCCGGCGTCATGGGGAGCCGGAAGATCCGCTCCCCGGTCGCATCGAAGACCGCGTTGGCGATGGCTCCGCCCATGGGGATGATCGCGGGCTCGCCGCCGCCCTGCGGTGCGAGATCGTCGTTCGGCACGAGCACCGTCTCGATCCGCGGGAGCCAGGAGAAGCGGGGGAGCTCGTAGGTGTCGAAGTTCTGGTCGAGCATCTGGCCGCCGCTGAAGCGCAGCTCCTCGCTGAGCACGTACCCGAGGCCCATCGTGATGCAGCCCTCGACCTGCATCGTCGCCCCGTCGGGGTTGACGACGACCCCCATGTCCTGGGCGCAGACCACACGCTCGACCTTCACCGTCCCGCGCTCGCGGTCCACCGTCACCTCGGCCACGAGGGCGGCATAGGTCCCGGAGTCGATCCCGCAAGCGATGCCCCGGCCCCGGCCGCTCGGTGCCGGGCTCGGTCCCCAGCCCGCCTTCTTCGCGGCCTCCTTCAGCACGCGACGCATCCGCTCGTCGGTCATGTTGCGGAGACGGAACTCGAGCGGATCGACCTTCGCTCCCGCCGCCATCACGTCGATCTGCGACTCGCGGGCGAACACGTTCGTGCTCGCCCCCGGCGCGCGCCACGGACCCAGCCGGAAGCGGTGCCCGCTCGCCTCGGCGTTCGACCGGCCCCCGAAGACCCGCATGCGGGTGTGGGGCACGTCGTAGTAGAGGTCCGCCGCGCGGCTACCGGCGGAGTAGACGTCGTAGTCCCACAGCGTGATCCGGCCGTCTTCGTCGACGGCCGAAGCGATCTTCACGACACTGGCCGGATCGAAGGCATCGTAGAAGAACTCCTCCGCTCGCGTGTACGCCACCTGCACCGGCCGGCCTGTGATCCTGGCGAGACGTGCGGCCTCCACGGCATGATCTCCGTCGATCTTTCCGCCGAAAGCCCCACCGACGTAGGGCGTGATCACGCGGACGTTCTTTGCGTCGAGGCCCATGACCTCCGTGAGGCGATCACGCGTGGGAAAGGGCACCTGTGTCGACGACCACACGGTGAGCTTTCCGTCCTCCATCCGTGCGGTCGCGGTATGGGGCTCGATCGGGGCGTGCGCAACGTACCCCTTTCGGAACGTGCTCTCGAACAGGCGTCCCCCACCCGCGCGCGCGGCCTCCACATCCCCGCGGACCGCCTTGACCTCGGGTTCCGGGGCCCGGTCGACGAGGTGGTCGAAGATGCCCTCGTGGTCCGCGCCGGGCTCGGCCGGATTCCACTCCGCTCGCAGGTGCTCGAGCGCAGCCTCCGCCACCTCGGGATCCGCATGCAGCACCGCGACGAGCCCGTCGTCCTCGACGACCCGGACCCCGCTCATCGCCGCCGCCTCCGAGGTGTCGACCCGGACGAGCGTCGCACCGTGAGCGGGAGGACGAAGAATCCTCGCGCGCAGCAGACCCGGTAAGCGGATGTCGGCGGCGTACTGCGCCGCCCCCGTCACCTTGGCCTCCCCGTCGAGCCGCCGGGGCGAGCGGCCCATCACCTTGAACTCCTCGATCGACCGGAGCACAGCCTCCTCGTCGACGACGCGCACGAGGGCCTGGCCCCGGGCGAGCGCGCCGTAGCTCACCTGGCGTGCCGGCTCGTCTTTCACCGAGACGACACCGTTCTCGACGACGAGACGGTCTGTCGGCACACCGAGCTTCTCCACCGCGAGCTCGAAGAGGACCGAGCGTGCCTCGGCGACCGCCGCGCGCAACACGGGTCCGAACCGGCGCGTGGTCAGCGATCCCCACGTGCCCCCGTCCCAGGGGCAGCGGTCGGTGTCGCCCAGCACCATCTCGATCGAGTCCAGGGCCACGCCCAGCTCCTCGGCGGCCATCTGCGCCTGGGAGGTCATGACGCCCTGGCCCATCTCGATCTTTCCGGAGAAGACGGTCACCTTCCCGTCCTCCCCGATCCGGAGGTAGGCGTTGAAGTCCTTTGGGTACTCGCCCTGGGCGGTGGCGGTCGACGGGCCGAGCCGGACCAGGACCACGATGCCCCCGCCGACGAGCTTCAGGAAGGAGCGGCGATCGAGGTCGGGGCTCATGACTGACGCCCTGTCGTAGCGGACACGGACTCGATCGCCTCCAGGATCCTCTTGTAGGCGCTGCACCGGCAGAGGTTGCCTTCCATCGCGTCGATCACCCTCTCGCGCGAGGGCCTCGGGTCGGCGAGGAGCAGCCCGTAGGCGTTCATGATCATCCCGGGCGTGCAGAAGCCGCACTGCAGGCCGCCGTGGTCGATGAACGCCTGCTGCAGCGGGTGGAGCTCACCCCCGCGGGCCAGCCCCTCGATCGTGGTGACTTCTGCTCCCGGACGTCCTCGAGGGTGGCCTGGCAGGACCGGACGGTCCTTCCGTCGACGACCACCGTGCAGGACCCGCACACCCCGACGCCGCACCCGTACTTCGCGCCGGTGAGCTCCAGGTCCGTGCGAAGGACCCACAGCAGCGTACGGTCCGGGTTGGTGTCGAGAGTGGTCGGCCGCCCGTTCAGCCGAAAGTGGACGGGTTTCTTCATGAGCCTTTCCCCCCCCGCTGGTCGAAACCTAAGGTGGGCGAATTATCCCCCGGGGGGGCCCGCCCCGTCACGGCGACGGTCAAGCGCCGGTCCGCCCGGGCGGTGGGCCGCCGCCGCTACCGCTTTCGGTACGACACCGCCATCCCGTCCTGGTCGTTCGTCCTCACGATGACGGTGTCGTAGTCGCCGTCCGGCCCGACGTGATCCAGATAGTCCCGCATTGCCCCCGCGGAGGCCACCGCGTTGTGAGCGACGATCACCGCCCCCGGGGCGAGCTTCGGCTCCAAAGCCTGGAGGTACCGGAGATAGTCACGCTTGCCGGCGTCGATGAAGACGAAGTCGAACTCCTCTTCGAGTGTCGGGATCAGCTTCAGGGCGTCCCCCTCGAGGCAGGTCACGACCTTGTCCAGCCTGGCCTTGGCCACGTTGTCCCGGCACTGGCGGACCATCTCCGGGTCGACGTCGAGCGTGGTGAGTGTCCCTCCGTGGCGTTCGAAGCCGATGCCCATGTGGATCGCCCCGTACCCGTTTGCGCTTCCGATCTCGAGCCCCTGCCATGCCTCCATGCCCTGGATGAGGATCCGGAGGAACAGCGCGTCCTCGTAGGGTGAGTTCATCCCTGTCCGGTCGAAATCCCGAAGAAGGCCCTCACGGAAGGCCTCGACGGATTCGTCACCGGCGTCCTGGGCAAGAGTCACCCTCGCCGCGGCCGGCGCAACGGCGGCCAGCGCGAGAATCAGGAGCCCGGAAACAGGGCGGCGGACTGCGAGACGCATGGGCAACACCTCCTTGGATCGGCCTGAGGGCCGGGCGACCTCAGGGTACGCCGGGCCGGCCCGGCCTTGTCAATGTCCCGGTCCGTCCGGTCCCGGCCCGATTGACACCCCTGGGCGCGCAGCCCTAGCCTTGCCCACCATGTCCGGTGCGTCGGCCGATCCCCCGCTCCTGCACGACGTTCTCACCAGCCGGGTCTACGACGTGGCCCGGGAGACGCCCCTCGAGGAGGCCCCGCGCCTGTCGCGACGGCTCGGGCACGCCGTCCTCCTCAAGCGCGAGGACCTCCAGCCGGTCTTCAGCTTCAAGCTGCGCGGGGCCCACAACCGCATCGCCCACCTGACACCGGAGGAGCGCGCGCGTGGCGTCATCACCGCCAGCGCCGGCAACCACGCTCAGGGGGTCGCCTACTCGGCCCGGCACCTGGGGCTGCACGCCCTCATCGTGATGCCCAAGACCACGCCGGAGATAAAGGTCGAGGCGGTGGAGGCCTTGGGGGCGGAGGTCGTGCTGTCCGGCGACAGCTACTCGGACGCCCAGGCCCACTGCGACACCCTCGCCGCGGAACGGGGGCTCAGCTTCATCCACCCGTTCGACGATCCCCTCGTGATCGCAGGTCAGGGCACGATCGGGGAGGAGATTCTGCGGCAGGCCCGGGGCCGGCTGGACGTGGTCTTCGTCCCCGTGGGAGGGGGCGGGCTCCTGGCGGGAGTGGCGGGCTACATCAAGACGCTCATGCCGCAGGTCCGGATCGTGGGCGTGGAGCCCGTGGAGGCCGACGCCATGTACCGGTCCCTCGAGGCCGGGAAGCGCGTGCACCTGGACCGGGTCGGCATCTTCGCCGACGGGGTGGCGGTGCGGCAGGTGGGCGTGCACACCTTCGAGTGGGCGCAGCGGACCGTGGACTCCGTCGTGCGGGTGACCAACGACGAGATCTGCGCCGCCATCAAGGACGTGTTCGACGAGACCCGCAGCGCGATGGAGCCGGCGGGGGCGCTCTCTGTGGCGGGGCTCAAGGCCTGGACCGCGCAGGAGGGCGGGCGTGGCCAAAGGCTCGTCGCCATCCTTTCTGGCGCCAACCTGAACTTCGACCGCCTGCGCTTCGTGGCCGAGCGGGCGGAGGTCGGGGAGGCCCGGGAGGCGCTCCTGGGCGTCACGATCCCCGAGAAGCCCGGGGCCTTCCGCGCGTTCTGCATGACGATCGGATCCCGTGTGGTCACCGAGTTCAACTACCGCCTGGCCGGGCGCGAGGAAGCGCACATCTTCGTGGGGCTGAAGACGGCCTCGCGCAAGGACGGGGAGTCGGTGGCGACGCGGCTACGCGAGAAGGGCTACGCCACCGTCGACCTGACGGACAACGAGATGGCCAAGCTCCACGTTCGGCACATGGTGGGGGGACGCGCGGCCGGGGTGGGGGAGGAACGGCTCTACCGTTTCGAGTTCCCCGAGCGCCCGGGTGCGCTGATGCAGTTTCTCGAGACGCTCGGCGGCCGGTGGAACATCAGCCTCTTCCACTACCGCAACCACGGTGCCGACTTCGGCCGCGTGCTGTGTGCCTTCGAGGTGCCGGAGACGCAGATGCCGGAGTTCCGCACGTTCCTCGAACGGCTCGGCTACCCGAGCTTCCCCGAGGAGGCCAACGCGGCGTACGAGCTGTTCCTCTCCGGAAGATAGGGGAACACCCGGGACCAGAGCAATCCCGCGCATGGGGCCTCCTTGCCTCCGGGGCAGTACCGGGACCCGCCCGGCCCATCGGCCAACAGGCGCCGCCGGGGCCCTGCCGTGACCGGGCGATTCTGTTCCGAACCCGCCGCCGGTCGCCGGGTGATTGCCGGCGGGGCGAGAACGAGGTCTCGACGACACCTCGACTACACTGGGAGAGGGGTGGGGGGGCGCCTCGGCGCGGAGGGTCGACCGTGATGGGCTGGCCCCGTTGGACGGGCGTGACCGTGCTCTCGGCCGTGATCGCCGCCGGCGTCTCTCCAGAGCTTCACGGCATCGACGAGCGCCCGGACCCTCCCGCCGAGGAGCCCGAACACCCGCCGCGGCCGTTCCCGCCGAGCAAGACACCGATTGCCGACTCGGTGGAGGGGGCAGTCGAGAGATTCATCCGCGAGCGCCTCTCCCCGTGCGGGACATCCGACGGCGTGCCGTGCTTTCCGGTCACCGTCGAGGTGCAGGGGCGCCGGTACTCCGTCCGGGAGACGCTGGATGACCTGGAGCTCGACAGCCGGCCGGTGCCCGGCACCCCACCGACCGCGGCGGAGATGCTCGAACACGGGGCGAACCCGCTGCCCACCTCGGCCTCGGTCGGCTTCGATGCCAAGGCGATCGTCTGCAAGACACGACAGCTCCTCAAAAGGATCAAGGGAGAGAGCCGCACGTACTACCTCTATCGCCTCTGGGATCAGACGGGCGAGAGGGCGGTTCTTCGCGACCATCCTCTGGACCCGGCGGTGCTCGCGGCGTCGCCCCACGTCCGATACGTCTCGCTGGGCGAGTTCAGGGACGAGTGCGAGGCCATCAAGGCCTATCTCACGACCACCCACGAGGTGCGGACGCGACGCGAAGCCGCGGACGCGGAGCGGGGGGACGCCCCCGATCTGGAGCTGAGATCGGCCGGCGGGCCGGAATAGAACCGCGGGTAGGCCTACCGGGCGTCTCCGAAGAGGAAGCCGAGCAGAACCACGACCCGCCTGTAGCTGATGTCGAGGTCCCCTTCGAGACCGTCCCCGGGCAGGTCCTCCGGGGGGATCGTCGTGGGGAGCGGCCGTGCTTCGCTGCCGAAGGAGTACGTGGCGCCGAGGGTGAAGCGGCTGCCGGCGAAGGCGAACTTGACCCCGCCGCTCAGGTGATAGAGGTTCCAGTTCGAGACGGCGATGTTCACGTCCGGGTCGCCCACGGAGGCCGAGAAGTCCGTGTGGGCGGCACCGTAGACCGCGAGCTCGTTCTCGAAGTCGTGCTCCACACCCAGCCCGACGTTGACGACGCTCTTGAGCTGCTGCGAGGCCTCGAATTGCCGCTCCGGGTCATCCGACGGCAGGTTGATGACGCTGAAGCGGTCGACCGGCGCGAACCACTCGGCGCTCGCGTGCCAGCGCGTCGCCCCTCGATACCAGGCCAGGCCGCCGCCGATCGCCCAGGAGGACTTGTAGTAGGTGTCGAGGCTCTCCGCCGTCCGGCTCTCCAGGACCGGGGGATCGGGGAACCCGCTTCCGTCGGAGTTCAAACCCAGTAAGGACAGCGTGTAGCCGCCTTTGCCGCTGCCGAACAGCGCCGCGCTCGGGGTCGTCACGTTGAAACCCAGGCGCAGGTTTCCGCGCTGCCACGCCACGCCCAGCTTGGCCAGGGTTCGGAAGTGGTAGTAGCTGAACTCCTGGATGCCGAGGGCGGTCAGGGCGGCCTGGTCGGAGGAGATCGCCTGAAAATTCAGCTCCCTCCGGCTGCGCTCGCCGCGGTAGACGCCGTACCAGGTCAGGCCGACCCCCAGCGTCTCGGATAGCTCTCGCGACACCGTGAGGCCACCCCAGCTCTCGTTGACGTCGTTGTCGAGGTACAGCTCGGCAGCGCTGCTTCCGCCCGGCAGATCGAAGGGGTCCGTGAGTCGCTGGCCCAGTCGGACCTTCAGCTCCTGGCGCGTCAGGAACGACCACGCCATGCGGGTGCGTTCGCCGAGCCAGCCTCGCGGCAGGGCGCCGGCCACGAGGGTCGGCGCGGCGCCGAAGCGCGCCGAGGACGTGTCGAAGAGCTCGATGTCGCTGGTCGGTGACGTGTTGACGGACTCGATCTGAAAGGACTCGGTGGAGAGCAGGAAGGTCGACCCTTCCTCCAGCGAGAGCCCGCCGGGGTTGTAGAAGGTGGCGGTGAGGTCGCGGCTGCTCGCGATCACCTGGCCGCCCAGGAGCTGCCCGACCGGACCGTACTGGATGTTCCAGTAGTTCACGTCCTGGGCGGCGGCGGTCGTGGCGACAACGGAGACCAGGAGGCTCCCGACGATGTGCAGCCTGCGTGTGATCGTCATGGCCCGTCCTCCATCCCGTGTCGCTGACGTGGTGATGCGCCTAGCGTATGCGTCGACGGGCCACATCGCAACGCTCACCATTCTCCCCCGGGGCGCGTCCACCCGAGGGGCTCGGCGCCTACCGCGTCCGAAGGCTCTGGCTTTCCGCCGGGACGACCCCGTCGGTGTAGACTCCCCCCGGTGTGCCGCCGGAGGGCGGCCGCCACCTTCATTCAGATCGGAGTCAGCAGATGAAGCACACCACACGTCTCCTCCTCCTCTCGATCCTCGCGGTCCTCGTTCCCCTGGCCAGCGCGCCGCCCCTGTCCGGGCAGGAGATCCGGGTGCGCCGCCCGGTGCGGATCCCGGACATCCCCGGCTACCGGACGCTCAAGTGCGACCTCCACATCCACACCGTCTTCTCCGACGGGTCGGTGTGGCCGAACGTCCGCTCGGAGGAGGCCTGGCGCGAAGGGCTCGACGCCATCGCCATCACCGACCACATCGAGTACCAGCCCCACGCCGACGACCTGCCGACGAGACACAACCGGGCGTTCGAGATCGCGAAGCCGCACGGCGACCAGCTCGCCCTCACCGTGATCCGGGGCTCCGAGGTCACGCGGGACATGCCCCCGGGGCACTTGAACGCGGTCTTCCTGCGATCGTCGGTGCCCCTGGACACGACGACGTGGCGCGACGCCCTGACCGCGGCCCAGGAGCAGGGCGCCTTCATCTTCTGGAACCACCCCGGGTGGACCGGGCAGCAACCCGACGGGCTCGCGAAGTGGTACCCGGACCACACCGAGCTCGTGGAGAAGGGCCTCCTCCACGGCATCGAGGTGGTCAACGAGCGGTCCTACTACCCGGAGGCGCACCGCTGGTGTCTCGAGAAGGACCTGGCCATTCTCAGCAACTCCGACATCCACGCGCCGCTGACCCTCGACTACCTCGTCCACGAGGGGGACCATCGTCCGATGACGCTCGTGTTCGCGAAGGACGCGAGCCTCGAGGCGATCCGCGACGCTCTCTTCGACCGCCGCACGGCCGCATACTCCGGGAATCTGCTGATCGGGCGCGAGGAGTTCCTGCGACCGATCTACGAGGCCTCGATCGAGCTTCTCACCACCCGGGTGACGCTCGAGCCGGGGGGGCAAGGATACGTGCAGATCCGAAACGATTCGGACGTGCGGCTCGAGCTGACCGGGGGAGGATCGGCCGGGGGAGTCGTCGCCCCCACGGACGTCGTCCTCAGCGCGAACCGGACGAGCCTCCTCACCTTGAGCGCCGACGAGGAGTCCCAGCTCGGCGTCGTCCGCCTCGAGCTGGCCTACGCGGTGAGCAACCTCCTGGTCGAGCCCGATCGGGGGCTTCCGGTCGAGCTGGCGGTGGAGGTGGAGATCGTCGCCGGCGAGGAGTGAGGCCAGAGCCGGCCCGCGCCGCTGAGCGGCCGTTTTTCGGCGCGCGGGCCGCTCCCGCTGTGTTAGCGTGGACTCGGCTCGAGCCCCGCGAGGCCACATCCGTGGCCCGGCTCGACAGGAGGTGGCCATGGCCGACAGCGTGCGCAAGGTCCAATACGCCTACGTGATGGTGCCGAACCGACCCGGCCAGGGCGCCAAGATGCTTTTGGAGCTCAAGAGCTCGGGGGTGGACCTGGTGGCCTATTCCGGTTTCCCCGGGAAGAAGGGCTCGCAGATCGACCTCGTGACGCAGGACATGACCGGACTGAAGCGCGTCGCTCGCACCAACGGCTGGAAGCTGAGCAAGGTGAAGAAGGGCTTCCTGATCCAGGGACCGGACCGGATCGGGGCGGTCCACCGGCACCTGGCCCGGCTCGCCGACAAGAAGATCAACGTCGTGGCCGCCAACGCCATTGCCGCCGGCAAGGACCGCTACAGCATGATCCTCTGGGTCAAGCCCAAGGACTACGCGAAGGCCGCGCGCGCTCTCGGCGCCCGGTAGGGCAAGCGCACCCTCTCGACTAGCTTCTCGTCAGGCCGAACCGCACGGTCACCGTCAGCAGGACGGGCACCGGCACGCCGTCTATGAGGCTCGGGGCGTAGACCCACTGCTTGACCGCGTCCACCGCGGCCTCCTCGAGAAGCGGCACGCCTCGGAGCACCTCGACCTTGCTCACCCGGCCCCGGGGATTGATGAGGCACTCGAGGATCACGACGCCCTCGATCCGGGCATCCCGGGCCGCCTCGGGGTAGGCCGGCGCGATCCCCTTCAGCTTCCGGGGCTCCTGGATCCGTCCGCCCACGCGGACCGGCTTGAGGGTCGGGGCCGGGGGGGCCTCGGGCAGCCCGCCGATGATTCCTCCCACCACGCCGCCGGGCACGCCGCCTTCGACCCCGCCGGCGACCCCACCTTCGATACCGAGGTCGATCCCCAGCTCGGGGACGATCTCCGCGGGCGTCTCGATCGGCGCGACGAGCGCGTTCGTCGGAGTGGTCTCGGGAGCCCGGACCTTCGGGGTCGCCTTCGCCGCGGCCGCGGGCGGGGGAGGAGGAGGCGGCGGAGGAGCCAGCTCCAGAGGGGTGGCGAGGAACGCCCGCACCCCGCCCCCCACCTCGGGAAGCGGTGCGTCCCTGAGTAGCGGCACGGAGATGACCGCCGCGGTGAGGGCGACGTGGGCGAGAACGGATGCGACGGTTCCGACCGGGCCCCGGCGTTGCCGCACGTCGGACACGAGCTCGTCCAGGGTGTGGATCCGAAGATCCGGCTCCAGGGAGCGTGGCGGCCCCTCGGGAGTGAGCGATCCGTCCGGCCGCGGTGTGACCGCCGGAAACGGCAGATGTTCGTGTGCGCCGGTCGCCATCAGATACCTCTTCCTCCTCGTCGCGCCGGGTCTGGCGCCCTCTGACCTCTGGGGTCTCAGTTCAGAGTACGGACGCCAGGAGGCGTTTGCATGATGGAGACTCGGCACCGAGTGGGCGCCGCCTCCCGAAAACCTTCAGAGTCAATGGGTTGTGAGAATTGTCAATTTCCGTCAGAGGTGGGCCGCTCACTTTCGGAACCCCAGCTCCCTCAACTCCGTAAAACCTGTTGAATGCGCGAGATCCCCCTCTACCGATGCCCGATAATGGGGGGATGAGGCGGCACTCGAGGCGTGGCCGGAGGGGCCCAATGAGCAACTGGGGGCGACACATGATGTGGGGACGAGGCCTCGTCGGGCTCGGCCTCGCCGCCGTCCTGGCCTCCTACGGTTGCACGGCCGGCAGCGGCGAGGCCAAGACGTTCGAAAACGGGGCGACCGACGAGACTCGAGAGGAAGAGGCGGTCCCGGTCGAGGTCGCCGCCCTCGGTCGCGGAGAGATCGAGGCCGTCTTGCGGCTGTCCTCCAACCTCGAGGCCGAGCGCGACGTCCAGGTCTTCGCGGAGGCGCCGCGCCGAGTGACCCGGCTCCTCGTCGAAGAGGGCGACCCCGTTCGCAAGGGGCAGCAGCTCGTCCAGCTCCAGGATGAGGAGCAGCGGAGTGCGGTGGCCAAGGCCGAGATCGAGCTCAAGGAGAGCCAGCGCGACTACCAGCGGACGAAGGCGCTCCACGAGCAGAAGCTCGTCACCGAGGAGCTCTTCACCGAGGCCGGCTACACGGTCGAGCGGAACGAGCTTGCGCTGGCCGACGCTCGCCGAGACCTCGGCTACACCCAGGTGCGGGCCCCGATCGCCGGCGTTGTCACCGAGCGGCTGGTGAACCTCGGTGACCACGTCACCGAGAACCAGGCCCTCTTCCGCATCGTGGACTTCGACTCCATCGTGGCGCGGATCTACGTCCCGGAGAAGGACATGGCCCGTCTCGCCCCGGCCCAGCCTGCGCGGCTGCGGGCGGACGCCCTCGGGGGTCTCGTCTTCCGGGGCAGCATCGACCGCATCTCGCCGATCGTCGATCCCTCCACCGGCACCGTCAAGGTCACGGTGGCCACGCCGCGCCAGGAGCGGCTTCGCCCCGGCATGTACGTCGAGGTCGAGCTCGTCACCGCCGTGCACGACGACGCCCTCCTGGTCCCGAAGCGAGCGCTGGTCTACGACAACGACCAGATCTTCGTCTTTCGCATGAAGGAGGAGCGCCGGGTGGAGCGACTGCGCGTGACTCCTCTCCTCGAGAACACGGACTTCATCGAGCCGGCGGATGGGCTCGAGACGGGCGACGAGCTGGTCGTGGCCGGACAGTCCGGGCTCAAGGACAACGGTCTGGTCCGGCTGCCCGGCGACCCCGAGAAGACCGCCGACGACGAGGACGAGACGCAGGCCGATGCCAAGGCCGACTGATCACCCCGCGCCCCGTTTCTCTTCCCAACCTCTTCGCGCCTGACCGAATCCAGTGGATAGCCCTGTGCAGAATCAACGCAGCTTCCTCACCGCGCGTCCGGTGGCCATATCGATGGTCTTCCTGGCCGCGGTCGTCTTCGGCTACTTCTCGTACGGGCGGCTCCCCGTCAACCTGATGCCGGAGATGACCTACCCGACCCTGACGGTGCGGACGGAGTACCCTGGTGCCGCCCCCGAGGAGGTCGAGAACGACGTCACCCGACCGATCGAGGAGGCCCTGGGCGTGATCGGGGGGTTGCGCCGCATCTCGAGCGTCAGCCGGGCCGGCGTCTCCGACGTCATCCTCGAGTTCGCCTGGGGCATCGAGATGTCGGAGGGCATCCAGGACACCCTCGAGAAGCTCGACCTCGTCTTCCTCCCCGACGAGACCGAGCGACCCCTGATCCTCCGCTTCGACCCCTCGCTCGACCCGGTCATGGAGCTGAGCCTCGCCGGCCGGGCCGGCGCCGAGACCGACGAGACGGAGCTGCGGCGGGTTCGAAGGATCGCCGAGCTGCAAGTCAAGCGCGCCCTCGAACCCATCAAGGGCGTGGCCGCGGTGCGGGTGCGCGGTGGCCTCGAGGAGGAGATCCATGTCCTCCTCGACGACGAGCAGCTCCGGCGCACGGGCCTCTCCGTACAGAACGTCATCGATCGCCTGCGCCAGGAGAACATCAACGTCGCCGGCGGGACCCTCACCGAGGGGCGCACCGAGTACATGGTCCGCACCCTCAACGAGTACGAGGACCTCCAGCAGATGGAGGACACGATCGTGGCCACCCGCGAGGGTCGCCAGATCCGGATCCGGGATCTTGGTCAGGTCGTGTGGTCGAACAAGGAGCGGCAGATCACCACCCGCACCGACGGGCGGGAGAGCGTCCAGCTCGAGGTCTTCAAGGAGGCCGACGCCAACATCGTCGCCCTCGCCGGGCGGGTCAAGGACCGCCTGGGCGACTTCGACCCCGGCGCCCCGCCCCCCGAGGTGGAGCCCAAGGCGAAGGATGACGAGAAGAAGCCCGAGCTCGACAAGCCCTCCGGCCTCGTCGAGGAGCTCTACCGCAGCGAGGGGGTCGTCCTCAAAATTGTGGCCGACCGGTCGCTCTTCATCGAAGGCAGCGTCAACGAGGTCCGCAACACCGCCATCATCGGCGGTCTCCTGGCCATCCTGATCCTGTTCCTCTTCCTGCGGAGCCTCAAGAGCACTGCCATCATCGCGGTGAGCATCCCCATCTCCCTGATCGTCACCTTCGCCCCGCTGCAGCTCCTCGGGGTGAGCCTCAACATCATGTCCCTCGGCGGGCTGGCCCTGGGCATCGGGATGCTGGTCGACTCCTCGATCGTCGTCCTCGAGTCGATCTTCCGCTGCCGCGAGGAAGGGGACGGCGTGGCCGAGGCCGCGGTGCGGGGCACGAGCGAGGTCCGCATGGCGGTCGTCGCCTCGACCCTCACCTCGATCGCCGTCTTCCTGCCGATGGTCTTCGTCGAGGGCGTCGCCGGACAGGCCTTCGGCGATCTCGGACTCGCGGTGGTGATCTCCCTTCTCGCCGCCCTGGTGGTGGCGCTGACCCTCATCCCCATGCTGGCCAGCCGGACCGGTGCGCCCCTCCTCTCGGGCGAGCGCTCCGCGCCCTCGCTGCTGCCCACCGCCTCCTGGAAGGCCTTCCGTATGCAGGTCCCTGGTCTCTATCGGGGCCGGACGCAGTGGCCTCGCATCGCCTGGCTCTTCCTGCCCCTGGCGCTGGCGACCGTCTGGCTGGCCGTCCGCCTGATCCTGGGCACCGTGCTGGAGACCGTGGGCAAGCTGTTGCTGGGTCTCGTGATGCTGCTGGTGATCGTCTGGCAGAGGTACCTCCGCGCCCCGCTCGCCCACGCCCTCGGGTTCCTGACCGGGCCGCCCCTGCGCCTCACGACCGCGCTGATGGATGGCCTCGGAAGGGCCTATCCCGGGACCATCCGCTGGGCCCTGCGCCACTCGGTCGCGGTGTCCATGATCGCGATCGGCGCGATGGTGCTGACCGCCCTCGTGGCGGTGAACCTGGACAGCGAGCTTCTGCCCGAGGTCCACCAGGGCGAGTTCACCTTCGAGGTCCAGCTTCCGGTGGGGACGCCCCTCGAAGAGACGGCGGCGGTCCTGACCCCTCTGGAGGAGGCCATCCTCGCGGAGCGTGAGCACATCGAAGCCCTTCTCCTCACCCTCGGTTTCGACCCCGCCACGAGCCAGCGCTCGGACGAGGGGGAGCACACCGCCCGCTTCAAGCTGATCCTCGACACCTCCGACCCGCGGGTGGAGGAGGCAGTGATCGCGCGGCTGCGCCGGCGGATCGCGGGGATGCCCGACGTCTCCGCCCGGGTCGTCCGTCCCGGTGCTCTTCTCCTTCCAGACCCCGATCGAGGTGGAGGTCCACGGGACGGATCTGCTCGAGCTGAGGCGGAAGGCGGAAGAAGCGAAGGAGGTCATGGCCTCTCTCGCCGCGTTGGCCGACGTGGAAACGACCCAACGCCCCGGGGCCCCCGAGGTCCAGATCGTCTACGACCGCGACCAGCTGTCCCGCTACGGGCTCAACATCCAGACCGTGGCCCAGCAGGTGCGCGACGCGGTCAAGGGCTACGAGGCCACGCTCTACAACCTCGGGGACCGTCGTATCCCCATCGTGGTGCGCCTGCAGGAGGAGGACCGCCGACGGGTCACCGATGTCAGCGAGTTCCTGGTCAACCCGGGCGGGGAGCGGCCCATCTCGCTCTCCTCCGTCGCCGAGGTCACGCTGGCCGAGGGCCCGAGCGAGGTGCGCCGCGTCGACGGACGCCGGGTGGCGCTCGTCCGCTCGAACGTCGGGGTGGGGTCCCTGGGGGGCGCGGTGCCACAGGTCGAGCAGGCCCTCGCCACCCAGATCGAGTGGCCCTCCGACATGACCTTCTACGTGGCCGGCCAGAGCCAGGAATGGGACCGCAGCCGCGGGAGCCTGCTTCTCGCCCTCGTTCTCTCCGTCTTCCTCGTCTACGTGATCATGGCCGCCCAGTTCGAGTCGCTGGTCCAGCCGCTCGTGATCATGCTCACGATTCCCCTCGCCTTCCTCGGCACGGTGGTCACGCTCTGGGCCCTGGGGATCAGCCTCTCGGTGGTGGTCTTCCTCGGCATGATCATGCTGGCCGGCATCGTGGTGAACAACGCCATCGTGCTCGTGGACTACATCAACACCCTGCGCCAGCGGGGCATCGAGCGGGCGGAGGCCATCGTGACCGCGGGATCGGTGCGCCTGCGGCCGATCCTGATGACCACCGCCACCACCGTCCTCGGCCTCACCCCGATGGCACTGGGCCTGGGTGACGGGGCCGAGATCCGGACCCCGATGGCGATCGCGGTCATCAGCGGGCTGCTCGCCTCGACGGTGCTCACCCTCCTCCTCATCCCGAGCGTCTACTCGATGATCGACCGCCTGCGTGAGGCGGCCCTGGGGCCGTCCCCGGTCACCACGTCGCCGGTGGAGGCGGAGAGGCTGGTGCCGTGAGTAGCGGTCGCGAAGGCGTCGAGGAGGCGCTCCCCCGCTTCTCCCTCCAGCGTCGCGTCGGGGTCCTGGTGCTGTTGGCCTCGCTCGTGGTGGTGGGCGTCGTGGCCACCGTTGGCATCCCCCTCGAGCTGATCCCGAGCGGCTTCACGCCTCCCTTCCTGGCGGTGACCGTTCCCTGGGCCGACGCCCCCGCCCAGGACATGCTCGAGAAGATCGTCCTGCCCCTCGAGGAGGAGCTCAGCACCGTGCGGGGCCTCGACCGCATGCGCTCCTTCGCCACCACCGGCTACGGCCGCGTCTTCATGAACCTCAAGAGCGGCACCGACATGGACGTGGCCTACCGGGAGGTGCGTGACCGCGTCGAGCGGGCCCGGGTGCTCGTTTCCCCCGGACGCCGACCGCATCTACATCCGCAAGGAGGACCTGTCGGGCATCCCGGTCTTCGTGATGGGCCTGGCCGTCAACCCCGAGGTGGCGGACCCCTACAACCTGATCCAGAACGACGTGGTGATGCGCCTCGAGCGCCTCGACGGGGTGGCCTCGGTCGAGGTCAACGGGCTCTTCGAGAAGGAGATCTTCATCGAGCTGGACCGTGAGCGCACCGAGGCGAGCGGGATCAACGTCTACCAGATCGCCCAGCAGCTCAGCGGGGACAACTTCACCATGGCCTCCGGAGACATCCGGTACGGGGACTCCAAGCTGCTCCTGCGCTCCGTGGCCCGCTACCGCGACATCGAGGCCCTGCGCAACCTCAGGGTGTCCCCGCGGGTTCGCCTGCGGGACGTGGCCGATGTCAGCTACAAGCAGCCCGAGCAGAAGTTCCGGGTCCGGGCCAACTCGCGCCCGGCGGTGGCACTCGTGGTCTTCAAGGAGGGCCAGGCCAACACCCTGGAGGTCGCGCGGACGGGTCCGCGAGGAGATGGAGCGACTTCAGGAGACCCCGCGGATGCAGGAGATCCTGTTCGTGACGCTCTTCGACCAGGGCCAGGTCATCCTGGAGTCGCTCGAACACCCTCCTCGACGAGCGGCCGGATCGGGGCCCTCTTCGCGGCGCTGGTGCTCTTCTTCTTCCTGCGCCGCCTGCGCCTGACCGCGATCATCACCCTCTCGATCCCCCTGAGCCTCCTCATCGCCCTCACCGTCATGTTCTTCGCCGGCGAGTCGCTCAACATCCTGTCGCTGCTGGGGCTGATGATCTCGGTCGGTCTCCTCGTGGACAACTCCGTCGTGGTGGCGGAGAACATCCACCGCCTCCACCGCGCCGGGTACTCCCGCCGCGACGCGGCGATCAAGGGAACCGGGGAGATCGCCCTCGCCATCACCACCGCCACCCTCACCACGATCGTCGTCTTCCTGCCCGTCTCCCTGGTCGAGGGGGAGGCGCAGTTCTTCCTTCTGCGCCTGTCGCTGCCGATCTCGGTGGCGCTCCTGGCCTCGCTCGGGGTGGCCGGGATCTTCGTGCCCCTGAGCGTCTACCTCACGCTGCGAAGCGGCAAGGAGCCTTCACCCGCCCGCCGCCGCTACGAGTCGGCGATGAGCATCCTCGAGAGGGCCTACGACGCCACCCTCGGCCGAGTGAACCACGGCTACACGAAGCTGCTCGCCGTCTTCCTGCGGCGACGCCTGGATCTGGTCATGGGCCTGGCCGTGATCTTCGGCCTCACGGTGGCGGTGGCTTTCAAGGAGGTGAAGGTCGTCGACACCCAGGAGGAGGAGCGCTCCGGGTTCGAGATCGAGGTCGCGCCTTCCCCAGAGCACGACCCTCGAGGAGGCGGAGGCGTTCTTTCTCGAGTGCGAGAAGATCGTCGAGGAGAGCGCAGGAGGAGCTGGGGCTCGCCGGGCTGGTTCATCTTCCACCGGGCGACCTTCGGGGAGGTCCAGGGCTTCTTCGACAACCCACGCACCACCGACCTCTCGCCCCGCGAGGTGACCGAGAAGATCATGGACCGCTTGCCGAAGAAGCCCGGGGTCCGCTACTTCACCGGGGAGGAAAGGGACCAGGAGGAGAAGGGCGAGGATGTGCACGTGGTGCATCTCTTCGGGGACGATGCCGAGCTGCTGGAGACGACGGCGGAGGGTCTCGAGGAGCTGTTCGTCCAGGTCCCGGGCGTCCTCGGCCTCAAGGCCTCCGGCGACCCCGCCCCCAACGAGGTCGGCCTCGTGATCGACCGCGAGCGGGCCCAGCAGCAGAACATCAACCCCCAGGTCGTGGCCGGTGTCGTGGGCTACGCCCTGCGGGGCCAGGAGCTCAGCCGCTACCGCACCGGAGACAAGGACATCCCGGTCCGCGTCCGCTTCAAGGAGGAGGACCGGGAGACCCTCCGCCAGCTCCGGAACTTCTACGTCCCGACGGGAGAGGAGCGGCGGGTTCGTGCCGCTCTCGGCGGTGGCCGACGTCAGCTTCCTGGCCGGGTCGCGCCGCATCTGGCGGGAGGACAAGCGCACGACCCGAACGATCACCCTCGAGCTCGAGGAGGGCAAGGAGGACGAGGCCCGGGGCCGCCTCGTCGCGCTCCAGAACATGCTCGAGCTGCCCGAGGGCGTGCGCTTCGGCGACGTCCCGCGACACCTCGAGCTCCGACGAGGACCTGGCCGCCCTCCAGTTCGCGGCGAGCCTGTCCATCGTCTTCATCTACCTCCTGATGGGCTTCCTCTTCGAGAGCTTCATCCTGCCGCTGTCGATCATCTGCACCATCCCCCTCGCCGGCATCGGCGTCGGCTGGATCCACTACGCCCTCGGCTACAACCTCGACTTCCTGGGAGTCGTGGGGATCGTGCTCCTGATCGGCGTGGTCGTGAACAACGGCATCGTCCTCATCGACTACGCCAACCGGCTGCGGGCCGACGGCCTGGAGCGGCGCGAGGCGCTGCTGCAGGCGGCGGAGCGGCGGTTCCGACCGATCATGATGACCGCGTTCACGACGATCTGCGGCATGGTCCCGGTCACCCTGAGCGGCGCCAGCAGCATCGGGCTCAGCTACACGAGCTTCGGCCTGACCCTGATCGGCGGCCTCACCACCGCCACCCTCCTCACCCTGCTCGTCGTCCCCGTCTTCTACACCTTCTTCGACGACGCCCAGCTCGTGACCGGTCGCGCCATCCGCCACGCGCTGGGGACCACGGCCCAGGGCGAGCGCGCCAGAGTGTGACTCAGCGACGCTGAGCCGAGCCCGGGTGTTCCGCCCGCCGCGACGGCGGCTTCTCCATGGCCGGGCTTCACCGCTTTCGTCGGTCGCGCGATCCCGCCCGAGGACACACGGGCCACCGAAGACATGGCCGGACATTCGCGCGCAACCCGGTGTCGCTCGAGCGGCTCGTCTGCGTCAAACGCCCTGACCCTGCTCCTTTCTGTTCATCATGCCCGCCACACTAGACGCTATCGGGAACGATGAAGGGCGCCCTGTACGAACCGCGAACGAGCTCATTGGCACGATCCAGGGCTTCCCCGGCCGTTGTCTCATCGACCTTCGTGATCTCCTCGGCTTCTCCATCCATCGCCATCCATGGTCCCAGGACCATACGATCGCGGCCCGGGTCGACGTCGTTGGCGAGCAGATGCTTGTCCAGACTTCGGATCGCCTCGCCGGCCTCCTCGAAATCGCCAACGGCCTCGAGAATGCTCTCCTGCGTCGCGGGCCGGCCCAGACGGTAGGAAAGATTGCCCAGGTGGCAGCATGCGGAAGAAACGTGGCCCTCCCGAATGGGGGTGTTCAACGACTCCGGCTTGCGATCGCGCACGGCCTCAATGAAGTTGGCCGTGTGTTTGCCGCCGCCGTCCCCGATGAACTGCTTGAGTCGCTTGCCCTCGTTGTCGTAGGCCCAGCCCCCGCCGCGCAGGCCGGCGAAGTAGCCGTTCTCGCACTGGAAGATCACCCCTTCCCGGATGCCTCGCAGGTGGTCCATCCCGGTGGCCCCTGTCTTGGTCGGCAGGTTGCGATCCTCGATGACGATGGGCGCAGGATCGTAGTCCAGAACCGTCAACTGCGTGTTGGGAGTATCCCCCGCGTCGTTCACGCCGAACCGTCCCCCGACACACACGGCTCGTGGCGGCAGGCCCTCGTAGTTGGCGAACCAGCGGCAGACATCGAAGGCGTGGATCGCACTGTTGCCCAGATCACCCGTCCCGGTCGGCCAGACCCAGTGCCAGTCGTAGTGCAGTTTCTCCCGCCTCAGAGGCTGGACCGGCGCCGGACCGCAGTACAGGTCGTAGTCCAGCCAGTCGGGTGTGTGTGCCGCGACCTTGCCGATACTGCCCCGCAGTTCATACCAGACGATATGCCCCCAGAGCATCTTGCCGAGAGTGCCTTTGTGCAGGTATTCGGCTGCCTCTTGCAGTCCTTCGTCGGAGCGATACTGCAGCCCCGCCTGAACGACCCGCTTGTACTTCGCCGCAGCCTCGATGATCTTGCGCCCCTCCCAGATGTTGTGCGAGATGGGCTTCTCCAGGTACACGTCCTTACCGGCCTGGCACGCCCAGATGGCCAGCAGCACGTGCCAATGGTCCGGCGTGGCGATGACCACGGCATCGACATCGTCACGGTCGAGAATCCGGCGCGGGTCAGTGTGCGAGAACACCCCGTCGAGTTGCGCAACCTCCTTGGCCAGACGCTCGGGATCAACGTCACACAGTGCCACGACACGCACGCCGGGCATCTCGCGGAACACTCTCACGTGCTGACGGCCCTTGTTGCCCAGGCCGATCACCGCCAGGCGGATGTCTTCATTGGCCCCCAGCACCCTGCGTGAGATCAGCGCGCCGGCGAGTCCGGTAGCGGCGGCCTTGACGATGGTCCGTCTTGAATATGAGATCCCATTGCTCTTCATTGCATGATCCTCCAACTCCGATGTGGTCACATCCCGTTGCCTGCGTCTGACTTCCTTGACGACTTCCGCCGCGTCCAGTTGTTTATCGCCGGCTCCAATCGCCTTGTCCAGGATGTCCGGGCGCACCCTGGACAACGGTAGTCCCTGGCCGCCGAGCTCGCCACACTCTACAACAAGGGGACCGTCCTTGCGATGCGGTTCGATGCGAGATTCCGGCAGGGAATCACAACTCTCCATTTCCTCACGGACCCCGTAGGGTGCGAATAGCCCGCCCGACGGTCACGCGGCCTCGCGATGGTCGTGGTGCAGCAGTCCACCGATGCCCTCTCGCCGATGGATCTCCGTGTTCAGCTGCACACAGGACCGGCCCCGTATTCTCGACGATCCGGCGCCTGAATCCCCATTTCGCGCCCTACGGGAGTGCGGTTGAGGGGCACCCCGGCGCCATCGGACAGAGACACAATCCGAGCCGGGCGGTGCGGATGCGCTGCTGGATTTAATCTACAATGCCAGAAGCTGTTGCGAGACGCGGAGGGGCCAGGGGTGATCGTCGGGCTGAATCGCATCTTCGAGCACCAGGGGAAGGAGTTCCACATCCAGGTCGAGGACATGGGTGAGGAGCACGCCTCCTTCGATGTCCGCGTCCACTCGGGCGGTGGCATCGTCTGGCAGAAGAAGATGAGCTACGCGGACACGCTGGCGAAGGGCCTGCCGAAGGCCGAGCAGGACGAGGCCGTGAGCAGCGCGATGGAGAAGGCGCTCCACACCGTCCAGGCCGCGATCGCCCGCGGCAAGCTGCCCTGATCGCCGAACCGCCTCAGAGGGTGGCGCGGTCTCGCCCGGTTTGCCCGACACCTCAGGGAGCGGATTGACAGCTCTGGCGATTCTCCCGCTGCGCTCTCTCGAGATCGGACTGGAGCTCCGGTGACAAGTCGGTCAGCTTCAAGGCCTCGCTGAAGGTCGCCTCCGCCTCGTCGCAGTGGCCCCGGGCGCTCAGGATCCGCGCGAGCGTGTCGAGGGCCAGTGGACGGTCGGGCCCGGGCCGGACAGCTGCCCTTCGCGCGAGTGCTTCCGCCTCGTCGAGATCCGCGCCGCTGTCGAGCAGGAGCCAGGCGAGGTTGTTCTGGGCATCGATGTCGTCGGGGGCCAGGTCGAGCGCCCGGCGGTAGGCGCGCTCCGCCTCGCTCGCCCGGCCCTGCTGCGACCAGACGTTGCCGAGGTTGACCATGGCCCGCACCGAATCCGGGTGCTTCTCGAGGATCCGTCGGTATCCCTCCGCGGCCTCGTCGAGTCGGCCCGCGCGCTCCAACTCGACAGCGTCGTGAAGGTCCTCACCGTTCCCGAGAGAGCGGACGGTGAGGAGGGCGTACCCTGCGCCCTTCCATGCCCCCTCCAGGGGCTCGAGCGTCGTCCAGCGCGCCTTCCCGTCGCCGAACTGGAATCGGAGCAGGTCGCGTCGTGGATCGACGCCGTCCACGACCACGTAGTGGTAGATGTCCTTGCCGCGGCCAGGGGCGTCGAGCAGCCTGAGCAGGAGGATGACGGGCCGCCCCTCGGCGATCTCCTGCCGCACCATCGCCTCGTTTCCGCGGACGAGAGAGGCCGAGAAGCCCCGCTGCCTCGCCGCCAGAAGGAGATCCACCGAGAGGACGCCGCCGCCGCGCGCGCGTGGCACCATGGCCACGAGCTCTGCCTGCGAGACCCGGTCACCCAGGGCGTTCAGCACGATCGACAGGCTGCCGGGTCCGCAGTTGTCGTCCTCGAACTCGCGGACCGGAACGTGCTCGAGAACGCTCGCATCCGGGCTGGGAGCCCGGGATCGGGGCGGCCGCGTGGCGCAGCCAAGCCCGACGAGAATCCCGAGCACCGCCAGGGCGGCACGCGAGGTGACGGGCCGGGTCACCGTCCTGGTCAGAAGATGGTCGCCAGGATCATCACGCTCATCAGGATCGCGAGGAGGATCCAGATGTAGTTCGGCACCCCGCCGGCGGACTGGATCTGATCCACGTTGGCGGCGAGCGCCGAGATGTCCTCGGCGGACAGCCGCGCCAGGCGCTGCTCCACCTCGTCCCCGCTCAACCCGTGAGCGGCCAGCGCCTGGGCGACCTCGTCCCGGGCGAGGAAGGACTCGATCGTGGCGAGGTCCGCGTCGCGGCTCGCGGTCGTCGCCTTCGAAGGGATCGGTGCGCCCATCGCCGGCCCGGCGAGACCTGCGAGGGCGAGCAGAACGGCGATCGTGCCTCGAAAGCTCCCTTCCACTCGAACCTCCCTGGTCGGACCCTCCCGACCCCGAGGGCGATGATCGCCAGCGCCCCGGCACCTGTCAAGGAGGAACGTCGGGATCGACGACTTCTGGTCCGTCACTTCCCCATGGCGCGCAGGTTCTCGAGGCAGCGCGCGACCGAGAGCAGCGCCGGCTGGGTCTCGTGCTCGTACTCCAAGATGTACCACTCCGTGCCGCCAACTCCCTCGCACGCCTCGAGGATCGCCTTCCACGGCACGTCGCCGTCTCCCACGAAGGCGTCCGGGTCGCTCTTTGAGAACTCCTTGAGGTGAATCGAGGCCGCGCGGCCCGGGAACTTCTGCAGCAGGCTCACCGGGTCGCCGCCCCCCTCGATGCAGTTCCCGGTGTCGATCTGCATCACCACGTTCTTCGAGGTCCCGCCGAAGAAGAGGTCCCACGCCGTGGAGCCGTCGAGCGGACGGAACTCGTGGTCGTGATTGTGGTAGCCGACCCGCATGCCCTCCGGTGCCACCCTCTCGGCCGCCTCGTCGAACAGACGGGCGAGCTCGCGCCAGTCGTCGGCCGTCTGACGCCGCTCCTCGGGGATGCCAGAGACCACGAGGAAGGGGTTTCCGAGCGTGCGGTTGAACTCGACGGTCCGAGTGAGCTCGTCCCCGAGTATGGTGTCGAGGTCGGTGTGAGAGCCGCAGCAGCTGAGGCCGTTGTCGTCGAGCAGCTTCCGCAGCTCCGTGGCTGACCGGCCGTAGTAGCCGGAGAACTCCACCCCCTCAAAGCCCATCTTCGCCAGCGCCTGGAGGGTGCCCGGGACATCCTTCTCGCAGTCGTGCCGCACCGAGTAGAGCTGCAGGCCGATCGGCAGACGCGTGGGGGCCGGGCCTTGCTCCCGGCCCGAGGCGCCGGAGGCCCAGAGGGCGGCGGCGCCGCCCAGGCCGAGTCGGAGCGCGCTGCGCCGGGAGAGGGTCCTGGTTTCGTCCAGCTTCACAGTGGCCTCCTTCCTGATGCCGCCGCGATTCTACGCCCGCACGGCGAGGACGTGCTCAGTTGTTCTCGACCAGGGCCGCGTGGAACCCCCGGGTGAGCTCGGCCAGGTGTCTCTCCTCGACCAGGACGCTGATGCGGAAGCTCGAGGTCGAGATGCCCAGCACCGCGGCCTCGACCGCAGCCGCGGCGTCGAGAGCCTTCCGCAGGTTCGCGAGGCTCGCGTTGATCCCAGAGCCGATGGCCGAGACCGCCCCCACCCCCTCGCGCAGGGCGACACCGCCCCCGCGGTCCCCGACCCGGGCGACGATCGACGCGAGGTCGTGGAGATTCTCCCGGGAGAGCAGCAGCGAGGCCTGTCCGCTCGAGCCCTCGCCGGGCGAGCGGAACTGGAGCTCCTTGCCCGCCACCTGGTGCTCCTCCAGGAACGCGAGGAGCTCCCGTAGCGCGTCGAGCTCCCCGGATCGGGTGCTGAGCTGCACCAGGCCCTTCTCGCTCGCCACGCCGACGGCTCCACCGGCCCGGGTGGGTGGCGAGCGTCGCACCACCGTCTCTCCCTCGCTGCCGGCGGTGGCCCGGCAGTAGAGGGCGATTCCCTTCTCCTTGGCGAACTCCACGGCCTGAGCGTGGAGTACCCTGGCCCCCGCCTCGGCCAGCTCCTGCATCTCCTCGTACGAGAGAGCGGCCAGCCGTCGGGCCTCGGGCACGACCCGGGGGTCGGCCGTGTAGACCCCGTCGACATCGCTGTAGATCTCGCAGGCCTCCGCGTCGAGCGCCGCGGCGAGGGCGACGGCGGTGGTGTCGGAGCCGCCCCGCCCGAGGGTCGTGACCTCTCGCTTGTACGAGACGCCCTGATAGCCGGCGACGATGACCACGCGCTCGCGGGTCAGCTCGTCCTGGACCCGGAAGGGTCGCACCTCCACGATGCGGGCGTTGTTGTGGGAGTCGTTGGTGATGATGCCGGACTGGGACCCGGTGAAGCTGACGGCCGGGATGTCACGGGCATTGAGGGCCATCGACAGCAGCGCCATCGTGATGCGCTCGCCCACGGAAAGAAGCATGTCCAGCTCACGGCGAGCCGGGTTCTCTGAGACGCGTCGGGCGAGCCCGAGCAGCTCGTCGGTGGTGTCGCCCATGGCCGAGACCACGACCACCACCTGCTGGCCCTGCGCGCGCGTCGCGGCGATGCGGTCGGCGACGCGCTTGATCTTCTCGACGTCGGCGACCGACGAGCCCCCGAACTTCTGAACGACGATGCCCACACGCCCTCCCCGGAGATCGCCATTCTACTGCCACCCCCGCCCGCGGGCGTCGTCTCGTCCGGGTCGCGGGTTCGCCCGGCCATCGGAACGCCGATCTCGACGACGGGTGCGCCCCGAGGCGATGGCTAACGCGGTACGGCGAACGCCTTGCGATTCGCCGCGACCTCCTTCACCGCTCCGATCGCGGTGTCGATGTGGTCTTCGGTGTTGAACGGGCCGACGCCGAAACGGACGGCGCCGTGGATCGCGGTGGTCCCGATCTGCTCGTGGACGAGGGGCGCGCAGTGGAGCCCGGTGCGGCAGGCGATGTTGTGCTCGACGTCCAGCATCGTGCCGGTGTTCGAGGCCTCGACCCCCTCCACGTTGAAGACGTAGACGGCGATGTGGTCGCTCAGGTCGTCCTGGCAGTAGCTGGCGACCCCGTCGACATCCCGCAGACCGTCCCGCAACCTGGCCACGAGCGACATCTCGTGATGGTGGATCGATCTCGAGACCCTTCTCCTGCAGCCATCGCAGGCCGGCGCTCAGGCCCGCCACCCCGAGCACGTTCGCGGTGCCGTACTCGAGCCGGTAGGGGTACTCGTCGAGGTGCCGGCGCACCGCCGAGCGCACACCCGTGCCCCCGGCCCGGGTGTGCCGGATCTCGACACCCTCGTCGACGTAGAGGCCGCCGATCCCGGTGGGGCCCAGGAGCGACTTGTGACCGGTGAACGCCACCACGTCCACGTTGAGATCGCGGATGTCGATCGGGATCTTGCCCGCGGTCTGGGACGCGTCGATCAGGAAGGGGACCCCGCGCTCCTTGCAGAGCCGCCCGATCTCCTTGACCGGCTGGACGGTACCGATCACGTTGGAGGCGTGGTTCACCACGACGAGACGCGTGTTCTTCCGGAAGAGCTTCCCGAAGTCGTCCGGGTCGACGAAACCCGCGGCATCGAAGGGCACGTAGTCGACCTCGACACCCTCGTCCTCGGACAGGTGATAGAGCGGCCGGAGCACCGAGTTGTGCTCCAGGGTCGTCGAGATGGCGTGGTCGCCCTTCTGCAGCAGGCCGAAGATCGCGATGTTCAGCGCGTCGGTCGAGTTGTAGGAGAAGACCAGGCGGTTCGGGTCGCGGCCGCCGAAGAAGCTCGCCAGGCTCTTCGCGCGTGCTCTCGAGGATGTCTCCGGCCTCCACGCACAGGTCGAAGCCGGAACGTCCCGGGTTGACCCCGAACCTCCGATAGAACTGATCCATGAAGCCGTAGACGGTCTCCGGCTTGGGGAAGGACGTGGCCGCGTTGTCCAGGTAGATGAGATCGTCCATGTGGCTACCTCACGGGGTGGGGGAGAGGGCGGGTCGGCAGGCCTCGAGACAGCCGCCCGGGGCGGTGACCACGAAGCCGGGCCGCGTGAGCCCGTTCGCCAGATCGTAGCGAAGGGGCCGGCCGGAGAGGTCGACGACGGCGCAGCCGGCCGTGGTCGCGATGGCGGTGCCGGCGGCGGTGTCCCACAGCGACGTGGGGCCGAAGCGCGGGTACACGTCGGCGACGCCTTCGGCCACGGCACAGATCTTCAGCGAGCTCCCGCACGGGGTGGTCTCGACGATGCCCAGATGTGCCAGGAACGCCTCGGTCGGCGGCGTCAGGTGCGAGCGCGAGACGACGGCCGTGCGCGGCCGGTCGACGTCAGCCGGCCGGAGGGGGATCTCGGCTCCCGTGTCCACGCGGCGCGCCCCCACGCCCCGCGCCGCGAGGTAGAGGCGCCCATTGACCGGCACCTGAATGACCCCCAGGATCGGCACGCCGGACTCCACCAACGCCACGTTGACGGTGTACTCGGGCCGGCCGGCGACGAACTCCTTCGTCCCGTCGAGGGGGTCGACCAGCCAGTAGACCGGACCCGCCGAGCGCACGGTCTCCTCCAGGTTGCCCTCCTCGGAGACGATCACGAGGCTCGGCTCGAGCGCGCGTAGACCGTCCTCGAGCACCGCGTTTGCCGCGCGGTCGGCCCGGGTGACGGGGGATCCGTCCGCCTTCTCCTCGACGTCGCCCAGGCTGTGGATGGTGGCCAGGATGGCCTCCCCCGCGCGGTGGGCGAGAGCGCCCACCTCCTCGAGCAGCGCCGGCAGCCGTGCGGGGTCCATCACGCGCCGTCCTCGCGCGTGGGTCGTCCGATATACCCCTCCTTCTCGAGGTGGAGCAAGATGGCCTGCACGCACTCCTCGGGGCTGCGCTCCGCGGTGTCGATGGCCATGCCCGCATCCTCCGGCTCCTCGTACGGGTCGGAGATCCCGGTGAACTCCTTGAGGGCTCCCGCCCGCGCCTTGGCGTAGAGGCCCTTGCGGTCGCGCCGCTCGCAGACCGCGAGCGGGGTGGCCACGTGCACCAGGAGGAAGCCGCCGCCCGGCTCGACCATCGCTCGTACCTCCTTGCGCACGGCGTCGTAGGGGGCGATGGGGGCGCAGATGGCGATGCCGCCGTTCTTGGTGATCTCCGAGGCCACGAAGCCGATGCGGGCGATGTTGAGGTTGCGGTGCTCGCGTGAGAAGCCCAGCTCGGAGGAGAGGTTCTTGCGGACGATGTCGCCGTCGAGGAGCGTCACCGGGCGCCCTCCGATCTCGAGGAGCTTCACGAGAAGCACGTTGGCGAGCGTCGACTTGCCCGAGCTCGGGAGCCCGGAGAAGAAGACCGTGAATCCCTGGCGCGAACGCGGCGGAGAGGAGCGCTGCAGCTCACGGACGACCTCCGGGAAGGAGAACCAGTCCGGGATCTCGCGCCCGAAGGCCAGCCGCTCCGCGAGGTCCGCGGGGGTCAGCCTCTTCGCCTTCGCTCCTTCGGGGGCGTCCGGTTCGGCCACGAAACCACCGCGGTCGGGAAGATAGACGCGTTCCGGGGTGCGAACGAGCTCGACCTCGAGATGGTCGGCGTTCCGGGTCACGAGATCGTCCGCGGCACCGGCCGCCGTTCCCCGCACGAGGTAGTGGCTGCATCCGTAGTTCTGGGCAACGAGGGCGTTCAGGAGCACGTCGCGCGCCCCCGCGTCGCGGGGGGCGAGCGGCAGCAGGTTGAGGTGGGCGGTGCGGTGGGGGTACGTCTTCATCACGGCCTCGACGCACCGGATGCGGGAGTAGTGGCTCACGTCGTAGTAGTCGGTGCGGGCGACGCCGAGCTGCACGAGCAGGGCGGCCTCGAGGTCGCGCGCGGCGGCGAACGTCATCTCCTGCTCCGCACGGTGCATGACCCCGGCGGTGTGAAAGGCCGCGATCCGCCGCCAGCCCCACTTCACGAACCGCGCCCTGAGGTGAGCCGGGCTCGTGCGCCGCTCGACGAAATCGTAGTGATGGGGGGCCTCGACGCCCTCGACCCGCCCGCCGAGATACGACGCGCCGGTCTCGCGGAGCAGGCGTCGCGCACCCGCGTGCGCGGTGTCCGTCGTCCCGCACACCGTCCGCGCCTCGGCCTCCCGGTCCGGCGTCCAGACCTCCTCGATCCGCAACACCGCCAGCAGGGTCCCCTCGACGTCCCGCAGGGCCAGGCCGCCCCCGGGCTCGAGCGACGCCCCGAGATCCTCCGGCACGTCGAGCGTGACCGGGACGGGCCAGAAGGTCCCGTCGGCGAGACGCAGATCGCGGAGGACCGCATCGTAGTCCCCCCTCCCCATGAACCCTTCCAGGGGAGACAAGGCCCCGCCCAGCAGGAGCTCGAGGTCGGCGAGCTGCCGGGGGTTGAGCGACCAGGAGGGCATCTCCCGGGCCTCGACCTTCAGCTCGGCGGCGCGCTCCGGTGCCGCAAGCAGATCCAGCACGCGCCCGCCGTGCGGCGGGACCAGACTCGAAGGCATCGAGAGTCCTTTCGTTATCGCGGTTTCGTTTCTAGATCGTGACCTTGAACCAGCCTCGGAGGGCGAAGGCAAAGGCGATCGACAGCACGAAGAAGGGGATCATCCAGTGCATGCCCAGCCCGAGCACCGAGACCTCGCGGTCCGGATAGTCGATGTGGATGGCCTGGATGGGGCTGTCCGCGGGCAGCGGCGGCTCCGCCGGATAGATCAGCTGGGAGAGGAAGCTCGGGTCGACGCGGACGGGGGAGAGGCGCACCGTCTCGCCGGTCACTCGCAGGGTCTTCGTGACCGGCGGGGCGCCGACGATCACGATGCCCACCTCGAAGTCCCCTTCCCTCTCCGCGGCGAGGCGCCAGGCGAGCTGGGCTTCGTCGGGAAGCCAGACCTCACGCGTCTGGGCGCCCAGCCCCGAAGGGAGCTCCAGCGTGGCCTCCGGTCGGACACCCGCGGAGACCGCCTCCGGTCTCAGGTCGACCTTCAGCAGCGTCGCCTCGGCCGGGCCGAAGCCCTTCGTATCCGTAGTGGAACTGAAGCTGCGCGATGACCAGGACGAGGGGGGGCAGGATCCAGACCATGGGAACCATGCTGAGCTTCAGATAGGTCAGATTGGTGCGCAGGATCTCGCCCTGGGCCCGCAGGATCGCACGGAGGTCGTCGTTGAACAGGCGGATCTCGAAGAGGCCGGCGTGGATGCGTCGTTTGACCTCGGCCAGCGCCGTCTGGTTCGACGTGCGCTTGAAGACCACCAGCATGGCAACGGCGGTCACGAGCGAGACGACGATCAGGGACACGATCGGGGGCAGCCCCGCGAAAGGCGCGAGCAGCAGGTCGAAGACGGGCCGCAAGGCGGCGTTGACGTAGGACATCAGTCGGTTGAGTTTGGCCTAGTTTCGTTCCAACACGTTTCCAAGCGGGGAAGCTGGAACGGCACTAGGAGATGTAGCCGAGGCCGCGCAGGCGCTTCTTGATCTCCTCCTCCGAGGCGGCGCCGTCGAGCTTGCTCAGCTCTTTCTCCAGCGCGTGGGCGATGAACTCCTCGACCGACGAGTAGCCGGCGATCTCGGAGTATCGCTTCACCCTCGCCACGAGGTCCTTGTCGAGCTTGACGGACTTGGTGCCGAACATCGAGTGCTCCTTGGTATCAGTTCCTGCCCGGGGGGGCCTCGTCGGGCTCGACCCCGAACTCGGCCAGGACGGACGCGTGCAGCTCCCGGAGGTTGAGGGCCGGGCGCTTCAGGGGGCGGCTGGTGGCCAGGATTCCGGGGACGTCCGGGGTGTCCATCTCGTGGTCCCCGCTCCAGGGCTTGTCGTTGTCGGTCAGGACCTCCTTGCCGACCTCGCCCAGGGCCGACGCGTCGGCGCCGCGGGTGCCTTTCCAGTAGCCGATCACGGCGTCGGGGCCGATCTCGCGTTGGCCCCCGTCGGTGTAGGTCTCGTCACGCAGGTAGACGTGGCTGATCGCGGGGCTCCCGGTCTCGGGGTCGATCGTGGCCTTGAGCCGCTCCGCGATCTCGGCGAGAAGAGCGTCGCGCTCGGCGGGAAGCACGATGCCGTCCTTCTCCCGTCCCTGCAGGTTGACGTAGAGGCCGTTCAGGCCGATGGAGTAGGCCCGTGTCCCCGACCACTCCACGTTCTGGAACAGCTCCATTCCCTCGGGCAACGTCTCGTCTCTCACCGCGAGGTAGCCGTTCTGGTGGAGCCAGGCATTCAGGTGGAAGGTGCGGCGCCAGCTGGTGAAGCCGTGGTCCGACATCACGATCAGGAGCGTGTCGTCTCCCACGCGGTCGAGGGCGTAGCTCACGAGCCCGTCCATCTCCTCGTAGACCCGGGGGACCACGTCGGCGAACGGCGCGTCCTTCTCTGCATCGTAGGCGGGGTGGTCGGGGTCCATGGGCCGCCACATCATGTGGCTGACGAGGTCGCCGTTGCCCACGTAGTAGAAGAGCAGCCCCCGGTCGAACCGGCTCAGCACCCAGGGAAACTGATCGAGGATCTCGCCGCCCGCGATCTCGGCCTGGGTCAGGAACTCTTCACCGGTGAAGACCCCCGCGGCCAGCGCCCCCGTCTCCTCGGGCATGCCCTGGGTGTAGTAGCGCCCGGTGGCCTCGGCCAGCTCGCTCGCCCAGGACTCCGGGGTCGAGATGGGCAGCGCCGGCGCCATCGGATCCAGGTTGAGGGGGCTCACGTACAGCGCCAGGTGGGGACGCACCTGCCGGAGGTAGAAGCGGGCCTGGGTGGAGACCGTCTGGGTCGGGATCAGATCGAAGATCACCCTCACCCAGTCGCTCCACTCACCCTCCTCGAGGATTCTCACTTCGTCGCCGACCTCGAGCTTCACCGCGGGACGATCGGGATCCAGGTGGAGCGTAAAGGGGGCGATCAACGGCTCGCGGACAGTCTTCAAGGGATGGTCGGGCCCGACGAGCTCGGCCGCGATCACGCCGTCCTCCTCCTCGACGGTGTAGACGTTTCCGCCCGCGATGTCCATGCCCAGGAACGCGAGGCGATCGGTCGTGTAGTAGGAGAACGTGCCATAGGTCCCCAGGATGTCGGGGGTCCCCATGCCCGCCAGCTCGTGGCTCGCCGTTCCCGAGGGCGGGAAGTTCGCGGGGATCCGGACGATCGTGGTGGGGACGCCGTGCCCCTCGAGAATCTCCCAGAACGCCCGGCCCCGGCGGAGGAGCTCGACCTTGCCCCCGTCCAGAGGGAACTGCCAGTCGCCGAGACGGACGACATGCGTGGGGGCCTCGGTGCGGCTGGTCGAGAGGTAGGGCAGCATCGTCTCCGGGTCGCGGTGCATGAAGTCGAAGATGCCGTGAACGCCCGCGTCCTGTCCGGTGATGAAGTCCGACCAGGCGACCGGACTCTGCACGGGGATCGAGCTGCCGAGCGGGGCGAACCCGCCCATCTCCGCCAGCCGCGACAGACCGGGCAGCCGACCCTCGGCCATGAGCCGGGTGGTCAGCTCATGATCCATCCCGTCGAGGCCGAGGATGACGACCCGGGGGATGGACGGGTCGGACGCGGCCTTGCCGCACCCCACCGCGACGATCGCCGCCACCGCCAGCGCGAAGGCTCTCACGCGGCCCTCGCGGGCGGTTCGCTCGGCTTCTTCTCTCCCGGCGGGCGCTCGAACAGCGGCTTCCCGTCCATGTGCGGCGGCGGCGTGTGGCCGAAGAGCCGGAGAACGGTGGGGGCCATGTCGATGAGCCCCGGGTCCTCGCCGTCGATCGCGTGGTTGCAGAACAGGACGCCGGGCACGAGACGCGGGTCCACCGTGTGGTCGCCGCTCCAGGCCTTGGTGTTGTCCTCGAAGACCGGGCCGGAGACGACACCGGTGGCGCAGTCCCACGACGCTCGGTAGCCGTGGTTGTAGCCCACCAGCAGATCGGGGGCTTCACGAACGTACGGCCCCTGATAGAGCTGGCCGGTGTCGAAGACCTCGCGGATCCCCGTCTCGTCCTTCTCCTCGTCCCGAAGGCCGCCAAGCCGCGAGAGCAGCTCCTTCTTGAGCTGCTGGGCCTCCTCGCCCGGATCGACGATGCCCTCGCCCTCGCGGCCCTTCATGTTGAGGAAGATCCCGGCGAGGCCCAGCGCGTAGGCCCTCGTGGCCGACCAGTCGACGTCGCGCAGCCACTCCGCGTCGCCGCTCGCCCCGTCCTTCAGCTTCAGGTAGCCGTTGGCCAGCAGCCAGGCGTTCAGGTTGACGCCGCGTCGGAAGGACGTGAAGCCGTGGTCCGAGAGGACCATCAGCAGATCACCCTTGCGGAGGCGGCCCATGACCTCGCCCACGAAGGCGTCGTTGTCCAGGTAGTGCTTCTCGATCGCGTCCTTGTGTGGACCCGGGTCGATGCCGCGCGCGGCGGGGTGATCCTCCTCGGTGTAGCGCCAGAACATGTGCTGGATGCGGTCGGTGGCGTCGAAGACGCAGGTGAGGGTTCCCCCGCGCTGGCGCTCGAGCGAGGCCATGAACATGTCCTTCCGCTCGCGGTCGATGTCGTACGTCAGCTTCAAGAAGGTGCCGTCGTCGATGACCCCTTCGTTGAGGGCCCACGTGTCCTCGGCGAGACCGAGGGTGGCGTAGGGGCCGATCCTCTTGGCCAGGTAGGTGGCGTAGTAGGACGGGTGGGAGATCGGCATGGCCGGGTTCTCGGGATCGATGTTGAGCGGCGTCACGTAGAGCGTGACGTGCTCGTCCATCTCCGTGAGCATCATCCGGCAGATCCCGCGCACCTTGACCCCGGGCGCGGCGGGGAAGACGAGGCTCACCCAGTCGCTCAGACGGCCGGGCTCGAGGTCAACCGTTTCGTCGCCGACGCTCACCCGCGCGCTCTTTCCGGTGGCGTCCGGGTGGATGACGAGGGGCAGCGTCAGAGGGGGGCTTCCCTCGAGGAAGGTGTTCTCGGGTCCTTCGACCGTGCCCTGGTAGCCGTTCCCGTTCTTTCGGAGCGGGAAGCGGGCGCCGCCCTCCTTGAACTTCTCGCCCCCGGGCCGCGTCGAGAAGAGGAGGAACGTCCCCTGGGTCCCCAGCAGGTCGGGGGTGCACATGGCCGACAGCTGGGCCCCGTAGAACTTCTCCGGCGGGAACGTGATGGGGACGCGCAGCACCGTGCTCCAGGTGTTGGCCTCGCCGAGGATCGACCAGAACGCCTTCGAGCCCCGCGTGAGGCGGATCTCGGGCTTCTGGAGCGGGATGCGAAACCGTCCGAGCTTGAGGACGCGCGTGACCGGCCCGATGCGCGTCGATGCCAGCAGGGGCAGGTAGCTCTTCCGGTCCGGCTCCAGGAAGTCGAACATGCGGTGCTTGGCCGGCTCCACGCCGGTGCTGAAGGAGGACCAGGCCACTGGGGAGATGGAGGGGTAGGTCGTGCGCAGACGGGTATAGCATCCCCGGTCGGCGAGCTTCTGGAAGTTCGGCAGCTTGCCCTCGGCCAGCATCCGTTCCGTCCGGACCGGGTCCTGCCCGTCGAACCCGACGACGATGAGGCGCTTGATCCACGGCCGGCCCCGCTGGCGCCGCCGGGCCATGCGCCAGAGCGTGCGGAACGGCCAGGTCAGCAGGGAGAGGACGGCGAGGATGATCGTGGTGAACACGACCAGGAACGAGGACAGCAGGGCGAAGCCGGCCCCGGGCCCGATGTAGGCCTGGGCCGGTGCGGCCGCCACCAGCACCAACGCCACAAACCAGATTCGCACCCAGCCGCGGTGGGCCTTCGTCACGGGTCGTGCACCTCGTCGTGGTCTCCGGCCCGCAGGATGTCCGGGGCCGGGGTCGCGCCATGGAGGACGGGCATCGCCTCCCCAACCGTCCTACTTTATCCTATGGTGGCCGTTCGGACCCAACCGAGGACCGCGCGCATGACCTCTGCCCTCCGTCGCCTCTATCGCCGCCTCCGCTACGGTGAGGCCATCGTGGTTGTGTCCGGGCTGCCCCGCTCCGGCACCTCCATGCTCATGAAGATGCTGGAGGCGGGCGGCGTCCCGATCGTGACCGACGGCCTGCGCACCGCCGACGAGGACAACCCCCGGGGGTACTACGAGCTCGAGCGGGTCAAGAACCTGGCCGAGGAGACCGACCGGAGCTGGCTCGCCGAGGCCCGGGGCAAGGGCATCAAGGTCATCTCCTTTCTGCTCCGCTCGCTCCCGTCCGACTTCAACTACCGGGTGGTCTTCGTCCGGCGGGAAATCGGGGAGATCCTGGCCTCGCAGAAGAAGATGCTGGCCCGGCGGGGCGAGACCGACGACACCCCCGCCGAGCGGATGCGCGCGCACTTCGAGGATGACCTCTGGCGGGCGCGGTACCAGCTCACCCACCGGCCCTGCTTCGAGCTGCTCGAGGTTCACTACACGGAGATCCTGGCCCGGCCCCTCGAGGGGGCGCGGCGAATCGCCGCCTTCCTGGGCGGGGGCCTGGACGCGGAAGCGATGGCCGCGGTGGTCGACCCGCAGCTCTACCGCAACCGGGCCTCGGCCAACTCGCCCTAATTCGCACGCCCGCCGACCCGGACGTGAGAATCCGGCCCCAGGTTCTCGCGCGTCTTCCATTGAGACAGATGGAACTCATCGGCCAACATCTCAAGTAACACTTGAGGTTGCTGTCTGGTTGTAGGACACTTGAGCTTGGCGTCGAGCGCCGAGTGTCTGAAAGAGAAGGACTTACGGCCCGGTCCGGATCCTGCAAGTGCTCGGCCTGGAGGCGTCCTATGCGTCCGCGTGTCAGTGCGGCAGCAGGATCGGGAACCGGACCCGCTTTGTGGCTGCGGGGGCTCGGCCTCGCCGCTCTCGTTGCCCTGACCGGCCCGGCCCGGCCCGCGGAGGCGTTCGCCCCGCCCGGCGAGTGGTGGAACGCCAGCTACCTCCACCGCCAGGAGATCACCGTCACCGCCGGCGCCGCCGTCACGGCCCCGTACTCGATCAGCGTTCAGCTCGACCACGCCACTCTCGTGGGCCTGAACCAGAGCCTGGCCTCGGGAGACGACCTGCGGGTCGTCTACTGGGACGGCGCGGCGTGGGTCGAGCTCGACCGCCGGCTGGACGACCAGTCCAACTGGAACAGCGCGACCACGACCATCTGGTTCCGGACTCAGGCCGACATCCTCGCCGGCGCCAGCGACGACGACTACTACATCTACTACGGGAACTCCAGCGCGGGGGCACCGCCGGCCAACTGGGCCAACGTCTTCCTGTTCTACGACGACTTCGAGGACGGTCTGTGGGACGCCGGCCGGTGGTCGTGCGTCGAACCCTTTGGCGCCCCCACGGCACACTACTGCAACGAGGTCGGCGGGACGGTCTCGCTCGGCCCGGAGAGCGCGATCTGGGCCACGCCCGGCTATGCCTTCGGCGTCGACACGCGCTGGGAGGCTCGCCTCCGCATGGCAAACGCCCTCCCGCCCGCTGGACTGTACTACGACTACTTCGTCGGGACGGACGCCGCCATTCCCGCCGATTTCTACAGCAACGACTGGATCGCCATCTGGGCAAACGACACCCAGCACGAGGTGGAGACCGCCGACAACGGTAGCAGTTCGAGCATCGTGGCCGCCCCGGCCCCAGCTACGCCCACGAGCGACCACGTTTACACCTTCGATCGCGAGGGCAACACGGCGGTCCGCTTCATGCAGGACGGCGTGCAGATCGGGTACCACCACGCGATCGGCCCACCGGCACGTCCCATACCGGACGCCGACCTGCGGGTGGAGAGCTACAACGGCACCGATGGCGCCGATGACATCGTCCTCGACTGGGTTCGGGTCCGCAAGTACGTCACCCCCGAGCCGACCTCAGCCCTCGAGGCGCAGGAAGGGGAGTCAGTCTGCGATGTCGCCAACCAGATGTGGTGGGACACCGACTGGGGTCGGCGAAGGAAGATCACCTTCAACAACTCGGCCCAGACCGAGGACCTCGACAATTTCCCGGTTCTGATCCGCCTCGACAGCACGCGAATCGACTACACACGGACCCAGAACTCCGGCCAGGATCTCCGCTTCGTGGACGTGGACCATCAGACCGTCCTCGACCACGAGATCGAGTTGTGGGACGAGGCGGGATCGTCCTACGTGTGGGTCCGGATCCCCCGAATCGACGGCTCTTCCAGCACCGACTTCATCTGGATGTACTACGACAACGGGACCATCGGCGACGGGCAAAACGCGACCGGCGTGTGGGATGCGAGCTACCGGGGGGTGTGGCATCTGAGGGAGAACGGCGGCCCGTACGCCGAGAGCACGGCCAACCCCAACCCCGGCACCACGACGTCCGCCCCCACCCGGGTGGCCGGCCGGATCGGGTTCGGCCAGGAGTTCGACGGGGCCAACAACTTCATCGACGCGGGGAACGACTCGAGCCTCGACCTCACCGGTGCGGTGACGCTCGAGGCCTGGGTTCAGCTTCAGAGCCTCATCGCACTGAGCTGGGGCGCCGACTTCGTCGGCAAGGAGGACCAGTATCGGCTGTATCACGACTGGGACGTCAACCAGCGGGTGACCCTCACGATCGACAGCCCGGTCCCTCCCTACCCGAGCGATCAACCGGTGCCGCTCAACGCCTGGCTCTACGTCGTGGGCGTTTACGACGGTACCGACAACGCGCATATCTACGTGGACGGCGTCCTCCGCGACACGGTGTCCGGGGCGGGCGCGCCGATCACCTCGTCCGCTTCGCCGGTCGGGATCGGTCGGGACCTTGACGACAACGAGACGTTCGATGGCCTGATCGACGAGGTGCGCATCTCGAGCGTTCCTCGCTCCGGCGACTGGGTCGCGGCCCAGCACCTGTCGATGACGGACGCCTTCGTGAGCTTCAGCGGAGAGGTGGGCCGGTGCAACCTGCGCTCGATCGGGACACGCGGAGACTACGGACAGGGCGGGGTCGAGGGGCAGCTCACGACCGTCTCCGTCACCCAGGGCTCACACCTGGTCACCGGGTCCGGCACCACCTGGCTGACGTCGAATCGTGGCCGCGGAGATCGGATCAGCATCCTCGGCGTCGACTACACCGTCTACCGGGTCGTTTCCGACACGCGGCTTCTGCTCTCGAGCGTCTACCGGGGCATCGACGACACGGGGCTCACCTACACGATCGCGCGACAGTTCGCGGACTTCTCGTCCTGGGAGGACTGCATCGACGGACCGCCGGGGACAGCGTGCCCCTTCTTCCCGGTCGCCAGCGCCGACTACGCGGCCGACAACCGGGCCGAGGTGGGGATCGTGTACGCCGACGTCGCCCAGTACGACATCGCCGCCGCGGGCATCGTGATCGAGGACTCGCTGACGGACGCGGCGCACACGATCACGCTGACCGCCGACGGGCCGAACCGACACAACGGCACCCAGGGAGCGGGGGTTGTCCTCGACGGACAGGCCAACGGCAGCGAGATCCTGGTCCACGACCCCAACGTCACCATCGAGTGGCTCGACCTGGGGCGATTCCGGGGCGCCGACAGCCACGGGGCGATCCGTGTCCTGAACAGCGGAGCCAAGAACGTGCTCCTGCAGAACCTCCTCATCCACACCTTCTACGACGCCGGCTTTGACGTCTCCGGCATCCGGCTTTCCGGCAGCGGCGGCAAGTCCGTCACCGTCCGCAACACCATGATCTGGGCGGGAGACAGCCAGGGGATCGAGGCGGACGAGCCCGAGGACTTCCTGCTCGTCGAGAACTGCTCGATCGACATCATGGCGGAGGCCACGGCTCGGGGCATCTATGCGCAGGCGTCCCCCGTGACCGTCCGAAACACCATCGTCACCCGCAGCGGTGTCTTCGCCAGTGGCGGCAGGGACTTCCACCCCGGCTCCGGGGGGTTCACCGCGGCCTCGGACAACAACATCGATTCGGATGGAACCGCTCCCGGGGGCGCCTCCCAGACCGTGCCCGTCGCGCAGGTTCCGAACCTCTACGTCCAGGAGGGGTTGGATCTGCACCTCGAGGCCGGTGCCCCGGCGGCGATCGATACGGGAATCGATCTCAGCGCCAGCTTCATCAACGACGTCGACGGCGAGATCCGCCCTGGCGGGGCGTCCTGGGACATCGGCGCGGACGAGTTCGGCGCCACGACCGCGGTCGATCTCATGTCATTCGACGCCGTCGGCGCCGACTCGGCAGTGGGGTTGTCCTGGCGCACAGGCTCGGAGCTGAACAACCTCGGGTTCCATCTGTATCGGTCTCCATCGGCGACCGGTCCCTGGACGCGGATCACGCCGTCCCTGATCCCCGGCCTCGGGTCCTCGCCGGAGGGGGCGTCCTACTCCTTCCGCGACACGGGTCTCGTGAACGGCGTCCGCTACTTCTACCGTCTCGAGGACATCGACTCCGAGTCAGGGCTCCACCTTCCACGGCCCCATCTCCGCCGTCCCGGGGACCGCGCCTCCGGCACAGGAAGACGAGGACGAGCCGTCCGACCCCGAACCACCGGAGACGTCTGAAGACGAGGAGCCGCCTGCGGACAGCCCTCTCCTTGGGGAAAGCCGGACCTACGGCCGCCCCGAGGACTCGTCCTTCCGCATCGTCTCCCGCACGAAGCGGGCCATGGTCGTGGAGCTTCGGACCCCGGGCTTCGTCGCCACCGGGACGCCCTCCGGCCTCCAGATCTCCGTCCCCGGGTTCGACCAGTCCACCGACCCCCGCGCCCCCGACCTGCCCCTCAAGAGAGTCGTCCTCGACGGACTCGTCGGACGTCACGCCCGCATCGTCTCGGTCCAGGAGACCCGCATCCGCTCCTTCCCCGGCCTCACCCCCGCCGCGGTCGGCGAGGCCGAGATCGTCTCCTCCCCCGACGGCACCGTCCGACCTCGACGACGAGCCGCGGCCCTGAAGGGTGACGGCCTCGTGCCCCCCCTCGCCGCCCGCATCCCCGGCGACGCCTTCATCGGGGACAACAAGAAGCTCGCCCTCGAGATGAGCCCCCTCCGATACGACACCGCCACCGGAGAGCTCCTCCTCGCCCGGCGCCTCCGCGTCAAGATCGCCTTCGACCGCAAGGCGCCACGGGAGGAGATCGGTTTCGGGTCGAAGGGACGACGTCGTCCACGGTCCCTCCGAAGGGTGACCTCAGGCGTTCTCGCCCATCTGCACACCCGGACCCGGGGGCTCCACGCCGTCTCCTTCGAGACCCTCTTCCCCCAGGGACACGAGGCCCTGGACGTGGGCACGCTCCGCCTCAGCCGACAAGGTGAGTCCGTCCCCGTCCACGTCGAGCCGGCGGGGAAGACCTTCGGGCCCGGGAGTGTCCTCTACTTCCACGCCTCACAAGAAGCCGCCTCCACCGACTACTCCCCCGAGATCGCCTACGCCCTCGAGCAGGCCCCCGGCGGGCTGGCGATGCCGCTCCTCTCCGCCCGCCTCCGCCGGTTCGAGCCGGTGTCCTCCTCTCCCCTCGTGCAGGCCTCCTTCGAGACCAACCGCTACTACCAGGCCGGGCTGCTGCACGCCCCCGACATCTGGCTCTGGGACTTCGTCGTCGGAGGCACCTCCAAGTCCTTCCCCGTCTCCATCGAAGGGCTCGATCCCACGTCCCCTCTGCCTGCCCACCTCCAGGTCGTCCTCCAGGGCGCCTCCGAGGCCGAGACCGAGGGCGAGCACCACCTCAGCGTGTCCTTGAACGGCACGCCTCTGGGCGAGACCTCCTTCGACGGGAAGCTCCCCCACGTCTTCTCCACGAGCGTTCCTGCGTCCGTCCTTCTCGAGGGCGAGAGCTCCTTGACCGTGACGAACCTGGGGGACACCGGGGCGTACTCGTTCGTGTTCCTCGACCGGGTGGATCTGGTCTATCCCCAGACCCCGGCACTGCGTTCGGGGCTGTTCAGTGGAGTCTTCTCCGAGACAGGGCGGGCGATCGTCTCCGGGGAGGCCCAGGTGGGTCTGGACGTGACGGATCCGGACGCCCCGGTGTGGCTCGAGGGCCTGAGACACAAGGCGGGCACGGTGCGCTTCCAGGCCGAGGCCGGGCATCGTTACGTGCTCGCCTCACCCGAGGGGCTGCTCTTGCCTCGGGTCTCCACACCCCTGCGCTCGACGCTCCAGAGCACCGGGAACCAGGCGGACTACGTGCTGATCGCGCCCGAGGCGTTCCTGGAGGCGGCCCAGCCGCTTCTGGAGCGGCGGCAGGACCAGGGGCTCACGGCGAAGGCGGTCGCGTTCGAGGAGATCGCGGCCGAGTTCGGGCACGGCCAGCCCTCGGCCGAGGCGATCCGGGATTTCCTCGCCTACGCCTACCACTCCTGGACCCGGCCCTCGCTCGCGCTACGTGCTGCTGCTGGGCGACTGCGTGCTACGACCCGCGGAACTTCACCGGCTTCGACCAGCCGGCGCCGCTGCCGGCGCTGTGGGCGAAGACGTCGCTACCTGTGGACGGCGTCGGACCCGCTGCTGGCGGCGGTCAACGGCGAGGACCTGCTTGCCGGACCTGGCGATCGGGCGGCTGCCGGCGACGACGCTCGAGCGAGGCCCAGGCTCTGGTCGCAGAAGCTCCTCGCGTGGGAGGACTCGGGCCAGGGGCTCTCCGGCACCGCGGTCCTCGTGGCGGACAACCCGGACCTGGCCGGGGACTTCGAGGCGGACGTCCTGGACATCCGCTCGAGCTTCCTCGGAGGCCGGCCCACGAAGACGCTGTTCCTGAGGGAGCTGGGAGCGAACACGCGTCCGCGAGATCCTGATCGTCGCTCGACGAGGGCGCCTCGCTCATGAGCTACGTGGGCCACGGGGGCGCGGCGGTGTGGGCGACCGAGAACGTGTTGAACTCCTGGGACGCGGCGAGTCTTCTCGCGCAGTCGCGTCAGCCGCTGATGCTGACCTTGAACTGCCTGAACGGCTACTTCGTGGCGCCGAACTACGAGTCGCTGTCGGAGTCGCTCCTGAAGGTGGAGGGTCGGGGGACGATCGCGGCGTTCTCGCCCTCGGGCCTGAGCCTCGACGGCCCGGCGCACCAGTACCACCGGGCGCTGATGGCCGAGCTCACGGGGGGACGCACGAGAGGCTCGGCGACGCGGTCCTCGCCGCCCAGGCGGCCTACGCCGAGACCGGGCTGATGCCGGAGCTGCTCGCCATCTACCACCTCCTCGGCGACCCGGGGATGAGGGTCGGTCCGTAAGGGTTGCCCGAACGGGGTTGATGCCTCAATGGGTAGTTCATCGACGACGCGATCCTGGTGGGAATTCGGGGGCTTGGCCGCGCCGGCGATCCGCCCCGGAGCGCTCCCGATCCCGCCGCCTGGCTCATGTTCGCGGCGGGATGGCTCTGCTCTCGCCCCCCGACCGAGGCCCAGGTGGACGTCTACTACTCCGTGGGGAGCTCTCGTCCCACCGACCTGAAGACGGGCGCGCCCCCACCGTGACGATCACGAGCGGCACGGCGATCTTCAGCCAGGCGCAGACCGGCAACGTCGGCGTGGGCGACGAGATCGACTACGACTCGCCCGAGCAAGATCGCCTACATCAAGTCCGTGATCAGCCCGACTCAGTTCGTTCTGCACACCGCCACCGGGGGCGTTCCCGGCCCCGTCACTGGTGTCTCCCGTCAACTCGATCATGCGGGCCTTCGTCGACTTCATAGATGCGGAAAACGACTCCGGCGACGGGACTCACCTGACCTCCTTCGATCTGACCGGCACTGGCGCGGATGCCCGGCTCATCTGGGTGGCGTACAACGACAGCACCCCGTCCTTCACCGACGGCGCGAACATCAACAGCTACACCACCGACGCCACCCACTACATCACGGTGACCGCGGCCGGCGCGCACCAGATGTCGCGAGCGGTGTGAGCCAGCGGCACCGGGGGACGGCGGGCACGGGGGTCGTCCTGGACGGGTCGCAACCATCCAGCACTTCGGCTTCAGCGTCGAGGAAGACTACACGCGCATCTGCTGGCTCGAGCTCAAGCGATTCTTCGATCCACTGGTCAGAACGGATCGGCGGCCATCCGTGTCGCCGCCAACAACGTCCTCCTGGAGAATCTGCTGGTCTACGACTTCCTGTCGCCGATGCCCTTCGACCACGGCATCAAGACGGGTGGGGGTGCATGGACGTTCACGGTCCGCAACACGATCATCTACGACGGGGACAACGACGGCATCTACCTGAACAACGCGTTGGATGACGTGACCGTCGAGAACTGCAGCTTCCTTGACGTCGACAACGGCATCCGGAACAACGGCACCCTCACCGTCACCAACACGATCTCGATGGCGAACGTCACCAGCTTCAACAACAGCGGAACGATGGACGGCTCCAACAACATGTCCAACCTCGGTCCGGCCCCGGGGCCGGGCTCGCTACCCGGCAGAGCCGCAGTGAACCAATACGTCTCCATCGCTCTGGGATCCGAGGACCTGCACCTGAAGTCCACCTCCGAGGCGATCGACGCTGGCACGGATCCTCTCGCCGGCTTCACCGACGACATCGACGACCAGGTCCGCACGGGGTCCTGGGAGATGGGCGCCGACGAGTTCGGGGCGGTGCCCTGCTGCTCGCTGTCCGTCAGCGAGACGGGGAGCACCGTCACCGTGACCGGCGCCCGGCACGTTCGAGATGCGTTTCAACGAGGCCACGGGCGGTGGTGTTGACCAGTTCTACGACCTCACCCTGGACGCCATGCGGACCTGGGATCTCGCCGGTGGTGACGCTACCACCCGGACGCTCGTCCACTACAGCATCCTGAACGGCGCGACCTACTACACCGCGTCCTCGTATCCAGAGGGGCAGGTGGAACTGCTGGAATCGACGCCGGCGCGGGCCAAGGTCCGGCGCTCCACCCGCTTCGAGACCGGCAGCGTGCTGCCCGGGGTGGGGCTCGTCGAGGACTACGCGATCCATCCCGTGGGACGCACGGGGGTCCGGTCGACGATCAAGACCACCGATATCGTCAGCTACGACGAGATCCCCAACGGCATCGGAGTCCGCTACAGCGCCACCGGGGGCAATCCACTGAACGGCTGGCAGGCGTATCACGACGCCGGCGGCGGGTTCAACGAGCTCACCGGGCAGTCCGACTTCCTGTTGCTCCGGAACGACGCGGCGCAGGTGAACACCGATTTTCTCAGGATCCTGTCCGAGGACTGGGCGAGCCCCCCCCACTGGGAGAGCGCCGACCAGTCCCATCTGGTGCCGTTCGATCCCGAGGCCTGGTTGCTGGTGGACTGGCGGAACATCGATCCTGGCGCGAGCTTTCCCGCCGATGCGAGTGACACCTGGAACTCGCTGTTCTACTTCAAGCCCACGACTCTGGGTGACGTCGGAAACCCGTGGCAAGACCCTGCGGTCAGCCAGCGCAGCAACGACTACCGAACCCCCGACGCGTTGGTCATCAACGGAGGGAGAGGAAGCCGCTGGGTCGACGACGACGAGCTCACTCCCGCCGCAGCGCCGACCGATTTCTACAACGAAGCCGAGGGCGTCTATGTCCTCAACATCAACCCGACCCAAGGTCTCGACTTCAATATCGACGGCTCAGGTACCCCTCGCTACTCGCCCTTCTTCAAGGTCCGCCAGTGGCGCTCGTCGGTGGCGTACCCGACGGTCCGACTCGACGGCGTGCCTCTAGCCGCCGACGAGTTCATCGCCGCAGTCAAACCGGTGTCGCGTGCGCCATTCCCGGACGACCTGCTATGGCATTCCACGCTGCAGGATGCGGCGTCGGTCACGAATCCGGACGTGGGCACCGGCGGCACGGTGGGAGGTACGGCATCTCCGGAGCCCGGACGCTACGGGAACGGCTACCTCTTCGATGCGAACGACGAGATCATTACCGTCACCTCCTCGGGCGATTTCGACTTCAACCGTGGCGCGGTGGAGTTCTGGTTCCGACCGAGATACGTCCACGACGACGGCGTCACCCATCGTCTCTGGGGCTACCGTGTTTCCTCCAACTTCCAGTTCTTCGCCCAGAAGACCGGTACCAACACCCTGCGCTTCACGATCTTCAACGGACCGCTGGCCGCAGATCAGATCTCGTATCAGGTTTCCTCCCTCAACTACTCCTGGCACGCCGGGGACTGGGTTCATCTCCGCTTCACGTGGGACAAGGACGCGGCGCTCGGCCAGCAGCTCCGTATCTTCGTCAACGGGGTGGAGTCCCCAACCGGGAACAACGGCAACATCTACACCCCGAACCCGGTCAACTGGCCCGACGGAGGCAGCATCCGCATCGGGGTCGACAGCAACGGCAACGATCCGGCAGGCGGCGTGGTCGACGAGTTTCGCGTCTACTCGAGCCCGGTCGCTCCAGGCCCGACGGGCGTCGCGCCCGACGCGAGCGGGCGCTCCGGCCTCGCCCACGGGGGACTCGCCAGCGACGCCACCGAGTATCTGGCGAGCTTCGGCCGCGACTTTGAATTCGGCTTCAACACGGTCGACGGGTCGGGCCGCGGAGAGTACGCCTATTTCGGCACGGACGCGAAGTTCCGGGGTCTGAACGTCGTCCTGGCGACCTTGGGTGCCGGCACGTCACCGGACCTCCAGTGGGAGTACTGGAACGGGACGACGGGATCGTGGGCGGACCTCGAGGCCGGCTGCCCGGGGTCCTGCACTTTCGGTTTCGTGGACGAAACGGCCAGCCTCACGGCGACCGGCTCCGTGTACTGGACGTCCGACCCGACCGGTTGGGCACCCTACTCGGTGAACGGCGGACCGGACCTCTTCTACGTCCGCGCTCATCTGGCGACTGGCGACTACGGCTCCCAGTTCCCGGTCGAAGGCCGGATCACGACCGACATCCTCCTCTTCCAGTATTGCGGCGACATCACCGCCGCGGGGCAGCGCTTTCAGTTCTTTCCTCCCGTTCCGACTGCGGTTGAGCTGATCTCGTTCGAGGCCTCGCCCGGTGACTCCACCGTGGACCTGGTGTGGCGCACCGGCTCCGAGCTGAACAACCTCGGCTTCCATCTCCACCGGTCTCTGTCGGAGACCGGTCCCTGGACCGGGATCACACCGTCGCCGATCCCCGGCCTGGGGTCCTCTCCTGAGGGGGCGTCCTACTCCTACCGCGACACCGGTCTCGTGAACGGCGTCCGCTACTTCTACCGTCTCGAGGACATCGACTCCGAGCAGGGGTCCACCTTCCACGGGCCCGTCTCGGCGATCCCGGGAGAGCTGCCTCCTACAGAAGAAGGATCTTCCAGCGACGCTGGTTCAGAGGAACCGGAGAATGCATCCTCGGGACCGGACCCTGAGAGCGACGGGGCCTCCGAACTTTCGTCGACAGAAGGTGTTTCGTCGAAGTCATATGGTCGTCCCGAGGCCGCCTCCTTCCGGGTCGTCTCCCGCACGAAGCGGGCCATGGTCGTGGAGCTTTCGACCCCCGGCTTCTATGTCACCGAGACCCCCTCCGGGGTGCAGGTCTCCGTCCCCGGCTTCGACCAGCGCACTGACCCCCGCGCCCCCGACCTGCCGTTGAAACGCGTCGTTCTCGACGCCGTCGTCGGGCGCCACGCCCGCATCGTCTGGGTCAAGGAGAAGAAGACCCGCTCCTTCCCCGGACTTCGACCCGCCGCCGTGGGAGAGGCCGAGATCGTGTCCTCCCCCGACGGCACGGTACGGCCCCGGCGCCGCTCGGCCGGCTTGAAGGCCGACGGCCTCGTGCCCCGATTCGCCGCCCGCATCCCCGGAGACGCCTTCATCGGCGAAAACAAGAAGCTCGCCCTCGAGATGAGCCCGCTGCGATACGACGCCGCCTCGGACGAGCTCCGCCTCGCCCGGCGCCTCCGCGTGAAGATCGCCTTCGACAGAAAGGCCGCCTCCTCGGAGACGGGCTACGGCTCCCGGGGACGTCGTCGCCCATGGTCGCTCCGTCGCGGGTCGTCCCCCGTCCTCGCTCATCTGCACACCCAGACCCGGGGGCTCCACGCCGTCTCCTTCGAGACCCTCTTCCCCCAGGGACACGAGGCCCTGCCCCTCGAGTCTCTCCGCCTCAGCCGACAGGGTGATCCCGTCCCCGTCCACGTCGAGCCGAAGACGAAGGACTTCGGGCCCGGAAGCGTCCTCTACTTCCACGCCTCCCAGGAGGCCGCCTCCACCGACTACTCCTCCGAGGTCGCCTACGCCCTCGAGCAGACGACGGGCGGGGTCCAGATGCCGCTCGTCTCCGCCTCGCTCCGGAAGCTCCCGATCCTCGGATCCGCTCCCCTCGCCCAGGAGCGCTTCGAGACCAACCGCTACTACCAGGCCGGCCTCCTCGACGCCCCCGACATCTGGCTCTGGGACTTCGTGGTCGGGGGGATGAGCAAGTCCTTCCCCCTCTCGATCGAAGGCCTCGATCCCACGTCACCTCTGCAGGCCCACCTCCAGGTCGTCTTCCAGGGCGCCTCCGAGGCCGAGACCGAGGGTGTGCACCGTCTGAGCGTGTCCTTGAACGGCACGCCTCTGGGCGAGACCTCCTTCGACGGGAAGCTCCCCCACGTCTTCTCCACGAGCGTTCCTGCGTCCGTCCTTCTCGAGGGCGAGAGCTCCTTGACCGTGACGAACCTGGGGGACACCGGGGCGTACTCGTTCGTGTTCCTCGACCGGGTGGATCTGGTCTATCCCCAGACCCCGGCACTGCGTTCGGGGCTGTTCAGTGGAGTCTTCTCCGAGACGGGGCGGGCGATCGTCTCCGGGGAGGCCCAGGTGGGTCTGGACGTGACGGATCCGGACGCCCCGGTGTGGCTCGAGGGCCTGAGACACAAGGCGGGCACGGTGCGCTTCCAGGCCGAGGCCGGGCATCGTTACGTGCTCGCCTCACCCGAGGGGCTGCTCTTGCCTCGGGTCTCCACACCCCTGCGCTCGACGCTCCGGAGCACCCGGAACCAGGCGGACTACGTGGTGATCGCCCCCGAGGCGTTCCTGGAGGCGGCTCAGCCGCTTCTGGAGCGCCGGCGGGACCAGGGGCTCACGGCGAAGGCGGTCTCGTTCGAGGAGATCGCGTCCGAGTTTGGACACGGCCGCCCCTCGGCCCAGGCCATCCGGGATGTCCTCGCCTACGCCTATCACTCCTGGACCGGGCCCTCAGTGCGCTACGTGCTGCTCCTGGGGGACTCGTCTTATGACCCCCGGAACCTCACCGGCTTCGACCAGGGGGCGCCTCTGCCTGCGATGTGGGCCAAGACCTCGTATCTGTGGACCGCGTCCGACCCCGTGCTGGCGTCCATCAACGGCGAGGACCTCTTGCCGGACGTGGCGATCGGGAGGCTGCCCGCGAAGACGCTCACCGAGGCCCAGGCTCTGGTTCAGAAGGTCCTGGCCTGGGAGGACTCGGCCCAGGACCTCTCCGGCACCGCGGTCCTCGTGGCGGACAACCCGGATCTGGCCGGGGACTTCGAGGCGGACGTCCTGGACATCCGCTCGAGCTTCCTCGGGGGACGGCCCACGAAGACGCTCTTCCTGAGGGAGCTGGGAGCAAACACCCGTCCCGAGATCCTGTCGTCGTTCGACGAGGGCGCCTCGCTCATGAGCTACGTGGGCCACGGGGGCGCCGCGGTGTGGGCCTCTGAGAACGTGCTGAACTCCTGGGACCCGACGAAGCTTCTCGCCCAGTCGCGTCAGCCCCTGATGCTGACCTTCAACTGTCTCAACGGCTACTTCCTGGCCCCGAACTACGACTCGTTGTCGGAGGCGTTCCTGAAGGTGGAGGGACGGGGGACGGTGGGAGCGTTCTCGCCCTCGGGACTGAGCCTGGACGGCCCGGCCCACAGGTACCACCGGGCGCTCATGGCCGAGATCACGGGGGGGACGCACGAGAGGCTCGGGGATGCGGTCCTCGCCGCCCAGGCCGCCTACGCCGAAGAGGGCGTGATGCCGGAGCTCCTCGCCATCTATCACCTCCTCGCCGATCCGGGGATGCCGATCCGGTAGAGAGGTGCTCGTTCTCTGCGGAGCGATTCAATGCGCTGTCTGCGACGGATCGAATGACACCGCGTGTCAGGCCACACATCGGGTGATCTGCGTATGCCACTGAACGAACTCGATGCCGGTGCCCGGTGGGGCCGTCGCGGTGTCGCGGTTTGGGTCGTGGGCACCGTGATGTTCCTGCTGCCGGGAGCCTCGTCAATGGCGGGATTCACGTCGGCTCAGGCGAAGCGGCTCGGCCGAGTTGTGTTCGAGGCCGCCCCGATCGTGCAGGGAGGATGGACCAACGGCGATCCGTCCGACACGCTGACCTTCGCCCGCGGCCTCCAGATCAGCGGTCTCTTCTATCAGACGCTCGACGCCAACCAGGGCTCGATCGTCTTCTGGATCACACCCGAGTGGGATGGCAACGACGGGAAACGTCACGACCTGTTCAACAACGACCTCGGCAATCCCGGCGTCATCAGCCTGCGGGCGGATTCGGGGAGCCTCATCTTCCGTGTGGGCGCCGCTGCCGATGAGGTGTCCGCGAACATCATCGGCTGGGCGGCGGGGCAGACGCATCTCGTGGTCGCGCGCTGGGACAACGACAACCCTCTGAGCGGCGCGAATCGGCTCGGCCTCTCCGTCGACGACATCCACACCTACTCCAGCCAGGCCTCACCGCCAGTTGCGCTGGGGGCAGCGACCTACATCGGGTCGGACAACACCGGGCACCACCCGGCGAACGCAATCATCGAAGGGCTGACCGTGTACCGCCGGCCGCTCTTCGACGGGGTCGCTGGGATCGACGTCGGCAACGGCGACGAGATCAATCTGATCCACAACGGCGGCTCCGGGCGGGACCCCACGTTCGTCACCGGCTCGTGGGACGTGGTCTTCTGCCTGCCGACGGACTCGAGCACCGGGGCCCTCACGACAGGTGCCGGTCAGGCCTGGACGCACCCCCACTCCTCCGAGCTGCTGCCCGGGAATGCCAACCGGGGCGGCTTCATGATGGGGGGCGGCGGACCGGGCGCGGATGGCTGGGTCCAAGAGGGCACTCCCTCAGTCCTGCCGTTGCTCCCGGCCGAGAAGGTGTACGCCGGGGGTTTCAAGCTGACCTCCAGCGGGGTCAACGAGGGCTTCCACCAGGACATCGTGGTCGCCCCGGGGGACGACTGGGTGGCACGGGCCGTGGTGCACTCGGACGGCACCTGTCAGCCGACGGTCCTCCTGTACGACCAGACGGGCGGAGCCGCGATCGGCAGCGTGATCGGCACGATCACCTCGACCCGGACGGCGCCAGACGCCCTGATCCTCACCGGGGAGGCGCCGGCGGGCTCCACCCTCCTCCGTTTCAAGCTCATCAACTCCGCTGCCGCCGGCACCTGCTACTGGCACCAGGCCGAGGTGCTCGCCAACGCGGTGAACAACCCCTCGATGCAGAGGTGGCAGGCCACGACGCCGCTCATCCCCCGCGGCTGGACGAACGAGAACATGGAGGCGGGCGCGCCGACCCAGGAGGCGGCGATCGTCCACTCCGGGAGCTACTCCTTCCGCTTTCAGGGGGGGCCAGACGTGGACCGTGCCGACTACAACCTCGGCGTCGGAGCGGCGGGCGACTTCTACGCGATGGGCGTGTACAGCTACTGGCTCGGCGGGCAAGCACAATTCCCCTTCATCGGGGGCTTCCCGTCCTGGGTGATGGAGTACTCCTCCACCAACAACTTTGCGCTGTGGGTGCAGAGAGACCTCTTTGTATGGAAACATCGTCCTGGCGTCGCGCGCCGGAATTCCGGCGGCGACCCCACGCTCTACGCCGGTCAGATCAACGCCGCCGGCGACTTCATAGTCGACGATTTCTACGCCTTCCGCCTGGACCCGATCTCGCTCACGGTGACGCCGGCCATCCTCGCCGACAGCATCGAGAACGGGGACGAGATCCGCGTCGACGGCCGCGACGTGTTCCCCGTAACGGAGATCGGCGTGACCACGCTGTCGGGCACGGTCACCTTCGACTGGCGCCCGCGCCACAGCACCGCCGACGCCCTGGCATTTGCCGAGACGGGAAGCCAGGACGCCTACATCGTGTCGCTCTTCGGAGATGCGAGCAACTGGATCGAGGTGCTTTGGGACTCGCCCAACACCATCCGAATGCGCTATCGGTCGAAGGGGATCAACAACAGCGGCGGAACCTGGGACGCCACCGGGGCCATCGTGGCCGGGACGCAGTACACCCTCGAGGTGGCCTACAACGGCGGCTTCATGACGCTGAAGGTCGACGGCACGACCCGGATCAACACCCCCCTGATTACCGGCGACTTCGGTGTCGCTCCGGACGATGCCTACTACGGGTCGGACAGCGCGGGCGCCAACCAGGGCGACGCCACCTTCAGCGAGGTCACGCCCACCGCCGTGACCCTGCAGGCCTTCGAGGCCGTGGGGCGGGATCGAGCCGTGGAGCTCGTCTGGCGCACGGGCTCCGAGCTGGACAACCTCGGCTTCCATCTCCACCGGTCGCTCGCCGAAGCCGGCCCCTGGACGAGGATCACGCCCGCGCTCATCCCCGGCCTCGGGTCGTCACCGGAGGGGGCGTCCTACTCCTTCCGCGACACCGGCCTCACGAACGGGGTCCTCTACTTCTACCGCCTCGAGGACATCGACGCCCTCTCCGGATCCACGTTCCACGGCCCCGTCTCCGCGGTGCCGGGTGCCGCACGATCTTCGGATGAGGAGGATCCTGGGGACACGGACGGCTCCGACGGATCGGATGACTCCGCTCCGGAAGAGTCTCCGGACGCAGAGCCGGCCTCGAAGACCTACGGCCGCCCCGAGGCCGTCTCCTTCCGCGTCGTCTCCCGCACGAAGCGAGCCATGGTCGTGGAGCTACGGACCCCGGGCTTCGTCGCCACCGAGACCCCCTCCGGCCTCCAGATCTCCGTCCCCGGGTTCGACCAGTCGACCGACCCCAGCGCCCCCGATCTGCCCTCTGAAGCGCGTCGTCCTCGACGGCCTCGTCGGACGTCACGCCCGCATCGTCTCGGTCCAGGAGACCCGCACCCGCTCCTTCCCCGGTCTCCGACCCGCCGCGGTGGGCTCGGCCGAGATCGTGTCCTCACCCGACGGCACCGTCCGGCCGCGGCGCCGCTCGGCCGGCTTGAAGGCCGACGGCCTCGTGCCCCGATTCGCCGCCCGCATCTCCGGAGACGCCTTCATCGGCGAAAACAAGAAGCTCGCCCTCGAGATGAGCCCGCTGCGATACGACGCCGCCTCGGACGAGCTCCGCCTCGCCCGGCGCCTCCGCGTGAAGATCGCCTTCGACAGAAAGGCCGCCTCCTCGGAGACGGGCTACGGCTCCCGGGGACGTCGTCGCCCATGGTCGCTCCGTCGCGGGTCGTCCCCCGTCCTCGCTCATCTGCACACCCAGACCCGGGGGCTCCACGCCGTCTCCTTCGAGACCCTCTTCCCCCAGGGACACGAGGCCCTGCCCCTCGAATCCCTCCGCCTCAGCCGCCAGGGTGATCCCGTCCCCGTCCACGTCGAGCCGAAGACGAAGGACTTCGGCCCCGGAAGCGTCCTCTACTTCCACGCCTCCCAGGAGGCCGCCTCCACCGACTACTCCTCCGAGGTCGCCTACGCCCTCGAGCAGGCCACGGGCGGGGTCCAGATGCCGCTCGTCTCCGCCTCGCTCCGGAAGCTCCCGATCCTCGGATCCGCTCCCCTCGCCCAGGAGCGCTTCGAGACCAACCGCTACTACCAGGCCGGCCTCCTCGACGCCCCCGACATCTGGCTCTGGGACTTCGTGGTCGGGGGGATGAGCAAGTCCTTCCCCCTCTCGATCGAAGGCCTCGATCCCACGTCACCTCTGCAGGCCCACCTCCAGGTCGTCTTCCAGGGCGCCTCCGAGGCCGAGACCGAGGGTGTGCACCATCTGAGCGTGTCCTTGAACGGCACGCCTCTGGGCGAGACCTCCTTCGACGGGAAGCTCCCCCACGTCTTCTCCACGAGCGTTCCGGCGTCCGTCCTTCTCGAGGGCGAGAGCTCCTTGACCGTGACGAACCTGGGGGACACCGGGGCGTACTCGTTCGTGTTCCTCGACCGGGTGGATCTGGTCTATCCCCAGACCCCGGCACTGCGTTCGGGGCTGTTCAGTGGAGTCTTCTCCGAGACGGGGCGGGCGATCGTCTCCGGGGAGGCCCAGGTGGGTCTGGACGTGACGGATCCGGACGCCCCGGTGTGGCTCGAGGGCCTGAGACACAAGGCGGGCACGGTGCGCTTCCAGGCCGAGGCCGGGCATCGTTACGTGCTCGCCTCACCCGAGGGGCTGCTCTTGCCTCGGGTCTCCACACCCCTGCGCTCGACGCTCCGCAGCACCCGGAACCAGGCGGACTACGTGGTGATCGCCCCCGAGGCGTTCCTGGAGGCGGCTCAGCCGCTTCTGGAGCGCCGGCGGGACCAGGGGCTCACGGCGAAGGCGGTCTCGTTCGAGGAGATCGCGTCCGAGTTTGGACACGGCCGCCCCTCGGCCCAGGCCATCCGGGATGTCCTCGCCTACGCCTATCACTCCTGGACCGGGCCCTCAGTGCGCTACGTGCTGCTCCTGGGGGACTCGTCTTATGACCCCCGGAACCTCACCGGCTTCGACCAGGGGGCGCCTCTGCCTGCGATGTGGGCGAAGACCTCGTATCTGTGGACCGCGTCCGACCCCGTGCTGGCGTCCATCAACGGCGAGGACCTCTTGCCGGACGTGGCGATCGGGAGGCTGCCCGCGAAGACGCTCGCCGAGGCTCACGCCCTCGTCCAGAAGGTCCTGGCCTGGGAGGACTCGGCCCAGGACCTCTCCGGCACCGCGGTCCTCGTGGCGGACAACCCGGATCTGGCCGGGGACTTCGAGGCGGACGTCCTGGACATCCGCTCGAGCTTCCTCGGGGGACGGCCCACGAAGACGCTCTTCCTGAGGGAGCTGGGAGCAAACACCCGTCCCGAGATCCTGTCGTCGTTCGACGAGGGCGCCTCGCTCATGAGCTACGTGGGCCACGGGGGCGCCGCGGTGTGGGCCTCTGAGAACGTGCTGAACTCCTGGGACCCGACGAAGCTTCTCGCCCAGTCGCGTCAGCCCCTGATGCTGACCTTCAACTGTCTCAACGGCTACTTCCTGGCCCCGAACTACGACTCGTTGTCGGAGGCGTTCCTGAAGGTGGAGGGACGGGGGACGGTGGGAGCGTTCTCGCCCTCGGGACTGAGCCTGGACGGCCCGGCCCACAGGTACCACCGGGCGCTCATGGCCGAGATCACGGGGGGGACGCACGAGAGGCTCGGGGATGCGGTCCTCGCCGCCCAGGCCGCCTACGCCGAAGAGGGCGTGATGCCGGAGCTCCTCGCCATCTATCACCTCCTCGGGGATCCGGCGATGACCATCCGGTAGGAAGAGCGTGGCCGTCACCTGCAGCGCTGAGTCATTCTGGGTCTGAAACCGGCGGGCGGCCGGCTGTCGAAGCCAAGGACAAGCGTGTCACTCTGAGCAGGGAACCGGCATCAGCCGGCTGCCTTGAGCAAAGGACCACAAGAAGAGGGTCGTCGCGGCTTCGGCCCGGGGCGCGCCCCGGGGCTTCGGGGTCCTTAGCAGTCCGGCTGCGCAGGTCGTCGCGCGAAGAGTCTCTCCGTCAGCCCAGCGGTGAGATCCTTCGCCGCACGGCCGACGCTGGGCTCCTCAGATAGCGGCTGTCTGTTCCCGACAAGGGCGTTGCCGATCAACATGCCTGGCGTGTCCGATTCCGGGCCAGAGCCATATCGGAATATCAATTAATACTTGAGAGAAAATGGCCTAAACTCCTATAATTACTGCGATTGTTGGCACAGCCACCATCGAGGAGTGGGCTGGCGCGGGACTTGCGACTGTCATCTTCGGGGAGGAGTTTCGTGCGAGGACATGACCGCCGCCGCCGCTCGCAGGCCCGTCGCCTCGAGAGCCGGAGATCCAGGGCGCGAGCCGCCGTGCTTCTGGCCCTCGTGGGCCTCGGCACCTTGAGCCTGGCCGCTCCGACAGAGGCCGGGTTCGCGTTCCGCAAGCAGGTCACGATCAACGGCGCGCAGGTCGTGGGCGGGCCCCACATCGATTTCCCGGTTCTGGTCGCCGTCGAGGATACGGACCTGGCCACGGTGGCCAACGGCGGCGGCGTGCAGAGCGACTCGGGATACGACATCGAGTTCCGGGCCGCGGACGGGACCACCGTACTCGACTGGGAGATCGACCGGTACGAACCGGCAAACGGGACGCTCGTCGCCTGGGTGCGCTTCCCGGGCACGGTCGGCCCGCCGGACACCCGCATCCAGAACGGCATCAGCACGACCTTCTACATCTACTACGGCGACCCCGCGATCGGCTGCTGCCAGACGAAGCACGGCTGGGTGTGGGACGCCAACTACCGCTTCGTCCTCCACCTGGGCGAGCTCACCGGGAACGCGGTCGATGCGACGTCCAACGGCGTGGGAACGCAGGTCGACCCCAACAACGACGGGGTCGTCATCTTCCGCGGCTACATGGCCAGCCCGATCACGGCATTCAACTGGGACCTCGCGACGGACGTGCACACGCCGTCGCCACCGCCGCCGATCTTCCAGACGAACACCGACACCTATCTGTCCGTCGTCGACGGGACGATCCCCGCGAACCAGCCCTTCACGTTCGAGGCCTGGTTCTACATGGACACGGTCAACCCGAACTACGTCGGCATCGTGACCAAGGGGCGCGACGACTGGGCCTCGGGCCGCGACTGGGGCGGGATCTTCGTCAGTGACCTGGTCTCCGGTCCGAACCCGAACGTTCTGACCCTGGGCAACCAAACGAACGGCGACGTCTTCGGCTCCACCACGCTGACCAACGGGCAGTGGTACTACGGCGCCGTCACCTGGACGACGGGCCGGCGGCGGGTCTACCTCTACGACGTCCGCGAGAGGAACGACACCACCGGCGGCTTCACCCACACCGCCATCACCGCCCCGACGCGGGTCGGGGACGACTCCAACGGCAACTACCTGGACGGCCGCATCGACGAGGTCCGCGTCTCGAACGTAGAGCGATCGACGCAGTGGCTCCAGACCACGGCCCGCAACCAGGCGTGCGCGTCTGCGAGCCTCACCTGGGCGTGCGGGAGCATCGGCCTCCCGATCACGACACCGTTCTTGTCCGTAGGCGCACAGCAGGCCGTCGGCGCCAGCTTCACCCAGAGCGACTGCTGCAGGGTGACGACCTCGACCGCGGGCACGACGCTGAGCGTCTCGACGAGCGACGTGGAGATGGTGTGGGACAGCGCCTTCGGCGCCGGACTCTCCGAGCTCTACAGCGAGGAGGAGGCCAACGCAACGACCAACCGGAGGGGCGACTCCTCGCGCTACAACGTGGCCACGAGTCAGATCTGGGAGACGACTTGGCATTTCGAACGCGACGCCGCCGGGACCCTGCAGGTCGTCGAGGCCACTCCGGCCCGAGTCAAGCTCCGACAACTCTACGACTTCACCGGCCAGATCCATCAGGATCGGACCTGGACGATCTCTTCCTATCCGCGTCTCGCTGTCGTAGACACCCAGATCTTCGATGCCGCGCTCAGCATACGCCGGGCCGGGGGCTTGCATCCGAAGGGCGAGGCGACCTGCGCCAATCAGACGTCCGGCAGCACCTTCTACTGCGCAGGGCGTGCCGACTCAACAAACTTGTTCTTCCTGGTCACCGACGACGACAACCCCTACGGGGACATGCTCTTCCTGAGCGAGAACGACCTCTGCAGCGGCCGCGGCGCTGCCGGCTGTGTCTACGAACAGGCCTCCGAGGTCGGCACACCCAACACCTACCATGCCCGGATCTGGGAGTCGACCGCGACCGCTCTCCCCGCCGGCAACTACACCAACAACTTCCTCTTCTATCCCCGCCTTGCCGGGCTGACGTCGACCGGCACCGAGTGGCAGCCGTACGCACAGGATCACCGCAACCCCCACGATCCGAGCGGGACCGTGGCCGGGGGGAGCGGCTGGTTCGACGCCAACGAGCTCACCGGGGGGCCGTCAGACTTCTACAACGAGGCCGAGGCCGCGTACCTCTTCGACATGAACCCGGCCGGGGGGAACCTGAGCTTCGACCTGGATGGGGGGGCCACGACCCGGCTCCAGCCCTTCTTCAAGATCCGCAACTGGCGGTCACTCGCGGAGGCGGGCACGGTGACACTCGAGGCGGCCAGCCTGCAGAGTGGGGTCGACTACACGGCGGCGGTGAAGCCGTTCAGCCGTGCCTACTCCTGCTCGGACGCCGCGTGCAACACCAGCACCTCGCGCGCCAACGGTGGCCTCACTGGTGCCAGCGAGTTCCTGGCGGACAGGAGCCAGAACTTCACGCTCGTGCTCGGCGGGACCAACCACCTCTACTTCGGCTCGGACTCGCAGTTCCACGGCCTCAACGTGGTCCTGGCCGCCGCCGGGAGCGGCGCCGGCCTGAATCTGCAGTGGGAGTACTGGAACGGGGGCAGCTGGGCCAACCTCGAGGCCACCGCCGGCTTCAACGACCAGACCGCCCACTTCACCAGCAACGGCACCATCTCCTGGAACGCCGACCCCGCGGGATGGGCGAAGCGAACGGTGGTGGCCGGTGACAGCCTGCCCCTCTTCTGGGTCCGGGCCTCCCTCCCCGCCGGGAGCTACACCACGAGCCCGGTGGAGGCCGCGATCAAGACCGACATCCTGCTCTTCCAGTACTGCGGGGACATCACGGCTGACTTCGAGACCTTCACTTTCTTTGCGCCCCCGCCGACGACGGTGACGCTGCAGTCCTTCCAGGCCGTGGGGAGTGATCGGGCCGTCGACATCGGATGGCGAACCGGCTCCGAGTTGAACAACCTCGGCTTCCACCTCCACCGGTCTCTCTCGGAGGGTGGGCCCTGGACCCGGATCACGCCGTCGCTGATCCCCGGCCTCGGGTCGTCGCCGGAAGGAGCGTCGTACTCCTTCCACGACACCGGCCTCACGAACGGCGTCCGCTACTTCTACCGCCTCGAGGACATCGACTCCGAGCAGGGCTCCACGTTCCACGGCCCCGTCTCCGCGGTGCCCGGGACCGCGCCCACCGCCGAGGCCGAGGACCCCGGGTCATCCGACCCCGATCCGCCGGACGCGGCCAAGGACGAAGAGACCTCGTCCGCGGACTCCTCGACCACCGACGCCTCCTCGAAGACCTACGGCCGCCCCGAGGCCGTCTCCTTCCGCGTCGTCTCTCGCACGAAGCGAGCCATGGTCGTGGAGCTACGGACCCCGGGCTTCGTCGCCACCGAGACCCCCACCGGGGTGAAGGTCTTCGTCCCCGGCTTCGACCAGCGCACTGACCCCCGCGCCCCCGACCTTCCGTTGAAGCGCGTCGTCCTCGACGCCGTCGTCGGGCGTCACGCCCGTATCGTCTCGGTCCAGGAGACCCGCACCCGCTCCTTCCCCGGGCTCACCCCCGCCGCCGTGGGCTCGGCCGAGATCGTGTCCTCACCCGACGGCACCGTCCGGCCGCGGCGCCGCTCGGCCGGCTTGAAGGCCGACGGCCTCGTGCCCCGATTCGCCGCCCGCATCTCCGGAGACGCCTTCATCGGCGAAAACAAGAAGCTCGCCCTCGAGATGAGCCCGCTGCGATACGACGCCGCCTCGGACGAGCTCCGCCTCGCCCGGCGCCTCCGCGTGAAGATCGCCTTCGACAGAAAGGCCGCCTCCTCGGAGACGGGCTACGGCTCCCGGGGACGTCGTCGCCCATGGTCGCTCCGTCGCGGGTCGTCCCCCGTCCTCGCTCATCTGCACACCCAGACCCGGGGGCTCCACGCCGTCTCCTTCGAGACCCTCTTCCCCCAGGGACACGAGGCCCTGCCCCTCGAGTCTCTCCGCCTCAGCCGACAGGGTGATCCCGTCCCCGTCCACGTCGAGCCGAAGACGAAGGACTTCGGGCCCGGAAGCGTCCTCTACTTCCACGCCTCCCAGGAGGCCGCCTCCACCGACTACTCCTCCGAGGTCGCCTACGCCCTCGAGCAGACGACGGGCGGGGTCCAGATGCCGCTCGTCTCCGCCTCGCTCCGGAAGCTCCCGATCCTCGGATCCGCTCCCCTCGCCCAGGAGCGCTTCGAGACCAACCGCTACTACCAGGCCGGCCTCCTCGACGCCCCCGACATCTGGCTCTGGGACTTCGTGGTCGGGGGGATGAGCAAGTCCTTCCCCCTCTCGATCGAAGGCCTCGATCCCACGTCACCTCTGCAGGCCCACCTCCAGGTCGTCTTCCAGGGCGCCTCCGAGGCCGAGACCGAGGGTGTGCACCGTCTGAGCGTGTCCTTGAACGGCACGCCTCTGGGCGAGACCTCCTTCGACGGGAAGCTCCCCCACGTCTTCTCCACGAGCGTTCCTGCGTCCGTCCTTCTCGAGGGCGAGAGCTCCTTGACCGTGACGAACCTGGGGGACACCGGGGCGTACTCGTTCGTGTTCCTCGACCGGGTGGATCTGGTCTATCCCCAGACCCCGGCACTGCGTTCGGGGCTGTTCAGTGGAGTCTTCTCCGAGACGGGGCGGGCGATCGTCTCCGGGGAGGCCCAGGTGGGTCTGGACGTGACGGATCCGGACGCCCCGGTGTGGCTCGAGGGCCTGAGACACAAGGCGGGCACGGTGCGCTTCCAGGCCGAGGCCGGGCATCGTTACGTGCTCGCCTCACCCGAGGGGCTGCTCTTGCCTCGGGTCTCCACACCCCTGCGCTCGACGCTCCGGAGCACCCGGAACCAGGCGGACTACGTGGTGATCGCCCCCGAGGCGTTCCTGGAGGCGGCTCAGCCGCTTCTGGAGCGCCGGCGGGACCAGGGGCTCACGGCGAAGGCGGTCTCGTTCGAGGAGATCGCGTCCGAGTTTGGTCACGGCCGCCCCTCGGCCCAGGCCATCCGGGATGTCCTCGCCTACGCCTATCACTCCTGGACCGGGCCCTCAGTGCGCTACGTGCTGCTCCTGGGGGACTCGTCTTATGACCCCCGGAACCTCACCGGCTTCGACCAGGGGGCGCCTCTGCCTGCGATGTGGGCGAAGACCTCGTATCTGTGGACCGCGTCCGACCCCGTGCTGGCGTCCATCAACGGCGAGGACCTCTTGCCGGACGTCGCGATCGGGAGGCTGCCCGCGAAGACGCTCGCCGAGGCTCACGCCCTCGTCCAGAAGGTCCTGGCCTGGGAGGACTCGGCCCAGGACCTCTCCGGCACCGCGGTCCTCGTGGCGGACAACCCGGATCTGGCCGGGGACTTCGAGGCGGACGTCCTGGACATCCGCTCGAGCTTCCTCGGGGGACGGCCCACGAAGACGCTCTTCCTGAGGGAGCTGGGAGCAAACACCCGTCCCGAGATCCTGTCGTCGTTCGACGAGGGCGCCTCGCTCATGAGCTACGTGGGCCACGGGGGCGCCGCGGTGTGGGCCTCTGAGAACGTGCTGAACTCCTGGGACCCGACGAAGCTTCTCGCCCAGTCGCGTCAGCCCCTGATGCTGACCTTCAACTGTCTCAACGGCTACTTCCTGGCCCCGAACTACGACTCGTTGTCGGAGGCGTTCCTGAAGGTGGAGGGACGGGGGACGGTGGGAGCGTTCTCGCCCTCGGGACTGAGCCTGGACGGCCCGGCCCACAGGTACCACCGGGCGCTCATGGCCGAGATCACGGGGGGGACGCACGAGAGGCTCGGGGATGCGGTCCTCGCCGCCCAGGCCGCCTACGCCGAAGAGGGCGTGATGCCGGAGCTCCTCGCCATCTATCACCTCCTCGGGGATCCGGCGATGACCATCCGGTAGGGAGACCGCGCCCTCGGGAGTGCCGATCCGACCGTTCTACTGCACGTAGCCCAGGGAGCGGAGCTGCTCCATCTGCTCCGCGTCGGGGGCCGCAGCGGCGGAGCCGGCCTGCTCCGCGATCCGGTGGACCTTCTTGCGGAGCCTCTCCACCCCGTCGACGTAGTCATCCGAGAGGTCCTTCTCCTGCTCCGGGTCGTCCTTGAGATCGTAGAGCTCGGCGTCGTCGCCCGAGTCGATCAGGATCACCCAGTCCGAGTAGAGGGCCAGCTGCGGGGTCGTCGCGCGCTCCCGCTCTCCCGAAGGCAGGGTGCGGAACGCCGCCTCCTGAGCAACGACCGGCCGCTTCGGGCGCTTCGGGACCCGAAAGCGGGGTCCGCCGAAGGAGGGCAGAATGCTGGTCTCTCGGGCGAGCAGCGTTCGGCCGGCGAAGCGGGGCTCCTCCGGGAGCCCGGCCAGGGTCAGGAGGGTGGGCGCCACGTCGAGCGTCGCCGCGAGCGACCGGTCCACGGCGGGATCGAGGTGTCCCGGCCACCGCACAATGAGCGGCACGTGGAGGAGATCGTGATGCAGACGGCCGCCGTGGTGAACGCGCTTCAGATCCGGACGGAACCCCTCGCCGTTGCTCGAGGTCAGGGTCAGGATCGTCCGGTCCCCGAGGCCCATCTCGTCCAGGCCGGCCACGAAGCGACCGACCTCGCCGTCCACCTCCGCCACCGCAGCCCGGTAGAGGCCGCGCACGTAGTCGAGGTCGTCCTCGCTCGCCTGCAGGAGGGCCTCGATCACCTGTGGTCCGGCCGGCTGCGAGAGATCGCGCACCGCCCACTCCCGAAACAAGCCGTCATAGCCGGGCCGTGCGCCCCGCGCGGCCTCGTGGTGCCGGGGCTTGCCCAGGAAGTAGCTGTGGACCTCGTAGGTGTGGACCAGGAGGAAGAACGGCTTGGAGTCGTCCTGTCGAGCCCATGCGAGGGCGGCCTCGAGCGTCCGTGCCGCGGAGTTGGTTTCGGGGTCTCCGAACGTGTGCTTGAAGGCCGTGTTCTGGAAGGTCTCGAAGCCCCTCTGGAGCAGGGGCCAGGCTACCTCAGTGAAGGCGCCCGTCCGGTACCCCGCGTCGGCGAACGTCTCGGCGAGGGTGACGATCTCGCCCGCACCGGACGCCGGCGCCCCCTGCCCGTGCACCCAGGGCGGCGTCGAGGTCACGAGTGACGACACCGAGGGCAGGTTCCACGACGCGGGGGCGACCGCACGCTCGAAGCGCACGCCTTCCGCGGCCAGGCGGTCGATCGTGGGCGACACGCTGGGATCACTTCCGTGGCCGCCGAGGGCGTCCGCCCGCAGGCTGTCCACCACGATGAGGACGACGTTGGGCCTCTCCGAGCCGCCCCCGCATCCGGCAGTGGGCAGAGCCAAGGCGGCGAGCACGGCAGCGAGAGCAAGGGGGGCAGGAGGCCGCGTCACGCTGTTCATCGTAGCACCCGAGCGGGTTCGCTGATGAAACCGACCGAAGGAGCGGCTACACTCACGCCCCGAACTTGCCGGGAGCCCCCGGATGCGAGGCGACCGTGAGGCTGATTCCCCATCTCGTCCTGCTGCTGTCGGCCCTGCTGGGCGCGTCGTCCCTGATCGGCTTCGGCTTGTTCCTGGCCGTCGGGCCGTTCGAGATCGTCCCCCTGGGGTTGAGCCCGAAGGCCGCTCTGGCCTGGGATGCCGGGCTGTGCGTCCTCTTCTTCGTCCAGCACTCCGCCATGATCCGCCGGTCCTTCCGAGCGCGTCTCGGCAGCGTGATGCCCTCCCACTACCACCCGGCGGTGTACTCCATCGCTTCGGGGGCCGTCCTGCTCCTGGCGCTCGGCCTGTGGCAGCACTCGAACGTCGTCCTGGTGTCGGTGCAGGGACCCCCGCGCTGGGTCCTCCGCGGGCTCTTCCTCGCCGCGGGGGCGGGCTTCCTCTGGGCCATCCGGGCGCTTGAATCGTTCGACACCTTCGGGCTTCGGCCGATCCGCGCTCACCTGCGCGGCACCACCCCCCGAAGCCTTCCCCTCGCGATCCGCGGTCCGTACCTCTGGGTCCGTCACCCCCTCTACGGCCTCTTCCTCGTGATGATGTGGGCCAGCCCGGACCTCACCGCCGACCGGTTGCTGTTCGCCGTGCTCTTCACCGGGTGGATCGTGCTGGGGACCGTCCTCGAGGAGCGCGACCTCGTCCGGGAGTTCGGGGATCCCTACCGCGCGTACCAGAAGCAGGTGCCGATGCTCGTGCCCTGGCGGTGGCCGGCCCCGGCGGGAATCGGAGAATGAAGACGACGACCCGATGCCTCGTCGGAATCCTCGCCGCCGCGTCGAGCGCGATCCTGGCCACGGTCGTGTGCGCCCCGAGCGACGAGCCCGCCACCCGCCCCAACGTGATCCTCATCATCACCGACGACCAGGGCTACGGTGACCTGGGGGTGACCGGCAACCTGGTCATCCGGACGCCCCACATCGACGAGATGGCGGCTCGCAGCGCGCACGGCCCCTTCCACGACGTCCCCGAGGAGCTCCTGGCCGAGTATCTTGAGATCGACCTGAGCAACGAGCGGTTTCCCCAGGAGCTCGGCCACCCGCTCCCCGCCGAGGCCGACGTCGATCGGCGGGCGCGCATCTTCGCCATGATCACGAACATCGACGAAAACGTGGGACGCCTCTTCGGCCGCCTCGACGCGCTCGGAATGACCGAGGACTCGATCGTGATCTTCATGGTGGACAACGGCCCGAACGGCCGGCGCTACGTCGCGGGCATGAGGGGATCGAAGAGCCACGTTCACGAGGGCAGCCTGCTGCCGCTCTTGGCCGATGAGCCTGCGGAGTGGCCGAACCGACAGATCGTCATCCAGGCCCATCGGGGCGACGTGCCCGTGCGTTACCACAACTTCCTGCTCCGCGGCCCGCGCTACAAGCTCTTCCACCCGAGCGGCTTCGGCGAGGAGAGCTTCGAGGGGGAGCCGGCCTTCGAGCCTACCTCGCCGCCTTTGCGCTTGCCGGTCGATACCGCATGGTGACGACCGACGCGGCCTTCAAGCAGTATCGCGGGTTGGACCTCGAGCTGCTTGTGACTCCGACCACTTGCTAGTCTCCTCTGGGCCCTAGCGCGTCTGCCGAGCCTGGAGCCCCTTGAAGGAGCCCTCGGTGTCCGGGCGGTCGGGGTCGAAGACCCGCACCGAGTAGGTTCCCGGGCCGGGCACCGTCGGCGCCAGGGACTCGCCCTGGATGCGGAAGGTGTAGACCCGCTCGCCCGACGACTCGTTCACGACCTCGACCACCGGATCCTCGAGCCCGGGCGCCGACACCTCGGGCAGCATCCAGCCGGTGTCAGGAAGGCCGTTGTCGACCTGCTCGATCGTGATCGGCCATCCGGGGTACGGCTCCGCGCCGGCTGCCGCCGCGTCGACCCAGCGGGGCCAGTTGGCGAAGGTGATGCGGCGGGTCGCGCGGTCGAAGGTGACCATGCCGTAGCCGGGGGCGCGGTCGAAGAGCGCCCGGGGATCGACCCCCGACTCGACCGGGTTCGACACCGCGTGGACGGTCATCCGGTTGCCGAACCCGTCGAGGAACTCGCCGGTGTAGCGCGGGGCGCCCGGCGCCCGGTTCGCCCCCGGCTCCGACGGGTACCAGCGGCGGGGCCAGACGTTGGCGACCGAAGGCACGCAGAGCGCCCAGGAGGCGTCGTTCCAGTCGTCGATCCCGTACTGGATCGTCGAGCCCAGGTGCTGGTCCCCGGCGACGTGGACGGCCAGGCCCTTCCGCATCGCCCGCAGCGCGCGGTTGCGTGGCGTCTGCGGCCAGCCGTTGGAGTCGTGGTCGGCCACCGGCACCTCGCCCGCCGCGTACTCGCCCGGCTTCATCACCCGCAGCCGCGGCGTCACGTCGTCGGTGTCGGCGGGGGGCGGCAGCGTGGCGACGTTCGCGAAGATCGTCTGCGATGCCACCAGCTTCATCCAGGTTCCCCCCGACCAGTCCGCCGTCCAGTCCTCCAGGAACTGCTCCTGGCGCGGTCCGAGGAGCTGGGCGTCCGGGGCGTCGCCTTCCCGGACCGCGTCGTACTCCGGGTTCTGGGCCCATCCGTTCACGATCTTCGCGCTGGGCAGCTGCACCGCGGGTGCGGACTTCCACTTGCGGTCCTCGATGATCGCGACGCTCAGCCCGCCGTACAGGAGGTCGGAGTAGTAGACGCCGATGCCCTGCTCGACCGGCGTGGGGTCGGGCGGGTCGGGCATGTGCGAGGTCTGCGTGCGCTGGACCATGTTCACCCAGGCTGCGGGCATCGTGAACCCGCCCTGGTCCTGTCCCGGCTTGCCGTATTCGGTGGCGTGCCGCCCGCCCGCCCCCCAGATGTTCCCCTGGTAGACGTCGTGGTCGTCGGCGAGACAGATTGCCGGGATGTGTCGGAGCAGATCCCGGTATTCCCACCCGAACAGGAACCACTTGCGGAGGTAGTCGAGGGTGGCTGCGGCCAGGGGGGCGCGCTCGATCCCGTAGTCGGCCACCCGCTCGTAGATGTTGTCGCCGGTGAAGACGAGCAGGTCCGGCTCGAAATGCCACACGTTGCGCACGACGTCGGCGTGAGGGAAGCCGAGATCGTTGTTGCCGGTGAAAGCGGCCACCGTCAGCAGGGGTTTTGTCTTCGGTTCACGACGGATCGTGCCCGCCCACGTGTGGGACTCGCCCTGGTGGCTGAGGAGGACCCGGTACCGGACGTCTCTGGAGTCGTCCCAGTCGACCACGCGGAAGGTGGCGGTGCGGGCGAGGGGATCGACGGGGGAGGTGGCCACCGAGCGCCACTGGCCGAGGCCCTCCTCGATGTCGAGGGAGGCCACGGCCGACGGCTCGTCGATGGGGGCCATCTGGGCGGTGAGCTTCAGCACCCCCCGGCTCAGCGTGTGAAGCGCGAAGAGGATGGGGCCGAACGCCCGCTCGGGGTGGTCGTCGATCTTCGAGCCCGCCACCCGCCAGTCGTGGAACCAGAATCGAAACGCGCCGCCGCGAGCGGTGCCTCGACGCTCACCGAACCCGGCGAGCATCTCCGGAGCGGTCGGGGTGTTCCACACCTCGCCCGAGCTGCAGACGAGGGCCAGTCCGCCGGTCAGCCATTCGGAGGGCACATCGCCCTGCGCCAGGCTGACGTCGGCGCCGCCTTCATGGGTCGCGGTCAGCGTCAGGCGGTAGACCCCGCCGGCTGGCTCCACCCGGAGGTGGAGCACCAGCCTGCGGTCGAGCGAAGAAACCCGCGGCGCGTCCTCCTCCAACGTTCCGATGAAGAGGCGGCCGTCACCCGCGACGCCCACGTTCAGTCCGGTTCCGCGGACCGCGCTGTCCCGGTAGTCGTCGAACGCCCCGCGAATCCCGACGCGGAACCCGACGAAGCCTTCGCCGAGAGGACCGGTGTCGCCCGCGAGGCGCCCGAGCGTCACCGACATGTCGATGTCGCCCGGGCGCGCGCCGATCTCCCGGGTGAGGAGAAAGACGTTGCGGTCCCCGCCCGCGACGTGACACTCGAGAAGGCCGTTGCGGATGTGCCAGTCCTGCAGCGGGTTCGCCCAGTAGTCTCGTCCGACCCAGGGGCGGCTGGCCTCCGCGGACCAGGCGCTCTGGAACTCGGACGCCCCGAGGGACGGGGAAACGGCGAACAGGGCCAGGAGCGTGAAGAAGGGAAGGGAGCCCGACCGCGGCATGGCGACCTCCAGAGATGAACGCGTCACTCGCGCCGGGGAGGCTATCACGCCCGGCAGGATTCAGGTCCGCTCCGGTCAGGATCGGCAACGCGTCGGCGTGCTGCCTGGTCGTCGTCTCGCCGCCCGAATCAGGGACCCTGCGCCGGAACGACAGCGCACGAGCACACACGCGAGCAGTGCGGTCTCAAGGTTCATGTCCAGCGTCGAGCGAGCAGGAGGCCGAACCCGTCCAACTGAGGATGCGTCAGAGTCCGGCGGATCCCGCATCACGGCGCGGGATGATCCGAGGCTAGCGATCGCCCATGATGTAGTGCTCGAGCTGCTCGATCGCGAACTTGTGTTCGTCGATCACCGCCTTGACAACGTCGCCGATCGAGATGAGACCCACCAGCCGCTGCTCGGTCACGACCGGCAGGTGGCGGATGTGCTTCTGCGTCATGAGCCCCATGCAGGTGTCGACGGACTGCTCCGGGGAGACGCAGACGACCTCGGTGGTCATGATGTCCCGAGTGGGCGTCTCCTTCGAGACGCGCCCGAGGAGGACCACCTTCCGTGCGTAGTCCCGCTCCGAGAGAAGGCCGACGATACGCCCTTCCCCCTCCGTGACGACCAGCGCCCCCACCTCCTGCTCCGCCATGCGCTCGAGGGCGTCGAGGACACTGTCGTCGGGCCCGATCGTGTGGACTACGCGCCCTTTGGCCTCCAGGATGTGAGTGACGGTCTTCATGGCGACCTCCTCCTGCGAACCCTGCGAGCGGGTGAGACGTCCCCCCGTTGGACTGCCCGCGCGCGGCGCGCCGACGTCTCAACCTCTCGTCTGGAACGGATGGCCCCCAAGGTAGGCTCGAAGCCAGGGTCGCGTCAAGTTCCCCCGTCCGTGCAGAGAGCACCTGATCCGACCGCCTCATTGGGCGAGAAATGCCGCACAAGGCCAGAAGTGTAGAATCGAGGCCTGCGCAGATGAACGATGACGCGTCGAGCCCCGATATCGTCCTCGTCGAGAGCCGTCTCGATCCGGCGGAGCTGCGCCGGCTGGTGGCCGCCCACTTCGAGGACATGGTGAAGTTCGTCGTGGACGTGAAGCGGGGCGTGGCTGCAGTGGGCGGAGAGCTGCACGCCGACGAGGAGGCCCTCCTGCTCGAGCAGGGAAGCCGGCAGCCCGACCTGTGGGGCGCGAACTACTACCCGGGGAAGGGCGAGGGTGGCTGTATCGAGTACACGTCGCTCATCAACATCCGACCCGCGCAGGGGAACCGAAGCATGGTCATCGAGGATGAAGCCATGCGCCAGCGCGTGCGCGATCTCACCTTCGAGCTGATCGGCCGCGGAGAACCCCTCGCATGACGCAGCACTCTTCGATGACACCCGAGCGGTGGGCTCGCTTCAGCCTGGACCAGCAGATCCTGATGATCGCGAACGAGATGAACCGGGCGTCGAGCCTGCTGGGAGACGAGGACCTCTCTTCACTCCGACGCACGTATGAGAGGGTCCTCCGGCTTTTGGACCTGACGGTGGCGACTCAGACGCGTCGGGGGCTGCGGAAGGAGCTCCTGAGGTGGCGTGATCTTGTCGCCGCTCTCTACGTCGCGTCTCGGGCCGAGGCTCGCGCCCATGCTGCAGCGTTCCGGTGCCTTCTGCAGTTCACCCCCGCTGCGTCCCGGCAGATTCCCCACCTGCTGCCCTGAACCGCGCTTCTGCGCACGCAGAGTCGCCGTTGTCGCCGGATCAAGCCTGCCGGACCTTCAGCTCGACGCGCTGGACGGGTGAAGCGGCCAGCCACGGCGGATCGGTGCGGATCGTCGCGCCCGACTTGCGGTCGACCTGGCCGAATGTCAGCACCCCTGTCGGGCAGCTCTGCACGCAGGCCGAGCACCGCACGCACTCCGGGTCCTCCATCGGCAGGCCCTTGTTGGCGAAGTTCATGATGTCGATGCCCTGGTGGCAGACGCTCGTGCAAACGTTGCAGGAGATGCACTTCTTCTTCTCGGCGAGGATCCGGAAGCGCGAGAAGCGGGCGTAGACGTGCATGAGCGCGGCCAACGGGCAGGCGAAGCGGCACCACACCCGGCCGCTGTACCAGAAGTAGACCCCGTAGCCGATGATCCCGGCCAGGAAGAGATCCACGAACCAGGCGTACCCTTCGAAGCCGACCTTGAAGATGCCGGCGGCAGTCGAATCCGGCCAGACCCAGCCCGCGATCCGGAGAAGCATCAGAACCGAGACGACAGCCAGGATGACCTGCCCCACGACGTTCACCCGGTTCCAGAAGGGACCGTGGGGCATCTTGTGCCGCTGCGGGTCGCCCAGCGTCTCGGCCAGGGCCCCGCACGAGCAGATCCAGCCGCAGTAGGCCCCCTTGCCCCAGAAGTAGATGAGGGCGGGGATGAGGACGAAGGTTTGCAGGATGCCGATGACCAGCCAGCCCCAGAGCGGCTGGGCGGTGAACCAGTTGTAGACGTTGAGGGGCCAGGCGAGGATCAAGCCGTAGGCCCGCCAGTACTCCCGGCCGTGGCCGTAGCTCACCGCGGGAAAGAGCGAATCGGCGATCTTCCCGAGCGCGCCTCCGTCGAACCAGCCGTTGTGCCCCAACCACGGCAACAGGATCTCGGGGAGGAGGAAGAGAGGCAGCCATTGGACGGCGGTCAGGGTGATCGTCTGCACCCGAACGTAGGGCGTCTTCTTCTGCCGGATGCGGCGGATCCCGAAGACGAGCACGAGCAGGGAGTAGGCGAGGGTGTAGTAGAAGGACGGGCCGGAGGCCGAGATGCGGAGCGTCCCGAGGAGCGTGGTGGGATCCTGAAGCACTGCGCCGAGCGCTCCGCCGCCCGCCGCGAGGGCTGCCCACCACTCGGCCGGTCTCGGGCTCAGCCCGTCGGGCAGCTTGCCGAGGAGGGGAAGGGCCTTGCCCCCCTTCCAGTGGTAGAGCCAGGTGCAGAAGAGAACGAAGGCGGCGAGACCGGCCCATCCGGCCGCCCGGATCTCGCCGGCGATGGCGACGCCGGACTGGCGGAAGAAGCCGAGTGGCGCCTCGCGTCCGATCATCGAGAAGACGGCGTCGTTGGCGAGGGCCTGCCTCTCGCCCCCGGCATCGACGACGACGACTTCCTTCTCGCGGATCTCCTTCACCTCGCTGCCGAGCAGCAGGCGGACCGAGCCCGCCTTCCGGTGCTCGCCCAGGAAGCCCCCGGCCGCGGTGGTGACACGCTCGGAGCTGGGCTCTTCGATCGCCACGTCGGCCATGGGATCGGCGCTCAAGACCTTCAGCTTGTCGATGTTTTCGGGCTTGGGCCGGCTGAACTCGGGCTTGCGGTAGGAGAGCGTGACGTGGGCGCCGCAGGCGCCGAGGGCGATGCCGGTCTCGAGAGCGGAGTCTCCGCCTCCGACCACCAGCACGTTCTGGCCGCAGTAGTCCTTGGGGTCGTGGAGGCGGTTGTAGACCTTGTCGAGGTCCTCTCCCGGCACCCCGAGCTTGCGAAAGTTGCCCGAGCGCCCGATGCCCACGATCACGCGGTGGGCGCGGAGCACCTCGCCGCCGGCCAGGTGCACCTCGAGGACACCGCGCTTGCGGAGGACTCGCTCCGCCCGGGCCGGGCGCGGATCGATGCCCGCCCGCGTCGTCTCGTCTCGAAGCTCCTCGAGGAGGCCCTCCTTCACCGAGGAGCGCCCGGTGAACTGGAGATCTCCTCGGGGCCTCATGTCGGTGGGGTAGGTGTAGATGGGCTTCCCCTTCGGGAAGTTCACGAGGGTCGAGAAGGGCTCGGAGGCCTCGAGGATCTCGAAGCCCAGGGCCTTCTTCCGGGCCGCGAGGGCTGCCGCCATCCCCGAGACCCCGGCTCCGACGATGACGAGATCGAGAATGCCGTCCTGACGCGCGCGCCCTTCGAAGGCCGGATCGGCGGCGATCGTCTCCACCGCGCCCGCACCGCTGTCCGAGGAGAACTTGAGCAGCGGCACCCCCGTCAGGTCGCCCACAACGTAGAGCCCGGGAACGCTCGTGGAGCCGTCGGGGCGGACCTCGGGCATCTTCTCGACTGTCCCCGCCGGCCACTGCAGGTGCAGCCAACGCAGGTAGCGGGCGAGGGCGCTCGCGAAGCTCATGTCTTTCCTCCGGGGAGTGGAACAATGCTATGTTGCCTCGTATCCCCGGGGCCGACAAACGAAGGAGCAGAGTCCCCGTCCTCCTGCCGCTGGTCCGCGAGGAGGTGCCCGATGAACATCAAGGATGTTCCCTACCTGACCACCGAGCAGATGATCGAGGTCGACCGCGCGATGATGGAAGACCTCGGGATCGAGCTCATCCAGATGATGGAGAACGCCGGGCGGAATCTCGCCCACCTCGCCCGCCGGCGCTTCCTCGAGAACGACCCCGCCGGCAAGTCGGTCGTGATCCTGGCCGGCACCGGCGGGAATGGTGGCGGGGCCCTCGTCGCGGCTCGTCGCCTCTGCGGCTGGGGGGCCTGGGTGAGGGTCTTCACGACCAGGCCTCCCGAGGCCTTCCGCCCGGTGCCCGCCCGACAGCTCGACATCCTCCGCCGCATGCAGATCGCCATCGGGTCCGAAGACCAGCTGCTGGGCGAAGAGCCGCCCGACCTGATTCTGGACGGCGTGATCGGTTACACCCTGAAGGGGGCGCCGAAGGGCGGGGCGGCGGGGCTCATCCGCTGGGCCAACGCTCGGGGCCGTCCCGTCCTGTCGCTCGACGCCCCGTCGGGCCTGGACGCGACCACCGGGCACGTCTTCGACCCCGCGGTGCGAGCGGCGGCCACGATGACCCTCGCCCTTCCCAAGGAAGGCCTGCGCGCCCCCGGGGTCGAAGAGCACGTCGGCGAGCTGTACCTGGCCGACATCGGCGTGCCTCCCTCGCTCTACGCGCGGCCGGCCCTCGGGCTCGAGGTGGGACCGGTCTTCGCCCAGGGCGATGTCGTGCGGCTGCGCTGATTCCCCGACGGTGCGGCTCTCTCCAGACCGGCGCCCCTGGGTCCGACTTCACTGCGGCGTGGGCTGGAACACCGCGAAGTTCTGGGCCGGCAGGTAGTCGAAGTGCCCGGCGAACGTGTAGGACGCCCTCTCCATCTCCTCCCTCATGGTCTCCACCGTGGTCCAGTGGTCGTGAGGCGCCAGGAGCCTGACGAGCAGGCTGGCCTTCAGGTCGATGAGGGCCACGCGAGAATCCTCGGCGAGATCAGTCCTCAGGCGGTCGAAGTACGCCACCCGGTCCTCGATGTGGTGATAGGAGTTGCAGAACAGGACCAGGTCGAGCTCGCCATCGGGCAAGAGTGGGTCGGCGTACTCGCCCTTCACGACGACCACGTTGTCGTGGCCCCCCGCTCGAGCGTTGCGCTCCAGCTCCGCCACGAGCTCCTCGTCCACCTCGACCGCGTAGACCTTCCCCGTCGGCCCGACCGCCTCCGCGAGCCGGAACGTGAAGTAGCCGTCGCCGGCGCCGACGTCCGCCACGCGTTCACCCGGCTGGATGCCGAGAGATTCGATCACCCGATCCGGGAGCTGCCAGCCCGCCCGGGAGGTGAGGTTCCCGTAGTCCCACTTGGTGAGGGCGGGGGCGACCGCAAGAAGGGCTGCAACCAACAGCAGCACCAGAGCCAGCGCGAGGCACCGCCCCCATCGCCAGGGTCTGCGCATGTCTTCCTTCCCTGCAGGTCATAACGTCGCCGTCGTCGAGTTTGTTGCAGGAAGTCTTCCATTTGCCCGCTGGGGCGCACGGGTGTATCACACCGTCATGACCCTGCCCGTCGCCGCCTCGCGTTTCCGGGCCCGGCTGGGCGGAGCCCCCGGCCAGGAGGAGGAGAAGAGGCTCCTGCAGGGGCGGCTCGGCTTCTTCGGGCTCGCCGGGGGCCTGGCGTTTCTCTTCATCTGGCTGGTCCGCCTCCTGGCCCACCCCCGGCCCGCCAACCATCTGCTTCTCGTCGTGGTCGCCGCCTTTCTCGGGACCTGGTTGTTCTGCCGTCGGGGACCGTGCTCGTGGGGGACATTGGCCCGCCTCGACGCCGTCCTCGCCCCGCTCGTGGGCCTGACATTGAGCTTGCTCGCGCTCTCGTTGTCGCCCCGATGGGCGTGGGATGGAAGCGACCTCGTCGAGACACTGGGGCAGGCCCTCGCGTTTCCGCTGGTGATGGGCGGCTCCTTCGTCATCGTGGCGCGGGCGGTCGTGGTGCCGAGCCATCCGCTGCGCACCCTGTGGGTGAGCCTGGCCGCCACCCTGCCGGTCGCCGCCGCCGCCCACCTGCACAACGCCTCTCTCCCGCCGGGACTGACCCCGCCGCATCCCCTCGTCCCTTCGCTCGCCGAGATCATCTGGCTCATGCTCGGGGTGGCCCTGGCGGTGATGACCTCGGGGGTGACCTATGGGCTGCGCGAAGCCGTGCGCGAGGCCCGCCAGCTGGGCCAGTACACCCTCGAGGAGAAGATCGGTCGCGGGGGGATGGGGGAGGTCCACCGGGCCCGGCACGCCCTTCTGCGGCGCCCGGTCGCGGTGAAGCTCCTTCCCCCGGAGCACTCGGGAGGCGTGTCGGCCGAGCGTTTCGAACGCGAGGTTCAACTCACGGCGCTGCTGACCCACCCCAACACCGTCGCCATCTACGACTACGGACGCACCGAGGACGACCGTTTCTACTACGTCATGGAGTTGCTCGACGGCATCAACCTGGAGCGGCTCGTCGACGACGAGGGAGCTCAGCCCCCGGCCCGGGTAGTGCACATCCTGCGTCAGGTGACCGGCGCTTTGGCCGAGGCCCACGATCTCAGCCTGATCCATCGGGACATCAAGCCCGCGAACGTGATCCTCACCCGGCGCGGCGGGCGCGCGGACGTCGTGAAGGTGGTGGACTTCGGGCTCGTGAAGGACCTCGAGGCCGATCCCGCCACGGGCCTCACCGCGGACAACACGCTCACCGGCACACCGCTCTACCTGGCCCCGGAGGCGATCCGGTCGGCGCAAGGCGTGGGGACGCACTCCGATCTCTACGCCGTGGGGGCGCTCGGCTACTTCCTGCTCACCGGCCAGCCGGTCTTTGGGGGTGAGACCGTCGTCGAGGTCTGTGGGCATCACCTCCACACGACGCCCGTACCGCCCTCGGAGCGTCTGGGGCAACCGGTGCCGGCGGCCCTCGAGGCTCTCATCCTCAGCTGCCTGGAGAAGGATCCGGCGGATCGTCCCCCCAGCGCGAAAGCGCTCCTGGAGAGACTGGAGCAGCTGCCGGGCGTCTCGAGGTGGACTCAGGCCGAGGCCCTCGAACGCTGGGAGCAGCGAGCCGCCCGCTGCGACCTTCCCGAGGCCGGGGCCCCGGCGGTCGACAACGGTGCCGCAGAAACCGTATCCTCTCGCGCGTCGTCGGCGGGCTCCCCAGGGGGACCGGACGAGAGCTGACGAGATCTTGGACGAAGTGGGCGGCGCTGCCGCCGAAGGGGGAGGACGAGACATGAGGCAGAAGAGCGTGCGCGCGATCGTTGGTGTGGTGACAGGGCTGGCCCTCACGATGGCCTTGGTGCCGGCGCCGGTCGAGGCCCACTGTCAGATCCCGTGCGGCATCTACGGGGACGAGATGCGCTTCCAGATGCTCGAGGAGCACATCACCACGATCGAGAAGTCGATGAATCTGATCGGCGAGCTGTCGGCGGACCCCGGCAAGAACGCCAACCAGCTCGCCCGCTGGGTGATGAACAAGGAGAACCACGCCGACGAGATGGCGTCGATCGTCACGAAGTACTTCCTGCAGCAGCGCCTCAAGCTCGACGACCCGCAGTGGGCGGACAAGGTCAAGCCCTGTCACGAGATCCTGTTCTACTCGATGAAGGCCAAGCAGACGACGGACCAGGCGAACGTCGAGAAGCTGCGGGCGGCAGTCCAGGCCCTCAAGACGGTCTACTTCACGAAGAAGCAGGCGCAACACCTCGAGGAGTCGCACTCGGGGCACGCTCGGTAGTCGAGCGCGACGAGCAAGGCGCGTTCGTTCCGAGCCCGGCGGCCCGCACATCGGGCGAGGAATCCATCGCTACAGTCCGAGAGACGCTCCGCGATGGCGACAGTGGATTCTTCGTCGCACGCCCGAGGACGGGCTCCTGCCAGGGACACAGCCGCCATACTGAGGAGCGCCGCGTGCACAGGCGACGAAGGACCCTCCGTTGGCCTGTCGGAGAGATTCTTCAGGCTCCGGCCACAACAAGGGAGCCTTCAGAGGAGTCTCAGCTCTTGCTTCCGGCAGCCGACAAGGCGCTGGTTCAGAACTCAGAATGGCAGGACTCAGAACGTGAAGATGTAGTCGAACTGCCAGCGGTCCATCGCGGTGTCGTCGCCGACCGTCCAGTTGGTGCGGTACCAGGTGACGTTGACGTACCCGCTCTTCGGCATCCCGATGCGGAGGTCGGTGCGGTACCCGTCCACGTTGGAGGCGCGCCGGGTGTCGGACTGGGCGTACGCGAAGAAGATCGCGTCAGGCTGGGAGTCGTAGCGTGAGACCCGGATGGCGACCTGCCCAGGCTCCTTGTAGTCGCCGACCTGGACCCGGCCGAACCATGCGGTGTCGTTGTCGGTTCCACGGCCGAGAGCGAGAATGGGGTCCTCCTTCGACGCCGGCAGTATGGCGCCCAGGCCGTCGCCCGCACCAAAGTTCCTGTAGAGGAAGACCGACACCTTGATCGGCCAGCTCTTGAAGGACGAGTTCTTCCACTCGAGAGAGAGGCTTCCGATCCGGAAGTCGCTGACCATCTCCCCCGTGTTCGGGTTGACGAAGTTCGTGACGTAGCCGGAGTCGATGACCAGCGTCTCCTTGAAGTAGAGGGCGGCCACCTCGCCGGGACTCGAGATGGCCTCGAAGGTCGCCCCGACCGCGAGATCGTTCGTCGATCCAAGATCGAAGGTGGGGACGATCTGCCCGCCGAGCATGTAGGAGTCGATGGAGTCCCCCGACTCGTTCAGGACGTACTGATAGAAGTTCAGGTCGAGGCCCTTGACGATCCCGCCCGGCTTCCAGGCGAACATCTCCATCGCGCCCTCGGTCGCGACGTCGTCGTCCCACTCGAAGTCGGCCGCGGTCCACAGCTTCGTCGGGGAGAACTTGCCGGCGATGACGGAGAAGGTGTCTGTCGCCTGCCAGTCGGCGTACGCTTCGTCGATCGAGATCTTCGCCTTGTTCAATCCGTCGTCGAACGACTGGTTGTCGGAGATCGGGTTCTGCGGATTCCCGGTCCGAAGTTGGAACCCGAGGGCCAAGCGGTCGAGGACCTGCGCCCGGAACCCGAACCGCAGCCGGTAGCGGAAGCGGTCGCGCCGTCCGTCGTCGAAGTGGCCCGACCAGTTGAACCCCTCGTAGCGGAGACGGAAGTCTCCCCCGAAGGTCAGCTTGTCGTACCACTTTGCCTTCGCCTCTTCCTTCTTGTCGCCGCCTTCTTGCGCGCGGCCGAGGGCTCCCGTAGCCAGAACGACACACGAGGTGAACAGGAGGAGCTTGCGCACTTTCTCTATACCCTTCTCTCTGTTCAGCTTATGGCTGGTGGGTGCCCCGGCGAAACTCAACGCGTCGTGAGGATGCGGCAGTTCTGTAACACGTGTCGCACGACACCGTCAAATGGGCGTCACGTCGATGTCGCACGACGGGCCTTCCCAAGGTCGAAGGCCCGACGGTGCCTTCGAAGGGACTGTCGACGGCGGTGATGGTGAAGCAGGACGGGCAGTGGAAGATCGCGGCGCACCGCACCCAGGCCCCGTCGCCGCCCACGGAGTAACAGGATCGGCTCTTGCGCCCGGGCGCGCCCGGGCGCATCCTAGGGGCGGCGCGTGGCGACGCCGGTCGCGGAGACGATGGCCGGGACCGACTATCACCTTTCCACCCGCTGGGAGCTGGAGGCGAAACCGAAGGAGGTCTTCGACCTCATCGCGGATGCGTCCTCTTATCCCCGGTGGTGGCCCTCCGTCTTCCTCGACGCCCGGATCCTCGAACCGGGAAACGACCAGGGAGTGGGCCGCCTCGTCGAGGTGCGGACCGCAGCCTTCCTCCTGTTTGCCCTGAGATGGCGCTACCGCGTGACCGCGGTCCGAGCTTTCGAGAGGATGGCCGTCGAGACGAGCGGCGATCTCGACGGCCTTGGTGTCTGGTCCTTCGAGCCCCACGACTCACGCGCGGTGCTCCGCTTCAACTGGCGCGGCCGCGTGACCCGATCACCCTTTCGCCAGCTGCCGACGTTTCTCCGGCCGCTCTTCCGGGCCTGCGACCGTTGGGCCATGGAGCGGGGGTTCACGAGCCTGCTGCTGGAGGTCTGGCGTCGCCGCACCGACGACCAGGAGGCGCGCGATTGGCTGCCCCGCCCGCCGGGACCGGCCTTCCCACGCAACCTGAGGCCGTGGAGACCGACGGGCGCGGGCCCGCAGGTGTCTGCGGGCCCGCGCGTCGTCTGACCCCCGCGATCACTCGCCGGTCACGAGGGCTCGACCTAGAAGCCGACCCTCACGAACGCCCCGAAGCTCGCGGTGTCCGTGTGGTGCAGGTTCTCGAAGGGGATGACGACGCTCGCGCCGACGAAGAGACGCACCCCGTGCAGGCGGAAGAACTCCGCGCCCACCTCGAGCTTGGTGCCGAGAGCGGCACCGTCCCCGTCGTTCGCCGCGCCCACGACGCCGAGCGCTGCGCTCACGTAGGGAGAGATGTTGGTGTCGAACGGGATCCAGGCACCCTCGACGCCAAAGAAGGAGGGGTCATCTTCGGCCCCCTGGAACAGCACCCCGAGACGCCAGGACCGCGCCTCGTAGCTCCACCCGATCGATCCGCCTAGGGGAGCAACGCCCACCCCGAGGATGAAGAGGCCCTCACCCGCCTTCTTCTTGAAGGGCTGGGTCTCCTGGTCGGTCATGGTGGCGATGCGCTGGCCCGCCTCGATGGGCTCCCGCCCGAGAACGGCGCGGACTAGCCGGGGAATCACGATGTCGGACTCGTCGAGGCTGCTCGCGGTGAGACGGGCCACGTGGACCGGGGCCTGGCTCGGCGGCTCGATCTCCTCGAGCGACATCAGGACCTTCTTCCGGAGCTGGCCGAAGCGGAAAACGAAGACGCGCTGGGCCGAGAGATCCCGGGCCAGGCTCATGGTGTCCGGGCCCACCGGGTGCACGCCCTCGAGACGGTCGTCCTCGATGACCGGCACCCCCCGCGCGCGCAGCTCGGTGGCGGCGATCGACCTCACCGTCCTCAGTGACTCCGGGTCAAAGTCGGCACCCTCTGCGACGATCACGACCGCGTTCGCCCATGCCGCGCTCACTGCTCCCGAGCAGGCGAGGACAACCGCGAAGACAACTCTCATCAAAGAGCTCATGGTCTCCTCCACACTGTCCAGGCTGTCGGGCCCGACTCGCCGAACACACGAGCCCTAAGCAGTTCTCGTGCCGCCGCAAAAACCCGTCAATTCAAGCCGGGACCTGTCGAAAGCGTCCTCTACCGAGGACGGTCCGGCATCGGGGAGTTCAGGAGTGAGGACGCTGGTGTCGGGCAGATATCCTTTCTATACAATGGGTTGAACAGGCGCTCGATCCGCTCGGATCACCCACGCCTTGGGCCCGCCCGGCCACGCCGCATCCGTGTCGGAGGCCGGGGTCCGCGATAGCGTGGGCGCCGGATCGCCCCGCGCATTCTTGCCGGGCCGGACCGTGGGCGGTGCCGCGTCGGCTCAGGAGCTCACGAGGAACTTCTCGATCACCGCGAGGTCCGGCTCCACTCCCAGGCCCGGCTCCTCCGGCACGCGCGCGTGGCCGTCGACGATCGCGATCGGGTTCCGGGCGAGCGAGCGGCTGATCTCGCTCGGCTCGAGGCAGTACTCCATGACGAAGGCGTTGGGCACGCTCGCCAGGAGGTGCAGCGAGGCGGCCACGTTGATGTCCGTCGTGAAGGTGTGATTCACGACCGGGATGCCGCTGCTCTGGGCGAGCATCGCGATGGTCATCGCCTGGGTCAGGCCGACCCGGCTCGGGTCCACCTGCACGAGATCGACGCGGCCGACCTCCATGAGGCGATTGAAGCCGGCCACCGTGCACTCTTCTTCTCCGGCGGCGATCGGGATCTCGCACTCGCGGGACACCACCGCGTAGCCGTCCAGATCGTCGGGGTGGAGCGGCTCTTCGATCCAGAAGAGGTCGTAGGGCTCGAACAGCCGGGCCCTCTCGAGGGTCGTGATGGCATCCCAGGCGTGGCCCACGTCGAGCATGAGCTCCATGTCCTCGCCGATCTCGCGCCGGATCGCCTCGAGAAACGCGCAGTCCCGCTCCGGGTCCTCGCCGAACGGCTCCCACCCGAACTTCACCGCGGTGTAGCCTGCGTCCCGGGCCGCTCGCGCCCGCTCCGCCGTCGCCTCCGGGGTGGGCTGGAACAAGTTCGAGGCGTAGACCCTCACCGAGGTCCGATAGCCCCCGTTCAGCAGCTTGTAGACGGGCTCGCCCTCGGCCTTCCCTTTGATGTCCCACAGCGCGAGGTCGATGCCGGCCATGGCCTGGATCACCACGCCCTCGCGCCCGTAGTAGAGCGTCCCCTCGTACATCCGGCCCCACAGGCGATCCGTGTCCAGGGGGTCCTCACCGACCAGAAGGTGCCGCAGCCCGTTCACCAGGGTGTGTGAGGGGGGCGCGTCGATGATGGCCTTCACGACGTGGGGGGAGGCGTCCACCTCGCCCCACCCGGTGATCCCGGCGTCGGTAGAGATCCGCACGATCAGGGCGTCCTGGGAGCTGTCGGTGCGGGCTTTGATCTCGGGGAGCCGCAGATAGAGGCCCTCGACGTTCGTGATCTTCATCTCCGCCTCCGATCACTGCTCCGGGCCGCGGTAGCTCGGTCGGTGGTCATTCTATAGATGGGGGGTCGGGTCTCGAAAGAGCGCATTCTGAAGGGACGACCGACCGACTACTTCAAGTGGCGATCGAACCAGGCGAGGTAGCGCTCGTAGAGGTCCCTGACGTACGAGGGCTGGTCGATGCTGTGGTCCTCCCCGGGGTAGACCACCAGGAGCGCTTCGCCGCCGAGGCGCTTCGTGGCCATGTACATGTGCTCGGAGCCCAGGATGGGCACGTTCCAGTCCTTCTCGCCGCCGACCCACATTGTCGGTGTGCTGATCTTCTGAACCCTGTTCCAGGGAGACAGCCGTTCCCAGAGGTCGCGGTTTTCCCAGGGCAGGCCGAGCTCGGCCTCGTACCAGCGCTGGTACATGTCGTGCCCGTAGTGGGCGACCCAGAGGCCTCCACCCGCACCCGAGATGGCGGCCTTGAACCGATCCGTCGTGGTGATCACGTAGTTGGTGAGCATGCCTCCGTAGGACCAGCCCCCCACCCCGAGCCGGTCGGGGTCGGCGTAGCCGAGCTCCACCGCGCGGTCGACTGCGGCCAGCACGTCCATGGTGTCGAGGCGGCCCCAGTCGCGCCAGATCCCCAGCGTGAAGTCCTGGCCGTATCCGCTCGAGCCGCGCGGGTTGGGCATCACGACCACGTAGCCGTGGGCGGCGAGGAGCTGGCCCTCGAAGTCGAAGCCCCAGTCGTGCTGGTCCATGGGGCCGCCATGGAGCCACAGAAGGGTGGGGTGGCGCTGCCCCGGCTCGTGATCCGGGGGCGTGCAAAGGAACGCCTCGATCTCGGTGCCGCCGGCGCTCGAGGTCCGGATCTTCTCGACGGGGGCCAGGTCGAGCTGTGCCAACAACGCGTCGTTGACCCGGGTGAGCCGTCGCAACCGTGAGCCGGCCAGCGCGCCTGCCGAGTCTGCGGGCGTCTGCACATCCACCGCGAAGAGGTCCCCGGGCAGACGAGGCTCGCTGACGAGGGCAACGAGGGCGCCGCTGGGGGCCACGGCGAGAGCCTTGACCTGGCGCTCTCCCTCGATGACGCGGTCGACCTTCCCACCGGCAAACGGCACCGTCGCAACGTGAACCGCCCCGCGGTCTTCGAGCTCGAAGTAGAGTCGGGTCCCGTCGGGAGAGAACCGGGGGTGCCAGGCGTTGCGGTCCAGACCCTCCGTGAGCACCCGGACCTCGCCGCCCCCGGCGCCGATCACCGCCACGTGCTCCTGGGCGTAGTCGATGAGCTCAGGGCGGGGGGTGGTCGTATAGGCCAGGTGCGTCCCGTCGGGGTGCCAGACGGGGCGGCTGTCGGCCCCGGCGTGGCGCGTGATTCGCACCGGCGCCGGAACCGCCTCGGGAGATGTGGCCGAAGAGTCTGCGGCGGGCACCGGGACCTTCCAGAGATCGGTGTCGTCGTTCGAGTCGGGGTTCCCGGTCCGGTTGGAAACGAAAGCGATCCATCGACCGTCGGGGGACCAGGCGGGCGCGGAGTCGTCGTGGTCGCCGGACGTGATCTGGACCGTCTTCTCGGTCTCCAGGTCGAAGACGTAGAGGTGCGTGCGGCGGCGGTCGAGGTAGCCGGTGCCGTCTTTCTTGAACTGGAGCCGGTCGACGACCCAGGGGCCCGTCTTCTCCTCGCCGTCTTCCGTCTTCGGCTTCGGATCCTGAACGACGAGCACGAGGCGGCGCCCGTCTGGCGCCCACTCGTAGGCCTCCACCCCCTGCTCGACGGCGGTGAGCCGACGCGCCTCCCCCCGCGCCGATCGAGCGCCCACACCTGGCTCGTCCCGTCCCCCGCGGCCTCGTCGTCACCGGTACTCCGCTCTGAGAGGAAGGAGAGATACACCTCATCCGGGCTCCAGCGCGGCTCGCTCATCGAGTCGCCCAGGGCGGTCATCGCCTCTGGCCCCCCGTCGCCGCGCAGCGACACCCGCCACAGCCGGGTCTCCCCGGCGTCCTTCTCGAGGTCCTGGGTCGTCACGGTGTAGGCCACCCACTCGCCATCGGGGCTGATTCGCGGGTCCGCGATGTCTACGAGGGCGAAGTAGTCCTGGATCGTGATGGGGCGTGGGCTCGGCACGCCCGTCTCGCCCGGCCCCGCACTCGCTGCGGCCCCCACCAGGCACCCGAGGAGGACGAAGACGCTCATACCGCGAGATCATACCGACTCACGAGACCCAGAAGAATCTGCTCGGCGGCTGCGGTCAGCGAGCAGGACTGGCCGCTCGTCGTCCGATACCGTCGCGGAGGGGGCGACGACCCCGAGGTGAGCGGGGGCGTGGTGGGCCTCACCTTCGTCGAGCCGGCCCGGAACTGAGACCGGCGCGTCGTGGCGGTGTCACGTCGAACCGGGTGTGTGGTCAAATTGGAGATGTGACCCATGTCCGTCGACCCGCTCCTCGTGCCGAGGGCAACGTGAATGGATAAGGATGACGTCTCCCGACGGGGCTTCCTGCAGGTGGCGGTGACGACCGCGGTGTCCCTTGCCTGGGGCGCGCCGCGTGCCGGGGCCGACCCTCGGGAGGACGATTGGCCCCAGTTCCGGGGCGGCCCCCGGCTCACCGGGGTGACCGCCTCGCCGGCGCCGTCCCTGGACGTGCTCTGGACCCACGACGCCGGTGAAGAGGGCATCGAGTCCTCGGCCGCGATCGTGGACGGCACGGTCTACGTCGGCACCTTCTCCGGCCAGCTCCTGGCCCTCGATCTCGAGACCGGTGCCGCGCGCTGGGCCTACGCGACCGAGTCCGAGATCGGTGAGTCGTCGCCGTGCGTCGCGGGCGCGCTCGCGTACGTGGGCGACCTGGACGGTGTCGTCCACGCGGTGCGGACCGAGGACGGGAAGGCGGCCTGGACCTTCGAGACCGGCTCCGAGATCCGGGCGTCGCCCGTGGTCGACGGGACGCGGCTCCTGATCGGATCCTACGATCAGCAGCTGTACGCCCTCGACGCGAAAACAGGCGCCCGCCTCTGGAGCTTCGAGACCGAGGGCCCGGTCCATGCCACGAGCGCGGTGGCGGATGGGCTCACCTACGTCGCGGGATGCGACGGGGAGCTGCGGGCGCTGCGTGTCGAAGACGGGACCCAGGTCTTCTCGATCTCCTCCGGCGGCTACACCGGGGCATCGCCGGTTCTGGCAGGGGGGCGCGCCTACTACGGAACGTTCGAGAACGAGGTCCTCGGTGCCGATCTCGAGACGCGACGGATCGTCTGGCGCTACGTGCACGAGGACCGGCAGTTCCCGTTCTACTCCTCGGCGGCGCTCGCCGGCGGCAAGGTCGTGCTGGGAGGGCGTGATCGCCTCGTGCACGCGCTCGCCGCCGCCACCGGCGAGGAGCTCTGGACGTTCGCCACCCGCGCCCGGATCGACTCGTCCCCGGCGATCGCCGGTGGGAAGGTGTACGTGGGTTCGGGCGACGGGCGCCTTTACGCGTTGGACCTCGCGACGGGGACGCTGGTCGCTGATTTCGACACCGGGTCGGCGATCACGGCCTCACCAGCTCTCGCCCGAGGGCGACTGGTGATCGGGAGCGTCGACGGTCAGCTGTACTGCCTCGGCCGCCAGAGCTGAAGCGACCACCGATCGCGTCGCACAGGCAATCGGTCCGGCCTGTCAAAAGATGTCTTCTCGCCCACGGCCAGGGTCGTTGCCTCCCCTTCGGCCCTTCTCCTGTCGCAGAATACGGGGATCCAAACCAACACCAAGGAGAAGTTCATGGCAGCTGTCGCCCACCGCCTCGCACCCGCTACACCCGCCGCTCTCGCGATCCTGCTCGCGACGGCTCCGACCCTGGCCACGGACTGGCCGGGCTGGCGTGGGACGAACCGCAACGCGGTTTCGACCGAGACCGGACTTCTCCAGGAGTGGGGCCCGGAGGGGCCGCCCCTCGAGTGGAGGGCGTCGGGAATCGGGACCGGGTTCTCGAGCGTCGCCGTCGTCGGCGACCGCATCTACACCATGGGCGACAAGGACGGGGCCCAGCGCGTCTTTGCGCTCAGCCGCGAAAACGGCCGGATCCTCTGGCAGGTGAAGCTGGGCCCGACTCACGATGACAACCGGAGGGGTGGAGGGCCACGGGGCACGCCCGTCCTCGACGGCGGACGGGTCTACGCGCTCGGCACCGAAGGTGACCTGGTGTGCCTGGACGCGGAGACGGGGAAGAAGATCTGGAGCCGGAGCCTACCCCGCGACTTCGGCGGGGAGATGATGTCCAAGTGGAAGTGGAGCGAGTCGCCGCTGGTCGACGGCGATCGGCTGGTCTTCACCCCCGGGGCCCCGGATGCGGCCCTCGTGGCGGTGGACAAGGCGACCGGCCGGGAGATCTGGCGCGCGGCGATCCCCGACCTCGGTCCCGAGGGCAAGGACGGGGCGGGCTACTCGAGCGTCGTCATCTCCAACGGAGCGGGCGTGAAGCAGTACGTCCAACTCCTGGGCCGCGGCGTCGTGGGGGTTCGCGCCTCCGACGGGGAGTTCCTCTGGGGCTACAACCGGGTCGCGAACGACGTGGCGAACGTCGCCACTCCGATCGTCCGGGGGAACCTGGTGCTGGCGTCGACCGGCTACCAGACCGGCTCGGTTCTGCTCGAGCTGGAGCGATCGGGAGACTCCGTGAGGGCCCGGGAGCGGTACTTCCTCGATGCGAAGACCCTCCAGAACCACCACGGCGGCCTCGTCCTCGTGGAAGATCACATCTACGCCGGCCACGGCCACAACAAAGGGTTCCCCATCTGCGTGGAGCTCGCGTCCGGGAAGGTGGCCTGGGGTGGCGACATCCGCAACGCGGGGACCGACTCGGCGACTGTCCTATACGCGGACGGGCGCATCTACTTCCGCTATCAAAACGGCGTGATCCTGCTCATCGAGGCGACCCCCCGCGGCTACGTCGAGAAGGGCACGCTGGAGATCCCCGACGTGGCCGACCCGAGCTGGCCCCACCTCGCGATCGCCGCCGGCCGTCTCTATGTCCGCGAGCAGGACACCCTCTACTGCTACGATCTGCGCGACGCGAAGCGCTCCGCCGCGGCCGCCCACGACTGAGCCTCTCCCCGGAGGGATAGCCCCTTGACCACGCCAACCGCTCCCCGCCCGCCCTCCGCTGCCGGCCGAGGCCCGCTCACGGTCACCCAGTGGCTGATCTGCGCCGTCGCCGCCCTCGGCTTCGCCTTCGACATCTACGAGCTCCTGATGCTGCCCCTGATCGTACGGCCGGCGCTCCTCGAGCTCTTGGGCGTGACCCCGGGCACCCCGGAGTTCAACACCTGGGTGGGCCTCCTCTTCTACGTACCGGCCTTGGCGGGCGGGGTCTTCGGCCTCCTCGGGGGCTATCTGACCGACCTCTTCGGCCGGCGTCGCGTCCTCGTCTGGAGCATCTTCCTCTACGCGTTCTCCGCGTTTGCGGCGGCCTTCTCCACGTCGCCGGAGATGCTCCTCTTCTTCCGTTGCACGACCTTCGTGGGCGTCTCGGTGGAGTTCGTGGCCGCGGTGGCCTGGCTGGCCGAGCTCTTCCCCGACCCCAAGCGCCGCGAGGCGGTCCTGGGCGGCACCCAGGCCTTCTCCTCGCTCGGTGGTCTCATGGTGACCGGGGCGTACTTCCTGGCGGTCACCTACGCGGAGTCGCTGCCGCCCATCCTGGGGGAACACCAGGCCTGGCGCTACACCCTCATGTCTGGCGTCATCCCCGCGCTGCCGCTCATGATCATTCGACCGTTCCTGCCCGAGTCGCCGACGTGGCGCGAGAAGAAGGCAGCCGGCACCCTCAAGCGGCCGAGCCTGGCCGCCATCTTCCAGGGCGACCTGAGGAAGACCACCATCGTCACGACCCTCATGTTCGCGTGCGCCTACGGGGCCGCCTTCGGTGCGATCCAGCACGTGCCGCGGATGGTCCCGGGGCTGCCGGAGGTCGTCGACCTGGCCCGGCCCGCCCAGGAGAAGGTCATCAGCGCCGTCCAGGCCTGGCAGGAGTTCGGGGGCCTCGCGGGCCGGATCGTCCTGGCGTTCCTCGCCGTCCTCATCGTGTCCCGGCGACGCCTGGTGCGGATCTTCCAGGTCCCGGGTCTCCTGCTGGTACCGTTCGTCTTCTTCTATGCCGCCACCTCCGACCTCGGAATGTTGAAGTGGGGGATCTTCCTGGTCGGGCTGATGACCGTGGCGCAGTTCAGCTTCTGGGGGAACTACCTGCCACGGGTTTACCCGACACACCTCCGGGGCACGGGTGAGGGCTTTGCCGCCAACGTGGGCGGGCGGATGATCGGGACGTCGGCGGCTCTCGTTACCACGACTCTGGTCAGCTACATGCCCGGCACGTCGCCCTCGATGAGGCTCGCCTACGCCGCTGCGGTCGTCGGGACCACCGTCTACGTCGTGGGCTTCGTCGCGAGCTTCTTCCTGCCGGATCCGAAACAGCAGGAGCTCCCGGACTGAGGCCTGGCGGCTCCCGGCTCAACGGTCCCCCGGCCTGCGTCGGATGGCGTCCCTTCCGCAAAAGAGTTGAGGCGCGAGACCGGTCCGGATTGCGAGGCATCGGCGGCCGGGGGCTCAGGGTGCCGGTGGCTTCCGCGGGGGCTGGATCCTCACCGGCAGCCTCACTGGAGCCGAGGCCGGCTTCAGGCACACGACGTCGCCGCAGGACAGATACCGCAGGGTGCCCTCGAGGACGAACTCGACGCGCTCTCGGCCTCGAGAGCGTGATCGCGCTCTAGGACGCCTGGGGCTGCCCGGATGAGGCCGCCCACTACCGCGCGCTCCTGCCGACGTCCCCGGCCGGGGGGCTCGTGAGGTAGACTGCGCGGCCATGGACCCCCTTCTGATCGTCCTCCGAATCGTCCACGTCGTGGGCGGCGTGTTCTGGGCCGGCGCCATCCTCTTCGTGGTCCACTTCCTCGAGCCGGCCGTGCGTGACGCGGGCCCGGACGGGGCGAAGGTCATGCAGGCGCTGCGGAAGCGGCGCTACCTCGAAGTGGTTCCCACCGTCGCCGCCCTCACGCTCCTCTCCGGGTTTGCGTTGTACTGGCGCACGTTCGGCCGTCTCCACCCCGGGCCGGGGGCCTCCGGACCCGAGCTCGCGCTCAGCCTGGGCGGCTTCGCGTCGCTCGTCGCGTTCGTGATTGGCGTGACCCTGCTCCGGCCCTCGGCGCTGCGCATCGGCGCCCTCGGGGCCGAGCTCGCGCAGGCGCCGCCGGAGCGGCGCGCGGCGCTCGGGGAGGACATCGGCCGCCTGCGGCTCCGCATGCGGAAGAGCGGTCGCTGGGTGGCGGTGCTGCTCTCGGTCGCCATCCTCTCGATGGCCGTCGGCCGCTACCTCTGAGCCGGCCCGCGCCCCTCAGCTCCCGCCCTTTCCGATGCAGTAGAGGGCCTCGCCCGTTCGGAGGAAGAGCTGGCCGTGCGCTGCGGCCGGAGAGGAGAGCGTGAAGCCCTCGAGCGGGTTCTCGGCCAGGAGCTCGAAGGCGGGGCCGGCCTTGACGACGCTCGTGAGTCCGTCCTCGCTCGTCACGTAGAGCTTGCCGTCGGCGAGGAGCGGCGAGCTGCTGTACGTCCCGACCGCGAGCCGCTGCGGCCCGTAGACGTTCTTCCCGGTCCGGAGGTCCAGGCACCACAGGATGCCCTTGTCGGTGACGACGTAGAGGAGCGTACCGTCCGTGGTCGGGGTCGGCACGTCCGGCCCCCGGTCGAAGGTCCAGAGGCGATGGGTGTCGGTCACGTCGCCCCGGCCGAAGGCGCGGAGGACGACCATCGGTCGCACCCGGCTCGGTGCCACCACGATGTCGCCGACCGTCACCGGCGAGGCCACGATGCGGTAGTTGCCCTCCCGACCGGGGTTCAGACCGGTGTCGCGCCACAGCTCTTTGCCGGTCCTAGGGTCGTGGCCGGTCACGACGTCCGCCCCGGTCACAACGATCTCCGTCATTCCGTCGTGCCGGGCCACGACCGGTGTGGTGTACGCGTCGGGCGACTCCCGGATTGCCGGGCTCGGTCGCTCCACCCGGAAGAGCGTCTTCCCCGACGCCGGCTCCAGACCGAGAAGGTAGGACGGATCGTCGGTCTTCATGCCGTGCAGGACCTGAACGTACAGGATGCCGGCCTCGAGGAGGGGCGAGCTGCCGTATCCCCAGTTCGTCCCAAAGGGCCCGTACTCCGCCTGCAGGTCCCGGGACCACCGCTCCCGACCGTCGAGGGTGAAGGCCTTGAGGGCGCCGTTGCCGGTCATGACGAAGACGAGGCCGTCCCCGACCACCGGCGAAGGCGTCGACATGTTGTGCTTGCGGTGGGCGTGGCCCTCCGCCGATGCGAGCGGCCGCTTCCAGGTCACGCTCCCGGTCCGGCGATCGACGCACCACAGGAAGACGCGGTCGCCGTCGGCCACGTTCAGGAAGATCCGGTCGCCGCTCACGATGCTGGTGGACCCGCTGCCGCTGGGAAGGGGGAGCGTCCACGCGAGGTTCTCGGTCATGCTCCAGCGCACGGGGAGGTTCCGCTCCGGGCTCGTGCCCGTGTGCGCGGGGCCGCGCCAGTTGGGCCAGTCGGCTCCCAGCGACGGGAGCGCCGACCCTCCGGCCACGAGAGCAGCCACCACGACTCGACGAAAGGTGTTGGGCATGTCGGTCTCCGATGCGCAGCAGCATCGCGAGGCGACGCCCGGCGCAAGCAAGGGAATTTTGGGTATTATGACAGGAGTATCCCCACAGCTCAGGGCACGGAACCGTCGAATCGGCCCCGGCCAGGAAACGGAGAGGTTCGCAGGTGAAGAAGGTAATCGGTGTGGGCCTGCTGTGGCTCGCCGCGAGCGTGGTCCACGCCCAGTCCACGACTAGCTCCATCGTCGGTGACGTCCAGGGCCCGAGCCAGGTGGCCCTGCCCGGCGTCACGGTAACGGCCCGTCACCTGGAGAGCGGTCTCGTGCGAGAGGCCGTCTCCGGCGCGGAGGGTGAGTTCACTCTCGCCGCGCTTCCCCTGGGCACGTACGAAGTCCGGGCCGCCCTCGACGGCTTCCGCCCGGTGCTCCAGCGCGGGATCCACCTGGAGGTGGGCGCGACGGTGGTCCTGAGGCTCACCCTCGACGTAGGGACCGCCAGGGACGAGATCACCGTGACCGCGGAGGTCTCGGGGGTCCAGACCCGCTCGGGGGAGCTGAGCTTCCTCGTCACCGAGAGCCAGATCCGCGACCTGCCCCTGAACGGCCGCAACTACACCGACCTCGTCTTCCTGCAGCCCGGGGTCGTCGCCTTCCCCTACCGCGACGGGGGCTCGGTGGTGGCCCACGGCCTGGGCGCGAGCATCAACGGCCAGGACCCGCGCTCGAACGTCTACCTGCTCGACGGCACCCTCATGAACGACTTCACGAACAGCCCCGCCGGCAGCGCCGCCAGCACCGCCCTCGGGACGGAGACGGTGCACGAGTTCCGGGTGGAGACGAACGCCTACTCGGCCGAGTACGGGCGCAACTACGGCGGCCAGATCAACGTGATCACGAAGTCGGGCAGCAACGACTTGCACGGCAGCGCCTTCGAGTACCACCGCAACGACGCCCTCGACGCGCGCGACTACTTCGACACCGAGGAGAAGCCCGAGTTCCGCCGCAACCAGTTCGGCTTCACCCTCGGCGGGCCGGTCCGCAAGGACCGGACCTTCTTCTTCGTGGGCTACGAGGGGCTGCGCGAGCGCCTGGGCCGGACCATCCAGACGGTGGTGCCCGACGAGGCCGCCCGCCTCGGCATGCTTCCCGACCCCGGCAACCCCGGCGGCACGATCGAGGTGCCGGTGGACCCCGCGGTCCGGCCCTACCTCGACGAGTACCCGCTGCCCAACGGGGAGGACCTCGGGGGCGGCCTCGCCGCCTACAGCTTCCCGTTCTCCCAGGACATCGACCAGGACTACTTCCAGGTGCGGCTCGACCAGAACCTGGGGCGCAGCGACCAGCTCTTCGTCCGCTACACCTACGACAACGCGAAGCAGTTCCTGCCCACCGACTTCCCCCAGTTCCCGCGGACCTTCCTGTCGAAGAACCAGTTCCTGACCGCCGAGTACCGCCGCAGCGTCTCGTCCAGCACCATGGCCACGTTCCGCTTCGGGTACTCGCGCACCCGGATCGGGCAGGACGTCGAGGCGAACACCTCCCAGCCGCTCGCGCCGTTCGTGCCCGGGCGCCCGTCGCTCGGGGACATCGACGTCGGCGGCATCCCCCGGTTCGGGCCGCAGATCTCGGCCGACGTCTCCCTCCGCCAGGACGTCTTCTCCCTCCAGGGCGACCTCCTCCTGAGCCGCGGGAGGCACACGGTCACCGCCGGCGTCCTCGTGGAGCGGTACCACGACGACGAGTTCAACCCCACGTTCAGCCGCGGGATCTACGCCTTCGGCAACCTGGAGGGCTTCCTGCGGAAATCCGCGCTGCGCTTCATCGGGCTCACCCCCGAGGGCGACCTCGAGCGCAACTGGCGCTCCACCCTGCTCGGGGCCTACGTGCAGGACCAGGTCCGCCTCGGGAGCGCCTTCACCCTGAACGCGGGTCTGCGCCTCGAGTACGCAACGCTTCCGGAGGACCTGGGGGGCCGCGACGTCAACATGCCCGACCTCCTGGCCCCCGAGACCACGGTGGGGCCGCTCTACGAGAACCCGGGCCCGAACCTCTCGCCGCGGCTGAGCTTCGCGTGGGACGTCTTCGGCGACGGGCGCACGGCGCTGCGCGGGGGCTACGGTCTCTACTTCAACAACAACAACCAGCAGAACCTCATCGTCACCGTCACCAACCCGCCGTTCACCCCGCGTCCGGTGATCCCCCGGCCCGGACTTCCCGACGCCCGACTTCTCGACGCTCGGCGCCCTGTCCATTCGCCCCATCCAGTGGGACATCGCAGACCCCGCGGCTCCACGTCTGGAACCTGAACGTGCAGCAGGAGCTGCCGGGGCGGATGATCCTGACCGTGGGCTACGCCGGCTCGCGGGGCCGGAACCTGCTGCGCAACGGCGACGTGAACGTGCCGGTCCCCGAGACGCTCCCCGACGGCACCGCCTTCTACCCGCCCACCGCCGCGCGGCCGAACTCCAGCTTCTCCGCGATCGAGCTCAAGAGCAGCGACGGGCAGTCCTGGTACGACGCCCTGATCGTGGAGCTGCGCCGGATCTCGGTGGGCGGCCTCAGCTTCCAGTCCTCCTACACGTTCTCGCGCAACATCGACACCACCCAGGCCTCGACCTTCTTCTCCGACGCGACCAACGGCAACGTGTCCTGGATGCCCGAGTTCGCCAACCCCGACTACAACCGGGGTCTCGCCGACTACCACGCGAAGCACAACTGGGTCGTCAACTTCACCTGGGACCTGCCGTTCGCCCGCGAGGTCGAGCGGCCTCGCCCGGGCGCTCTTCGCCGACTGGCAGCTCGCGGGGATCGGCCGGATCCGGAGCGGCCCGCCGCTGACGGTGTTCGTCCAGGCCAACCGCTCGCGCTCGCGCTGGTCCCCGTCGCTCGGTCCCGGGCAGGGCCTGGACCGCCCCAGCCTCGCCCCCGGCCGGACGACGGACAACGCCGTCCTCGGCACACCCGAGCAGTGGTTCGATCCCACCGCCTTCGTGCTGCAGCCGGCGGGCACCATGGGCGACACGGGCCGGGGAGCGTTCATCGGGCCGGACCTCCGGGTCCTGGACCTGGCCCTCGTGAAGCGCATCCACTGGAGCCGGCTGGGTCCGGCGGGGCGCGTCGAGCTGCGCGTCGAGGCCTTCAACGTCTTCAACCGCGCGAACTTCAGCATCCCGAGCCTGCGTGGCCTTCGCCGGGACCCGCGACGACGAGGCGCCGCTGCCGACCTTCGGCCGCATCCGTCAGACCGCCACGTCCGCACGCCAGGTCCAGCTCGGCATCCGCCTCCAGTTCTGATCCGCCCGCTCGGATAGAGCGGAGAACCCGTCTAAACTGTGCGGATGGCCAAGGACGGAGGATCGACCGCCTCCGCGCTCCCGCCCCGCGCCCCGGGGGCGGAGGAGCTGCGCCGGGCGCGGGAGGTGCTCGAGGCGGTGGTGATCGACCGCTCGCTGCTCGCCCGGATGCCGATCGAGGAGCGCACTCGGCTGCTCACCGCCGCCGGACGCGCGGTTCACCCCGACACGGAGCAGAAGCGGCGCCTCGTGAAGGCGCTGCGCGCGGCGCGCCGACGCCGGATCGAGGCGCGCGACCGGGCCGTCCTCGGGAAGGCCGGGATTCGAGTGGCCCGCGAGTCGGACGTCTTCGTGCCGCCCCCCCGGCTGCTGACGGCGCAGATGCCACGACGCCAGCTTTCGCGCGAGGTCCTGAACCCGCGGTCGTGCTACGTCTGCAAGGCGGAGTACCGCCGCGTGCACACCTTCTACGACGCGCTGTGCCCGGAGTGCGCGGAGCTCAACTACGAGAAGCGCTTCCAGACGGCCGACCTCGAGGGCCGCGCGGCCCTCGTCACCGGAGCCCGGGTCAAGATCGGCTACCAGGCCGCCCTGAAGCTGCTGCGGGCGGGGGCGACCGTCGTGGCCACAACCCGCTTCCCGCACGACGCCGCGCGCCGCTATGCCTCCGAGCCCGACTTCGCGGACTGGAGCGGTCGGCTCCGGGTCCACGGGCTCGACCTGCGCCACTCGCCGAGCGTCGAGATTTTCTGCAGCCAGATCGCCCACCAGCTCGAGCGGCTGGACCTGCTCGTCAACAACGCCTGCCAGACCGTGCGCCGCCCGCCGGGCTTCTACGAGCACCTGCTGGAGTTCGAGGGGCGTCCGGTCGACACTCTGCCCGCGGAGCTGCTGCCGCTCGTCGCCTCGCACCACGAGTGCGTCCGCCTCCTCGAGGGCGCCTCCGCCCCGCCGTCCCACGCACCCGCCGACACCTTCGGCGGTCTCGTGGCCTGGCGCGGGGGCGGGGCCGGCCTCGGGCTGCGCCACTCGGCGCGCCTGTCCCAGGTGCGGTTCGCCTTCGACGAGGACGCGCGCCGCGAGGACCTCTTCCCGGATGGGGCCCTCGATGCCGACCTCCAGCAGGTCGACCTGCGGGTGGTGAACTCCTGGCGTCTCACCCTGGCCGACGTGTCCACCCCCGAGATGATGGAGGTCCAGCTCGTGAACGCGGTGGCCCCGTTCGTCCTCTGCGCGCGGCTGAAACCCCTGATGTTGCGCACGCCGGGACGAGAGAAGCACGTCGTCAACGTCTCGGCGATGGAGGGTGTCTTCTCCCGCGGGACCAAGACCGACCGCCATCCGCACACGAACATGGCCAAGGCCGCGCTCAACATGCTGACCCTCACCTCGGCTCGCGACTACGTGCGCGACGGGATCCACATGAACGCGGTGGACACCGGATGGATCACCGACGAGGACCCCTTCGTCCACGCCACGCGCAAGCGAGACGAGCTGGGCTTCCAGCCCCCGCTCGACATCGTGGACGGCGCGGCCCGGGTGCTCGACCCCTTTTTGTCCGGCCTCCGGACGGGGGGCCACCTCTACGGGAAGTTCTTCAAGGACTACGCACCGTCGAGCTGGTGAGGGCGCCCCGGCCGACCTCGGGCTGGGATTGAGCCGCCTCCCGGCTGCCCCCTCGGTTCCACTCGCGCATGCAGGTCTCGGGCTGGCGCCAGCCGTTGTCCACTCGGAGGAAGAAGGCGTTGTTGTGGAGGAGATTCCTCGCCCACGGCGGTTTCTTCAAGACGGCCGAGGTCGGCCAGCGGATGATGGCCGCAGCCACCAACACGCCGGTGAGCGTGCTGGAGACAGCGGGCCGGATTGGCGTGACGACGGACCCGATCCCGGTGCTGCCAGAGGCGCACGACCGCGTCCTGAAGGGCGTCGCGCGCGGCCTCGGGATCAGGGAGCACGCGGCGCGCGACGCGCAGCATCCGGCTCTCCATGGGCTTGAGGTACCGCTCGTAGTACGCGTCATCGTCGTTCAAGCGCCCATCCCCGGACGGTGCGCTCTAGCGTGCCTCCATCGGAGTCGTGACGAGCATGAAGAAATCGACGATCCCCCGGGTCGCTTCCCCGCGCCGACCTGCCTCGAGCGCGTCCGCGGCGCCGTCGATCTCCCGTTGGCAGGCCTCTCGCGCCTGGTCGATCGTCCGGATGCCCGGGGGGAAGGTGAACCGGGAGCCACCGTGGAGCGCCGCGTACGCCTCGTCCAGAGCCCGGCCCGCTTGGGGGTCCGGGAACGGTTTCTCTCCGTCGCGGAGGAGGGCGTGAGCTTCGCGCAGCTTCGTCGCGACGCCCTTGGGGAGCTCGGCTTTCTCCGCGACCTCTGACGCGACACCCAGGATCTCGACCAGGGGGCCACGGATCCCGTCCATGTCCCTCACGGAGGAGGAGGCGAGGAAGGCCTTCCCGGCGGAACGGAGCTGACGGGCCAGATCCGCGTCCTCTCCGCCCCTGGCCGGCACTCCGACCGAGGCGATCGCGATCACGGCGAGTCCAACGACGGCAATGCTCCAGTTCTTCATGAGCCACCTCTCTCCCTGTAACCGCCGCTCGCGCGCCGAGTGTTTACCCGGGCCGGCACCCCGGCGAGCGGACGCCACGACCGGCGACGTCGACTGAGCTCGTGAGGGTCCTCAGCCCTGCGGCTTGTAGTGGAGGACCATGTAGGCTCCGGTGGCTGCGAGCAGGAAGCCCAGGTAGAGCATCGGGCTGGGGGCGGCCTTCGGCGGGTGCTGCCACATCGAGTAGAGGACGTTGACGATGGGCGCCCCCGCGAAGACGAGGGGCATGACCCAGAGCGGTGTCCCACCCGCGCGGAAGGCGTAGATGACGCAGACCGCGCCGAGAGCGCCGAGGACGCCGGCGACGGTCGAGGTGGTGATCCCGCCGGTCGTGAAGCCCTTGAGCTGGCCCTGGGAGGCAAGGCTCGCCAGCGGGACGAGCACGCCGACGAGGAAGTAGGCGAGGCCCACGAAGAGAAAGGCCTTGAGCGGGCTGCCGAGCGCCATCTGTCCCTTGTGCAGCACCGGGCCGTACAGTCCCCATGACACGACCGCGCCCACGACGAAGAAGATCCAGCTCATCTCGACCCCTTTCTCGGGCGGCAGCGCGACGACGCCGGCCGCCTCCTTTCCGCCCTCGAACCGCAGCAGCGCCAGCGTCTCGACATCCTTGACCAGCACGCCTTCGTCCAGCACGACCGGGTGGGCCCAGGTCGGGGTGTCCGCCACCCGGTAGGTCTGTCTCGGGGCGAACGCGTCGCCTTCCTGCGGCGCGACGACGAGCTTCGACTCGCTCGTGAGCAGAAACAGCGCCCCGCCCCCGGCGACGATCGCCGCGTTGTCGCCCTGTCGCCCGTCCGACAGCCAGATCGTCCTTCCGGTGGCCGCGTCGAGGGCGAAGAACTGACCCCGCTTGTGGTGCGACAGGCCGTAGATTCTATCGTTCGCCAGCACCGGCGTGCTCATATAGGCGGCGACGGCCTCGTTCTCCCAGACCGGCTCGATCGTCCAACCCCCGGCACCCTTGATCACCTTTGCGGCACGCACGGGATGGTCGAGGCCGGAGTAGATCACGGTGTCGCCCCGCACGATCGGAGTGACCGCGTTCTGCACCCAATCGGTGGTGAAGGGGAGCTTCCAGAGCAGCGTCCCGTCGTCGGCCGAGACGCCCACCAGGAACGACTCGCTGAACGTGACGACCTGGCGCACGCCCCCGATCTCCGCGACCACCGGGGACGCGTAGCCCGGCCCATCACCCGCCCACTCCCACACGACCTCACCGGTCGCCGCCTCGTAGGCGGTGAGGGCTCCGTCGCCGGGACCGCCGACGTGGGCGATCAGGCGCCCGCCGTCCACGACCGGCGACATCGCCGTCCCGTAGGTCGGTGAGGTCGCGGAGAACCGGGAGCCGAACTCCTTCTGCCAGAGGAGGCGCCCGTCGGTGACCGCGAAACAGGAGAGGATCCCGCTGATGCCGAGCGTGCAGACACGCCCGTCGTCGACCACCGGCGTTCCCTTGGGCCCCTTGCCGTGCGCGCGCGCGGCCGAGTTCATGGTGTAGGGGGCGGCATAGGACTGCCGCCACGCGGTCTTTCCGGTCGCCAGGTCGAGGCTCCGCACGACCTCGTCCTCGCCCTCGCGGGAGAAGACGTAGACCCGGTCCCCCACGACGACGGGCGAGGAGTGTCCCTCGCCCACCGTGACCTTCCACGCGAGGGCGAGCGACGGTGGCCAGTCGGTCCGCGCCTCCAGGCCCGGGGCCCGCCCGTCGCGGGCCGGGCCCCGCCACTGGGGCCAGTCGTCGGCCCGGAGCCCGGGCGCCAGCACGAGGACGAGAACGGCGAGTGCGCCTGTCACGAGCGACCTCCTACTCCGCACGGAGCGACTCCACGAGGGGAAGTCGCTGAATGAACGAGACGGCCAGCCACGACACGAGGACGCCGGTCACGGCCAGGGCCAACAGCAGCGCGCCGAGGAGCCCGAGCGGCATCGTTCCGTGGCGGGCCAGCAGCACCGGCGCGATGGCCACGAGCGCCGGGATCGCCCCCGCCAGAAAGCCGAGACCGACGAGCGCGGCGTTCTCGGAGAGCACCATCCGCGCCACGTGGCTCCGCCGATACCCGACCGCGCGGAGCAGCGCGAGCTGGCCCCGCTGCTCGAGCGCGTTGCGGGCGAGGACGCTGGCGAGACCCACCGTCCCCAGCAGAAGCCCCAGGGCCCCCAGGGCCTGGAACGTGGCGATGTACGTGTTCTCGACGCGGTGGAAGTCGTGGAGCTGCTCCGCGGCTTCGCTCACGTCGAAGCCGAAGTCGGTCAGACGCGCCTCGAGGGCCTCGCTCACCCCGGCGGCGCGGGCCTCCGGAACGTCCACGAGGAAGAACCGGTAGCCGCCCTCAGCCGGGAACGCCTCCAGGAAGTGCCGCTCGGCCATGAGGATCTCTCCCTGGAGGAGCCCGGGTGCGAGCGCCCCCACGAACCTCACGCGAACCCCGGTGTCGCCGACCGCCATGACGTCGCCCAGCTTGTGGTGGAGGATGTAGGCGAGGGAGCTCCCGTCGGCGACGACCGGGATCGCTCCCTCCGCGTCGCGCTCCCGCTGAAGCAGACGCCACGGATTTGCCCGCTCTGCCGGTGTCTCCGCAAGCGACGACTGAAAGCGGAAGCGCTCGTCTTCCAGGAACGACGGCGTGGGGGCGAGCACCGTGGGCTCCCGCGGCTGGTACAGGTTCAGGCAGCTCGCGTCGTCGGCCCGCCGTGCCCGGAAGCGGGCGACACTCGCTCCCTCGAGGTCGGCGTCCTCGAGGCCGAGGGCGGCGCGACCCTCCGCGCTCTCGAGATCGTGGTGCAGCGGCACGAGTGACCAGGCCATCAGCCGGTACCCGCCGCTCTCGCCCTTCGGGTCCGTGACGTCGCTCGGCCCGTCGCGCCGGAAGGACCCCACCGACACGATCACGAAGGTGGCGGACGCCACCAGCGCGATGCACAGGACGCTCCGACCCGGACGGAAGGACACGCCGCGCAATCCCAGGGCGGCCACGCCCTCGATGGCCGCCGCCTTTCGGGGGCGTCCGGCCACGAAGCGGCGGGTGAGGACGAGGGCCGCCGCGAGCAGCAGGCCTCCCGCGCCGAAGAAGCCCGCGGTCGGCGAAACCACCTCGGCGGCGGACGCCGTGACCAGCGCGAGCGCGGCCAGGATGAGCGCGGCCGGAACGACGGCCCGCCCGAAGACCCTTGGGGCCACCCAGGGCGCGAGCGACCCCGCGAGCAGCGTCCGCGGCGAGAGCCGTTGCAGGTTCCGCAGGGTCCACGCCACCGCACCCACCGACGCCAGCGTCGCCCCCAGCCCCCCCAGCAGAGGCGACAGCACGCCGAGGTGGAGATGGAGATCCCGCGTGCCCAGGTCCTCTGTCCACGTCGCCCGCAGCCCCCACAGCACGAGGGCCGCGTAGCCGGCGGCGGCGACGATCCCGATGAGCCCGCCGAGCGTCGAAAGGACCAACCCCTCGCCGAGGTACTGACGCCGCAGGCGTGCCGCGGAGTATCCCAGAGCCTCGAGGAGGCCGACCTCACGGAGGCGTTGCTCGAGGCCGAGACGGAAGAAGAGCCCCGCCAGCAGCAGCCCCGCCACGACCAGGAAGAAGCTGAAGTAGACGAAGTACTGGCCGAAGTCGGTCGAGCCGCGCGCCGCCTTGAGCGCCGCCTGGCGCACCGGCATCACGACGAGGCGGTGCGATCCGGAATCGAGGGTGGCCGCACCGGTGCTCAGCTCCCCGAGCAGGGCGTCGGCGTACCTCTGATGCGCCTCGTCGAGAGAGATGCCCTCGCCGGGGACGACTCGCAGAGAGGTGATCCGGCCGAGGCGGTGGCCCCAGAGTCGCTGCCCGACCGCGAGGGGCAGGAACGCCTTGGGCGTCGTGCGGTGGCGATCCCACCAGGTCTCGTCACGCGGCCGGATGCGGTCCAGGTCCACCGGAAACGGGGGGTCCCAATCGGACAGGTGAGGCGACTCGGTGATCCCGGGGTACTCCGGGACGAGATAACCATCGGCGGCGATCCCGGTCACGGGCGTGACCGCGGCGAGCTCGAAGTCCGCGCTCCCGATGGCGAGTCGGCCCTCCTCCTTCCAGAGGAAGTACTCGAGGGTCACAAGCGCGCCGGGGGCCGCGCGGAGATCGGCGGCGGCCCAGTCGTTGAGGACGATCGGGGGGGGCTCGTCCCCGGCGACGATCTCCGCGCCGGTGACGCCGCGGAGCGTCTCGGGATCCAGAGCCGCGACCAGCGAATAGGGGACCTCCCGCGCTCCGACGCGAATCGCGTTGGCAAGGTAGACGAAGACCTCGCTCACGTGCCACCCCTGACGTGTCGCCACCGCGATGGCGCTCTCGGCCAGGGCGTCGTTCACGAGGGCGCTAGTGGCCTCGAGCTGCAGGGCGGCCGCCTCGGGCAGCACGCGCAGCCGCAGGCCAAGATCCTCGAGCGCGACCGCCTCGGAGAGGCTGCTCTCGAGCGCCCCGACGGGCGTGGCCTCGTCCTTCGCCGAGACGAGCAGCACGTTGGCGCGGTCCGGCTGGCTGAGCGCCCGCTGAAGAGTGCCGAGCGGCACGAACACCGCCCGCACGTTGCCCCCCCGCGGCCGCAGCGAGAGCTCCCCGAGGTCGGCCCGGGCCCGCACCGCCTTGACCGTGAGTCGCATGCCCCGGCCCGCCTCGTCACGCCGACCGAAGAGCGTGCTCCCCGGGACGTCGGAGGTGGCGTGCAGCCGAAGGAGGACCGCGTCTCCGGCGTCGGCGTCCAGCTCGGCCGCGAGCGGCTCGCTCAGCAGCGTCTCGCGTGCCCCGAGCTCGGGTACGGCCAGGCCGTGGAAGGCCCAGAAGCTCTCGTCGACACCGTAGACGAGCACGTCCCCCGCCCGCCGGCGGCTCGTCGCGTGGGTCGCCACACCTTGTGTTGCCAGGATCGGGCAAGCTCCGTCGAAGTAGGCGGCGAAATCGCGGCGCGCCGCCAGATCGGTGGCCAGCCCGGACCGGAAGAACCCCGTGGACTCCACGGCGTGGGTGGTCCGTCCCAGCCGGTCGACGGCGGTCGCGGCCAGGCTGCCCCGGACCGAGTCGCCCACCACGAGCGAACCCCCGAGGACGGCGGCGGCAGCCGCCACCCCGAGCACCACCGCAACATTGGCCCGCCAGTAGTGGAGGAGGCTGCGCGCCAGCAGCGTTCGGGACCGCATCATGCCCCCTCGAGGCGCCCTTCGAGGAGGCGGCGACGGTCCTCGAAGCGCTCCGCCAGCGCGGCGCTGTGGGTGACGACGATGAGGATGGCCTGCTCGGCGGAATGGAGCTCGAGCAGCAGATCGGCCACCGCCTCGGCCGAGGCCGCGTCGAGGTTGCCGGTGGGCTCGTCGCACAGGAGCAGCCCCGGCTTCAGGACGAGGGCGCGGGCCAGCGCCGCCCGCTGTCTCTCGCCGCCCGAGAGCTCGGCCGGCCGGTGGTCGAGCCGCTCGCCCAGGCCCACCCGGCCGAGCAGCTCCCGCGCGCGGGTCTCGTGGCCGCCGTTGCCGCCGGCCACCAGGGTCGGGGTCAAGGCGTTCTCCAGCACGGAGCACTGCGGCAGCAGGAAGTGCTCCTGGAAGACGAACCCGATCTCCCGATTGCGGAAGGCGGCGAGGTCCGGCTCGGCGAGCCGGAACGGGTCACGCTCGCCGAGCGTGACGGTGCCGGCGGTAGGCGGCTCCAGCGTGCCCACGATGTGCAGGAGCGTGCTCTTGCCGCTCCCCGAGGGGCCCATGATGCACAGCGCCTGCCCCGCCTCCTTCGAGAAGGAGACGTCGCTCAGGATCGGAAGCGGTCCCCGGGGCGTCTCGTACTGCTTCGATACCGTATCGACCTTCAGCATGGTCGCTTCTCCTGTTCCCGGGCGGTCAGGTCTGAACCTGGAGCATACGCGTCAGTTCGAGACCTGACCCCTTCGACGGAACGGTAGACCTCGAGCGCGCGGTCGGCCATGCGCTCGATCGAGTGGTGCTGGCGGACCCCTTCGGCGCCGCGGCGACCGAGGGCCCGCGTCCCCTCGCGGTCGGACGCGAGGGCCCGGAGGCGCTCGGCCAGGTCGCCGGCGTCGTTTGGCTCGAACAAGACGCCCCCGTCCGTACGCCCGAGGACCTCCGGAAACGCCCCGTGGCGTGGCTGCACGCAGGGGACGCCGTTGGCGAGGGCCTCGAGGACGTAGAGCCCCTTGGGCTCGGCGTAGGGGCTCGGCACGGACAGCACGTCCAGGGTCTTCAGGAACGCGATCTTGTCCTCGCGGTCGAGGGTCCCGTGGTAGTGGAACTCGTCCTCGAGGCCGCACTCCCGCATGCGGCCCCGGATCTCGTCGAGATAGGCCCGGTGCTCGGGGGCGAGATAGCCGGCCACCTCGAGACGCGCGTTCGTGAGGCCCCGCTCCCGGCGGAGGATGCGGTACGCATCGGCCAGGAGGTGCAGACCCTTCTCGGGCGCGATGCGGGCGAGGTACCCGATGGTGAACGGCCCGCTCGTCTCGTCGCGGGAGGGCTCGTGTCCATCCAGATTGATGCCGATTGGCACGGTGTGGATGCGCCCGCGGTCGAGGCCCAGGTACGACACCATGAAGCCCGCGTAGTAGTCGCTCGTGGCCACGAACCCGGCCACCGCGTCGGCGTGCCGGCGGATGAGCTCCTTCGACTCCGCGCGGTGCGCCTCGCCCAGGCCCTCGAGAAAGAGATCCTCGCCCTGCAACGTGCAGAGGACCGGCCGCTTCAGCTCCCGGCGCAGGGCGGGGGCCAGGCTGATGAGCAGGGCGTTGGGAATGAGGACGAGGTCGAAGTCGGGCAGGTGGTCGAGATACCGCAGGAGCTTGCGGAACTCCTTGGCCTGGTTCCCCTCTTCGCCCTTGAGGGTGGAGACGGTCAGGGCCCCGAGGGCGCCCGGATCCACCGAGAGGCCGCGTCCCGTGGCCGCCCGGATCACCGGCGCCGCGTCCCACAGCCGGTCGAGGACGGCCGGGGTCTTGCGAAAGAGCGGCACGTTCTGCTCGAGGTAGACGCTGATGCCACCGAAGAAGACGTGCTCGTCGCTGACGTTCGTCTCGTCCGTCCGGGTGGGCGTGTACAGCGGGAGGAGGATGACGTCCTCCCCGCGCGCCAGCAGCTCCGTGGCGAGCGCGTTGTCCATCAGGCAGCTGCCGCAGTACATGCCGCCCGCCCCCGCCGTGATCTGCAGGATCCTCATCCGCTGGCGCCTACGCTCCTGCCTCTGTCGGCATGTAGAAGCACGCGGCCTCGCGCTCGCTGCGCACGATCAGGAGATCCCCGACCAGGGTGGGCGTGGCCCAGGTCTTGCCGTCCACGGCCTGGAAGCGTGCGAGCTCGACGAGCTCCTCGGGGTTCGGGTCGATCAGGACCACCTCGCCGTTCTCCGTCTGCAGCAGGAGCAGGTCGTCGACGAGCAGGATCTGGCCATGACCGTAGCGGCCGCGCCTCCAGCGGCGCTCGCCGTCCGCGGGGTCGAGGCACACGAGGACACCCTCGTCGAGGCCGTACAGGAAGCCCTCGTGCTCGACGACCTGGGTGAACTTCGCCTTGAGTCGCCGCGTCTCCCACAGCACGTTGGCCGCCAGGCCACCGCCGGGTCGCCGGACGATCTGCACCAGGCGGCCCCCGACGCCATAGCCCATCGAGACGAACAGCCGGTCCTCTCCGAGGACCACGGGCTGCGAGACCTTCTCGGGGCGATCCGGCCACCGATCCTTCCACAGCACCTCGCCCGTCGCGGGGTCGTGGCCCACGAGACCTCCGAGGTTGAAGACCACGATCTGGCGCACCCCGGCGAGGGTCGCGACCATCGGCGAGCTGTACCCCGCCCCGTCGTCTCCTCCGGCCCAGCGGGACTCGCCGGTCTCGGCGTCGTGCGCGACGAGCGACCGACCGTTCGGTCCGCCGGTCACCACGACGACGAGGCCGTCGATCACGAGCGGCGACGACGCAATACCATGTTCCGGTGCCCGCCCGTTGTTCTCGGCGAGCACGTCCCTCTCGAAGACCAGCCGGCCGGACTCGAGGTCGAGAGCGCGCAGCCACCCGTCCACCCCGTAGGCATAGACACGACCTCCGTGGAGAGTCGGGGTGGCGCGGGGGCCGTCTCCGGCTAGCGTGCTCCGGAACCCGTCGCCGCCGACGTGGCTCCAGCGAGGAGCACCGGTTTCGAGGTCGTATGCCACGACGTACCCCCGGCCGTCGCGCTGCTCCTGCGTCACGGCGAGGCCGTCGGCCACCGCGAAGCCGGCCCAGCCCGCACCGATGGGTCGGCGCCAGAGCTCGGTCGGAGGCTGCGCATCCCAGCCGCGCGAGAGGTGGACGCCTCGCAGGACCCCGTTGCGATTCGGGCCGAGGAACTGAGGGAAGGACGGAGAAGGCGGGCCCGGAGACGGCTCTGCCGTCATGGCCCCTTCCGCCATCCTCGCCGGATCCGGCTGTGTCTCGCTCTCGCTGGGCGCCGCGTCACTGGCCTCTGATGGCGGCACCGGAGAGGCCACGGCTGGTGTCGGTGTCGTGCCCGGAGCGGCTTCGAGCGGCTCCGGCGTAGGAGCGGCCGCGCCGCGCCAGGCGATCTGCGGGACCAGGTTGCCCGAGAAACCCCGCACCTCGACGACGCGTCTCGCGGTCCAGCCGAGCCCGACTATGATCGCCAGGACAGCCAGGCGCGCCCACCAGCGGGCTCGGGAGAAGAGCAGCCACCACAGCAGCAGGAGCAGCGTCGTGAAGATCGCCGTCACCACGGTGACGGTCGGCTTGCTCATGGAAACCGGGGAGTCCGAGGAGGCCCAGGTCCAGACGAGAACGGCCGCCGCGCCGGCCAGGATCAAGTAGGCCGGCCACAGCCGCAGTTTGTTCGACGGGGACTTCGCTGCGGACATCGAATCACCTCTTCGAGGACGCGCGCCTCCGGGGGGCCTGGCTCAAAGGGCCTCCGCTCTGCAGTCGGGAGGGCGACTCTCTCCTTGTATACCGTATCCGAGTGGGGCCAGGGTGGTCTGTACTCGACGTCGGCGCGGCCCAGGGCCGCCGAGGCTTTCTCCACCTCCGCCGCAGAAGCCTCGAGCGCCGCCAACGCTCGCTGCTCGGCGGCTGCGGCCGGCGTGAAGCCCAGCAGTGGCGGGGCCTCGGCGGTGGCGACCGGCGTCGACAGGACCACTCCCAGGAGGGCGATCAAGACCAGTTGTCGCATTGCGGCGAGCTCCTTTCTCCAGCGGATCCTGGCCTATATACCCCATCCGGGGCGGGCTCGGGGACCCAACACCAGCGCGAGGACGGCGTCTCGCGCTTCTTGAAGAGAGGGTCCGTGTTATAGAAGACCCCGGTCGAAAGGAGAAACTCATGATCTCAGGCACCAACCGGCGGTGGTTTCTCGGCGGCGGGCTCGTCTTTTCCGCAGGCGCGCTCTTTCCCCGGGTGGCTCGATCGCGGGGATCGAAGGCCGGTCAGGGAACGGGGGCCGAGAGCCGGCTGAAGGAGCTCGGGCTCGAGCTGCCTTCGCCGCCCACCCCGGTGGCGAACTACGTTCCCTCCGTGCAGGTGGGAAACATGCTCTACGTCTCCGGTCACGGGCCGCGGAAGAGCGACGGCTCCTTCATCCAGGGCAAGGTGGGGGCAGAGCTCGATCTGGACGCCGGGCACGAGGCGGCCCGGGTCACCGGCCTGGGCGTGCTGAGCACGGTGCGCCACACTCTTGGAAGCCTGGACCGCGTTGTGAGGCTCGTGAGGGTCTGCGGGATGGTGAACTCGACCCCCGACTTCGACCAGCACCCTCGAGTGATCAACGGCTTCAGCGATCTGATGGTCGAGGTGTTTGGTGAGACGGCGGGCAAGGGCGCTCGCTGTGCGGTGGGGATGGGCTCCCTGCCGTTCAGCATCGCGGTCGAGATCGAGGCCTTCTTCGAGGTCCGGGCTTAAGCCCGCATGAATCAACAGGCCGTTTGCCGCGACGCGCGACAGCGCGCCGGCGCCCGGCAAGCTCGCGCGCCCGGGTGATCGACGCGAGGTGTCCCCTCAGGCGGCCCCGGGAAGGCCCTGCAGGGCCCGGCGTGCCCAGAGGTGCTCGAACAGGTTCCCCTCGTGCGGCTGGTCCCAGCTCACCTGCCACGTGGGCAGAGGGCCGATGTTGAGGCGGGACAGCAGCGGCGAGGCCATGATCCGGCGCCGCAGGGCGGTGTCCTCGGTCAGGACGGTGACCGCCAGCGTCGGCCCCAGGGCCTCCGGGATCGCTCCGGCGGGGACCTCAACGACCGAGGCGAACGGGAACAGGAACTCCCGGTTCGCGAGGGGATGCTCGGGAGAGTCACACCGGATGACAGTGGGAAGGAGGTAGGTCGAGCCCTCCCACTCCACCACGCGGCTCCCCGGGCGGTGGCGGGCGGTCACGTCCTCGGCCCCGGCCACCTCGAGGTCCCGGTCGATCATGGCCGAGACGCGGTGCGCGACCTGGGGGTTGGCGAAGGGGGCCAGCTCGGCCTCGGGGTCGTCCTCGGCGCGCGGCCGGATCGCAGCCAGCCTCTCCGCGAGGCCTTCGGCCAGCGCGCGGCCGTGGCCGGTCGTCCAGACGCCGGATGCGTTCACGCACGAGCGCCCGCCGTTGGCGGCGATGGACGCGACCATCACGTCGAGGTGCGCCCGCCAGTTGTCGTGGGTGTCCGGGCCCAGGAGCACCTTGCTGTAGCCCGGGCCGTGGACCTCGACGCGCGGGTCGCCCTGCCAGGGCCGGGTCGACTTCACGTCCCCGAACACCATCCCCCGCCCGCACCGACGCAGGATCTCGCCGGCCCCGGCGTGATCGGTCGGGTAGAACCCGAAGGCCTCCGGTGGGGCACCGGCCTGGACGAACGCCTGGACCAGGCGGTACGGCGTCCAGGGCTCGGCGCTGCCGGGCTTGAGGACGAGAGCCGTCTTCAGGGCGATGGTGGGGACCCACAGCGCGTGAACGCCAGGGGAGTTGTTCGGCAGCACGACGCCCAGCGTGGGGGAGGTCTGCACGAAGCTCAGGGCGTGACCGTCCACGATGCCCTGCCCGTGGTCCAGGACGCCCAGATCGAGGCCCCGGGTGAGGCCGTCGATCACCGTCCCCGCCTCGGCCAGCACTCCGCGGATCTTCTCCATGTTCCGGCGCACCAGGACGTGGGGGAGACCGGTCGTGGCCGAGAGCTGGTGCACGTAGTCGTCGGGCGTCTGGGCCTCGTTGCCCACCGGCAGCGTGGCGTTCACGAACGCGTTGGCGGCGCGGGCGCTGATCTCCACGAGCTGCATGGTCGAGAAGGCGGCGAGCGACGCCCGCATGGCCTCCTGCCCCTCGTCGAGCAGGTCGCGGCGGACGAGCCCGGCATTGGCCTCCGAGAGCTCGACGAAGGTCTCCTTCGTGCGGAAGTGGGGGACGCGGATCGACTGCACGCTGCGGTACGAGCGTCCCGCGCGCAGGATCGGCAGGTGGAGCATCAGTACACCCCCTCGACCACGGTCGTCTGGAACTGGGTGAAGGGCCGGACGTTCCGGACCCCGTCCCAGGGGTAGAGCTCGCAGGGCGGCTCGCGCTCCGCCTCGTCGCGCTCGAGGAAACGGGGCATGAAGAACTCCTTCGTCAGCGTGGTCAGCCGCCCGCGCCCCGCCTGCCCGTACTCCACCACCCGCTCGGGATCGTCGGGATCGACGATCTCGATCATCGCCCGTGGGGCGGGCGGGTAGTAGATGACGTCCCATGGGTCCTCGGGCCCCCGGGGCCTGTGCACCGCCAGGCCCATGAGCGTGTTGCCGTAGGTCGGGGCGAAGTAGGCCCCCTCCATCAGCTCCTCCACCGCGAAGCGGTGGAACTGCGGCGTCATCTCGGTGCCGCCGCAGAAGACCCCGGTGATCCCGAGCTTCTTGAGCGAGGCCTTCTCGCACAGCGCCTCGAGCAGCTTGGGCGTCGTGAACAGGCACCGGATGTTCTCGTGGGCCTTCAGGAGCGTCAGGGCCTGGTCGATCACGTGCTGCTTGTACCGCTCCATGGCCGCGATCTCGCCGGCCTTGACCAGCTTGATCACCCAGCGCGGGTCGAGGTCGACCATGGAAGCAGATGCCGCCGCGGAACTGGCACAGGTGCTCGACGGCCAGGCGCAGGCGCCGCGGTCCCGTCGGCCCGAGCTGCAGCCAGTCGGCGCCCTTCGGGAAGAACTCGTCGGGCAGCGTGGCGCTGAACAGCTCGTAGTCGATCCGGAAGTCGTCGATGCTGATGCGGGCCTTGGGCACGCCGGTCGAGCCGCCGGTCTCGAAGATGGAGACCGGCCGGTCGGCGTAGCCGAGGGGCACCCAGCGCCGGACCGGTCCGCCGCGCAGCCACTCGTCCTGGAAGTTCCCGAACCGAGCGAGGTCGGCGTACCCCTTCACCTCCCGGCGGGGATCCCAGCCGGCCCGCTTCGCGAAGTCGAGCCAGAACGGGCGTCCCCGTCGCCGGGTCGAAGTGCCAGGCCACGACCTCCCGCACCCAGGCGTCGAGCTCCTCTCGCTTCGCCTGGATCCGAGCCTCGAAACCGACGTCACTCCGCGAGCCCAAATTTGCCCCCCATTTCCTGGTCGGCCGATCTTCTTCTTATATACCGCATCGGGTCGGCCCCCTATCCCGGGTTACCCTCACTCCGTGATGAGACTCGACACCCGCGTGTCACGGAGTGTGATCCTGATCCTCGTCGCCGGGCTCAGCACCGGCTGTGCGGCGACAGAGAAGCCGCCGCCTTCCTGCGACTACGTCGTCGTCGGGGCGGGAGCGGCGGGCAGTGTACTGGCCCACCGCCTGACCGAGGACCCCGGGACGCGTGTCCTCGTCCTCGAGGCCGGCGGGCCGGACGATGACCCGAGGATCAAGCAGCCCTCGTCGTTCCGGCAGCTCCTTGACTCGCCCCTCAACTGGGGCGACTCGACGGCGGAGGAGCCCCACCTGGACGATCGTCGGGTCTCCTTGCCGCGGGGCCGGGGATGGGGCGGCGGCGGGACCATCTCGGCCATGGTGTACGTCCGTGGCCACCCATCCGACTTCGACCGCTGGGAGGAGCTCGGCAACCCGGGGTGGGGCTACGAGGACGTCCTGCCGTACTTCAAGAGAGCCGAGAACCAGGACCGCGGGCCTTCGGAGTTCCACGGTGTCGGGGGACCTCAGAACGTGGCCGACCCCCGGTGGGTCCCCCCCATCTCGGAGGCGTTCCTCGAGGCCGCGGAGCAAGCCGGGATTCCGAGGAACGAGGACTTCAACGGTGAGCGTCAGGAAGGGGCTGGCTTCTACCAGCTCAACCAGAAGGACGGTGAGAGGCACTCCGCCGCGGATGCCTACCTGCGACCGGCGCTGGGCCGGGGCAACCTGACCGTCGAGAGCCACGCCCGGGCGACCCGCGTGCTGTTCGAGGGCCGCCGCGCGGTGGGGGTGGCCTACATCCAGGGCGGGCGCACCCACGAGGTCCGGGCGAGCCGTGAGGTCATCCTGTGTGCGGGCACGATCGGGTCGGCGCAGCTTCTCCTGCTCTCGGGAGTCGGCCCCGCCGAGCCGCTGAACGCGCTGGGAATCCCGGTCATTCGTGACCTCCCCGGCGTCGGCGAGAATCTCCAGGACCACCCGCGGGTGGCGCTCACCCATGCCTCACGGAAGCCTCTGGGGCTCGCCGAGTCCGAACGGGAGCGAGCCGAGCGCGAGTACGAGGACACCCGCACCGGGCCGCTGTCGAGCAACGGCGTCGGCGCGGGCGCGTTCGTTCGGCTTTCGCCGGAGGACCGGGCCCCCCGCATCCAGATCATCCTGACCGCGAACCCCGTCGCGGGCGCATTCAGCCTCCACGCCGCGCTCATGCACCCGGCGAGCCGCGGTTCCGTCCGGCTGCGGACGCCGGACCCTGCCGTGCCCCCGATGATCCAGGTCAACTACCTGGCCGACGAGCGCGACATGAAGAGCCTCGTCAGGGGCCTCGGGGTCGCACGGCGGATCGCCGGCTAGCGAGGCGCTCGACGCGTACCGAGGCGAAGAGCTCGGCCCGGGTCCCGAAGGCTGGGACGAGGACGCCCTCCACGGCTACATAAGGGCCAACGTGGCCACCTTCTTCCACCCCGTCGGGACGTGCCGAATGGGCGCCGACGAGCGCGCCGTCGTCGACGCCGAGCTGCGCGTGCGCGGCGTCGAGGGCCTGCGCGTCATCGACGCTTCGGTGATGCCGACCCTGCTCAGCGGGGCGACGCACGCCGCGACCGTCATGATCGCGGAGAAGGGCGCCGCCCTGCTGAACTAGGTCCGCCTGAGCCGGCGGCTCCCGACTATCCCCACTTCTCGCCAAGCTCCCCGAGCCCGGCCCGGGCCAGAGCTTCCGGCGACATGACCGGGTAGGCTCGACCTGACGACATCACTCCGTGCCCATCTCCCAGACGTAATCGGTGTGCGTCGGACAGATGTCGAAGAAGCGCTGCGTGAGATCCGGCTCGGCGTCGCTCAGGGCCGTGTCGAGCATGTTCCAGTAATCGAGGATGCTCGCGTGGTCCTTGCCGTCGAGCACGAGGATCCGCCGGTACTTTCCACCGGCGAAATGCTGCATCCAGTTCCAGGACGTGATCTCGCCCTTCTTGACATGGGCGTTCAGCACCGGGGCGAAGACGCTCTTCACGATGGCGTCGGCCTCCTTCTCGCGGCCATCGCACACGAAGTACGTGGACATCGCGACCCGGGCCCGCTCACGAGCAAGGTCCGCGGGGGCCTGCGAGGACACCACCGAGCTCCAGATGTAGTCGTCGTGGGTCGGGCAGATGGAGTCGAACTCCTCCGTTGCCTTCTGCTGCACGTCTCCACCAGCTCGGTGATGATCGCCTGACGGGCCTCGACCATCGCGGAGAGGTCGGTCCCGACGACGTACTCGAGCCGACGCCACTCGCCCCCCAGCCAGTGGCGTGCGTGACCGGCCGCAGTGAGCCGGCCGGCCTCGATCTGCTTCTGGACCAGCGGCGCCACCGTCTCCTTGTAGATCGCGTCCGCGCGCTCCTCCGACGATATCTGACATTCGTAGTACGTCCCGAACACGAACGTCTGCGTCTCCTGGGCGCCCGCCGCCGATGCGATCAGACAGGCGGCGAACGCCACGGCACAGACTTGGCCCAGCCTCATGGAAACCCCCTATTCAGTTGTGGTGCGAAAGAGTGGGCGCACAGTAACACAAGTGGCCCGGCGCGGGTAGCTGCCGGGGGCATTCGGAGTGCGACCCGGGGCCGCATCCTCGAAAACTGTCGCAAGTGCGCGAGGCTCGCAGTAGACTCAGCTCACAGGCGCCCACCTCCAGGAAGAACACAGCCAGCTCGGCAGGTGGTCATGGCACTCGATGCCGGTGTCGGCCTCGGCCCTTCGGACGCCCTCGGCTCTGCTCGGAGCCGGAGGGGAGGCGATGCCGTGACGCGCCTCCTGATCACCGGCGCCTCCGGCTTCGTCGGCGGGCACCTGCTCCGAGAGCTCATGAAGAGCCACCGGATCTTCGCGGTGGCGCGCGGTCGGGCCGAGCCGGCGGGTGCGCCGGTACACCCCAACATCGAGTGGCTGCAGGCGGACGTCTCGAGCCGCGCGGACGTCCTGGCGCTTCACGAACGCCTTCGCGCCGCCGGTGGCGTCGACGTCGTCATCCACCTGGCCGCCTACTACGACTTCACGGGCCGGGATGCCCCAGAGTACCGGAGCACCAACGTCGAGGGCCTGCGCAACGTCCTGGAGATTTCCCGAAGGCTGAAGCCGCGTCGGTTCGTCTTCTCGAGCTCGGTGGCCGCGTGCGACTTCACCGCGCCCGGCCGGGCCATCGGCGACAGCACCCCGCCCGAAGGTCGAAGCCACTATGCCCGAAGCAAACGCCTGGGCGAGGGGCTGGTTCGGGAGTTCTCCGGGGGGTTCCCCTGCTGTGTCGTTCGCTTCGCCGCGCTGTTTTCCGACTGGTGCGAGTACGAGCCCCTGTACGTCTTCCTGTCCGAGTGGCTCTCCCCGGGATGGCGCAGCCGGATCCTCGCCGGCAAGGGGCGCTCCGCGATCCCCTACCTGCACATTCGGGACACCGTCACGTTCTTCAGAAGGCTGTTGGCCAGTCTCGAGCACCTCGAGCCGTTCGAGACGCTCACGGCCAGCACCGACGGCGCCACCTCACACCGTGAGCTCCATGCGGCGGCGACGGCGTGTCACTTCGGTCTGAGGAGGCGCCCGATCCTCATCCCGCGGCTCGCGTGCCGCATCGGCCTCTGCGGGATGGATGCCATCGGCCGCGTGACCGGGAGGAGGCCCTTCGAGAGGCCCTGGATGGGCCAGTGCATCGATCGGGAGCTCGCCGTCGACGCGAGCCGGACCCGCTCGAGGCTCGCCTGGGCCCCGACCGAGCGGCTGGAGATTCTCCGGCGGATGCCATTCCTGGTCCACAACCGCAAGACCTACCCGGACGAGTGGCTCAAGCGCAATCACGTGGCCGCGAAGAGGGTCCGCCTGCGGAGCAGCACGAAGATCCAGGCCCTGCTGGCCGCTCGCGAGGACGCGATCTGCCACCGGCTCGAGGAGGTCCTTCAGAATCCGGTTCGAAGCCACCGCTTCCCGGCCTACCTCGGCTGCGGGCGCGAGCACCTCGAGGAGCGACACCGCCTGCTGGTGGAGCAGCTCTTGTGCGCCATCCGAACCGGGGACAAGGGGGTCTTCATGAACTGCTGCCGGCACCTGGCCGAGCGCTGGCGCGAGCAGGGTCTGCCGCTCGAGGAGCTGTGGGGGGCCCTCGAATGCCTCGACCAGGTCTGCCTCGAGACGCTGCGCAAGCTCCCGGAAGCGGCGGAGCTCGAGCCGGTCCTCAACGATCACATCTCCATGACCGTCCACTTTGCCATCGATGCCGTGCACGAGGTGCACGAACGACGCGCGCAGCGAGACCCGTGACTCGACGTCGTGGGCTGACGCTGCCGATGACGACCGCGCCGCCACATGGCCCGGAAACGTCTCTCGCCCCTTCTGATCCCCTCGTCGGTGAGGGGAGCGCTCCTCAGCGCGCTCCGAACCCCAGCTCGAGGCGCGCCCGGACCTCGAAGGGTCGGGCGGGGATCACCGACGCCGACCCGAAGCCTCGGGTCTCGTACTCCGTGTTGGTGAGGTCTCGGAAGTGGACGCGGAGGCCCCAGCGGCCCCGCTCGTACGACGCGGCCGCGTCCAGGGTCGTGTAGGCGTCGATCCGGGCCCAGTTGTCCGGGGCGATGAGCTGGTCGCTCACGTGACGCACGCCCAGGGCCAGCCCGAGGCCCGAGTCGAGCCGCCGCGACACCCAGAGGCCGAAGAGGTGCCGCGGTGCGAACGGGGCGGTGTTCCCCGAGCGATCGAGCACGACGAAGTCCGGGGGCTGAAGGGACACGACCTCGGAGAAGCGTGTGAGCGTCGCGTCGGTGAAGGCGTAGGTGCCCTGGACTCCCCAGCCCTGCGTCGGCTCCACGGTCATGTCGAGCTCGATCCCCCGCGAGCGCTGGTCGCCGTCCTGACGGGTGAGGCCTGTGGAGTCGGGGACGGCGATGTTCTCGCGCCGCAGGTCGTAGAGCGACAGGCCGGCGAAACCCCTCCCCCCCAGGAAGCTCAGCTTGCCCCCGAGCTCCACCTGCCAGCTCTCCTCGGGGTCCCGTGGTCCCACGACCTGCGTCGACGGAGGTGCGGAGCCGGTGCCCCAGCTCGCGTGCAGGGAGAGGTCGCGGGTCGGCGAGTACACGACGCCTAGCAGGGGGTGGAGCCGGGTGCTGTCGCGCTCAGTCTCGTTCAGAGGGTCCTCGTAGTCGAGGATGTCGAGGCGCTCTCCGACGAACGCCTGCACCTTGTCCGAGACACGAAGGCGGTCGATCAGGTACGGGGCGACCACGAGGCTCCGGGAGTCGCCCGGCCTGCCTGAACGGAGGAAGAGGCACGGGCGGCGCGCCGCTCTCGACCGGCTCGAGGAGGTCGAGAGGAGCGAGGAGGGCCACGTCCTGCGTGAAGGTGTCCTTCAGACTTCGCAGCTCCACCCCGACCAACAGGTCGTGGCGCACGGAGCCGGTCCCGAAGGCGGCGCTCAGCTCGAGCTGGTTTCCCAGCAGCCGCTGCCGATCGTCGAGCAGTACGAGACTCCGCGCCACCTTGAGGCGGCCGTCGGCCCCCGGGAAGGTGCCGGCCACGAGCGTCCCGTCGGAATCCCAGGTGAGCTCGGTGTAGTAGAGGCGGTTCCTCAGGGTGAGGCGCGGCCCGATCTCGCGCTCGGCGATGAAGCGGAAGCGGTACACGTCCTGGGTCGAGCCGTCGAAGGGGGACTGGTACGACCACGTGCGTGGCACCGGGGCCAGCACGGGGTCGGTCTCGCCGACGAACGGGATCCCGGTGTCGGGCGGCCAGCGGCTCTCCATGTACTCGAAGTCGAGGCCGAGGCGGGTGCGCTCGTCGGGACGCCAGGCGAGGGTGGGGTTCACCGCCTTGATGGACCCGTCCGGCAGGTCGCGGTAGTTGTCGGTGCCCTGGGCCGTCGCGTTCAGGCGGAAGGCGAGCCCGCCGTCGGCGGTGGCCGCATTGCCGTCGAAGGAGGCCTCGTAGGTCCCGTAGCGGCCGTACCCGAGCGTCACCCCGGCAAAGGTCGTCTCCGCCGGCTGCCGGCGCACGAGCTGCACCGCGCCCGACAGGGGGCTTCCCCCGTACAGGAAGCTGCTCGGTCCCTTGACGACCTCGACCTGGCGGACGTTGTAGAGGGGGTAGAAGGTGGTCCTCGGCTCGGGGATGCCCTCGGTGAGCACGAGCCCGCTCGTGAGCGAGTCGAAGCCGCGTATGACGAAGAAATCGAACACGCCGAAGCCGGAGGCGACGTTGACGCCACTCACGTTCTTCAGGGCGTCGCCCATGACGTTGGCCGTCTGCTCGTCGAACAGGCGCTCCGGTACGACGGCGACGCTGATCGGGAGGTCCCGGACGGCGACCGGCAGCCGGGTCGCGGCCGTGCTCGGGGGAGGGGTGGCGGGCGCGTCGGCCTCCACGCGGACCTCCGCCTCGAAGCGCGGGGGCTCGCCTGGTGGCGTCGCCTCCTTCGCCGGCTCGTCCTGGGCGGCGCCGGGCCGTGCCAGGAGCGCCGCCGCGAGGCCGAGACAGAGTGACCATCTCGCTAGGGACGGTGTGCTCATGGGCGTTCGTATTCTCCGGGATGATCGATCCGGACGCGGGGGCGTCGTGGATCGCGCTGAGTCCTGCCCTCGGACGGCCGTCTCCGGGCTCATTCGAGTATAAACCGCCACCGCTCCTGTGCTTGAATTGGGGAGGGTCTTCCGCGGCAGGATGAGCGGGACGGCATCCCGCGCCCGGCGGGCTCTCGCGCAGGAAGGGAGGGACACCCTGACATACCACGCCAGGACGTTCATCGGGGTGGGCCTGCTCGCCGCGGCCGCCGTCCTGCTCAGCGTGGGCCGGGCGGAGGAGCCCGGCCAGAACTGGCCCCGCTTCCGCGGGCCGCAGGCGAGCGGGATCGCCGATGGCCACCCCACCCCCGTATCCTGGAGCGTCGAAGGTGGGACGAACATCCTCTGGAAGGCGCCGATCCCCGGCCTTGCCCACTCCTCGCCCGTCGTCTGGGGCGACAGCATCTTCCTCACCACCGCCATCAGCGCGGAGGGCGGGTCCCTCCTGCGGTTGGGCCTCTACGGGGACATCGCCCCGGCGCCCACCGAGGCCGTGCACCGGTTCGTCCTCTATCGGATCGACAAGCGCACGGGCAAGATCCTCTGGGAGCGCGTCGCCCACGAGGGCGTGCCCCGGCGTCCGCGCCATCCCAAGGCCACCCACGCCAACCCCACGCCGGCGACGAACGGCGAGAAGATCGTGGCCTTCTTCGGGTCGGAGGGACTCTACTGCTACGACACGAAGGGGAACCTCGTCTGGAAGAAGGACTTGGGACCGCTCGACGCCGCCTTCTACGTGGCCCCCGACGCCCAGTGGGGCTTCGCCAGCTCCCCGGTCATCCGGGACGGCGTCGTCTACATCCAGTGCGACGTGCTGAACGACCCCTTCCTCGCCGCCTTCGACCTGAGCACCGGCGAGGAGCGCTGGCGGACGCCGCGCGACGACGTGCCCACCTGGAGCACGCCCACCCTTCACCGGAAGGGGGACCGCACGCTTCTCCTGGTCAACGGCTGGAAGCACATCGGGGGCTACGACGCCCGGACGGGAGAGGAGATCTGGAGAATGCAGGGAGGGGGCGACATTCCCGTCCCGTCCCCGGTCGTGGCTCACGACCTCGTGTTCGTCACGAACGCCCACGGCGGCGCCGCACCGATCTACGCGATCCGGCTCGACGCGGAAGGAGACGTCTCCCTCGCCGAGGGGAAGAGCTCCAATCGGCACGTCGCCTGGAGCACCATGAGGGACGGGGCGTACATGCAGACGCCTCTCGTCTACGGGGACTACCTCTACTCCTGCCGTGACAACGGGGTGCTCTTCTGCTTTCGGGCCCGCACCGGCGAGCGGCACTACCAGGACCGGCTGGGCCGGGGGGGCACCGGCTTCAGCGCCTCACCGGTGGCCGCGGACGGCAAGCTGTACTTCACGAGCGAGGAGGGGGACGTCTACGTCGTGAGGGCCGGCCCGAAGTTCGAGCTCCTGGCCAAGAACCCTCTCGGTGAGGTGACGATGGCGACACCGGCGATCTCGGAGGGGACCCTCTACTTCCGGACCCGCACCCACCTCGTCGCAGTCAGGAACGGCGCGGCCCGCTCCTCGTCCTGCCGCAGCCTGTGGCCGGCCCTGGCCTCCCTCATCCCGCCCGCTTCCGGACGGCAGTGACGCAGACCAGAGAGGGAAGGCGCCGGGTCACCAACGCTCGGCGACTGCGACCCGGAGGTTTGCCGGGGCCGGATCTTGTCGGGAACGAGGGGCACTGGCTCCGGCCGCCAGCAGCTCGCTCACCGTCACGAACCTGAGCCCCTTCTCCTGCCCCGCGGCGAGAATCCCCTCGAGGGCGGCAAGCGTTTGCGAGGGATCAGGGATGCCGTCGTGGAGGATCACGATGGCCCCCGGGGCCATGTTCTTTTCGACGAGCCACCGGATGTAGCCGGCAGGCGGACGGGCCGGGTCGTAGGGATAGGCCGAGCCCAGAACGCAGCGGTACCCGTTCTTCTGGACGAGTGCGAGCTGTGAGGGGGAGATGAGCCCGCTGGGTGGGCGGTACAGCTTGATGGGTCCCTGCAGGTCCAGCACCTGTTCGGTCCGCAGCAGGGTCGCGAGGAACTCCTCTTCGGACAGCCCGATCGTCCGGCGGCCGGTGTAGGCGTGATTTCCGACCTCGTGACCCCGCTTCCGGACCGCCTCGACGAGGTCGGGGTGGGCCTCTGCCCGCTCCCCGATCATGAAGAAGGTCGCGTGAGCCTCGTGTCGGGCCAGCAGGTCCAGGACGACGGACGTGTGACCCGGCGCGGGGCCGTCATCGAGCGTCAGCGCCACCAGCGGCTCCGCCGTGTCGACTCGCCACACGACCTCGGGGACGATCCGCACCATCACGTCGAACACCCACCGCGGCTGCACCACGACGACCGCCCCCACCGCGGCGAGGGCCACGACGACCGCGCCGAGGACCTGCCGCCCGCGGCGTGGGCGACCGGGGGGGACGGGGCGAGCTCCCGGCCGACGCCCGGGTGGTCGCGCTGGGGGACGGTCTCTCATGTCCTGGTGGCGATAAGTATCAGATTCCTCCCGTCCCGCGAAGGGCGAAGTGGTTGGGGGGCGTCGGCTGGCGTAGACTGCCCTCCAGGATGAGCGGAGCATTCACTCACACCGACCTCCCGCCCCTGGGCAAGCGGGTCCTGCGCCTGGGTATTGCCGGCAACTACGGTCTGCAGACCGCGGACATCCGCCACGCCGCGGAGCGGGGCGTCGGCTACTGGCTCTGGACCCTGCGCTTCAAGTCCGTCACCCCGGCCCTGCGGGAGATCCTCGCTCGCGAGCGTGAGCGCCACGTCGTGGCCACGCTCGGCATGGCCTACACCGGAGGAATGGTGCGCCGCGGCGTCGAGAAAGCCCTCCGAGTGCTCGGCACGGACTACCTGGACATCTACCAGCTCGGGTGGCTCGGGCGCACGTCGTTGCTGACCGAAGGGATTCGCGAGGCGATCGGCAAGCTGAAGGACGAGGGGAAGATCAAGGCGGTCGGCACCAGCATTCACGACCGGCCCCGGGCCGGACGGCTCGCCCGGGACTCGGTGCTCGACGCCTTCATGCTGCGCTACAACGCCAAGCACCCCGGCGCGGAGCAGGACGTCTTTCCCTACCTGGACGCCCGCAAGCCCATGGTGATCGCGTACACCGCGACGTCGTGGCGTCAGCTTCTTCGGCCCATCTCCGGCCTCGACCTGGCGCCCTGGCCGGGGCGTTCCCCGGGAGGGAAGGCGCCGCCCCCGCTCACCGCCGGCCTCTGCTACCGCTTCTGCCTCACCAGCCCCCATGTGCACGTCGTCCTGAGCGGCCCGAGGGACCGCATCCAGCTCGACGAAAACCTCACCGCGCTCGACGCGGGGCCGCTGTCGCCGGACGAGGAGGCGTGGGTCAGGGAGTACGGGCGCCAGGTGAAGGCGCGCAAGAGACTCCCGTACGTCTGACCTGGCCCTCAGTAGCCGAGGGCCGCGCCGTCCTTGCGCGGGTCGGAGCCGCCGAAGTAGACGCGAGGGTCGTCGCGGCGCCAGACGGCCTGGTATCCGCCGTGCGCGGAGATGCCGTCGCCCAGGCGATGTCCCATCTCGGCGAGGCGGGCCTTCACCGCGTCCGGGAACCCACGCTCGAAGACGAGCTCGCCGCCGTCCGTCGACTTCTCTCCCCACGGCGATGAGCTTCCGTTGTGCCCGAGCCGAGGCTGGTCGCCGGCCTGCTGCGGGGACATCTCGAAGTCGATCATGTTCATCAGGACCTGGGCGTGTCCCTGCGGCTGGAAGTCCCCGCCCATGACGCCGAAGCCCAGCACCGGCCGCCCGGCCCGGGTGACGAACGCGGGGATGATGGTGTGGAAGGGGCGCTTGTGGGGCTCGAGACGGTTGCGATGCTTCGGGTCGAGAGAGAAGGCCTGGCCGCGGTTCTGGATCGCGAAGCCCACGCCGTCCGGACAGATCGTCGAGCCGAAGCCGGAGTAGAGGCTCTGGATGAAGGAGATCATGTTTCCCTCGGCGTCGGCGGCGGCCAGATAGATGGTGTCGGAGTCGAGCGGGGGATCGCCGTGCGTGACGCGGGTGCGGGCCCGGCGGGGGTCGATCTGCTTCACCCGCTCGGCCGCGTAATCCTTCGAGATGAGCCACTCGACCGGCACGTCCGCGAACTCCGGGTCGGCGTAGTACTGGGCGCGGTCCTCGAAGGCGAGCTTCTTCGCCTCGATGAAGAGATGAAGATGCTCGGCCGAGTTCGGCTCCAGGGACGAGATGTCGAAGTGCTCCAGGAGGTTCAGGATCTGCAACGCCGCGATCCCCTGGCCGTTGGGGGGCAGCTCCCATACGTCCCAGCCCCGGTAGCTGGAGCTGACCGGGTCGACCCAGGTCGCCTCGTGCTCGGCGAGGTCCCGGAGCGACAGAACGCCACCCAGCTCGGTCGACTTTGCGATGATGCGCTCCGCGATCTCCCCTTCGTAGAACGCGGACGCGCCGCCTTCGGCGATCGCGCGATACGAGCGGGCGAGGTCGGGGTTGCGGAAGACGTCGCCGAAGCCCGGGACCCGGCCGCCCGGGTGGTAGACGCCGGCCATGTGGGGAGCGTCCTCGTCCTTCCACTCGAAGCTCGTGGAGATGATCGGCGACAGCGGGAAGCCCTCGCTCGCGTAGTGGATGGCCGCCTCGAGGCACCGCTCGAGCGACAGCGTGCCGAATCGCTCGGCGAGGGCCTTCCAGCCGCTCACGCAGCCGGGCACGCTCCAGCAGAGCGGGCTGCGGCGCGGGATGCTCTCGAGCCCCCGGGTCCGGGCCTTCTCGAGCGACCAGTCGTACGGCGAGCGGCCGCTGGCGTTCAGGCCGAAGAGCAAACCCTCCCTCTCATGCCAGAGAATGGCGAAGAGGTCGCCGCCGATGCCGTTGCTGGCCGGCTCGGTGACGCCGAGGACGGCGTTGGCCGCGATCGCCGCGTCGACGCAGTTGCCGCCGGCCTTGAGCGCGTCGATTCCCGCCATCGATGCGAGCGGTTGGCTGCTGCAGACGATGCCGTTCTGGCACGCGACCGTCGATCGGTTGACGTTACGGTGGCGTAGCCGATCCCGATCCAGAAAGGGTCCCTCGATCTCCGGCTTCGCGTCGGGCGCCACGCCCGCTCCCGGTCCGAGGAGCGCCGCGACCGAGGTGCCGCCGGCACCGTGAAGAAACGCCCTGCGATTCATGTTCGTCCTCCCGACCCGAGACGCTCTCCAGGCCTTCGGCGCGCCTGCTCAGTGCCCCGCGGGACCGCGCCGGGAGGATTCTAACCGGTGCCCCGGGGTCGCTCAGCTCCGGCTGGCCGCCAGGTCCCGCGCGAACTCCGCGAAGGTCCGCCCGTCGCGGTCGAGCACTTGCTTCACCCCCGGGGCCACGCCGGAGGCGTACCCGTTCTTGATGACCGCGTTGAGCTCCGAGTACGCGTAGACGAGCCACTCCGGGACCCCGGCTTCGGCCATCGCCTTGCGCGCCGCGTCCTCGGGCACGTCGACATAGGTGTAGGTGTGGCCGAGGGCCTCGCTGAGCGTGGCGAGCGCCTCCGCGGCGCCGAGGGCCTTCGGTCCGGTGAGGACGTACGTCTTCCCCTGGTGGCCGTCTTCAGTGAGAACGGCGGCCGCCACCTCGCCCACGTCCCGGGCGTCGAGCCAGCTCGCCTTGCCCTCGCCGAGAGGAAGGTAGACCGTCGAGTCCCTCGCGGGATCGACGCCCCAGTAGTTGAGGAAGTTCTGGGCGAACGACGTCGGCTGCAGCATCGTCCAGTCGAGGCCGCTGGACTGGATCACCTCCTCGCCGGCGCCGTGCTGGCGGCCCAGGGCGATGCTCTCCGGCCCGGCGCCCATTGCAGACAGCTTCACCACGTGACGGACGCCGGCCTGCTTCGCCGCGTCGACGAAGGCGCGAGTCAGGCTTTCGAGCTGGTCGGTGATCGGGGCCAGGAGAAAGGCCTTCTCGACACCGGCCACCGCGCCGGCCAGCGTCTCCGGCCGGTCCCAGTCGAGCTCTACCGCCGACGCTCCCAGGGCCTTTGCCCTTTCCGGCGACCGCGAGCCCACCTTGAAGTCGATGCCCTTCGCCTTGAGCGCGGCCACCGTTGCCGAGCCGACAGTCCCCGACGCACCTGTCACCAGGATCATGCGTTTCACCTCTCTCTGCTGGTCTTCCGGAAAGAGGATGCCACGCCCCGGGCACACTGTCACCCGCCCGCCGTCCCTGCGTCGTCCCGGCGACGTATACTGCCGCCCACGCCGGAGGATTCCGATGCCGAACACCGGGGAGGAACGATGAGAGGCCGGATCTCGATGACGACGGGGCTCGTGGTGACCGCGGGCCTCCTGGCCTGCGCGATGCCGAGACAGTCTTCGCCGACGGCGGGCGAGTCGCCGCGGCTCGTACTGCTCCTCGTGGGCGACCAGCTTCGTTACGACTTCACGAGCCGGTTCGCCTCCGGGTTCACCGGCGGCTTCCGACGACTGCTCGACGAGGGGGCGGTCTTCACGAACGCCCATCTCGATCACTACCCGTCGGTCACCGCGGTGGGCCACGCGACGACGCTCACCGGCGCCCCTCCGTCGATCTCCGGCATCGTCGGCAACGACTGGTACGACCGCGGCGAGAGACGCAACGTCACCAGCGTCGAGGACGCGGAGACGACGCTGCTCGGTCTCGGTGACGGGGGCGGCGAGCGGAACGGCTCCTCGCCGCACAATCTCCTGGTCAGCACGGTCGCGGACGAGCTCAAGCTGGCCGTCCCCGGTTCCCGCGCGGTGGGCGTGTCGTTCAAGGACCGCGCGGCCATCCTCACGGTCGGGCGCACGGCGGACCTCGCCTTCTGGTGGCACGCCGCGACCGGCGCCTTCGTGACCAGCACCTGGTACGTCCCGGAGATGCCCGCCTGGGCCGCGGAGTTCAATGCCGGCAACCCCGCGGATCAGTGGGTGGGCCGCGAGTGGCGGGCCCTGGAGGGCGGGGCCGTGCTCGCAACCCTCCCGGACAAGCCCGGATCCGACTACTACGGTGCCGTCTACAGCAGCCCGTTCGGCAACGAGCTCCTCGCGAGCTTCGCCGAGGCCGCGCTCGAGAACCTCGACCTCGGGAGGGGCGCGGGGACGGACGTGCTCACGATCAGCTTCTCGTGCAACGACGCGGTGGGGCACGCCAAGGGCCCCTACGCCGAGAAGGTCCGGGACATCACGCTTCAGACGGACCGCGTGGTCGGCAGGCTGCTCGAGGCGGTGGACCGTCGAGTCGGTCTCGACCGCACGATCGTCATCCTCACCGCAGACCACGGGGTGTCCCCGGTGCCCGAGGAGCTGAACGACGCCAAGATGCCGGGGGGCCGCCTCCACCGGTCCGAGCTCATGGAGGCGGCGCGGCGCGCGCTGGCCGACGCCTACGGCCCCGGGCAGTGGATCGAGGGCCGGGCGGGCAGCGCCCTCTACCTCAACCAGAACCTGATCGCGCTGAAGCGCCTCGAGCCCGCGGCGGTGGAGCGGACGGTTGCCGCCGGGGTCGAGAAGCTGGCCCCGGTCTGGCGCGCCTACACACGCGATCAGCTTCGAGAGGGCCGGGTTCCACCGGACCCGTGGAGCCGGCGCGTGCTCCTGTCCCACAACCGCGAGCGTTCGGGGGATGTGGACGTCCTGCTGGAGCCATACTGGATGTCCGGCGAGGGGGGAACGACCCACGGGACGCCCTACTCGTACGACACGCACGTTCCATTCATTCTGATGGGGCCGGGCATCCGGGCCGGACGCTACGACGGGACGGTGGTGCTCAACGACCTTGCTCCCACGCTGGCCACGCTGCTCGGGGTGGAGACCCCGAGCGGAACGTCCGGACGCGCCCTCGCCGAAGCGCTGGCCCGCTGAGGCGAGCTACTCCGACGCGTGGCTCTCACCCCCGGCTCCGTCCGGCGATCACGGCCTGAACGAGGGTGAGATCCACCATGAGATCGTCGGCGATCTTCTCGAGGTCCTCGCGCAGCCGGTCGGCGTCGGTGCCGGCGGGGACGTGGAGCCGGCCCTTCGCGCTGAACAGCAGCCCTCCGGCCATCGGCGCGCTGACCTGGTCGGTGGTCAGCTCCTCGATGTTCACGCCGTGCCGCAGCAGCACCTCCGAGATGTCCCGGACGATGCCCGGGTGGTCCTGCCCGACGACCCGAAGCTCCATCGCCCGCAGACCCTCGGTGGCGGGGCGGGCGCCGCTCTCGGCGACGACGCGGACGCCGTCCTTCTCGAGTTCGGCGAGCGCCGCCTGCAGCGCCGGGAGGTTCCCGGGCGGCACCTGCACGCGCAAGATCCCGGCAAACTGCCCGGCCAGGTGCGCCATGCGGCTCTCGACCCAGTTCCCGCCGTGAGCGGCCACGCGTTTGGCCAGGGACTCGACGAGGCCGGGGCGGTCCCGGCCGATGAGAGTGACGACGAGGTCGTTCATGGCCAATCCTCCGCGCGTTCGTGCGGGGGATCTTACCTCTGCCCCCGACTCTCCGGGGCCGATCTGTGGTCCCGGCCAGGGACCGCGACGACGCAGAACCTTCAGCGTGTCGCGTGCGCCTCGGGCCAAGACATAGAATACGGTGTGTGATGCGAAACAGAGCGATCATTCTTCCGTGCCTCGCGTTCATCCTGGCCTTCCAGACTGCCCGCGCTCAACAGTTGCCGCGGGTCGCCCCCGAGAGTGTCGGTCTGTCCGCGTCCCGGCTCGACCGTCTCGGCGCGGTGTTCGAGGGCTACACGCACGACGGCCAGCTCGCCGGAGCCGTCGTCCTCGTCGTGCGGAGGGGCCAGGTGGCCTACTTCGAGGCGTTCGGCCAGCGGGACCGGGAGTCCAGGTCACCGATGCGCGAAGACGCCATCTTCCGCATCGCGTCCCAGACCAAGGCGCTCGTGAGTGTAGGCATCATGATGCTCCAGGAAGAGGGCGAGCTGCTCCTCTCCGACCCGGTGGGGAAGTACCTTCCCGAGTTCGCGAGGACGGCCGTCGCCGTCCTGGAGGACGACGGAGGCTACACGGTCGTGGACGCGGAGCGGCCCATCACGATTCGCCACCTGCTGACGCATACCGCGGGGATCAGCTACGGACACGGCATCGCGCGTGACCGTTGGGCCGAGGCCGGCATCCAGGGCTGGTACTTCGCGGACCGCGACGAGCCCGTCAGCGCGACGATCTCACGACTGGCCGCGCTTCCCTTCGAATGTCAGCCTGGCCAGTGCCGGGTCTACGGATACGCGACGGACATCCTTGGGGTCGTGATCGAGCGCGTCTCCGGCATGACGCTCGATGACTTCCTCCGCACCCGCATCCTCGAGCCGTTGGGCATGCACGACACGTACTTCTACCTTCCCCGCGCGAAGGAGGATCGTCTCGCCACGGTGTATTCCGCGACGGAGGCCGGCGGCATCGAGCGCGCGCCCGACGGGGCAGGAATGGAGGCGCAGGGGGACTACGTCGAGGGGCCGAGGGTCGCCTTCTCGGGAGGCGCCGGTCTGCTGTCGACGGCCTCGGACTACGCGCGGTTCCTTCAGATGCTCCTCGACGGGGGCGAGCTCGACGGCGTGCGGATTCTCTCCCCGAAGACCGTGGAGCTCATGACCGTCGACCATCTGGACGGAATCGCCTACGAGCCCGGCCTGGGCTTCGGCCTCGGCTTCCGGGTCACCCTGGACGTCGGGGCCCGGGGCGTCCCCGGCTCCCTCGGGGAATTTGGGTGGGGCGGTGCGTATCACTCCACCTACTGGGTCGATCCCGAGGAGGAGCTCGTGGTCGTGTACTTCACCCAGCTCATCCCCTCCCGGGGCCTCGACGACCACGGGAAGCTGAGGGCCCTGGTCTACCAGGCGATCGTCGAGCCGGCGCCCGGAAGATAGCCCTCACGTCGCCGGCTCGCGCTCCTCGACCCAATCCATCATCACCTCGAGGGCGAGCCCCAGGTTGCCGACCTGGCAGTGATTCTGTCCCTGCACCTCCCTCGTGAAGATCCGGGCGGTGACGGAGCGGGCGTTCGTGAGCGCCGCGACCGCTCAGCGCGCGGGCGAGGGGATGAGGATCAGATCCTCCTGCGGCGGGATGAGAAACTCAGCGCTGCTCTCGGTGACGACCGCCATCTCCTCCACGGACAGCGTCTTCGTGCCGCCATCGGCGAGGGACCATGAGAAGAAGCCGTCGAAGGCGAACACCTGCCCGGGCTCGAGGAGGCGCCGGGCCGCCCCCGACGGCGGCCCCGGGTGCTGGGCCCCGCCCAGGGCCGGACCCATGTCGTGGGCCCAATAGCCGACCGGGTGGCCGGTGCCCCACGCGACCGGCTCCGAGCCCGCCTGCTTCATCCAGGCGCGCTGCACGGCGTCGACGTCGTAGCCGCGCACGCCGGGCCGGATGGCCCCGAACGCAGCTCGGCTGCCGCGCTTCGACTTCTCCCACCTCTCGAGGGCCTCCTCCGGCGGCGCCGTCTCGCCCGGGGCCAGCACGTAGGCGAAGCGCTGGATGTCCGTGCACCAGACGCCGTGCACCTTGATGCCGAAGTCGGTCTGGATGAAGTCGCCCGGCCGGATCACCCGGTCGGTGGCGTGTGAGTGGCCACGGTCGGGTCCCGAGTTCACGTTCGGGTTCTGATCGGGAGCCCAGGCGTCCTCCACCCCCAGCTCGCGCATCCTCTCCTCGAGGAAGCGGGCCACGTCGGAGTCGCGGGTCTGGCCGGGCACGACCGTGGCGTACGCCTCGCGCTGCAGCCGCTCGGTGAGGAGGGCGGCCTCGCGCATGATCTCGATCTCCTCCGGGAGCTTGATCGAGAGCCACTCCTCGACGAGGCCCTGCGAGGAGAAGAGGCGACCGGTGAGATCGGGGCCGATCGCTTTCATGAGCGCGATGTGCTGGGTGTACGAGAGCCCGTCCGCGGCTGGCTCCGCCGAAGAGTTGACTGCGATGCTCGACGGGTCGATTGCCCTGAGCCTCCGGCCGGCGGCGGCGATGGCGTCCTGCCCCCGCTCGAGGACGACGACCTCGTCGTGCAGGCCCGCGTCCTTCAGCGCCGTCGCCTCGCCCACCGGCGAGAACGCCACCGAGCGCACCCCGCCGTCCTTCCGCAGGAACAGGAAGGCCGCGGTCCGCCCGGCGTTCTCACCCCCCACGTGGAGGGCGAGGGGGTCATTGGCGTTCTCGCGGCACATCACGAGCCAGGCATCCACCCCCACCCGCTCCATCGCACGCGGAAGAAGCGTCCGCACCCGCTCCCTGCGGATCCGCGGCCAGGGAGTGTCCCCTTTGACCTCTACTGCCCGAAGCGGTCCGACGCCCAGCGCCAGAAGGCCGAGCAGGCTCCCCAACCTGAGAGCACCCCGCAGGGCCCGCTGAAGCTGCGCCGTTCCTTCCCGCATCCGACCCTCTCTGGCATCGTCCGCCAGGGTGGCGAACGCCGCCCTGGGGTGGCCGATGATGCCACGAGATGCCTATCATCCGGGTGAGGGGGTGATTCCGTCAGTGTCCACCGACGACGAGCTGCAGCAGATCGCGGCGGCCCTGGACGCCACCCCGGAGCTCGTTCCCTTCCTGCCCGAGCTGCTCGCCGATCTGTGGGACCTCGGTAGCTCACCGCCCCTCATCACGAGCTGGCTGCGCGACCTCCAGCTGCCCCGCGAGACCCGCGTCCTCGACCTCGGCTGCGGCAAAGGGGCGGTCTCCCTCACCCTGGCCCGGGAGCTCGGCTTCCGGGTGCACGGGGTGGACCTGTTCGAGCCGTTCGTGTGCGACGCCCGCGCCCGCGCCGAGGACTGGGGGCTCACAGCTCTATGCCGCTTCGAGACGGGCGACCTGCGAGAGGTCGTCCGTACGGCGGAGGGATACGACGTCGTCGTGTACGCGTCCGTGGGCGCGCTCGGCCAGCTGGACGACTGCGTGAGCGCCCTCCGCCGCTGCTTGCGCGGCGGAGGCTATCTGCTGATCGAGGACGGCTACCTCGCTCCGGACGCCGCGCCGGCCGCGGGGTCAGGGAAGCTGGCCGACCACGACGAGTCCTTGCGACGGCTGACCGCCCACGGCGACGCGCTCCTCCGGGAGCAGGCACTGGACCCTGCCGAAATGCGAGCCGTCGACGAGCGCTACATCCGAAGCATCTCCGCCCGAGCAGAGGCCCTCGCGAAGGTCCGTCCCGCGGACGCCGATCTCGTTCGCGGCTACGTCGAGCGGCAGCGGCGCGCGGCGTCGGCCTGGGAGCGCAGCTCGGTGAGTGCCACCTGGCTCCTACGGAAGGACTGACCCGTGTCCCGGAGAGACCACGGCCTCGTGTCGCGGCAGACAGCGCGGCAAGGCCCGCGGGCGGCGGGCCCCCGGCGAGGACGGTTGCGAGGCACCGACGCTACAAGACCGTGCCGCGCAGGATCACCACCGCGACCGCCATGTAAATGATCAGCCCCGATATATCCATGAGCGTGGCGACCATCGGAGAGCTGACGGTAGCCGGATCGAAGCCCAGCTTCTGGAGGGCGAGGGGCAGCATGGCCCCCAGCAGTACCGCCCAGAGGACGATGCCGAGAATGGCCAGCCCCACCGACACCGCCACGAGGACGGGGTGCGGGGTCGACGCAACGCCGACCGAGTGCCAGAACAACACGCCCATGAAGCCGAAGAGCCCCAGGGCGAGCCCGAGAGACACCCCGGCCAAGAGCTCGCGCCGCATGACGCGCAGCCAGTCTCCGGGGCTGAGCTCCTGGAGGGCCAACGCGCGGATGAGAAGCGACGCGGTCTGGGTCCCGGTGTTGCCCCCGGAGGCGATGATCACCGGGATGAAGAGGACGAGCACCGCAGCCAGTTGGCCCTCGAAGTGGCCGAGGACGGCCACCGTCAGCAGCTGGCCGAAGAAGAGCAGGAGCAGCCATCCCCCGCGCTTCTTGAGCATGTCAAGGAAGGGGGCGCGCATGTAGGGGTCCTCGAGGGCCTCCATGCCGGCCAGCTTCTGGATGTCCTCCGTCGCCTCCTCTTCGGCTACGTCGGCCACGTCGTCGGCGGTCACGATCCCCACCAGGACGCCCTGGCTGTCGACGACCGGGAGGGCGAAGCGGTCGTACCGGGCGATCTGCCGGACCGCCTCCTCGCGGTCGTCATAGGCGGACAAGGCCTCGAAGCGGCGGTCCATCACCGACTCGACCGTCTCGTCCGGGTCCGCCAGGAGGATCCTCCGGATACGGATGTCGTCGATGAGCCGGCCCGCCGAGTCGGTGACGTACACGTACCAGATCGTCTCGGCGTCACTCCCGAATTGCCGGATCTGATGCAACACGCGTTCCATGGTCCAGTCCGGCTTGACGCGGACGTAGTCGGGCGTCATGAGACGACCGACGCTCTCCGGCGGATAGCCGAGGATCGCCTGGGTCTCCCTCCGGTCCGCGGGCTTGAGCGCGGCAAGAAGGCGGCGCGCCACCCTCGGGGGCAGCTCGTCGATGAGCTCCGCCCGGTCGTCCGGGTCCATGGCCTCGACGATCGGCTGGGCGTTGACCCCGAGCTCCTCGATCAGGTGCTCCTGACGGTCGTGCTCGAGCTCGGCGAAGGCGTCCCCGGCGTGGTCCCGCGGCAGCAGGCGGAAGGCGAGGGCCGCCTCCTCCGGCTGCAGGAGCGAAAGGGTGTCGGCCACGTCCGCAGGGGCCACGTCGCGCAGCGTGGCCCGAACGTCCCAGAACTTCCTTTCACGGAGCAGGTCCTGGATCTGCTCCTGCAGCTGCTCGGCGGTGTGGTTCACAACTCCCCCCCGGGAGAGGTCTCGATCGCACGCCCGTCCCCTCGCAAGGGGATCGTGCCGGGCGATTATAAGCGGGGACGAAGGCACCGCCGCCCACGCACGGGCGGCGGCGACCCGAGTGGGCACCGCCGGGGCGGTCCGGTACCATGGGCGCCGTGTTCCCGACCCGGGAGAGCATCTGGCTCTACGCAGTGCTCTGAGCGGAGCAAGGAGGCAGTGAGATGACCGGAACCGGACACTCCTCGCCCGGAGGCTGGGCGGAGCGCGCGGGCGCGTGGCTCAGCGAGGAGGCCCTGAGCGGGCTGTTGCTCATCCTCATCGTGGACATGTTCGTGCTCCCGGTCCTGGGCCCCAATATCGGCGAGGTCGCGGTGAACGCCGTCTTCACGATCCTGCTCTTCACCGGGCTGGCGACCGTGGCCAATCGCGGGGTCGCGTATGTCGCTATCGGCATCCTGGCTCTCGCCGCCGCGATCCTGAAGTGGATCGCCCACGTCCCCGGCCTGCCCGGGACCCCGGCCGTCGCCGCGGGCGCGGCGCTCGCGGTCCTCGGTCTCTTCACGCTCCTCGTGCTGCTGCGCACGCTGAGCCCCGGCCCCATCACTCGTCGTCGGATCGAAGGGGCGGTGGCCGCGTACCTCCTGATCGCCATGACCTTCGCCATCGCCTTCGAGCTGATGGAGCTTCTGAGCCCTGGCTCCCTAGCGTTCGCCGAGGGAGAGCCGGAGGGCGTGCAGCGCGCGGTCGGCTACTTCAGCCTCGTGACCCTCACGACCGTGGGTTACGGCGACGTGACGCCGTTGACCCCCCTGGCCCGCCGGCTCGCCATGTTCGAGGGGTTCATCGGACAGCTCTACCCGGCGATCATCATCGGCTGGATGGTCTCGTCGATGAGGCCGCGGCGCACCGAGTGAAGCGGGCGCTCGCCCGAGCCGGGCTCAGCCCAGCTCGTTCTTGAACCAGCGGATCGTCTCCCACTCCAGCGGCCGGTCGTCCTCGTGCTTGAAGAAGACGAAGGCCCTTCCCCAGGGCTGGGCACGGATGCGATCGACCCAGGGCCGAAGCTCCGCCTCGCTGTAGTCACAGCGCCGCAGGCGCACGTACCCCCATTCGGCGGTGGGCACGATGGGCGCGCCCCCTCGCCCGAGTCCTCGGTGTCGGCGCAGACCAGGGCGCAGTTGTGTTCGCGGAGCACCTCGCAGACCTCATCGTCGGCCCACGACTCGTGGCGGAACTCGAAAGCGAAGGGGCGCCCCTCGGGCAGCAGCTCGAGGAAGCTCTGGAGTCGTGGCAGATCCTTCTTGAAGTAGGGCGGCAGCTGGAACAGGACGGGACCCAGCCTGCTCCCCCAGGGTGGAGGCCGTCTCGAGCAGGTACGCGAGGGGCTCGCCCGCCTCCTTGAGCCGCTTGCGGTGCGTGATCTGCTGGGAGGCCTTCAGGACGAAGAGGAAGTCGGACGGGACCTGCCCTGCCCAGCCCTCGAGCATCGAGGCCTTCGGCATCCGGTAGAAGGTGTTGTTGATCTCGACGGAGGAGAACCGCTCCGCGTAGTAGCGCAGCATGTCGGCGTTCTTGAGGTCCTCCGGGTAGAAGCTTCCCTTCCACTCCTTGTAGCTGAAGCCGCTCGTGCCGACGAGAATCTGCATGGCCTCTCCTGTGGCCGCTGGTCGTCCGTACCGAAGGGTGATTCTGATTCAAGAATACCAGCATGCGGGGGCCCCGGGCCAAAGGCATCTCCCTCTGGCTGATGCCGGAGGGCGTGCCGTACGAGCGCCTCGGAGCCCTGATCGACCGCCTGGCGAGGCGGCTCGGGACCGTCGCGTTCGCCCCTCACGTGACGCTGCTGCCCGGCCTCCCCGGCCCCCAATCGAACGTGGTCAACGCCGCTCGCGCTCTCGCCGGCGAGCTCGGGCCCTTCTCGCTCGAGCCTTCGGACATCGACGGAGCCGAGACACACTTCCGGTGCCTGTTCTTCCGGGTGCAGGCCTCCGAGGCCCTGCGCGCCGCCCAGGCGAACGCCGCTCGCCGCTTCGGTCGCGAGCCGGACCCCTCCTTCGATCCCCACCTGAGCCTGGTCTACGGCACCCTCGACGCGCGGGTGAAGGCCGAGCTCTCGCGCGAGCTGGTTCGCCAGATGCCGGACCCCTTCGAGGCCCGCCGCCTCCACGTCTGGCGAACGGAGGGAACGGTGGAGGAGTGGTGCTCCCTCGCGTCCTTTGGCCTGACCCCCGAGGTCCACTCACGCGGTCGACGCTCGTCTCGCAAGCTCGACTGAGCGTCCCCCGAGCCCCCTACATGGGGAGGGATACGCTGGGGGTTCTGGATCAAGTGCAGCTGAGCACCAGGCCTAGGCCCGCCCGCGTGTCCTCTCCCTGGGGACCACGCGAGTGTTCCGGGCCCATCTCAAGGATTTTCCCGGCCTGTCGGAGGCGACGCTGGCGCGTCGCGGCGTACTCTCGGGGTCGACGCGCGTCTCGCAGGCTCGACTGCGCGTCCCCCGAGCCCGCTACGTGGGGAGGGATAGGGAGGGGGGTCAATGAATGATTCATCTGTCTCATTGATCCGCGTCCGCCCGCTGAGACAAAGTCTCAACCACGCGGCAGTGTCCCCCAAGACGCGCCGGGACCCACCATGGACTGGCAGACGAAGAAACGACGCATCGAGACCTTCCGGCGTCTGTGCCGGGAGAAGGGCCTGCCCCTGACGGAGCAGCGAATGGTCGTGCTCGAAGCGGTGCTCGATCTCGACGACCACCCGACCGCCGACCGGGTCCACGAGGCCGTCGCAGAACGCCACCCCGGTGTCTCGCGAGCGACCGTGTACCGCGCGCTCGAGAGCCTCGCCCGGGTCGGCGTCATCACCAAGGCCTGCCATCCTGGCAAGGCCATCCGCTACGACAGCCGCACCGAGACACATCACCACCTCGTCTGCCTGCACTGCGACACCGTCATCGACATCACCGACGAGCGTCTCGACGCTCTCCCGGTGCCCGACACGTCGCCGCACGGCTTCAAGATCGAGGATTTCCGCGTGCAGCTGCGGGGGATCTGCCGCCGTTGTCGCGAACAGGAGGGAACACAATGAGACGATTTCGGATCGGAATGCTCCTGACGGCCGCCCTGATGCTGGCCGCCGGAGCCGTGGCGGGGGACGTTGCCGCCCCGCCCCTCGGCCTGCCGCCCGTGCCGGTCCCCGAGGACAACCCGCAGACCGCCGAGAAGATCGCCCTCGGCGACAAGCTCTTCAACGACAAGCGTTTCAGCAGCACGGGGGAGGTCTCCTGCGCGACCTGCCACGACCCCGCGAAGGCCTTCACCGACAGTCCCCTCAAGACCTCGGAAGGCGTCAACAAGCTGACCGGCACCCGCAACGCCCCCACCGTGGTGAACGCGGCCTACATGAAGACCCAGTTCTGGGACGGGCGCTCACCGAACCTCGAGGACCAGGCGCTGCACCCGCCCGTCAATCCCGTCGAGGGGGGCCTCGCCAGCCACGAGCCCATCCTCGAGATCGTTCGGACCGATGCCGAGTACGCGCGGGCGTTCGAGCAGGTGTTCGGCAAGAGCGGAGACGGCATCACGATGGACGAGGTCACCAAGGCCATCGGCGCCTTCGAGCGCACCCAGGTGAGCGGAAACTCGCCCTTCGACCGCTACTTCTACGCGGGTGAGAAGGATGCGATGACCGACGCCCAGCGCCGCGGTTTCGACCTCTACGTGAACAAGGGCCGCTGCGTCTCTTGCCACGTCATCGAGCAGACCCAGGCTATCTTCACCGACGGCCGGTTCCACAACATCGGCGTCGGCATCAACGACATCCAGGAGGACGTGCCCGCCCTCGCCGGCGAGTACATCGAGGCCAACCTCACGAAGGCCGAGGTGGACATCGCGGTCCTCACCGACAAGCGCAGCTCGGAGCTCGGCCGCTTCGCGGTCACCACCGGGTTCGACGACCTCGGCAGCTTCAAGACCCCGACCCTTCGGAACGTGGCGGTCACCGGTCCCTACATGCACGACGGGAGCAAGGCGACCCTGCGCGACGCCATTGTCCACTACAACAACGGCGGAGTGACCAACGAGGGCGACCCCGTCAACGATTTCCTGAGCGGCGGCATCCGCCCACTCGACCTGACCGAGGACGAGATCGACGACCTGGTGGCCTTCATGGACGCGCTCACCAGTCCCGAGTACGCCGATCTTCCCAAGGCCCTGGGCCTGGAGGAGAAGTGAAGCCATGACCGACTCTCAAGGCCGTAGAAACTTCCTCAAGGGTGCCGGAGCGGCCGCCGCCGTGAGCACCCTTCCCCTCTCCATGGTGAAGCTCGCCTTCGCCGACCCCGCCCAGGACTTCACCTTCGCCTACATCTCCGACTCCCACATCCAGCACATCTCGGGCAACAAGTTCGTCCGCAACTGGGACCGCGGTCTCATCCGGGCGGTGGCGGAGACCAACCTTCTCCGACCCAAGCCCGACTTCGTGATGTTCGGGGGCGATCTCGCCCAGCTCGCCACGAAGGAGGAGCTGGACCACGGGGCGGAGATGCTCTCGAAGCTCAACCACAAGACCCACATGGTCATGGGCGAGCACGACTACTATCTCGACCTCGGCGAGTACTGGTCCAAGCTCTTCGGTGACCACTACTATAGCTTCGACCACAAGGGCGTCCACTTCGTGGTCCTCAACTCGATCCTCACCTTCGACGAGTGGACCTACGAGCGCTGGCCCACCCCCGAGCAGCGCATGCTCGAGATGGCCGGCCTGGACAACCCCAACGGCTCTCCCTTCATGGTGGGAGAGAAGCAGCGCGAGTGGCTCCGCAAGGACCTCGAGACGGTCGACAAGACGACGCCCCTCGTCGTCTTCTCCCACTCCCCGATCCAGAAGATCTACAAGGGCTGGAACTTCTGGACCGACGACGCGGAAGAGGTGCAGGCGCTGCTGAAGCCCTTCGACAAGACCACCGTGGTCTACGGCCACGTGCACCAGATCCAGTACAACCAGATCGGCAACATCAGCTTCCACGCGGTCATGGCCACCGCCTGGCCGTGGCCCTACCCGCAGAGCTACGCCCAGGCCGATCAGCACCTGCCGGAGCTCACCGTGCCCATGAACCGGGCCGACCCCTTCTTCGAGCGCGACGCCACCGGCTGGCAGTTCATCGACGTGGGCACCGGCCGGGTCGCCATGGACTACAACCTGTACAACAACACGAACCGGAGGGTCGCGTTCAACGTCGCCAAGGGTCACCCCGAGGACATGACCTACCAGGACCCGGCGCGTCGCATCGCCCCGCAGGTCCACTACTAAGGAGGCAGAGATGTCGAAGAAGCGTGTTCGTCGTGGCGTGCGGCATCATTGCCGCCGCGGTGATGGTGGCGGGCCTGGCGAGTGCGTGCCGACGAGTTCACCAAGGACGACGTCGACCGCTACCAGGACGAGTACATGAGCGTGGTGGAGAAGGGCCGCGAAGCTCTGGGTCAGCCCGGACCTCGGCACCAACGGAGTGGCCTGCGCCCAGTGCCACCCCAACGCCGCCAACACCCACCCGGAGACCTACCCCAAGTTCCAGAAGCAGCTGGGTCGGGTCATCGCCTTGCGCGAAATGATCAACTGGTGCCTCCAGCAGCCGCTGGAGGGACAGCCACTGGGCCTCGACGATCCCGACCTGATCGCCTTGGAGGCCTATGCCACCTGGGAGCGCCGCGGGGTGGAGCTGGCCCCCGGGAAGCATTGACCGATCGTGCCCGCTTCCCTGATCGGACAGGGAAGCGGGCACTCTAGATGGACACCTGACATCTCGAGGGAGAAGCAATCTTGCGCGAGAAGAGTATCGAGCTTCTGAACAAGGCGATCGGCGACGAGCTGGCGCGATCCACCAGTACATGTACTTCCACTTCCGGCTCGACGACCTCGGCTACAAGCCCCTCGCCACTCTGCTCAAGCAGACCGCCATCGAGGAGATGGGCCATGCCGAGATGATCGCGGAGCGCATCCTCTTCCTCGGCGGGGAGGTGGAGATGGTGGCGAGTGCGCCCGGTCGACAAAATCCACGACGCCGAGGCCATGCTGGAGAAGGCCAAGGTGATGGAGCAGGAGTCGATCGGCGACTACAACCGCTTCGCCATCGAGTGCGCCCAGAACGCCGACTCGGCTTCCAAGAAGATCTTCGAGGACCTGGTCGCCGCCGAGGAGGGCCACTTCGACCAGTTCGACCGCCAGGCGGAGTTCATCAAGCGCTTCGGCGAGCGCTACCTGGCCCTGCAGTCGTTCCAGAGCCAGGGCGGAGGAGGCGAGGAGCCGTCGGCGTAGCGCCCATTTGGCCTCCGGGCCGCTGCGCGCCGGCCGTCGCGTCCACATCCCAGCTGAAGCCTCCATGGCGAGAGAACGTGTGGGTGAATCCGCCCGCGCGACGGTCCCGCTCCAGCACCAAGAACCGCCTGCGGCCGCAGTGCCCGAGCAGGGCCGCCGCGGTCAGCCCGCTGATGCCCGAGCCCATCCCGGCCGTCGATCTCTCGTCGCTCGTGAAGATGGCCCGGGTAAATGGAGAACCATTCTTGACTTGATCTAGAAATAGATTAAATATGAAATTAGTGTCAGGCAATAGCGCAGA
>CAVOYO010000009.1:0-162736 GCA_963700695.1 uncultured Acidobacteriota bacterium | reverse complement strand
GGTTCGCCGTCACCGTCTCTTCGTCCGGGTTGGAGTTCGTTCCATCCGCACTCGCCGTGGCCACGTTGGTCACCGACCCGGCATCCAGATCCGCCTGCACGACCGTGTGACTCCCCGTACACGTCACAGACTCGCCCGGATCCAGGTAGCCATCGCCGTTGCCCACCGTCAAACATCGGACACGACGCATCCGTCGCCGAGTCATCCGCCACTGTCACCGGACCCGCAAGCGACACGTTGCCGCTGTTCGTCACCAGATAGCTGTAGTCGATCGACCTCACCCACCGCCGTAGTACGGATCAGCGGATCGGGCGTCGTCACCAGCGTCAGGGCCGGAGACTGGGTCGCCGTCACCGTCTCTTCGTCCGGGTTGGAGTTCGTTCCATCCGCACTCGCCGTGGCCACGTTGGTCACCGACCCGGCGTTCAGATCCGCCTGCGCGATCGTGTAGACTCGCCGTGCACGTCACACGTCTCGCCGGATCCAGGAAGCCATCCCCGTTGCCCACCGTCGAAACATCAGGACACGACTCGTCCGTCGCCTTGTCGTCCGCCACCGTCACCGGACCCGCAAGCGACACGTTGCCGCTGTTCGTCACCAGATAGCTGTAGCCGATGACCTCACCCACCGCCGAGTACGTCAGCGGATCGGCCGTCTTCACCAGCGTCAGGGCCGGAGACTGCGTCGCCGTCACCGTCTCTTCGTCCGGGTTCGAGTTCGTTCCATCCGCACTCGCCGTGGCCACGTTGGTCACCGACCCGGCGTCCAGATCCGCCTGCGTGATCGTGTAACTCGCCGTGCAGGTCACAGACTCGCCAGGATCCAGGCCGTCCCCGTTGCCCACCGTCGAAACATCAGGACACGACTCGTCCGTCGCCTTGTCGTCCGCCACCGTCACCGGACCCGCCAGCGACACGTTGCCGCTGTTCGTCACCAGATAGCTGTAGCCGATGACCTCACCCACCGCCGTAGTACGTCAGCGGATCGGCCGTCTTCACCAGCGTCAGGGCCGGAGACTGGTTCGCCGTCACCGTCTCTTCGTCCGGGTTGGAGTTCGTTCCATCCGCACTCGCCGTGGCCACGTTGGTCACCGACCCGGCGTCCAGATCCGCCTGCGTGATCGTGTAACTCGCCGTGCAGGTCACACTCTCGCCCGGATCCAGGAAGCCATCGCCGTCGCCCACCGTCGAAACATCAGGGCACGACTCGTCCGTCGCCTTGTCGTCCGCCACCGTCACCGGACCCGCCAGCGACACGTTGCCGCTGTTCGTCACCAGATAGCTGTAGCTGATCACCTCACCCACCGCCGTAGTACGTCAGCGGATCGGCCGTCTTCACCAGCGTCAGGGCCGGAGACTGGTTCGCCGTCACCGTCTCTTCGTCCGGGTTGGAGTTCGTTCCATCCGCACTCGCCGTGGCCACGTTGCCGTCACCGACCCGGCGTTCAGATCCGCCTGCGTGATCGTGTAACTCGCCGTGCACGTCACACTCTCGCCAGGATCCAGGAAGCCATCCCCGTTGCCCACCGTCGAAACATCAGGACACGACTCGTCCGTCGCCTTGTCGTCCGCCACCGTCACCGGACCCGCAAGCGACACGTTGCCGCTGTTCGTCACCAGATAGCTGTAGCCGATGACCTCATCCACCGCCGAGTACGTCAGCGGATCGGCCGTCTTCACCAGCGTCAGCGCCGGAGACTGGTTCGCCGTCACCGTCGCTTCGTCCGGGTTGGAGTTCGTTCCATCCGCACTCGGCCGTCGCAGGCCACGTTGGTCACCGACCCGGCGTTCAGATCCGCCTGCGCGATCGTGTAACTCGCCGTGCACGTCACACTCTCGCCAGGATCCAGGAAGCCATCCCCGTTGCCCACCGTCGAAACATCAGGACACGACTCGTCCGTCGCCTTGTCGTCCGCCACCGTCACCGGACCCGCCAGCGACACGTTGCCGCTGTTCGTCACCAGATAGCTGTAGTCGATGACCTCACCCACCGCCGAGTACGTCAGCGGATCGGTCGTCTTCACCAGCGTCAGCGCCGGAGACTGCGTCGCCGTCACCGTCTCTTCGTCCGGGTTGGAGTTCGTTCCATCCGGCACTCGCCGTGGCCACGTGGTCACCGACCCGGCGTCCAGATCCGCCTGCGTGACCGTGTAACTCGCCGTGCACGTCACACTCTCGCCAGGATCCAGGTAGCCATCCCCGTTGCCCACCGTCAAACACCAGGACACGACTCGTCCGTCGCCTTGTCATCCGCCACCGTCACCGGACCCGCAGCGACACGTTGCCGCTGTTCGTCACCAGATAGCTGTAGTCGATCGACCTCACCCACCGCCGAGTACGTCAGCGGCTCGGCGTCTTCACCAGCGTCAGCGCCGGAGACTGCGTCGCCGTCACCGTCTCTTCGTCCGGGTTGGAGTTCGTTCCATCCGGCACTCGCCGTGGCCACGTTGGTCACCGACCCGGCGTCCAGATCCGCCTGCGTGACCGTGTGACTCGCCGTGCAGGTCACAGACTCGCCAGGATCCAGGTAGCCGTCGCCGTTGCCCACCGTCGATTCATCAACGGACACGCTCGTCCGTCGCCTTGTCATCCGCCACCGTCACCTGGACCCGCCAGCACCACGTTGCCGCTGTTCGTCACCAGATAGCTGTAGTCGATCACCTCGCCCACCGCCGTAGTACGTCAGCGGCTCCCGTGCGCGTCGTCACCAGCGTCAGCGCCGGAGACTGCGTCGCGTTCACCGTCGTCTTCGTCCGGGTTCGAGTTCGTTCCATCCGCACTCGCCGTCGCCAGTTCGCCGTCACCGACCCGGCGTCCAGATCCGCCTGCGCGACCGTGTAACTCGCCCGTGCAGGTCACAGTCTCGCTCGGATCCAGGTAGCCATCCCCGTTGCCCACCGTCAAACATCAACGGACAACGCTCGTCCGTCGCCTTGTCGTCCGCCACCGTCACCGGACCCGCCAGCGACACGTTGCCGCTGTTCGTCACCAGATAGCTGTAGTCGATCGACCTCGCCCACCGCCGAGTACGTCAGCGGATCGTGCCGTCTTCACCAGCGTCAGGGCCGGAGACTGGTCGCCGTCACCGTCTCTTCGTCCGGGTTGGAGTTCGTTCCATCCGCACTCGCCGTGGCCACGTTGGTCACCGACCCGGCGTTCAGATCCGCCTGCGTGATCGTGTAACTCGCCGTGCACGTCACACTCTCGCCAGGATCCAGGTAGCCATCCCCGTTGCCCACCGTCGAAACATCAGGACACGACTCGTCCGTCGCCTTGTCGTCCGCCACCGTCACCGGACCCGCCAGCGACACGTTGCCGCTGTTCGTCACCAGATAGCTGTAGCCGATCGACCTCACCCACCGCCGAGTACGTCAGCGGATCGTGCCGTCTTCACCAGCGTCAGGGCCGGAGACTGCGTCGCCGTCACCGTCTCTTCGTCCGGGTTGGAGTTCGTTCCATCCGCACTCGCCGTGGCCACGTTGGTCACCGACCCGGCGTCCAGATCCGCCTGCGTGACCGTGTAACTCGCCGTGCAGGTCACACGTCTCGCCAGGATCCAGGAAGCCATCCCCGTTGCCCACCGTCGAAACATCAGGACACGACTCGTCCGTCGCCTTGTCGTCCGCAACCGTCACCGGACCCGCCAGCGTCACGTTGCCGCTGTTCGTCACCAGATAGCTGTAGCTGATCACCTCGCCCACCGCCGTGTACGTCAGTGGATCCGCCGTCTTCACCAGCGTCAGCGCCGGCGACTGGTCGCCGTCACCGTCGCCGTGTCGGTGTTCGAGTTCCGTCGCCATCGCGCACTCGCACGTCGCCAATGTTGGTCACCAACCCGGCATCCACGATCGCGCCTGCGCGATCGTGTAACTCGCCGTGCAGGTCGATGCTCGCCCAGGAGCCAGGTTGCCGTCGCCGTTGCCCACCGTCAGCACGGACACGCTTCGTCCGTCGCCTTGTCGTCCGTCGACCGTCACCGGTCCCGTCAAGCGTCACGTTGCCGCTGTTCGTCACCACGATAGCTGTAGCTGATCACGTCGTCCACCGCCGTAGTACGGTCGGCGGGTCCGCCGTCTTCTCCAGCGTCAGCGCCGGCGTCTTGCGTCCGCCGTCACCGTCGCTATGTCGGTGTTCGAGGTCGGTCCGTCGCGCACTGCGCCGTCGCAGCCGCGTTCGTCACACGACCCGCATCCACGATCGCGCCTGCGTGATCGTGTAACTCGCCGTGCAGGTGATGCTCTCGCCCGGCGTCCAGGTTGCCGTCGCCGTTGCCCACCGTGAGTCACCGGGACAGACTTCGTCCGTCGCCTTGTCGTCCGAAGACCGTCAACGGTCCCGTCCAGCGTCACGTTGCCGCTGTTCGTCACCACGATAGCTGTAGGTGATCACGTCGCCCACCGCCGTATACGGTCGGCGGGTCGTGCGCGTCTTCTCCAGCGTCAACACCGGCGCCTGCGCTCGCCGTCACCGTCGCCGTGTCCGGTGTTCGAGGTCGTCGCCATCCGGCACTGATGCCCGTCGCAATGTCGTTCGTCACCAAGCCCGGCATCCACGTCACGCCTGCGTGACCGTGTAGCTCGCCGTGCAGGTCACATTCTCGCCGATCCAGGCGCCATCGCCGTTGCCCACCGTGTACACGGACACGTCTCATCCGTCGCCTTGTCGTCCGCACACCGTCACCGGCTCCGCCAGCGTCACGTTGCCGCTGTTCGTCACCAGATAGCTGTAGCTGATCACCTCGCCCACCGCCGTATACGGTCGGCGGTCGTGCGCGTCTTCACCAGCGTCAACGCCGGCGTCTGCATCGCCGTCACCGTCGCCGTGTCGTGTTCGAGGTCGTGCCGTCGCGCACTCGCCGTCGCAGCCGCGTTCGTCACCGACCCGGATCCAGATCCGCCTGCGTGATCGTGTAACTGCGCCGTGCAGGTCGATAGTCTCGCCCGGATCCAGGGCCTCGCCGTTGCCCACCGTCGCACCATCAGGACACGTCTCATCCGTCGCCTTGTCGTCCGCACACCGTCACCGGACCCGCACAGCGTCACGTTGCCGCTGTTCGTCACCAGATAGCTGTAGCCGATCACCTCACCCACCGCCGAGTACGTCAGCGGATCGGCGCGTCTTCACCAGCGTCAGCGCCGGAGACTGCGTCGCCGTCACCGTCTCCTCGTCCGGGTTCGAGTTCGTTCCATCCGCACTCGCCGTGGCCACGTTGGTCACCGACCCGGCGTTCAGATCCGCCTGCGTGATCGTGTAGACTCGCCGTGCACGTCACACTCTCGCCAGGATCCAGGAAGCCATCCCCGTTGCCCACCGTCGAAACATCAGGACACGACTCGTCCGTCGCCTTGTCGTCCGCGACCGTCACCGGACCCGCAAGCGACACGTTGCCGCTGTTCGTCACCAGATAGCTGTAGCCGATGACCTCGTCCACCGCCGAGTACGTCAGCGGATCGGCCGTCTTCACCAGCGTCAGCGCCGGAGACTGGTTCGCCGTCACCGTCTCTTCGTCCGGGTTGGAGTTCGTTCCATCCGCACTCGCCGTGGCCACGTTGGTCACCGACCCGGCGTTCAGATCCGCCTGCGTGATCGTGTAACTCGCCGTGCACGTCACACTCTCGCCAGGATCCAGGAAGCCATCCCCGTTGCCCACCGTCGAAACATCAGGACACGACTCGTCCGTCGCCTTGTCGTCCGCCACCGTCACCGGACCCGCAAGCGACACGTTGCCGCTGTTCGTCACCAGATAGCTGTAGCCGATGACCTCATCCACCGCCGAGTACGTCAGCGGATCGGCCGTCTTCACCAGCGTCAGCGCCGGAGACTGGTTCGCATCAACCTGCGCGCTGTCCGTGTCGCTGACAGGGTTGCCCTCCGGATCGTTCCCTGCCGCCGTCGCGGTGTTCGGCACCGACCCCGAGTCCAGATCAGCCTGCGTGATCGCGTACGTACCCGAGCACAACACGGATTCATCGGGTGCGAGGATGGGTATCGGGTTGTTGCTGCCTTCGGGCACCTCACCGTCTTCGCAGTCAATGGGGCTCACAAGTGGATCGCTCACCAGGACAGCGGTCAGGGTCACGTTTCCCGTGCAGGTCACCAGGAAGCTATAGGTGATGACATCGCCCACCGACGAGTACGTCGTCGGTGTCGGCGTCTTGACGATTTGAATCCCAGGGCTTCGAACCGCGTTGACTGTCTCATCATCCTCGTTTGAATCCGTCCCATCCGCATTCGCCATCGCCACGTTCGTCACAAAGCCTGTGTCCAGGTCTGCCTGCGTGATCGTGTAGCTCGCCGAGCACGTCACACTCTCGCCAGGATCCAGAAAGCCGTCCAAGTCGCCTGCGGTCGCAACATCCGGACAGGACTCGTCCGTCGCCTTGTCGTCCGCCACCGTCACCGGGCCCGCAAGGGACACATTCCCGGTGTTCGTGACCAGGTAGCTGTAGTCGATGACATCACCCACCGCCGAGTATGTCGTGGGGCTCGCTGTCTTCACCAGCGTCAGCTCAGGGATCGGAAGGATTCTGTTCTCGAAAGTACACGTGAGCGTCTCGCCCGGATTCACGGTTAGGTTGACCAGCGTTGGATCCTGGTCCGAGTTGCCCTGGTCACTGACACAGTTGGCGCTTACCACTTCCCAACCGTCGGGGGCGCTTTCGGTCAAGGAATAACCACTCCCGGCATCCAATCCCGGGCTCGGATGTGGAGCATCTGCGGCGGCTAGCTGGAAGTTGTCCGGCAGGTCACTGTCCGGGCCAGTGATACTGAAGTCGAATGGCGTTTCGTCGCCCGGTAGAGGACCACCGTCGGCATCGAAGGCGACCTTGTCGACGACGATCTGGCCGGGAACATCGATGGGCACGCCAAAGCCTATGTCGCAACGGCACTTCGAAGGCGCCCCTGGGAAGGCCTGGGCGGGGCTCGTGCACAAGTCGTTGGCCCCCGGTTGTCGCCAGCTCGTGCAGTTGGGCAGATCCAGTTGTCCGTTGCCGTCGTCATCAACACAGGTCACGGTGAGTGTGACGCTGGGAAAGAGGGGGTTGTGCGTCGAGTTGATGTCCCCGCATGTGTCTTGGATCGCCCCGCCCGGGTCATCGCCTGTCCCGTCTAAATCCAGCCACGGCGGATCCGGGCCGTAGGCCGGAGTGGCGGCCGTACAGGACCCGGTTACCGCTCCGTCGCCATTCGGGTCGCCGTCCTGGGCAAACCAGATACCGATGTCGTGGCGCGCCTGAGCCGTCAGCAAGACTTCGAAATCCGCCGTGAAGGACACCGTGTCGCCGGGGGCGCTACATCCATCATCGAGGATGAGAAGGTTCGCTACGCTGGCGAGCCGAATATCGTTGGCTGTACAGTTGAGGCCGAACCCGGCCGTGTCCTGCATGCAGCCCTGGCCGGGTAGAATGTCGGCGTTTCCGGCGCCATCAGCGGAAGCCGTGTAGGCTCCGCATAGCAGGGCAGCTACCGCCAGGGCGCTGATCATCACTCGGTTCAGCGAAGCGACGGGTGTATCCGCACTGGATCTGGTCATCGTGAGCCTTCCTTGTACTGGCGCCCCCTTGCGATGCACCGCGGCAGAACCACCGACCGCCAGAGCGCCATCCGCCTCGGGAGCCATCCGAGCCCTGTCTTCGTGTGTCCCGCTACTCACGGGGGCCTCCCGCCGGCGCCGGCTGAGCCCAGTGTCCGATTGTCCTGAACGAATCGAGAATGACGTCCTGTGGGGTCCTGACCAGAATGCTCGTGAACTCGACGTTCGAGCCGACCAGGCCAACCACGCTGACACCAAACTCGACGAAGCTGTCTGGCCGGCGCGTCTCTACGGGAGTCCCCGCCGGATCCCACACTTCGTCGGACACACTTTCCATCGGGGGAGGGCCCGTGCAGAAGACATGGACCCCGTCCGCCCCACCGCACGGCATCCCTGCGGTCTCGGCGCTGGAGACAAGCTGGAACACGTTGCCGTCCCAGACTCCGAACTCTGCACCGGTCAGGACGCCGGCAGCAAACCTCAGACGCACTACTATGTCGCCGGCCGCCCGTGTGCCGTAGACCGGCCAGGGGACGCCGGAGTTCACCTTGACGACCTCCTGGTTGAACTCGAACTCGACGTAGGTGTCGCCCGGCGCGTCCAGGCGTTCCACGCCGGCATATACGATGAGGTTTCCGGCACTATCGTTCGTCGCGTAGACGTAACCGTTGCCTAGATCGCCGGGGGCGGGCACGACGCCGTTGTCGACGGTCGCGGTCTCGGCCGGTGCGACGACAGACATGTCGAGGCCGAGGCCGTCAGAGATCTTGTCCTCGAGGAAGACGGCCTCAAGGCCTCCTTTGAGATCCAGGACGCGCCCATCGGGACTGAAGATCGCGCCCCAGTCGGGCAGCATGAGCGGCTCCGCCCCCGATACCATCGAGGCAAACAGCCCGGCCGCAGCAACGAGGGCAAGCACCCTGGCCAATCTCGTTCTCATCTCAGGTTCCCCTGGCTTTCAATACTCTTGCAGTCGGAGCCGATGTCCGCCGGAGCTTCGTGCGGATGCGAATAGGCTCCTCTCGGGCGTCCCTCTGACGCCGGTGGAATCGCTTTCAATTCACCGGGTCCGAGACCTCGCATCGGAATCAGCAGCAACCTTCTCCTGCGCAGAGCCGTGGGATGCGTCTGAAGACAGTGACGACTTACCTTTGTCCACCCGTCTCATCTCCTCGAATCAGTTCCTAGAACGTTCGTTCGAGACGGTTCGCGACTTTGGAGGGAGCCGCAAGTGTCAACGGATGTTAAGGCTCTGGCAATGGCCCGATCCGGGGGGTGGCCGGTGTGGCACGAAGGTGGAATGCGAGAGATGGAACGCAAACTGGATAACGCGAGGACTCGCGCGATCTTCCGGTTGCGGCGGTCGGGCTCTCGGGGCCGGGCAGGAGCGCCCTTCGGGAGGCGGGGGGCTTCCGTCAGGCAGGCGAACCACACCATGCGGGGGCTCTGACCGACGAACGTACGAGATCTGGCCGCGGGGCGCGGCCGGGGGCTCAGACGTCGGTGGCGAGGCCGTGGCTGAGCGCGTAGACGACCAGCTCCACCCGGCTCGAGAGGCCCAGCTTGTCGTAGATGTTCGTCAGGTGGTGCTTGACGGTGTCCTCGCTCACGGAGAGGCGTGTGGCGATCTCGCGGTTCGACAGGCCCTGCAACACCGACGAGACGACCTCCCGCTCGCGTGGGGTGAGCGGCGCCGCCGGGGTGCGTCCGTTGCGGCCCTTGCGCCCATTGCGTCCGTTCAGGTCGGGGCTGGTCCGCAGGAGGGTTCGAACGACGTCCGCGACCTCCTCTCGTCCCAGCCAGTACTGGCCCGCCAGGACGGAGCGGATCGCTTTCAGCAGCAGCTCGCTCGAGGCGTCCTTGGACACCACCCCACGGACGCCCAGGCGGACGGCCTCGACGAGGCGAGCGTGGTCCAGGCTCGCGGTCAGGAGGATCGTGCTCAGCGTCTTGTCGAGACCGTTCAGCCGCTCCAGGGCCTCGAGTCCGTCCGTGCGCGGCATCTCCGGGTCGAGGAGAAGGAGGTCGGGGCCGAGCGATCGAGCGAGTTCGACCGCTTCGTCGCCATCACCGGTCTCGCCCACCACTCCCAGATCGGCCTCGGCCTCGAGTGCACGGCGCAGTCCCGTACGAAACAGAGGCTGAGAGTCGGCGATCAGAATACGGATAGGTCGCACGGCTTCCCTCACTGTTTGGCTTCGCAAATTGGAGGGACCGACGGCGGGATCATACCCCGGAAGACCAAGAATTCAAAGGCAATAGGGGCCCTGCGCGTCGACATGACGTGGTGCTTGTATCAGAACAGCCGACCGGCGAGCTCCGGGCAGGGCCAGGACCCGCTCCTTGACGATCTCGGCCCAGTCCTCGCGGCGGCCCTCGGGGAGCCGCTCGCACTCGAGCTTTCGCTCCCTCAGGAGATCGTCGACGAGGCGCGTCGATCGAGCGCATGAAGAACTCGTCGGTGTCGCGGACGCCGTCCGCGGAGGGGCTGCCGGCGATCGGCACCTTGAACAGGATGTCGTAGCCCTTCATCCAGCGGTTGACGAGGGGCTCGAGCCACCGCTGCCGGGAGGTGGCGAAGACGAGGTAGGCGTAGTTGTCGAGGACGCTGCGGTCGCAGACGACGACCTCGTGCGTGGCCGCCGAGCGGATCTCCTCGGCGATCTGGGTGCTGAGGATCCACATCTGGGCCTCGAGCGACGTCTGGCGGTTGATCGGCAGGGGCGAGAGGCGGGCCACCTCCTTGACCATGTCCACGGTCACGCCCTGCTTCTTGAGGGCGGCGGCGAGGTCGTAGCACAGGGTGGTCTTGCCCACGCCGTGGCTGCCGATGAAGGCGATCTTGACCATCGAAGATGGGGGATTCTAGCAGCCCCACGGCGTTGCCGTGGCCCGTCCCGCGTGCTGTAATGCTCGGGGAGGGTGAGGGTTGTCCGATTTCTACGAGCCTTGGGAGAAGCTGATCCGGTTGGTCATCCTCGGGCGCGTGTTCGAGGTCCCCGAGAACAACATCCTCCTGCGTCAGCTCCAGTACATTGCCGAGGACGTCGGGATGGGACGTTACTGCTGGAATGGCGAATGCCGGTACTGCGAGGTCCACTTCGAGAAGCCCGGCGATTCAACCGTGTACCCGGCGCTGGCGTGTCGCGTCAAGGCCACCGACGGGATGAGGCTCACGAAGCTGGCCCCCGAGGTGCGCTACAACTTGAGCGACGCCCTCACCGCCGCCCCGAAGGAAGAAGGCGCGTCCTAGCCAGTAGGCCTGGTCTCGCCCGCGTGTCCTTTCCCTGGTGACACTGAGTGGCTACGTCCCCCCCTGTCGATTGAGGCGGGCGCGGACCTGGCGATAGGTCGTCACCAGGCTCTTCTTGGTCATCTCGAGGCGTCGCTTCGAAAACTCACTTCCCGTCTCCGACCGCTGGGTCAGGCTCTCATACACCCGAAACAGGATCTTGGCGCAGGCCGCCAGGAGGATGTCGTCCGCTCCCCCCTTCTCCTTCAGCTCGTCGAGGTCCCGCTCCAGCTCGCCACGGACCCGCTCGATCTCGAGGACGATCTCGCGCTCGGCCGGGTCGAGCGGGTAGACCGTCTCGTCGATCTCGGGCACCGGCACCTCTTCGGCCGCCGCCGCCGCCTCCTCCTCCGCCCGCTCGGTCTTGAGCTCCTGCCAGGCCCTGGCAAATACGAACGGGTACAGGCGGTTGGCCTCGTCAAACTCCGCCTTGACCGACTCGTCGCGGGTCTGGTGATAGTGGTGGAGCAGCGACTTGATCCGGGCCCTGTGCCGCTCCTCCCGCCGCTCCAGGGCGGCCTTCGCCTCTCCGGCGGCCTCCTGGATCCGGTCCTCGATGAAGTGGTTGTGCTCCAGCGTTCGGACGTCGGGGAAGGCCTGGTCCCGTCCGTAGACGATGCGCGCGGTCGGCTCGCCGTAGTTGGCGTAGACCACCGCGCTGATCCGCCTCACCCACGTCTCGCTGGCGTCGTCGAACACCGGCCCACGATCCTCGATCTGGAGGTGATACGCGGTACCGACCCTGGAGATGAAGTTCTGGTTCAGACCCATGACCTTGCACCGGTCTCGCGCCAGAAGCGCCCCTCGCCCCCGGAGTTGGCTTCCGTCGTCGTCCTTTCCAGAACCGAGAGTCATTTCACCAATCTTTTTGCGCTAGAACACGTTAGCAGAGCATCCCTTGCGCCGCAACCTGCATCCGAGGCTCTGAAATGCCCTCCGTAGCCCTTCCCCGGTTTCGCCGCGGCCGTGTGCGGTTCGGCTGCTCCCGCTAAGATCTGCGTGCATACTACTCAGTTTTTATGCTTGACACGCGGTCATGCAGAGCCTATTATTCCTGTGTCGGCCAGCCCGGGGCCCGAGAAACCCCCGCCATGAGGCCGAGAGGGATCGAAACCAGGAGGTTCGCAAGGATGAGCAAAGTGATCGGCATCGACCTCGGGACCACGAACTCAGTCGTCTCCGTTCTGGAGGGAGGGGAGCCCAAGGTCATCACGAACGCCGAGGGCGCCCGGACGACCCCGTCCGTCGTCGCCTTCAGCAAGGACGGCGAGCGGCTCGTGGGTCAGGTGGCCAAGCGCCAGGCGGTCACCAACCCGGAGAACACCATCTTCTCCATCAAGCGCTTCATGGGTCGCAAGTACTCCGAGGTCAGCGAAGAGCAGAAGATGGTCCCCTTCAAGGTCATCGAGGCCAAGAACGGGGACGTCCGTGTCTCGGTCGAGGGCAAGCAGTACTCCCCCCCCGAGATTTCGGCCATGACCCTCCAGAAGCTCAAGCAGGCGGCCGAGGATCACCTGGGCCAGAAGGTGACGAAGGCGGTCATCACGGTCCCCGCCTACTTCAACGACTCGCAGCGCCAGGCCACGAAGGACGCGGGTCAGATCGCCGGCCTCGAGGTGCTCCGAATCGTCAACGAGCCCACCGCGGCGGCGCTGGCCTACGGCCTGGACAAGAAGAAGGACGAGACGATCGCGGTCTACGACTTCGGCGGAGGGACCTTCGACATCTCCATCCTCGAGGTCGGCGAGGGCGTCGTCGAGGTCAAGGCCACCAACGGCGACACCCACCTCGGGGGCGACAACCTCGACCAGCGGGTGATCGACTGGATCGTGGCGGAGTTCAAGAAGGACCAGGGGATCGACCTCTCGAAGGACAAGATGGCCCTCCAGCGCCTGAAGGAGGCGGCGGAGAAGGCCAAGACCGAGCTCTCGACGACTCTCGAGACGGACATCAACCTGCCCTTCGTGACCGCGGACGCCTCGGGCCCGAAGCACCTCGCGCTCAAGCTGAGCCGGGCGAAGCTGGAGCAGCTCATCGGTGACCTGCTCGAGCGGACGATGGGACCGGTCCGTCAGGCGCTGAAGGACGCGGGGATCGAGCCTGGCGCCGTGGACGAGATCGTGCTCGTCGGGGGCTCGACCCGGATTCCGAAGGTCCAGGAGCTGGTGAAGGAGTTCTTCGGCAAGGAGCCCCACAAGGGGGTGAACCCCGACGAGGTGGTGGCCATCGGCGCCGCCGTCCAGGCCGGCATCCTGGCCGGCGAGGTCAAGGACGTTCTGCTCCTTGACGTCACTCCCCTGTCGTTGGGTGTCGAGACCCTCGGTGGAGTCATGACCAGGCTGATCGAGCGCAACACCACGATCCCCACGAAGAAGACGGAGGTCTTCTCGACCGCCGCGGACAGCCAGCCATCGGTCGAGATCCACGTCCTGCAGGGCGAGCGTGAGATGGCGAAGGACAGCCGGACCCTCGGCAACTTCCACCTCACGGGCATCCCGCCCGCGCCCCGAGGGGTGCCGCAGATCGAGGTGACCTTCGACATCGACGCCAACGGCATCCTCAACGTCTCGGCCAGGGACAAGGCCACGGGCAAGTCCCAGGCCATCACCATCACCGCTTCCTCCGGCCTCGCCAAGGAGGAGGTCGAGAAGATGGTCCAGGACGCCCAGGCCCACGCGGACGAGGACAAGAAGCGGAGGGGCCTCGTCGACCACCGCAACCAGGCCGACAGCCTCGCCTACAGCATCGAGAAGACGCTCGACGACAACCGCGAGAAGCTCGATGAGGCCGACTGCCAAGGCCATCGAAGAGGGTATCGCCGAGGTGCGCAAGGCCGTCGAGGGTGAGGACGCCGAAGCCATCAAGGGGGCCATGGAGAAGCTGACGAAGCAGAGCCACAAGCTCGCCGAGGAGCTGTACAAGCAGCAGGCTCCGGGACCGGAGGCTGCCGGGGGCGGCGCCGGGAACGGCGGGGCCCCCGAGGGGCCGCCTCCGCCCGGAAGCCAGGGATCAGGCGACGTGGTGGATGCCGAGTACACGGTGAAGGATTGAGGCGCTAGAGAGGCGCCTCCAAGACGCTCATTTCTCAGGAGGATAGGAATATGACACTCGTTCGCTGGGAGCCGTTTCACAACCTCGTTTCGGTGCAGAGCCGAATGAACCGGATCTTCGACGAGGCCTTCCGGGGCCAGCCCGCCGCCTCCGAGGACGATTGGGCCCTCGGCGGCAACTGGGCGCCGGCAGTCGACATCTTCGAGCACGAGGGCAACATCGTCCTCAAGGCGGAGCTGCCGGGCATCGACCCCAAGGACGTCGACATCCGCGTCGAGAACAACGTGCTCTCTCTTCGGGGGGAGCGGAAGTTCGAGACCGAGGTGAAGCGCGAGAACTGCCACCGCGTGGAGCGGGCCTACGGGACGTTCAACCGTTCGTTCACGCTCCCGAACGTCGTCGACACCGAGAGGATCAAGGCCGGGTACAAGGACGGCGTGCTCCAGGTGACCCTCCCCCAGAAGGAGGAGGCCAAGCCGAAGCAGATCTCGATCGCGGTCGGCAAGTGACGTCTCGGGGCAGGGTCGGACGCCCTGCCCGCGGCGACCGTCGCCGGGGACCGGGCGGGGGCCACGCTCTCGCCCGGTCGCCCTTTTCGGCACGGACAGCCCGAAACGTCCTCGCCGAGGGCCCTGGATGTGCCCTTTCGGGGACAGCTTCGGGCGGGCTGTTCGGGCCCTTCGAGGCAGTCATCAGGTTGGACACAACTTTTGACCGGCCGTGACCGTAAGACGCTTACAGAAGCGTGACTTGCGGGCATAATCCTCTCGTCCACCGGCGCAGCGCGGGGTGGCCGCGGGGAGAGCCGGAACCCTGGCGATGGGCACGAGAATTGCTCGCCTTCGGTGAGAAGAACACCCCGGTCGCCATCGTCGGAATAACTTCGTGAGAGTCGGCGTAGACATGGGCGGAGAGGCCTCGAAGAGCCCAACGCCCCGGAGGCATCGGAATCCATGAGCAGCCGGACCAAGACACTCGCCTTGCTCTTCACCGCGGCCCTGGCCGTGACGTTGCTTGGGGCTCTCTTCACGACGGAGACCGGGCCGCCGCAGCTCGCACAGAGCCGCCCGATCCTGTCGAGCCCGGCGGCGATCCCGGTGGCCCTGCAGGGCTCCAGCACCGCCCCCGCCCTCGGGCTCGACACCTTCCGCGACATCGCGCGAGCGGTGAACGACGGCGTGGTGAACATCAACACCGAGAAGCTCGTCCGCCGACCGCGCAACCCCTTCCACGACTTCTTTGGGGGTGGAGAGGAGGACCCCTCGGGCCCCGGGAACCCTCCGGACCGCATCCGTCAGACCAGCCTGGGCTCGGGCTTCGTGATCGACACGGACGGCTACATCCTGACGAACCGCCACGTGATCGAGGGCGCCGACGAGATCACGGTCAGCTTCCCCGACGGAGCGGACTACGAGGCGAAGGTCGTGGGACAGGACGCACGGACCGACGTGGCCCTCATCAAGATCGAGCCCCGGGGGCGGCTGACCGCTCTTCCCCTCGGGGATTCCGACGCCGCCGAGCCCGGCGAGTGGGTGATGGCCATCGGCAACCCCTTCAGCCTGGGCAACAGCGTCTCGGTCGGCGTCATCTCCTTCAAGGGCCGCGACCTGCAGCTCCAGCGCGGGACGAGCATCGACATGATCCAGACCGACGCCGCGATCAACCCCGGCAACTCCGGGGGGCCGCTCCTGAACACCCGCGGCGAGGTGATCGGGATCAACACGATGATCGTCACCGGCGGAGCTTCACGGGTGAACGCGGGGGTGGGCTTCTCGGTGCCGATCAACGTCGCGCGCGAGATCCTTCCCCAGCTCCGCGAGAGCGGCAAGGTCGTGCGCGGCTGGATGGGCGTCACCATCATTGCCATGACGGAGGACCTCGCCGCCACCTACGGTCTCGACGAGGCGAGGGGGGCGGTCGTGAGCTCGGTGACCCCGGGCTCCCCCGCGGAGGAGGTCGGCATCCAGCCCGAAGACGTGGTCCTCTCCGCAGACGGAACGGAGATCGGGGACAGCAGCGATCTGTCCCGCTACATCGCCTCGAAGCCACCAGAGACCGAGGTCGAGCTGATCGTGCTGCGCGGCCGCGAGCGCCAGACCATCTCCATCACCCTCGGGACCTTTCCGGAAGACCCGACGTCCGTCGCCCGCGAGGACAGGGAGAGGCGTCGCCTCGGGATGAGCGTTCGTGACCTCACCCCGGCCCTCGCCCAGCAGCTCGAGCTGCCCCGCGGCACCCGGGGCGTTCTGATCACCGACGTCGTGACCGGCGAGCCGGCGGAGGAGGCCGGACTCCGCCGGGGCGAGGTCATCGTCTCCGTGAGCGGCCAGCCCGTGGAGAGCGTCGACGACTTCGAGGCCGCGATCTCCGGGGTCGACCCGGGCGAGCGCATTCGGCTGCGCGTCCTGAGCGCCCAGGGCTACCGCGTGGTCGTCGTGAGGCCGAATTGATACCAGAGGGGGCGGAACCTCACCAGAGAGGGAGGGATCCCATGGCACGCAAGAGCCGTTCAACCGACACGGAGCGTTACCTGGTCCTCAAGGCGATGCTGGGAGAGCGGCGCCGCGAAGTCCAGGACAAGCTGCGGTCCCTTCGGGAGACGCTTCCCGTCGAGGCGGGCGTGGTCCGCGATGCCGAGGAGCGGGCCGTCGACGACTTCGTCACCGAGGTCGACATGGCCCTCATGCAGATGAAGTCGGAGACGCTCGCCAAGATCGACCAGGCCATCGCACGGCTCGAGGACGGCACCTACGGTCGCTGCCAGGAGTGCGACGGGGAGATCCTGGCCGCGCGACTCAAGGCCCTTCCCTTCGCCCCCCTCTGCCGCACCTGCCAGGAGGATGCGGAGAGCACGGTGCGGGCCGCGCGCGAGGCCAGGGCGTTTGCCCGCCTGCAGAAGGAGCTGGCCAACGTCACACTGCGTACCCCGACGGGGCGACGCTGAGGAGCCCATGAGCGACCACGACGACAGCGTCCCCGACTTCGAGTCGGGAGGCGCTCCGGAGTCTGAACCTGAGCGATGTTCCGAGCGAGCTCGGTATCCTGCCGCTGCGGGACACCCTGCTCTTTCCACAAGTCATGCTGCCGCTGGCGGTGGCTCGCGAGCGCTCGGTCGCACTCGTGACCGACGCAGTCAGCGCGCACAAGGTCATCGGTGTCGTCACCCAGCGCGATCCCGACGACGGAGGAGCCCGACGAGAGCGATCTCCACCGCGTGGGAACGCTGACCCGCATCCACAAGATGTTCAAGTTTCCGGACGGCTCGCTGCGCCTGGTCGTGCAGGGGGTCCAGCGCTTTCGCGTGCTGAGCATCAGCCCAGAAGACCCCCTTCCTCAAGGCGCAGGTGGAGCTGCTCTCGGACACGATCCCGCCCGAGCAGGAGATCGAGGTCAAGGGGCTGGCCCAGAGCGCCCTCGCGGTCTTTCAGAAGGTGGTGGAGCTGTCCCCCACCCTCCCCGACGAGCTCGGCACCGCTGGCTGTGCAACATCCAGGACCCCCCGCGTCTCGCCGACTTCCTTGCCGGCAACCTGCCCTCGCTGAACACCGCCCAGAAGCAGGAGATCCTCGAGACCCTCGACGTCAAGGCCCGTCTCGAGCGGATCAACAGCGTCCTGGCGAAGGACCTCGAGGTCCTCGAGGTCGGCAGCAAGATCCAGAGCCAGGTGAAGAACGAGCTTCAGAAGAACCAGCGGGAGTACTACCTCCGCGAGCAGCTGAAGGCGATCCAGAAGGAGCTCGGCGACAGCGACGACCAGCAGCGCGAAATCGAAGAGCTCCGCGAGAAGATCGAGGCAGCGGGGATTCCGGAGGAGTCCAAGAAGGAGGTCCTCCGCGAGCTGGAGCGCCTCTCCCGCATGTCCCCGGCCGCTGCCGAGTACACCGTGAGCCGGACCTACCTCGACTGGGTCGTGTCCCTCCCGTGGAACAAGCGGAGCGAGGGAGAGATCGACCTCGTCAAGGCGAAGGAGGTCCTCGACAGCGACCACTACGACCTCGAGAAGGTCAAGGACCGGATCCTCGAGTACCTGGCTGTCCGCAAGATGAAGCCGGACATCAAGGGCCCGATCCTGTGCTTCGTGGGTCCTCCGGGCGTCGGCAAGACGAGCCTGGGCAAGTCGATCGCCAGCGCCCTCGGGCGCAAGTTCCACCGCCTCAGCCTCGGCGGCATGCGCGACGAGGCCGAGATCCGGGGGCACCGTCGCACGTACATCGGCGCCCTCCCCGGCCAGATCCTCCAGGGCCTGCGGCGGACGGAGAGCAAGAACCCCGTCGTCATCCTCGACGAGGTCGACAAGATCGGCACCGACTTCCGGGGCGATCCCGCGGCCGCGCTCCTCGAGGTGCTGGACCCCGAGCAGAACAACACCTTCAAGGACCACTACATCGATCTGCCCTTCGATCTGTCGGAGGTGCTGTTCCTCACGACCGCCAACATCCTCGACACCGTTCCCCCGGCGCTGCGGGACCGCATGGAGGTCATCCGCCTCGCCGGCTACACCGAGGAGGACAAGCTCCACATCGCACGGCGTCACATCATCCCGCGCCAGCTCGACAACCACGGGCTGGGCGCCGAGCAGGTCGCCTTCGGCGACGAGGCCCTGGTCAAGCTGATCCGCGAGTACACCCGGGAGGCCGGCCTCCGGAACCTCGAGCGCGAGGTCGCCAGCATCATCCGCAAGGTCGCGCGGCGGAAGGCCGAGGGGGTCGACGAGACGGTGGTGTTGACCCCGGAGAAGGTCGAGGAGTTTCTCGGGGCCCCCTACTTCCTCGCCGACGAGGAGCTGAACGAGCGGGCGCAGAACCCGGGCGTGGCCACCGGCCTGTCCTGGACCGCCGCCGGCGGCGACGTGCTGTACATCGAGGCCTCCCAGATGTTCGGCAAGAAGGGGCTCACCCTCACCGGGCAGCTCGGTGACGTCATGAAGGAGAGCGCCCAGACCGCCCTGTCCTGGGTGCGGGCCCACGCCCGCCAGCTGGGCATCGAGGACTCGTTCTTCGAGCGGGTGGACCTGCACCTCCACGTCCCGGAGGGCGCAATCCCCAAGGACGGTCCGTCGGCCGGCATCACCCTCGTCGCCGCGCTCGTCTCCCTCCTCACCGACCGCCCGCTCCGGCCCCGCGTGGCCATGACCGGAGAGATGACGCTGTCTGGCCGGGTCCTCCCCGTCGGAGGGATCAAGGAGAAGGTCCTCGCCGCCCATCGCCTGGGCATCAAGGAGGTGCTTCTGCCCAGCCGCAACGAGAAGGCCTTCAAGGAGGACATCCCGGAGAACGTCCGGGCCGACCTCAAGATCCACCTCGTGGGGTCGATCGAGGAGGTCCTCGAGCTCGCCCTCACGCCGGGCGCCCTCCAACCCGTCGCCGAAAGGGACCGCTGGCACCTGCGTCTTTCTAATTGACCTGCCTCAATCGGGCTCTCACGCGCCCCTCAGGCAAAGGGCAGGGACCACGACTGCGACCAGGAAGCCGGGGCGCGAAGGCACCCCCGGAGCGGGGCGTCGAGCTCCGCATCGTGAATGCTGCCCTGGACGTTATGTCCGTGTGCCCGTGCGGGCGAATCGAGCGAGCGAGGGCGCGACTTCCTCTTGAAAGGCCGACGCCCGAGGCGAGCGTCCCCGCGGAGGGGGTGACCTGAGCGCCCTTGCGTCTGCGCCGGGTCGTGGTCCAGTCCCCGGGGCGCTGAACGAGAGCCCGATTGACGCCCCCCTGACGGTCGGGCATCATCGCATCCCGGCATGCTGTGTCCCAAGTGCTCCGCCGACAACGCCCAGGACGAGGCGCGCTGCACCGCCTGCGGCGCGAGCCTCGCGGTGGCCGTCCTGGAGGTCATCCGGGGGGACCTCCCGGAGAAGATCCGCTTCCTCCGCCCGCGCTCGTACTCCGTCGGACGCGCACGACACAACGACATTGCCCTGAACGAGCCGTCGATCTCCAAGTTCCACGCCCGCCTCGAGTACCAGGACGGGCGCTTCTTCGTCCAGGACGCGGACAGCCTTCACGGCCTCTACGTCAACGCCACCAAGGTCCGGCGCGCGGAGCTCACGCCCGGGGCCCAGATCCAGCTCGGCAACGTCACCCTCAAGTACTCCGTGCTCGGGGTCGAGAGCGCGACCGGCGCCATGGGCAAGCTCCCCTGGGTGGAGCAGCAACAGCTGCTCCTGTCGCTCGTGCAGACCCTGAACTCGACCCTCGTTCTGAGCCAGGTGCTCGAGCAGGTCCTCGATGCGATCATGCACATCACCGGGGCCGAACGGGGTTTCCTCCTTCTCGCCGACGCCTCTCTGGATGCGAGCCGGTTCCCAACCGTCGCCGGTCTTCGCCTCCGCGTGGCGCGGGGACGGGAGGGGAACATGCCCCCGGGCGACGGCCACGGGGTCTCCGCACCCGTGGTTCGGCGCGCCCTCGAGAGCGGGGAGATCGTCTCCTCTCCGTTTCCCGCGGTGGCCGACACGCGCGACGAAACAGCGGCCACACCCACCGCGGAGCTCTCGCGCAGCACGCTCTGCCTTCCGCTGCGCTCCCCCCGGGCGGAGGTCGACGCCACCGGGGCCTTTCCGCGGGGCCTCGGCGCGCTCTACGTGGACAACGCCCGCTCCGAGGAGCCCTTCAGCCACGACGTCCTGCGCGCGGCCGAGGCCCTGGCCCGCCACGCCGCTCTCGCCATCGAGAACGCACAGCTCTTCGAGCGCGAGCAGGGAACCATCGAGGAGCTCCAGAAGGCGCAGGCCCAGCTCCTCCAGTCGGAGAAGCTGGCCACGATCGGGCAGATGGCGGCGGGCATCGCCCACGAGCTCAACACCCCGCTCACCTACATCATGGGCAACCTCGAGCTCCTCGAGCTCCAGGACATCACCCCTGCCCAGCGGGAGATGCTCACCGCGGTCACGCGTGGTGCCGACCGGATCCGCACCCTCGCCCAGCGGCTGCTCGCGTTCAGTCGGCCCGGACGCGAGGAGATGGTGGCGCTGGCCCCGAACGATCTCATCGAGCGCAGCCTGGAGCTGTGCCAGTACCAGATCGCCAGCGGGCGGGTCCAGCTGAAGAAGGAGCTGGCCGACGATCTGCCCCGCGTCCTGGGCGTGTCCAACCAGCTCGAGATGGCCCTGATCAACCTCATCATCAACGCCGTGCACTCGATGGCGGAGAGAGGCGGCGCGTTGACCGTCACCTCCTCCCGCCGCGGGAGGGACGTGGAGATCACCGTCGCCGACGAGGGGGCGGGGGTGCCGGAGAGCCTTCGAGGGCGGCTCTTCGAGCCGTTCGTGACGACCAAGCCCGAGGGCAAGGGGACCGGGCTCGGCCTCTCCACGGTCCTGATGGTCCTTGAGCGGCATCAGGGTCAGGTCGACTTCACGACGAAGGAGGGGCACGGGACGACCTTCGTCGTCCGCCTGCCCGCGGTCTCGGAGGCGAGCCCTATTCGGTGACGATCAGCTCGCCCCGCTCCACCTCGGCCGCCTTCCCCGACTCGAGACAGCAGTAGAACGGAAACCGACCGGCCCGGTCGGGGGTCAGGTCGAAGGCCGTGCTGCGCCCGGGACGGATGCGCTTCTCCACGCGGAGGGCGTCGACGGCGAAGCAGTGCTCGCCGTCCGTCGAGGAGAGGACGACCCGGACCGCCTCCCCCTTCCGAAGCGTCACCACCGCGGGATCGAATCCCTCGCGCGACGCCCGAATCTCGACCTCGGGGGTGGACCTGGCGGCGGCACCGGCCGCCGCCAGGAAGGCGGCGACGGCCAGCGCCCAGGGCCCGGCCCTCCTCACCGTCTCTAGCTCCGCGGTCCCCGACCGCGATCGCCACGGCCACGGTCGCCGCCACGGCCCCGATCGCCGCCACGGCCACGGTCGCCGGGACCGCGACCACCTCCGTGCTCCCGTCGACCCTGGCCCCCGCCCGATCCGGGGCCGCCAGCCGAGCCGGAGCCGCCGGCGGCCAGCCGGGGCGCCTTCGGCTTGCTCGAGCAGCGCCTTGCGCGAGAGACGGATCTTGCCGGAGGGGTCGATGTTGACGACCTTGACCAGCACCTCGTCGCCCTCCGCCACCTCGCTGCGGACGTCCTGCACGTGGTGGTGCGCCATCTCGGAGACGTGGAGGAGACCGTCGGTGCCGGGGAGGATCTCGACGAAGGCCCCGAAGTCGACCACCCGCACCACCTTGCCTAGGTACGACTTGTTCAGCTCCGGGGTGGCGGTCAGCTCTTCGATGATGGCGATGGCCTTGCGGGCGGCCGCTTCGTCGATCGAGGCGATCGCCACGCGCCCGTCGTCCTCGACGTCGATCTTGCAGCCCGTCCGCTCGACGATGGAACGGATCATCTTGCCGCCCGGCCCGATGATGTCGCGTATCTTGTCGACCGGTACCCGGACGGTCAGGATGCGGGGCGCGTACTCGCTGATGTCCGCCCGGGGCTGCGGCAGCGCCTCCTGCATGCGATCCAGGATGTGGAGACGCCCCTGGCGGGCCTGCTCGAGGGCCTGGGCAAGGATCTCGGAAGTCACTCCGGCGATCTTGATGTCCATCTGGAGAGCGGTGATGCCCTCACGGGTCCCCGCGACCTTGAAGTCCATGTCCCCGTAGTGGTCCTCTTCGCCCGCGATGTCGCTGAGGACCTTCCAGCTCTCGCCTTCCATGACGAGGCCCATGGCCACGCCGGCCACCGGCGCCTTGATCGGAACCCCGGCGTCCATGAGGGCGAGGCTGGCCCCGCAGACCGTGGCCATCGAGGACGAGCCGTTCGACTCCAGGATGTCCGAGACGATGCGGGTCGTGTAGGGGAAGTGCTCTTCGTCCGGGAGCATGCCCTTGACCGAGCGCTCGGCCAGAACGCCGTGACCGATCTCGCGACGGCCCGGACCGCGCAGGAACTTCACCTCGCCCACCGAGAACGGCGGGAAGTTGTAGTGGAGCATGAACCGCTTGCGGTACTCCTCCTCCTGCACGGTGTCGATGATCTGGGAGTCCTCCGAGGTCCCCAGGGTGGCGGTGACCAGCGCCTGCGTCTCGCCCCGCGTGAACAGCGCCGAGCCGTGCGTGCGCGGCAGCACGCCCACCTCGCAGGAGATGGTTCGGATCTCGTCGAAGGCGCGCCCGTCGAGCCGGCGACCGGTCTCGAAGATCTCGCGGCGCAGGATCTTCTCGCGCAGGCCGTCGTACACCCCGGCGACCGCCGCCCGCTTCTCCTCCGCGTCCTCCGGGAGGCTGGCAAGGTACTCGTTCCGGGCCTGCTTCATCGCCGCGTAGGACTCCAGCTTGCCCTTGACGTGCATGGCCTCGGCCAGGGGGCCAGCCAGGGCACCCTCGATCTCCGCGACGATGGCGGCGTCCGTCTCCTTCTTCGTAAAGGTCCGCTTGGGCTTTCCAACCCGCTCACGCAGCTCCTTCTGCTTTGCCACGATCTGCTTGATGACGGCGTGGCCCTCGCTGAGGGCCTGAACCATGACCGCCTCCGACACCTCGCTCGCCCCCGCCTCGACCATGACGATGGCGTCCTCGGTGCCGGCAACGAGCAGGTTGAGCTTGCTCCTCGTCTTGAGGTCGGCGGTGGCGGGGTTGATGACGCAGGCCTCGTCCCAGTAGCCCACCCGCACCGCCCCAATGGCGTTCTCGAACGGGATGTCGGAGATCACGAGCGCGGTCGAGGCCCCTATGATCGAGAGGGTGTCCGAGTCGTTCTCCAGGTCGGCCGAGAGGAGCAGGCCAATGACCTGCGTCTCGCACGCGTATCCCTTGGGGAACAGCGGCCGCAGGGGCCGGTCGATCATCCGGGAGGTCAGCACCTCCTTCTCGTTCGGCCGGCCCTCACGCTTGAAGAACCCCCCGGGGATCTTGCCGGCGGCGTAGTTCGCCTCCCGGTAGTCCACGGTCAGGGGCAGGAAGTCGAACCCGGGCCGCGGCTCGCGCTGCCCGCAGGCCGTCGCCAGGACCACGGTGTCGCCCAGACGCACGACGACCGCACCGTCCGCCTGCTTGGCCATCCGCCCTGTCTCGATGGACAGGGTATGCCGGCCGAGCGGCATCTCCACTCTTTCCATTGTCTCTCCGTTCATTGCCGGGCGCCGCCGGGGCGGCGCACCGGGAACTGGAGGAGCGGGCACTTTGGGGGCGAAAGGAACGAAACGGCTGCCGCCCGTGGCCCTCGCTGCGGGGTCAGGCGTCTACTTGCGGATCCCCAGCCTCTCGATCAGGCCGCGGTACCGCATGAGGTCCTTGCCCTTCAGATAGTCCAGAAGGCGGCGTCGCTGGCCGACGAGCTGCAAAAGGCCGCGACGCGAGTGATGATCCTTCGGGTGGCTCTGGAAGTGCTCGGTCAGGTAGTTGATCCGCTCGCTGAGGAGGGCCACCTGGACCTCGGGCGACCCTGTGTCCGTCCCATGGGTCCGATAACCCGAAATCACTGATGCCTTCTGGGTCTTGCTGAAGCTCACCGACTGACCTCCTCTAGTCTCCTCTAACTCTCTTTCAATCAAAGAACGAGACTACCATAGGCTCGGGACCCGTGTAAACTGTGGCACGGTTTCGCTTTGAGTCCCCTGGCCCTTCTTTTCTGGGCGGCCTTCGCCGCCGCCGCCCTGGTTCTTCCCGGGCTCGCGATCCAGCGCCTCGCGCGGGCGCCCGTGGACCCGGCGCTCGTCCTCCCCCTCGGCGCGGCCTACTGTGCCGGGACCTATTGGGCCAGTCTCGCCTTCGGGGCGGCGTGGTTGTTTCCGGTCGCCCTCCTCCTCGCCGCCGCCGGAGTCCTGCTGCCCCGGGGGCCCTGGCGGCGGGCCCAGGGTCCCTCGCTGCGCGGCGCCCTGCCGCCACTCGCCGCGGTGGTCGCGCTCCTGGCCCTGACCCACTACGGCTGGAACCGGGTCGGGCCCTCCGGGGATTTTCTGCTCGACCCGCTCGTGACCTTCGACTCGACGTTTCACGTGGGCGTCACCCACGAGCTGGTCACCGGCTACCCCCCCCAGGTACCCGGGGTGTCCGGCTTCCCTCTCGGCTACCACCTCGGCGTCGACCTCGTCCGTGCCGCCGCCCTCCGGTGGGCCGGCACGGACCCCTGGGACTCCCTCACCCGGCTCGACGTCACCCTCTGGGCCCTCGCCCTGATCCTGGCCATCCGCGCCCTCATGGCCCGTCTCGGGGCCTCCGCGCCCGCGGTCGCCCTCGCCCCCTGGACGCTCCTCCTGACCGACTTCTCGTTCCTCTTCGCCACCAACCTTCAGGCGCACTGGTGGACCGATCTCCTGCGCGGCAACATCCTGCTCTCTCTCGTCTACGCAAACCCGGTCATTCCCGCCCTCGCCCTCACTCTCGGCGCGCTCGTCGCCCTGACGCGCTATCAGGAGAACGGCCACCGGGGTCACCTCGCTCTCGCCGCTCTCATGGCCGCGGCGGTGCCCGTCTTCAAGGTCTTTCTCGGCGCGCACCTGCTGCTGGGGCTGGCCATCGCCTTCGTGCTCTCGGCGCGGGCCCCGCGCCGCGCCCTCCTCCTCCTGGCCGCGCCGTGTGCCCTCGCCACCGCCGCCCTCGCTCTCGGTCAGGGCGGCGAGACCGTCGAGGTCGTCCTCGCCCCTCTCGACCTCGCGCGGGTCACCCGCCACACGCTCGGGCTGGCGCCCATCGGCGGGACCACCTTTCTGGCCTGGTCCGCGTTCTGGGTCCTGGCATCGCTCGGCCTGCGGCTGCTTGGCCTCGCCGCGGCCTTCGGAGCGCTCCGTGGCGCGGCCGCCGGGTCCGTGCTCGCGGGGGTGGCCCTCACCGGGTGGCCGCTGGGACTCCTCTTCAAGGTCTCGGCCCCACACATGCTCGCCGGTCAGACGCCCGTCAACGACGCGGCCTATCTCGTGGAGCAGTCCGGTCCTCTTCTCTGGCTCTTCGCCGTCCCCACGGTCGTGAGGTTCGCGACGAGCCCGACCCGGCGCGTCCTCGCGACGGTCGCGCTCGTCGTGCTCGCCACGCCGGCCACGGTCCAGTACGTGGTCAAGAAGGCGCAAACGTCCCCGGACCGGCTCCCGGCGCCCATGGTCCGGGCGATGGCCGCCCTCGAGCCGGTTTCAGAAAGGGGAGACGTCGTCCTCCAGCGGCCCGGCGCCCGCTATCCGCCCGCGCCGGTCGTCCTCGCCGGGCGCCGCGTGCCCTACGAGCGCTTCACGCCCTACCTCACGCAATTCGCCTCGAAGGAAGACCTCGAGGCCCGGCACCTCGTCGTCTACCGCTTCTTCCGGACCCGCAACCGTGCCGAAGCCCAGGAGATCATCCGCTCGCTGGGCGCATCCTTCCTGGCCCTCTACGGACACGACCGAATCCGCTTCGACGCCACCGGCCTTCTCGAGCCGATCCACGTAGAGCCGGGGGCCCGGCTCTACCGAATCCACGGAACAGTCGAAGAGCCGCCCGGTCAGTCGGGCGGCTCTTCGCGTCCGGTCGATCAGAACGCGGCGGGGTAGCAGCTGGAGCGGTAGATCCCGCCTCCCCGACGGACGTAGGTGTCGGCGAGCTGCACGTCGTACTGCTCGCTGCGCTCATTCTCGATCTTGACCGCGATCTCTTCCAGCCGGTCGTCTTTCGCACAGAACCCCTGCGCCGCCAGGGCATCGGCGACGGCCTGCTGGTACGCCTCCAGGTTGCGAATTCGCGGCCAGTTGGTGCGCGTGGCCGTGTCGTTGAAGTCGAACAGCTCCGGCCGATTCTCGAGCACCTGGTCGATCGCCGCCTCGACCTGGTTGTAGAACCGTCCGGCCTCCTCGCGCGAGCAGGCCACCTCCCGGCTCGGCGGCAGCGAGCAGCCAGGGGGTGAGGGCCCGCGCGGGCCCTTGCGCAGCGGAATCGCGGAGGGACGGCACGTCGTGCGGTAGGTCTTCGAGCCGACACGCACGATGTTCTTGGCGCTCAGGATGTCGTACTGGTCGTTGGATTCGCTCGAGTTGGTCACGCCGAGCTCCTCGCCGTCGTAGTACGCGCAGAGCCCCTGGCTGTCGAGGATCTTGATGAGCTCAACGTAGTACTGCCCCACGCTCAGGACGACGTTGTCCGCGTCGAACAGGTCCGGCCGCTGGGCCTGGAGGAATCGAATGGCCGAGTCGACCTCGTCCTGGAAGCTCGCCGTCTTCTGCTCGCAGCTCGCGGTGGGATCCCCCGGCGGCAGCATCGCGCAGCTCGCCGAGAGCGTGGGTTGGGGCGTTGCAGTCGGCTCGGGTGTCGGCTCGACCACCGGTGGGCCTGGCGACGTCGGGCCGCCGCCCGAGCCGGAGCTTCCGCCCCCGCACACGTTCAAGGTCGAGGCTGCGAGGGCAGCCGCAGCCAACCCCAGGAAACGACGCTCGGCCAATCTCATGATTGCTGACTACCTTTCGGCTCCGCCATCCAAGGCGGGGACCCATCAAATCAGTAGCTTACTGTGATCTGAGGGGGGTGTCCACCATGCTGTGCCTCTCCCGGCGTCAGACCCTGTGAATTGTGATCAATCGACGAGAACCACCTCGGGGTGAAGCACCGGCTCGACGTGCGGCGAGGAACCACTCGCGCCGAGGGCGCGGGGCACGGCGAGGGCGAGGAGAGACCCTGACTCGTCGAGGATGCGCACCCGCTCGACCTTCGCCTCGGGGAAGCCGGTGAGCGTGCTCGTCCGCCCGAGGTCGCGGCCGTGCTGCACGAGCCGACGACCCGCCTCACCGACGCGCACCGCCGGAAGCTCCGGCAGCAGCTCCCCGAGGGGGACCACCCGCTCCCGCGCATCCGCCAGATCGTCGCCGGAAACCGAGTGCTCGAGGCCGAACGAGCCCGACCGGGTGCGGCGCAGGGCGGCCAGATGGCCACCCGGACCCAGGTCTGCGCCGAGGTCGCGGGCCAGTGCACGCACGTAGGTCCCGGGCGAGCAGCGGACCTCGATCTCGAGCTGGTCGCCGTCCACGCCGAGCAGACGGATCGCGAAGACGCTGACCGGCGTGGCCGGCCGTGGGGCCGCCTCCCCCCGGCGCGCCAGCTCGTAGAGGCGCCGACCCCCGACGCGCCGCGCCGAATAGGCAGGGGGCACCTGGTCGTAGGAACCCTCCAGGCGGACGAGAGCGGCTCGGATCTCCTCCTCGTCCAGGTCGACCGACCTTCTCTCCGCCACGGGGGTGCCGGTCAGGTCATCCGTGGAGGTCGCGTAGCCGAGGCGGACCGTGGCCCGGTACACCTTCTCCCCGGCCCCCAGGAACCGGGCCAGCCGCGTCGCCTTTCCGAGGCACAGGGGGAGGACGCCGGTGGCGAAGGGGTCGAGCGTCCCCGTGTGGCCAACCCGCCGGAGGCGCAGGACCCTCCGGGCCCGGTCGACGATGTCGTGCGACGTCGGCCCGGCGGGCTTGTCGACGACGAGGACGCCGTTCACGCCCCTACTCCGGGGGCTCCTCGCCCTCGTCGTCGGGTCCCGGCCGCGCGGTCTGCTCCTCCGCAAGGACGCGCGCAACCCGATCCGTCGCGTCCAGCCCGGGGTCGTGGCGGAAGTCGATCTCCGGCATGAAGCGGATCCGGAGGCGCCGTCCGATCTCGCGCCGCACGAACCCGGCCGCCTTCCGGAGGACGGCGAGGCTCGCGCCCCCCTTTCCCCCTTCACCGAGCGCGCTGACATAGACCCGCGCGTACCGCAGATCCGATGTCAGCTCTACCCGCGTGAGCGTGATGAACCCGAGCCGCGGGTCTTTCAGCTCGGAGGCGATCATCCGCGCCACCTCGTCGCGGATCTGGCCTCCGAGCCGCTCCGCCCTCCGGCTCAAAGGACCTCCGTCTGCTGATCGACGAGCTCGGCATCCCGCGTGCTTGCCGCCTCGCCCGCCACCGACTGCAGCGTCGCCTCGAGGTGGCCCCGGTCGGTGTTCACCGACACCACCGCGAGGCGCGCCCGCTGCCAGAGGTCCTGGTGCTCCACCTCCGCCACCGACACGTTGAAGCGCTTGCGGATGCGACCGATGAGCCCCCGCACCACCTGCCGCTTGTCCTTCAACGACCGCGCCCCCGGAAAGTGCAGCTCGAGGGTCAGAAGTCCAATCACCAACTCAGCAAACCTCCATGTGTTCGCCCGATCCTACCGCCCGGACGAGCCCCGCACCAGCGGAACCCCACCTCTCGCTCACGATGGCTCCCTGACCCGCCCTCGACAACGAAGGACCACGCCCTCGCTGGAGTCGCGCGACTCTCCCATCTCGACCCAAGCCCAATTGGTTTCTGGTAAGTCAGGCGACATGCGGAAGGGAGACCAGAAGACGGCCCGCAGCACCGCCTGGTGTAGAGACTGGAGAGAGCCGGGAGCCGAGGGCCCGGAGCATCCGACGCCAACTTCGCTCGCGCCCCACGGCTGCATAGCCCCAATTGGTGCCTGCCGAGACCCGGTCTCCCTGCGCAGGGCCGGGGGGTCTGGGGGGCCGTTGCCCCCCAGCTCAATTGATGCAAGGAAAACGTGCCGTCACCGTCGCGAGAGTCCTCGGCCGTCGCGAGGCCCTGCAAACCCCCGCGCCAAGCCGCCTACTCCAGCGTGTCCTTGACCTTCTCCGTGGTAAAGAACTCAATCACGTCTGCCGGCTTCACGTCGTTGTAGCCGGCGATGACGATGCCGCACTCGAGCCCGGCCTTCACCTCGCTCGCGTCGTCCTTGAACCGCTTGAGGGAGTCCACCTTCCCGGTGTGGATGACGACGTTGTCGCGAAGCAGGCGTACCTGGGCGCTGCGGGTGACCTTGCCGTCCTGCACGTAGCACCCGGCGATGGTCCCGATCCGCGAGATTCGGAAGATCTCCCGAACCTCCGCCGCACCGAGCCGCACCTCGCGGATCGTCGGCTCGAGCAGTCCCTCCATCGCCTTCTTGATGTCCTGGGCGACGTCGTAGATCACGGTGTAGAGCCGCAGCTCGACCTCGTCGCGCTCCGCCACGTCCGCCGCCTTGCGCTCGGGGCGGACGTTGAAGCCGATCACGATCGTGTTGGAGGCGGCAGCGAGCAGAACGTCGCCCTCGTTGATCGCGCCCACACCCTGGCGGATGATGCGCAGCTTGATCTTGTCCTGGGGCAGCTTGGCGAGCTGGTCGGCCACCGCCTCGAGTGAGCCCTGCACGTCGGCCTTGAGGACGATCAGCAGCTCCTTGAGCTGGCCCTCGGCGATGGCGCGACCCAGATCCTCGAGCCTGATGCGCGAGGAGGCGGCCAGCTCCTTCTCGCGCAGCTTGAGCTGGCGGAAGGTGACGATCTCCTGCGCCTTGACGCTGTCCGTTACCGCTAGGAGCTGGTCGCCGGGCTCGGGCAGCGAGGGCAGCCCGAGGATCTCGACGGGGGTCGCGGGGCCCGCCGAGCGCAGACGCCGGCCACGGTCGTCGACCAGGGCGCGGATCTTGCCGGAGACCGCCCCGGCCACGAGGGTGTCCCCCACCTTGAGGGTGCCGTCCTGGACGAGAACCGTGGCCACCGGACCCCGTCCCTTGTCCAAACGAGCCTCGAGGACGGTGCCCATCGCCGGCCTCTGGTCGTTGGCCTTCAGCTCCTGCATGTCGGCGACCAGGAGCAGCATCTCGAGGAGCTGGTCGAGGTTCTGCTTCTGCTTGGCCGAAACGTCCACGAAGACCGTGTCCCCGCCCCACGCCTCGGGCAGCAGCCCCCGGTCGCCCAGCTGCTGTCGGACCCGATCCGGCTGCGCGTCGGGCTTGTCGATCTTGTTCACGGCCACCACGATCGGGACGCCGGCGGCCCTGGCGTGGTCCACCGCCTCCAGGGTCTGGGGCATGACGCCATCGTCCGCGGCGACGACGAGGACCACGATGTCGGTCACCCGGGCACCGCGTGCGCGCATCAGCGTGAACGCCTCGTGACCCGGGGTGTCGAGGAAGACGACCTTTCGGGTCCCCACGTCCACGTGGTACGCGCCGATGTGCTGCGTGATGCCGCCCGCCTCGTCCGAGGCCACCGAGGTCTGGCGGATGGCGTCGAGCAGCGACGTCTTCCCGTGGTCGACGTGGCCCATGACGGTGATCACGGGGGCCCGCGGCGACAGGTCCTCCGGCTTCGACTCCACTTCCTGGACCTGGACGAGCTCCTCCTCGAAGGACTGGATGGAGGCCTCGTAGCCGAACTCCTTGCAGAGCTCGATCGCCAGCTCGGGGTCGACGCTCTGGTTGAGGGTGGCCATCACGCCTCGGGCGATGAGCGACTTGATGATGTCGCGGGACTTGACGTCACCCATCTTCTCCCCGAGCTCCTTGACCGTCACCCCCTCCGAGAGGGCGATGTGGCGCGGGGGCCCGGTGTAGACCGGACGCTCTTCCCTCGGGGGCGCGGTGATGGGCTGACGGCGCCCTTTCCGGGCACCCGGACGGCCGATCGGCCGCCCGGGTGGCCGACCGGGCGGCCGTCCGGGATACCGACCGGGATAGGGAGACACGGGGCGTGGGATGCCGGGATGTGGCGACACCGGATGCGGCGAGCGCGGCAGCGGCGCCGTGGCCGCAACCGGGTGCGGGCTCACGGGGCGCGCCGGAGCGATGGGGCGCAGCGGCCGCCGGACCTTCGTGGGCGCGGCCGTCGCCGGTGGGCTGGGCAGAGTCGACGGGGCGGCCGGGCTCGCGGTGTCGGCGGCAGCAGCTGGCGGCGGCGGGGCCACCGGGGCCGGCGGAGGAGCAGGTGCGATCGGTCGAACCGGGCCACCGAGTCGGGGCGCCGTCACCGTCTTGCGGGTCACCCTCCGGGCGGAAGCGGCCGCGGGAACAGCGGGGGTCGCCAGCGCCGGCTCCGCCGAAGCCGCCGGGACCGGAGCCTCCTCCACTGCCGAAGCGCCGGCGGGCACCGCGACGAGCTCCTCTTCCTCGTCTACGGGGCGCGGGGGCGCGGCCAGCTTCGGCGCCAAGCGGGGAGCGCCCGGCGCGTGGGCGATCGCGGGAGCCGGCTCGTCCGCGTCCGCCTGCTTTGCTGTCCGCCTCTTGCGGCCCGACTTGCGCGCCTCGGCGGCGGCCCTTGCCTCCTCCGCGGCCTTCTCTCGTGCCGCCCTCTCGGCCGCGATCTTCTCCTCTTGCTCTCGTGCGAGCCTGTCGCGGTCCTCCTCGTCCTCTTCGCTGCCGTAGACCCTCTTGCGCTTCTTCGTCAGCGCGTCGATCTTCAGCGCCCGGCGGAGCTTGTCGGCGGTGTCTTCGTCGACGGAGCTCGACGCGGTCTTCACCTCGACGCCGAGCTTGACCAGCCGCTCGATGACCTCACGGCTCGTGAGGTTCAGGTCACGGGCGAGGTTGAAGACCCTAACGTTCGCCATCCGCCTCACCCTCCCCACCGTCCGAAGGCTCGGCCGCGCCGTCGGCGGCCGCCTCCTTCACGTCTGCGTTCTCGCCCTCGTCGTCGCCGCCCGACGGCGCTTCCGCGCTCTCGGGTTCGCCGTCTCCCGTCGCGGCCCGGTCGTCGGCCGCCGACTCGTCGGCCGTCTCGTCGCCGATCGCATCCTCGCCCGCCGTGGCTTCCTCCGCTGCCGCTTCCTCGGCTGCGGGCTCCTCGGCCAGGTCCTCTTCCGCCTCCGCCGCGGCCTGCTCGGCGGCCAGCCGCTCCGCCTCGGCGGCATCGAGCTCGTCCCACTCCACCTTGGACTGAACCGCCGCCTCCCGGATCTTCTCCGCGGTCTTCGGACCGACGCCGTCGATCACGGTCAGCTCTTCCTCGGTCATCTCGAGCAGGTGGGCGAGCCCGGCCACGCCGGCGTCAACGAGCTTCTGGGTCATCTTGTCGCTGATCCCGAAGCGCTCGAGGCCCTTCAGCTCGTCGACCATTCGCGCCATGCGGGCCATCTCGGCCTCGACCTCGCGGCGCTTCTCCTCCTCGCTCTTGATGTCGATCCTCCAGCCCACGATCTTGGCCGCGAGGCGCACGTTCTGCCCCTTCTTGCCGATGGCGAGGCTCAGCTGCTTGTCCTCGACCACCACCTCCATGATCCGCTGCTCTTCGTCGACGATGGAGACCCGGCTCACCTTGGCCGGGGAGAGCGCGTTTATCACGAAGCCGGTGGGATCGTCGCTCCACTCGACGATGTCGATCTTCTCACCCCGGAGCTCGCGGATGATCGACTGGACCCGCGTCCCCTTCATCCCGACGCAGGCCCCGACCGGGTCGACGTCGCGCTCGCGGGAGATCACCGCGACCTTCGCCCTCTCCCCCGCCTCACGGACGGCGCCCCGGATCTGGACGGTCCCGTCGTAGATCTCCGGCACCTCCATCTCGAACAGCTTCACCAGGAGAGAGGGGTCGGTCCGGCTGACGATGACCTGTGGGCCCTTGGCCGCCTTGGCCACCCGGACGATGGCCACCCGGACCCGGTCGCCGGTCTGGTAGGCCTCGGCCCGGCTCTGCTCCTTGCGCGGAAGCAGGGCCTCCGCCCGGCCGAGATCCACGACGAAGTCCCCCATCTCCTGGCGCTTGACGATGCCGTTCACGACCTCACCCACGCGCCCTGAGTACTCGGCGTAGACGTTGTCGCGCTCGGCCTCTCGCACCTTCTGGAAGATCACCTGCTTCGCAGTCTGGGCTGCGATACGCCCCAGCATGTCCGTCGGCTTGGGAAACTCGATCTCCTGCCCGATCTCGATCTCCGCGCCCGGGAAGAGCTCGTTCGCCTCGTCCAGGGTGAGCTGGGTCTCTTCGATCTCGACCTCCTCGACCACCTGCTTGACCGCAAAGACCTCGATCTGTCCCGACTCCTCGTTGAAGCGGCTCCGGAGATCCTCCTCCTCCTTGTAGTACTTCTTGGAGGCGGTCAGGATCGCATCCTCGATGGCGGCAATGATCACGTCCGGGTTGATGTTCTTCTCCCGGCTGATCTGCTCGATCTGCTGACGCAGTTGACTGGCCATGAATGCCCGCTCGCTTAACCCGCTACCCCCGCCGGGGGAACTCCACTTCGAGACGTCCGTGGGCAATCTTGGCCCAGGGGATGCGGGCGTCCGCCTCCTCCGCCTCGAGGCTCAGGGTCACGACCCCGTCCTCGCAGGAGGCGATGCGCCCCGTCCAATGGCGGCGTCCGTCGACCAGCTCGTAGCTGGAGAGCTTCGCCAGGCGCCCGATGAAGCGCCGGTAGTCCGCCTCGGTCTTGAGGGGTCTGTCCAGTCCGGGGGATGAGACTTCGAGGGTGTATGAGCCGGCGATGGGGTCCTCGGCGTCGAGGATGGCCGAGACCTCCTCCGAGACCGACTGCAGGTCGTCGAGACCGATTCCGTCGGGCTTGTCCACGAAGAGGCGCACCAGCTGCCCCCCGCCCGGCTTCTGCATCTCGGCGTCCACGAGCTCGAAACCCCGGTCGGCCGTGACCCGCTCGGCCGCGGCCCGAACACGCTCGAGCACCCCTTCCTGCTTCGTCAGCCGCGCACCCTCCAAAAAAAAGAGTGGGCAACCCCACTCTGGTGACACTCCCAGAATTCGAACCCACATCTTAGCAGCCAGGCGCCTCCGCAAGCAAGCGGAGTCGTCCGCTCAGGCACCCTCATCGGCGGCGCAAGTGCCGAAGACACCGAAACGTACGAGCTTCTCACGGCCCTTGGCCGGCCGCGCGGACCGGCGGACCCGCGGACCCGCCCGTCGGGCGGCTCCGGTGCCCCTCCCTCAGGCCCCGATCACCCTTCCGACGAGGTCGTAGGGATGAGCCTCGGTGACCTCCACCGTCACGAAGGTCCCGGGCGCGGCGGTCCCGTCGTTGACGATCACCTGGCCGTCGATCTCGGGTGCCTGAGTGGCCGCCCTCCCGAGAAGCAGCAGATCCGTGTCGGGGTGCATCCCTTCGATCAGAACCTCCATCCGCTCGCCCACGCGGGTGCGGTTCCTCCGGGTCGAGATCGCCTTCTGGAGTGCCATGACCTTTCGCCGCCGGGCCTCCTTGACCCGCGCCGGAACGCGCCCGCGCAGATCGTGCGACGCGGTCCCCTCCTCGTCGGAGTAGGTGAAGACCCCCACGTTGTCGAAGCGGGCGGCCTTCACGAAATCGAGCAGCCGGGCGAAGTCGTCTGCCGTTTCTCCCGGGAACCCGACGATGAAAGACGTCCGGATCGCAACCCCGGGCACGCGAGCCCGGATCCGCTCGATCATTCCCAGGAGGTGACCGCGCCCGGTGGGTCGTTTCATCCGCTTCAGCACCGGGAGACTCGCGTGTTGCAGCGGGATATCCACGTACTTCACGACCTTTTCCTCGGACGCGATCGCGTCGAGGATCGGGTCGCTGAGCGTCTGCGGGTACGCGTACATCACCCGGATCCAGCGAAGATCGTCGATTCGACCCAGACGCCGAAGGAGATAGGCCAGCCCGTCGCGCACGCCGTGGTCCAGACCGAAGCGGGTGGAGTCCTGGGCCACAAGGACGACCTCCCGCACCCCCCGCCCGACCAGGCCACGAACCTCGGCGACGATGTCTTCCACTCCACGGCTCCGGTGACGGCCGCGCAGCGTCGGGATGATGCAGAAGGAGCAGGTGTAGTCGCAGCCCTCGGAGATCTTGACGTAGGCGAGCCAGGGCGAGGTTGCGAGGACCCGCGGAGCGGTGTGGTCGTAGACCCAGGTGGGTGGGCCCTCCGGGGCGTCCTCGAGGGACGTTGCCTCCCCGTCCACCGCTCGCACGATCTCCTCCACCTGCCCGGTGCCGAGGGTGGCGTCGATCTCGGGGATCTCCCGCCGGAGCTCCGCATCGTATCGCTGGGTCAGACACCCGGTGACCACGAGACGACGGGCGCGCCCCGCCGTCTTCTCGCGAGCCATCTCGAGGATGGCGTCCACCGACTCCTGCTTGGCCCGATCGATGAACGCGCAGGTGTTCACGACCAGGACATCGGCCGCTCCCGGCTCCGTCACCACCGGGTGGCCCGACTGCTCGAGCCGCCCCAGCATGACCTCACCGTCCACGAGGTTCTTCGGGCAGCCAAGGCTCACCATCCCCACGCTCGGCGGCCCCTCGCGTTTCCCCTCGCTCGCCGGAAGCTCCATCGTCTCCGGGCGCACGACCGCCACGCTCTTCACGCCGCGCTCCGCATCATCAGGTTCGCGCCCGGGTTCCCGTGTCCGCTTTCGGGTCGTCAGTGCGCCTTCCCGGGAGCGTCGATCTCGTTTCCCCACTCCCGGAGCTTCTCGCGGTCGCTCGCCGAGTAGATCTCGTCGCTCATGTCGGCGATCTGGTCGCCGATCCCTCCGAGGACCTCGAAGTCCTCGCCGTGCTGGGACATGAGAGCCAGGTGGTGGGCGATGGCGTCGAGACGGGGCACGGACTTGTCCATGGCCAGGAGCAGAGCCTCCACCAGCTCCACCAGGGCCTTCCGGCTCAGTCCGTCGTGCCACGTCCGTTCCATCGACATCCTCCTCGCCCGGCCCGTGTCGGTCTCTCGGGAACGGCCATGATAACCCGACTCCCGCCGGAAGCCGACCCCGGCGATATACTCCGCGGAAACGCCGAAGGCGGGAGAGACGATGGGCGCGGGAACGAAAATCCTCGCCGGCTGCGGGTGCCTGGCCATCTTCGCCACGACGCTGCTGGTGGCCGGGCTGGGCCTTGGGTTCTTCTGGCTGAAGGGTCAGGCGAGCGGGCTCGAGGCGATCGCTGCCTGGAGCAGTGAGATCGAGGCCTGGGAACGCGCGGCCGACGCCCACCCCTGGGATCGGCGCGCAGACGGCGTCGTTCCCGAGGCCCGTCTGCGCGCGTTCCTCGACGTCCGGCGGAGGGTGCACGAGGTCTACGAGACGCACGAAGGCGACCTCGACGACCTCCAGCGGGAGTTCGAGGGACGCCGCGAGCCCCCCACCCTGGCCGAGATCCTCGCCACGGGCAGCGCCGCGGCCCAGGTCTACGGCGATCTCCGGCTCGCTCAGGTCAAGGCCCTGGCCGAGGTGGGGATGTCGCAGGCGGAGTACGACTCCATCCAGGCGGCGGTCTACCTCGCCACCGCGGTGGCGAAGGCGGCATCCGAGACGGGGCGCCTCCCGGCCGAGGCCGTGGCCGAGGCGACTCGTCGGATACAGGAGGCAGTGAGAAAGGGCCTCGAGGCCGCCCAAAGGGAGGGCTTTCCCGGCGCGGGCGAGGTTTCGGAGTCGGACCTGAGGCAGCTCGAAGAGGCCCTCTCTCAGGCGGGGGCCAGCGGGAGCGAAGCGCTCGCCGTGCCGCCGGCGAACGTGGAGCTCGTCCGCAGGTACCGGGGCGACATCGAGAAGTACGCGATGCACGGCCTGGCCATCCTGGGGCTGTGAGGTTCCGGCGACCTCCGCAGGAACCGGCCCGGCCGACGGTGTCGCGTCACTGAAGTCGTTTGCATCCTCTACGCCCGAGGCCCCCAGGGGGCTCGGCGTGCACCCCGTCTGCGGGCGCGCAGCTTCGAAGCCCAGCAGCGTCCTCGTCGGGACCCCGCCCGCCGAGCCCCTCGCCGGCATCATCCTGTTGTCACACGACTTCCGCTACTTCGGGCTGGCTAGGCCCCGGCGAGAGCCAGGAGGCGTTCGGCCGCGCGATCCGCGCCCGACAGGTCGGGCGTCGGGGGCACGGGCCGGCTCAGAACCGACTCCAGGGCTTCGCCGAGGTGGCCGGCGCAAATGTCCTCGTTCGACGCGAAGGCCGCCGCGAGATGCTCCGTCAGGCCCTTCACGAGGATCGGGTACTCCGGAAAGTCGCCCCGGTCCGTGTACACCATCCGCGTCCCCGCCCCGATGCAGTCGGTGACGATGCCGTACCCCGGCTTCGTGACCACGACGTCGACGGCTCCTACCAGGTCCGGGTAGTCGAGGCCGGTGCTCTCCACCTCTCCGGTGGCCAGCCGGCGCACGTTGGGGGGCAGCGATTGCTCTCCGGAGACCCCGGTCAGAAGGAAGCGGTAGCCGGAGAGGGTGCCGTAGGCGGCCGGATCGAGGCCGGGCAGCCCCATGCCCCCGAACGAAAGGAGCACCGTGGGTCCATCTCCCAGTCCCAGCCGCCTTCGGGTTTCGTCTCGCTCGACCTTCGGCCGGCGCGCCACCAGGGGCAGATCCTCGACCCGGGCAAACGCCCCAAGGTCGCCGGCGAACGGCAGCCGGAGCAGGAGGCTCGCCGTGGCGTACGCCTCGCGGGCCGCGGATGCGGCTTCGCCGAGCGTGGGCTCCCGGTCCGCCAGGTGCTGGTAGATCCAATCCCAGGAGAAGTTGCCGAGGGCCACCGAGGACACATCCGCCTCCGACGCCGCGGAGAACGCCAGCGGGGGGATGTCCCCGAGGACCAGGCGCACCCCCTCCCTGCGCAGCCACGCCGCTTCACTGCTCACCCGGTCGTCCCAGCCCGCGGAGAAGGTCCGCCAGCGCGCGGCGGTCGCCGCCTCGTCGATGCTCAGCGCACCCCTCTGCACGAGCCCGATGTCGCACTCGATCTGGCGCACGAGCGGCGGCGGGTCGATGGGGCCTTCAAAGAGGAAGGCCGGGGCCGAGGTCACGACCGTGATGGGGAGCCGCGGGGCCCGCTCCCGGACCACGCGCAGCACCTCCGCCGTCCGCGTCGAGTGCCCGAACCCGTGACCCGAGACGTACGCGCCGATCATGCGGGCGTCAGGGGTAGATCCGGTAGAGCATCCGGGGAAACGCGATCGTCTCGCGCAGGTGCTCGATCCCGCACATCCACGTCACCACGCGCTCGATGCCCATCCCGAATCCGGCGTGGGGGAAGGAGCCGTACTTTCGAAGGTCCAGGTACCACTGGAAGGCCTCCTCGGGAAGCCCGTGCTCGTGGATGCGCTGGAGCAGGAGCTCGTGGTCGGCGAGGCGCTCCCCTCCGCCCACGATCTCGCCGTAGCCCTCCGGCGCCAGGATGTCGGCGGAGAGGCTGAGCTCGGGGCGCTCCGGATCGGGGGCCATGTAGAAGGCCTTCGTCTGGCTGGGAAAGCGGTGCACGACGACGGGCTTCTCGTGGGCCTCCGCGATCACCGTCTCGTCGGTGCCCCCGAAGTCGCTCCCCCACTGCGTCTTGGAGCCCTTCGCCTGGATGAGCTTGATCGCGTCGTCGTAGTGAAGCCGGGGGAACGGCGCCGTGACGTTCTCCAGCTTCGAGACGTCCCGCTCGAGGACGGCGAGATCCTCCTTGCGCTTGTCGAGGGTCTGCGCGACCACCGCGCAGACGAGCCCCTCCGCGAGATCGATCGCGTCGTCGAGGTGAGCGAAGGCGATCTCGGGCTCCACCATCCAGAACTCGGTCAGGTGGCGCCGGGTCTTCGACTTCTCCGCACGGAAGGTGGGCCCGAAGCAGTAGACCTTACCGTGGGCGGCGGCGGTGGCCTCGTTGTAGAGCTGCCCGCTCTGGGTCAGGTAGGCCGTACCCTCGTCGAAATAGGGGACGCCGAACAGCGTGGTCGTCCCCTCGCACGCCGCCGGGGTGAAGATCGGCGTGTCCACGAGCAGGTAGCCCTGGTCGTCGAGGTAGTCGCGAATGGCCTTGACCACGGTGTGGCGCACGCGCGCGATCGCGTGCTGGCGGGTGGAGCGCAGCCACAGGTGACGGTGCTCCATCAGAAAGGCCGTCCCGTGCTCCTTGGGTGTGATCGGGTAGTCGTGAACGCTGTGCGGAACGCTGATCGCGGTCACGTCGATCTCGTAGCCCCCCGGCGCCCGCTCGTCCCGACGCACGCGGCCCGTCACCTCGAGCGAGGACTCCTGCCCCGCCCCGTCCACCGCCTCCCAGGATTCGGGCGGCACCGCCTTCTTCGACACGACCGCCTGGGCGTAGCCCGACCCGTCCCGCACGATCAGGAACCGGAGCTTGCCGCTCGAGCGTTTGTTGTGGAGCCATCCGCGGACGACCACCTCCTCGTCCACGTGATCGCGGAACTCGCCGATTCTCACCGTGTCCATCTCGCTCCTCTTCTTCAGGCCAGCTCCTCGACGTGGCGGGCCAGGGTCCGCCAGAGTCGCTCGAGCTCCGGGTAGCGCGAGAGAATCCGTCGCGCGTGAGCCAGGGTTCGGGGCAGGTAGGGAAGGTAGACCGGGTTCCGGCGGACGGTGGCCATGTAGCCGAACGTGCCCAGGGCCTTCAGCGTCCGCTGGACCGACATCAGCTCGAAGCGTCGCCGGAAGGGCTCCCGCGACTCCCCCGGGACCGCCCGCTGCCGAAACCGCTCCGCCAGCGCCTCGCGAAGCTCCTCGGGCACGTCCACGTAGGCGTCGTGGAGAAGCGAGGCCAGGTCGTAGGTGGCCGGCCCCATCCGCGCGTCCTGGAAGTCGATCCAGAACAACCTCTCCCGGTGGAGCATCAGATTGCGGCTGTGGTAGTCGCGGTGGCAGAGGGCTCGGGGCCAGGAGGCGATCTCCTGGCACAGCACGTGAAAGGCTTCGGACAGGATGGCCCGGTCCTCCGCCGTCAGCTCGCGGCGCCGGTGGCCCTCGAGATAGTGCTTCAGGAAATAGTGAAGCTCCCAGCTCAGCTTCTCGATATCGAACGCGATACGGAAGCAGCCCGCCCTCTGAGGGCCCTCGGCCGCCTTGCGTTGCAGCGTGACGATGCCGTCGACCGCTTCGAGATAGAGCTCCTCGCGCCGCGCCGCGCTGGCGGTCCGGAGCACCTCCTGCAGCGTTCGATCGCCGAGGTCCTCCTGAAGCACGACCGCGTGCGCGCCGTCGACGTCGACCACCGCCGGCACCGCTACCCCGTAGCCGTCGAGAAGCTCTTGAATGCCGAGGAAGGCCAACTCCTCCGGGGCGAACGGCTCCGGGTAGAGGGCCAGAACGAAGGTCCGCCCGCCGCCGCTGACCCGGAAGTACCGGCGGGTGGAAGCGTCACCCGAGAGGGGCGCAACATCGAAGTCCCTCTCGGGGCGCCCCTTCCAGCCTTCGAGGTACTCGTGGACGAGCCTTCGGGCCGCGTCCGTCTCGCCCTCGGAGTCGGTCGTGTGCGCGCCGTCCGTCACCTCAGCTCCACCCACGCCATCCCATCCCGGTCCTCCACTCGTCCCCCGGCCTCCGCCTCGCGGCGGAGCGCGCGTCGCGGCAGGACGACGACGTCGCGTGCGGTCTCGCCCCGGCGCACGACCCCGCCCGAAACCACGATGGCTCCCTCGACGCCTGCGTCCTCTTCGATCACGACACCGTCCCACAGAATCGAGTGATCGACCCGCGCGCCCGAGGCCACCCGTGTCCCCGCCCCCACCACCGAGCGCCGCAGCCGGGCGGCGCCGCTCACCTGCGCTTGGGGGTGGAGGAGGACACGGTCGCGACCGCGTCCCGGAAGGAGCCGCAGCTGGGTGTCACGATACAGCCGCGGGCGGCCGAGATCGTGCCACGTGCCACGGACCCGCACGCCGTCGACGCGCCCGCCCTCCGCCACCAGCGGCACGTACAGGTCGAGCACGCTGTCGGACGGACCCTCGTGCAGAAGGTCGAGGAGCGCGGGGTCCAGTGCGTGAACGCCGGTGAAGAGAGAAACCGTCCCGCGGGCGCGCCGGGGCCGCCCGGCGAGCGACAGGACACGACCTCCGCGATCGGTGACGATCGGACCATAGACCCGCGGATCGGGGTTGGGCAGGAGGGCCAGCGTCACGCGCGCCCCCGCGGCCCGGTGGCGGGCCATCAAGGCGCGAAGATCGAAGTCGAACAGCATGTCCCCGTTGACGAGCAGAAAAGGCTCGTCACCAAAGACGTCCCGAACCGCGCGCGGGCCTCCCCCCGTCCCGAGAAGCCGGTCCTCGTGCGAGTAGAGCAATCGCAGGCCGAACGCCTCACCGTCGCCGAGCGCCTCGGTCACGGTCCGCGGCAAGTGGTGGAGGTTCACGATGACGTCGGTGACCCCGTGCCGAGCCAGGAGCTTCAGCGTCCAGTGGAGGAGAGGACGGTTGAGCACCGGCAGCACCGCCTTCGCCCGCACCACCGTCAGCGGGCGCATCCGCAGACCGAGACCGGCGGCGAGGATCATGGCCTTCATTCAATGACCCCCCACCCTATCCCTCCCCACGTAGGGGGAGGGAAAGGCTTGGGATAGGCCACGGACACCCGCGTGTCCCCAGGGAAGGGACACGCGCGCGGGCCTGGCCTGGTGGCCAGTCGCACCTGGCCCCCACCCTGTCCTCCCCACGGAGGGGGCTCGGGGGACGCGAGGTCGAGCTTGCGAGACGAGCGTCGACCCCGAGTGTAAGCCGCGACGCGCAAGCGTCGCCTCCTACAGGCTGGAAAGGCCTGGGATAGGCCACGGACACCCGCGTGTCCCCAGGGAAGGGGCACGCGCGCGGGCCTGGCCTGGTGGCCAGTCGAACTTGTTCATCGACCCCCCACCCTATCCCTCCCCACGGAGGGGGAGGGAAAGGCTGCTCCCAGGGTCGCTGTCTTTCCCGCGGAATGGAAAGACAGGGACCGAGTCCAACTCCTCTACAATGACCCAGCACCCCATTGGGCCTCATCTCTCGAAGACCATGTCCCCATGGCCACCCTGGGCGAAGAAGAGGCCGACGTACGACTCGCTGAGGTATTCGGAGGGCTGGTGGCCGAGCTCGGCCGTCACCGTGCGGATCCCCTCAGGGTCGCCCTCGATCTCCAGGAACGTCCCGATCGGGGTCTCGTCGATCTCGACCTGCTGTCCCCGGTGCATCCAGCTCTCGCGGTACTTCTGGTAGCGAAGGACGGGTTGGTAGCCGAGCCGCGCGAGGATCTCGCGGACCGCATCCGGCTCCTCGACCAGGGTCTGACGCTCTTCGCGCGTCTTCATCCCCCCCTCCAGTTGGCGGGGACCCTTGAAGGTCAAGATGTTCGCGTGCGGTGTCGTTCGGAGGCGAAGCACGCGCCCCGCCGCGCGCAGGGAACCCGCGGCATCGTCGAAAAGGACGTTGTCCTCCAGGTGACGCGGGCGGACGAGCGCGGCGCCGACGCGGGCGAGGGCCTCCCGGGCCGCCTCCGGGCCCTCCAGCCGGAGCTTGACCTCGGTCTCGGTCGGCTCACCCATCCTCCCTCAAGCTCCGGGCGCGACCACCTTCACCTTCATCTCGACCCGCTCGTTCGGATTGTCGCCGGCGTCGCGTTTCATGGCCACGATGGCGTCCGCCACCTCCATCCCCCGGACCACCCGTCCGAAGGCGCTGTACTGCCGGTCGAGGAAGGCCGCGTCGGCCACGCAGATGAAGAACTGCGAGCCGGCGCTGTTCGGGTCGCCGGCGCGGGCCATCGACAGCACGCCGCGCTTGTGGGGCGTGTCGTTGAACTCGGCGTCGATCGTGTAGCCCGGACCGCCCGTGCCGTGCCGGCCGCGCGGGGCGCTGGCGTCGCGGGTGTTGGGGTCGCCGCCCTGGATCATGAAGCCGGGGATCACCCGGTGGAACGTCGTCCCGTCGTAGAAGCCCTTCTGGGCGAGGTCCAGGAAGTTCTTGACGTGGCCGGGCGCCTTGTCGGGAAAGAACTCGATCTCGATCTCCCCCTTGCTCGTCTCGATGACCGCACGCGCCGACTCTGCCATTGCGAACCTCCGTTGGACTGGGTTGACGAAATCTATCCGACCGTGCCCCGGAAAGCGAGCCGTCACGGCCCCGGCGGAGCCACCCGCTCGAGGGCCCCGTCGATGGCCTCTTCGAACCGGCTGTCTCCGGTGCGGAGGAGGATCCGCCGCGCCTCGTGGTGCTTCCCCGTCCCCGCGAGGCAGAGGGCCCGGTTGAGCCGGGCCTCCGGTGGCAGCAACCACCCGTCGCCGCGCGCCTCGAGGGCGTCGAACCCCTTTAGGGCCTCGCGGTAGCGCCCGGCCCGGTATGCCTCGACCGCCGCGCCAAACTCCGGGGGAAACGGCTCGTCCTCGCCCGGCGCCAACCCGTCCTCGAGAAGCCCTGGCGGTGGGGGCAACGGACTGCGGTCCACGGGCCGGCGGTTCCAGTTCGCCCGCGGCACCGTCTCCTGGACATCCTCCCTCGCGTACGCCGCGAGGGCGCTCGCGAGCTCCCGTCCGAAAGGCGCCCTCAACACCGCCGCGCTCCAGCCCCCGCGACCCACCAGCAGTGCGGATCTCGGCTCGAGCGCGAGCAGCGCGGAGAGGCCTCGCCCGAGGACCAGGGGCCAGGGGTAACGGTAGATGGAGAGCACCTGGCGCACGGCCGCGTCCTGGTCGTCCCCCTCCGGAAGGATCAGGACGCGCAGGTCATCCGGGACGAGGCGCCGCAGGTCGGCGAGGTCCGCCGAGCAGTGCCGGCACGAGGCCTCGGCCATGTAGATGAGGTTGAGCGGAACGTCTTCCAGGCGGAAGACAGGCGTCGACGACAGCCTGGTGTCCGGAGGGAGGCTCACCCGCTCGTCGCGCAGGATGACGGCCTCGCCCACCGTCGCCTTCAGACGCCCACGATCGATCTCCGCCTGTGCGCTCGGCAGACGGGCCACGTCCGCGGCCTGCGCGATCACGCTCGCCGCATCCGGGCTCATCGACGTCACACCGGCGATCGCCCGCTGCATGGTGTCCAGCGCCTCGCGCCCCCGCCCGAGCGCATTCTGAGCACGAGCCAGGTCCATCCCGCGGGACGGACGCGGGTCCAGGAGAAACGCGCGGGCCAGGAATCGGCCCCCGGCCAGCGTCTCGCCCTGCTGGACCAGAAGAGTGCCCACCGCGGCATACAGACCGGCTCGGTGCTCCCCGTAGGCTATCCGGGCTGCCTGAAACTCGTCCTCCACGACCTCGCCCCTTCGCCCCATCTCGACGAACACGGTGGGGTTGAACTCGTTAGTGAGCGCCAGCGCACGACGCGCCTGAGCCAGCGCCGCCTGGGGGTCCCGCGACCCCAAGCGGACTGCCTCTTCGGCAAGACGCTCCGCTTCCGCGATCGCATCTGTCTCCGAGGCCAGCGCGCCGGTCCCGGCGAACAACGCCAGGGCGACGACGAGGGCGAGGGAGTGGGTCACGGGCGTCTGCCTCTCAGGGCTTGGTCCCGGCCGCGGCCCCGGCGGCGGGTTCGGGCGAGGCGTCGGCCAGCGCCGGGAACACCACCAGGGTCATGTCCGCCGGGAGCGGCCGCGACACGTCGACGTGGCCGGCGAACGACGAGGGCATTCGATCTTCGACCAGGATCTGCACGCGGCTCACCGCCGGGAAGTTGGTGGCGAGGCTGTTGACGACCGAGTAGACGGTGAGCAGCTCCGCTCTCGATCCCCCCGGGAGACCGGTGGCCTCTCCCGAGAGATTCACGTAGGCCACCCCCCGCGCGGTGACGAAGACCTCGAGGACCCGGGTCCCGGCCGGCAGGGGGGGCACGAGCCCGCTCGTCGAACCCCGCACCAGCTCCTCGACGACCGTCCGCAGCTGCGTCGTCAGGTCCTCCGAAAACGCGATCTCCCGTTCCTCGGACACGAGTCCGTCCCCGTTCGGAGCCTCGAAGTAGAGCCGCACGCTGATCCGCCGCCCGGTCTCCGCGCCCGGGCCATCCGCCGGGGACGGGGTCGCCTCGGAGTCGATCTCCCGGTCGTTCCCCTCGAAGACGGTCAGCGGCTCACGCAGCAGCGCCGCCCAGCGGGGGGCGGTCAGGGCGACGGCGGCGAGGAGGGCCACGAGCCCGACCGAGGTGAGCACGTTCGCCTGGCGCGGGGTCATGTCGCCCCCCTAGCCCGCACAATTCACCAGGCCTTCTGCTGCGACGCGCGATAGCGCGCCTGCGGCGGCCGTGCTCGCCTCGGCTGCACTCTCACGCGTCTCGCGACGAAGTCTGATGAATAGCACGGGCTATGGCCGACCGACCGGGGCGGTGGCCCACCCCTGGCGCGCCGCCCGCTCCTGCCGGTATCGCGCGATCCCCCGCAGGAGGGCGGCCGCGACCTTCGTCTGGTAGCCGGTCGACGAAAGCAGCCCCTCCTCCTCGGGATTGCTGATGAAGGCCACCTCCACGAGCACCGCCGGCATCGTCGCCCCGACGAGGACCCGGAACGGCGCCTGCTTGACCCCGCGGATCCGGGAGCCGGTCACCGCTCCCAGCTCGTCCTGGATGCGGGTGGCGAGGGCCGAGGACTCCTCGAGGTGCTCGGCCTGGGCCATGTCCCACAGAATGAGCTCCAGGGCCGATCCGGGGGCGGCCGCTCCCAGCGGCTCCGCGATGCCCTCGATCAGGGCCACGTGACGGGCCGCCTCGTCGCTCGCCTGGTAGGACAAGAAGTAGACCTCGCTGCCCTTCGCGCCAGGGGCCCGAACCGCGTTCGCGTGGATGGAGACGAACAGGTCGGCCTTGTAGTTGTTGGCGATGGCGGTTCGCGCGTCCAGATCCATCTCGACGTCGCGGTCCCGGGTGAGGAAGACCTGGACACCCAGCTTGTCCACGAGCTCCTCCCGCAGTCGGCGGGCGATGGCGAGGACTACGTCCTTCTCGAGCGTCCCGCCCGGGCCTCGTGCCCCGACCTCTTCTCCGCCGTGGCCGGGGTCGATCACGACGGTCCGGATGCCGTCGGGGGCGCTGACGGGTGCGGGTCGCGGCGGCGGCGCCGGTGCAGGCTCGCCTCCCTCGGCTCTCGCCGGCTCACTCCGCAGCTCGAGCACGAGGCGCGGCGGCGACTCCTGCTCGCTCGCCGTCACCTGCCGAAAGCGGGGGCCGAGCCGCACGACGAAGGTGTTGTCGCGACCCCCTCGAAACTGGACCCACTCGACGATGCCGCCAGTCAGGGGCTCTGGCGGCAGGGAAACCTCGACGAAGTCGCGAGCCACGGAGACGCTGATGTGATCGCTCCCTTGCTCCACGCGGAAGGGAACCCCCTCGCTGGCGTCGAAGACGATGCGAACGAGGTCGGCGGACGTGAACGCCGCGACCGACACGCTCGGGATCGCGACCTGCCCCACGACCAGGACCCGCTGGGCCGGCCGCCAATCGACGGGCAGACCGAGCAGCGGGCCGAGAAGACGTGGTATTCCGTCGACGGGAACGAGCCAGCGGTTGTTCTCGTTTCGTACCGGTGCCGACAGGAGCCGCAGGTCACCGTCGACCGAGGCGAGGCTCTTGCCCTCGTACAGCCCCACCTCATGCGACTCGACCGCGAGCGTCACGGCTCCACGACGGTCGTTGCTCCTCACCGTCATTCCGAAACCGACGGCGACATCCTCGATCGCCACCAGCTCGGCCCCGTCGCGCACCACAGTCGTCACCTCGCGGCGCTGGGTGGGGGTGAGAACGGTGAGGGGAGACGAGGCCGGCGTCGCCGCCGTGGGCACCGCCACGAGTGCCGCGACCACGAGACGTCGGATGGGAATGGAAACCTCGCTTCTGCCGAACCCCTTCAACAGAGGTAGTTTAAGGGGAAGCACCTCCGCCCGCAAGGACTGTGGACCGCCGAGGACCGGGGGCCCCTGGAACCACAGGTCGGGGGTGCTCGAGGGGCCCGTTCCCGGTCACGTCAGGCGGTTTTCGTTGAGATCCTGAGCGGCCTGGGTGGATTGGAGCTTCTGGCCTCCCCCCCGCCGTCGGCACGCTTCGCGACGCCCTACCCGCGCCTCGAAGAGCTGCGCCCCCGCCGATCCTGATCGGGAGTGGTGCTAGACTCCGCTCATGGCCGAGACGATCGACTTTCCTTCCCTGAGCCTCCAGGACGCCCTCGACCTGGCCATCCTGATCGAGGAGGAAGCCCAGGAGCGCTATCTCGAGTTCGTGGACCAGATGGAGCAGCACCGCACGCCCGAGGCGGCCGAGTTCTTCCGGACGATGGCCCGCAACGAGGCCAAGCACGGGGAGGAGCTCCGCTCCCGGCGGAACGCCCTCTTCGGTGACGCCCCCCCGCAGGTCCGACGCTCCATGCTGTGGGATGTCGAGGCCCCCGACTACGACGAGCCCCGGGCGTTCATGTCGGTCCGGCAGGCCATGGGGGTGGCCCTCCGTGCGGAAACAAAAGCTCACGAGTTCTTCGTGAAGGCACTCCCCCACATCACGGATCCCGAGGTCCGAACCCTCTTCGAAGAGCTGCGAGAGGAGGAGATCGTCCACCAGACCCTCGTCCGCGAGGCCTTGCGGACCCTCCCCCGAGGGCCGGATCCCGACCCCGACGACTACGCCGACGAGCCCGTCGCGCAGTAGCGCACCGGGCCCGGCCGCCGGTCCCGCGCCACCCCTCAGCGGTAGATATCGATGCCCTTTGGGATGCGGCGGGAGGATGCCTCAGCTCTCCGCCAAGGTCCAGGGCGACTTGTCGAGCCAGCCCATCAGGCTGTCGGCCGACATCGGGCGGGCGATGAAGAAGCCCTGGGCTTGATCGCAGCCGAACGTGGAGAGGACGTCGAGCGTCCACTGGTCTTCGACGCCCTCGGCCACCACCGAGAGCCCCATGTTGTGGGCCAGCTCGCTCGTCGAGCGGACGATCGCGGTGTCCTCGGCCCCGTCGCCGACCATCCCCCGCACGAAGGATCCGTCGATCTTGAGCTCGGTGACCGGAAGATGGCGAAGCAGCCCCAGCGAGGAGTAGCCGGTGCCGAAGTCGTCGATGGCGATGCGGACCCCGCTTCGGGCCAGGCGGCCCAGGACCTGGCCGGCGCGGTAGGCGTCGTGCATGACCGCGCTCTCGGTCACCTCGAGCTGGAGACGCTCCGCCGGCACGTCGTGAGCTTGCAGCGCCTCCGTGACGTGACCCACGAGCTGCTCGTCGTGCAGGTTCCGGGCGGACACGTTGACCGCCACCGGCAGCGCGTGGCCGTTGCGCGTCATGCCCTTCGCCTCGGCAACCGCGCGGTCGAGAACCCAGCGCGTCAGAGGCCGCATCAGGCCGGTCCCCTGCTCGGCGAGGGGGATGAACTCGCCTGGCGGCACCAGGCCCCGCTTCGGGTGGGGCCACCTCAGCAGGGCCTCGGTCCCGATCACGGTCCGGGTCTTGAGGTCCACCTTCGGCTGGTAGTGCAGCACGAGCTGGTTCGCGTCGAGGGCCTGACGCAGCTCGCCCAGCAGGGCCAGTTGCCTGGGATCGTGCGGCTCGTGCTCCCCGGAGTAGACCAACGAGACCCCGCCGCCCAGATTCCGGGCCGCCTGCATCGCGGCGTCGGCCCGCCGTAGAATGACTTCCGCCTCCGAGCCGTGCTCGGGGGCAACGGCCAATCCGATGCTCGCCGTCACCTCGATGGGCAGCTTTTGCACCATGAAGGGCCTCTCGAGCGCGGCGAGGGTGCTGTCCGCCACCTGGACGGCAAGCCCGGTGTCGGCGTCGGGCAGGAGCATCCCGAACTCGTCTCCCTTGAGCCGAGCCAGAGGGTCGGATGCCCCGAGAACCTCGCCCAGGCGCGCCGCCAGCTCACGAACGATGAGGTCCCCGTTGTGGTGACCGAGGGTGTTGGTAATCTCCTTGAAGCGGTGGAGAGCCAGGATGAGCAGGGCCAGCGGCTGGCCGGTGCGGATCGCCTCGACGAGCCTCCTCCCGAGGCGCTTGAGGAAGAGGTCGCGGTTCGGCAGACCGGTGAGCTGGTCGTAGTACCGCAGCCGACGCACCTCCCGCTCCGCGAGCTTCTGCTCGGTCACGTCGAGGACGAAGCCCCGCATGAAGCGCGTGCTGCCGTCCGGCCCCGGCAGCGCCCGTCCCTCGTCGCGCCACCACAGCACCCGGCCCTCCCGGTCGAGGAGACGGTACTCCGAGGCGAAGCGGCCCGCCGCCGCACAGGCCTCGCGAAACTCGCGGAGCACACGCTCGCGGTCGAGGTGATGCAGACGGCGCACCCACATGTCGGGCTCCGACAGCCACTCGGCGGGCGTGAAGCCGGTCATGGCGAGCAGCTGCGGGCTCACGTAGGCGCGGCTGCCGGTCTCGTCCGCCCAGGCGACGTACGTGAGGGCGGGTATCTCCTCGATCAGCGCGCGGTATCGGTCGCCCGCCTCGGCTTCGCCCGCCGAGTCCTCCGCCGGCTGCACGGTCGCGACCCGGAGCTCGCGCTCCAGCGAGAGCTGCAGCCGCCCCAGGTCTCCCTTGCGAAGGCAGTCTGCGGCACCCGCACGCATGAGGGCGACGATCTCCTCCTCCGTATACGAGTCGGCGTAGACGAGCACCGGACGAGCAGGCCGCACCGCACGAGCACCCTGGAGCACCTGCTCGACGGGCAGCGAGGACGCCCCCCGGCAGGCCACCACGACGTCGCAGCCCTCGCGCACCGCATCGCCGAGGTCCGGCTCGGTGGAGACAAGACAGAAGGAGGGATCGTAGCCGCATTGCTCCAGATCGGCCGCGACCCGCAGAGCCTCGTTCCGCGAGCGCCCCACGACCACGATCTTCAGCGGCTTGCCCATGTCTCGCCCCCGCTCGCCCGTTCCGGACACACGTGGCCCGACAACGCCTTCTTGGATATCGGATTATATGGCCGTTACTCCCCGGAGAGGTCCTGAAAATGGGAGACCGAGAGGTTGAGGGCACGGCCGAACCCGGCAACCAGTCGACCCCCGCGAACCTCGAGACGGTAGATCGCGAAGTCGGGCAGGGCGAGGGTCATCGCCGCCGAGGGGAAGCGCCGTAGGATGCCCCGCATCGCAGCCTCGAGCTCCGGCCGCTCGCCGTCGAGGGGGTCGACGACACCCTCGAGGACGACACGCGGCGTTTGGAGCGGATCGGCGTCCGGCGTATCGGGCCGGTGGATCACCGCGCTGAAGCGCGCGCCGGAGGTGAGCCCTCGCGTGTGGCGGGCCAGACGGGAGGCCTGAACGTGAACGGCGGCGAAGTCTTCGGCCACGGCAAAGGGCAGCAGGCCCACCACCGGCTGACCCTCGACAACGAGACCGAGGGCGAGCAGGCGCTCGTCGACCAGCAGGCTTCGCAGCAGAGAGCGATCCTCCGGATCCATTCCAACCTCCTCGCGAGGGCACAATAGTGCCACGAACTCATCGTGGCCCCGTCGACCGGAGTGCGCGACCTGGCCGACCACTACCGCGACCTTGCCGGGCGCGAGACCGGCTGAGGGGGCACGACCGGCCACGGCCGGACGAAAGCCGGGCCGTTTCCCCGCCCCGCCGGTTGTGCTATAGAAAGAGCAGTCCGGCACTTCTGCCGTCGGCCCCGGCGTACCGGGGCCAAGACCAAACCAGAGAGTGGACACGGCCTCCCGCCGGCTCCCGTCGGAGGGGCGGGCCGTTCCGGACCTGAGACCGATGCGACTGAGGTGATCGATGGTCGATGAGACACCGGCGGCGACCGCGTCGCCGCCGACGATGATCGAGGCTCAGCGGCTGAGCAAGTACTACGGACCGTTCGTCGCGATCCAGGACGTCACCTTCGCCGTTCCCGAAGGCCAGATCGCAGCGTTCCTCGGACCGAACGGCGCCGGCAAGAGCACCACGATGAAGATCCTCACCGGGTACCTGGCGGCCAGCGAGGGGAGCGCATCGATCGCGGGTCTCGACGTCCGCCGCCACCGCCTCGAGGCGTCGAGGAGCCTCGGCTACCTGCCGGAGAACGGCCCGCTCTACGCGGAGATGACCCCGCTGGAGCTCCTCCGCTTCTTCGGGGAGGCGCGTGAGCTGGGGAAGGCCCGTCTCGAGGAACGGATCGAGGCGGTGAGGGAGCTCTGCGCCCTGCACCTGGTCCTCGAGAAGCCCATCGGAAAGCTCTCTCGAGGGCTGCGGCAGCGCGTGGGCCTGGCCCAGGCGCTGCTCCACGACCCCGAGGTGCTGGTCATGGACGAGCCCACCGCGGGACTCGACCCGAACCAGATCCACGAGTTCCGGACCAACCTCCAGGAGCTGCGCAAGCAGAAGCGAAAGACCATCCTGCTCTCGACCCACATCCTGCAGGAGGTCGACGCCCTCGCCGACCGGATCCTCTTCGTCCGCAACGGCCGGCTCGTCTACGACGCGTTGATCGAGGAGGCGCGCGGCGGCGGCGAGTCGCTCGAGGCCCTCTTCCATCGGCTCACCGGGTCCGAGGGGGGGCCGGCCGATCCCGCCGCTCCCCCGTCGACCCCGGAGGTGCACCCGTGAGGTGGCGTGTCAACCGGAAGGTCGTCGGCGCGCTCGTCAGGCGCGACCTCGGGATGTACTTCACGAACCCGACCGGCTACGTGTTCATCACCCTGTTCATCTTCCTCAGCGCCGCGGCCGCCTTCTGGCAGGACCGCTTCTTCCTCAACAACCTGGCCAACCTCGACCAGCTGAACGTCGTCTTTCCCTACCTTCTGCTCCTCTTCGTCCCGGCCCTGACCATGGGGGTGTGGTCCGAGGAGCGCAAGCAGGGGACCGATGAGCTGCTGCTGACATTGCCCGCCACCGACTTCGAGATCGTGATCGGCAAGTACCTCGCCGTCCTGGGGATCTACACGGTCTCGCTGGCACTCTCGTTCAGCCACGTGCTGGTCCTCTTCTGGCTCGGAAGTCCCGACCTGGGGCTGATGCTCGGGAACTACCTCGGCTACTGGCTTGTGGGCGCGGCGCTGATCGCGGTCGGCATGCTGGCGTCCGAGCTGACCGCCAACGCCACGATCGCCTACATCCTCGGGGCGATATTCTGCAGTGTCCTGGTCTTCCTCGATACGGCCGCTGGGGTCTTCTCCCGGGACCTGGGGCGTTTTCTCGAGCCGCTGGGGGTGTCCGGGCACTTCGGCGACTTCGCCCGGGGCGTCGTCACCCTGTCCGGGCTCCTCTACTTCGCCTCGGTGGCGGGGCTGATGCTGTACCTGAACGTCCTCCTGATCGGGCGCCGCCACTGGCCACGCACCGCCGACGGCTACCCGATGTGGCAGCACCAGCTCGTGCGGGCGCTGGCCCTCTTCGTGGCGGTGATCAGCGTCAGCGCGATGCTGGGCCGGGCCCAGCTGCGGCTCGACGTCACCGCGGAGCGGCTCCACGAGCTCTCCCCCGCGACGCGCCGCCTGATCGACGAGCTCTCCGCCGACCGTCCGGTCTTCATCCAGGCCTTCGTCAGCCCGGAGGTGCCCGAGCCCCTCGTGCAGACCCGAGCGAACCTCCTCGGGCTGTTGCGCGAGATCGACTCCGTCGGGGGCGCGCGGGTCGAGGTGGCGGTCCACGAGACCGAGCCCTTCACCGAGGAGGCCCGCGACGCCCGGGAGAAGTTCGGGATCACCCCGCGCCGGGTGCCCATCTCGAGCAGCGCCCGGGCCAGCCTGGAGGACGTCTTCCTGGGCGTGGCGTTCACCTGCGGCGCCGAGGAGCAGGTGATCCCCTTCTTCGAACGCGGCTACCCGGCCGAGTACGAGGTCGTGCGCAGCATTCGCGTCGTGGCTCGAACGGAGAGGATGAAGGTCGGCGTCGTCAACACCGCCATCAACCTGTTCGGCGGGATGGACTTCCAGACGATGCGCTCCACGCCCTCCTGGGGCGTGGTGGAGGAGCTCAAGAAGCAGTACGAGGTCATCCAGCTCCAGCCCGGCTCCGAGGTCGCGGACGATGTCGAGGGCCTGATGGTGGCGCTGCCATCGTCGCTGCCGCAGAAGGACATGGACGCGCTCCGCGACGTGATCGAATCGGGCGTCCCGACCCTGCTCCTCGTCGACCCCTTGCCGATCGTGAACCTCTCCCTCGCTCCGTCGGAGCAGGCCGGCGCCCAGATGAACCCGTTCATGCGCCAGCAGGCCGCGCCCCCGGAACCCAAGGGGAACGTGCAGGGCTTCCTGGCCGGTCTGGGAGTCCGGTGGGACTCGGCCGCCGTGGTCTGGGACACCTACAACCCGCACCCGGATCTCGCCCACCTCCCCCCCGAGGTGGTCTTCGTGGGCGCCGGCAACGAGAACCCCGACGCCTTCAGCGCCCAGGACGCGTCCAGCTCCGGGCTGCAGGAGCTCGTCCTTCTCTACCCCGGGCACCTCGAGCCCGCGGCCGGGCGCGACCGGTCGTTCACCCCCCTCGTCGCGTCGGGACACGCTTCGGGTGTCTTCCCCTATCCGCAGCTGGTGCAGCGCAGCTTCTTCGGCGCCCAGCTCAATCAGAGCCTCCGCCATCGGCCCGACGACCAGGCGTACGTCCTGGCCGCTCGCGTCACCGGCGGGGCGGCGGACGACGAGCCGGCCGACCCGGAGCCGGAGGAGGACGCCGAGGCCGAGGGGTCGGCGAGCGCCGACGAGGAGAGCGCCGCCCGGGATGGCGCTTCTCCGAAGCTCGACCTCATAGTGATCGCCGACCTCGACTTCATCTCCGAGCAGTTCTTCCAGATCCGGGCCGCGGGACCGTCCAACCTGAGCTTCGACAACGTCAGCTTCTTCCTCAACGCCATGGACGTGCTGCTGGGCGACGACTCCTTCATCGCCCTGCGCAACCGTCGCGTGCGGCATCGAACGCTCGAGCGGGTCGAGGCCCAGACCCGGCGGTTCATCGAGCAGCGCGCAGCCGACGAGAAAGCGGCGGAGGACGAGGCCGAGCAGGCCCTCGAGGACGCGCAGAAGCGCCTCGACGAGAAGGTCGAGGCAGTCCGTCGCCGGCGCGACATCGACGCCCAGGCCAAGCAGATCATGGCGCGCAACCTCCAGGAGGTGGAGAGCCGCCGCCTCGAGACGCTCAAGCGCAACATCGAGGCGGACCGGGAAGCGACGATCGCCCGCGCCAAGGAGACCGTCGAGGCTCAGATCCGGACCATCCAGAGCACGATCCGGACCGTCGCCGTGCTGCTGCCGCCGATCCCGGTGTTCGTCATGGGTGTCGTGATCTTCCTGCGCCGGTACCGCCGCGAGAAGGAAGGGGCGACGGCGGCGCGACGGCTGAGGGCTTGAGATCATGAGCGAGCTGAAGAAGACCCTGTACCTGACCGGCGGCGCCGTCGCGGTGGCCCTGCTGGCGATCGCCACCGCACCCCGCCCGACCACGCCGGACGCCTTCGCGGACCGCGGGGAGCCCTTCTTCCCCGAGTTCGAGGATCCCAACTCTGCGGCAACCCTCGAGGTCGTGGAGCTCGACGAAGAGACCGGATCCGCCCAGGCGTTCAAGGTCGCGAACGACGGCGGACGCTGGACGATCCCCTCGCACCACGACTACCCCGCGGACGGCGAGGATCGCCTGGCCAGGACCGCGGCCGGCGTCATCGGAATTCACAAGGACGACTTCCGTTCCGACAACGTCTCCGATCACGAGGCGCTCGGCGTCGTGGATCCGCTGGACGAGGGGGCCACCGCGCTCAAGGGCCGCGGCAAGCGCGTCACCTTGAAGGACGACGGCGGAGCGGTTCTGGCCGACTTCATCGTGGGCGAGCAACCCGAGGGCCGGACGGGCTTCCGCTTCGTGCGCATCCCGGGACAGAAGCGCGTCTACGCCGCGCGGATGGACGTCGACATCTCGACCCGGTTCGGGGACTGGATCGAGAAGGACCTCCTGAAGCTCGCCCAGGCCGACATCGACACGGTGATCATCCGCGACTACTCGATCAACGAGCGTACCGGACGGCTCGACCAGCGCGACGTCGTCACCCTGACGAAGGACGACGACGACTGGCGGACCGACCGGATGAGGTCGAACCAGGAGGTCGACACGGCGAAGATGAACCCCCTTCTCTCCGCCCTCGACGACCTCAACATCGTCGGCGTGCGCCCGAAGCCCGCCGGCCTCTCGGCCAGCCTCACCCGTACGCCGGGAGCCCGGCTGACGCAGGACGACGTCCAGTCGCTGCAGAGCCGGGGCTACTACTTCACCTACGACGGCCAGCTTGTCTCCAACGAGGGTGAGCTCCAGGTCCGGTCGAAGGACGGGGTCCTCTACACGCTGCGCTTCGGCGAGGTGGTGTACGGCACCGGCGAGGCCGTGACCGCGGGCGCCGACGCGAGCGGGGGCGAGGCCGCCGCCGAGCGGGGACCCGGCGAGAACCGCTACCTCTTCATCACCGCCGACTTCGAGGCGAAGGCGCTCCCCGAGCCCCCGAAGCCCGCGGACACCGCCTTCCAGCAGAAGGCGGAGAGCGAGTGGACGGACGCGGACCGGAAGAACAAGGAGCGCTTCGACGCCCACGAGGAGTGGAGCAACAAGGCGGACGAGGGGCGCGAGAAGGCCGAGGAGCTCAACGCGCGCTTCGCGGACTGGTACTACGTTATCCCCTCGGACGACTTCGAGAAGCTGCGCCTCACCCGCCAGGACCTCGTCACCGCCAAGTCTTCCTGATCCTCAGGCGCAGGTCACCGCGTCGGCTTGGCGCCCCGAGCGTTCAGCGCCCGGGCCGAGAGACACCCTCGGCCAGCGCCCCCGTGGCCGGCGGCGCAGAGCACCGGGACGGGGCGATCCGCTGCGGGCGCATCGGAGCAGATGCCGGGGTGCTACGATGACGCCACGTCAGGAGCCAGGGCCCCAATGCCAGCCACGAGCAGCGAGAGCACGGGACTTCGGACGTTCGGCGAGGCCGTCGCCATCATCACCGGGGGGGGCTCCGGCATCGGGGCGGCGCTGGCCCGCGGGCTGGCGGCCAGGGGCGCCCGCGTGATCCTGGCCGACCGGGACGAAGAAGGGGCGCGAGCCGAGGCCGAGCGCCTGCGCTCCGGCGGTGGCCAGGCGGAGGCGGTGGCCCTGGACGTGCGGGACGCGGCGGCGGTGGAGCGCGTCGTGGCGCAGGCCTTCGAGGTCCACCACCGCCTCGACCACCTCTTCAACAACGCCGGTATCGGCGTGGCCGGTGAGGTCCAGAACCTCTCCCTCGAGGACTGGACGTACTCGATCGACGTGAACCTGATGGGACCGATCTACGGCGTCCAGGCCGCGTACCCGCGCATGGTCGAGCAGGGCTTCGGACACATCGTGAACACCGCCTCGATGGCGGCGTACATGGCAACGCCTCTCAGCGCACCCTACGGCACCACCAAGCACGCGCTCCTCGGCCTGTCGCGGGCGCTGCGCGTCGAGGGTGCGGATCGGGGCGTCCGCGTCAGCGTGATGTGCCCCGGGGTCATCCGAACGCCCATCCTCGTGAGAGCGGGAAAGTACGGCCGGCTGCCGGTGGCACTCGACCCGGAGACGGAGCGGGCCCTCTGGAACCGCCTGCGGCCCATGGAACCCGACCTGTTCGCGGCCAAGGCCCTCGACGCGGTGGCGCGAAACCGCGGCCTCATCGTGATCCCCGGCTGGTGGCGGGCCTTCCGCCTGGTGAACGCGATCCTCCCCCGGTTGGGAGAGGCCCTGGCGCTCCGCGAGTATCGCAAGGCTCGCGAGCTGTTTCTCCAGAGCACCTCGTCGCCAGCCGAGGGCAAGCAGGACACCCGCTAGGGACACAGTCAGACCCGGCGTCTACTCCGCGACCTCGAGGGCGCGTCCGAGCTGCGCGAGGAGCACGGCGTACGCCTCGATCCCTCTCCACAGGTGGCCGATCCGCAGGTTCTCGTCGGCGGCGTGCTGGTTGTTGTCGTGGTTGACGATGGGGACGATGATGAGCGGCGTCTCGAGCGCCTCCTGGAAGCGAACCAGCGGCAGGCTCCCCCCGAGGAGCGGCACGCGAACGACCGGATCGTCCAGGGCCTCGTCGAGGATCGCGGGGACGGCACGGGCGACGGGAAGGTCCATGGGCGTGCCCATGGCGGCGTATCCCTCCTCCCACTCGAGTCGCACCAGCCGCGGGTGGGCGCGACGCGTATCGGGGTCGGGGACCGCCCCTGTGATGGAGTAGCCCGCCTTCTCGAGGTGAGCTTCGACCAGCGCACGCACCCGCTCCGGCTGCTGCCCGGGGACGAGACGGAAGTCGATCGAGACACGGGCCTCGGTGGGGATGACGTTTCTCGCCCCCTCCCCCACCTGGGCGGCGCGCACTCCCCGCAGGTTGAGCGCGGGGCGCAGCAGGCCCTCCATCAAGCTGCGCCCGCCGCCTTCGGTGCGCCCGAGGGCGAGCTCCCTCGCGAGCTGGGCGTCGGGCGCGGGGACGTCTCGGAGCGCCTGCCTCGCCAGCTCCGAGGGGGGCTCGACGTCGTCGTAGAAGCCCTCGACGAGGATGCGCCCTTCGCTATCGCGTAGCCCCACCACCAGCTCGGCGAGGACGGCGATGGGGTTCGGCGCCCAGTTCCCGTAGTGGCCGCTGTGGAGCGGCCGCACCGGGCCGTAGCAGGTGATCTCGAGTCCCATCACGCCCCGCACACCGTAGACGACCTGCACTCGGCCGCTCTGGTGCACGGGCCCGTCCCCGAAGAGCCACACGTCGCCGTCGAGCCTCTTGCGATGGCGGGCCAACATGGACTCGAGGTGCGCCGACCCGGCCTCCTCCTCGCCCTCCAGGAAGATCTTCAGGTTCACCGAGAGCGGGATGTCCAGGGCCCGCAGCGCGTCGAGCGCCGACAGCACGGCAACGATCGGCCCCTTGTCGTCGCTCGCGGAGCGGGCGTAGAGGCGCCAGTCTTCGTCGATCTCCCCGTCGAGGGCGGATACGTCGAGGACCTTTGCGCCCGCGCTCAGGAGCCCATCCCGAAGCGTCGGCGTCCACGGAGGGGTCGTCCAGTCGGCGGGATCGGCCGGCTGGCCGTCGTAATGGCCGTAGAAGACGACGGTGCGCTCCGCCCCGGGCGTCCGGATCTCACCGAGGACGGCCGGGGGACCGGGCTCGTTCTCCAGGATCTCCGCGCGCGCGCCGCGTCGCTCCAACATGGCGACGAGGGCCTCGGCGTTGCGACGGATGCTCTCGCGGTCGCCCGAGGCGTTGGGGATCTCGAGCAGCCCCATCAGCTCGTCGAGAACCTGCCGTCCGTGCTCGCCCCGCCAGGCCCGCACGCGCTCCACCACGTCCCGCGCGCTCTCGGCCCGAGTTGCGGGCGCCGCCGCGATGTCCGTCCCCAGCAGGACGAACACCGCGCCCGCCGCCGCCACCGTCCACTTCGACAGGACCATCCTCAGCCTCCTCGCGGCTCTGCCCGACCGGGGTCGGTCAGCGGCCCGCTGTCACCGCTCGTGGGGGTTGATGCTCACCCAGGCCAATCTGGAGGCCCCCTGCCGGATGCTCGACTTCCCGTCGCTCGAGCGCTTTCGTGAAAAGGCCCGACCCCCGAGAACCCGCTCCGGCGAGCCCGGCCGTCTGTCCAGACGCCCCTTACTCCTCCTCCTGGCACTCGACCTGCTGCCAGCCCGTGCGAATCTCGGTGTTCCCGCAGTAGGTCTTTCCGATGCTCGCCGCGTTGTTGAGGTACGCGAGGACGTCCTGGCACGTCTCGTCGCGCCCGAGCTCGACGGCACAGATACCCGCGAAGCGGGGATTCGCCACGCAGCAGGACGCGGGCGTCGCGTCCCCCTCACCGCCTCGGGGCCCGGGCGCCGCAGACGCCGCGATCGCTCCCACGGCCGCGACCGAAGCGAGGATGACTCTCGACCACGCACGTTTCTTTGGCTTCATGACCCCTCCAGGAAGGAACGCTCTTCGGGGGATTCTAGCTGTGAGCCGCGGCCAGCGCACCATCCCGTGAGCGCGAGAAGACACGGGTCAAGGCGACGGTGAACCCGATTTCGGGGCTGCTGTCGAAGCAGGCGGGGCACTCGGTGAAGGCCCTACCGAAAGGACGGGTTGACGCATCCCGGCCGGGGGCCCTAACGTGTGGCTGTTCGCCCGGGCGAGTCGCCTCAGGGAGCTCGGCGGCTAGAATCACAGCCACTCCGTGCCCGAAACGTCCCAGCCCGCCTCGTCCGCCTCGCCGGCCTCCACCGGGGAGCCCCAGCCCCTCGACCGCGTCCTCCTCCTTCTCACGGTGGCCGCTTTCGTCGTCCGTGCGGTCTATCTGCTCCTCGAGCCCCGCTGCGGGCCCACCGGCGACGAGCCCAGCTGGATCGCCCTTGGCGTCCACGAGCTGGGTCGTCCCCGCCGCGGGCTCGACCCACTGCGGGTGAAGTTCATCTTCTACCCACCCCTGTACCCCTACTTCATCGCCGTCCTGTACCGGGCGTTCGGGACCCTGGCCGCGGTCCAGTGGGTGCAGGCGGCCATCGGATCGCTGCTCGTGCCCGCAGTGGGCCGGGCGGGCTCCGCCGCCTTCGGGCGCCGAGCGGGCCTCCTCGCCGCCGGGCTCGTGGCGGTCTACCCCGACCTCGTCTGGTTCTCCGTGCGCTTCTGGTCCGAGACGCTCTTCATGGTCTTCCTCTGGTGGGCGATCGAGCGAACATTGAGGGCCGACGCGTCCCGCTCCGTCCCCGTGGCCGCGGCCGCGGGCGTCGTCTTCGGCCTGGCCGCGCTGACGCGGGAGCTGGCCCTCTACCTGGCGCCGATCGCGGCGCTGTGGCTCCTACGCCCTGCCTCGAGGTGGCGTCCCGCCCCGCAGAGCCTGCGGAGGGCGGCGGCGCTCGCTCTCGCCCTCGTCGTCTGCGTTGCGCCCTGGACCCTGCGGAACGCCGTGGTCTTCAAGGCGTTCATCCCGGTCTCGACGATGGGGGGCCTGAACCTCTGGCAGGGCAACACCCTGACGCTCAACCACCTCCAGATCTACGACATCACCGACCGGATCGACGGTCCGGTGGCGCAGGACCGGCACTGCAGACGTATGGCCTGGGAGTCGATCCGGGACCGCCAGCCCCTGTGGATCTTCGAGAAGCTGGGCGAGCAGATGCCCGAGTTCTGGAAGGCGGGGAGCGAGATCGTCGACCAGATGATCGGCCGGGAGGCCTGTGGCCCCCTTCCGGTCCGCACGCGCGTCCTGCTGGAGATCGTCACCGTCGGGCCGTGGCTGCTCCTCCTCGGGCCCTTCCTCCTCGGCCTCGCCCGTGTTCGGTGGAACGCCGCCGGAGGGCTGCTCGTCGCCCTTCTCGCCCTGTACAACCTCGCCCACGTCGTGGCCCTCGCGACGACGCGATACCGGCTCCCCGTCCTCCCCGTCGTCTTCGTCGTGGCCGCCGCCCTCCTCGTCGGGCTCCGGGAGGGCAGGCTCCACCCGCTGCGGGGGTGGCGCCTGGCCGTCTTCGCGCTCCTCTGCGTCGTCGCCGTCTTCACGCTCGCCCCCGGGCTGCCCGAGCTCGACGTCTGGCGCTGGGTCGCCGGCGACTAGCCAGATACCATACGCCGATGCGCCACGCGGGGACGAGGGACGCGCTGCTGGGCGTCTTCTTGTGCCTGGGTATCCTCGCCTTCAACGTCGGGTTCGTCTCCGCGCGGTACGGGCTCGTGCACAAGGCCAAGCAGGTCAAGGAGACGGACCAGTGGCGCTACATCAACATGGCCCGCCACCCCGACGGCCGCCACCCGCTCGCCCGGGAGTCCACGTATTGCTGGCGGGTCTTCGTTCCGCGAACGGCCAACCTCCTCATGCGGGCGGGGCTGAGCGAGAACCTCTCCTTCTGGCTCATCACGAACGTCTTCCTCTTCGGCTTCCTGCTGGTCACGTGGATCTACCTGCGCGATCTCGGCTTCGCCCTGGCCTTCCGGGTCACCGGGCTGCTCCTCCTCGGACTCACCCAGGGAGCGGTGAGGTGGTACGAGTACCAGTACTGGATGACCGACCCGCCGGCCCTCTTCCTGATCGCGCTCGCCCTTCTCTTCGTCCACCGGGGCTGGCACGCCGCCCTCTACCCGCCGAGCATCCTGGCCGCCTTCGTCCGCGAGAGCTACGTGGCGGTCTACCCCTACTACTTCATCCGGCTGTGGCGGACGGGGTCCTTCCTCGGGGCGCTCCGGCGCACGGCGACCCTGGCCCTCGTGCCCGCGATCATCCTCGTCGCCCTGCGCGTCCTGATCGTGCCCGATCAGCCCGATGACCTGGTGGGGGAGGTCGGCGAGATGATCGCCTTTCGCCTCCGCCACATCGCCGAGCAGCCCTACATCTTCACCGTAGGCGCGTGGGGTGTCCTGCTTCCGCTCATCCTTCTCTTCCCCGCCCGGCTGCCGGGGCTCGTGCGCCGACACCCCGAGGACGCGTTCCTCACCCTGTTCTTCGTCTCTCTCTGCCTGGTCGCCAACAACACCGAACGGGAGCTGGCCTACGCGTTGCCCGCGGTGGTGCCGGCCGGGCTGAACTTCCTCCGCGCGTTCGTCGTCGAGTCCAGGCTGCCAACCGTGCCGGTGGCGGCGGCCGTCGTCTTCATGCAGGTGCTCTTCTACCTCGAGCAGGAGTTCGGGGCGCCGGGGATGAGCATCCACCAGCCCACCAGCCTGCGGCTGGTCGCGGCCATGGCCGTCTTCTGGATCGTTGCCCAGGCCCTCCTCGTCCGCGGCCGTCGGCTCGGGCCGTCGTCGGTGACCCGCCCCCACGTCGGGGAGTGATCGTGCGCCAGCGTGGCTGAGGAACCGACGGGCAAAGCTCCGCGGAAGCCGTCAGCGTCGCGACGGCGGTGGTGGGTGGCGCTGCTGCCCATCCTCTTCTATGCCTCTCTCACCGTCCTCCACACCTGGCCTCTCGCCTCGGACCCCGCGCGCCTGCTCCGCGACAACGCCGACGCACAGCTCAACGCGTGGATCGTCTCCTGGATTGCGCACCAGCTCCCCAACGAGCCGACGCGCCTGTTCGACGCCAACATCTACTATCCCGAGCGGAGCGTGCTCGCGTTCTCCGAGCCCCTGCTTCCCCCTGGGGTCTGCGCGATCGCACCCCGAGCCCTGGGGGCGTCGGCCGTCCTCACCTACAACCTCCTCCTCATGGCCGGCTTCCTTCTCACCGGCCTCGCCGGCTACGCGTTGGGCACACGACTGTCGGGCGATCGCCTTGCCGGGTTGTTGGCGGGCTCGTTGGTGGCGTTCGGTCCCCACACACTCCCTCGTCTGGCGCACCTCCAGGCCCAGTGGCTCATCACCCTGCCGTTGTCCCTGCTCGCCCTGGACGCCGTGATCCGAAAGAGAACATGGGGGCCCGCGCTGGCGCTGGGTCTGTGTGTGGCGCTCCTGGCCATGACCTCGGGGTACGGCCTCTCCCTGGCCGTCGTGGCGATCGCGGCGGCGTGGATCGCGCGCACCGACGAATGGTGGAGGCACTGGCGTCGCCTCGCGCCACGCCTCGCCGGCGGGGTCCTTCTGTCGGCTCTTGTCGCGCTCCCCGTGCTACTGCCCTACTGGGGCGTGGTCGAGGAGCATGGGATCAGCAAGGAAGCCCACGAGCTGTCTCCCTCCGCCGCCCTCCCGACCACCTTCGTCTCGACGCCCGCGAGGCTCCACTTTGGCCTCTGGAGTCACCACTTCGACCGACCGCAAGGGGGGAGCTACTTCCCGGGTCTCACCGGTCTCGCTCTCGCGGCGCTGTCTCTCGTCCTTGGCGGCGGCTGGCGGGAGCCGCGAGCACGCATGTTCGTTGCGGTCGCCCTCGCGGGGGCCCTGGTCGCTCTCGGCCCGGCGACGCCCCTCTACGGCGTACTCCAGCGCGCCTTCCCGCCGATGACAGCTCTTCGCGATCCATCCCGGTTTGGTGCCCTCGTGATCCTGGGGGTCGGCCTTCTCGCGGCCCTGGGACTGGGGGCCGTGCGACAGCGACTTCCGAGACGCTGGCGCCTGGCCCTCCCCCTGATCCTGCTCGGCACCGCCAACGCCGAGGTCCTGTGCGCGCCCTTCGCGTTCACACCCCACGAGGGCTTCTCTCCGATCTACGCGCGGCTGGCGCTCGAACCGCAGCGCGTGGCCCTGGCCGAGTTCCCTTTCTACCGCGGCGAAGCGGACTATCTCAACGTCACCTACGTGCTGGCGTCGACGACGCACTGGACGCCGCTCGTGAACGGCTACAGCGGGGTCGCCCCCCGCACGTTCGGGCAACGCGCGGAGATCCTGCGGCACTTCCCCGATCCCGCCGCCCTCGAGGAGCTGCATCGCCTGGGCGTGTCCCACGTGATCGTGCACCTGGGCCGCTATCGACTTCCGGTGCGCCGGCGCCGCATCGTCGACTTCATGGAGCAACGGGACGATGTCGCGTGGGTCGCGACCGCCCCGGGCGGCGAGCGACTCTACCGACTCACGTCCCCGTCGCGCTGAGCCAGACCGGCGGCGAGAACCCCCAGGCCAGCTGTGGGAAGGAGTCCCCGCCGGAGCGGTGGAGCATGGGGAACGCGTCGGCCCGAGAGTAGGCGGCCCCCACGGTGAGGCTGCGAGGACGGGTCAGGGCGTTGAACCAGGTCTCGGCCATCAGCTCAAACCCCCGGGGATTCGGATGGATGTGGTCGACGAACAGGCCGGAAAGGTTTGCCCGGCTCATGAACGCGGCGTGGATATCCACGATGAGGGCGCCCTCCTGGAGGGCCATGGCCTTGATCAGGCCGTTCATCTCCACCACCCACTCGGCTCGGCTCGCCGGCGCTCGGTTGTCGAAGCCGACGTTGGGAGGGAGGAGAGTCGCCACGCAGGGAAGGGAGTTGGCCGCCTTCACGTCGAGCACGATGGAGCGGAGGTTCTCGACGGTGTCGCACGTCGCGGGAGCGCCGCACTCGTTCCAGTCGTTGTGGCCCCAGCCGATCAGTGTGTAGGCGGGCTGGATGAGACTGAGGTCTCGCGCGGTGCGCGCCGCGCCGTCGGCGCTGGGCCCCGTACCGCGTCCCCGGTAGAACATTCTCACCGGGACCTCGTAGTACTCCCTCAGCCGGGTCAGAAGGATGGAACGATAACCCATCAAGTCATCGGAGCCCGGGTCGCCCTTGCTGATGCTGTCCCCCGTGGACAGGTAGTTGAAGGGATTGTTCTGCCCGATCGGCAGGACGACGGGGACCCGAACCTCCTCGGCCCGGGGCACCGTGATCGTGACCGGGCTGCCCGCGGTGAAGAACGGCGGCAACGAAGAGGGTTCCATGACGATCTGATGGGTGCCGGCGGGGACCCCCTGGACGACCGCCTTCCCGCTCCCGACCGCCGTCCGCCCGGTGCCGCCGCCGATCTGAAGCTCCACGTCGTAGAGCCTGACCGTCTCGTCCGAATCGACCACGTTGTTCCGGTTCACATCGTAGTAGACCTCGACCGTGACGGAGTGGAGCTGCGGCGGGGGTGTCGGGTTCACCGGGTTCGTCGGCGAGGAGGACCCGCCCCCCCCACAGCCTTCCAGGACGATGACCAGGGTGGCGGCGGTCAGAAGCGAGACCCGCGCCGCGCGCCGCGGGGCCCCCGAGCGGATCAACTGGGTCACCGCCTTCAAGCCCCAACCCGGGGCGACCTGCGAACCGCAGCCCCCGCCGTGGAACGGCTGCCTCTCACTCTCCTCAGAGTCGAGGCCTTCACGTACAACTTCAAGCAGCACCCACCTGATCTGTCCTCGGCCGCCCTTGGCGATGCGGCGAAGCCGTGACACGGGCGACCCTCCGCGGATCGGGCGCGTCCAGCATCGGTCGCCGTGCCCTCCCCGCGAACCCGTGGTCCAACAACACCCTCGCGCCCGAAGACCAACCAGGCACGATCCATTTCAGATTAGCACGGAGCTCGCTCGGTTGCCGCGCGTCGGGGGACAGCCACCCCTCAGGCGCGTGGGTCCGTCCGATGAGTCGGGGCGGCGGTGCCGGAGCGGCGGAGCGCGCGGAGGCGGCCGAACGTCCCCAGGTAGGCCAGTCCGAAGGGGATGATCCGGGCGTTGGATGAGCCGTGGATCCGGGGCTCGTAGAGGAAGGGGACCTCCCGGACCCGATACCCGTGCCGGTAGCTCCGCACCACGATCTCGGGCAGAACGTCGAAGTCCTTCGCCGTGACCTCCTCCATGAGGAGAGCGCTCCTGTGGTAGAGGCGGAAGCCGCTCGAGAGATCGCGCAGGGGAACGCCCAGGCCGAGGGCAAAGAAGCGGTTGAGGACCCGGCTGAGCAACGCGCGGTAGACGGGCATTCGGGCGCCCCCTCCGGGGACGTACCGCGACGCGATCAGCACCTCCGCCTCGTGCCGCCTCTTCCAGAGGTCGGCGACGAAGGTCGGAGGGTGGGAAAGATCGGCGTCCATCGTCAGGATGAACTCCCCGGCCGCGGCGCGAAAGCCCGTGCGCAGGGCCCCGCCGTAGCCCGGGTCGGCCTGCCGCAGGACCGATCCCGGCCCGTCGCCCACGGCCTCGCGGGTCTCGTCGTCCTCGGAGCGGACGACCACGAAGATCTCGCTGCGGATGCCCAGCTCGTCGAGCAGCTCCCGCAGCGGAGGCAGGAGCTCCCGCAGGTTGGGACCCTCGTTGTGGGCGGGGATGATGACGCTGAGGTCGGGCGCTACAGCCACGCGGTGAAGCCTATGCCGTCGGGACGGATATCTTCATTGGGCAGGCTGCTGGTTGCGGGCAGCCTCGTACACCGCCAGGATGAGCTCGACCGCCTTGCGGGCCTCCGCACCGTCGATCTCGAACGGGCGACCGTCGTCCAGGGCGCTGAGAAAGGCCCGGAAATTGCGTGTGTGGTTCTCGTGCTCGAGGGCGGCCGGGTCCGACACCGCACCCTCGCCCGTGATCCGGCCAAAGCGCTCGCGGACCTGACGATCCTCCTCGGTGTCTTCCGCGAACTCCCAGACGCTGAAGCTGTCCTCGACCTGCACGACCGTTCCTTTCGTCCCGGTCATCTCGAATCTTCGGAACTGCCCCGGATAGGACGCCGACGTGCCGTAGATCACTCCCAGCGCGCCGTTTGCGTAGCGCAACACGGCCGTGACCGTATCCTCCGCCTCGATCTGCGGGTGGCCAATCTTCGCGGCGAAGGCCTGCACCGATTCGACCGGGGGCATCACGTCACAGAGCATGTCCACCATGTGAATCGACTGGTTCATCAGGGCCCCGCCCCCGTCGAGCTTCCACGTCCCGTGCCAGGAATCCTTGTAGTATTCGTCGCTTCGCCACCAGGGGACATAGACCGCCGCGTAGGTGATCGTGCCGAACCGGCCTTCCGCGATCGCCTTGCGCAACACGGCGATCGAGTCGTTGTAGCGATAGGGGAACAGCCCACCCAGAGAGGTCCCGGCCTTCTCGTGGGCCGCGATCATCGCGTCGATCCGCTCGAGGGTCACGTCGAGCGGCTTCTCACAGATGACGTGCTTGCCGGCCTCGGCGGCGGCGATCGCGGGCTCGGCGTGGAGGCCGCTGGGCGTGGCAATCGCGAGGATGTCCACGTCGTCGCTTCGGACCAGCGCTTCCACATCATCGAAGACGGCACAGCCGTGCTTCTCGCCGAAGGCCTCCGCCTTCGGCCTCACCACGTCGCAACACGCTGTCAGCTCCGCGTTGGGCAGATCATTGATGGCCCGGGCGTGAAACTCCGCGATCAGTCCGGTCCCCACGATTCCTATCTTCCACGTCCGCATGTTTCCTACCTTGGCAGCGTGCTTCAGTTGCAGGTCAGACCGACATCTTCACACAGTGCCCTGGTTGCGCCGATTGCCGCGGAGAACAGCTCCGGACCGGTGTCACCACCAAACTGGCCCCCGCTCCGCAGGTGCGGCTCCATGGTGAGGAAGCCGCGGTAGTCCATCCCCGCCAGCTCCGCCAGCAGCTCCCGGATCCGACCGTCGCCTTCCCCGGGCAGCTTGCCCACCGTCTCGTCGCCCAGCTGCCAGTCCTTGATGTGCACGTGAGCGACGTACGGCTTCATCAGCGGCCAGCACTCCTCGACGTTGTTGGCGATCTTCTGACCCCACACGAAGTTCCCGGGGTCATAGGCCAGTCTCAGCTTCGGAGAGTCGATCGACTTGACCATGTCGACGCAGTTCTCGGCACTGGAGCCGTAGATCCCGGTCTCGTTCTCGTGAACCATCACCGTGTCCGTGCCCGCGAGCAGCTCCACCTTCTTGCTCATGCGCTCGAGCACGTCGTCGCGGTAGTCCTCGATCCGCTGGCCTTCGGGTGGATAGTAGCTGAAGACCCGGATGAACGGTGTCTCGAAGAACGCGGCCAGCTCGATGGCGTGCTTGAACTGGTCCAGATGCGGGGCGAACGGCTCGTCGATCCTGACCTTGCCGATCGGGGAGCCGATCGCGCTGACGCCCAGGCCGTGCTCGGCCAGCATCTGCCTCGCCTCGCGAAGCTCCGCACCGGACAGCTTCATCACGTTCTTCCGATCGACGAACCTGATCTCGATGTGTCCTATGTTCTCTGAGACCAGGAACTGGACCTGCTGCGAGAAGTCGTCGGAGACCTCGTCCGCGAATGCGCTCAGCTCAGCCATGATCTATGCCGTTCCACCTCGTTCTGACCTGGAGATTCGCCCCGGGTAGCGGCGCGGTTCCGACACGCTAGACCGGGAGGATCTTCATGAGCATGTAGATGGCGCTGGCCACGGTGACGACGATCGCCACCAGCATGCCGGTGTTCCACCAGAAGGCCCGGGTTCCTCGCGGCTTCTCCTCCCCAAGGAACCTCTCGCTGTTGTTGAGCAGGAAGAAGCCGATGTAGGCGATCGGCAGCATGACCAGGCAGATCGCCGAGGTCGGTATCGCAATCCACGCGCCGATCTTCCCCCACAGGACGGCGCCCAGGATCCCCGGGGCCGGGACCAACGTGGCCAGCTTGTACTTCCAGCCACCCGGCTCGATGCCGAAGATCTCGCATGCGGCAAACCCGGCCACCAGCATGTGCAGGATGATCGCGTTCATGGCCATCCCGATGATCCCCAGACCGAAGATCAACCGCGAGACCACCAGTGGTATTCCCGCCGCCTGGATGAGCTTCGCGGCCTGGATGGGTGACAGGTTCTTGGCATCCTCTCCGAGGGAGCCGGTCCCGTAGATCGTCGTGCCGGCGGCGATCACCATCAGGGCCGTGGCCAGCGTGTAGGGCACCAGCATCCCGGTAATCAGGTCGAACTTGGCGAGCCCACGGTGCTCCTTGCCCCAGCCCTTGGCCAGGTACGTGTAGCCGAAGAGAAAGGTCATGTTGATGCCTACGGCGGCGGAGAAGGCGGCCATCAGTATCGTCACACCCCGGGGATCCGTGGGGATGTTCCACGTGAGCGAGCCCGACGCGAGGCTGAATGGCAGGAACCCGGCGAGTACCTTCCCCCAGTCGATGCCCTTCTCCGAGAAGCTGCTCGTGATGACCACCAGCCCAAAGCAGAAGATGATGAACCAGATCACTCCCTTGATGATGTTCTCGAAGGTCTTGACGCCCCGTCTGCCGCTGCCGTAGTTCCACGCGATCTTGACCGCGAGGAAGAAGAACACCAGCCCGAGTCCCAGCAGCAGGGCCGTCTGCGCCCATTGGGACTGCGCCTCCAGGCCGGTCAGCGCCTTGATGATGTCCTCGGTCATGCCGGCGGCCAGGGCATACTGCGGGAAGTGCCAGATGATGGTCGCCAGCAGCGTCGACAGGGCCCACGCCCAGGCCAGCGCCGGGTGAATGAACTGCTTCATGGCGTAGAAGGGTCGGGCGTTCGTCGAGAGCGTCTGATGGGACAGCGCCGACAGCATGATGATGCCCAGGATCATCGCCAAGGGCTGAACCCACAGCAGCTGGTACTGCAGGAAGGCCCCGGCGAAGAGGGAGGCCATCGCGCTTCCCCCGCCCAGGGTCATGGCGCTCTGCATCCACCCTGGTCCCGACTTGGAGAAGTACCAGCCGATCCGCTGGCCGAGGGGCTTCCCCGCGAGCTCTCGCAGCTCCGTCCGCTCCCGGGCGAGCGTCTCCGGGTCGGCCGGGGCAAACATCGGCATCCCGCGCACTACGTCCTGCTGTTCGGTCATGGTCGTCCCAGCTCCGTGAGCTATTGACTGATTGTCGCCGGCACCTCGGTCTCACCGCGCTCAGCCACGGGTCGCCGAGCCCAGCTCTTGCCCGGTCGGGACCGTACGGCGGACACACTATGCCTGGGTTCCGGCCAGCGTCAAGCGGTCCTGAGGGGCCTCATTGCGCCACGTGGAAGCCGATACGGGTGGACGATCCGTTCACTGAGCCGTTTCTCGGACGCGAGATCTCGATCGGGGGCCAGGATGCCCGCCATCCGGACATGCGGCCCACTGCCTCGGGTCAGTCCTCTCCTTCCTCCAGCGGAGGCGCCGGCGTCTCCAGCCAGCGCTGGTTGAACTCGTAGTGCAGCGCGCTCGAGATCAGGTGGATGACGCCGTTCGGGGTCTGGGTCACCGAGAGGTAGCCCAACGGCTCGGCCCGGCTGTGGCTCAGGGTGAACTGGCCCGTCCAGGCGCCGCCCGCCAGCACCCGCCCCGGACCGTCATCGGTGATCAGCCGCTCCACCGGCCACGTCTCGCCGTCGTCGTAGGAGAGCGCCCCGAAGAGGCCGCTCACGGTGCGCTCGCGCCCCGCGGCGTCCTCGATCGTCCGCTCATCGGCGAAGGAAGCGAAGAAGAGCGGGCCCTCGCGCAGCCGGAGCATGACCGGTCGCCGGCCGCCCGCAATGCGGGGGAACGGAGAGGCCGTGCACTCCCACGAGCCGCCCGCGTCCGAGGAGTGGCACTTCGGCATCTGACCACGCACCGTGTGCTCGCGGCTGAAGGCGATCAGCTGGCCGTCGCTCCCCTCGGCTATGGCCGCGTGGATCCCGGGAATCGTCCCCCCGGGGTCAGACCAGGTCTCACCGTCGTCCCCGCTGACCCAGACGCTGGTCCCCCGGAAGCGGGAGTCGATGGCGTCGACGGAGAGGACGATGCGGCCGTCCCGCATCCGAAACACCGACTCCTCCGGCATGGTCCGGGAGCCGTGCTCGGGGGCGATGAAGCGGGGCGTGCTCCAGGTCGCCCCGTTGTCGTTCGAGGTGCGCAGGACGATGGCCAGGTTGCCCCAGGTAGCGGCGGTGGAGACCCCGATGAAGAAGTAGAGGGTGTCGTCGCCGTCGAACCAGAGCGCCGGCGTGTGATCGTTGCGATCGGGGGCGTCCCAGAAGGGCGACGCCGGCTCCCACTCCTCTTCCCCATAGCGCAGCCGGCTCGCCAGCACGGCGACCTCGCGCCCCCTCTCCTCGAAGGTGCTGTACCAGATCGCCAGCAGGTCGCCGTTGGGGCACTCGACGATCGCGGGGTCGTGGTTGTGGCTCGAGAACATCGGCCCGTAGGAGTCGGGCGGGATCCTCACGTAGCGGCGCGGCCCCGCGAAGTGCGGCTGCGAGGGGTCCGGGCCGCGCATCAGGTCCTCGGGCACCTCCTGGCTCACGCTCCGGCGATGGAGCGGGAGTGGCGGCGGGGGCAGCGGCTCGGTCGCCGGGAGCGGCCCCAGGGCCACGCGGAAGCCGATCATCCAGGTCCGATCCTCGGGCAGGGTGCCGGAGCGGTTGGCCGAGCGCAGGTAGTAGAGGTCCGTGGAGTGGCTCCCGCCGCGCGTCACCCTGAACTCGCCGCGGCGGCGTCCGACCGGGTCGACCTGGTGCTCCGGCTCGTAGGGGCCGTACCAGTCGTGCACCCACTCCTCGACGTTGCCATGCATGTCCTGGAGGCCCCAGGGGTTGGGCGGGGTACGCCCGACGGTCAGGGCGGGAATCGTCTCGCCCTCCCGGGGGAGCGCGGGGAAGCCGCTCCGGCCGACGTTGCGGTGGAAGTACTCCGGCAGCCCGTTGCCGGTGTGGAAAGGTGTCTGCGTCCCGGCGCGGCAGGCGTACTCCCACTCGGCCTCGGTCGGAAGCCGGTAGGGGCGCCCCTCCTTCTCAGAGAGCCAGCCAGTGAACGCGACCGCATCGTCCCAGCTCACGAAGACCACCGCCTCGTCGTCTCCGGTGGAGAAGCTCAGCTTCCCGCGCAGCTCCCGGTGGGAGGGGTCGAACTCCTCGTACTGCGCGTTGGTCACCTCGCGCTCCGCCAGGAAGAACGGCCGAGAGATGGTGACGTCGTGGGCCGGCTGCTCGTCGAAGTCCCCCTTGCGGAAATGGGGGTCGACGAGCAGGTTCCGCGGGAGGGCCGGGTTATGGGGCGAGCCCATCCGGAACCGGCCGGGCTCGATTCGGACGAGCCGCATGCCGAGGCTGTTTGTGTGGGAGGGCCCGGAGGGAAGCGCCTCCTGTGCGGACGCGCCCGAGCCCCCGAGGAGACCGACGGCGCCCACCGTCGCGACCGCACGAGCCCAGCGGCCCGGATCTTTCTTCACGGCATCTCCTTCCCCCTCCACGCCTCAGCGTGCTGGAAAGGCAGGGAGGGCGATCTCAGCATCCGCCATCGGCCCCCGCGCCGCAAGCGCGCAGACGACCCAGCAACGCCGCACAGCGAAGCCGTGCGCTGCTGGATCGCGGCGGGAGCTGGGCCTTCATCCCGAAGGGACCCATGCTCCCGCAGAAGGGTTCATTCGTTCGGTGCGCGGGAGTCGACTTTGGTGCTAGGCTCTCCAGTCCGAATCGGGGGAACGACGATCAGCGGAGGGAATCCCATGCTCGATGACATCGAAATCTCCCGTGGCGTGAAGCCCCGGCCCATCTCGGAGGTCGCCGAGAGCCTCGGACTGGCGCCCTCCGAGTGGCGCCCTTTCGGGGGCGACGTCGCCAAGGTGGAGCTCTCGGTCCTCGAGCGTCCGCGCCGGAGCACTCGCCCCCACCGTCTGGTCCTGGTCTCGGCCATCACTCCCACCCCGGCCGGAGAGGGAAAGACCACGACCAGCATCGGCCTGGCGCAGGGACTGGCCCGCCTCGGCGAGTCTGCGTGCCTGGCCCTCCGGGAGCCCTCGCTCGGCCCCTGCATGGGCATGAAAGGCGGAGCGACCGGTGGTGGCTACTCCCAGGTCGTTCCCATGGACCGCATCAACCTCCACTTCACCGGCGACTTCCATGCCATCACCGCGGCCCACAACCTCCTCAGCGCCCTCCTCGACAACCACATCTACTTTGGAAACGAGCTCCGGATCGATCCCCGTCGCATTCTCTGGCGCCGGGTCATGGACATGAACGACCGGGCATTGCGCAACTGCATCGTCGGCCTCGGAGGGGCCACGCAAGGGGTCCCGCGCGAGACGGGGTTCGACATCACCGCCGCCTCGGAGGTGATGGCCATGCTCTGCCTCGCCGAAGGGGTGGAGGACTTGAGGCAGCGACTGGACCGCACGCTGGTGGCCTTCACCTACGCCGGCGAGAAGGTCACCGCGGACAAGCTCGGGGCCTCGGGCGCAATGCTGGCTCTCCTCCGCGACGCCCTCAACCCCAACCTCGTCCAGACGCTGGAGGGGGTGCCCGCCCTGATTCACGGTGGCCCGTTCGCCAACATCGCCCACGGATGCTCGAGTGTCCTGGCCACTCGCCTCGCCCTTCACCTCTCGGACTGGGCCATCACCGAGGCGGGGTTCGGCTTCGACCTCGGCGCGGAGAAGTTCTTCGACATCAAGTGCCGCAGCGCCGGTCTCGGGACGGTGGCGGTGGTCCTGGTGGCCAGCGTCCGCGCCCTGAAGATGCACGGGGGGGTCGCCAAGACGGACCTGGGCCAGCCGGATGCGGCCGCGGTCCGGGCCGGCCTGCCCAACCTGGAGAAGCACATCGAGAACATCCGTCATTTCGGCGAGACGCCCGTGGTGGCTCTGAACCGGTTCGCCAGCGACACCGAAGACGAGATCGGCGTCGTGCGGCAGAGATGTGACGACATGGGGGTCCATTTCGCGGTGTCCGACCATCACGCCCGGGGCGGAGAGGGGGCGCTGGAGCTGGCACGGGTGGTGCGGGAGCACGCCGAGGTGGAGACCACCCCGTTCAAGCCCCTCTACTCCCTCGAGGAGGGGGTCACGGACAAGATCCTCGCCGTGGCGCAGAAGATGTACGGGGCACGGGAGGTGGCGTACACCAAGGCCGCCGAGCGCGACCTGGAGGACATCCGCCGCCTCGGGTACGAGCGGCTTCCGGTGTGCATCGCGAAGACGCCCAGCTCCCTCTCCGACGACCCCAAGCTGCACGGTCGTCCGGAGGACTTCGATGTCACCGTGCGCAGGATCCAGATCAACGCCGGCGCCGGGTTCCTGGTGGTGCTCACGGGGGAGATCCTCCGCATGCCGGGTCTGCCCCGCCAGCCCCTCGCCACCTCCATTGAACCTCGAGGGGAACGAGATCGTCGGCCTCCGCTGAGACCGGCTCCAGCTTCATGAGGCTGGCCATCCCCACGAGCAGGATGCCGAGGACGCGCCAGGCCAGGGCAAAGGGGAGCTTCGGGGCCACGGCCTCTACGTCCACCCACTCCGTCCCTTCGGGGACCCAGACGCCCAGGAGTGCCCCGTATGCGGGAAAGGTGACGAGGGGTCGCACGCCGCCGTCACGAGCCCGACCCATCGCTCGCAGGTCCTCGGCGTAGCTCATGGCGACCGTGAGGGGGCACGCCGACGAGGGCGCCACCCGAACTCTGACGTGCTGACCCCGCAGAGCCGTCTCGATCACCTCGACTCGCCCTCCCTCACACCTCGCCCCTTCGAGCCGGGCGAGGCCGACGACGGCCACGCCCGGGTCCGAGTCCACGACCCACACGACCTCGTGGGCCCGGTCGTGGAGGGCGTCGCTCTCGGCTCGGAGCTTCCGGGCCAGAGCTGGGAAGCCATCGACCGGTATCGCGGCGGCGGAGAACCAGGCGGGCCCTGCCGTCTCGACGAGAGACCGCGCACGAAGGCTCCCTGGGGGATCGGAGGCCTCGACGATCGATGTGACGTTGAAGAGCCGATAGAGGGGCCACGACGACCGATAGGACTCGGGGAAACGCAGAAGCACGGCGGCCGCGGTGTAGGGGTGCTCCCGCAGGGCCGTCACCAGCTCGACGAAACGCCGGTTGGGAAAGAGGTAGCCGTCGAGGGCCGAGAGTCGCGTGGCCCACGCCGTGTTGGCGCCAAAGGGGGAGAGGGCGAAGCCCGGCCGCGACCGCTCCAACGGGGAGTTGAGCCCGGGGTGAGCGCGGCGCACGCCTTCGCCAAGGGCCCGAGCCCGGGCCAGGAGCGCGTCCGTGTCCTCGAAGGCCGGCAGCCGCTCCCCAAAGGCCCCGATGGACCCTCCAGCCAGGCCCAGAAGGAGAGCGGCTGTCGCCGCCCGGAGGAGCGGCCTCCTCAGGACGGCGAGGGCTCCCACCCCCACGAAGCTCCAGGCCACGATCTCGCGAGTCAGCGACGGAAGCGCGAACAGCGCCAGGGCCAGCATCAGGGCGGGGAGGGCGTGTCGCCTGCTCAGGGGACCGGCTGCGAGGGCCGCTGCCACGGCCAGGATCGGCACGATGGCCAGCACGGGGAGAAGTGCCCGGGTGGGTACGCGGAAGCTGTCGAGGGGAGGAATGAGCCAGAGGAGAGCGTCCGCCACGAGAGGGACCCGCAAGCTGAAGACGAGCCCCAGCGCCACGCTCACTCCCAGTCCAACCGCCAGCGCCCTGGCCCGGTGCCAGGGGACGAGGGCGAGAAGAACCACGACAGGGCCGAGGGGAAGGTTGGTCTCGTGGTGGAGGATCTCGGGACGGGAGAGGGGAACGGCCTCCCGCGTCCACCCGAGGGACGTGATCCAGTCCAGGGGCGTTGCGGTCAGGTAGGAGTAGGCGAGGCCCATCCCGCCCAGAGTGCGGAGCGAGTCCGAGCTGAGGGCATGGCAGAGCACCCTCCAGAGGGACGGGAGAGCCAGGCAGAGAGCCCCCAGAAGCGCGAGTGCGGGAGCCAGAAGGCGCGCGCGCCCCGGGCCATCGCGCCAGAGACCGATCAGGATGGGTCCGCCGAAGACGGCCCCATACAAGACCATCTGGTGGCCCGTGAAGAGGAGGCCGCAGCTCGCGGCTCCCGCGGCGCCGACGACGAGCACGACACCCAGGCGCCCCGCAGCCGCTGCGGCCACGAGGGCCACGGCAGCCAGGAACGGGACCATCCCGGCCATCAGAGTGAGATGCCCGTGCGCGACACGCCATCCGAGGACGGGCGCAAAGCCGCACAGCCACACCCCGGCGGTGACGATCAGCAGGTTCGGCTTGGGCCGGGAGCCCGTCCATGCGTGGGCGAGGTCGGTGGCCGTCCGGATCCCGAAGAAGGCGAAGACGATCTGAAGAAGAAAGGTCGTGCCCACGAGCATCGCCGTGGGCCCGAGCCCCAGCCAGGCGAGGATCCCGAGGGGCGGAAAGGGACCCACGGTGTCTCTCACCTTCACGCCGCCCAGGAGGTCCGCTCGCCAGAGCAGTGCGTCCCAGTCGCCGCCGGCCTCCGCCAGCTCCGAGGCCAGAAGGAGGAAGAGCGAGGTGCCGTCGTGATCGAAGACGGCCAGGGGCGGCCACCACCCGAGGAGGGCCACCCACGTCAGGGGGACGGCCACGAGGGCGATCGTGAGGACGCGGAAATCGTCCAGCTCCTGGGTCCACCTGACGCGGCTCGACAGGAGCTTCCTCATGGGGCGCATTGTCCCCGGGGCTTCCGGAGCGCCGACGCCGGTCGGCCGTCGCCGAGCCTACCGGCGCCCCTGGACGTTGACCGCGAGTTGCGTCCGCTCGGTCGGCTTGATCTCAATCGCGCCCTCGCGCCTCGTCGTAAACTCGCGCCACCACACGCGCGCGTCCTCGACCGTCCAACCGGCCAGGTCGAGCTGCTCGATGTCGTCGGCCAGGGCGCCGCCGTCGCGCGGCCGGTCGCCGGGGTCCTTTTCGAGGCAGCGCAAGATCAGCGCCTCGAAGCCGGGATCGATCGCTTCGCCGAGCACCGCCGACGGTGACTCCGGCGCCGCGTTCAGGTGCTTCGAGCACACCTCGATCACCGACTGGCCGTTGAACACCTCGCGCCCGGTGACGAGAAAGAAGCCGATCGCGCCGAGCGCGTACACGTCGGACGGCGGGCCGACGTCGTGGGGACTCGAGATCGCTTCGGGCGCGAGGTAGTGCGGCGTTCCGACGACCGTGTTCGCCTGGGTGATGTTGTCGTCGACGTCGGGGTTGTCGATCGCCTTGACGAGGCCGAAGTCGAGCACCTTGACGGTGTCGGGAACCTGCGCTCGCTCGCACAACATGATGTTGGCGGGCTTGATGTCACGATGGATCAGGCCGAGCGCGTGCGCCTCGGCGAGCGCGTGCGCCGCCTGTCGAAGGATCAGCGCGGCGCGGGCGCCGCTGATCGGGCCGTCGATGTCGACGAGCTGCTCGAGCGTCACGCCGTCGAGGTACTCCATCGCGTAGTAGAACTGACCGTCCGGCGTGCGCCCGTAGTCGTAGATGTACACGCTGTTGGGGTGTTCGAGGCGGCTGGTCTGCTGGACCTCGCGTTCGAAGCGGGCGACCGTCTGCTCGCCCGCCTTGTCGATCGGCAGGAGCTTCACCGCGGTCGGCCGCCGCAGCATCACATGTGTGGCCTCGTAGACCACGCCCATGCCGCCCTCGCCCAACTTGCGCCCGAGCTCGTACTGGCCGAGCCGCATCGCCTCGCGAACCTGCCGGCGCAACCCGTAGATGACGTGCGAGGTGACCGCGGTGGCGATGACGAACGACCCGCCCACGAAAGTCAGACCGTCAATCACGATCGGATCGAGAGCGCTGATCGATTCGTTCGAGCCCACGAGCCAACACACGACCGACAAGATGCCGATGACGAGCGTGCGACTGACCGGGCTCGGCACGAGCGACGCCCGAACGACGAGCAAGAGGACGATGCCGAACAGTGCAAACGCCGGCCCGTAGGACGGCAGCACCCCGCTCATGTAGGTCAACGCGAGGTGGATGTACACCAACACGAGGCCGAGCGTGACGCCACTTTCGACCGCGACGAGCGCGGGTCGACTCGGCCTTGCGAACCTGGCGAACGACCACCCGGCGGCGAGGACGACCGTAACCGCCAAGCGCTGAATCGCGAAGTGAACAGGCAAGTCCGGGTGCACCAGATCGCCGAGGAACAGCGGACTCAACACATCGCTCACGTAGCCCCAGGCGGAGATGATCAGCATGACCTGCAGATACAGGCGCACGCGATCGCGCAGGTGCTCGACCTCGTGGGGGGTTGCGGTGGTGGCCACGTTGCGGCTCAACCTAGCACAGCGCGATTCGCCGAACCAACGGGAGTCCCTGGCCCGGCGCGGCTACTCCGAGTCGCGGGTGGGATACACTCCCTGTCCGTGGGGCCCGGCTCCCCGCTTCGACGGGGCGATCTCGTGGGCGAGCCCGAGGACGTCGGGCCGGCGCTCTTCTTCACCTCGTGATGCTGCCCTCTCGGTCGGTACCTCGTGTGCTCCTCCGCAGTCTCATCCTCGCGTCCTGCCTGGTCTCGTCCGGCTGCACCGAGCGCGCGGAGCTCCCCCCGAGGCCCAACCGCGTCCTCATCATCGCCGACGACATGAGCTGGAACGACTGCGGGGCCTACGGAAACCCCGCGGTCCACACGCCGAATATCGATCGCCTGGCCGGGGAGGGCATGCGATTCGACCAGTTGGGATGGGGCAACGACGACTCTCGCGGCCTGGCCGTGCCCTTCTTCATCCGATACAACGTGGCAGGCGTGACGACAGAGACCCCGAGGCCGTCGAAGTCGACACGTTCGGACTCCAAGTCCTCGAAGCGGAACTCTTCGCCGAGCCGAGTCAGGATGTCGATGTGGAAGGCCCCGTCCGGAGGGACGTACTGCACGGCAGGGTGCTCGCCAAGCAGATCTTCGGCGGTGATCTCTTCGATGTGGGGATCGTCGAAGACACTCATCAGCGCCGCCCGGAGCCGACGGATATTCTCCTCCCTGGGCGCCACGAAGACATCCAGATCCTCGGTCGCGCGGGTCAACCCCTGGAGGCTCAACGCCACCGCACCGAATATGACGCCCTCCTCTTCAAGAGCCGACAACACCTTTCGAGTCTGCTCATAGTCCACGGCTTCATTCCACTTCGAGCGCAGCTGGCCGGCGGCGTCCGGGCGTCGAGACCCTCGGCGGCGCGCCGGGAGACGGCTTGGGCCGAGGCCGTGGGCCGGGGCAGAGGGGAGTTCCTCGTCGCCGAGCACGTGAAGGTGGCTTCCGGCTCAGCCTGGGGCGGAGCACTCGTTGTTGAGCAAGAGGCACGGCCGGATACACTAGAGTCATCGTTGGACCGGACGAGTCCAGACCAGGCAGAGGAGCTGCCGCCCGATTGCTGAAGAGACGAGCACGGTTCGAGGGGACCACGAAGGCTACTGGTTCTTCGGGGTTGTGCCACCGGCGAGCGCTCAGCTTCTCCATCGTCTTCACCGTTCTGCTCGCGTTCCACGCAGCGGCCCCGGAGGCGTGGACGAGACCAGGCGCCGGCCAGCAACGCGATGTCCCCCGGTACCCGGTCGATGTGGGGGCAGTTGCCCTCGATGTGTTGGTCACCGACCGAAATGGCCATTTCGTACCGGGGTTGAAGCCGGACGATTTCAGGGTTCTGGAGGTGGGGGTTCCGCAAGAGCTGAGCTTCTTCACCGCCGGCCGTACACCGGTGACGGTTGTGGTTCTCCTCGACAGCTCGGCCAGCGTCCGTTCGAATCTCCAGTCGGTTCAGAAGGCCGCCAATCGGTTCATCAAGAAGCTGGCGCGCGGCGATCGGGCTCGGATCGGATTCTTCCACGAGCGGGTCGTGTTCGGTCCACGATTCACCGACGACATGCAGGAGCACTCCGCGATGATCAACCAGATGCGGCCTCAGCGGAGCACGCATCTGTATGACGCGCTGGTCGAGTCGTTCGAGAAGCTCGAGCCGGTTCCCAAACGCAAGGCTCTTCTGGTCTTCAGTGATGGAGAGGACCAGGGCAGCCGGACCTCGATGCAGGATGCTCTCGAGGCGGCCCGGCGCTCGCGTGTTTCCGTCTACTCCGTCGGGCTCCTGGGCTGGAGCTCGGACGACGGGATGTACACGAATCAGGAGCTTCTCGAGCAGATCGCCCGGTTCACGGGAGGACGCGCCTTCTTCCCCACGGATGACAAGGAGATGCGAAAGGCCTTCGAACGAATCCGGGCCGAGCTCCACAACCAGTATCGAATGGGCTATGTTCCTGCGACTGGCGAGAAGGGACCCGGCCAGTGGCGAGAGATCCAGGTGGAGCTGACACGGCGCAAGGATCTGGTCGTCCGTTCGCGTCTCGGCTACTACAGCGATCGGCAGCAGGCCCCCTGATGCGGTTCGATTCAAAGAGGCTGTCTCTGGCTCCTCTTCTCCTCGTGTGTGTGTCGGCTACCGGCTTCCAGGATGCCGATCCGAGTCTCCCCGACCTGGCTCTGGCGGGACGGGCCGAGGCCATTCGGAGCCTCCTGGCCGGGGCCGCGCCGGACCTCGATGCGGCCGACGAGACAGGCTGGACGGCCCTCATGTACGCGGTCGAGGGCGGGCATGACGAGATCGTCGAGATGCTCCTGGAGGCGGGCGCGAGTCTCAACCAGCGGAACCAGTCTGGGGAGACGGCGCTCCACCTGGCCGCCAGACATGGTCGAACAGCCTCGGCGCGTCTCCTCCTGCGGGCGGGAGCTGACTTCGGGCTCCGGGACTCGGACGACCGCACCCCGCTCTACCGCGCCATCGAGAGACGGCGCGCGGACATCATCGAGATGCTTCAGGCGGCCGCGCTGGCAAAGGGGCTGGGCGCCGCGTCCGCTGCAACCGTCGAGTCACCCGAGCAGGCGTCGCCACCCCGGATCATCGAGTCGACGCCGGCGCCCTATACGGAGACTGCGCGGGCCAGCGGGGTGGAAGGCAGCGTCGTTCTCATGGCACTGGTGCGACGCGATGGGTCGGTGGGAGCCGTCTCCGTCTCCAAGGGGCTCGAGGCCTCCCTTGACCGCAGTGCCCTGCGGACGGTGAAGGAGTGGAAGTTCGCCCCGGCCATGCGCAACGGGAAGACCGTGGAGGTCGTCCTGGAGGTCGAGGTGACGTTTCGACTTCCAGTCGAGCCCTGAGAGCTATTGCGGCGACGCCTGGGAGCCGGACCCCCGCTCCAGTCTCGCCCGAGCGCCGAGGTGGTTGGGATCGATCTCGAGGGCTGCCTCGAACTCCTTGATCGCCTTCTTCTCGTTCCCTAGCTTTGAGTAGCACTCGCCGAGGTGGTAACGGGCGTCGGCAAACTCTGGCTCCTTGGACAGGGCTTTGCGAAACTGCTTGATTGCCTCCGGGTACCGGGCGAGCCGAAGGTACATCAGCCCCAGAAGGTTGTGGATGTAGCCGTTGGGGCCGGCGTTCTCGGCGGCACGGCGATACGCCTCGAGGGCTTCCTCGGTACGGCCCTGGTAGTGGTACGCCGTTCCCAGGTTGGAGAGGGCCTCGGCGTGCTTGGGGTCGTGCGCGACGGCCATCTGGTACTGCTCGATGGCCTCATCGACCCTGCCGCGGCGGCGGAGCGCGACCCCGAGGTTGTTCCTTGCCCGGCCGAAGCTCGGAAGGATCTCCAGCGCCAGCCTGTACATCTCGAGCTCTTTCTCCAACGGGTCGAAGCCGACGTCCTCGGTCTCGGTGAAGTAGCCGTAGAGGAAGCCCTGGTTGTTGTAGAAGCTCGCGATGGCTTCGAGATCATCGATCACCTCGAAGCCGACGTATTTGCGTTCCGGAGTCGCGGTGAAGTCGATGAGGATGCGCTCGGTTCCATACATCACCGCAGCCGTGATGTGGCTGCTGTTGACGATGATCTCGGCCTCCCTCGTGACGCGCTCGGTGTAGCTGACGTGTGCGTAGACGGCGTCTAGGCCGACCGCTCGCGCCATTCCCACGAACAAGTTGCTGTAGGCGAGGCAGTTGCCTTTCCCCTCACGGAAGACCTCCTGGGCCGTCTTGTTCGAGAGCCGGTCGTAGGAGACGGAGAAGCCAGCCAAACCGATGATCGTGTGGACGATGGCCCGCATCTTCGCGCTCTCCGTCTTGGCCGACCTGGTGACGTCTAGAGCGAGCTGGCGGATCTCGTCGTCGATCTCGAAGGGGATGACGATCTCGTCCCGCATCTGCGTCGAGACTCGAGTCTCGAGCTCCGACCGCAGCTCGTCTGGGGTATAGATGCGCTTCTGGGCCGCCGTGCAGCCGACCAGAAAGAAGCCGGCGATGGCGAGAGCGGGGAGCGGAAACAGGCGTACAGAGACCACTTTAGGCCAGTATAGCAAGCGACAGTGATCCGGGCTCGGAATGGTCGGCGGCCCGTCCCGTCCGCTACGCCAATGCCTTCGGCTCCTCCGGCCGGAGCACGCGAAGCCCGCGCCCGTCGGTCTCGACGAGGCCGCGCTGTCTGAAGTCGGCCAGCGCGAGGTTGACCGACTCGCGCGTGACGCCGATGAGGCTAGCGAGGTCTTGCTGGCTGAGCTTCAGCGGGAGGAGGATCCCCTCGGCGTCCTTGACCCCGTGGTCGCGCGCGAGGTCGCGCAGCGTCTGGGCAAGGCGCGCCGGCGCGCCCTTGAAGAGCAGCCCTTCCACCCGGTTTCGCAAGGTCCTCAAGCGAAAGCCCACGAGCTTCGTGACCTTGAAGGCCATCTCCGGGTGGGCCCGGAGGATCCCCATGAAATCCTGCCGCGTACATGATGACGTCACCTTCATGCCGGTGGGGCTGCGCCAGGCCGAAGGTCCCTCAGGAGAAGGACTTGTCGCCGGCGGGACAAGGCGCTATACGGTCCTCATGAAGCGGGTGGCGGAGCTGCTTGGCGAGATGCTCCGGGTCGGAGTGATCCGGGACTACGCGGTCTTCGGCGCCGTGGCGCAGATGCGATACACCGAAGCCGTGGCGACACTCGATGCCGTGGTCCTCGTCGCCCTGCCTCGAACGGAAGGACCGCACGTCCTGGCCCCGCTGTACGAGTTCTGCAAGGAGCGGGGCTACGTCCCCGAGGGTGAGGCCATCCGGGTCGGGGATTGGCCAGTCCAGTTCATTCCGGCCTTCAGTCCGCTCACGGAAGACGCCATGCGGGAGGCCGAGACGGCCGATCTCGAGGGCGCTCCCTTGAGAGTCGTGCGTGCCGAATACCTGGCCTGCATCGCCCTCAGCGTGGGTCGCGCCAAGGACTACGCACGGGTGCTTGCGCTGCGTGAGTCGGGCGCGATCACCGACGGCGAGTTGACCGCGCTGGCCGATCGGTACGGCCTGGGCGCAGAGTGGCGGCGGTTCAGGGAGCGGTTCGATGAGACGTGACCTGAGGGAAGCTCTGGACCGTCAAGCCGCATGGCAGAGGGCCCGCTCGGCGCACTCCTGGGCCGAGAAGCTGCGAAAGGCCCTTGTCCTGCGGCGGGCTCTCCTGGCACTCCGCAAGCCTGCCCTTCGGTGGCCCGAGCCGGCCAGGACACCTCCCGGCTGACGGTCGGGTTGTTCGTGCCGTGATACGTCGACCGGCGGCGAGGCCGGTCGCCTGGACGAGGACGCTCGCCGCATCAGGAACTGGAAGAGGTGGGGTCCGTGTCTCTCGGAGAGGCAGTGGGGGACGGGCGGGGAGGACTACTCCCCCGGCGGCTCGTCGTGGGATTCGTTCCACCACGACCAACGAGCAGCAGCCCGAGCGGGGCCCGGTCACGGCCCGGTCGGCTTCGGGCGCAACGCCTCCGGCGAGCGCTCCCGGTCGAGCGGAACGAGCTGCAGGGTCCAGCTCACGGGCAACGAGGCGGGCGGGTAGCACGCACGGTCGCTGCAGACCTGGTAGTCGAGCCGCCCGGTGATCGTGAGCGTCGTGTCGCCCGTCCGCAGCCGCTCCGCCACCTGGCGCCCGCCCGCGAGCGTCACGTCCTGAAGCACGCGGAAGCGCCCCTCGAAGACCGGAACCGTCTCCTGGAGGGGGGCGTAGACGTAGTCGCGCGCCGCCGGGTAGACCGGCTCGTGGACGGTCACGAGCGGCTGGGCGTCGAGGTGCAGAGCCAGCGGGCGGTACCCCTGCACGCCCGGCGCATAGGCGTGCTTCGTCTCGCCCATCCAGAACTCGAGCACGAGGCTCACGCGGTTGCCGGCGGCCGCCGTCGCGTTGGACTGCGAAAGGCGGAGAAGGAAGTGGTCGGTGCGGACCTCGCTCGCGACGCCCGCCGGGGTCTCGCCATCGAGAACGAGAAAGCTCGCCGCGGTGCGGCGCTCGGCGTAGCTCTTCTCGAAGAACTTCGTGCGCACGACGCCCCGGGCGTCCGTCACCAGGGTCCCCGGGTGCGGCACGCCCTGGGCCGGATCGCCTTCAGGGAAGTCCGGGTTGAGGACACCGAAGCGGCGGATCACCACCGAGCCAGGATCCGAGAGGAGCGGGTATCGAATCTTCCGTCGGCGGGCGAACTCCTCGAGCAGCGGAACGGAGTCGTAGCTCAACGCGGCGACCCCCAGGCCTCGCTTCCGAAGGGCGTCCAGCTCCTTGTCCAGCTCGACGAGCTGGATCTTGCAGTACGGTCACCAGTCGGCGGAGCGGACGAACACGAGCATCAGGCCGTTCGGCCCCCTGAGATCGTCGAACGTCCGAAGCCGGCCGGACTGGTCCCGGGCCTCGAACCGGGGGATCGTCTCGCCGACAGCGGGCCCGACGTCGAGCGGGGACGGCGGCGCCTGGTCGATCGCAGCGCCGAGGACGAGCCCGAGCAGGACAGAGGTCAGGGACACTGGATCTCCTCCGGATCATCCAGGTCCAGCGAGAGTTGGACTCGGGCAGAGCGAGCGACCATCTCGACCTTAGACTACCACCGCGCGGCGCTATGGGCCGCGGGCCGCCGGTGCTCCACGACCGTCGCTGGCAAGCACCGCTCCAGTGGCTTGCGGACGCCACTCAGCCGGTCCCGCCGGTCGTCGATGGTCCCCCGGGGGCACTTCCGCCGGGTGCCCCGCGGCCGCGGCCCTCGAGGACCTGCGGTCGCTCGACCTGGCCGGCACAGCCACGAGCCGTTGCTCGAGCGGTCTGGGCGCTCCGTGACAGCCTGACCGCCTCGCGCCCGTGAAGGACGCGAAGGCTCGCAGGTTCGGGCGCTGGATCCGGAAGGTGCATCTCCCGATTGGGAAGCAGGTTCCAGGACACGGCGCGGGGGGCGCCTCGGCACCACAGGGGGGACCGGGGCGGCGACCCTCGACCGTCACCGCCGATCGGGCCGACCCCCCGCGATCAGCCGGACTGCAGTTCTCGATGAACTGGCGGGCGTCAGGATCGGGACGGTGTCGGTCGTGTCCATTCCCGGGTCCTCGGAGTCCAGCGTCCTCCTGCTCGCACGCCGAAGCCGCAGGTGTTCCAATCGACTAGAATGACGCCAATGAAACCCGACGACGACGGTGCGGCCATGGCCGCGCGCAGCCGCCGCCGACGCGAGCGACTCGTCGCCCACCGGGCTTCGAGCCACGCGGATGCCGAGGCCTGGGACCTCGACTTCTGGCAGTCGCAGAGCCCGGAAGACCGGCTCTCCGCCCTGGTGGCGATCCGCCGCGACATCGAGGCCGTGGCGGCCGGGCGCAAGGGCGAGCACGACTGACGTGGACGCCATTCAGGACTTCGAGGACTTCCTCGAGCTGCTCGAGCGTCACGACGTCCGCCACCTGATCATCGGTGGCCTCGCCTTCATCTATCACGCGAAGCCCCGTTTCACGAAGGACATCGACGTCTGGTCTGGCTCGATCTCTCGCGCGGGAAGAGCTGTCGCGGAGAGCCCCAGCTCCCGGCGCAGCCTCGGCAGGAGTCTCTCGGGTACTCGACGCTTTCCAGACTCGAGCAGCGACGTATAGCCCTGGGACAGGCCAAGGCGGGCCGCTGCCTGAGCCTGCGTCCAGCCGCCTGCCTTTCGCGTCCGCTTCAGTTCCGCCGCTCGCTCCTTCACGCGCGAAGCATATGAAGAGAACTGTAATAGCTCGAGAGCCTAGAGCGCACTTCCGGTCGTGGTGGAGGTGCGACATGGGGGACCCCACCGTGACCAGGGCGATGGCGATCCGGGTGCGTGGGAATGGCCCCCCGCCCTCGTGGACTTTCCGGGCCGGACACGCGGCTTCCTGTCAGCGCCGTCGTGAGCCGGACCGCGGCTCGAAGCCACGTCGGGCGAAGGGGCCCGGCCCCGGGCGCGATCAACCGGGGCCGGCGGTCACCGCCGCTTCGACCGGCGGGCCTCCAGGAATGCGATGTCCTCGGCGTCTCCCGGTGCCGAGCGGTGCGCGCGCGCGATCTTCTTGAGGCGCAGAAGATCGGCCTCCGAGGCGATTCGCAGGACGGCGGAGCGCACCTTGACGGTGGTCGCCCGCCGGGCGAGCGCAGCGGCCGGGAGGGGGAAGTCGAATAGGAGGTCGATGCGCAGTCCCGTCACCGGGTTCAGGAAGTGCACGCTGGATGGGACGTCCAGTCGAAGCCGGGCGGCGGCCACACGGCGGTTCTCGATCGTGGCCGTCACCTCTCCCACGGTGTCGACCCGGGAGGCGAGCTCGAAGCCGCGATCGTAGAGCACGTCGAGAAGCGGGCCGAGGGTGGCGTCCGAGCGGGCGACGACGAGGTCGAAGTCGCGGGTGACCCGCCGCGATCCGAGCACCACCAAGGCCATGCCACCCACGAGGACCGGTTCGAGGCCGAGATCGTCGAACGCTTCGACCACGCTGCCGACATCCTCGAGGTGGGTCGGCCCCTTCTTCACGTCACGATCCGTCCCGATAGAGTCCCGGCAGGCGTCCATTGAACGTCTTCATGCGGCGGACCTTCGGCGGCCCCCCTCGCAGCTCGAGAACGGCCGCCACATACGCGAGGTTGTCGGCAATACGCCGCGCGACCTGCAGGGAGCGGTGGCGAGCCTGTCCCCCCAGCGACGCGATCTGCCGCCGCCGCTCGGCCGAGAGCCGTCTCGCCCGAGCCCTTCCGCCGCGCCGCCCCATCATGCGCGCCATCTCCCGTAGCTCCATGGCTCCATTCTCGCTTAGCGTCAAGCAAAAGGCAACCTGCCGCCCGGGCGAGGCTGGGATCTCGACGCACGCAGCACCGCCTGGGCTGCGGGGTGGCCCCGGAACGGGTCTCGGCCCGGTGGCTGACCAGCATGCTCTTGCCGTAGCCCGCCGGCGCCGCGGCCAGCGTGACCGGCGTCGACAGCCCGAGGTCCATCCGCTCGCGGAGCCGCGTCCGGCAGATGAGATCCCGGGTCACCGGTGGCCGGTGCAGCTTCAGGCCGCGCCCCCCAGGGGGTGGGCCGCGGAGCACCCCGGAGGGTGCTTCTACATCTTTCCGTTGGTGGAGGCGTTCGCAACGAATTCGAACGTCGACCGGGGTGGCGCTCGAGTTCGTCATTTCGGAGGCGACTGAGAGGCCGCTGTATCAGCGCATCTCGGCCGAAGTCCAGCGATTGAGAGTTCTTGGACTGAGCCTTTCACGGATCGCCGCAGCTTTGGAGGTCAGCGACAAGACGGCTGCCAAGGCGCTCGCGTGGTTGGACCAGCGAGCATCCGTCGCCCAGTCTGTGCGCGGGACTGAGAAACCCCCTTCCGCGCGCAGTGACCGCCCCGGGCGCCCTCCTCGCGGAAGGGCGAGGAGCTTTCCGACGCGGGCGGCTCACCACGTGCTGGCCGACGCAAACGCGTAGACGCGAAGGGAGAAAGATGAACCTGCTCGACCTGCTGAGGAAGCTCGGGATCCTGCGCTTCGGCGCCACTGCCGCCACCTACAAGAGCGGCTCCGAACGACCTGCCGAGCTGATGATGGACGACGTGTACGACGCGAAGAAGGACCTGGTGGGAGGCGACGGAAAGCCAGGGGAAGACCCGCCGGCGAAGGCCTGACGCGGATCTCTTCGCCCCCGCACGAGCTGTCGTCGACGGTCGACGCACCGCCGCTCGTACCGAGGCCCACTGTCGAGGCCGAGATCACGAAGTTGATGGCCACCGCGCCTGAGAACATCCGTCAAGAGGAGACGCAAGGCGCTCGCGGAGGCTCTAATGGTGGCCGAGAAGAGGGCCGAAGCGCTCATCGATGAGTTGGACGCTCTCGGCCGGGCCCAGCAGCCAGGGGTTCAGACGGCGAGGCGAATCGACCGAGGTGTGACTTCAGCGGCCTGGGGCGATGGTAGGATGCAGGCTCCGAGCCCCATGCGCGCGGTCTTCTCTTCTCTGCTGCTCGTTGCCCTGCCGGCATTCTGGCAGACGGCCACGGCCCAGGAGCGCCCGCCACCCCATGTCCTCATCATCCTCGCCGATGACATGGGGTACGGCGACCCGGGGGCCTATAATCCGCAGTCTGGAATTGACACGCCCAATATCGACCGGCTTGCGCGCGAGGGCATGCGGTTCACTGACGCACACGCCGCGGGCGCTCTGTGTCATCCGTCACGCTACGGGTTGATGACCGGGGCGTACCCATTCCGGACGGACGTCTCGGTTTGGCCGACCACGCCACTGATCAAGGAGGGGCAGGCGACGGTTGCGTCGTTGCTCAGCGAGAAGGGCTATCGCACCGCGATGGTCGGCAAGTGGCATCTGGGCTTCGAGGAGCGCGGCTACGACGAGCCGCTGCGGGGCGGCCCGTCCGACCGGGGTTTCGACACGTTCTTCGGGCTTCGGGCGTCCACGGACATTCCGCCGTACTTCTACCTGCGCGGCGACCGGGCAGTCGCCCCGCCGAGCGGCCACATCGACGCCAGCAGCAGCCCCGGCTGGTCGCGGATCCAGGGCGCATTCTGGCGGGAGGGCGGCATCGCGCCGGGTCTGGATCTGAAGGACGTCCTGCCGCGCCTCACAGACGAAGCGGTCGCGGTGATCCGCGAGCACGCGGCGACGTCGGCCGAGCAGCCTCTCCTGCTGTACCTGGCGCTGACCGCGCCGCACACACCCTGGCTACCATCGGCGGAGTTCGAGGGCCGCAGCCAGGCGGGCATGTACGGGGATTTCACCATGATGGTGGACGCGATGATCGCCCGCGTGCTCCAGGCGCTCGACGGCGCGCGGATGGCCGACGAGGCGGTCGTCATCTTCACATCGGACAACGGACCGGTCTGGTATTCCGAGGACGTGGCGCGCACGGGACACGACTCGGTTGGAGGCCTGCGGGGCATGAAGGCGTCGAACTGGGAAGGTGGTCATCGCGTGCCTTTCCTCGTGCGCTGGCCCGGCCGAACGAAGGCTGGATCGGTCAGCCGACAGACGATCAGCTTCATCGACCTGATGGCTACGCTCGCCGACGTCATCCGGGTGAGGCTGCCGGACGCGGCGGGGCCGGACAGCTTCAGCTTTCTGCCTGTCCTGCTCGGAACGCAGTCGGAGGATGTCCCGGTGCGGGAGTCGCTCGTGGTCGGGCGGTCCATCCGCTCGGGCCCATGGAAGTGGATTGACGGCCGCGAGCCCGTGGCCTTCCAGCGCCCGGAAAGCGGTCTGGTTCCCTCCGAGGGCAGCCCACCGGGTCAGCTCTACAACCTGGCCGAGGATCCGGCCGAATCGAGGAACCTCGCGGCCGAACGGCCCGACGTCGCGGCCCGGCTGAAAGCGGCACTCGCGCGGATCCAGGCGGGCAGCCGCACCCGCCCGTGAGGCGGTCTAGCAGGGCCTGGTCACTTCCAGGCGCGGTGGAGCACCTCGCCGTGCTCGTCTCGCCAGGTCAGCTCGAGTCGCGGGCCGCTGTCCGGGACCCGGGCCACCTCCACCTCGAGGAAGCCCCCCGAGCGCGGGTCCTGGTAGTAGGGCTGCTCGATCAGGGCCTCCGGATCAGTGGACTTGGGATCCCCCGGCTTGCGGCCCAGTCGTGAGTTGGCGTCCACGAGAGCGCCGCTCGAGAACTCCTCGATGCCGGTGGGGTGGATCGAGTGGTACTGCCAGTGCCGGTCGCCGCAGATGACGTAGAAGCCCTTCTCGTCGATGCCGGTCTCCCGGAGCCAGTCGAAGAACTCGTCCCGCTCCGCCCGGAAGCCGCCGATGTTCGTGTGGTTGTCCTTCTTCCTGAGGTCGTCGGGGCCGACCATCGGGGTGGGCGAGATGAGGAGCTTGTAGGTGGCGTCGCTCTCGCCGAGGGTGCTCTTGAGCCAGGCCTTCTGCTCGGCGCCCCAGATGGTCTTCTCGGGACCGTCGGGCGTCGCGTTCGGGCTGCGGTAGAGCCGGCCCTCGGGGAGCCAGATCTGCAGATCCCGGGAGATCCGGTGGGTGCGGTAGGTGAGGGGCTGGGGCTCGTTCATCCGGGCGTAGGGAAGCTGCTCCAGCATGACCCGCTGCCCGAGCTCGGGGGCGGGCGCGTAGTCCCCGGTGTTGTCGCAGTCGTCGACGCGGTAGTCGTGGTCGTCGATCATCCAGAAGGTCGGGGTGGCGGCGAAGAGCTCCCGGTACCGGGGCTGCACGAACTGCTCGTGCCACTTCTGCCGCATCTCCTCGAGGGTCTCCGCCCGTCCCTCCCGTGGCGTGTCGTAGTAGACGTTGTCCCCCGTGCCCACGAAGAAGTGCGGCTCTCTCTCGAGGATCGCCGCCAGGGCCGGATACCCGAGCTGCTTGTCCGGTCCGGAGTAGGGCCCGGGCAGCTCCGCGTTGTTGTGCTCCAGATGACGCGCCCGGTCGATCTGGTCACTCCCGTGGAACTTCGCGTAGTTCATCCCGGTCACGACCACGAAGCGAACCGGCCAGGATCGAGTCCGGGCCGGGAAGAGTCCGGAAGCGGGCCGTCGGTCCCTCCCGAGTGCATCGCGCGCGCGGACCGACGCGGGTCGAGCAGACATAGACCGTTCCCGAGCCCAGCCCGGTGAAGGCCGCTCGCGCGATGAAGTCGCGCTCCGGTCGGGCCACCACCGTCTGGACCACGGGCGAGCCGTCGGAACCCTGTTCGGCCGCCGCCAGGGTGAACACCACGACTCCCGGCGCGCCGGGCACGTCACCTTCGACGAGCCGATCGGTCGCGGTCAGACGGACCTGAACGAGGGCGCTACCGGAGGTCACCTCGCCGACCAGGATCCCCTGGGCCGCGTGGACTTGGGGTGGTGGTTCGGGCGGCGGACTGCAACCCGCCACGAGGTGGAGAATCACCGCAAGGAGAGAGGGCCGGCAGAGCGGGGCCATTGGGCGGGATTATACGGCCCAATCTCTGCCCCTCAGGGGAAGCTGCTCCCGTGCCGATGAACCCTTTTGTGAACCGATGCCTGTGATAGGTTTCGACATGAGGAGCGAACCAACCATGGAGAGACGATTGTTCCTGGGAGGGAGCCTGACCGGCGGGATAGTCGTGGCTCACCGCCCCGCGGCCGCGATTCCGACACGGCTGCGCAACCTGGCACCGGAAACCGACGTCTATGTCGAGCGTGAACAGCCCGGTCAGCCCCACCGCGGGAAAGTCCTTGCTGCGATCGCCCCACACTGTGACGACATTTCGCTTTTTGCCGCCGGGACCGTGCTGAAGCTGGTCAAGGAAGGATATTCCGGCGTTCTGATCCGTACCACGAACGACGAGATGAAGGGGACCGGGGCGACCTCCGGTGAGGCGATCCTCAACAACGAGCGGGACAACGCCGAGGTGGCCCGCCGGCTCGGGTTGAAGAAGGTGTTCGACTTGAGGTACCGGAGCCGGCGATTGGATGAATCATGCTGTGTCGAGATGCGGGCGCGCCTGGTCTTCCTTCTTCGGCTGATGAAGGTGGACACCGTCATCTGTGACGACCCGTGGGCACACTACGAGGAGAATCCCGATCATCGGCTGACCGCCAGCTGCGTGGAGGCGGCGTGTCTGATGGCCGCCGATCAGTACGGCTATTCCGAGCACCTGGAAGCCGGGCTCGGACCGCACACCGTGCGTGAGCGCTACTACTACGCGCGGGGACACCAGGCCGTGAATCGGGTGGTGGACATCAGCGCGGTGTTCGACGGCAAGCTGGATGTGAATGTTGCGAACGCGTCGCTGGGACCGGCCGGGGAGAACGGCGCCAGGCTGCGGGCGCGGCTGGCCGCTGAAGGGCGCAGTCTGCCGGTCCTGGGTGACAACGACGAAACAGCAAACCGAGCCTACATCCGGCAGTTCGTGCTCCGCGAGGATGCTGAGCTCGGGCAGCGCTACGGGCTGCGGTATGCGGAGCCGTTCCATTACATCGGTCCGAAGGAGTCGATGCTGGAGGAATACATCGACAAGAATGCGGTACGACTCTGAGCCCGGAGCACGGACGAGATGAAATCATCTATCGTTCAATGGAAACCTGAATCTCGAGTCACCGGCCCAGCCAGGATGAACCGTCCCAAGCTCTTCCTGGCACTGCTGCTCTTCGGTATTGGCACATCGTGTTCGCAGGTAGAAGGGCCAACGGCTGAAGCGGAGTCATTTCCCAATATCGTGCTCATCCTGGCGGACGACATGGGCCTGGGGGACGTTGGGGCGTACAACGCGGCATCGAAAGTGCCGACGCCCAGCCTGGACACCCTGGCCGCCTCGGGCATGCGCTTTACCGATGCCCATTCCCCGTCAGCCGTCTGCACCCCGACCCGCTACGGATTGCTGACCGGGCGCTACGCCTGGCGGACCCGTCTGAAGAAGGGCGTACTGAAGGGCTATTCACCGCTGCTGATCGATCCGGCCCGGTCCACGATCGCCTCGATGCTCCGCGAGAAGGGTTACGCGACGGCGGTCATCGGCAAGTGGCACCTGGGTCTCGGTGTCGATGAGGTGACGGACTACTCGAAACCGCTCAGCCCCGGCCCCAACGATGTCGGCTTTGACGATTTCTTCGGCATTCCGGCATCGCTCGACATGCCGCCATACACCTTCGTGGAGGACGACCGAGTCTTGACGTCCTTCGACGGCGACGAAATCGGTGACAGCGAGAGACGGCGTCTTGGCGGCAAGGGATTCTGGCGTGCGGGGCCCATCGCCCGCGGCTTTGCCCACGAAGAGGTGCTGCCGAGGATCACGGAGCGCTCGGTGGCCTATATCCGGGAGCGGGCGAATTCAGGTGGCGACAAGCCGTTCTTCCTCTACATGCCGCTGTCAGCGCCGCACACGCCCTGGCTACCCACCCCCGAGTTCATCGGCCGGAGCGATGCCGGATACTACGGTGACTTCGTCGCCCAGGTCGACCACTCCATCGGCCGGATCATGAGCGTGCTCGGTGAAACCGGTGTCGCGGACCAGACGATCGTCGTGTTCGCAGCGGACAACGGCGCCCGCTGGGCTCGGGAAGACATTGCCGAGTGGGGCCACCGCGCGAACCTGCATTTCCGCGGCCAGAAGGCCGACATTCACGAGGGCGGGCACCGGGTACCGCTGATCGTCTCCTGGCCAGGACGGATCACGCCCAATTCGGAGAGTGGACACCTCACGACGCTGACGGATCTTTACGCCACCTTCGCCGGCGTGGTCGGCGCCGAACCGGGCCTGATGGATGGCGTGGACAGCGAGACCATCCTGCCGACCCTGCTGGGTCATGCTCAGACGCAACGCAGTCCTGTGGTCCATCATTCTTCGCGTGGCATGTTCGCGATCCGCGATGGGGACTGGAAGCTGATCGAAGGACTGGGTTCGGGCGGCTTCACCCAGCCGGTCATTGTCGAGCAGGTGGAAGGCGGTCCTGCGGGGCAACTCTACAACCTGGCGGAGGATCCGTCCGAGAAGACGAACCTCTACCAGGACCGGCCCGATGTGGTGGAGCGACTGGCGCGGATCCTCAATGAGACTCGCGAAGCGGACGGCAAGCAGTCATCAATACCTTGACGGGGAAAGGATCTCACGAACGCCGTCCGCCAGGCCGAGAGCGCCGGAGTACGAGACCAGCAAGGCGAAGATCAGGGTGACGACGAGGCCGACGTTCAGTGCCACCGGGTTCTTGTAGTCGCCCACGACCGCCGATCGGTTCAGCAGGATCATCAACAGGACGATCAGCACCGGCATGATCACCGTGCTGACCGCTTGCGAGGCGATCATGATCAGCACGGGTCGGCCTCCGAAGACGGGCACCACGAACGCCAGCAACGCCGCCGCGACGACGGCCGCTCGGACCGGCCGACGATCCATCCTTCGGGGCACGTTCATGTAGTCGCAGACCAGCCACGGCCCCAGCACGTAGTTGGGGAAAAGGGACGACACCGCCGCGGCGATGATCCCCGCCACGAAGAGCGCGGTGGCGAACCGGCCGGCGAGCGGCTCCAGGGTCTTCACCATGTCGATCGCATCGACGACGGGGATCCCGGCCGGAAGCATCGTGCCCGCCGCGCTCGCCATGATCGCGCCTCCCACGAGGAAGGTGAGCGTGAGCGAGACGATCGCGTCCCGGTTCTCGGCCTTGAGGTCCTGGGGCCCCCAACCCCTCTCCGCGACCAGATAGCTCCTCGTGACGATGCAGACCGAGGCCATCGTGGTCCCCACCATGGCCGCCAGCACCAGGTGCGCCTTCGACTGGGCGGGCATGGCCGGCTCGAGGCTTCGGATGAGCTCCAGTGGACCCGGGATCACCAGGAACATCGTGGCCACGAAGCTGGCCGCCATCACGGCCACCATCACGGCCATGGCTCTCATGAAGAACCCGTGAGAGCCCCTCCAGATCAAGAAGCAGAGAATACCGTTCAGGGCCACCGCGGTGGCCAGCGGCGGAATACCTGCACCACCGGTCGCCTGGGCGCTCCACTCACGCGCGACGTCGGAGGCGATGCCCATGACGCCGATGATGGACGACACGACCGTGGCCATGAGTCCGACGATGATGAAGATGGCCATCGCCGATCCAAATTGCTGGCGGATGCAGTGGATGAGCGTGTCTCCCGAGACGATGGTCACCCGGCTGACCGCGACGATCGCCACGTACGTGCAGAAGCACGACAAAGCCAGCGCCCAGGCCAACGACATCCCGTACTCGGCGCCCGACTTCGCCATCGACGTGACGCTGCCGGTTCCGATGATGTAGCCGAGGATGAAGAGCCCGGGCCCGATCGCGGCGAGCAGACGACGGACCTTGTCCGCCGGACCCCGAGACACCCTCTCCTCACCCATGGATCGGTTCGCACCCCCCGCTTCTTGATGCGCCATTGTAGACTGTGCGCCGGAGTGGATGCGGGACATGAAGATCACCGACGTCAAGCTGCACGTCCTGGCCCGTGAAACCGAGGCCCTCGTGACGAGCTTCGACGGGCTGCGCGAAGACGGGGGCCCCGCCGGGCGGATCCAGTACAGCCTGGTGAGGATCCTCACGGACGAGGGCATCGAGGGGCACTACATCGTCTGGTCGGAGGTGGCCACCGGTCGCCCGCACGCGCTGGCCGAGGTCCTTCGGCATTTCAAGCCGCACCTCGTCGGTCAGGATCCCCTGGCCCGGGAGCGGCTCTGGCAGACGCTGGGTTCCCTGTGGTACGGCCAGAAAGGGCCCGCGTTTGCCGCCGTCGACATCGCGCTCTGGGACATCGCCGGCAAGGCGGCGTCGCTGCCCATCCACCGTCTCCTCGGGGGCTACCGTGACCGCGTGCGGGCCTATGCGAGCGGGAACGTGAAGCACGACCCGGACGAGGTCGTGCGCATCGCCCTGGCCATGAAGGAGCAGGGCTTCACGGCCTTGAAGCTGCACCCCATGCCGATCGAGCTCTGTGGCCGCCTGCGGGAGGCCGTCGGCGACGACGTCGACCTGATCTACGACGCCGTCTTCGCCCACGATCGGCGGGAGGCGCTGCGCGTCGGTCGAGAGCTGGAACGATTGGACTACTTCTGGTACGAAGCTCCGCTGCCGCCGGACGACGTGGACGGCTACGTTCACCTCGCCCGCCGACTGGACATCCCCCTGACCGTGGAGCTCCTCCACAAGAGCCAGTACGCCGAGTACGTTCGCCGGGGCGCGGTCGCGCACCTGAGGACCCTGAGCGGAATCCAGGGCGGCATCACCGAGATGCTGAAGGTGGCTCACCTCTGCGAGAGCTTCGGGATGAACTGGGAGCCGCACGCCTACGGCGGAACGATGTACCAGATGGCCAACCTCCACGTGATCCTCGCGGTGAAGAACTGCGCCCTCTTCGAGCTGCCGATCCACCACGGTGAGGTCGGCTGCTGGGACGTGGGGACGACCGACGTCATCCGTATCGACGAACGGGGCGACGTGCACGGCCCCACCAAGCCCGGACTCGGGCTCGACGTCGACTGGGAGCAGGTTCAGGGGGGACACGAGCTGGAGGTTTGACCGCCATGGGGAACTACGCCGCTCCACCGGTGACGCGTCGCGCGTTCGTCGGGTCGCTGGCCGCTTTCGCGGCCGTCGGGTTCTCACCGGGTCGCCGCTGGCCGCTCGGGCTGAACACCTACTGCCTCCGGTTCCAACGCTGGTCCGATCGGAAGCTGCTCGACTACTGCGCCGGACAGCGGCTCGACGCGGTGTTCTTGCAGGGCTCGCAGGACCCCGGCTTGATGGAGCCCGAGCACTGGGCGGAGGTTCGCGCCTGGTCGCGCGACCTGGGCCTGCATCTCGAGACCGGCGGCGGTGCCATCCTGCCCCGGACCGCCGAGGCCTACCCGCAGGTCGTGGCCACCCTGCGTCGCCACATCGAGCGCGCTGCGGCACTGGGCTCGCCCATCGTCCGGGCGCTGGTGGCGAGCGACCGGTTCGCGATGCCGCCCGGTCCCGTCGAGCAACACATCGAGACCGTCGTGCGCCTTCTGCGCGAGGTCCGAAGCCAGGTGAAGGACGCGGGTCTGAAGATCGCCATCGAGAACCACAAGGAGCTGCAGGCCTGGGAGACGCGACAGCTGATCGAGGCGGCCGGCACCGATTTCGTCGGCTCGTACCTCGACACCGGCAACCCGGTGTTCGTGGCCGAGGACCCGATGACGACCGTCGAGGAGCTGGGTCCCCTGGCCGTGACGTTCCACCTGCGCGACTCCGTCGTGTACGAGCACGCCGAGGGCGTCGCCGTGCAGTGGGTGCCGCTCGGCGAGGGCACCGTGGACTTCCGGGTGCTCGTCGCCCGTGCCGCAGAGGTGATGCCGCCCGGCGTACGGGTCTACTGCAAGCCCATCACGGCCCGCCCACCTGTCGTGTTGCCCGTGTACTCCGAGGAGTGGTGGGGCCGGTGGTTCCCGCGCGCCCGGGCCCGGGACCTCGGACGCTTCCTCGCGCTCGCAAGGCGCGGCCGGCCCTACGCCAAGCCGCACCTGACCGCGGACGTGCCCGACCTGCGCGAGCGGTACATGGACGCACTCAAGGCGCAGCAGCTCGAGCACATGGAGCGCAGCCTGGAGTACTGCCGGACGACGCTCGACCTCGGAGATCGGTGGCGCGCGTGAGGCTCCGCGGGACGCACCGGTCGGGGCGGTTGAGTCGGTCCACCGTCCGGAGTGCCCGGTCCGCCAGATCCTCGACCTGGACCCCGGCGCCGTCCGGGCCGTGATCGTGGGCGTGGTCGACGAGGTTTGTGGGCAACGCGCGGTTGGTCCAAGGCCTCAGGAACTCCGGAGGTTCAGGCGCCGGACGAGGGCCCGGAACCGAGGGTCGTCGCGCAGGGGGTCGAACCTTGGGTCGACCTTGACCCAGACGACCAACCCGAGCCGTGCCTCGAAGGCCCTCTCCAGTGCGTCGAGCGCTTCGTCCTTCTCCCCGAGGGCGGCCAGGAGACCCACCATGTCGATCGACGGGGCGGACTCCGATTCCTTCCTCAGCTCCTGCAGCAGCTGGCGCGCCTCGTCCGTGCGTCCGCCCAAGGCATAGGCACGACCGAGAGCGGCCTTGTCGTCGGCATCATCCGGTCGGAGGGCCTGAGCCTGCTTGAGAGCCGCTATGGCCTCCTCGTGCATCCCCTTCTCGATGTAGCTCAACCCGAGGAAGCGGTGAACGTTAGGGTTATCGGGGTACAGCTCAACCGCTTCCTGCATCTCGGCGATCGCCTCGGCGTGCCGACGAGCGTAATAGAGGTTCATCGCCATGCCGACGCGTGAGTACGACGTCAGCGGATCGAGGGCCTGGGCACGTCTCGACAGAGCAATCGCTTCGTCGAACCGCCCCATCGCCATCAGGTGTCCGGATTGCCGCCAATGCCCGATTGCGTAGCTGGGGTTCGCGCTCAGAGCGCGGCCCAGCCGCCTCTCCGCGAGGTTCCAGTCCCAGTCGCGGTGAAAGCTGACTTCGGCCAGCGCGGTGTGCGCCTCGGCCAGCGTGCCGTCGAGCTCCAGTGCCCGAAGCGCAGCGGTCTCGGCATCGGCATAGGCCTCGTCTGGCGCGCGGAGTCCAAACATGGCGTCCAGTACATGGCATTCCGCGAGCTTGGCGTACGCGGGTGCGTAGTCCGGATCCTTTTGAACAGCCTCCTCAAAATGCGGGGCAGCCTTCGGATGAGGACCCTCGTTCCAGAAGTGGAGCCCCTTGAGATACGCGTCGTGGGCCTCGGGGTTCACGGCACCGGCGCTTGCCAGGCGCGCCTCCTCTTCCGGCGTCACCGCTGCCTCGACCGCCTCGGCGATCTGACGGGCCACATCGCCCTGCACTGTCAGGATGTCCCCAGGTCCCGCTCGTAGCTCTCGGCCCAGAGATGCCGCTCAGGGAACGCCCGAACGAGCTGGGTGGTGATGCGTACCCGATCCCCGGACCGCATCACCGAGCCCTCCACGACGGCGTCCACCCCCAGCTCGCTCGCGATCTGCGGGAGTGGCTTCTTGACATCCTTGTACTGCATCACTGAAGTCGGGGAGATCACTCGCAGAGATCGGATCTTGGCCAGGTCGGCGATCAGAGCGTCGGTCATCCCGTCTGCGAAGTACTCCTGCTCCGGGTCGCCCGAGAGGTTCCTGAGGGGCAGAACGGCGATGGACTCGATGACGCGCGAACCCGCCTCGCCCTCCGGATGATCCCGAAGGCCTCTGAGACTCAAGCCGATCAACAGCGTGAGAAGCGCGGTGACGAAGGCCATGGCCAGAGCGACCTTCCCCGTGCTCCACCGGAATCGCGCTCTGGCAGAGCAGCCCGTCGCCCCTCGAGCCGGTCCGCCCCCGGTCGCGGCGCCCCGCCCGGTTCGCCGCGCACCGCCTCGAGGCCGGCCGCGATCTCGTCGAGATCGAGGGCCACGTCGCCCATCGACTGGAAGCGCTTCGCCGGGTCCTTCCGCAGGCAGCGCTGGACGAGCTTCTCCAGATCGGGGGGCAGGCCCGGCACCAGCTCCCGCGGCGGCGGGGGATCGTGCTCCAGCACCGCCGCGAGCGTGGCCGCCGCCGAGTCCCCCGGAACGCCATCCGCCCCGTCACCATCTCGTACAGCACCGCCCCGAAGCTGAAGACGTCCGACCGCGCGTCCGCCTTCTTCCCCTCCGCCTGCTCCGGCGACATGTAGGCGAGCGTCCCGACGACCCGTCCCTCCGCCGTCCCCGTCGCTTCCGCCGTCGGACGGGCCGAGTGCGCCTCCGAAGTCGATCGTCCCGACCGGCGCCCCGAGACGGGCGAGGCCGAAGTCGAGGATCCGCACCGTCCCGCCCTCGTCCACCATCACGTTCGAGGGCTTGAGGTCGCGGTGGACGATGCCCGCCGCGTGGGCCTTCGCGAGAGCGTCCGCGATCTGCCTCGCGTAGCCGAGGACCTCGCGGAGCGGCTTGCCCGCCACGGCCCGGTCCAGGGTCCGCCCCGTCACCAGCTCCATCACGATCACGTCGCTGCCCTCGTGGCGGAGGAGGTCGTGCACGTCGACGATGTTCGGGTGGTGGAGGGCGGAGGCGGCGCGGGCCTCGCGCAGAAGCCGCGCCCGGCGCTCGGGCTCGGCGGGCCCGCCCGCGGGCAGCGTCTTGAGCGCAACCAGCCGGCCGAGGAGGGTGTCGCGGGCCTTGTACACCACCCCCATCCCACCCTCGCCGATCCTCTCGAGGACCTCGTAGTGCGAGAGCAGTCTGGCCGATCACGCTGGGGGCGAAGGTACTCTCCGGCTCGAGCGAGCGTCAAGGACAAACGCGAGACCGGGCCTCGTGCCTCAGGCCGGTGGTCGGACCCTGTTCATGGCATAGAGTCGGCGAGCTGCTCCTCCCTCGTCTGCGGATCGTCCGCGGCGTTGAGCCGGGCCACGCCGGCGAGGAAGGCGGGATGGAGGTCGGCGTCGACGGCGAGCCTGGGATCGAGGAGCTGCTCCCGGCCGAGCTGAGCTGACATGAAGCCCTCCGGCCGGTGCTTCGCCCCGGCGAGAGCGTGGGCAAGCTCGTGCACCACGACCACCGCCATGGAGCGCTGGAACCGCTGGCGGTGCCGGTGCGTCCAGCGTGAGGTCGCCTGGAGATCCAGACCCACGCTCCCCGCCACCCGAGGCGGGAACACCCACACTGACAGCTGCCGCTCGTACTCGCGCCGAGCCACTCCGCCGACCACCTGGGTCCGCGGGAGGTTCGGGTCGAAGGGCAAGAGGATGACGAAGACGCCGCCGCTGGCCTGGTCCTCGGCGGGTCGGGCGGTTTCGCCGGTGACCTTCATCCCCAGCGGCTCCAGCAGGGCCTGGATCTCCCGCAGCGTTCCGTGACGCAGCTCGGGCGGCGCGTTGCAGAGGTCGACGAAGACCAACCGGAGCTCGGCCGGCGTCGGCGGGGGCGGCTCTTCGGCTGGGGCTGCGGCCGGAGCGGCGGCCACCGCGATCGATGCGGCCATCGTCGAGACGTAGAGAGAGAGACGGCGGGATCCGGGGTGCATCGGCGACTCCTTTCGCGACCGCTGCGGGAGCCGCCTGGCCAGGCGTCCTTGCGGACCTTGCACCCGGGAATCTGCGCCTCTAGCATCAGGCCATCCACGGGGCCGCCTGAGGATTTCCGCGGGATCCGCGGGGGAGCGCGATGCGTCTGCGGTTCTCGGAGTTCGTGTTCGACGCCGGCTCGCGGCGCCTCACCCGGAGCGGCGCCCCCGTCCACCTCGAGCCGAAGGCCTTCGAGCTGCTGGAGCTGCTGCTCGAGCACCGGCCGGAGGCGGTCGCCAAGACCGCGATCCGCGACCGGCTATGGCCACGGACGTTCGCGTCGGAGTCGAGCCTGACGACCCTCGCCGCGCAGCTGCGGAAGGCTCTGGGGAAGGAGGCGCGGCTCGTCCGGACCGTGCGCGGCTTCGGCTACGCCTTCGACGGGGAGGCGGTCAACCTGGATGCGCCGCCCGTTCCGCCGACAAAGCCGAGCACGGCTCTGGGGCCCTGCCTCGTCTGGCAGGACCTGGTCCACCCGTTGGCCGAGGGGAAGAACGTCCTGGGCCGCGACCCGGGCGCCCAGGTCCTCGTGGACGTCCCGGGCGTCTCCCGGCGTCACGTGCGGATCGTCGTCACCGGGAGCGAGGCCGTCGTCGAGGACCTCGGGAGCAAGAACGGCACCTTCGTGGGCGATCGGCGCGTCGATCGTCCGACGCGTCTGGCCGACCGCGACCAGCTCCGTCTCGGACGCACCATCCTCGTGTACCGGTGCGCGGGCGAGCCCGGATCGACGGAGACCGAGATGCCCTGAGGGGCGCCCGCTGGTCTGGCCGCTACCGACGGGCCCGGGCGAGCGGGGCCCGCCACCTGTCGTGCCTCCGGTTCCAGCGCTGGTCCGATCGGAAGCTGCTCGACTACTCTGCCGGACAGCGGCTCAAGGAGCCACTAGCTGGACGTCCCGGGTGGCGCGCGTCAGCCGGCGCCGATCGCCCTCACACCACCGGCTCCCAACCCGGCTCGTACTCCCGTCCCCACAGCGCCATCGCCTCGGGATCGCCGAGGATGTGGCCGTTGCGCTTGTCGGTGGTGAGCGCGTGTCCGCTGCGCCAGGCGATGTTCGCGAGCTGGCACAGCAGCACGCTCTTGTGACCCTCCGCGATCGGGCTCGAGACCGGCTTCCCCTCGCGGACGCCGGTCAGGAAAGCCGCGACGTGCAACGGTGTCGAGCGCGGCGTCGGGGCTCGTGGTGTCGGTGACATTGGAGGCGTCGCCCCCGCCCTCGACGCGCTCGATCACGGTCCGCTCGCGGTCGTTGGCGTAGACGGTGTAGCCGTCGTGCAGCTGCACCATCGTCCCCTTCTCGCCGTGGAAGACGACACCCCGTTCCATCCCCTCGATCGGATGGTTGTTGCAGCTGCGCCCCTCCCAGGTGATGCAGCGCCCGTCCTCGAACTCGAAGTTGGCCACCATCGTGTCCGGGAACTCCCAGTCGTCGCGGTAGTGGTAGCGCCCCCCGGAGGCCATCACCCGGATCGGGTAGTCGACGCCCATCCCCCAGCGCATCACGTCGATCTCGTGGGTGCCGTTGTTGAGCGCCTCGCCGGTGCCCCAGCGCCGGAACCAGTGCCAGTTGTAGGGGTGGACGTTGTCCCGGTAGGCGGTTCGGGGCGCCGGTCCCTGCCACAGCTCGTAGTCGAGGTGGTCCGGCACCGCCGTCTCCTTGCCGAAGCCGATGGGCTTGCGGTTGTTCGCGTACCACCCCTTGGCGAAGTAGACCCGGCCGATGATCCCCGAGTGCAGCGCGGCCATCGCGCGATTGACCCCCGGCCAGGAGCGCCGCTGGCTGCCCATCTGGATGATCCGGCGGTGCTTCTTCTCGGCCTCGATCAGCAGCTCTCCCTCCCGGGGGTTGTGGCTGCACGGCTTCTCCAGGTAGACGTGCTTGCCCGCCGCCACCGCCATGAGGGCGGCGGGGGCGTGCCAGTGGTCGGGCGCCGCCACCACCAGGGCGTCGACGTCGCTCTGCTCCAGCACCCGGCGCACGTCCTTCTCCCCGCGCGGCCGGCGCCCCTGGATCGTCTCGACCTCGGCCTGGCAGGCCTCGGCGTAGCGCTCGTCCACGTCGCAGATCCAGGCCACCTCGACGTTCGGCTGCGCCGCGAACTGCTTCGCCATCGACTTGCCACGGCCGTGCACGCCCATCACCGCCACCACGACCTTGTCGCTGGGCGGCGACTGGGCGAGAGAGCCGAGCGGCCGCACCGCCACCGCGGCGCCGGTCAACGCGAGATCCCTGGCGAACCGCCTTCTCGATCTCATGACAGATCCTTCAGCTTGATGCTCCGGAACGAGACGTGGTTGCCGTGGTCCTGGAGCAGCAGGTGTCCGCTCTCCCACTGCCCGAACCCCTTCCAGTCCTTGTACTTGCTCCGGGCGATCAGCTCCAGCAGCTCGGGCGAGCCCTTCTGGTACTCGAGCACCTTCATGTGGTTGAGCCAGTGCTCGACGTGGCCGTCGGGCTGGACCACGATCCGCGCGTGGTTCCACTCCCCCGGCTTGTTGACGAAGCGCGGGATCCTGCTTCGCCGGGATCAGGTCGTAGAGCGAGGCGAGGGTGCGGTTGCCGTCGCGTCCGGCCTTGGCGTCGGGATGGCGCTCGTCGTCGAGGAGCTGGTACTCGAACCCGATCGCCGAGCCCCCCTTGGAGTCGTACTGCTCGGTGATGAAGTACTTGATGCCGCTGTTGGCCCCCTCGGTCAGCCGGAACTCGAGCTGCAGCTCGAAGGCGGAGTACTCGCCGTCGGTGACGATGTCGCCGCCGTGGGCCGCCTCGCCACCGCCCGACTCGTCGACGCTCAGCTCCCCGTCGGCGATGGTCCAGCCCATCTCGGGGAAGCCCTCGTCGTTGGCGCGCCGCCAGCCGGCGGTGGTGGCGCCGTCCCAGAGCAGCCCCCAGCCGAGCTCCCGCTCGCGCTGCGAGAGGCTGTTCGCGACGGTGTTCACCACGAACGGGGAATCCCCCGCGCGCGGCTCGCGGTCACCGGTCTTGATCCGGATGTTCCGCCAGCGCACCGTCTTTCCCACGTCCTCCTCGTCGACGGCGTGGACCTGGAGCGCGATGAAGCCCTCCGGGGTCATCGCGTCGACCAGGTCGGCGGCGGCGACCCCGTTGAGCCAGGTGCGGATCCGATCGCCGACGCACTCGACGTAGAGCGTGTTCCACTCGCCCTGTCGGAAAGCGCCGGTCGCGGCTTCGTTCAGGGACAGCGGGTACAGCCAGCCGCGCCGCGCCTCGTCGTAGATACCCGCCGTCCACCCCCGCTCCGACGGGTCGATCTCGACCTGGTAGCCGTGGACCCGGCCGTCCTGGTAGTCGGATCGGCTCAAGCTGCGCACCTGCACCCCGGAGTTGATGTCGGGGTCGACGAGGAACTCCAGCTCGAGGGCGAAGTCACCAAAGGTCTCCTCGGTGGCGAGGAAGCTGTTCGGCGTGTCGGCCTTCGTCGTGCCGACGATCGCGCCGTCCTCGACGACGTACTCGGCGTCGCCGTTCAGGCGCGTCCAGCCCGCGAGGCTCTCGCCGTCGAAGAGCGGGCGCCACTCGGACGCCGCGTCGGGCGGCCCCTCGGGGGCGGTGCAGGCTCCAAGGACAATTGCGGAGATGGCAACGCAGACGACAGCTCTCCCGTTCATCATGACCCTCCTCTCGGCTCAGGACGGCCGGGACCATTCGGCGAAGATCCTGATCAAGAACGGACGATACGGGGGGCGGCCACGGCGGCCGCCCCCCGCGAAAACGTCGGCCGGGGCTCTAGAACGTCAGCCGCGCGCCGAAACGGATAAGCCGCTCGCCGAAGGAGCTCGTGACCTGGCCGAATCGACTGTTGCCGAAGGCCCCGTTCGGGTTGTCGAAGTGCGGCGAGTTGGTCAGGTTGAAGGCGTCGGCCCGCAGCTCGACCAGGACACGATCGCCGAAACGCAGCCGCTTCACGAGTGAGGCGTCGATGTTCCAGAAGCCGGGGCCGTTGATCGAGGAGTTGCGGGTCATGTTGCCCCAGGTGTTCTGCGCGGGGGCGGAGAAGGCCGAGGTGTCGAAGTAGAGCTGGCCGGGCCCGATGTTCCCGAAGACCTCGGGGTCTCCCCCGTTGAGGTTCGGGTACTGGGTGTTGTCCGGCATCCGCAGCGTGGCGTTGCTCGCGGTGAAGTCTATCGGGGTGCCGGAGTAGGCGGTGAAGATCCCGCTCACCTGCCAGTCGCCGAGGATCCAGCCGAGGGCGCTGCGGTCGCCCCGGAGGAACGGCAGCTCCCAGAGGAAGCTCGCCGTGAACACGTGCGTGCGGTTGAAGTTGGGCCGTCCCTTGCTGCGCTCGGGGTCGGCGGGCGTATCGATGTCGTTCTCGTTTGAGTCGTCGTAGGTGATCGCCCGGCTGAGGGTGTACGAAGTCGTGAGCAGGAAGCCGTCCCGGAAGCGCCGGTCGAGCTTGGCCTGCAGCCCGTTGTAGGTCGTGTTGGTCGGAAGCCACGAGCGGATCTCGGCGGTCCGGCCGTAGAGCTGGTAGTAGGGCTGGCCCGCCCGGTCGGCGCCCAGCACCTGCCCGGCGTTGAGGTTGTGGTCCCCGATGAGGATGCCGCGCCCGATGTTGCCCACGTAGGCGATCTCGCCGACCAGCTCCCACGGCAGCTCTCGCTGGAAGGCCACGTTCCAGGAGTGGAGCTTGGCTTCCTTCAGGTCGGGCTGGACGTAGAAGACCTGTGCGTTCCGTAGCTCCGGGATGCTCGCGTCCACGATGCCGCTATTCGGGATGTCGAAGAAGGTGGGCGGACCAAAGCCGCCCGCCATCGACCCGGCGGGGGCGAACGAGTTGGGAGCGGTGAACACCTCCGTCTGCTTGACCGGGTAGTTGTAGGCGTAGCGGTTGTCGGGGAAGGGGACGATCGTGGTGCCGAAACCCGCGCGCAGGACGGTCTTCTCGTTGAAGCGGTAGGCCGCCCCCAGGCGCGGGGCGAAGTTCGTCCACGTGGTCTCCACCCCGATGTTCTGGGGGATGTCCCCGTATCCGGCGATCCGCACCGTGTTGTTCGAGGGATCGTAGTTCGAGAGGCCACCCTGGTCCTCGATCCCGACGAGAGGCGAGTAGTACTCCCAGCGGAGGCCCAGGTCGACGGTGAGCTTGGGACTCACCTGCCACTTGTCCTGGACGAAGGCGAACACCTCCCAGTGCTTCGTGCCCGGCCGGTCGATCACCCTGATGTCGCGGCGTACCCCGCCGGGAACGTCGAGGAGGAACGAGGCGAAGGAGTTGGCGAGCCCGGCCTGAGCGGCGTTGTCTTCAGGGATCGCGGTCCGGGCGGCCGTGAAGTCGAAGAAGCCGCGCACCCCGCCCGCGTCCTGGATCTGGAGGAGGAAGTCCTCGTTGTGCCGGACCTCGGTCCCGACCTTGATCGAGTGGTTGCCGGTGAGCTTGGTGATCATGCCGACGAGGCTGTACGTGTCCTCCCCGCGGTCCCAGGGCAGGCTGTTCGCGAACCCGACCATGGGGTTGTCGAAGCCCTGGCCGAGGTTGATTGTGCTGATCCCGCTCGAGAACTCGTCGTAGTTGGCGCCGGGGATCCCCACCTCGGTCGAGGTGTTGAGCCCGTAGCCGTTGGGGAGCGCGGTGTTGGTGTACGTGAGCAGGCCGGCCCGCCACTCCATGATCAGGCTCGGGCTGAGGACGCGCGTCCAGGTGAGGGCCGTCTGGTAGACCTTCTGGGTGCCGATGCCGTTGAAGTTGGCGCCGGCGCCGCCGATCTCGCCGTAAGTCCCGGGGACGGAGACCACCGGCTTCGCGTAGCTGAAGCGAAACGAGAGCTGGTCGTTGATGGTCGGGTTGTAGTTCAGCTTCACGTTGAAGGCGTCGGTCGTCTTCTGGCGCACGAAGCTCGGGAGCTCGAAGTTGTCCTGGCCGAAGGGGACATCAAGGTTCGGCGGCGGCATGAGGGCGAGGATGTTGGCGGCCACGGGACTGATGCGGTCGGCCGGAATGATGTTGTCCGGGAAGGGCTGCCGGCCGGTGCCGTCGGGGTTCCCGGTGGCGGGATCGTAGATGATCGTGTCCGCGCCCGAGAAGTCGCCGGTCCGCCACTCCGACGGTGGGACCACCACCCGACGCAACTGGCCGAGGTCGTCCACCGTTCGCTGGTAGTCGACGAAGAAGAACAGCCTGTCCTTCATGATCGGACCGCCCAGGCTCGCGCCGAACTGCTGGTACTTCGTGTCGGGCAGTTCCGAGTCGGGGCTCGCGAAGGAGTTTCGGGCCTGCGTGGACTCGTTGTTGCCGAAGTAGAAGGCGCTCCCCCGGAACTCGTTCGTGCCCGACTTCATGACGAGGGAGGTGACGGAGCCGCCCGCGCGACCCAGCTCGGCGTCGAAGTTCGACGTGGTCACGTTGACGGAGTCGACCGCCTCGGCGGAGGGGATGAGGACGGTCAGGAGGCCGGTCTTGTGGTTGTTGTCGAGGCCGTCGATCTGCACGTTGTTCGACAGGCGCGACTGGCCGTTGAACTTGGTCTCCTGGCTGTCCTGGGGATTGAAGAACTGGGAGTGCGGCCGGGTGAGCGTGACCGCTCCGGGCACGGTGGCCCACATGCCCTGGAAGCTGCGGTTGTACGCCAGGGGCAGCTCCTGGACCTGCCGGCCCTCGATGAGGCGGCCGGTGTCGGCGCGGTCCGTCTGGAGGAGCGGGGTCTCCGCCGCCACCTCGACCGTCTCCTGCATCGTGCCGACCTCGAGGGTGAAGTCCACGCGCACGGTCTGGTTCACCTTCACCTCGACGCGGTCGCGGACGATCGTCTTGAACCCGGTGAGCTCGCCCCTGACGCGGTAGAGGCCGTCCTTCATGTTGGCGAAGACGTAGTACCCGTTCTGGTTCGTGACCACCGAGCGGTCGATGTTCGTCTGGGTCTCCGTCGCGATCACGGTCGCGCCGGGAATGGCGGCACCCTGCGAGTCGACGATCGTGCCGAGCAGCGTGCCGCGGACAGCCTGGGCTTGCGCCGCTCCCGCAAAGGCGAGGCAGAGGGCCGCGCACGCGAGCGCGACCCGCACGGCCCAATAGGTTCTTGAACTAGAGGGTCGTTTCATGAGTTCCTCCTGTTTGACGGATGCGGAGCGGTTAGCTGCCGCAGAGTGTTAAACGGTACTGAGAAACGTCAAACCATGTCAATGATCTCTTTACCTGGCTGCAAGTCCTTTCAACCATTGAGGTTCCAGTGCGCGCTGGGGATCACGCCTCCTGCGGGTCGCCTTGTTCAGTCTCGGCCTCAGTCCGCGAGAGCGCGGACACGGCCCAGGTCGCGGACGAGCAGGACGACGAGGGCCTGGGCCACGAAGTAGGCCACCGCGCACCCGAGGAAGAGCGGCGTCCAGGCTCCGGCGCCGGCCAGCCGGCCGATGATCTGCTGGGTCACGACCCCGGCCGCCGCCCCCAGGCAGCCCCCCAGGCCGGACACGGTGCCGACCGCGCGGGCCGGGAGGACCTCGGCCGGGAGGATGATGTTGCCCCAGGCCCCGTGGCCGAAGAAGCACGAGGCTGACGCAGGCGAGTGCCACCCCCGGGCTATCGGCGCGGGCGAGGGCCAGGAGCGCCAGCGCGTTCGAGACCACGACCACGAGCATCCAGCCCTTGCGCGCGCGGTCGAGGGACAGGCCCCGGGCCATGAGGGCGCGGGGCACCGCCCCCGCGGCGACGTTTCCGAGCGCGTAGACCGCGAACGGGACCCAGCCCACCGCCCCGAGCTGCGCGAGGGAGAACCCGCGCTCCTGCTGCAGGTAGAGAGGCACCCAGAAGATGAGGAAGTACGTGATGGGGTCGGTCATCGCGCGCGCGGCGACACATCCCCAGGTCTCCCTCATCCGCGCGAGGGCGAGGAGCCGCGGCGGCCGGCCCCCCGGGGCCTCGCGGCCCTCGTCGATGAGGAGGCGCTCGTCCGCGCCCAGCCGCGGGTGGTCCTTCGGGAGCCGGTAGATGAGGGCCCACGCCGCCACCCAGAGGAACCCCAGACTCGCCCACGATCGCGAAGGCCCACCGCCAGCCGGCGAGGAGGGCGACCGCCGAGACGATCGGCACCGCGAGGGTCGAGCCGAGGGCGGTTCCCGCGTTGAAGACGCCGACCGCGAGGGCGCGCTCGCGCATCGGGAACCACTCGGCGGCGGCGCGCACGCCGGCCGGGAAGTTGACCGGCTGGGTCGCCCCCAGGAGGAACCGGGCCGCCTGGAAGCCGCGCACGGAGCTGGCGAGGCCGTGGGCCATCGTGACGAGCGACCACGCCGAGGCGAAGAGGAGGAAGCTCCAGCGGGTGCCGATGCGGTCCACGATCCACCCGCCCACGAGGTACATGACCATGTAGCTGAGCAGGAACGCCGAGGTGATGTCGGCGTAGTCGGCGGCGCTGAAGCCCAGGTCGCGCTTGACGGTGTCGGCGAGGACCGAGAGCGCCTGGCGGTCGAGGTAGTTGCTGGTGGAGGCGAGGCAGAGGAGGCCGGCGACGACGAACCGCAGGCGGGGCCAGGGACGGCGTCCGGACCTCTCGACGGGGCCTCGGCCATGCTCAGGGCTCCTCGGCCCCCGCCGGACGGTGGGCGGCCGGCTGCGGGCGGCGCCGTGCGCACGCAGCGCCTCGACCATGGCGACCACGTTCTCCGCCGGGACGTCCGCCTGGATGTTGTGGACGGTGCCGAAGACGTAGCCGCCACCCTCGGCCAGGGCGTCGAGGTTGCGCCGGACGTCCTCCGCCACCTCGGCCGGCGTGCCGTGGGGAAGGACGGACTGCGTGTCGACGCCGCCGCCCCAGAAGGCGATGTCCCTCCCGAACTCCCGCTTCAGCTCCCGGGGCTCCATCCCCGCCGCCGTCGTCTGGACGGGGTTCAGCGCCTCGACCCCGATCTCGATGAAGTCGGGCAGGATCTTCCGGACGCTCCCGCAGGAGTGGAAGAAGACGAACGCCTCGGGCGCGCCCCGCTTCATCTCGCGGACGAGCTCGGCCAGGCGGGGCTTGAAGAGCGTGCGGAAGGTCGCCGGAGAGACGAGCAGGGACTGCTGCGTGCCGTAGTCGTCTCCCTCGGCGACCACGTCGACGACGTCGCCGAGGGCGGCGAGGGCGGCCCGCCAGTAGGCGAGCTTCACCTCGAGGACCCGGTCGAGGAGGTGGGCGGCCTCGGCCGGGCTCGCGGCGAGGTCCATCAGGAACTCTTCCATGCCCCGCAGCCGCTGGGCCATCTCGAAGAGCCCGGCGCAGAGGCTCTTCAGCACCACCGCGTACCCCGCCTCGCGGTGGGCCAGGGCCTCCGCCCGGAGGTGGGCGAAGAGCCGCGGGTCGTCGCCCCGCGGCCAGCGGTGAGCGTCGATGCGCGCGCGGGTGAGCTCACCGCCGGCGAGCGGGCTCCCCGCGAGGTCGTACCAGTCCGCCCCCTCGCGCGGAGATCCGGTAGGTGAGCCCCCACTCGTCCACGTGGGAGAGGTGCGTGCCGTCGTCCGTCTCCTCGACGGGGCCGTTCCGGGCGGTCGAGGGGCCACAGGCCGCGGGTGTCCACCTCGAGGAGGCGCAGCAGGTCCTCCTCGACGTGGTCGAGCTGCTGCACGCGGTCGCTGACGCGGGCGCGGCCCTCGGGCAGCCCCAGATGTGCGCGGAGCCGCCGCTGCGCCCGCGACGCGATGCTCGTGACCTGGGTGCTGCCGAGGTCGAAGGGCACGCGGTCCGGCTCGCGACGGGCGAGCGCGGTGCGGACGCGTTCCCGGGGCGTGAGCGGCATGGACGATCCCGATCGAGGCGGCGGGAATCATACACGAGGCGGACGCCACGGGACCGCGCCCCACCCTCCCCGGACTCGCGTCGGCCCCGGGTCGGCGGCGCCGCCTCCACGGCGGGTGTAGAATCCGCTCCGCCGCCGGATGCCTGACTCCGTCCCGCTCCTGCCAGAGAGAGGAGACCGGACCATGAGCGCGCCCTGGTTTCCGTGCCTCCTGGTGACGCCCGTCCTGCTGCTCTGCTGCGGTCCCGGCCTCCCTCGACGCACCGTCGCCGCCGCCGGCCGACCGCCCCCTCAATCGGCTCACCGAGCGGGAGAAGGCGGAAGGCTGGCGGCTCCTCTTCGACGGGGTCTCCACCGAGGGCTGGCGCGGCGTCAATGCCGCCTCCTTTCCCGACGCCGGCTGGGAGGTCCGGGACGGCGCCCTCGTCGCGAACGCCCGACGGCGAGCCCGCGGGAGCGGGCGACATCGTCACCCGGGAGCAGTTCGGCGACTTCGACCTCGCGTGGGAGTGGCGCCTGGACACCCGCGGCGGGAACAGCGGGGTCAAGTACTTCGTCAAGGAGCGGGAGGGCGACACCGGGACACACGGCCTCGGCCTGGAGTACCAGCTCCTCGACGACCCCAACCACGAGTGGATGCTCAGCGGGCGGATGGCGCCGAACGACTACCACACCCTCGGGGCCCTCTACGAGCTCTACGCGCCCTCCCCCGAGAAGGCGCCACGGCCCCTCGGGGAGTGGAACGAGAGCCGCATCGTGTCCCGACGGGGCGCGGTCCAGCACTGGCTGAACGGGGCCCTCGTCCTCGAGTACGACCGGAAGAGCCCCGACTTCCTCGACCGGGTCGCCCGGAGCAAGTTCAAGGACGTCGAGGGTTTCGGGCAGCACGAGACCGGTCACATCCTCCTGCAGGACCACGGGAGCACCGTGCGCTTCCGGAACCTGAAGATCAGGGACCTTTCGGACGCGGAGTGACGAGCATGAAGAGAAGAGACTTCATCAGATCCACGAGCGCCGCGACCGGCGCCCTCGCCGCGGCCCCCTACGTCCTGGCCGGCGAGGGCTGGAAGGGCGCCAACGACCGGGTCAACGTCGCCGTGATCGGGATCCGGGGCATGGGCCAGTACCACATCACGAGCTTCCACGAGCTGCCGAACGTCCGGGTCGCCGCGCTCTGCGACGTGGACGAGAACCTCTTCGCGGAGCGCGTGAAGAAGCACTTCACCGACGTCGGGCTCCCCGAGCCGAGAATCTACGTCGACCTGCGGCGTCTCTTCGAGGACCCCGACATCGACGCGGTCTCGATCGTGACCCCGAACCACTGGCACACCCTGGCCGCCATCTGGGCCATGCAGGCGGGCAAGCACGTCACCGTCGAGAAGCCCTGCTGCCACACCTTCCACGAGGGGCGAGCGCTCGTCGAGGCGGCGGCGCGCTACGACGTGGTCGTCCAGGACGGGGCCGAGCAGCGGAGCAACCCCTGCGCCCAGAGCATGAAGAGGTTCCTGGACGGGGGCGGGCTCGGGGACGTCTACCTGGCCCGGGGCCTCTGCTACAAGTGGCGGGACACGATCGGCCGGACCCCCGACGAGCCGGTGCCGCCCGGGGTCCACTACGACCTCTGGATGGGCCCGGCGCCGGAGAAGCCGTTCTCCCGGAACCGGTTCCACTACAACTGGCACTGGCAGTGGGACTACGGCAACGGCGACATCGGGAACCAGGGGGTGCACGAGGTCGACATCGCCCGGTACGGTCTGGGCGTCACGCTTCCCACGAAGGTGAGCGCGGTCGGCGGGCACTTCTCCTTCGACGACGACCAGGAGACCCCCAACACCATGACCGCCCTCTTCGAGTTCGACGAAGCTCCGAGCGGCGGGAACAAGAAGATGATGCAGTTCGAGGTGCGGCACTGGATCACCGACCGGGGCGGCCTCGACGTACCGGCGGGTGGAGACCCGCACGCCTACATGACCAGCGACGCCAACACCGTCGGCAACCTCTTCTACGGGTCGAAGGGCTACATGGTGAAGGACGTCGACCGGTGGACGACGTACCTGGGGAAGGAGAAGGAGCCCGGGGAGACCGGCGAGGGGCTGGGCGACCACTTCCAGAACTTCGTCGACGCCATTCGGGCGAACGACAAGGCGATGGTGACGTCGAGCGCCGAGGACGGCTTCCACTCCTGTGCGCTCATCCACCTGGCGAACATCTCGTATCGTCTCGGGCGCACGCTCGACTTCGACCCCGTCGGCATGAGGGTGATCGGCGACGACGAGGCGAACGCGATGCTCACCAAGGAGTACCGGGCCCCGTTCGTGCTCCCAGAGATCGGCTGAGGTGCACTGCCTCTCCCACCCCTTCGGGCCGGCCCTCGTCGCCGGAGCCGTGAAGCGCGCCCTGGCGTTCGCGGTTCTGCTCGCCACGTCCGGCGCGTCCGGCGTAGGCGTCGAGGAGCCGGACCGCGCTGCTCTCACCGGCGAGGAGGCCGAACGGTTCCTCCTGACCGCCGAGGTGGTGAGCCGCCGGGCCCTCGGTGTCGGCATCACTCAGCCGGACCAGCTCACGCTCAGCGACGGGGTTCGCACCGCCCGGGCCCTCTGGAAGACCATCGACGAGCTCAAGCACACGGGGTGACCCAACTCGAGAAGGGCCGGCTCCTGGTGGGCTTCGCGGACTCCTGGAAGCACGAGGTCGCCGCCTACGAGCTCGACAAGCTGCTGGGCACCGGCCTCGTCCCCCCCACCGTCGAGCGCAAGATCGGACGCACGACCGGGTCGGTCCAGATGTGGGTCGAGGGGTCGATGACGGAGGCCGGCCGCAAGGCGAAGGCCATCGCTGCCCCCGACCCGCAAGCGTGGAACCTTCCGGATCTACGCTGTCGACTTCTCACGGGCGTTCACGACCTACGCCGAACCGCGCTCGCCGGAGGGGCTCGAGCGCTTCTCCCGCTCGGTGCTCGCGGCGGTCGAGGCCCTCGACCGCCCCGACGCTCGAGAATCGTCTCGGACGCTGGCTGAGCGGGCCCCGGATCGAGGCCCTCCTCGAGCGCCGGGACCGGATCCTGGCCCTCGCCTCGTGCGCGAGCACGGCGAGGAGAACGTTCTCTATCCCTGACGTCCCCGCTCCGGCGGTGTCGCGACGGCGTCCTCTGAAGCCTCACTGAGGGGTGGGCCCCCGGCTGCGCCTCGGCTATGCGGCGCTGCCCCCTCGTCTGGTCGGAGTGGGCCCCTCGGGCGCGCGGGAGGCGCGCTCCGTCGGCCGGGCGAGTCGCTCCCGAACGGCGTCGACGGGTCTTGCGATCACTGCTTGAGCGCCTCCACCAGTCCCATGGCGGTCTCCTTGTTCGGGCCGTCCTGCGGGTTGGACGCCAGGTACGCCTCGAAGTGCTCGACGGCCTCCTGGACCTTGCCCTGGCCGACGAGGATCGTGCCGAGGTGGTAATGGGCCTCGGCCACCGGGGGCTCGGCGGCCAGCGCCGCCTCGAACGCGGCCTGGGCCTCCTGGGAGTTCCCGGCGCCGAGGAAGACGATCCCCTTGTTGAACAGGGCCCGGCCGTCCGCGGTGCCGGTGCCCTCCATCTGGCTCAACAGCTCATTGGCCTTCTCGGTCCGGCCGGATTCCTGATAGACCATGGCGAGGGCGGTCATGAGCTCGGAGGAGCCGGGCCGGAGTTCCAGGGCGGCCAGGCAGCTCGCCTCGGCGCTCGCCCAGTCCTGCTTCTCGAGATACACGTAGGTGAGGTTCTCGTGGACTTCCACGATGTCGGGCCGGACATCCAGGATCTCCTTGAAGACCGCCTCCGCCTCATCCAGTTTGTCGGCCTGGGCGAGCTCCAGCGCCTCGGCGAACTTCGCCTGCAGCCCGGCCACGTCGTCCGCCAGCTGAACCGGCGCGAGGACGATGTTGGGCACGCGATTGGCCCCACCCAAGCCGACGCGGACCTCCATGACCCCGGGCTGGTAGCCCTCCTTGGACGCGGTGATGCGGTAGGGTCCGACGGTCAATCCCGCCTGGATGTATCGACCGTCCTCGTCTGTCTTGATCTCGTACTGGCGGGTCATGCCACCCTGGAACTCGATGAGGACCTGGGCGTCGGCCACGGGGGCTTCATCCGTGTCCACGACCGTTCCTCGCACGCCTCCGATCTGGGCCAGGGCCGAACTGGCGGGCGCCAGGACGGCGAAGCCGGCGAGGAGTACCAACGCCTTGAGTGTGTCCTTCATGGCTGTTCCTCCCACTTAAGATCACCCTAGTTTCTCACGCCGGAGACGGAGTGACGATGGCGGTGCTGGAACGCTATTCGAGCGCCTGCTCCGCTCGTTTGTGCTCCGGGCCTGGAGTCGCACCGCATTCTTGTCGACGTACTCCTCCAGCATCGACTGTTTCGGACCGATGTAGTGGAGCGGCTCCGCATACCGCAGGCCGTAGCGCTGCCCGAGCTCGGCGTCCGCGCGGGGCAAGAGGTGCCGGATGTGTGGTGTCGCTCGGCGTCCCGTGCAGGCCTGACGCTGCTATAGACTGGGAACGAGAGGTCGCCGGAGGACCCAGGGTATGTCTGAGAGAGCCTGATGCGCCGAAACACCGCCCTGTCGCTCCTCGCGCTCGCCTGTGCCGCCGGCCTCCCGGCGCAGGAGCCGGCCACCTCCCCCGAGGCCGAGCCCCGCTCGCGGCCGGAGGCGGGCACCACCGCTCTCGCTCCGGCCTCGCCGGCCGGACAGATCCCGCCGGCACCGCCCCCCACCTTCCCGGCCGAGATCGAGCAGGTCATCGTAGACCTGGTCGTCGCCGACAAGAAGGGGAATCCGGTCGCGGGCATCACCCGCGACGACCTGATCGTCGAGGAGGACGACCTGCCCCAGTCGATCGCAACCTTCGAGGCGATCGAGCTGCCGCTGGAGCCCAGCCCGGTGTCGCCCCCGCCGCCGAGGATCTCGGTCAACACCTCCCTCGAGGCGCAGCGTGGCCGAACGTTCGTGGTCGTGTTCGACGACATGCACATCACGACCTATCGGGCGCGGGAGGCCAAAGCGGCGGTGGCGAGCTTCCTCGAGAACGGTGTCCGCGAGGGAGACTCCGTGACCCTCATCTCCACCTCCGGGGGAACCTGGTGGACATCGCGAATGAACGCCGGCCGCGACGGGCTCGTCGACGCCGTAAGGGCGTTCGACGGGCGGTACATCCCCGACACTTCGGTGGAGCGCATGTCGGACTGGGAGGCGATGCGCATCCACGTCCATCGCGACCCCCAGATCGCGCGACGGGTCTACCGCCGCTTCCAGACCTATGGTGTCGTCATGCGGCAGTCCGCCGAAGACTACAGGGACCCGCTGTACAGAAGCGACGCGGATCCCTTCGTGATCAGCCGGGCCGCCGAGGTCTACTACACGGCCCGTGGCCGGTCCCGCGTCACCCTCGAGATGCTCGAGCGGGCGGCCAACGGCCTGGCCGGTGCCAAGGGCCGCAAGTCGATCATCCTCGTCTCCGAGGGATTCGTCTACGATCCCAGCGTCGAGGAGTTCGGGCGTCTCAGCGAGGCCTGCCGGCGTGCCAACACCGCGATCTACTTCGTCAACGCTCGCGGCCTCGAGGCGATGCCCACCTACCTGACCGCCCAGTTCGGGCCGGCCCCGCCGGAGCAGGACATCGGCTTCATGTTCGCCGAGAGCTCCGAGGCGGCGTCAGGGTCCGACTACGTCGCCTCCGACAGCGGCGGCTTCACCGTCCGCGACACCAACGACCTCGCGGACGGGATCCGAAGGATCGCCGACGAGATGCGGGTGTACTACCTGCTCGGCTACATGCCCACCAACACGACCCGCGACGGGGAGTTCCGGAAGATCGAGGTCAAGCTCAAGAAGGGCCGGGGCGAGGATCTGAAGATCCGCGCCCGCAAGGGGTACTACGCCCCGACCGCGGATGGGAGCCGTGTGATCCGGGTCAAGGAGGGGATCGACCCGGTGATCCAGACCGTCCTCGATTCCCCCTGGGACGAGGACGGGATCCCCCTGCGCATGACCCACTACGTGGGCGCCGAGAAGATGCTCGGCAAGGCCGAGGTTCGGATCGCCACCGAAGTGGACATCCGGGGCCTCCAGTTCGAGAAGACCGCGGACCGTGAGAATGCCGCGATCGAGTTCCTGCTCGTGGTCGCCCACCGAGAGAGCGGGGAGTATTTCCGCTACGACGAGAAGATCGACCTGAAGCTGAACGAATCGACCCGGGAGCGGCTGAATCGCTTCTGGTTCACGATCGTCCGCGACTTCGAGCTTCAGCCTGGTGACCAGCTGGCCAAGATGGTCATCCGTGAACCTTCTACCGGCGCCGTGGGCTCGGTAGTCCACTACTTCGAGGTGCCCCCGCTCGACGGATTCCGCGTGTCGACACCCATCATCACCGACAGCTCCGAGCCCGATAGCGAGGGGCCGGGGGTGCGGCCGAAGCCCCTGGCCCGACGCGAGTTCCCGCAGGGGGTCAATCTCGTCTGCACGTTCGAGGTCTTCGGGGCGGCCCAGGACCAGAACGGCATGCCGCAGGTCGTGCAGGGCTACCGGGTGGAGCGCTCCGACGGTGTGCTCTGGACCGGAGCTGAGGAGAGCGTCATCCGGCCCACGTCGCTCGGTGTGCTCTCGCGGCTCATCGCCTTCACCCTCAGCGATGCCCAGCCCGGGGACTACGAGATGCGGCTCACCTTCCGCGACGACCTGTCCGGTGAGACCGTCGAGCTCAAGGAGCCTTTCGAGGTCGTGCCGGCGGACCCGGAGGAGGCCGCGTTCGCGACCGGTGGGTAGTAGCGGAAGTACTCGCCAAGAACACGCTTGAGGTGCTTGTCCCCCAACAAGGTGACGTGGTCCAGGCACTCGCGGCGTATGGACCCGATCAACCTCTCGGCGAACGGGTTCTGCCACGGTGACCGATACGCGATGAGCATCTCCTCGATGCCCATCCGACGCACCCGACTCCGGAATAGCCCCACGAAGATCGAGTCTCGATCGCGGAGCAAGTATCGTGGCGCTGATTCCCAGGGAAGGGCATCGACGACCTGCTGTGCCGTCCACTGCGCCGTAGGGTTGGCGGTCACGTTGAAGTGGACGACGCGCCTAGCGCGAGGACGTTCCTCGTTCCAAGGGCCGACCGAAGGCTAGGGAGGAGGGCTCGAAGGAGACGAGCCATGGTGCGGGAGTCTTCACCGGTCTTGCCCCAACTTCAACTCGAAGAGGCAGATCGAGTCTTGGCAAGGACACCTACTACCGAGCCGAGACACCCTCCAAACGCTGTCCCTGCTGGAGCATATCCCCCGGTTCGACTTCAGTGCGATGGTGGACCCGTTCGCAAAGGATTCGAACCGCAACCGAAGTCCCGCTGACGGTCAGCCTCGTGGATCCGTCCTCGCCACCCGTGCACATCCAAATCGCGCCCCGGGCCCGTGTCTTGGCCGCCCTCGGCCTTCCCAAAGTCCAGATCGCCGCCGAGCTCGCCGTCAGCGACAAGACCGTGGCAAGGGCGCCGCGGAACGGCAGATCTGATAACACCTGAAACCCGGCCAGCTGAGCTGATAGCTGATAGATCAGATGAGGCGGCGGCTCGCCACCCGTGGCCGGTAGATGCAACAGGCGCTCTCCACGTCCCGCCCGAGGCCGGTTCGGGGAGAGACGCCGGCGGCTCACGCCGGCGGACGATCCGCCGGTGCGGGGACCAGTCTGGATCAGGGGGATGGAGGGCGGGGTCCGTCTGGCCGGCCCCCGCTCAGGGGCCGACCGGCTGGGAGCGGGTGGCGTCCCCAGAGCCGGGTTAGGCTGCGGACATCTTCCAGTTCTGGAGGATCTGGGCCTTGTCGTCGCGGTGCCCTCTCGGGCAGGGCGTCTCCCCCGGGAGCCGTCTCCAGGTGTCCGACTGCGTCATGGAGTGTCCCCTCGGGTGCCCCTGGTGTCGTCTGGCGTCACCGCGTGTCACGAGACTGCAATCATCTCCGTCCTTGATTCTTCGGTACGGTTACCATCACGTTTTGTCTTGATGAGTTGCTACTCGCATCCGTGCAGGTGACAGCGATCGTGTAGATGCGTCCATTCCCTGCTGTTGAACGCTCAGCCCTGATGTCCAGGGCGAGGTCTCCTGTAATCTGCCAGTCGGGCGCTGTGTTCCCATCGCCCACGCCATCTTCAGGCTCATTGCTGCTCACCGCGGTGATCCTGCAGACCGGTGCCGCATCGCACGTGTCCGACGCCGAGACAGCTACTCTTACCGGTGCCATCTTGTGGTTCGGCGGCCAGAGGACGTTCGCGCGCGCTGAGATTGAGGAGATTACCGGGGGAGTAGTGTCCCGCACTGTCACAGTAGCCTCACAGCTACTGGAGTTTCCCGATCCATCCGTGGCACCGCATGAGATGGGCGTCGATCCTATCGGAAAGGTAGACCCGGACTCAGGGATGCAACTTGACGCTCCGACGCTGCAATTGTCGGAGACTGTGGTGCTGAAAGAAACAGCGGCTCCATTTGGTGCCGTGCACTCAACGGTCCGATCGCCGGGACAGAAAATAGCTGGTGGGGCCTGGTCGATCACGGTTACGCTCGCCATGCACGTGGCGGGCGCATCGTCTGGACCGACGGACTGCAAGTCGTCGACCGTCAGCATTGCGTCCGTACGGCCAAGACCGTAGGGGCCGGGTGGGTCTTGGGCGACGCTCACCGCGTCGCCGTCGGGGTCGTAAGAGCCCCCGTTGACGACTGCCGCGGCTCGGCAGCTCGCATCGGCTGGCTCCGTCACGTCCAGGCACAAAGCCTGAATGTCATTCGAATCGCAGGCATCGCCCTCCCCGTCGCAATCAAAGTCGGCCTGCTCCGGGTTGGCAATCATCGAACAATTATCCGCGCTGTCCGTTATGCCGTCACCGTCACCGTCCGGATAGCCAAGCTCTTGCAGCCTGGCCAAGGCGTCGGAGCCCGACGTCAATGAATGAATCACACCCTTCGTGGCCAATTCCTGGAACGTGGACCGCTCCCAGTCTGGCACTCCGTCGACCACCCTGAACCAATCGACGCATCTGTAGTCCGAACTCCATGGACCGAACAGTGAGTAAAGCGCCACCGGCCAATACCAAGTCAATTGTGTCGGCGGCGGAAAGTTACAGGATTCGCTTCCGAACGTGCCATGAACGGAGTATGTGCGCATGCTGTTGTAATGAAAAGTTCCAGAGGGGCCCGTGAACTCCCAGTCCCACAGGGCGTCAACTTTGTCCATGAAAATAAGATCACTATACAGTCCGTTCAATCCGTCATGCCACTGAGCCAACTGATTCATGTCGAACTGGACATTGCCCCACTGGGGCGATCCCAACAGCCTTTCAGCAATGAACGTCGTCACCCATGACACTTTCAACAGTTCTGGATCCTCGCATTCCTCAAGAGGCTCTAGAAGGCATTCAGGGAGCCAGGGCCGATCGATACATTGGAGTGGAAAGTCCATGCATTTCCGCGACCGAGGGTCATCTAAGCAGCTCGGTGGAAAGATCCAACACTCGGGCAGCAAAGGTTCATCGAGACACTCGGGTGGAAAATCGCGACACTCCAGTGACCAAGGGTGATGGAGACACTCAGGGGGAAAAGGCTGAGCCGTGCAAGGAGCTGCGTTGTCGTTTGAATGATGTCCGTCTGTCTGTATGTTGCCTGCTAGAGTCTCGTGAGCACCTGGGACCACGAACATCCACTGCTTGGTGTCAGCGGCTGCACTGGGAACCGACGGACTGAACCAGATGGCACGTTCGTCTTCTGCATACATGCCGACGTATCGAGACACCAACGGATTCAAGATGAAATCGCTTGGGGGCAACGTCGTGTCTCCGGCTGCCGGTTCGTAGGCGATAATATTGATCCGGTCGAGTCGATGTCGGATATCGGTTTGGCTATATATCCTGTTTGCGAATCTCATTGTCAGTACGCCGCCACGACTCAGACCAACCAAGTTCAATATCACCTGTCGTGTTGAGTAGAGCAATTCCATTCGGAGAAAGAGCTCTGCTTCGGATAGGCTGGTCTCCCAGCCTCTACAGCCTTCCAGGTTCGGGTGCCCCTGGTTCCACAGATCGAAGAGATCTCTCAAGAACGCGAAGAGATCAGGTTTTGCACAACCAGTGCCGATTCCGTTGACGAAGTACTTCTTGTGGGTCTCGGATGTCTGTTGCCACTTGTGCAGGGTCGCAACCGACTCGGGTGACCGGAACCCGCGGCCAAACGCTCCTACGGCATGGTCCGGGTCCCACCAAGCCTCAGTAAGCCCAGTGCCGGCAAAATAGATCGTGACGACCTGATACTTGTCTTCTGGCAGGTTGCATTGTGCGGAAGCCATGTTGGAAACGGCAATTGAAAGAAGCGACACGCTCACGATGAGCGTCATGAGGCGTGAGAATCTCATGCTGTTTCCCCTTTCCTGAGGCAAGTAGTGGAATTTTTGGCCGAATCTGTCTTGGGGACCGGATATCTGTCGGAGGAGAGAAGCCGCTGTGGTTTTCGGTAGCCGCGGGCCTCTGGGGAACAGGATCGACGAGGACGATTCGCGGCGTTTCGGAAGTCACAGCAAGCCCAAAGCGTCTTCCTCGCACGGACTTGCGTCAGCTGTCGTGCCCGTTCGGGGTCGCCTGGCGCAAACAGTACGCCCGGGTTCTAGCCAGAGTCAAGGTTTGCCCAGGCGAAGCTCAGGTCCGCAGCGCGGCGGTTTGAGCTAACACGCTCAGCCGACTTGCGGTTTCCATGTCCGCGACAGACAGTCGTCGTCCAAACCCGTGGGGTCCGAACTGAATCAAGGCGGGCACCTGGCCGCGTCTCGGCATCGCACGAGTGAGTCCGCCGACAACAGGACGCTGTCGGGCGAATGGGCCTCGGAGCGCGACCTGAGGTCAGGTCCTTCGGTGTTGCGAACGGTATTTGTGGACGCTTCGACCTTTTTGGTGGACCTGTTCGCAAAGGATTCGAACCGCTGCCGAACTCCCTCTGGCAGTCAGCCTGGTGGATCGGTCCTCGCCGCCTCTACACCTCCAGATCGCACCCGGAGCTCGAGTACTAGCCGCCCTCGGCCTTCCCAACGTCCTAATCGCCGCCGAACTCGGCGTCAGCGACAAGACGGTCGCTAAGGCTCTGAGAACCGGCCAATCCGGCGATCCCGCGTCCCCAGCCATCTGATGGCCATGCATCCGGGCCCCCTAAACGGCAGGCGGGATCGGCACGCCGCACTCAGATCTCCCGCGGGCCGCCCCGGGAGGCTCAGCCTTGGCCGCTCCGCGGTGTGTCCCGGCGGCTGGCGAGAATGGGATTGAGCCACTCAGCAAGAAGGCGATGGGCATCGTCGATCCCGGGCACGACCCCGACCTGTAGGGCTTCCCTGCGATACCCGACAGCAAGATCCCGGCCTGGAGGGGGCAGGCGCTCGGGAATCGGATGGGTGCCCCGACGAGCGAATACGTGTTGGATGGCCTCTCCCAGGCCAAACGGGTCCACGCGCTCGTGTTCCCGAATGAGCAGAAGATCGACGAGATCTCTAGCCCGCGTCGTTCCGCCGCTCTCGTACGTCCGCGTGTAGGCGTGTGGCTTCTCAGCGACATGCCGCTCCAACGGCACCAGAGAGACCTCTATTGGTGCGAGTCCGAGGTCGGCCAGAAGCCCCGGGCGCCGCGCCGGCTGAGCATCCCAGGGGTCTGGTGCGACCAGACTCACGTCGACCTGCAATGGCTCGAACAGCCGTCCGGCAACGGAGCACTCGAGCCTGTACCTCACCGCCAACTCGACTCCGCCGCCACGGAGATCCTCGGCCCCGATCACCGCGAAACCGAAATGGTCGCCGACCTCGGCGACCGCCGCGCGCTGGAGATCTGCTCGGGCGGAATCGGCGCCCTCGCGATGGTCCGCATCCAGATCGACCGACACACGCGCGCGCCCACCCAGCCTCGTCTGGAGCGCGAAGCCTCCCTTCAGGGCCCATCGGTCCGGAGCGACCTTCACCAGCCGCACCATCAGCCGTTCGAGCCCGGCCTGACGACGAAGGATGTACGCCGGGACGCCGAGGTGACGGGCGCGCTGGCGGAGCTTCGCCTCCACGGCGGCGCGAAAGCCGGCGGCTGTCGCGTACTCACGCACGCGCCTGAGCCTCTCGAATGGCCCGTTCGACAACGCGCTGTACTCGGGCAGAACGCCCCCTCACGGCTGCGCGCAGCTCGCCCGGTGAGGCAAGACCGATGGCCAGCGCCCGCCCAGTCGCCTCGAGAACGACACTGGGGTCGGTACCGATCTCGGCGACGTCGGCGATGGTGCGCGCCGGGGACGTGATGTCCACTCCAAAGCGCCTCGCCACTTCATCACGCGGCAGTGGAACGGTGGTCGTGTGGAGCTTGACACCGCTTGCGCTTTTCGAACGGGGTCGCTGGTCGCGCGGCAGCGTCAGGTGAATCTCGTGCGAACGCGAGGCCGCGAGATCGTACAGGGCGAGGGCGGTATCGTGCGACACCACCGCACCGCGCGAGGAGAATCTCAGCCAAGCGGCGACCACGTCCTCGTGAGGACCCGAGGGCGCGCTGACAAGGCGATAGAAGCCGCGGCGAAGCCGTTCGAAGTGGCCGGCGGCGACATGATGGACCAGGCTCCGAGCGCTGTACCCGAGCTCGCGTGCCTGAGCAGCGGTGAAGTATCCCGCCTGCCCGGCTGCCAGGTCGAACAGACGTTGGAGCCTCTGGGTCCTGCTCGATGTAGAAAGTCCCGGCACCGTCATGTCCCTATTAGTATACGTCCCACGTAATTAAACAGGGACAGGATGGCTGCCCGGGCGAGGTCGATATAGACGTTTCGACCGTTTTGGTGGAGGCGGCGGGAGTCGAACCCGCGTCCGAAAACGCGCCTGCGAGAGGCCCTACAAGCTTAGTCCGACCTGGAGTTTCGCCTCCGCCGTGAAGGCCGGACAAAACCGGCGAAGACTAGTCCGATTGATCTCACTGGTCACCCCCGGACCGAGAGCTTCCAGCCAGCCCACCTTTATGACGCTCTGTCCAGATCCCGTGGGCGGGGCCCCGGCAGAGCGGGTTACCTAAGGTTTAGTTAGGCAGCCAGTGCCAAATTGTCGTTGGCAGTTGTGTTTTTCCCACCGGATTTTCGAGCCGGTAGGCACGCTCGGCTTGCTCCTCTCGGGGTCGCCGTTCCCGTCGAAACCGTGACGCCCCCACTGCGTTCAGTGTAGCACTCAGTCACCGCCCAGGCCGAATCGTCTGGAGGTGTTTCTCCCCGCCGGGGGCGTTGAGCTTCCAGTACGCCATGCGGGTGGACCCGCTGAGGGTCAACTCCTCGCCGTTGGCTCCGGTCTGCCGCACCAGCCGATGAGGTGGCGCCACCTCGATCGCGAAGGTGAGCCGGCGTCCGTCCTCGATCATACCCCGCGTTTCGGACAAAGACCCTCGAGGGGGCAGGCCTCGCAGCGGGGCCGGGGGCGGCACACGTCCTTGCCCAGTCGCACGATCTGGGCATGGAAGTCGTTGTACAGAGGGGTAGTGGGAGGCAACCGCTCCATGAAGAAGCGCTGGATGGTGTCGTACGGTTCATCGCCATCCAGCAGGCCCAGGCGGGCGAAGACCCGCCGGGTGTAGGTGTCGACCACGAAGAACGGGTGCCCGGCGGCGTAGAGGGCGATCGAATCCGCGGTCTCCCGCCCAATGCCGTCGACCCCCAGGAGCTTCGCGCGAAGCCCCCCGGGGTCCTCCTCGGCCATGCGCTCGACCCGTCCCGCGTACTCCTGGTCCAGAAAGTCCAGAAAAGCCCGCACACGCCGGGCCTTGACGTTGTAGTACCCGGAGGAGCGGATCAAGCGAGCCAGCCGGGACACGGGCACCGCCCGGAGCTTCCTGAATGAGAGAAGCTCGTGCCGACGGAGAGCGTCGAGGGCCTTCTCGACATTGGTCCACGAGGTGTTCTGCGTGAGGATGGCGCCGACACACACCTCGAAAGGGGTCTCGCCCGGCCACCAACCTGCGTGGCCGAAGCGCTTCAGCAGCCGGTCGTACACCCTCCGCAGCCCGGCTTCTGTGGCCGACGCCGTCCTGCTGGGCATCGGGACGACGATAGTGCACCCGCCCCAGACAGCGCCAATCGTTGACAGCCCCTCTTCGGGTGCCAGATAATGCGGGCGGACGTAAGTCGGCCTGCATCCGTGTTTTGGCGGTACCGCCGAGGTGGAGATGGCCCTCGAAGACGATCTGAAGGCGCGCACGTCGGCTCTCATCAGCCAGCAGATGGCAAGCTGGGTGGTGGAGATCCAGCGGTCCATTCAGGGTCACCAGGCCTCGCTGGTTCGCGCACTCGACGAGCTGGGTGAGGACGTCGCTCGGTACGACGAGAAGATCGACGACGGTCAGATCGGCAGGGCCATCGCGGAGGTCCTCCAGCAGGCGGGCGCAGCCGCCGGCCCCGCGGACTACTCGGACCTGAAGGCGTCCATCGCGGTCATCGAGAAGGGCGCGAACCTCTCCGAGGTTCTCACGCACCTCGTCAACGAGGTCGCCCACTTCGTCGAGCGCGCGGCCATGTTCATCGTCAAGGCGCAAAACGCAGTGGGCTGGTACGGCACCGGCGTCGCCAACCCGGAGGTGGTGAAGACGATCAGCATCCCGCTGAGCGCGGACACCCTCTTCCGCCTCGCCGCCAGCTCTCGGCGGGCGGAGCGCGGTCACATCAGTCAGTCACCGGGGACCGGGCAGGCGCTCGCCCGTCTCGGGGGGCGCCCGGGAGGCATCCTGGTCCTCCCGCTCATCCTCCGCGACAAGGTGGCGGCCATCCTCTACTGCGACACGACCGCGGACGAGGTCGCTCCGGCCGCGGCCGACGCTGCGGAGATCCTGGTGGCGTTCGCGGGCAAGGTGATCGACGTGCTGAGCGGGGCGCCGCGGACCGGCACGACGAGCCCCGGCATGCGCTCGTCGCCGCCCGCTCCGGCTCGGGCCGCGGCGGCGGCCCCCGCTCCGGCGAGCGAGAGTCCCCAGACCGTGATGTTCGGCACCGGGACCATGAAGCCGCGGCCGGCACCCCAGGTCGCCCGGCCGCCGACCAGTCCCCCGGTGAGGGCCGTCGCACCCGCGGCTCCCCCTCCGGCGCCCGCCGCCCCGCCGATGCGGGCGATGACACCCGAGCAGCAGAAGGCCCACGATGACGCCCGGCGCTTCGCACGTCTGGTGGTGAGCGAGATCAAGCTCTACAACGAAGCAAAGGTCGCCGAGGGGCGAAAGACGAAAGACATCTACGAGCGCCTCAAGGAAGACATCGAGCGCGGTCGGCAGATGTACAACGACCGCGTGGCCGCCGATATCCGCGACGCGACGGACTACTTCCAGGACGAGCTCGTCAGAATCCTGGGCGGGGGCGACGCGAGCGCCCTCGGGTCGTAGCCAGGCCGGTCCCGCCCCACCTTGCGTCGATTCCTCAACGTCGGGCTCTTCGTTCTTCTCTCCGCTGGCCCCGCCACGGGCACAACGTGGCGTCTCGACTTCACCCCCACCGACCCCTCCGAGCGCGCCCTGAACGACGCCGCCGCACGCGAGGACTCCTCCGAGCGCCTCGCCGCTCTCGTCGACGTCGCCGAGCGGAACCCGGGGACCGTGACCTCGGGTCTGGCCCGCCTGGCCGCGGGGCTGCTCCTCGCCGCCGAGGAGCGACCGGAGGACGCGCTCGAGCAGCTCGCTCACCCGGACGTGCAGCGCACCGCGCTGCGCGACCACGCGCTCTACTCCATGGCCAGGGTCCAGGAGAATCTCGAGAGCCTCGACCTCGCCGCCCGCTCGTACCTTGGGGCGGCCGACGAGCCGCACGGTACGGTGGCGTGTGCGGCTCTTCTTCCGGCGGCTTCGATTCTGAAGGAGCGAAACGCGGCGCAGGCCGCCTGCGACGCGCTCGAAGAGATCATCGCGCGGTGCCCGCGCGACGCGCCCGGGGCCCTGCGGGACCTCGCCGACGTGCGGAGGGGCCAGGGCGACCGGGCCGGGGCGGCGGCGGCCCTCGACCGCCTCGATCGAGAGCACCCGGCTTCGCCCGCCGCACGGGCGGCCCAGCCCATGCTGCGGGCGTTGGCGAAGCACCTGCCCTCTCTCTCGGACCGGCAGCGCGCGGAGCGGAGGCTCGCCAAGGGCGACGCCCTTCTCGACGCAGGCCGGACGAGAGACGCGCTCGACACGCTCAGGACGGTGGACCTGCGCGCCCTGCCCGTCGAGGAGGCGAATCGCGCGCGCGTGCTCCTCGGGCGGGCGCTGCTCGCCCACCGCCGCCGGACCGAGGGCCGCGGCGTGCTCTCCAAGGTTCCGGCCGACTCGGCCTGGGGGGCGGAGGCGGCCTGGCACGTGGCTCGAAGCAAAGCGCGAGCACTCCCAGAGCGTCGCGCCCTACGAAGCCATGGCGGACGCCTTCCCCGCAACCCCCTGGGCACAACGAGCGCTGCGGGCGGCCGCCAACCACTACCAGAAAGACGCCCTCGACGAGGCCGCCCTGCGGTGGTGGCGGCGGCTTCTCGCCGAGTATCCGGACGGGCTCTACGTCGAGACCGCGTCGTGGCGGGTCGGCTGGGGCGAGTACCGCGTCAAGCGTTTCGCCCGGGCCGCCCACACGTGGGAGCGGACGGCCCGCATGCGGCCTCCCAGCTCGGCGACCTCCGGTCTACTCTACTGGGCCGGCCGGGCCCACCTCGCGCAGGGTGAGCTCGACCGCGCCCGCTGGCTTCTCCTGGAGACGGTGCAGCGCTTCAAGCACTCGTACCACGGACTTCGCGCCCGCGAGCAGCTCTCGCGTCTGGGCATCACCCCCGCCCCGCCTCCCACCCCCACCGCGGACGCGGGCACCGAGCCGCGCCGCGAGGATCCTCTGCCCGGGACGCGCAGGGAACGCCTGCGCCAGCTCCTGCTCATCGAGAGGCTCGACGAGGCCGCCAGCGAGCTGCGCCGCATGGGCGGCTCGTCCCGCGTCAGCGCCACTCTCGCCTGGGTCGAGTGGCGGCGGGGTCGCTTCCTGCCGGCCATCGGTGTCATGAGACGCGCCTTCCCCCACTGGATCAGCGCGGCCGGCGATCACCTCCCGCACGAGGTCTGGCAGATCCTCTACCCCCTTCCGTACGAGGAAGAGCTGCGGCAACAGGCGAACGAGGAGGGCTTGGACCCCTCGCTCGTCGCCGGGCTCATCCTGCAGGAGTCGGCCTTCGACGCCCGTGCGCTGAGCCCGGTCGGGGCCCGGGGCCTGATGCAGATCATGCCGGCCACCGGGCGCCAGATCGCGCGTCGGAAGCGCGTGCCCTTCCGCACCTCCGCCCTCTACGACCCGACGACGAGCCTCGACTTCGGGACGTACTACCTGCGCCAGATGAGCGACCGGTTCGACGGTGCCGTCGACAAGGTCCTGGTCGGCTACAATGCGGGGCCTCACCGGGTGAGCAAGTGGACGGATCTCCGGCCCGGGCTCCCCGAGGAGGAATTCATCGAGACGATCCCCTTCACGGAGACCCGTTTCTACGTGCGCCACGTCCTCGCCAACCGGGAGGCGTATCGTCGGCTCTACGGCCTCGGCCGCACCACACCGAGGCCGGCCAGCGGAGGTGCCGGCTCGTGAGCTTTCGTCTAGGCGACTTCAAAACGAAGATCGACGCCTCGGTCCTCGAGCGCGACGCGAACGTGCGCGTGGATGGCCGGGCCCCGGATCAGCTCCGCCCGGTCAAGATCAGCACCGGCTACCTCAAGCACGCCGAGGGCTCCTGCCTCATCGAGGTCGGCGACACGCGAGTCGTGTGCGCGGTGAGCTTCGAAGACCGCGTGCCCATCTTTCTCAGGGGAAAGGGCGAGGGCTGGGTCACCGCGGAGTACGGCATGCTCCCCCGGGCCACCACCACCCGCTCCCAGCGCGAGGCATCGCGGGGCGCCCCTTCCGGCCGCACCCAGGAGATCCAGCGCCTCATCGGCCGATCTCTCCGCGCCGTCGTCGACATGAAGGCCCTGGGGGAGAGGACGGTCTGGGTCGACTGCGACGTCATCCAGGCCGACGGCGGCACGCGGTGCGCGTCCATCACCGGGGCGTTCGTGGCCCTCGTCGAAGGCCTCCAGGTCCTCCGCAAGAAGGGCGTCTTCGCCACGCTTCCCGTTCGCGACTTCGTCGCCGCGGTCTCCGTCGGCAAGGTTGGCGACCGCGTTCTCCTCGATCTGAAGTACGAGGAGGACTCGGCGGCCGAGGTCGACATGAACGTCGTCAAGACCGGCGACGGGCGCTTCGTCGAGGTGCAGGGCACGGCTGAGGGAGAGCCCTTCACCGAGGACGAGATGCGTGAGCTCATGGCCACCGCGAACGAGGGCATTCGCGAGCTGGTGGCCCTGCAGAAGAAGACGCTCGGCGACTTCGAGCCGAAGAAGACCTGAGGTCATTCTGAGGAGCTTCGTCTTTGAACGTGCGACGAAGAATCTCTCCTTGGCCCAACGAAGGGATCCTTCGGACCGCAGCCCCGGGCAACGGTCCTGCTAAGAATGACAGCGTCAGCCCTTCCGGGCTTCCGCGACCATGTCGCACAGGAACGTGCGCAGCCGGGCGAAGGCCTTCCCGCGGTGACTCACTCTGTCTTTCTCCTCGCGCGGCACCTCACCGAAGGTCTTCTCGAACGGCGGGTAGAAGAAGAGGGGGTCATATCCGAAGCCGTTCGCGCCTTGCGTCTCCTCCGCGATGAACCCTTCGACCTGCTCCTGCGCCTGGAACAGGACGGTGTCGCCGCGGGCCACCACCACCGCGCTCGTGAAGTGAGCCGCGCGCTTCTCGTGGGGCAGCCCCCTCAGCTTCTCGAGCAGAAGCCGGTTGCGGTGGACGTCCGTCGCCCCTTCGCCCCCGAACCGGCTCGAATGGAGCCCGGGACCACCCTCCAGGGCATCCACGGAGATGCCCGAGTCGTCCGCGACCGTGAGGAGCCCCGAGCGCCCCGCGTAGTAGAGCGCCTTGAGCGTCGCGTTTTCGAGGAACGTCGTCCCCGTCTCCTCGGGGGCCTCCGCGATTCCCAGCTCCCGTGGACCCACCACGCGAAAGGGCAGGCCCGAGACCAGCTGGCGCATCTCGTTCAGCTTCCCCGGGTTCTGGCTCGCGAGGAGGAGATCGGCGGTCATGGGTGGCGCCATCATACGACGCGCGGGGCCTGTTATCATGCCCCTTCGTCGGGGAGTAGCGCAGCCTGGTAGCGCACCTGCCTTGGGCGCAGGTGGTCGCCGGTTCGAATCCGGCCTCCCCGACCAACCTCTCGTGCACCGTGCTAGACTGCGGCTTCGGGCGCCTGTAGCTCAGTTGGATAGAGCGGCAGCCTTCTAAGCTGCGGGTCAGGGGTTCGAATCCCTTCAGGCGCGCCAATTCGCCTGTCGGTGGTGGGTCTAGCTCAGCTCGGTGAGAGCGCCAGTTTCTGGCCGTGTGATCTCCTGCGGCCACTCAGGAGGTTGCGCCGGGTGGGGTTAGAATGAAGGACCTCGCTGCCCAAATGGGGGCGCGGGGCCGTTCAGTGGTGGGCGTAGCTCAATGGTGGAGCGCCGCGCTGTGGCCGCGGAGGTTGCGGGTTCAAGTCCCGTCGCTCACCCCAGATCTTCTGGTGACCCCGGCCGTCGCCCCCCCGGCGTCGTCCCCTTGATCCGCCCCGCGACCTCGCAGACACTACCCGCTCTGACCGAGGTGGATCCATGACCAAGCTCAGCCTGATCCTCGCGCTCGCGCTCGCGCCGGGGGCGGCCGCCGATACGGCCAAGGAGATACCCTCCGTTGCCGATCGAACCCGCGGCATGACCCGAATGGAGGGGTTCGTCGACCTGTACTGGGATGAGGCCACCGGGCATCTCTTCCTCGAGATCGACCGCGTCGGCGAGGAGTTCCTCTACCAGATCTCGCTGGCCTCGGGCCTCGGCAGCAATCCCGTCGGTCTCGACCGGGGGCAGCTGGGGGACACGCACCTGCTGCGCGCCGAGCGCGTCGGACCGCGGCTGCTGCTCATCGAGCGGAACCACCGCTTCCGCGCCCTGAGCTCCAACCCGGACGAGGTCCGGGCCGTGGAGGAGGCATTCACCCCCTCCGTCTACTGGGGATTCGAGGTCGAGGCGGAGGCGGACGGCCGCGTCCTCGTGGATGCGACCGAGTTCTTCCTCCGCGACGCCCACGGGGCGGCCCGGGCCGATCGAGCGGGCCGGCCAGGGCAAGTTCCAGCTCGAGCCCAGCCGCTGCGTCATCCACCTCCCCCACACCCGGAGCTTCCCGAAGAACGCCGAGGTGGAGACGCTGCTCACGTTCACCAGCGACGAGCCCGGACCGCTCGTCCGCTCCGTCGCCGCCAACCCCCAGGCGGTCACCGTGCGCCAGCACCACTCCTTCGTCGAGCTTCCCGACGCGGGATACGTCCCCCGCGGGGTCGACCCGCGCATCGGCTCGATCCCCTTGACCTTCTCCGACTACGCGACACCGATCGATCGCCGCCTTCAGGTCCAGTGGGCGATCCGTCATCGCCTGAAGAAGAAGGACCCGACCGCCGAGCGCTCGGAGCCGGTCGTGCCTCTGGTCTACTACCTCGATCGCGGCGTGCCCGAGCCCATTCGGAGTGCGCTCCTGGAAGGGGCCTCGTGGTGGAACGAAGCCTTCGAGGCCGCGGGGTTCGTCGACGCCTTCCATGTGGAGATGCTGCCCGAGGGCGTCGACCCAATGGACCTCCGCTACAACGTCATCCACTGGACCCACCGCTCGACCCGCGGATGGTCGTACGGCTACTCGGTGGTGGATCCGCGCACCGGGGAGATCCTGAAGGGGAACGTCAACCTCGGCAGCCTGCGCCTCCGCCAGGACGTTCTCATCGGCCAGGGTCTGGCCCCGCACGCCCCATCGGCCCCGGCCGCCTGCGGCCTTTCGGCCGGGCCGGGCTTCAGCTATCTCGCCGACGCCTCCGGCTCGGACCCCGTCGAGATGGCCCTTGCCCGCATCCGTCAGCTCTCGGCCCACGAGGTGGGCCACACCCTCGGCTTCCCGCACAACTTCATCGCAAGCACCTACGGAGGCCGCGCCTCGGTCATGGACTACCCGGCGCCCCTGGTGCGGATCATCGACGGACGTCTCGATCTCTCCGACGCCTACGCCCGGGGGATCGGGGTGTACGACACGCTCGCCGTCCGGTGGCTCTACGGCGACTTCCCTTCGGGCTCGGATGAGGGTGCGGCCCTCGAGGCCATCGTGGAGGAGGGCATTCGCGACGGCCTCCGGTTCGTGAACCACGTCGACGACTTCTACGTCGGCGCCGGGCACGAGTACGCCGCGGTGTGGGACAACGGCAACGACCTCGTGGAGGAGCTCGCCCACGTGCTGGAGGTCCGACGCCTCGGCCTCGAGGGGTTCGACGAATCCGTGGCCCGGCCCGGAGAGCTCCTGACCGAGCTTGAGAGAGTGCTCGTGCCTCTGTACCTCCACCACCGCTACCAGCTGGCGGCGGCCCTGGAGAGCCTCGGTGGGGCGGACTACACCTACGCCACACGAGGCGACGGCCAGGTGCCGCTTCGAATCGTGCCCGGTGCCAAGCAGCGCCGCGCCCTGGAGCTCGCCCTCGAGACGCTCTCGGTGGAGTTCCTGATCCTGCCGGAGAGGATCCTCGCCATCCTTCCCCCCCGCCCTCCCGGCACACCGTCCTTCGAGGACTTCCCGAGGCGCACCGGTCTCTTCTTCGATCCCCTCACCGCGGCCGGCGTGGCCGCCGACCTCACCGTTCGATCTCTCCTCAACCCGGAGCGTCTCGCCCGCCTGCAGCTCCACGGGAGCCGCGGCGACGGCCCGGACGTGGCCGAGGTGGCGGACCGCCTCCTCCGCGCGACCTGGGACGCCCCTTTCCCCGGGGACGCCTACCGCACCGGGATCCTGCGAGGGGTCCAGCGAGTGACCCTCGACCGACTCCTGGAGCAGGCCACGGGCCATCCCGTCGCCGAGGTGCGGGCGGTTCTCACGGAACGGCTCCTCTCTCTCGCGAGCCGGCTGGAGGAGCTCCCGCAGCCGAGTGCGTTCGAGCATCTCGCCGCCGCCGACATTCGGCGCTGGGAGCGCCGCGACGCCCCGGCGACGGCACCGCCCCCGCCCCCCGACGTGCCCCCGGGCAGCCCCATCGGCGCCGGCGGCGCCCAGGGGTGGTAGGATCGGCCTTCGCCCGCACCGCCAAAGGAGCGACGATGCCCCAGCGCCCCCCGAACGTGAGCCCCGAGATCGTGCCGGCCGACCTGAGCGAGGAGCTGCTCGAGGCCTACCTCGGCGGCCCCGACCTCGCCGTGGACACCGAGACGATGGGACTCCAGACCCTCCGCGATCGGCTGTGTCTGGTTCAGCTCTGCAACCGCGACATGCGGGCGGCCATCGTGCAGATCCCCCGCGAGAGCCTCGCCCCCGATCGCCCGCTCGCCGAGCGGGCCCCCCGGCTCAAGCGCCTGCTCGAGGATCCCGACGTCCTCAAGGTCTTCCACTTCGCCCGCTTCGACGTCGCCGCCCTTCGTCATTGGCTGGGCATCGAGGTGGCGCCGCTCTACTGCACGCGCACCGCGAGCAAGCTCGCCCGCACCTACACCGACCGCCACGGCCTGAAGGACAACCTCCTGGAGCTCCTGGACGTCGAGCTCGACAAGGCGGCTCGGCACACCGACTGGTCGAGCCCGGAGCTCGCCCCCGGGCAGGTCCGCTACGCGATCTCGGACGTGACTATGCTCCTCCCGCTCATGGATCGTCTGCAGGCCATGCTGGACCGTGAGGGCCGGGGCGGCCTCGCGCGGGAGTGCTCGGCGATCATCCCGACGATCTCCCGTCTGGACGTTCTGGGCTTCGAGAACCTCTTCGAGCACTGACCCCGGGGGTCAGGGCACCTCAGGTCAGTCGCTTTCGCCCGCGCCCGTTCTTCCGCCGCTGCGGGTCCCTGTCCATCGGGATCCTGTCCCGCGCGCCCACTGCGGAGAGAAGCCCATCCATCTCCTCGGGCTGCAGGGCCTCGAGATCGTGGAGGGCGGCCACCAGCACCCGCGCGAGCTCCTTGCAGTAAGCCAGCAGCGGGCCGTTGCCCGCCACGCGAGACCGGCCGTCCAGACTCCACTCGCTCCGCTGCTCCGGGGTCAGGGGCACGCAGGCTCCCCCCTCGACACGGTGCGGAGGCTGCCGGTCGTGCTTGAAGCCCGACACGCCCGGGAAGGCCGTCTCCAGGAGATAGTCGATCACGCGCACGATGCGCTGCTGGTCCTGCTCGAGCAGACGGCTGTCGGCCCGGATCGACACCTCCACCCCGCGGGTCGTGACGCCGATGGCGATGCCGATCGAGGTCTGCTCGATACGCAGCAGCTCGTTGGCGACCTCGGCGATGACGTCCCGGTGCTCGTCGCGAACGAACCCCAGCGGGGCGACCCGCACCGCCCCCGTGACCTCCTGGTTCCGGAAGGCGGCGGCACAGTAGAGATGCCACTCCGGCGGCACCCGGTAGTCTCGCAGCTCGTCGAGGATCTCCTGCGTTTCCTCCGCCCGGGTGAGCAGCTCGAACATCTTGAAGTCGAGAGGGGTCGCCCCGTGCAGGAGCGCCGAGGTGTCGGTGTAGATCCCGAGCGCGGCCGCCGCCCGCTCCGCCGCAGACAGGTCCTCCAGGACCCCGAAGGCGGTGGCGACGACGGTCATGAACGCCGAGGTCGACCCCACCTCGAGGCCCACGAACGGCAGCGCCACCCGCTTGACGCCCTTGATGCGGCAGTTCTCTTCGACATCCTCGGGCTCGGCGTGGTGGTCGGCCACGAAGAAGTATTCGGGCACCGGGTCCACGCCCGTCGTGTTCGTCATCCCCAGGGGCGGCGACGTGTCGACCATGCAGTTCAGCCCGCCGCGCATCCGACCCGCGTTCGGGCTGTGGAGAGTCACCCCCGCCAGCTCCACCAGCTTGTAGTTCTGGGGGTGGCCGAGGCTGCCGGTCAGGATCCGCGCCTCCTTGGCCCCGAGCGCAGTCAGGATGGCCCGGAGGAGCAGCGCGCTTCCGAGGGCGTCGGGGTCTCCAACGTACTGCGTGAAGATGTTGGCCCCGCGGCCCCGGATCGCCGGGGAGTGGAGCTTGAGGCCCATGTAGGCGGCGTGCGCCTCGGTCAGGACCGGGAGGATCTCCCCGGTGCGACGCTTGCCGACGACCCCCTGGAAACGCCGGCGGACCACGAAGGCGTTGGCCCGGCGCGGCGGCACGAGGACGGGGCCGTTACGCGGCATGGAAGCTCCGCCCCGCCCGAGCCAAGTCCCCCAGCATCGCGGCGGGCTCGAACCGCGCGCCGTGCTCCTCGCGCAACCTCTCGAGGGTCCCGACCGCCGCGGCGGCGCCGATCCGGTCGAGGTAGCGAAACGGTCCCCCGAGGAACGGCGGGAAGCCGAGGCCGAAGATGGCCCCCACGTCCCCGTCCCGCGGCGAGCGCAGTATCCCGTCCTGCAGGCACAGCGCCGCCTCGTTGAGGAAGGCGAACACCAGACGATCCTGGACGTCCTTCCTCGCGACGTGGTTCCGGTTCTTCCCACCTGGGATGAGGTCGTACACCGTCTCGTCTACGCGCTTCCTGCCCGTGCCGTAGGTGTAGAAGCCCTTCTTGCTCTTCCGGCCGAGCCGGCCGTCGGCGATCATCTTGTCGGTCGCGGGAGGTGCTGCCATCCGTTTGCCGAAGTGCTGGAGCATCACCGTACCGACCTTCGTCGCCACGTCGATGCCGACCTCGTCGAACAGCGTCACCGGCCCCACCGGGAAGCCGAACGCCGTCATCGCCCGGTCGATGTCGTCGACCGCCGCCCCTTCCGTGAGCAGCCACGCCGCTTCGTTCAGGTAGGCGGCAAGGGTCCGAGTCGTGTAGAAGCCCGGCCCGTCCCCGACCACGATCACGTGCTTCCCGATCCGGCGCCCGAATCCGACGGCGGTGGCGATTGTCTCGGGCGCCGTCTCCCGTGTGGCGATCACCTCCAGGAGAGGCATCTTGTGCACCGGCGAGAAGAAGTGCATCCCCAGCACCTGCGCCGGGCGGCGGCACCCCTCGGCGATCTCCCCGATCGGGATCGAGGAGGTGTTGCTCGCGAAGACGCACTCCTCCGGGGTGGCGGCCTCGGCCTCGGCCAGCACCCGCCGCTTGAGCCGCAGGTCCTCGAAGACCGCCTCGATCACGAGATCCGCCCGCCCGAAGCCCGTGTAGTCGAGTGTCGGCGAGACCCGATCGACCCGCTGCATCACCTCGAGCCGGGTGAGGCTCCGTCGCTTCCGTCGCTCCTCGAAGGTGTCCCGGACGTACTTGAGGCCTCGGCCGAGGGCCTCGTTCGTGGCGTCCTTCATCCGAACGGAAATCCCGACGTTGGTGGCGCCCCCGGCGATGCCCGCCCCCATGAGCCCAGCACCGAGGACACCGAGCTTCCCCACCTCCCGGACCACGGTTCCCTCCGGGTAGCCGGCGTCCTTCTTGATGTCCTGGGTTGCGAAGAAGACCGAGACGAGGGCCTTCGACTCGGGGCTCACCGAGAGCCGACCGAAGGCCTTCGCCTCGATCTCGAGGCCCTTGCGGAGGCTCGTGGCGGTGGCCCGGCGCACGACGTCGAGCGCTTCGAGGGGGGCCGGGTAGTGCCCGCCCGTCTTCTTCGTTACCGAGGAGCGGGCCTTGCGGAAGATGACCGGCTTCAGCAGCCGCTCCTTCAGGGGAATGCCCGGCCGGCGCGGCTTCAGCCGGCCCTCGGCCAGACCCAGCGCGGCGCGCCTCGCCACGTCGACGAGGATCGACGGAGGGCACACCTCGTCGACGAGCCCCGCCTGCAGGGCGCGAGGCCCTTTCAGGGAGCGGCCGGTCAGGATCATGTCGAGCGCTCGCACGAGCCCAATGAGGCGCGGGAGCCGGTTCGATCCTCCCGCCCCCGGGATGAGGCCCAGCATCACCTCCGGCAGACCGATGGACGTTCTCTGGTCGTCCGTCGCCACGCGATAGCGGCAGGCAAGGGACAGCTCTGTCCCCCCTCCGACACAGGTGCCGTGGATCGCCGCGACGATGGGCACTCTCGAGCCCTCGATCTTGTCAAAGATTGCGTGGCCGACGCGAGACAGGGCCTCACCCTCCTCCGCCGATCCGATCTTCGTGAACTCCTTGATGTCCGCTCCGGCGATGAAGTTGTCGGCTTTGCCGCTTCGAATGACAACAGCTTTGACAGTCTGGTCCTTCTCAATGTCCCCCAGGAGGGCCTCGAATTCACGGATCATGCCCGAGCCGAGCGTGTTCACCTTCTCTCCGGGCACGTCGATCGTGAGGATGGTCACACCCTTCTCGTCAATTCTCGTGAAGGCGCTCTGAGTGAGCTGGCTCATCGCTCCAGAATCATTGCAAAGCCCATTCCGCCCTGGGCGCAGACCGAGACCAGACCGAGGCCCGCGTTCCGCCGCTTCATCTCGTTGGCCAACGTCGTGGTGATCCGCGCTCCGGTGGCGCCGAAGGGGTGCCCCAGCGCGATCGAGCCTCCGCAGACGTTCAGCCGACCGCGATCCACCTTGCCGACGGCGGTCGAGCGGCCGAGCTCCTTTCGTGCCCAGGCCTCGGACTCCAGCGCCTGGATGTTGGAGGCGACCTGCGCCGCGAAGGCCTCGTGCATCTCGATGAGGTCGATGTCGCCCAGCTGCAGACCCGCCCTCTCGAGCACCCTCGGGATCGCGATGCCCGGGCCCATCAGAAGCTGGCCACCCGGGTCGACCGCGGCCACCGCCCACTCCTTCACGTACGCGAGCGGCTCGTACCCCTCCGCCTCCGCCTTCTCCTCGGACATGAGCAGGACCGCCGCCGCGCCGTCGGTGAGGGCGGAAGAGTTCCCGGCGGTGACCGTGCCGTACCGGCGGTCGAAGGCGGGCTTGAGCGCGGCCAGAGCCTCGAGCGACGTGTCCGGGCGCAGGAGGTTGTCGCCGGTGACCGTCTCTTCGTAGCGGGGAGGAACGTGCACCGCGCAGATCTCTGCCGGCAGCCGGCCGTCCTCCGTGGCCGCCCAGCCCTTCCGGTGTGACGCCAGCGCGATCTCGTCCTGCTCTTCGCGTCTGATGCCGTTCTCCTTCGCCATCTTCTCGGCGGACTGCCCCATCGTGAGTCCGGTCGACGGCTCCGCGATTGCGGGGGCGTCGGGCACGAGGTCGCGCGGGCGGATCTTCGCCAGCGCGCGCACCCTCGCCCCCAGCGACCGGGCCTTCTGCGCCTCGATCAGGATCTGCGCCATGCGCTTGCTGTGGAGGATCGGCACGTCGGACAGGCTCTCCGCGCCCCCCGCGATCCCCACGTCGGCGTGGCCGAGCCGGATAGAGGTCGCCACGTCGGCGGTCGCCTGATTGGAGGAGGCGCAGGCACGGTTGACGGTGTGGGCGGGAACGGACTTCGGCACCCCCGCTCCGAGCGCCGCCTCCCGGCCGAGGTTGGGGGCCTTGACCGAGGGCACAACCTGCCCCATGACCACGGAGTCGATCGTGGCCGGGTCCAGCTCGGTGCGTTCGATCAGCTCGCGAAGGCACGCCTTGGCAAGATCGAGGGCGGTGAGGTCGCGGTACGCGGTGCCCGAGCGGGCAAAGGGCGTCCGGCATCCGGAGACGATCGCGACTCTACGGCTGTTCATTCGTGCCGCCCCGGAGGGCCCGCCTTCCGGGGACGGTCCTGCACCCTGTTGAGCAGGCCTCTACGGTGTCGGCGATGTCCCGGAGACCGTCCGGGTCGACGCCAGTCACAGGTCCCCATACTAGACAGCATCAGCCGGGGAGTTCTACCATTTTTCGACATGACGAGAAGTACTCGGGGCCATTCCCGATCTTCACACCTCCAGCCGAAGTACAATCTCATGGAGGTTGGCGGCCCCAGGCGGCCACGGCCTTCGCGCCCGTAGCTCAATGGATAGAGCGTCAGGCTTCGAACCTGCAGGTTGGGGGTTCAAATCCCTCCGGGCGCGCCACTCCTGCTGGCCCCCACAGAGCCTCCCGGGAGGGTGTCTTCAGTTCCGCGATCAATCCGACAGCGGCCAGCACAAGAGACTCTGAGGCAGTGCGGCAAGAGTTCTCATTCCGTTCATGAGCCCGGTCTCCGAGATGGCGGCACACCGTGCGTCTGCGCCTTCGATGCGATCGCGGCGTGCCTGTTCCTGCCTGCGGTCTCGCAGACTCGCTGGGCGGCGTTCCGCGGTCGCCCGACGTCGCCTAGTCCCTGAACGTGAGGTCGGCCGTTGCCTTGAAGCCGAGCTTCTTGAGGCTCGCGGACCCTTCCTGGACCACGTAGAAGTGGCCCTTTGACGATCGGCGGACCCGATCCCCGCTTCCTTTTCTATCGAGCGGCCCGTGACTGTCAAGGGCGCCGGACCCATCCGTGAGAGGATGGGGCCGAATTTGCTCGCTCATCCGGAGGTTCGACGATGCTCCGACGCGTGCTGGCCGCTCCCCCCGGGGTGCTTCTCGTCTCCATCGCCCTGGTCGGCTGCCTGGCCGACGACGCCCCCGCCACCGGCTCCCACCCGGGCGGAACCCAGGCCTCCAGCTCTCAGGCCCGGCGACTCGACCCGCAGCCTCGGGCCCACGGTGCCCGCGTGGCGGTCGATCTCTCCCTCATCGAGATCGATGACGGCGACACGATCAATATCCGCTGGAAGAAGGGCGACACCGAGATCGTCCGCATCCTGGGCATCGACACCCCGGAAACCCGCCACCTCGAGCACGACATCCCCTACGCGCAGCCCTTCGGGGAGGAGGCCCAGGCCTTCGCCGAGAAGACCTTTGCCAGCGCCAGTCGGGTGAGCCTTCTCCGCTCCGCGACCCTCGACCCCTACGGACGCACTCTGGGCTACGTGTTTGTCGACGATCAGAACTACTCCGTTCTCGTCGTTCGCGCCCGACTTGCCCTCGAGAGCATCTCGCACTACGGCGACAACGGCCTCCCGAAGGAGGCCGCGGAGGTCCTGGCCGCGGCCAAGGCGTCGGGGCCCGTGCCCTTCGAACCTCCGCACCGCTACCGCGCCCGCATGCGCGAGCTCTCGAAGTACATGAGAGAGCAAGGAACCTACCCGGACGAGTAGCGCTGCGCCGAAAGCAGGGAGGCTCTCATGGCCCTCGTGACCGACACCGTCCCCGTCTCCACCCGCGGTGACTCGCAGATGATCGACATCACGGACGAGCTGCAGGAGGTGCTCGGCCGCCACGGTTTCCGCGAAGGCGCCGCCCTCGTGTTCGTCTCCGGATCGACCGCTGGCCTCACCACGGTCGAGTACGAGCCGGGTCTGATCGAGGACATCCCCGCCGCGTTCGAGCGTATCGCCCCCCGGGGCATCCGCTACAGACACGAGGACACGTGGCACGACGGCAACGGGCACTCCCACGTCCGGGCCAGCCTCCTCGGCCCCTCGCTCACCATCCCGTTCCAGGACGGCCGGCTCCTCCTCGGCACCTGGCAGCAGGTGGTGCTCATCGACTTCGACAACCGCCCGCGAAAGCGCGACGTGATCGTCCAGCTCACGGGCGAGCGGCCGCGACGAGGCATGAAGCGCCCAAGCAACCGAATCGTGCTGCCCCTTCTACTGGGGGTGACGGCGCTCGTCCTCTGGAACACCGTCGTCGCCTACCCATTCCGGGTGTTCGTCGTCTTCCTTCACGAGATCTCGCACGGCATCGCCGCGGTGCTGACCGGCGGCCGGATCGTCTCGATCGGCCTCAGCGTCAACGAGGGAGGCGTCTGCGTGACCCAGGGCGGCTGGCGCTTCGTGGTTCTGAGCGCGGGCTACCTGGGCAGTCTCCTGTGGGGGGCCCTCTTTCTCCTGCTCGGCGGGAATGCTCGCCGGGCGCGGAAGGCCATCGCGCTCATCGGGGCGTTCACCCTCGTGGTCACGCTTCTGTACGTCCGAACCTGGTTCGGGTTCCTGTACGGCCTGGTGGCTGCGGGCGCGTTCCTGCTCGTCGCCACGAAGCTCAAGCCGGCCGCCTCCGAGATCCTGCTCGCCGCGATCGGCGTGATGAGCGCTCTCTACGCGGTCTGGGACATCGCCTCCGACGTGCTCCTCCGGAGCATCCCCTGCAGCGACGCGGCCGCGCTGGCGAGCCTGACCGGGATCCCGGCGTTCGTCTGGGGAGTCCTCTGGGTCCTGGCCTCGATCTGGGTCATCGTTGCCGTCCTGCAGCGGCTCGCGTTCGCCAGGCGGTAGCCAACGGAGAGATCCTTCGTCGCACGTCCGCGACGCGCTCCTCAGACGAGGATGACAGTGGCTACTCGTACCTGCAGCGCCTCGACGGGATCGAAGCGCGAGGCCTTGAGGGCGGGGACGAGGCCGGCAAGGGTGCCCACGACGAGCAGGATGAGGCTCGACGTCAGGACGACGGTGGGCGAGACCACGAGCCGCAGGTCTCCCTGCCCGGACTCGTCCTCGAAGAGAGCCCCGAACATCGGCACGTTCCCGACGAGCAGGGTGAGCCCCCAGGCGAGCACGATCCCGATCGCGCCCCCGATCAGCGTGAGGACGAGGGCCTCGGCCAGGAACTGGGCCCGGATGTGGCGCCGGCGCGCCCCCACCGCCCGCCGCAGGCCGATCTCGCGGATGCGCTCGTCCACCGAGACGAGCATGATGTTCGCCACCCCCACCCCGCCGATGGTCAGGGTGAGCGTACCGATGAAGAGGAGCAGACCCTGCAGGCCCACGACGATGCCGTCGATGATCGGGCGGAACTCCTGGCGGCCGATCATGATCATCGCCCGCTCGTCGCTGGCCGAGAAGCGTTGTCGCTTCGCGATCGCCGCCCGGACCTGACGCCGCGCGTGTCCCTCGAGGGAGGGGACCAGCGGGCTGAAGACGAGGACGTTCGCGTAGCGGGTGTCCCAGAGGTCCCCGGCGGCGGTGTAGGGGATGAACGCGGACTCGTCGTCGGACTCGAAGTAGCTGCTGAGCTGGATCTTGTTGGCCATGGTCCCGATCACGCTGAACCGCACGCCGGAGATGCGCACCGTCTCCCCCACCGCCGGGCGCCCCGAGAAGAGCTTCTTCCGCAGTCGCCCTCCGAGGAACACCACCCGACGTCGTTCCAGGGAGTCCTCGGGGCTGATCCATCGCCCCTCGTCCGCCACCTCGCTCCGCATCTCGCCGTACGGCGGGTCCACTCCGCGAATCACGGTGTTCACCACCCGCGGGCCGTAGCTGATCGCGAGTCGGCGTACGCTCTCGAGGCTCACGGCCTTCACCATGGTCGCGTCGGCGAGGATCTGCTCCTTGTCCTCCCTCTCGACGCGGACCCGCCGCCCGCCCGCTCGCCCCCGGCCTGCTCGCTCGTCTGGCCCGGCCAAACCACGACCACGCTCTTCCCGAAGGCGTCGAAGCCGCGGATCATGAGCGCACGGAAGCCGCTGCCGTAGGCCATGAGCACCGCCACCGCCACGATGCCCCACACGATCCCGAGCATGGTGAGCAGGCTGCGCGTGCGGTTGCGCCGCAGGTTCGCCCAGGACTGGACGATCAGCTCACGCAGCATGGCCGCTCACCCTCCCGCCTCCCACCGCAGGGCCTCGATCGGGTCCACCGCGGCGGCGCGGCTCGCCGGGTACACGGCCGAGAGCAGGGCCACCGTCGACAGCAGGAGGAAGGACGCCAGGGCCGACTGCCAGGTGGGCAGGAGCCCGGCGAAGTAGGGCATCTCGGGGAGCATGTTGACGAGGCGCGCAGAGGCTGTAGGCGACGGCGAGGCCGGCCCCCCCGCTCGCGAACACCACGATCAGGGTCTCGACGAAGAACTGGCGGACGATCGAGCGGCGGGTCGCGCCGAGGGCCCGGCGGACGCCGATCTCCCGGGTCCTCTCGCGGACCGCGACCAGCATCACGTTCATCACCCCGATCGCCCCGATGAAGAGCGTGGCGACCCCGACCGCACCCAGGAAGTACCGCATGCCGTCGGTCAGCCGGCGGAAGGCCTTCGCCTGCTCGACCGTGTCCCAGATCCCGATCGCCTCCTCGTCCCGCGGGTCGAACTCGTGGATCCGGGCGAGGGCGCGGCGGACCTCGCCCTTGCAGGCCTCGTGGTGCTCGAGGGAGCGCGGGGTCACCAGCAGCCGGTCCACGGAGTCGGGTCGCGCCGGGGGGGCTTCGGGAGGTCCCGGAGGATGGCGCTGAAGGGCACGAAGACCTTCGAGATGTCGGGCCCGTCGTAGCTGCTGTCCTGCTCCTTCTCCCGCATCACCCCGACGACCGTGTAGGGGAAGTCCCCGACCCGGATGGTCTCGCCCACCGCGGCCCGGGTCCGAAGAGCTGCTTCTTGGCCTCGCTGCCGAGGAGCGCCACCCGCCGCGCCCGGGCCTCGTCCTCCCAGCTCGGGTAGCGGCCCTCGGCCACCCCGATGCTTCGGATCTCGGCGAAGGGAGGCAGCGAGCCCGTCACGCGGAGGGCGGCGTTGTTGTAGGAGCTGCGGACGGGGACGCTGCCCTGGCCGAGCTCCGGCATCACGTGGCGGCAGGACGGGGCGTCCTGCTGCACCTGGAGGTGGTCGGTGGCCGTCCACTGGAGCGCCCGCCCGGCCCGGGTGCCGCCTGCCTGGAGGCTGGTGCGGCCGGCGATGACGATCAGGATGTCCCGGCCGAACTCGGCCCTCTTCCTTCTCGAAGCCGACCCGGAACCCCTCCCTTGCCGCCACCATGATGGTGATGGAGATGATCCCCCAGGTGATCCCGAACATCGTGAGGGCCGTCCGCAGCTTGTGGGCGGCGAGCGTGTGGAACGTGTCCCGGAGAAGGTCCCGAAGAGTCATGCTTCCCGCCTCCTGAGGGGGAGGCACTGCCCGCGCCCATCCTATTCGTATCGCAGCGCGTCCACCGGGTCGAGGCGCGAGGCCTTGAGGGCGGGCACCATGCCCGCGAGGGCTCCCACGACGACGAGGATCGCGGTCGAGACGAGGACGGTCATCGTCGACATCTTCAGGTGGAGATCACCGATGCCCGAGTCGTCGTCCCAGATGGGCCCGAGGAGCGGCATCGTGCCCACCGACATGACGAGGATCCAGGCCACGAGGATGCCGAGCGCCCCCCGATCAGGGTCAGCACCAGCGCCTCCACCAGGAACTGGAGCCGGATGTGCCACTTGCGCGCGCCAACGGCCCGCCGGAGGCCGATCTCCCGCATGCGCTCGTCCACCGACACCAGCATGATGTTGGCGACGCCCACCCCGCCGATGCCGAGGGTCAGGGATCCGATGAAGACGAGGAGCACCTGGAGCCCGATCGTGATCCCGTCGATGATCGGCCGGAACTCCTCGCGCCCGAACATCTGCAGCGCCCGCTTGTCCGTCCCCGAGAAGCGCTGCCGCTTGCCGATCGCCTGGCGGACCTGCTCGATGGCCTTCTGCTCCATCGACGGGCTCACCGCGCTGAAGACGAAGACGCTCGCGTAGCGCGTGTCCCACATGTCCCCGGCCGCGGTGTAGGGGATGAAGGCGCACTCGTCGTCGCTCGTGAAGTAGTTGCTCATCTGGAGCTTGGCGGCCATGCTCGCCGATCACGGTGAAGCGCACCCCGTCGATGCGCACCGTCTCCCCCACCGCCGGCCGCCCGGCGAAGAGCTTCTTGCGCAGCCGGGAGCCGAGGAAGACCACCCGTCGCCGCTCGACGAAGTCCTCGGGGCTGATCCAGCGACCGTCGTCGGGCACCTCGTTCCGGATCTCGCCGTACTCCGGGTAGACGCCCCGGATCGCGGTGTTGGCCGATGCGCTCGTTGTAGGAGATGTTGAGCCAGCGCACGGTCTCCATGCTCACGTCCTTGACGAGGGTGGCCTCGGCGAGGATCGTCCTCCCGGTCCGCCTTGCTCGAGCCGGATCCGGCGCCCGGCCCGCTCCCCGCCCGCCTGCTCGCTGGTCTGGCCCGGCCAGATGACCACCGCGCTCTTGCCGAAGGCGTCGAAGGCCCGCACCAGGACGCAGCGGAAGCCCGCCGCCGTACGACATGAGGACGGTGACGGCGACGATGCCCCAGACGATCCCGAGCATCGTGAGGATGCTCCGCGTGCGGTTGCGGGTGAGGTTGCCCCAGCTCTGCGCGACGAGCTCGCCCAGCACGCCTACCCTCCCGCCTCGTAGCGCAGCGCCTCGATCGGGTCGATCGAGGCCGCTCGCCGGGCCGGGTACAGCGCGGAGAGCAGCGCCACCGTCCCGAGCAGGGCGAAGGCCAGGAGGCCGGAGGACCAGGTCGGGAGCAGCCCGGCGAAGTACATGGGCATGGGCAGCAGGTTCACGAGGGCGCAGAAGCCGTAGCCGATGGCGAGGCCGATGCCTCCGCTGAGGAAGACCACGATCATCGTCTCCAGGAAGAACATGCCGGACGATCGAGCGGCGGGTGGCCCCCAGCGCCTTGCGGACCCCGATCTCCCGGGTGCGCTCCCGCACCGCCACCAGCATGACGTTCATCACCCCGATCCCGCCGATGAAGAGGGTGGCGATGCCGACCGCGCCCAGGAAGTACTTCATCCCGTCCGTCATCGTCGCGAAGGCCTTGGCCTCCTTCACGGTGTCCCAGATGTGGGCCGCCTCCTCGTCGCGGGGGTCGAAGTCGTGAAGGCGCCCGAGCGTGGCCCGGAGCTGCCGCTCGCAGTCCTCGTGCTCCTCGAGCGAGCCGGGAGCCACGATCAGCCGGTCCACGGAGTCGGGCGGCCAGGGGGGCTTGTTCGGCATGTCGCGGATGATGGCGGCGAAAGGGACGAACACCTTCGAGATGTCGCGTCCGTCGTAGCTCGAGTCCTGCTCCTTGTGCTCCATGACCCCGACGACGGTGTAGGGGAACTCGCGGATGTGGATCGTCTCCCCCATGGCCGCCCGCGTCCCGAAGAGCTGCTTCTTCGCGTCGCTCCCGAGGAAGGCCACCCGGCGGCCTTCCGCCTCGTCCTCCCAGTTCGGGTAGCGGCCCTCGGCGACGGGGATGGAGCGGATGTAGCGCGAAGTCCGGGCTCGAGCCGGTCACGAGCAGGGTGCCGCTGTTGTGGGCGCTGCGGACGGGCACGTTCTGGCCCAGCTCGGCGACGCGTACCCGCACGCCGGCGCCTGCTCCAGGATGATCTCGGGGTCCTTGGCCGTCCACTTGCACCTTGCGGCCGGCCCGGATCCCCCCGGCCTGCATGCTCGTGCGGCCGGCGAAGACGATCATGATGTCCTTGCCGAAGTTCTGCGAGACCTTCTGCTGGCCCACCCGCAGGCCCTCGCCCGCCGCCACCATGAGGGTGATGGACACGATGCCCCAGGCGATGCCGAACATCGTGAGGGCGGTGCGGAGCCTGTGGGCCCGCAGGGTGTTGAAGGTGTCGCGGACGAGATCGCGAAAGGTCATGGGAGAAGCCTGGGGGCGCTACTGAAGAACGACCTGGCCGCCCTCTTCCAGCCCCTCGATCAGCTCGGTCTTCACCCCGTTGGAGATCCCGAGGGTGACCGCGACCTCGCGCTTGCCCTGCGGCGGCGGTCGGATCCGGCACCTCGAGCGAGGTGTTCCGCTCGCGGTCGTACACCACCGCCGACTCGGGGACGAGGAGGACGTCCTTCTTCTCCTCGAGGATGATCTCGGCGTTGGCGGTCATGTTGGTCTTGAGCTCGCCGCCGGGGTTCCGGATGGAGACCCGGACCTCGAACGTGGTCACGTTGTCGACCTCTACCCCGAACGGGGAGATCTTGGTGACCTCGCCCTCGAACTTCTTGTCCTTGAAAGACTCCACCACGATGCGGGCGGCCTGGCCGAGGTACACCTGGCCGATGTCGGCCTCGTCGACCTTGCCCAGGACGTAGACCTCGCTCACGTCACCCATCGTCATCACGAGCGTGGCCTGCGAGCCCAGGACCAGGATCGAGCTCACCGCGTCTCCGATCTCCACGTCCCGCGAGAGGATGAGCCCGTCCATGGGGCTCCGGATGGTGGCGTAGCGCAGGTCGGTCTGCGCCTGCTCCAGGGCGGCCTTGGCCCGCTCGACCTCGGCCTTCGTGACGGCGGCGTTGCTGCGGGCCGCGGTCTGGTGGTTCAGGGCCATCTGGTAGGCCATCTCCGCGTCTTCGAGGATCTGCGGGGCGATCAGCCCGTCCGCGTAGAGCTTCTTGGAGCGGTCCCACGAGGCCTTGAGAAACGGCAGGTCCGTCCCCTCGGCTTCGTGGAGGTTGCGCTCGTAGGCCGCGTCCGCCGCCAGCAGGTTGGCCCGGGCCATGCTCACCCCGGCGTGCAGCAGCTCCTTGTCCAGCTCGGCCAGGATCTGTCCCGCCTTCACGGTGTCGCCGTAGTGGACGAGGAGGTTCTCGACGATCCCGCTGGCCTTGGACTTGATCTCGACCTTGGTCAGGGGCTGGATCTTCCCCGTGGCCACGACGGAGCGGGCCACGTCGCCCCGCTCGATCTCCGCCAGCCGCGAGGGGTCGATCTCGGTCCCGTTCCGCATCGCCATGAGGCCGAAGATGGCCACGACGGCGATCGCGGCGGCGCCGAGGATCAGCCTCTTACGGCGCTTCTTCTTGCGACCGTTGCCGTTTCGGCCGTTCCCGTTCCCGCTTCCGTTCGGCATCCCTGGCTCCCGTTCAATCGGATGGAGTGCGCCCGTCATCCCTTTCTACGCACGAGCCGGGCCGCAAGTTCACATTCGTTTGCGTTTCGCGCCCATAATCTGGTCATGGATCCCGGGCTCATCCGCCGCCTCCCCAAGACCGACCTCCACGTCCACCTGGACGGATCCCTGCGCCTCCCGACCCTCATCGAGCTGGCCCGCGGACGAAAGCTCTCCCTGCCTTCTGAGACGCCGGAGGGGCTCGAGGAGTTGGTCTTCCGCCGGCGCTACCGGAACCTGAACGAGTACCTGGAGGGCTTCCGATACACCGTGGCTGCCCTCCAGGACGCCGAGTCCCTCGAGCGGGCGGCCCTCGAGCTCGCCGAGGACTGCCAGGAGGAGGGCGTCCGCTACCTCGAGGTCCGCTTCGCCCCCCAGCTCCACGTCCAGCCGGGGTTCAACCTGGAGGCGGTGGTCCGGGCCGTGGACCGGGGGCTGCGCCGGGGGGCCGAGACCTTCAACCGCCGACCGGAGGTCGCCTCCGGGCTCGAGCCCCCGTTCGCCGCCGGGATCATCCTCTGTGCCCTCCGCTTCTTCCGCCCCGAGTTCTCGGAGGGCTACACCCGCCTCTTTCAGGCCCTCCCCGAGGCCCCGCCCTACGAGGTCTATGCCTCGGCCTCCATCGAGGTGGCGCGGGCGGCGGCCCGCCTGCGCCGCGACGAGGGGCTCCTGGTCGTCGGCCTCGACCTCGCCGGCCAGGAGAAGGGCTACCCGGCCCAGGGCCACCGCCGGGCCTACCAGGTCGCCCACGAGGCCTTCCTGGGCAAGACCGTCCATGCCGGGGAGGACTACGGGCCGGAGTCGATCTTCCAGGCGATCGGCGACCTTCACGCCGACCGGATCGGCCACGGCACCTGGCTCTTCGACGAGCGGAAGATCACGAGCCAGCACATCCGCGATCGCAAGCGCTACATCGAGGACCTGGCGGAGTTCATCGCCGACAAGCGGATCACCATCGAGGTCTGCCTCACGTCAAACCAGCAGACCGTCCCCGAGTTGGCCGATGACCTCCACCGGCACCCCTTCCGCGAGATGCACAAGCGGCGCCTGTCGACGACGTTCTGCACGGACAACCGCCTGGTGTCCCACACCACCGTCAGCCACGAGATCACCCGAGCGATCGAGGCCTTCCGGCTCGGCCCCCGCGAGGTGCGGGACATCCTTATCTATGGCTTCAAGCGCAGCTTCTTCCCGGGGACCTACCTGGAGAAGAGGGCCTACGTGCGGAAGGTCATCAACCTCACCGATCGCCTCCTGGAAGAGGCCGGCTCGAACACGCAGGCCGAGGCGGCAGTCCCGGACCGGCCCCTGACCGCCGGCAAGGCCTACCAGCGGCGGTAGGCCGGGTGGCCCTCCCGAACCGCCACGAAGACCCCCCGGCAGGTGGCCGTCGTCTGCCCGTCCGCCTCGAGCTCCGCCTCCACCGTCGCCCGATTGGACGTTGACTCGACGACCCGGGCGCGCAGCCGGATCGGCCCGGTCGACGGGGTGACCCGCAGCAGCTTGACGTGGAACTCGGACGTCACGGTGCAGGGCGGCGTCTCCTGGCCCATCTTCTTCATCAAGTGGATCGCCGCCGTCCAGTTACCGTGGCAGTCGAGCAGGGCGCCGATGATCCCACCGTTGAGCATCCCGTCGAACGCCTCGTGATGCGGCTCGGGCGTCCACTGCGCGCGGAGGCCCTCGTCGTCCTCGAAGCTCCGGATCCGCAGCCCCTTCGGGTTGGCAGGGCCGCAGCCAAAGCAGTGGTTGCGGGGGGCGTAGCGCTCCTGGACGCAGGGCTTGTCGCTCATCGAAGCCTCCTGGGCCGATTGTATGGCAGTCATGCAGAGGAGCTCCGTCCGGGGCCGCGGTCCTCAGAATGAGTTTCAGTGCAGACGGCTGAGGGCCTCCTCGGCCGCGCGCCGGACCCCCGCGTCCGCATCCCCCGTTGCCCTCTGCAGCGCGGCCGCCGCCGACCGGGCGTCGGGTCCGATCCTCCCGAGCGCCTGTGCGGCGCGGAGTCGCACTCCCTCGTTCGGATCGCCGAGCGCCGTCACGAGCGCGGGCACCGCGTCGGCCGCGCCCGGCCCGATGCGTCCCAGCGTCCGCGCCGCCCGCCAGCGGCGGCCGCCCTCGGGACTCGACAGCGCGGAGACGAGCGCCGGTATCGCTTCCGTGGCCGCCGGACCGATCCGGGCCAGCGCCGCCGACACCACGACGTGGGTGTCGGGCTGCTCGAGCACCGCCGCGAGGGCCGGGACCGCCTCCCTCGCCTCCTCGCGGAAGTTCCCCAGCCTCCACGCCGCGAAGCCCCGAACGTAGACGTCGTCGCTCTGCAGGGCGGCCACGAGGCCCGGCACATCTCCCGGGGTGAGCTTCTGGCGGTGCAGGGCGTGAGCCGCGGCGTGGCGCACCGCCTCGCTCGGGTCGTCGAGCGCCTCGAAGAGGGCGGGCACCGCCGGAGGGCCTCCCGCCCTGAGCTCGCCGAGGGCGCGCGCGGCGGCCACACGAACGCCGGGAGAGACGTCCCCCCGGAGAGAGTGCACGAGCCCCTCCGCTGCCCCGGATGCCCCGGGCCCGATCATCTCCAGCGCCCACGCCGCCGCGAGGCGGACGGGCTCATCCCCTGTCTCGAGCGCCTCCGCGAGCGCGCGGACGCCGTTCTCACTCAGCGGCTCCTCCCGGGCCTCGAGCCACGTCCGGATCTCGGCAGCGGTGCTGTCCCCTCTCTCGAAGTGCTCCTGCAGCGCGGCGGGGTTCGAGTAGCCGTCCGGGAGGAGCCCGCTCGCCAGGATGGAGTCGGCGGCCAGGGCCGATCCGGCCCCGCTGAGGTGGTCGTAGTCGAGGAACGATGACGGGCCCGCACGCAAGAACGTCGGCAGCAGGTCGAGGCAGGGGATCTCCTCGGTGCGGCAGAAGGACCCGATGCGCTCCTGGACCAGCGGGTCCGGAGCCCCCTCGGCCACCTGGAAGCGGAACGGAAAGACGATCATCGCGAACGTGGCGCCGTCCGCCTCCACCTCCGTGCGGAGCGCCCGGACCTCCTCGAAGAAGCGGTCCAGGGCCTCGCCGACCCGAGGGGCCTCCGGGCTCTCGAAGAGACGCTCGACGTCCTCGATCTCGCGCCCTTCGGCATCCACGAGCAGCCGCACGAGGGCCGAGCGCTCGTGCAGCCACACGAGCCAGCGGGCCGGGCGGGTCAGGTTGTTGTGCAGCTCCGGGATGTCGTTCAGGCACACCGCGAGGATGGCCTGGTCGGGGTGGTAGGCGCGGGCGATCCGCTGCCAGGCGATCCGCTCCTGACGCGTGGACCAGCCCCACAGCGCCACGCTCATCACCTCGATCCTCTCCCCCGCGGCGTGGAGCCGTGCCTCGAGGATCCGCGGGTACGCGTCGTGGGGCTTCAGGTCCGCGGCCAGCGTCACGCTGTCGCCAAGCACCGCGGCACGCCACACCGCATCCGGCTTCTCCTTCGACCGCGTCCGGTCGCGCATCCCGTCGCCGTTGAACTCCTGCCACGGCGGCCACCCGACGGCCTCGGAGTGCATCACGTAGAAGCCGCCGGGCATCTTGTCGTCCCAGTCCCAGATGTAGCCCGCCACCTCGCGCCGGGCCGGCCGGGGCGTCTCGACGAGCCGGGCGAGGCCCTCGATCGCGGCCAGGAAGGCCACGCTCACGACGAGACTGAGCGACACGTTGACGGCGAAGCGCTTCATGGGGCGGCCGCCTCCACGAGCGTCTTCGCGATCCGCTCCCAGTGCGTCCCCTGCCAGAACAGGCGGTCGCAGTCCGCGCAGACGAAATACTCGTCCAGCCACTTCGCGGTGCGGGGCGGGATGCGCTCGAGCACTTCTTCCTTGGACGTCGGCACGAGCTCACCCCCGCAGGCCATGCAGCGAGCGTCTCGCAGGCCCAGACCCAGGTCGCCCATGACCATGCGCAGCTGCTCTCGCATGTTCAGGGCCGACGGCACCCACACGAGGACCAGCGAGCCGTTTGCGACGATGCGGCGTTCGAACACCTCGGTCTCGGTCGTGAGAAGCACGAGGCCCCGACGCAGCGCCTCCTCCGGCAGCCGGTGCCCTGGGACCTCCGGATCGACGTGGGCCTCGTACCCCGCCGCCCGAAGCCAGCGCGCCAACCCTCCGAGGCTCGGATCACAGAGGAAACGCGGTGGACTCTCCTCGGAGAAGCGACGCCACGGGGGGAGTGTGCCGTCGGACGCAGCTTTCTTTGTCTCCCCCGCCCGAGCCCGCGCCTCGAGCCACGTCTCCATGAACGCCCGCGCGGGCGCCAATCCCGCCCGTGACGCGTACCAGCGGCTCTGCTCCAGCAGCCGCACCGCGCCACCCCGAGGATCCGCGTGGCCCACGCAGGCCAGCAGCATGCGGAATCGCTGAAGGAACCCGGTCTCGAGGCGTCCGTCCACGCCCCAAGCTTAACGCCAGACATTCCGAGGGCGCTTGCGTCGCCGACGCCCTCGGAATCTGCCGTTGGCGTCAATGGTGGACGTCGCACAACAGATGATGAGCTCCCTAGATGAATCTGGCTTTAGCAGCGCGTTATCGGAGCCGAGGCCTTCGGAACCCAGGAACAGCACCGCACGTGCCGCAGCTCATGAGAATAACCGGCAACTCATCGACCAAAACCGGCAGCCTGCGCGAACAACCTGCAACTCGGGTCCGCTGGCGGCCCACGACGAGCGGGCCGCTGGAGACCAGGAAACAGCGGGTCATTCTGAGAGCCCCATCCGAAGTCGTGGCCCGAAGAATCTCTCCGTCAGGGCCACGGAGAGATCCTTCATCGCACGTCCGGCATCAGCTCCTCGGCGTCACTGCGCCCTCGGCAGCCGACAGATTTCTTCGGTGCGTTGCACTTTCTACTTGACAGATTTCGGGAGCCGCTTCCGACGCGGCCTGTCGCCCTTCCAGAAATCCGCTCCTAACGACTTTACGGCCACCCTGCGCTGCGAGGGCACGACCCAGGTCTTCGAAAGCCAGTTCGCGCGGTTGCGGCCAGGACGAGCCACCACAGAAGGTCGAAAAGGTGGCGCCTATATTGTTGGTATGAGCAAGAAGGCGAACCTCCAATCCCTCTCGGACGACGAGCTGCTCCGTCGCGTGTCGGAGCTTCTTGGTCAGTCGCGCCGGAGCGAAGCCGACCTCGTGGCCCACATCGCCGAGGTCGAGGCACGTCGGCTGTACGCCCGCGAAGCCGTGCCGTCGATGTTCGCCTGGTGTACCGAGGTCCTTCACCTCTCGGACTACGAGGCCTACCTCCGGATCACGGTGGCTCGGGCGTCCCGGAAGCACCCCATCCTGCTGATCATGCTGCGTGACGGGCGACTTCACCTCAGCGGGATCGCCAAGCTGGCGCCTCACCTGACCCCGGCGAACCGGGAGACGCTCCTGAAGCGGGCCACTCACAAGACGAAGCGCCAGCTCGAGGAGCTGATCGCCGAGCTGGCCCCGCGGCCCGAGACGCCGTCAGCGATCCGGAAGCTCCCCGCCCGACGGGCAGAGACCCCGCCCTCGCCCACCGGCGGACTCGGTCTGGACCGAGTTGAATCCTCGAGCCCCGCACCCCAGCTCGCGACGGCGCCCCCGGAACTCGGTCCGGACCGAGTTGCGGCGTCCCAAGCGAGCTCGAAGGCGACGGCCCGCCGGCGCTGGAGCCACTCGCGCCGGCCCGCTACAAGGTCCAGTTCACCGCCAGCGCCGAGCTCCGCGACAAGCTGGAGCGGCTCCAGGCGCTGATGCGCTCCTCGGTGCCCGACGGGGATCTGGCGAAGATCATCGACCTGGCCGTCACCGAGAAGCTCGAACGGCTCGAAGCGAAGCGCTTCGCGAAGACGAAGGCCCCGAGGAAGGGGCCTCGCCGAGACCCCCACCACCCCGTCGTCGCGCCACATCCCGGCGGCGGTGAGAAGGGCCGTGCACGAGCGAGACGGAGGCCGGTGCACCTACAGGGACAAGCACGGGAGACGGTGCACCAAGCGCCACGATCTCGAGTTCCACCATCACGGCAAGCCCTTTGGCCGCGGTGGAGACCACAGCCTCGGAGAACATCCGACTCATGTGCCGGTTATGCCGCTCGCGGCATAACTTGCATTATGCCGAGTCCCGGATTATGCCGATGGCGGTCTTCCGGACTGGCTTTGCCGCGGCGGTGAGCGTGAGGGACTCGGCATAATCAGAGAGCCTCGAGGAAGGCCAGCAGCGAGTCACGCGGCCTGAACCTGGCGGGTCCGACACGCGACGGTGCGGTGCGAGCCAAGGCCCGTTCCTTCATGGCGAGGTCGGCGTCGAGGTACATCTGGGTGGTCTCGACGCTCTCGTGCCCGAGCCACAGCGCGATGACGGCGCGGTCGACGCCTGCTTCGAGCAGACCGACTGCGGTGGAGTGGCGGAGCACGTGAGGCGTGACATGTTTGCGGGCAAGAGTGGGACAGCGGCGAGCTGCGGTGTCGGCGTACTTGGAGACGAGGCGCTCGACGGCATCGCGGCTGAGCGGGGTACCGCGGTGGCTGGGGAAGACGACATCGGTGGTGGCGGCTCGATTCTCGGCGAGCGCGGCACGCACGACAGCCGCGGTGTGCCGGGTGAGAGGCGTGCATCGCTCCTTGCGACCCTTACCCTGACAGCGGACGTGTGCACCGGAGCCGAACACGATGTCTCCGACGCGCAGTGCGGTGAGCTCGGAAACGCGGAGCCCGGTTTGCACGGCCAGTACCAGCAGGGCGTAATCCCGCCGCCCGAGCCTGGTCGCCCGGTCTGGAGCGGCAAGGAGTGCGTCGATCTCTGTCCGGTTGAGGAAGGTCACCAGGTCGCGATCGAAGCGTTTCTGTGGGATGGCCAGGACACGCTGGATGAGGGCGCCATGCGCGGGCTCGCGCATGGCGGCGAAGCGGAAGAAGGAGCGGATGGCGGCGAGCCGAGCATTGCGCGACCGCGGGCTATTGCCCCTGTCCTTCTCGAGGTGGTCAAGGAAGGCTGAGACGAAGGGCGCGTCCACGTCGGCGAGAAGCAGGTGGGAAGGCGGCTTGCCGAGGCGCTTCTCGGCGAAGCCAAGGAGAAGCCGGAAGGCGTCGCGATAGGCGGCGATGGTGTGAGGGCTCGCTTGGCGCTGCCGCTGAAGGCGCTCGGTGAAGAACGTTTGGAGCAACGGTGCCAGTGTGGTCACGGCTGCACCTTCCAGGCGCGCTCCAGCAGATCACCGGCCATTGCGAGCAGCTCCGGTGTAGCGGTGAGATACCAGTACGTGGTGGACGGATTGACGTGTCCGAGGTAGGTCGAGAGCCACGGCAAGCGCTGCTCGACGTCGACACCAGTGCGGTACCACTCCCGCAAGGTCTTGACCGCGAAGGTATGGCGCAGGTCGTGGAGGCGCGGCCGGCGAGTGGATCGATCGCCGATTGCGGTGAGCCGGACCAAGCGCAAGAACACGTGATGGAAGTTCTGGTGGATGACCCGCGTGCCAGCACGTGAGATGAAGAAGCTGGGCGCGCGACGTCGTCGGCACAGCCGGTCTCGCACCTGCGCGTAGTCGTGGAGTGCCGAAAGCGTGGAGCCATGGACAGGCACATGGCGAGACTTGCCGAACTTGCTCTTGGACACAGTCACCAGTGATCGACGCCAGTCGACGTCATCCTGGTCGAGCGAGATCGCCTCCCCGACACGCATGCCGGTCGCGGCCAGGAGGCCGAGAAGCGTCGAGTAGGTCGCCGCCATGAGCGGGTCCGGCAGACGGCGCGCCTCTTGAAGCAGGGTGATGATCTCCTGGTCGGTATAGAGGTATGGGGTTTGGCGCCGTGGTCGGTATGGGAGCAGGTCCGGCGGTGGAATCTGCGTGCGCGGATCGCAGGCTTTGTGGTGTCGCGCGAACCGGCGAATGGCTCCGAGCTTTCTGGCCCACCAATTCGGGTTACCCTCAGCCGGCTGCTGGGCCCAGCGCAGGGCCAGCTGTGTCGTGATCGTCGAGCTGCCGTGTGAGTCGAGAAAGGCCACGAAGTCCGGGAGCCACCACGTCTCGTGACGAAGCTTGAACCCGAGGGCGCGCCGGAGCGCGAGGTAGTCCGCGGCGGCGGCGGCGAGGCGCTTCATGCGACACCTTCCGGCCAGGGCTGGGCCAGAGCGCGCAGCGCAGCGTAGTCGACCTTGGCGTAGATGGCGGTGGTATCGACGTGGCGATGCCGCAGTACGTGCGCAATCTCGGGGAGCGAGGCCCCGCGGCGAAGCATCTCCGTGGCGGTGGTGTGTCGCAGCACCTGTGCGCCACCCTCGGCGATGCCGGCACGTCGCAGGGCGCAACCTACAGCCGCGACCACGCCCCCTGGTGTCAGCCCTCGATACGGCGCCCGGCTGCGCAGAAACACTTTCCGGCTGAGGGCACGTGGCCGGCCAGCACGCAGGTATGCGGCGAGCTCTTTGCCGACGTCGTGAGGGAGCGGCAGTCGACTTTCGCGTCTTCCTTTGCCACGGACGACGATCTCGCCCGCGCGCCAGTCGAGATCATCGAGCTCGAGCGCCGCCACGTCGCCGGCGCGCAAGCCGAGACGAATCAAGAGGCGAACGATGGCCGCATCGCGACAACCCAGGGCCGAGCGCTGCTTGCCCTGCTTGAGCAGGAGATCAACCTGATCTGACTCAAGCGCTCTTGGCAACCACGCCAGTCGCCAGCCGGCCACCGCCGGCACGCACCCGGCAAGATCGCGTGAAATGTGACCGCGGACGTGGAGGAAACGCAGGAGCGAGCGCAGCCAATTGACCTTGCTCTTGCAGTACCCGGTGCTCCACTGGCGAGACTCGTGCATCACAAAATCCGCGATGTCTGTCGGGGTGAGCTGATTCCATCTCGGGCTCTTGGTGCCGAAGCGACCCCTCGCGAACTTCCGGGCGAAGTCCGTGTAGCCGTGGATGGTCGTAGCGCACAAGCCGCGCTCTCGGTCGAGGTACTCCGCGTACTCGCCCAGCAGCCGATCCATCGGAGTTTCGACTACCGCGGCAGGTCGTACAACGACGCCGACGCTACGGAGGTGGCTGAGCAGCGGTCCAAGCGCGCGCGGCGACAAGAACTGCGTGTACCCCTGCCGACGCCGATGCGCCATGAACGACGCCACGCCCTCGTCGCAGAGATCACCAAGACCAAGCCGGTGGTCGTCGAGCCACCGGCTGAAGTGGGCTGCGACCAGCAGCAGGTTTCTGCCTGACAGCGGTGCGTACCCTTGGCGCTGGAGCTCCGCCCAGAAGCCATCAACGTGGTCCTTGAGCGGTCCCCTGAACCGCACCGATCCTGGATCGAACATCCTCCCCTCCTTCCGCGGCCTGCGGCCGCTGCAAGGCAGGATGCTCGCTCCTACGGCTCCGGATTATGCCGACTCGATCCTCACTCCGTTCAGGCTAAACCCCTGGAAAATCAGGCAGCAACAAGCGCGCTCTCAGCACCACGCGGCATAATCCGGCGGTCGGCATAATGCTGGTTATGCCGCTCGCGGCATAACTTGCAGGCAAGTCTGACGTTTCCGGGGCTGTGGTCTCCCCCTCGGCCGAACGGCCTGCCGTGATGGTGGAACTCGAGCCGATCGCAGGCGGGGCAGCGTCTCCCGTACCGGTCCGCGTAGGTGCACCGTCCACCGTCTCGCTCCCACACCGCTCGCCGGACCGCAGCGGGGATGTGGCGCGAGGTCGGAGTGGCGTCGGTCTCGGCCAGGCTCTTCCGGGGCCTCTTCGTCTTCCCGGGCCGCCTCGCCTCGAGCCTCTCCAGCTTCTCGGTGACCGCCGCTTCGATGATCGCCCCGAGGTCGCCGTCGGGCACCGTGGTGCCCATCAGGGCCTGGAGCCGCTCCAGCTTGTCGTGCAGCTCCCGATCCGCGGTGAACTTGACCTGATAGCGGGCGGTGCCCAGCGGCTCCATCGTCGCCCGGCGCTGCGGCGGGGCCGCGCTCCCCGGGTTTCCGAGCGCAACATCGTCCGGACGTTGCTCGCGCCCCAACTGATTTCCATTCAACAACTTAAACGACCCAACATCGTCCGGACGATGCTGGCGGTGTAAGCCCTTTTCATCCAGCGGCTTAGATGACTCAACGTCGCCTAGACGATGTTGGGGCGCCATGTCGGAGACGACCCGCCGCGACGGCAGCTTCCGCATGCTGGCCGCGGTGCCCGGGCGGGGGCTGAGCTCGGCGACGATCTCCTCGATCTGGCGCTTCGACTTGTGCGTGGCGCGCTTGAAGAGGCCTCGCCGGTTCTGCACCGTGAGGTGGGGGGCCAGCACCGCGACGCCGCTCAGGTGAAGCCGCCCGTCGCGCAGCATCTCGAGGAGCATCGGGTGCTTCCGACTGGCGCGGGCCACGTGGATCCGCAGCGCCGTCTCGGGCTCCGAGAGGTGCAGCACGTCGATGCAGTAGGCGTGCATGGAGGGAGAGGCTTCTCGCGCGTAGAGGCGACGCTCGTCCACCTCGGCGATGTGGGCCACGAGATCGGCCTCGGTGCGGCGGGATTGCTTCAGCACGCGGGACAGGCTTCGGAGCAGCTCGTCGTCCGGGATCTTCTTGAGATTCGGTTGTGTCCCCATGGCCCAGTGTGGGCCGGCGGGGTGCCGCATCAGGTCCGGTTGGCAGAAGGAATCGGCCCGGGCGCTCGACACCCGACCCACCTGCTGAAACCGCTATACTCTCGGTCAAGCATCACCATCCTCAGGAGGGCGCCCAGACATGGCTCTGTCGGCGGGGGATCGCCTTGGTTCCTACGAGATCCTCGAGCCCCTCGGACCCGGGGGAATGGGAGAGGTGTACCGCGCCACCGACACGAAGCTCGGGCGGGACGTGGCGATCAAGATCTTGCCGGCTGAGGTTGCGAAAGACGCTGGACGCCTTGAGCGCTTCCAGCGCGAGGCTCATCTCCTCGCCTCTCTCAACCACCCCCACATCACTGTGATACACGGGCTGGAGGGGGCAGGCGGAGAGGTCCTCCGGGCTCTTCTCCCGGGCTCGAAGATTATGCTTGCGGTACATAATGTTTCTGCAGCATAATAGACCGGATCATGCGCCTCCCGTTCCTGGATCGGAGCGATGAGTCTCGGCGCCTGAGACGCTTCTTCAGCGCTCGGGACGGAGGGCTCGCCGTCGTCCATGGCCGTCGGCGGCTGGGGAAATCGCGGCTGCTCTCGGAGGCCCTCCCGGCGAGTCGCGCGGTCTACTACGTGGCCGACGACCGGGAGGCCACGCTTCAACGAGCGGCCCTTGCCGAAGAGATCGCGCGGTTGGTCCCTGGCTTCTCGGATGTGACCTATCCCGGCTGGGATGAGCTCCTCGGTCGCCTCTGGGCGGACGCGCCACGCCGCACTGTCCTCGCGATCGACGAGTTCCCGTCGCTCGTGGCCTCGGCGCCGGAGCTGCCGAGCCTCGTGCAGAAGCGGGTGGACTCCGAAGGAGAGCGGGGAGTCAGCGTCGTCCTCACGGGCTCGTCCCAGCGGCTGATGCACGGGCTCGTGCTGGACGGCTCGGCTCCGCTCTTCGGTCGGGCCCGGGAGATTCTCCGGGTGGAGCCCCTCCTTGCCGGCTGGATCCGCGACGGCCTCTCGCTGCGGAGCGCGGTGGCGGCCACCGAGGCCTTCGCGGTCTGGGGCGGCGTGCCGCGATACTGGGAGCTGGCCGCCGACCACCGGGGCCTCGCCAGGGCGATGGAGCAGCTCGTTCTCTCGCCTCTCGGGGTGCTTCACGACGAGCCCAGACGTCTCCTGCTCGACGACCTGAGCGAGACGACCCAGGCCAGCTCCATCCTTGCCCTGATCGGTGCCGGTTGTCACCGCCTTTCCGAGATCGCGGGCCGGCTCCAGAAGCCGGCCACGTCTCTCGCCCGACCGCTCGCGCGCCTCCTCGATCTCGGCCTCGTCCGCCGAGACGTCCCCTTCGGCTCCAGCCTCCGCGACAGCAAACGAACGGCCTATCGGCTGGACGATCCCTTTCTTCGATTCTGGTTCCGCTTCGTGGAGCCGAACCGCTCGCGCCTCGGGGCGCGCCAGAGTGCCCGGGTCCTCCGCGAGGTGGAGGCTGGGCTGCACAGCCACGTGGCGAGCGTCTTCGAGGACCTCGCGCGTCAAGCCGTGCCCCGAGCGCGCTTTGGAGGCCAGACGTGGGGGCCGGCCGCGAGCTGGTGGGGGCCGGGCCTCGACCGCTCACCCATGGAGCTGGATGTGGTGGCCGAGAGCGAAGACGGCTCGACCCTCCTCGTGGGAGAGGTCAAGTGGAGCCGCCGCGTCGACTGGAAGCGCGAGGAAGCGGTCCTTCGACGCAAGGCGGAGAACCTGCCTCTCGTCCGTGCTCGCAGGGTGCGTCTCGCGCTCTGGGCCCCGAGCGCAGCATCTCGCCCCCGCGGCGGGGTGCTGCGTTTTGGCGCCGACCACGTTCTGGACGCGCTGCGGTAGGGAGCGCCGAACCCTGCTCCGCCGCGCCAGAGCTGGACCTCCCGGGAGGCCCCTCGCGAGACGGTGAAGCGGCGATCCGCCTAGTTCTGGGCAACCTCTGGATCAGCAGGTACTGGTAGGGGCCGACACCCAGCACTTTTCGGGACCCCCGTTCCAGGCCGCGACACCGAGAGCCCCCATCGCCGGTGTCAAGACCTCTCGGCCCGCTTGCTCGAGCGGCTATACTCTCGACCAAGCATCACCATCCTCAGGAGGGCGGCCAGACGTGGCTCTGTCGGCGGGGGAGTGCCTCGGCCCTTACGAGATCCTCGAGCTCCTCGGGGCCGGGGGGATGGGGGAGGTCTACCGCGCCACCGACACGAAGCTCGGGCGGGACGTGGCGATCAAGATCTTGCCGGCTGAGGTTGCGAAAGACGCTGGACGCCTTGAGCGCTTCCAGCGCGAGGCTCATCTTCTCGCGTCGCTCAACCACCCGCACATCGCCGCGATCTACGGTCTCGAGGAGACATACGGCCAGCCGTTTCTCGTTCTCGAGCTCGTCGAGGGTGAGGACCTCAAGCAGCGCCTCGACAAAGGGCCGATTCCCGTCAACGAGACGCTGGAGATCGCCAAGCAGATCGCCGAGGCCCTCGAGGAAGCGCACAACACGGGCATCGTCCACCGCGACCTCAAGCCCGCGAACGTCAAGCTGACGCCGGACGGGAAGGTCAAGGTTCTCGACTTCGGTCTCGCCAAGGCCTGGGCCGGGGAGGCGGCCGAAGGACGCTCGTCTTCATCCGAGATCTCGCAGTCCCCGACCCTCGCGCACACGGCGACGGCGGCGGGGGTCATCCTGGGAACCGCCGCCTACATGTCGCCCGAGCAGGCCCGGGGCAAGCCCGTCGACAAGCGGGGAGACGTGTGGGCATTTGGCGTCTTGCTGTGGGAGATGCTGACCGGCCGTGCGCTATTCGCCGGCGACACCGTCACCGACATCATCGCGGCGGTGGTGAAGGAGGAGCCCGACCTCGACGCGCTGCCCGCGGAGACACCGCGGGTCATCCGCTGGCTCCTCGCCCGCTGCCTCCGCAAGGACCCGCGCACGCGACTTCCCGACATCGGAGGGGCCCGTCTGGCGCTGCAGGACGTCCTCGCGGGAACAGCCCCGGAGGCCGAGGCTGTCGCCGGCGACACCAGCGAGACGACCCGCGCCGAGCGCCATCGGCGGATCAAGGAAAGCTGGGGCTTGGTGGCGGTCTCGCTGGTGGCGACCGGTCTTGCCGCCACCCTGGCTTTCGTCCACTGGACCGAGGTCCCGGAACCGAGGCCGGCGGTGCGCTTTACGGTCGATGCACCGGAGGGCTGGACCTTCATCTGGCCCGTCCCCTCGCCCGACGGACGCCACGTCGTGATTCTTGCTGGCCGGACGACCCGGCGGAAGGCGACGTCTCGAGGATGTTCTGGCTCCACTCGCTCGAGTCCGAGACCACCCGGCCACTGAGCGGGGACGGAGGGGGCGTACGGGGGGAGCGACCCGTTCTGGTCTCCGGACAGCCGATTCATCGGGTTCTTCGCCGAAGGAGAGCTCCACAAGCTCAACCTGGACGACGATACGGTCCGGAGGATCTGCGCCCTGCCGGCGACACGCGGCCTAACGGCGACTGGAATGAGGACGGCACGATCCTCTTCGGGGCGTGGGACGGCCCCCAGAGCGCCGAGCCCGGCGGGCTCTACACGGTCGCGGCGACCGGAGGGGAGCCGAAGCCCCTCCTGATGCCCGAATCTGGCTCGCGGTGAGCAGCTTCTCGGTGTACCCAAGTTCCTGCCTGATGGGCGTCGCTTCTTGTTCACGGCCGGGGGAATCTCTGGCGGGCAACTCGCCGCTCTGGGTGTCCACGTCGGGTCGCTCGACCGCCCCGACGAGAGGCGCCTCCTCGCGCCCGGCTGATGCATCCACCTCGGGCTGGCGGGGGACACCTCCTCTTCGACCGTCGAGGACACGCTCCTCGCTCAACCGTTCGACGTCGAGCGTGCCGAGCTGAGTGGCGAGCCGCGTCACGATGGCGTCTTCCGTGGCCTGGTGACCGGCATGCGACGTGGCGCGGTTTGGGGTCTCATCGGGCGGCACCCTCGCCTCCCTCACCGGGAAGAGCCAGAGGGCCGGTCTCAGCTCGCGTGGCTCGACCGCACGGGGGAACAAGTCGGGACGGTCGGAGCGCCGGGAGCCTACGGCCAGATCGCCGCTTTCGCCGGACGAGAGGCGGGTCCCCTCGAGATCCGCGACGCCGAGGGGCAGCACGACGTGTGGGTGATGGACGCCTGCCCGCGGTGTCGCGAGCCGCGTGACCGACGACCCCGCTGACGAGAACAACCCGGTCTGGTCCCCGGACGGCCGGACGCTGGCGTTCATCGCGATCACATCCCCACAACGGGCTGACCTGCGTTCGCAAGGGCCTCCGAGGGGCGACCCCGGTCACGCCGCTGACTCGAGTCTCCCGGACGCGACTGGGCGGAAGAGCTGGTCGTCCGACGGAGAGACGCTCCTCTTCGTGCGAGCCGGACCCGTCCGGCGACCGAGACCGTCTGTGTGGCGCTCCCCGCGGCGGAGGTGGGCCGGCCGAGCTCGTCGCGAAGCAGCCGGGTTCCGGTTGACCGAGCCCCACCTGTCGCCCGACGGACGCTGGCTGGCCTACGTCTCGGGCGAGTCCGGGCGTGAGAGGTCTACGTCGAGCCCTACCGGCGGGCCGGGGGACGGGTGCGCGTCTCGGTCGACGGCGGCGGGCAACCCAAGTGGCGAGGCGACGGGAAGGAGCTCTTCTACACGCACGCCGGAGGACCGCTGGTGGCGGTCGAGGTGCGACAAGCAGCGGCGGCGGCTCGAGGTCGAGCTCCCGTCCGAGCTCTTCGACGCGGGCGAAAGGTCGCGGGCCTCCGAGACCACTACGCGGTGAGCGCGGACGGCCAGCGCTTCCTGGTGAAGCTGTCGGTCGAGGGCGACCGCAAGCTCCAGATGCACGTGGTGGTGAACTGGGAGTCGTTGTTGGAGTGAGGGAGTGGACGTCATGCTGAGGAGCTTGGTTTCGGGCCATGCGACGAAGCATCCCTCTTTGCACGAAGGGAGAGACTGGCGCTCAGGACAGACTCGAATCTCCCAGGAGCGCCAAGCAGCGATCCTTCCCTCGACCCTTTGGCCGGACCCCGTCACACGCGCTCGAGAGCTACAATCCCGGTGTGACCGTCGACGATCTGCCGGAATGGGAACGCCTACTGGCCGCAGAACGGCACCTCCAGGACCTCGTGCCGGGCACGGTGCTCGTCGGGGGACAGCCGCCGCGCTGCACGCGGGACATCGGAAGAGCCTCGACGGCGATCACGTGCTCGAGGATCTCCGCGCGCGCTTCGACGACGTTCTCGCTGACCTCGAGGCCGCCGCCGGTTGGCAGACGTCGCGAGTGCAGCGGCCTGTCGTCATTCTCGGTCAGCTGGATGGCGTGATGACCGGGATTCGCCAGCTCCGGAGAACGAAGCCTCTGGAGACGGAGCTCGTCAAAGGCCTGAGGGTGCCGACGCTCGGGGAGATGGCACGGGTCAAGGCCTGGCTGTTGGCCACCCGCCACACGGTTCGAGACTACCTCGACACCGTGGTCCTGCTCGAGCGTCTCGGAGAGACAGGAGTGACCGAGGCCTTTGTGCCGTTCGACGAGCTCTATGCCCAGGAGAGCGGCGCGTCACCCCTCGTCGAGGTGGTGGAGCGCCTCGGTGCCGCTGCCCCTTCCGATCGAGCCGAGGTGGACCTCACGACCTACAAGGACCTCGTGGCGCCGTGGAACGATTGGACTCACCTCATGGAGCGCGGGCGGCACTGGGCGGGGGTGCTGGCTCAGGATCAGCTGACCGGAGGCGCCGGTTGAGGACCAGCGCCCTCGAGCGGACGGTCATCGGGTGGAACCGGAGCCGACTCGACCTCCGAAGTGACGAGGTGCTCGCGCAGATCCTCGACCGGGGCGATCTGGCTGCCTGGAAGGAGCTCTACGCCCTCGCTGCCGAGGATGTCACCCTGCGGCGGCGGATTCTCGCCCGTGATCCGACAGGTGCCTTTGCCCTACCCGGCATTCTGGCTGGCCGCCCTTGCGAGCCTGGGCGAGAAGATCGACTGGAGCGCCGCCGGGCCCAGGATGAGGGCCCAGCCTGAATCATGGCCGTCTCGCCGTCGTGTCAGAGGCCCGCCGCAGCCTATAATCCTGGCGTCCCA